>NZ_JBIBJV010000005.1:0-588404 GCF_042958885.1 Streptomyces sp. NPDC007945
ACCCGTGAACGTCTCCACCCACACCGGCTCAGCCCGCAGCACCCCGCCCATACAGGGAAAATGCCCAGAACTGAGCCTTCTGCAACACCCTTTAGGGCGTGTATCGAAAGCACTGTTCGCAATGCTCATCGGCGGCCGGATACGGGAGGCGGAGGTGACGCGCGCCCTCAATCGCATAATTGAACACGTTCAACGAGTCTGGCAAGGTGACTTCCCGCAGCCCGCTCCTGTCGATTGACCGACGCAGGCTGGGGGCGAGAGGGCCTGAAGGCGGGTGGAAGCAGGCTGCGTGCGCGGGTGGCAGCCCTGCTGGTTTGATGGTGATGTTGGCCGTTCTGACTGCATGCGTGGGCCCCTATCAGTACTACGAGGGAACAGGCTCCACAACTCCCCGGCGACCGCGGTAGCCGGGGCTGGGAGAACCTCGAGGGGACCCGCTTGGTACTCCATGAGGACGGAACAACCCTTATCGAGAAGCTCGACGGAAGGGCTTCGGCTTCGAGGACGGCTGGCGTCTCTCCGGTACGGGAACCTGGCAGCTGACCGACGAGGACGGCGGGCAGGTCGTCCGACTCGCGCTGACGGACCGGACCCGAGTCGAGAGGCGTTTCTCCGCATCTGCGACTGCCCCTTGGCTCCGGAGCCCCCCTCGACCTACTCGTGGTTCTTCTACGTGGACCGCGATCCGCACGATGAACTGGTGCGATCCGTGCGCTTCCCGCGCCCTCACCTCACGGGCCGGCCCCGGGGCCGCGCCGAAGGACCGTCCAGGGGCTTGGGCGGCCCGACGGAACTGCCTTTGGATGACCTCCCGGGCGCCGGGCCTCGCCCTCGCACGCCATATCGGCACGGGCTGGGTGCTCACCCAGACCAGTCTCCACCGCGCTGGTGGGTGTCAGGCATTTCTGGCTGCCTCAGCCGCCGCGCGCGCGTCCGGCTCCCGCAGGGCGAGAAGGGGGAAGTCTCCGGCTCATGGTCGGGAGGGGCCCGTTCCGAAGTGGGGAAAGGGCAGTGGGACGCAGGGCCGGGGCGGCGCCGGGCCGGCCGAGTTCCTGGGCGGCGGTTGTCGGCCTGCTGCGCAGCGGGGCGGGTAGGGCCGGGCTTGCGGCCCTGAAAGCGGTGGTGGGTGCCCGCGGGAGGGGCCGGGGCGAGGAGCGCCTCGTCGGTGTCGAGGTTTGGAGGGTGGCCGGTTCCGACGAGGTGTCGGGGGCGGGGCCTGTGGTGGGGCACACCGCCACTGCAGGCGGTTCACCCCCTTTCTCCTTTCTCTGTGCAGGTAAAGTTTTCGGGCATAAAAAATACCGAGCGAACTCGGCATGTTGAAAATTGATTCGATCGCGAATCGAATCTAGTCCCTGGTTACATCGACCTCCAGGCCGAAAGAGTCCTGGGTGTGCATCACGCCGTTTCGGACTTCAGCGACCTTCCTCCCCTTCGTCATTTCGACCTTGAGGTTGAAGGAGGTGACCAGCATAATCGCAAAGATGGCGAGGACACTTGCCGCAAGTCGCATCCTTGCGGTCTCCCACTGCAGCCTCGCCACCCCCTTCCCTGCGGAAGAGGTCCCCCACAAGCGTCCCACCGTAGGGTGACTTACGACCATTGACCCGCATACACACAGGTCAGAGTAATCGTCACGGCTGTCAGTCTTCCTAGACTTTCGAATTCTCATCTTTCTCTCCTTGTTATTAATTTCATCCTAAATTCATTTCCAGAGCTATGGTTTTCGAGTACAAAAAGGCCCGGATTGAGTCCGACCTTCTCAATCCGGGCACGCTTGCGCGACGTCACTGAAGTGGCGCTTCTGGATTGCCCTCGATGTAATCTAAGTATAGCAACTGAAGACGTCCGCTGTAAAGCCTCGGGCCTGTTGGTGGAACCTCTTGGTCCACTTACCATCCGGCCCTGGGAAACGTGACGATGCGCTTGAGAAAAGCTTACTAAATATCCCTGTCTTGTCAACGAGGGCGCTGCTCAGGACGACTGGCCCCAGGGCTTGAGAAATGAATTCTAGCGAGAAGAACCTGCGCCGTGGCGCGCCGTTTCACGGTGGTCTACGCGCCCTGCGCGTCAGGGCCACCCTTTCTGGGACGAGCTGCTCTCATTGGGCGGTGCGGCCGAGGCGTGCGGCTCGGCGACACCGTCCGGCCGCGGTGAAGCCCGCGCCGCCGGCCCGGATGCTGGGGGCCACCACGACCGCCTGCCCTATCCACCGCCGAGCACGAGGAGGACGACGTGTACACGGGCAACGCCGAGGACCACAACGACCAGACCGAAGGGAACGGACGACGAGACCAGCCCCAGGGGCGCGGGCCGGTTCCGGCAGCGGGGAAGAAGTTGAGCAGCCCCACGGGGGCGGTTCCGCAGCGCGAAGGCGTTGCGGAACCGCCCCCTGAGGGTTGGGGCCCTTGCCCTGGACGATGTGAACGATCATCAGGAGCAGGGTGATGAGGCCGATGATGATGTCGAGGTTGTTGCGGACGCCCGTGACAGCGCTGCGCGGGCCCGTGGCAGCGTTGCCCGCCACGCCGCGGTCGTGGGAGTAGCCCTCGATGACGGGCATCTGGGCGATGCGCAGCTGTGTGAAGGTACTGCGCCACTCATGGAAGTGGCGCTTGTTCGACATCGCAGGCGACGAGGAAGGCGTGCAGCGCCTCGGGAGTGGGCAGGGCGGGGCCCGGTCCTTGGAGGACGGTGGCGATGTCGCGTCGGCCCAGGGCGCGGCCCTCGCGGCGGGCTTTCTTCCTGAGGTGTAAGGGCGTCCGGCCGGGGCATCGGTGAGCCGCCCCGGCCCGGACGAGATCACGTACCCGTGACGGATGGCGTTCGCAGCCGGGAGGGCGGACCCGGTGCGGTCGGTTGGCACCCGTCCGGAGGAAACGGACGCGAAACCGTCCTTCTGGGCGTTGCTCTGCCGGTATGCAGAGGGGGTGTCTCATAACAGCGTCATTCAAGTGACAGACGAAGAGCTGGACTACCACGGGTTCCGGTTCCTTGCCCGCGCGGCCGCCTCGGAGTCCTCCTCGACCGATCCCGTGATCATTCTCGGCGGATCCTCGCAGGACCGGTTCTCCTGGCTGCGCTACGAGCGATGGCTTCTGCCCCACGCCACCGTGGTGACGCTCGAACTTCCCGGCTACGGAGACGCGGACCCGCTCCCCGTCGAGTTCGGCATGGAGTTCCTCGCCGACACCGTCCGCCACGCCACCGAGACCCTTTCCCTCGGGCGAGTCAACGTCTTCGGGGCCTGCTTCGGAGCCTCCATCGCCCTCCGCTTCGCCCAGCGGCACCCCGACCGCATCGCGCGCCTGATGCTGGGAGGAACCGCCACCGGGATCTCACCCGAGTACACGGCAGCAGCCACGCGATGGCGTCATATGGTCGACGAGGGCCAGTTCGACGACCTGGCCCGGGACATGGTCGAGCAGTTCATGGCCCCACCCGACCACGGCGTCGTGCGCCGACGAGCCGCCGTCGCACGCCTCATGCGCCAGAGGTTCGCGACCCTCACCGAGCGTGCACTCGCGATGGACATCACCCATCACGAACGTCTCCTGACCCATCCATGGAGCCTGCCCGAGCCCGCTGTCACCGCGCCAGTGCTCGTCTTCACCGGCGAACACGACACCCTCACCCCGCCCCCGGCGGGACGACACGTCGCTGACCACCTTGGCGGCCGGTTCACCACCGTCCAAGAGGCCGACCATCTCGTCCAGATCGAACGCGACACCGACCTGGCCGACCTGATGGCCCGCTTCTTCACCGACCGACCGCTCGACGCCCCCTACCTCAACCCCGTCGAGGACTTCCGCTGCGCCTGACCTCCTCCCTACCCGTACCTTCCGAACCGGGGCCCGGGTCAGTCTCGGCATCGACCAGCCACGCACCCGCCCCACGCCGGACAAGATCGAATTCCCGTGAACCGGCCCGCGGCTGCACACAATTGTGCACAAACGATCAGGACTGCTGCCCGGGTCCCGCCGCAGCGGCGCGCTGACTTCGTGACGGGCGGGTTCGCTGGTCGTTTGCCCTGGCATGACCACCGAACCCGTCCGTCACGGGCCAGTGCGACACGCTCGGGCGTCCAGAAGTCCAGCTTGCGCAGCCTCACCTGGGTGCGGACCACCCCGACCGCTGTGGCGACGCCGGGGTCCGCAAGGTCGAGATCCGTGGGCTTCTGGCCAGCGCGGCGGATCAACAAACTGAGACGTCCGATCCCGTGACGCCTGAAGCGCCGGAGTCGGCCTCGCCCGCGGCGACGTACTACGAGAGCTGTGACGCGGCGCGGGAAGCTGGCGCAGCACCGTTGCTTCGCGGCGAGCCTGGATACCGGGAGGCGCTCGACCGGGAAGGCGACACGGCATCGCCTGCGAGCCGTATGTCGGTCCTTAGCGCCTCGCCGGCGGCCCTGGCGTGGTGCTCCCACCTCAGCACGCACCAGCCGGGATGGACAGTGGCCGGGGGCGGCTCGGAACAGAAGGGGGCTGGAGGGCTCAGCGCCGCGGGAGCCGGGGAGAGCACGGCCGGTTTCGGGGACTGATACCCCGTCACGCCTCCGAGGCTGGAGGGGAAGGATCAGGTCCCGGAGAAGGCATCACGCTCGACGCGCGTCCACTCCGCGTATCCCTGGCGCACGTATGCACGCCCCGTTTCGGGCTCATCATTCCCGACCGGATGCGCGGCCCGCAGCGGCGCGCACGCGTGGATGCCGTCGGTGCCCACGTCGAAGGCCCGCAGCGCCGCCGCTGCGGTGCCGGCGCGGTCCAGGGCGTGCTCGGGCTGGGAGAAGGTGGCGCCGCCGCACAGGCGGTCGAGTTCGGCGGTGTAGGTGCAACGGGGCGACGCGCGCGGCCCGGCACTCCGCGGCGCGACCCGCGTCTTCTCCGAGGCGCCCCGCCACCTCGCGCAGCGCTTCCAGCTCCAGGCCCTCGCCAAATACGGCGTCCGCGTCCACATCGGGATCGCCGACACCTGGTCGACCGCCGCCACCGCGTCCGCCCGCCCCAGCCCCTCCGGCGTGCTCCACCTCCCCGACCACCGCGCGATCGAGGAGTTCCTCCACCCGCTGCCCCTCGACGAGCTCCACGGCATCGGCCCCGCCCAGACGGAGACCCTGCGCCGCTTCGGCCTGCACACCGTCGGCGCGCTCGCGGCCATGCCCGAGGACGTCGTCAGCCGCCTCCTCGGCGGCAAGAAAGGACGACTGCTGCGCGACCGGGCCCGCGGCACCGATCGCGGACCATCACCGCGCACCGGATGCCCGAGTCGACCAGCACCCACGCCGTCTTCGGCCGGGACGAGACCGACGCCGCGAGCGTACGGGCCGCCGTCCTGGACCTGGTCGTCACCGTCGACGAGCGGATCAGACGCCGCGACCAGGTCGCCCGCAAGGTCACCCTCACCGTCGGGTTCGCCGGCGCGGCCGGCGTCGCGCGGACCCGGGCCCTGCCCACGGCGTCCGGCCACACCGAGGACCTGCGGAGTGCGGCGTACCGGATCCTGGACGGGATGGCGCTGCGAAGCACCCGGGCCCGGAGGATCGTCCTCACCGCCGAAGAGCTGTCGCCGGCCGAGGAGGGACCGGGCACCCAGCTCTCCCTCGACCCCGAACGCGAGGCGAGACTGCGCATCGAGCCGGTCCTCGACCAGGTGAACGCACGCTGGGGCCACCCCGTCGTCCGGCCGGCCGGCACCTTCCTGCACGCCTCCTGACCTCCACCGGCCTTCCCGGCGCCGTTTACTGCGCCGATTGGAGGACCGTGACCGCCGGCTGAGGTCCTCGACCTCCTGGTAGAGGAAGGCGTGAGACCAGGGAGGCAGTACGCCGTCCTGGTCGAGCAGAGCGGCGTGGAGGTCGCCGATCGCCTGGTGGAGCTGGTTGGCGATGTGCAGATGGTGGCGCACGAGGTCGGCGACCGCCCGGCCGTCCGCAGCATGGTGGTGAGATGGATTTGCGAACCTGCTGATGTCCTACGTGTCACCGGTTCTCCGGTGACGGGAAACGGCACCGCCCCCGCCGCTGGAACGACGGGGGCACCGGGGCCGTACTGGGCTGACGTCCCTGGCCATTGCGGGGCCAGGGACGTCGTCACATCCGGGATACGTGTGGGGGGAGGACGCTGTGAAGCGTCCTCCCCCCACACCGTATACGTCACCTATGGCGCCAGGGCACGTCGGCTGTGGCTACTTCCTCTTCCGTGCTTGTGCGATGCCGAAGATGACGAGGGCGAGCATGGCGATACCGAACAAGAGCCACAGAGGGACACCGTCGAGCCCCTTGTAGGCTATGACCGCCGTATCAGTAGCTGATCGCACGAGAGCTCCTTCGGCCGAGGTTTCCTTGGTTCAGCCTGTGGCGTCTTCGTAGGCCGACTTGGTTGCTTCGCCGACCGCCATTCCGCCGACGACGGCGCAGGGGATTGCTCCGGTGCCTCCGGTCAGGTAGACGCAGCCGGCGGTGAACGCCGTGTCGGCGGCGAAGCTGAGCGCTGTTCCAGCAGCCGTCTGGTAGTCGCCCGGCCGGTACGAAACCAGCCGGGCGGGAGCGCCACACGTCCTGCGTGTCTGGCGGGTGGTACTACCTCTTGCGGGCCTTGCTCACCAGGAACGCCACCCCGACGATGACGACCAGGGCGATGGCAATGATCCAGAAGGGCGGAGTGCCCTCCCCGGCGCCCTTGGCCATGAACTGCCCGTATGGCATGTTGTCCTCCCGCTGTTGTTGATCGGTTTCGGTGCCTAATTCAGGACGCTGGTTGCGGCCTTCTCACCCAGTTCGCCCGCCCCGTATCCGATGCCAAAGCAGGTGGCGCCGACAGCCAGCCCACCCACGCCCGCGGTAGGCGCGCTGACAGCAGCGGCGACCGCACCGCACCCGGCTTCGGCGGCGGCACCCGCCGCCAAGCCGACCCCCGTGGCCAGGGCGTCCTTGTAGTTGCCCTCGGACACGTCCTTGGCCATGCTGCCGATGTCGTACATGTCGAAGCCCTTGCCGATCACGTCGAAGAAGGCCAGCCCGGTCGGGTCGATGCGGTTGACGGGGTCGCCTTCGGCGTAGAGGTAGGGGTTCTTCTCCTGGCCGGAGGGGTCGGTGCTGGTGAAGCGGCCGATGTTGGGGTCGTAGTAGCGGGCGGCGAAGTGGTAGAGGCCGGTGGCGTCGTGGTAGCCGCCGGCGAACTGGTACGGCTGCGGGGCCTGTTCCGAGGTCCCGGCGCGCTGGACGCCTCGGGGGCTGTAGGAGTACGCGTTGGCCTTCGTGCCGGTCTCGTCGGCGAGCGCTACAACCGAGCCGATCGCGTCGGTGAGGTAGTAGTAGGACTTGCCGCCGGTCGTCATGGAGTTCAGGGTGCCCCCGGGTTCACGGTTGAATCCCATGTCGACGCCGCCGAGGCTCTTGGCGGAGAGGCCGAGCGGCCCGTTGTGGAAGTACGTGTCGCCGAGCTTGATCCGCTCGCTCTGGTCCGTCGAGCCGTACTGGCCGGCGTAGGTCTTGCCGCCGACGGTGACCGCGGTCATCTGCGAGTGGTCGGACCAGGTGGCGGCGGTGCGGGTGCCCTCGGGGGTGGAGGCGCCGGCGGTTTCGTTGCCGACCTTGTCGTACGACCAGTTCGTGGTGACGCCGTTCTTCGCGGTGATCTGCTGGGCGTCGTTGACCGTGTAGGTGGTGCCGCGGGGGCAGCCGGGGTCGACGCCCTGGGAGGTGAGGTTGCCGGCCAGGTCGTAGCAGTACTGCCAGGACGAGTTGAGGGTGGTGCCCTTCTCCTCCTTCGCATAGGAGAACCGGCCCGCGCCGTCATAGGTGTACGTCGTCTTCGTCCCCGCGACCGTGTCCGTGTGGGTGCGGATCTTCACGCCGTCCTTGAGGGGGGTGGTGGTGCTGGCGTCGTGGTCGTAGCCGTAGGTGTAGGCGAGGTCGACCAGCGTGCCCTTGGGCGATGTCGCCCGTATCCGCTCCGGACGGCTCGACTTGTCGAGCGTGACCTCCTGGGCGGTGCCGCCGGGGTACGTCGTCTTCGTGCGGACGTCGTTGTTGTTGTACGTGTACGTGGTGACCTTGCCGGTCGGGTCCTTGAGCTGCGTGAGCTTGTTGACCTCGTTCCAGGTGTAGTCGGTCAGGCCAGCGGGGTCCTCGTAGGTGTCCACGTTGCCGGCCGGGGTGTAGGTGAGGCGGGTCTGGGAGCCGTTCTGCAGGGTCCGGACGGTCTCACGGGACAGCGGGTCGAAGGCGTAGGTGGTGACGCCGGTGCCGTCCGAGCGCAGGGTGAGGTTTCCGTCTCCGTCGTAGGAGTAGGTGACCGTGGCGTAGCCGGAGGTGTCGACCTTCACGATCCGGTCGCGGTGGTCATAGGTGTAGAGGATCGTGACCCCCCGGCCGTCCTTGGCGGAGGTGGGCCGCCCGAGGTCGTCGTAGGTGTAGGTCGTCACGCCGAGCGGGGCGGGCGGGGTGACCTTGATCAGGTTGCCCTTCGCGTCGTACGTGAAGGAGGTGGAGACGGACTTCGTCGACGACATCTTCGTCGTGACCTTGCAGCGCTGGCCCTCGAAGCCGCCGCAGGTGGGTGTGGCGGGGTTGTGGTCGAAGGTCTGTGTGCCGCCTCCGGTGCCCGTCACCGCGACCGACTTCGTGTTGCCGGCCGCGTCGTAGGTGTAGTCCGTCTTCTCACCGTCGGCGGTCGTCATGGACCCGGGCAGATCCGCGCCCGACAGCGTCTGATAGCCGGCCAGGGCGGCGGTGGCGCCGGTGGGCAGCTTCGCCGACGTGAGGTTGTTGCGGGTGTCCCAGCCGTAGGTGGTCACGTTGCCGCCGGTGCCGCCGACGCCCATCGCGTCCGTCGCGGTCTGCACGTTGTTGTTTCCGTCGAAGGTCTTCGAACGGGAGCGACCGAGCGCATCGGTCACCTTGGTGACCTTGCCGTCCGCATCGTGCTCGTACTTCGTGGCGTGCTGCTCCGGGTCGGTGACGGTGGTCGTACCGGCGTCGGAGGGATATGTACCGGTGTAGGCGTAGGTGTAGGTGGGGCCGGTGTGTCCGGAGGCGCCGGTCTGGGTGGCCCGCAGCATGGAGGTGACCCGGTTCTGGGCGTCGTAGGTGAAGACGGTCACCCTTCCCTCCGGAGTCGTGACCTTGGAGACGCGGCCGCTGGAGTCGAAGGCGTAGGAGGTGGTCTTGCCTTCGGTGTCGGTCGTGCGCGCGAGATTGCCGTCGGCGTCGAGGTCGAAGACGGCGGTGCGGCCGGTGTGGTCCTTGGCCTGCCACTGGTTCGGGTAGGTCTTGACCAGGTCGACCCAGCGGCCCGAGCGGGTCTCCGTCAGCTTGAAGCCCTTGTGCTCGCCGGTCTCGTCGTGCTGGTCGACCGTGATCGTGCCCTTGTTGCGGTCGGTGACCTTCGTCAGCGTCCCGTTGGCGTCGTAGGTGTCCTTCACACCGGACTTGCGGTCGGTCAGGGTGTAGGTGCCGTCCGTGTTCTTCTTCAGGTCCTTCGAGTATCCCTTGGGTGTGGTGAAGGTCCCGTCGGCGTTCGTGGTGAAGGACAGCGCGTCACCCGTCGCGTCGTAGACGACGACGGAGTTCGTGAAGATGTGCAGGTAGCGTTCGTACTCCTGCCACCAGCGGTCCGAGACCTTGCCGTAGGGCGCGTCCAGCGAGTTGTACGTGCGTGCGAGGCGGAGTTTCTGTCCCACTCCGGCGACCTCGAAGTCGGTCGCGGCGAGCATGAGGTTGCCGTTGGACAGGTTGATCCGCGCGACGAGGGAGTCGGTGATGCGGAAGTCCGATATCTGGTGCCAGGGCACCGAGCCCTGTCCCGTGGGCACCCATACCAGGGTTCCGGTCTCGCCGGCCGTGCCGTCGGCCGTGACGCGATCCCCGTTCGACGGGGGGTTGCCGGTACGGGCGCGTTCTTTCTGTGCCGCCTGCCAGGCCGCCTTTTCCTTCGACGGCGCCGCCTCGGGCTCGCCGGGCACGGGCTTGGTCGATCCCACCTTGACCGGCGGGATCTCCAGAGGTGCCGCCTTCTTGCCCCAGACCGATCCGGGGCCGGGGTCGGCCGCGGGTGAGGCGGCGAGGGCCGGCAGCGATGCCGCACCCAGTGCGAGAACCGCGATCGCCGCGGTCAGAGAGAGTCCCGCCGTTGTGCGGGCACGCCAAGAAGGCGTGCCGGAAGCACGCGAAGTCATGCACTTCCCCCCACGAGAAGAGATGTCACAGCAGCCCCATCGGCCACTGGAGCCGCACACGCTGCCACAGCCGCTTCCCGACCGGCCGGGGCCTGCCCGCCATTCAGTCGCACACACGGGCGAGAATCAGTCGAGTATGCGCCCGACCTTTCCGCCTCAAATCATGTCGCCAGGCAACACTTGCCATGTCGCATGGCACTTCTCCTGACAGGCAAGCTGACCGGAAACCGTTTTCCGTCAAAGCAGCCGGATCGCTCCCTCTTCCTCTGATCCCAGAGTCGTTGAGTACGACCCGAGACGCCCTGTCACGGAGGCGTTGCCTTGCACTTGAGGAGTGAGGTCAGCACACCTACGTTGCCTGTCGGTGGAACGGGCCCCGGCCCGGGGCAGAGTCCACCCGGGACGTGGCCTGGCGGTACGCCTCGAGCGCGCGACGGTAGCCGGCCGACGGACCGGGGTGCGGCACGAATGGGGTGGGCGCGGTCAGAGGCGAAGTCGGGCCGAAGGCCGTGATGGCGGAGCCGGTGTCCCCCGGTGCGGTCGGCAGGACGTGCAGGGAACGCACGCGCGCGTCGGGCGCCTTCTCGTCGGCGTCCGCAATCAGCTTGGGCGCGGTCCAGCGGACCTTCGTTGTCGGCGGCCGAGGAGGGTCCGGGCACGCAGCTGTCCCTCGACCGTCCGCTACCGGCTGTGGGTGGCGGACGGACTTCCGGACGGAGGAGACAGCGCCCGCCTTCGAGCCCGCCTCCCGCGGCCCGCATCCGGGCGCCCGCCCGGTCCCGGGGGCACGGGGGGATCGCTAGGCTCCCGACATGGATGACGACTGGTACGTCCTCATCGAGGAGGACACCCGCACGACCCGGCGTGCCGACGGCGTCGAGCTGAAACTGCACCGCTGGGCTCTGGTGGCCACCCACCGGGTCAGCGGCACGCAGGAGCACGTCCGCGCGGTCGCGGAGGACGCCGCACTGCACTACCTGCCGGACGTCTTGGCCAGACACAGCCGGCACGGCGACACCCCGGCCCGCCGCGCCTTCCTCACGCCGGACGGCACGTGGCTGGTCTGGCTCAAGCAGCACCACCGCGAGTGCCACATACGCGTGACCACGGCCCGCCTCGTCCACGCACACGAAGAAAAACAGGCACCGCCCAAGACGTTCAAGGACAAGCTGCGCGGCGCCCTGGAAGCACCAGAACCTCCCCGGGCCCCCTGGGCCCCCACGGAATGAACCCCAGCGCGCCCCTCGTCCCCCACCTCGCCGCAGCGCGCGGCCCCACCTCGCACGTCCGTGGCCCCCATGAACGCCCCCCCTACCGAGAGCCCCTGGCATCCGCTGCCCACACGTCTACTCGACGCCACAGACAAGAGCTGACGAAAAGCCATCCCAGGGGCTGACTGGCTATGCGACCGGGGGCTGACGCGGGCCGGGCCACCCGGCGGGCATGCTGCACGGCATGGCTCACCTCATGAGGGCGGCCGCGGCCGCCGTACTCGCCCTGTCGCTGTCCTCGCCGCTGCTGCTCGCAGGTCCGGCCGCCGCCTCCGAAGTCCTGAAGCCCGCCGCCTCAGCGGTGTCGTCCGGCCCGCTCGGCACGCCCTCCCCGCTGTCCCGGCCCCCCTCACTCCCGGTGTCGGGGTCCGCCCTGTATCGGGACTCCCTGCGGCGGGCCACGGCCGGCCCTGAGCTGCCGCGCCCGACCGGTGGCCGGGCCGTGGGTCGTTCCGTACTCCACCTCGTCGACCGCTCCCGCCCCGACCCCTGGGTCCCGGCCGCCGACGGCCGGGAACTGATGGTCACCCTCCACTACCCGGCCGCCCGCCCCGGTACGGACCGGCCGGTGCCGTACGCGAGCAGCGACGAGGTGCAGGCCATGCTGGACGGCTACGGGCTCAGCGAGGCGATCCCCGCAGCGGAACTCGGCGCGATGCGCACGTACTCCCGCGCTGACGTCCGCCCCGCGCCTGGCCGGTACCCGCTCGTCGTGCTCTCGCCGGGCTTCACCGTCTCGCGCTACACCCTCACGGCCCTCGCCGAGGACCTGGCCAGCCGGGGATACGTCGTGGCCTCGGTGGATCACGCGTACGAGTCCTTGGGCATCCGTACCCCTGACGGCCGCCTGCTCGGCTGCGAGGCGTGCGGACCCATCAGCGAGGGTCAGGTGCCGGAGAACAAGGTCACGTCGGGCCGCGCCAAGGACATCTCGTTCCTGCTCGACACATTGACGGGGCGTCACGCGGCGTGGGCGCACGCACGGACGACCATCGACCGCAAACGGGTGGGCATGGCCGGTCACTCCATCGGCGGCGCGAGCGCGGCGACGGCGATGGCGGCCGACGGACGGGTGCGCGCGGGAGTGAACATGGACGGGGCGTTCTACGGCGAGCTGCCGCAGCACGGCCTGGGCGGGCGCCCGTTCATGCTGCTGGGTACGGACGACGAGGTGCACCGGCCGGGCGGGACGGACCACACCTGGGACGCCGCCTGGCACCGGTTCGGCGGCTGGAAGCGCTGGCTCACCATCGCCGGGTCCGACCACTTCACCTTCTCCGACGCGCCCGTGTTCCTCGACCACTTCGACGTACCCCGGGCCCCGCTCCCGGCGGACCGGGCGCTGAAGGTCACCCGGGAGTACGTGGCGGCCTTCTTCGACCTGCATCTGAAAGGCACGGCGCAGCCCCTGCTCGACGGCCCGTCGGCGGCCCACCCCGAGGTCGTGTTCCACAACCCGTGAGCGGCCCCGCACGAGCACCCTTCCGTGACGCCGATCGCTGTGACCCGGTCGGTGCTGCGGCGGAGCTCCCAGGGCCGGCCCCGCGACCCCGACCCGGATGTCCGTAGGAGCGCCGGGATCCTGGGCCGGCCCCCGGACATCCACGCGTCGTGGACCGTCAGCTCCGTACGCGGCATCCTCACGGCGGGCGGCAGGAGGCCGAAAGGCGTCCGGGCCGTTCCAGTGGGGCGAACGCGTCACCGTCCTGGGGGCCCGCGAGGAGCCTGGGCGCGGTGCGGCGTGAACCCGGTCTGGCGGCGGCCGCGCCGCGATCGTCCCGGCCCGAAGGCCTGACGTCACGGGCAGCTGTGCCATCGGGTCATGGCACGAGCCATACGGCAGGCCGTGCCCGTGAGCTGCTTCACGTGGCTGCCCGATCTTGGTGGCGCCGGTGGCGCAGGCGCACTCCGACCTGGGCGACGGCGATCCGAGTCTCGAAGCAGGGCTGCGGGGCGGTCGCGGGGTCGCGGACGTTCCGGCCGTCGCTCAGCCGGAAGACGCTTCCGTGCCAGGGGAGGCGGTCGCAGCCATCGGAGAGCTCATCGTCGGACAGCGCGGGCCGGTCGTGTGGGCGCGGCGCAGCGGTCCGCGAGGATGTGGACCTGCCCGCAGTCCTTCCGGACGACGCCGCTGTCCACACCGTCCACGGCGGCCCGCGTCGCCCGGCTGGCGGGGAAGCCCACACCGGGTCCGATCCGGTGCCGGCCGGGGCTCACGAGACGCGGTACGGCCTCCGCGTGGCCGGCACCCGCCGCCTGCCGGTAGGCCAGGTGGCCGCCGGGCGCGCCGCCCGCTCCGACGGCGGTGAGGCCGGCCGGCACGAGGACCGGGCCCTTGGCGTGGTGCCCGCGGGGGCGCTCCGTCAGCGACGCGGCGTACAGGGACACCGCTGTGAGGTTCGCGGGCGTGTGGAGCGGGCCGATGCGGGACTGCTCGGGCGGCACCTCCGCCCAGTCCGTCCGGCCCGCCGCGGCAGCGGGCGCCGCCCCGCAAGGCCGAGGGCGATCAGCGTCTGTGACGCCCGGCACTGGCCGGGGAGCAGGTCGACGACGCTTGCCGAGAGCCAGCGCCGATCGACACCTGGACGAGGAGAGGGGTGAACGGGGTGGCCCTCCGGAAGCCTGTGCCGTATGTCCCGCGCGGTTCGAGGGGGCGGGGCCGCGAACGACTCGGCGCACCGCGCTCACCGGTCCGTCGGTGACGGTGGACTGCTCCGCCCGACCCCCGTCCGCCCCTCCGCCGCCCGGAGCACCCGCCCCATGCCCGTCCGCGGTCCGTGGCCCTTCCTGAGGTCCGTTTCGGTGCCCGCCGACGGCCCCGGCCCCCGCCCCGGAAGCGGCTCGTGCGCGGCACTGCGCGTCCGCAGTTTGCGGGCACCGCGCCCGGGCAGTCGCCGGAGCGACACGAGCCGTCAGGGAGGCAGATGTGCACTGGTCGCACCGCACGGTTCTCTTCGGCGCCGCACCTACCGTCGCAGCGGCCGCCCTCGGAAGGGCCGGCTCTCGGCCCGGGACGGCCCGAACCGCCGGCTCGTGGTCACCGCCCCGCCGCGCACCGACGGGCGTGTACCCGGCGGGCGCTCCCCCGCCCCCGTTGGACCGGTTCGGCGACGACGTGGAAGCGCGCGTACGCCCCGCACTGGGCGGCCGCCGCACCGAGCTCGCCGTACAGCCGCAGCGCACCGTTCCCCGGAGGGCTGCTTCGCCGTACGCCCGGCCGGCCGGTCGAGACCCTCGGGAGATGGTCCGCACCGCCCTCCGGCGAGCCGAGAGCCTGCTCGAAGCCGGTGAGGTCATGCTGCCGGATCACCCGCCCACGGCACGGGGCCGCACGCCGGAGGGCAGGCTCATGGGGCTCATCGGCCGGCGCTCCGGCGGGGAGCCTGGACGAAGCTGCCCCCGGCCCACGACGTGTTCAAGCACAAGACGGACGGCTGCGTACGCGCCGTCAAGCCGTCATCCACCTGGGTCGTAGCGCCCCTCGATCCGCCCCCGGCGAAAAGGAGAACCGTCATGACCACGCACTCCCGAACCACTGCCCGGACACCCGTGCAGCTCGCCGCCCTCGTGGTGGGAGTCGTCTTCCTGCTCGTCGGCATCCTCGGATTCATACCGGGGATCACGACCGACTACGACACCCTGAAGTTCGCCGAGCACCACTCGGAGGCCAAGCTGCTCGGCGTCTTCCAGGTATCCGTCCTGCACAACATCGTCCATCTGCTGTTCGGCGTCGCCGGCATCGCCATGGCCCGTGCCGCCGCGACCGCCCGCGCCTACCTCATCGGCGGAGGCGTGATCTACCTCGTTCTGTGGATCTACGGCCTCCTCGTCGACCACGACAGCTCCGCCAACTTCGTTCCGGTGAACACCGCGGACAACTGGCTCCACTTCATCCTCGGCGTCGGCATGATCGCCCTCGGCTTCCTCCTCGGACGCCGCCGCGCCCTGCACACCTGACAGAAGGCCGCCACATGCCCCTGCCTCTTTCGCAGCAAAGCGTCGAACAACTCGGCGGGGAGGCCAGCGTCCTGGCCCGCCAGCGCCGCGACCACGCGGAACTCGACCGCCTGATGCACCTGTACGAGTCCCGGGGCCGCCCCGGTCAGAGCGGCAAGAGATTCTCAGGGACATCTTCCAGCTGACGTTCAGCCACGCCTTCGCGGAGGAGACCGTCCTGTGGCCCGCCCTGCGGCGCTTCGCCGCCGACGGCGAGGAGCTCACCTCCCGGGTCGAGGCGGAACACCAGCAGATCAACGACCTGGCGGTGGAGATCCAGTCCACCGACCCACGGGACCCCGGACACGACCGGCTCGTCACCGCCGCCTTCGCCCTGATCCGGGAGGACATCCGGGACGAGGAGGATGTGTTGCTTCCCCGCCTGCAGGAGGCCCTGGAGTACGACAGGGTTCGACTGCGACGGCTCGGCTCGGCCTGGGAGACCGTACGGCGCACCGCCCCCACACGGCCCCATCCAGCCGTATCCCGCCGGCCTCCCGGCAACGCCCTGGCCGGAGTGCCGCTGAGTGCCCTCGATCGTCT
Source organism: Streptomyces sp. NPDC007945 (assembly GCF_042958885.1). Lineage (NCBI taxonomy): Bacteria > Bacillati > Actinomycetota > Actinomycetes > Kitasatosporales > Streptomycetaceae > Streptomyces > Streptomyces sp. NPDC007945. Next base: position 15,987 of record NZ_JBIBJV010000005.1, read on the forward strand.
CCGTGATCTGTCCGCGCCCTCGGGCTCCGGCGGGCGGTGGACCGCGGCGGCACTGGCGGCGGCTGCTGCGGCCGCGTGCCTGGCCTGTGCCGCCGCGCTGCGCCGCAGACGCGTGGGCAGTATGTACCGCCGGTGACGACAGGGCACGCGCGGGTACCTGATGGCAGCTCCCGGAGCTTGAACGCTGCGGCCCACCGTCTCTTCACACGCGATCGACGTGCAGCCGCGGGAGGACCCACGCGCCTCGACCGGACAGGTGATCGGCGTATGGGCTATGGGCCTCTGCCCGCGCCGCCGCTCCTCAAGCGCAGCCGTGCGCTCTCCTCCGTGTGCAAGGACCCCGATCGGGTAGGAATCGGCCGTGTGGACGCGGTTCCCGTTCCCGGAGCACCTCACAGGAGGTATTCCGTTCACAGGGACCGCGGCTGGTCGGCGGGCGTCGGCGTTCCGCGCTGCGGGAACCGCCGCGGGGCGACCGTGTGGTCCGGGTCGGAAAGCAGGAGGTGGAGGGTGGCGGAGTACGTACCGGGAAGTCGTCGTGGGGGCCGGCCGCGGCCCCCGTCCCACCGTGTGCGGGCAGTGGGGCGGCGCGGGCCGTAGTGAGGCGTGGGGCCGAGGGGGCCGCCGGTCGAGGCCGTGAGAACCGGCGGTCGACGGCGGTGGGGGCACTGGTCGGGGCGGCCGTCATGGCGGCGTTGGACGAGATCGTCTTCCACCAGGTGCTCGGCTGGCACCACTTCTACGACCGGTCCACTCCGGCGGTGGGCCTCCTGTCCGATGGCTTGCTCCACTCGGCGGAACTCATCGGGCTGGTCGCGGGGTTCTTCCTGTTCGCCGACCTGCGTCGGCGCGACGTGCTGTCCGCGGGCCACGCCTGGGCCGGCTTCCTTCTGGGCGCGGGCGGCTTCCAGTTGTTCGACGGCGTCGTGGACCACAAGCTGCTGCGCGTGCACCAGATCCGCTACGGGGTGGACACACGGCCGACCGCATGCTCGCCATCGTGGCCGGCAGTGTCCTGATCGTCCTCAGCGTGGCGTCCGCTCTGTTGTGGCGGCTGGACCGGAAACGCACGCGTCAGCCGGTGGCGCGCGGCACGACGGCCCAGACTCCCGACGCGGCGGCCAGCAGGCCGAGCCCGGCGGCCACCAGCCGGCGGCACAGGAAGGCGTAGCGCCTGCTGTACTCCTCGCGGAGCTCGTCCGCACGGGCGACGGTGGACCGGAGCATCCGGCGCCGCGCCGAGAGGTGCTCCTGGGCGAACGCACGGGCGACCTCCGCCTGCTCCTGGGGCCCCAGCCAGGTGAACCGGCGGGCGAACGCGATGCCGGCCTCGGCGGCTTCGCTCCTGGCTCTCTGCGCCATGAGGTAGCCCTCCAGTCGGGCGATTCCGGCGGTCGCCTCCGCGGCGGGTGCGTCCGGGTGGCGGACACCGCATCCGCCCGGCGCGGGAGCACCGCCGTCCCGCTGGGCCCGACGGCCCGCGACGCTTCCAGGCTGCTGGCGCCTCCGCATGGTCATGCGTCGCCATCCCGCGGATTCTGCCGGGCACCGGGGTCGTCGATCACGTCCCGCTTACCCGACTGGCTGTGGTCCAGCGCGGCGAGGCTCGGGAAGTTCAGGTCGAAGGCCGGGGACTCGGAGCGGATGCGCGGGAGGGTGAGGAAATTGTGGCGGGGCGGCGGGCAGGAGGTGGCCCATTCCAGAGAGCGGCCGAAGCCCCAGGGGTCGTCGACGGTGACGCGAGGGGCCGTCTTGGCGGTCTTCCAGACGTTGTAGAAGAAGGGCAGGGTCGACATGCCCAGGAGGAAGGCGCCGATCGAGGAGACGGTGTTCAGCGCCGTGAAGCCGTCGGCCTGGAGGTAGTCGGCGTAACGGCGCGGCATTCCCTCGGCCCCGAGCCAGTGCTGGACGAGGAAGGTGCCGTGGAAGCCGACGAAGAGCGTCCAGAAGTGGATCTTGCCGAGGCGTTCGTCGAGCATCGTGCCGGTCATCTTCGGCCACCAGAAGTAGAACCCTGCGAACATCGCGAACACGACCGTGCCGAAGACCACGTAGTGGAAGTGCGCGACGACGAAATAGCTGTCGGTCACGTGGAAGTCCATCGGCGGCGAGGCAAGGATGATGCCGGTCAGGCCGCCGAACAGGAAGGTCACGAGGAAGCCGATCGACCACAGCATCGGCGTCTCGAAGGAGAGCGAACCCTTCCACATCGTGCCGATCCAGTTGAAGAACTTCACGCCGGTCGGCACCGCGATCAGGAAAGTCATGAAGGAGAAGAAGGGCAACAGCACCGCACCGGTGGCGAACATGTGGTGTGCCCAGACGGTGGCCGACAGGCCCGCGATCGCGATCGTGGCCGCGACCAGCCCGATGTAGCCGAAGAGCGGCTTGCGGGAGAAGACCGGCAGGATCTCGCTGACGATGCCGAAGAACGGCAGCGCGATGATGTAGACCTCGGGGTGGCCGAAGAACCAGAACAGGTGCTGCCACAGCAGCGCTCCGCCGTTCGCCGGGTCGTAGACGTGCGCCCCGAACTGGCGGTCGGCCTCCAGCGCGAACAGCGCCGCCGCCAGGACGGGGAAGGCGAGCAGCACGAGCACCGAGGTCAGCAGCACGTTCCAGGTGAAGATCGGCATCCGGAACATCGTCATGCCCGGGGCCCGCATGCAGATGATCGTGGTGATGAAGTTGACCGCACCCAGGATCGTCCCGAAGCCGCCGAGCGCGAGCCCCATGATCCACATGTCACCGCCGACGTAGGGAGTGCGTTCTCCTCCGCTGAGCGGCGTGTAGGCGGTCCAGCCGAAGTCGGCCGTCCCCTGGGTGGTGAAGATCCCTCCGAACGCGATCAGCCCGCCGAAGAGGAACAGCCAGTACGACAGCATGTTCAGGCGCGGGAAGGCGACGTCGGGGGACCCGATCTGCAACGGCATGATCGCGTTGGCGAAACCGGCGAAGGTCGGGGTCGCGAACAACAGCAGCATCACCGTGCCGTGGAGGGTGAACGCCTGGTTGTACTGCTCGGGAGAGATGATCTGCATTCCCGGGCGCGCCAGTTCCGCACGGATCACCAGTGCAAGGATTCCGCCGAGCAGGAAGAAGACAAACGATGTGATCAGGTAGAGGTGCCCGATCTTCTTGTGGTCGGTCGTGGTGATCCAGTCCACGACGATCCGCCCTCTACTCCTCCTCTCCACCGGCACGAGAGTGGGTGGCTCCGTGGACGTGACCATGGGAACTCCGTAGAAATACTTCCAGCTGAACTCAGACGGGTAGGGCGACTTTAGATCCGCCCCTCTCCGCCCATCGCTCGATACGGGGCGTCGGGGATCAGTCGCTTCATCACACCGCTGTGACCTGCGACGTTAAGTTCCGTTGCGGCAAACTCCACCTATATGGCGGGCGTGAAGAGGTAGGCGCAGCGGCTGGCGGGTTCGTGGCCGCCGATGCCGGCGGGGGGTCGGTGATAGTTGTACCGGTGCAGCCAGTGCGTGAACGCTTCCCTGCGTTCAGCGGCCTGAGGTTTAAGGCGTAAGGCGTAAGGCGTCCATCGAGGGCCATCCGATTTCGGGCCTGCTGTTCGTCGCGACGCGCTGCGCCGAGACCGCGCGCCCAAAGAACACGGTCGTCGGCACTGCGCACGTCGGCTTGCCAAAGGTCCCCGGAGCTTCAGGACAGGGCGTCGAGCGGCCGGAGGAAACGGCGCTCGTACCGTTTGATGCAGCGGGTCTCACGCGCCAGTCGGAACGCCTCCTGGCACTCGGGGTCGGACATGCTGTCCGTGCGGTACCGCTCGTACGCGGCCAGACTGGGGAACGAGAAGAGGGCGTAGGCGATGTCGCTGTCGCCCTCGCTCGGCAGGAAGTAGCCGTGGTGCGTCCCGCCGAAACGGTTGACGAGCCGGCCCCAGCGGCGGCCGTACTCCTCGAAGTCCTCGAGTTTGTCGGCGTCGATCTCGTACTTCAGATGAATGGTGACCATGCCCGCATGATGCCGTGTGACGGTGCGGACTTCGTCAGCGGACCCACGGGGTGACCCGGCGAGCAATGCCGAACCGGGCCATACGCCGCCGACAGTGGTCGAGTTCATCGGTGTAAGCGCGGCAGTCGGCGAGCGCGGCAGTCGGCGAGCGCGGCCCTGCGCACGCTGGAGCAGCCGACGGGCCATCGGGTCCGGGCGACGTCCCCGGAACTCCTTGACCGCCGCCGTAACGGGGTCGAGGCCGGCCTGCAGGGCGGTGCGGGCCTCGACCTCTTCGTGTTCGGGCGGGCCGGTGCAGTAGTCGCAGGCCGGGAGGGGAGGTGCCGGAGGGGCGCCAGATCCTTCGGACGGTCGGCGCCGCAGCGTCTGCCGGCCCTCGGCGGCAATCAGGTCGGTCCTCGTGCTCGGGCACACGCGGCCCACGATCGCCGGACTCCACCACCAGTTCCGTCCACGACGCCCCCGTTCGGGCCCGCCGCCCCGGTAGCGCCGGCGGCCCCTGCGGTCGGCGGCCGGTACGCAGGTGGGGCCCCCAACGCCTGACGGCCGATCAGTGCCCGGCAATGGTCCAGGAGAGCACCGCGGCGGGAATGCCGGCGGTGACCCGGCAGACGAGGTGCCAGCGGCCGCCGGTCTCGTGGGGGGGGGAAGAGAGCAGACACGTCAGCGGTCGGCCCCGTCCCGACTTCCGGCGTGGGGGCCCGGCGCTATAGGCGTCGTGGAGTCACTCGCTGATCTGGGCGCTCGCTGGGGGACGCGCATCGTCGTTGTCTGCGCCCAGGCCGGCGAGCAGGCGCAGGCCGTCCTCGGCGGGGCTGCCCTGGGGCGCGGACAGCACCAGTAGTTCGATGCCCGACTCGTCCGGCAGCGCGAAGTTCTCCTGGTGCAGTTCCAGCAGTCCGACCAGGGGGTGCCGGTACGCCTTGCGTCCATGGGTGCGGGCGCGCACGTCCGCGCGGGCCCAGAGGCGGCGGAAGCGCTCGCTGCCCATCGCCAGCTCGCCGACGAGTGAGGCCAGGCGCGGATCCCCGGGGTATTTGCCGGCGGCCAGGCGCAGGTGCCCGACCACGTCGAGAGTGCACTTCTCCCAGTCCGCGTAGAGGCCCCGCTCGGACTCCTCGAGGAAGATGTGCCGGGCGGTGTTCAGGCCCGGCAGCGGCCGGCCGTAGAGGAGCCCGGCGAGACGGTTCCCGGCGAGCACGTCCAGCTGGTGGTTCGTGATCAGCGCGGGTGCGTCGGTGACCAGACCGAGGACTCGCAGCAGCTCCGGCCGGACCCGCCCGCTCGGTGCCTTCGCGCGGTGGCGGCGCTGCCGGGCGAGCCGGTAGAGGTGTCCGCGTTCGGTCTCGTCGAGGCCGAGGACGCGGGCGAGGGCGTCGAGGACCTGCTCGGACGGCTGGGTCGCGCGGCCCTGCTCCAGGCGTACGTAGTAGTCGACGCTGACGCCGGACAGGTGCGCGACCTCTTCGCGGCGCAGCCCTTCGACCCGGCGGCGGCTGTCGGTGGGGATGCCAGCGGCCGCCGGGTCGACCCGGGAACGCCGGGTCCGCAGGAAACCCGCAAGATCGTCCATCTGTTCAGTATGGCCTCGGCTGTGCGCGCGAGGGTGGTCCTGCCGTTACCAGGAAGTCCGGTCCGATGGATGAGGAGCCCCTGAACGCCGGGCGGCGCGGCGCGCAGGATCGGAGGCATCCGATCCGAAGGAGTTCCCGTGAAGACGCTGATCGTCTACGCCCACCCGGAGCCGAAGTCGCTCAACGGCTCGCTGAAGGACCTCGCGGTGTCCACGCTGTCGAACGCCGGGCACGAGGTACGGGTGAGCGATCTGTACGCGATGAACTGGAAGGCGGTCGTCGACGCCGCGGACTACGGCCCCGAGGCCTCACGTCCGCTGAAGGTCGCCCGGGACTCGGGCCGGGCCTTCGACTCGGGGACGCTCACCGCGGATGTCCTCGACGAGCAGGAGAAGCTGTTGTGGGCCGACACGATCGTCTTCCAGTTCCCGCTGTGGTGGTACACGATGCCCGCGATCCTCAAGGGCTGGGTGGACCGGGTGTTCACCTACCGCTTCGCTTACGGCGTCGGCGAGCACAGCGACACCCAGTACGGCGAACGCTTCGGCGAGGGCACCCTCGCGGGCAGGAGGGCTCTGCTGTCGGTGACCGTCGGCGGCCCGGAGTCGCATTACGGCGCTCGCGGGATCAACGGCCCCATCGACGACCTGCTGTTCCCGATGCAGCACGGCATCCTCTACTACCCGGGCGTCGAGGTGCTGCCGCCGTTCGTGCTGTACGGCGCCGACCGGATGACCGGCGAGGACTACGCGGACGTCGCCAAGGCCTGGGAGCAGCGCCTGCTCACCCTGGAGTCGACCGAGCCGATCGCGTTCCGGCGGCAGAACTTCGGCGACTACGAGATCCCCTCGCTGCACCTGAAGGAAGGACTGGAACCCGCGGGGCGCACGGGTTTCGGGCTGCACGTGCGCGGCTGACCGCCCGCGATGGAACAGGACGAGCCGAGGCGCGGCCCGAGAGCTGGCCGGAGCCGCGCCGCCCTCTTCCGGCAGGATGCGCCCCTGCGCCTCGGTTCGGTGCCGGCGTGACGGATTCCGTCCCTGGTCACGGGCACGCCCACGGGCCCCGGGACGAGACGGTGAACGTCCGCCTGGAGGTGTTCCGGGCCCTGGACGCCGCCGGGGTCCCCGCCGGGCGCGTGGACGAACTCGTCGCGGTCCTGGGGCCGGAGCACACACCGGGGTCGCGCCTGGATCGCGGAGAGCAGTGCTGACGACGGAGCCGAGGAGCGGTTCGAGGACGGGGGGGGGGACGCGGGCGTGCGGGCGGTCGCCACCGACGTGCCGCGCCTGGGCGAGCAGGGCGCCGGCCGACGCGGCCGCGGTGCCGCTCCCCCGGTCGGGGCGGCGTCACGGGGCCGTTGTCCGGGCCCGCGCGCCGTCAGTGGCCGGAGCCCCGGGAGTCGCCGGGCCGGCCCGTCCGCCGGCGGACGGTCACGGCGAGGAGGGTGCCCGCGGCGGCTCCGGCGAGGGCCCAGGGAATGCTGGGGTCTCCGTCGTTCAGCTGGTACCCGATGGCGCAGCAGAGCAGGAACAGGGCGAAGCCGTACACGAGGGCCAGCTGCCTGTGGTTCATGGTGGTCCTTCCGGGGTGGGATGTGCCGAGGGGGCCGGACGACGGGTGTCGTCCGGCCCCGTCAGGGTGCGTCGGTCAACGCTTGAAGCGGAATCCGCAGTGCTTGTTGGTGCAACGTACGTTCCAGACCGCGGTGTTGCGGGCGGGAGCGTAGCCGAACCACGCGGAGGTGTAGTAGTCCATCTTCATCTCGAAGCGCTCCTGGAAGCCGCAGATCGGGATGACCTTCAGCATGCACACCTGACCCTTGCCGTTGGCCTTCCACTGGTGCCAGGCGTAGCGGTTGACGCTGCGGTAGGCGCTGTGGAGGGTCAGGCTCCAGCCGATCTTCGAGGCGGCGCCGCCCTCGTCGCCCCAGCTGGAACCGCTGGACCAGGTGATGCCGGCGTTCTTGGTGCAGACCTCGACCCGCATGCCGACGGTGCCGATCTGGATCGGTACGCCGCCCTCGAACACCTTGTAGCTGCGGGTGTAGGTGCGGCAGGCGGTACCGGTGGTGTCGCTCTTGTTGACCGGGTCACCGCAGGAGTAGTCGTAGCCGTTGCAGCTGCCGCCGGGGACGGAGTCCTGGCTCAGGAAGCGGCCGGTGGCGGGCGAGTACAGGCGGGCGCCCATCAGGACGGTGCCGTCGGCGGTCTCGGTGGAGCGCTGCCGGGAGCCCAGCCAGCCGTAGCGGGCCGTCTCGCCGGTGGCGTTGCCGTACTCGTCGGTGGACAGGACCCGCGGGGCGAACGCCGTGTCCAGCGGGTACTGCACGGCCACGTCACCGTGGAGGTCCGTCAGCTGCAGGGCGGTGCCGCCGCCGGCGATCGCCGCGAGGACACCCTCGCTGCTCTTGACGAAGCGGCTGGTCTGGCGGGGAGCGGCGCTCTCCAGGATCCAGTCGGGGCTGTCGCCCTCGGAGCCGTAGTGGTTGGTCCGGGTCGCGGTGGTCTCCCAGGCGCCCTCGGCGGTCTTGGACTCGGCGGTCCAGGAGCCGAGGCGGCCCGCGGCGTCCAGGCTCCAGTTCTGCCGGCGGTCGCCGGTGGTCTGGGAGCGGACCATGTCGTTGGCGAAGTAGGAGTAGTCGGTTCCCGCGGCCTTGGTGGTGCGGCCGAAGGCGTCGTACTCGGTGCCGGCGGCGACCAGCCGGTCGGCGCTGTCGTAGGAGTACGAGGTGGTGTCGCCCGGTCCGTCGGCGCACGGGGCGCCCTCGGTGCCGGTGGTGACGTTGAGGGAGGTGCGGTTGGCGTTGGCGTCGAAGCCGTAGGAGCGGCGGGTGCAGATCTCGTCCGACGAGGTGTCGTCGGTCCGGACGAGGGCTCCGGCTCCGTCGTAGGTGTAGCGGCGTTCCTGGGTGCCGCCGCTGATGCGGTCGCTGCGCAGCAGCTGGCCGTGGATGCTGAATTCCGCGGTGTCGGAGAGGATCACGGCGCCGTCGGAGTTCCGGCGGTAGGTGCGGGTGACCGGGTCGCCGGTCTGGTCGCGGGTGACGGTGAGCGTGATGTCACCGGGGAGCTGCTCCTGGGTGAGGTTGCCTTCCAGGTCGTAGGTGGGGGTGAAGGTGCCCGCGTCGGAGTCGGTGGTGGCGGTGGGCAGGCCGCCGGGCACGGCGGTGTCGTATCGGTAGGTGCGGGTGGACGGGGAGGAGTCGGTCACCTTGACGGGCCGGTCGGCGGCGTCGTACTCGGTGACGGTGGTGTTGCCCGCGCCGTCGTCGTAGGAGGTGGGGCGGCCGAGCTTGTCGTAGGCGCGGGTGATGGTGGCGTCGCCGGTGGTGGTGGTCAGCGGGTTCCCGGACTCGGGGCTGTAGGTGACCGTGGTGTCGGCGACGGCGCCGGCGGCTCCTCCGGTGACGGTGGCCTTCAGGGTGCGGCCCGCCGGGTCGGCGGTCACGGTGGTGGTGCGGGTCTGTCCGTTGGCGGTCTCGGTGAGGCGGGCGACGCCGCCCCAGCGGTCGTACTCCGTGGTCTTGACGGGGAGCGCCGTGGGGTTGTCACCGCCGCCGGTGATGGCTCCCGCGGGGCCGGTGCTGCAGGGCAGGCCGGCCCATTCGGGGTGGCCCTGGCAGGCGCCGGTGCCGTCGGCGCTCCAGTAGGTGGTGATCTCCGTGCCCGCGTCGGACCCGTCGGACTTGGGGGCGGTGCTCTTGGTGAGGCGTCCCTGGGCGTCGTACTCGGTCAGGCGGGTGATCTTGCGTCCGTCGGCGTCCTGGACGACCTTGGTGCGCAGTCCGTTCTTCCAGTCGTAGCCGCTGGTGGTGGTGCGCCGGTCGGCGTCCTGCGGGTAGCCCTCGATCCAGGCGCCGGTGGTGACGGTGGTGGGGCGGTCGGAGACGGGGCTGTCGGTGGGACGGCCTTCGTCGTAGACGGTGCGGGTGTGCTCGCGGGCGGCGACGACGGATCCCGCGGGCAGGGCGGGCCGGGGTCCGGCCGCGGCGACGGGCTCGACGAGCGTGACCCGGTGCAGCGGGCGATGCAGATCGGTCTCGCGCAGGCCGTCGGCGCTGTAGGTGGTGGTGGTGGAGAGGAGCTGGGCGCGGTCGGCGGTGGAGCGGTCGGCGATGCCGAGGGCGTCGAGTTCCGCCTGGCGCGCGGGGGTGCCGCCGAGGGCGAGTTCACGGTTGTTGGGCGACAGCTCGCGGACGGCGTTGCCGTGCCGGTCGTACTCGACGGTGCTCAGGCCACCGCCCGGGAGCCCCTTGTTGACCTCGCGGCCGGAGGGGTCGATGTAGCTGACGGTCGCGGCGGTGTAGGCGTCGCCGGTGAGGGCGGCACCGTCGTGGCCGGCGGGCTCCGTGCCGGTGGGGAAGACCGCGGTGGCGTCGGAGGGCAGGCCGGTCTGGCCCCAGGCGGCGGCGTTCTGCGCGCCGAGGGCGTGCGGCGCCTTGTCGCCGGTCAGGGGGACGTCGTACACGATGCTGCTGGCCGTCTGCCCCTCGGTCTCGGAGGCCTCGCCCTGCTTGAGGGCGGGGCGGGAGACCTTCAGGAGCATGCCCTCACCGGCGGTGGCGGCGTTGCCGGCCTTGCCGTAGTGGAAGGTCCAGGGCAGTTCCCCGGCGGGGGTGAGCGTCGCGACGCGGCCCGCGGAGTCGTAGGTGTAGCCGGTCTTGAGGGCGGGGGTGATGCGCGGGTCCCATCCCTCGCGGAGGCGGCCCTGCTCGTCGTAGGCGTAGCGCGCGACGGCGGAGGGCGTGGAGGCGTTCTCGCCGGGTCCGGTCACCCAGACGCGGATCTCCTTCACCCGGCCGCTGTAGTCACCGAAGGTGCCCGCGGTGGCGGTGGTGGCGTCGGCGTACACGTACTCCAGGACGCGGCAGCCGGCGGTCGCCGGGGTGGCCTCACAGGTGGCGACGGAGGCCGCGGGGGTCGGGTTGACGACCCACTTGGGGCGGGCGAGGACCTTGCCGTCGACCGTGACCTTCTCGGCGATCACCTTGGTGGTGGAGTCGTCGGTGGGCAGCGCGGTGGCGGAGACGTTCCAGACGTCCAGGGCGGGGTCGACCTTGGTGAAGGTGGTGGTGATGCCGTCGGTGTTGCGCAGGGTGAAGGTGCCGGCCAGGGAGCCGGTGAGGGTGAACTGTTCGGCCCCCGGCTCGGGGCGCCAGCTGCCGCCGGCCGCTGCCGTGAAGCCGACCTTGCCGCCGTCGACGTCCATGACGGCCACCGAGGTCGCGGAGGTCTTGCGCAGGTGCGTCCAGTCGGACTTGGTGAGTTCGGCGACGACGCCGGCGTTCCACTGCGGGCCGAAGATGGGCGCCTGGCCCTCCTGCTCGGCCGTGCTCCCGGCGCGGGAGGAGGCGGAGCGGGTGACGGTCAGGCCGAGGATGTTGGCGTCCGTGGAGGACAGGCTGTAGTCGCCGGTGAGGAGGTTGACGGAGCCGGGACCCACGCCGGTGCTGGGCGCGGAGCCCGCGCGGCGGTCCACCGTGACGGTGTTGTGGGGGGAGGCGTCCGTGGCCGTGCCGTCGGTGAAGACCGCGCGGACGTCGACGGGGCCGTCCTCGGTGAGGGTGTCCGTGATGTTCCAGACGAGCGCGGCGGGCGAGCCGCCGGTCACGGCGGTGGGCCAGGTGACGGTTCCCCCGGGGTTGGACGCGGGCCGGACGTCGGCGACCGGGATGTCGCGCCAGGAGTCCAGCTCGCCCCGGCGGTACTGGTAGCGAACGCCGGTGTCGCTGTCCTTGCCCTGGGCGTTCAGGGTCAGTCGGCGGGCGGGGCGGTCTCCCTGCGTCGGGCTCAGCAACGCGGCGCCCGCGCCGGCACTGAAGACGTGGGTGCGTTCGGCGGACAGGTTGCCCGCGGCGTCCTTGGCGCGGACCCCTACCGTGTGCTTGCCGGCCCGGAACGTGAGGTTGCGGGAGACGGCGGAGCCCGTGGTGGCGACGGTGGTCCACGCACCGGCGTCGAGCCGGTACTCGATGGCCGCGACGTCGGTGGTGGGCGGGGTGAAGGTGAAGGACCCGGTGAAGTTGCCGGAGGCGTCCGGGGTCCCGCTCCACTGGCCCGCCGGGAACTGCGCGGAGGAGACGGTGGGGGCGGCGGGTGCCACGGTGTCCACGGTGAAGTTCTGCCAGGCCGACCAGGTGCCGTTCCAGGCGGAACCGTCGTAGACGGCGGCCCGCCACTTGTACGCGCCCGGCGCCAGGGCGGTGGTCGGGGTCCACGAGGCGTTCGTGCCGGAGGTCACGAAGGCCGACTTGCCGGTCTGGACGGCCGCCGTTCCGTTGGAGGCCCAGATCTCGAAGCTGAGCTGGACGGTGTTGCCGTCGGCGTCGCTCGCCTTGCCCGTCAGCGTGGGCGTCGAGTCGGAGGTGACGGCACCGGAGAGCGGGGCGACCACGGTGGCGGCGCCGGGCTTGGTGTTGTACGTGACCGACAGGTAAGGGGTGTTGGAGGTGGCGTTGCCGGAGTTGAAGCGCTTCCAGCCGTATTCGTCCGTCTCGTCCGTGGCCCGGATGCCGAGGGTGTTGTGGGTGTTGCCGTTGGCGGCCCAGGCCGCTGCCAGGGTGGTGACATCGGCGTTGACCCAGCCGTCGGCGCAGCCGGTGCCGAAGCCCTTGGTCTGCGTGGACGAGGCCCACTTCTTGTTCCAGCCGGGCTGGGCGGTCCAGCGCGAGGCGGTGGTGGCGGCGCTGGTGTCCCAGACCTCCCAGGACTTGGCGGTGCAGGACCAGGAGTGGAAGTTCCACAGGTTGAGCTTGGCGGCCTGGATCTGCTTCCCGGCGATCTTCGCCATGGGGAACTGGAGGAAGGAACGGGCGACCTGGCCGGAGCCGTTGTTGCCGAGCTTCAGCTCGGTGGCCGAGGACTGGTCGGTGCCGTAGCCCTGCTGCACGAAGGTGTCGAATCCGGCGCCGATGTTCACCGCGGGGTCGACGGTCACGGGGAAGGCCGTCTTCGGATCGGCGAGGAAGGCCGCGTCCGGGGTGAGGGTGAGGTCGATCCGGGCCCCCTTCTGGGAGACCTTCAGCCCGACCTTGGCCTTGCGGGTGTGTTCGCCGGTCCGCGGGTCGACGGTGGCGTCCCACATCACGGGGGCGGGCAGAACGCCCTGCTGACGGCCCGTGCGAAGGTTCAGGAAGGACACCGAACCGTCGGCGTTCGCCCGGACCTTGAGCCCCTTGGCGGTCATGCTCAGGGTCACCGAACCGTTGGCCGCGACCGCCGAGCGATCCTTGAGCTCCAGGAACTGCTCGAAGCCGGTACGGGTCGCCTCGATGATCAGGTCGGTGGCGGGCAGCGCGTCCGCGTAGCGGGCGGTGTGGCCCGTCAGGGTGGGCTCGGGGAGGACGCCCCGCCACCCCACGGTCACCGCGGTGCCCTTGCCGTCGTCGAGGAGGGCCAGCGGGACCGAGGGGGTCTCCGGGCGGCCCGCCTCCGCGGCCCGCGCCTTGAGGGAATCGGCGTCGGTGCCCTTGGTGCGGCCCGCGAGCCGGAGCCCGAGCGGGTGCGCCTGCGCGGCCACCGACCCGTCGGGCCGGCGGACCAGGTCGGCGTCCACGGAACGCCATTGCCCCGCGGAGTCCTTGAAACGGACCGGCCCGGACGCGGCCTCCAGGGTGGTGGAACCGTTCGGGTTGACCCAGGTGGTGGCGGTCTCGGTGCGCTCGGACAGCACTTCGATCCGGCGGTTCTGCAGCCGGGCCATGAGCGCCGCCGAAGCGGCGTCGGCCGCTTCGGCGGGGCCGAGGGCCTTCGGCCGGGCGGTCTCCGCGGTCGGGGGCAGTGCCACCGCGGGCAAGGCCATCGCGCTGACCGCGACGGTTTCGATGGCGAGTGCCATCACGACGAGCGCGGACACACCCTTGTTCCGCCGCGCGCCCCGGGGCGTGCTCCGGTCCGCGGGCATGGCGGACCGCCTGAATGATCTCGGCATTGTTGGCTTCCTCTTCGGGCCCGGTCACCGAGCCTCGCTCGGTTCGCGAGGAGTAGACCAACAAGATCAGTAGTCCGTAAGGGGAGTTGAGGAGAATCTGAGCGAACGTCAAAGAAGTAGGAGGCCACGCTCCGAATGGAACCGACAGAACCGATTCCGGTGTGCGGGTCCGCCCCGCCCCGGACCGGAGCGGCGTCGCAGCGTGACGCGCGTAGTGTCCCGCCCGGCCTGCCACCCGGATCGGGCCGCGCCACGGCCTCCTCGTCGTCCGCACCGGCTCGGCAGACCTCGTGAGCGGTGCCGGCTGCGTGGTGACGCGCACTACGACGCTCAGCTACGCCGTAGGGCGAGCGGGGCTATGCCCGTTGCCGTGTACAGGACGGTCATCTCGGGCGGCCTTCCGCGTAACCCGCGGCGAACCGGTTTCCTTGCCCTGAGGGGATGTGAGATCTGATCAGCAGGCACCGCGGCAGAGCCCCCGGGCCGTCAATGCCTCGATGGAGGAGTGCTGGGCGGCCCGGCCTCGGGGTCCGCCCGATGAGCGGGGGACACAGGGGACCCGGCGCGCGGGGCGCGGGGCGCCTGGAGCAGAACGCAGGCGCCCCGCGCGGTCCGGCCTGACGCTATTTCAGCAGAGTTCGGAACTCGTCGAAGTCCAGGACCCCGTCGTGGTTCGCGTCGGCCGCCATGGCCTTCTTGACCTCTTCCGCGAGATGCCCATGGGCGCCCTCGGCCTTGAAGCCCTCCGCCAACTCGACGATATTGATCCGCCCGTCGCCATCCGTGTCGATCTCGTCGAACAGCGCCCTGAGCTCGGCCTCGTTCACGGCATCCCTTTCTCACGTTCCCGGGCCCCGGAGGCCCACATGCCCACCACCCTGCCACACCCTCGGCAGCACGCTGACGACCGAGGCTTCGGACCGGACCGTCTCGACGACCACCGCCCCCGCCCCCACGCTCCGGAGCCCCACGGGTCCGGTGAGGTGGGGAGCCACAGGGGCAGGTTCGGCCACGACCAGGAAAGCTGGCCGGAGCGGGCTGGATAGGGGGCGCTGTCTCCCGGAGCATCGGAACCGCCGCCCCGGCTGGTGGCGGGATCAGGCCGTTGCGGCCACGCCGATGCCCATGGCGATGAAGAGCCAGCCCGTGGTCAGGTCCCAGCGGTAGCGGAATGCGGGACGGGCGAAGAATGCGCGGACGCGGGTGGCGAGCGCGACCAGGGCGAACCAGTAGACGAGGCCGATGACGACGTCCAGGGTGCCGAGGAAGAAGATCTGGCGGGTCATGGATCCACTGCCGTGGGTGAACTGCGGCAGGATGCTGACGAAGAACAGAGCCGCCTTCGGGTTGAGCACGTTGGTGAGGAAGCCCTGGCTGAAGCCGGACCGCCACCGGTCCGGGGCAGGGCCGGGCTCCGACGGGCCCCCCGGCGCCGGGCCGGGGGCCGCCTGCCGCCCGGTGGTCCGCTCGCGGCCGACCCGACGGGCGGCGAGCACCGCCCGGACCCCCAGGTAGACGAGGTAGACCGCGCCCAGGAGTTTGATGGCGTCGTACACGAGGGGGGACCGGGCGGCGATCAGTGAGAGCCCGGTGGCGGCGGCGAGCATGTGCACGCACAGCCCGGCCTGGGCGCCGATCGCCGCGGCGCGACCTTTGGACGGGTGCTCCGTGGCTGACCGGAGCACCACGAGGAAGTCGGGCCCGGGGACGAGGTAGGCCAGTACCACCACCCCGAGGAACCCTAAGAGGTCGACCGACATCCGCTCTCCGTTCGTCAGCCCCGTAACCGGTCAGCCACGGGCGCCCGATGCTGCGCCTGCTCAGGCCACGAAGGTCCGTATGCCCTCCGACGGCGGCAACAGCGCCTTCGTTGTACGGCCAGGCCCCGCTGCAGTCGCCCGTGCGCCACGGTCTGATGGCGCTGGGCGACTCCCGGGCCGGCCGTGAGGCCTTGGCGTGGGCCACGGTCGCCAAGGTGCGGGAAGCGGTCGCGCTCAGGAGGAACCGGCCACCGAGCGCATCCGGCAGCGGTTGGTCGCCCTTGCTGTCGACTACACCGCGATCGCGGCCGGGTCGGGCGCTGAAGCCCGTGCGAGCGCCGAGTTCGGCCCCCTGCACGAGCGGTCGCTGCATCTGGCCGGGCCGGCGCAGGATCCGGTCGCGACGGGCGGGTGGGGAACTCGGTGGCGATCCCGGCGCACCAGCGCGGCGCGTACGGAGTGTGGGCTCGCGGCCGGGCAGGCCGCCGTCGTCACGCGCGCCCGGCCCGGCGCGATCCGCTGTACGCGCGCCTCGCACACGCACGGATCGCCATCGCCCGCCGCGGCGTCCGCCGACCCGGCTCCGGGGTGCGGGATGGGCTCCGTGTCGGTCAGCGCATCGAGCAGGTCCTGGGAAGCCCGCGCACACGGAATCGTCGACGCCCCGGCCGAGACCGGTAGCCCGTGCTGGGCCGACCAGCGATGCAGGAGGCTCACTGTCGGACCGGGCGTCGAGACAGGGCGGACGGTGAGGTGATGACTCAGGTCAACGACGTGATCGCGTTCCTTGACCGCACCGGTACGTCCGGGCGATCACAGGAACCGGCGGATGGGCCGGACAGACGTCTCCCGCACGCGCTGCCAGGCGGCGCGGCGCTTCCAGCGGGCCGGGTCGATCGGCACGCTGCGTTCGAGATCGGCGTCGAAGTCCCGATCCAAACCCGCGGTGAATTCCTCGTCCAAGACCGCGAGCATGACCTCCTCGTCGTGCTCCATGGAGCGCCGGTTGAAGTTGGTGGAGCCGATCAGTGCCGCCAGGCCGTCGACGGTGATGATCTTGGCGTGCATCATGGTCGGCTGGTACTGGCGGATCTTGACGCCCGCGTCCAGCAGGCGGGTGTAGTGGTACTGGCCGGCCAGTTGGCAGGCCCTCTGGTCGGTGTGCGGGCCGGGCAGAAGGATCTCCACCGTCACTCCGCGTCGGGCGGTGGTGCAGAGCAGGTCGATGAAGTAGGTGTCCGGAGCAAAGTAGGCGGTGGCCAGTCGGAAGCGGTGCTCGGCCGAGGTGAGCATGACCCGGATGAGGGTCTGCATGTCCTGCCAGCCGAAGCTGGCCGAGCCGCGCACCACCTGGACGATCGACGTACCGGGCTGGGTGTGCTCGATGAACCGGTCGCGTTCGTCGTAGAGCTCGTCGTGGCATTCGGCCCAGTTCTGGGCGAAGGCGGCGGCGATGCCGTCGACGGCCGGACCGCGCACCTTCACGTGGGTGTCGCGCCACTCGCTGGGGTTGCGGGCGTCGCCGCACCACTCCTCGGCGATGCCGACGCCTCCTGTGAAGGCCGTGTGTTCGTCGACGATGAGGGCCTTTCGGTGGCAGCGATGGTTCTGCTTGAGCGGTGACAGCCACAGGGGTCTCCGGAACCAGGCGACCTGGACGCCCGCCGTGTCCATCTCCACCAGCAGGTCCGGCTCGATCTCCTTGGCGCCGAAGCCGTCCAGGAGCAGCCGCACCCGTACGCCGGCCCGGGCACGGTCGGCGAGGGCGGCGGCGAAGTCGCGGGCTATCTGCCCGCGCCAGTACACGAACGTCATCATGTCGATCGTGTGCTCGGCCGCCCGCACCGTTTCCAGCATGGCGGGGAAGATCTCGTCACCGTTGCGCAGTGCGACGAGTTCGTTTCCTTCGGTCGCGGCGACGCCGATCAGCCGTTCCAGGCGGCGGCGCAGCCGCTGGATCCCGGCCGGGTCGCCGTCGGGGCGCTGTTCAGCGAGGGTCATGCGTGATCCTTTGTCGGGGTAGCGGGCCGGGGGTCACCTTCTGGGGACCGCAGAGCGCCGGGGAGTCTATCCCGGCACTTCGCGAACGCTGTCACCCCCTGCGGCCGACGATCTGGTGCGGCAAGAAGGACGCGCCTCGGGGAACGATCCCGTACGGGGAACTGATCGCAGCCTCCGACGCCGTCGAGGGCCGTCGCATGGGTGATGGCGTACCGGCCGCCCTCCTGTACCCCCGGCGGTACCACCGGCATGGACGCCGCCCTCATCGCCCGGGTGATCGGGTTTGCCCCGCGGATCGAAGGGGCCCTGTCGTACGACCAGCAGGTGGCCACGTCGCTCTTTTGGAGACGAGGTGGGAGGCATCGTTGTAGCCGTAGCTGATCATGCAGGTGGGGCGGGGGGCGCTGAGGGGATTGTCCGCCCTGTCGTCGCAGTGCCGGGTGAAGGCCGCAGGCTGGTTGGTCGGGGTTGCGGGGGCAAGGGCGGACAAGCGGCGGCCCTGACTGCCGTGGACGTAGTGGACCTAGGTGTCGGTGGTCTGGGTGGTGCTGCTCCTGCGGGTGCGGATCTTGGTCCCGTCGCTCGTGCCATCCATGCCGTACTCGCGCATGGACGCTCGGACATCTTTCGGAGACTGGAGGATATTCAGCGGCTCGTTCGATCTTCCTAATGTGGAGACACACGACGGGCGGTCATCCAGGACCGCCCCGACGAAAGGGAGTTCACCATGCGTGCTGTGATCCAGAAGTCCTTCGGCGGGCCCGAGGTCCTGGAGCTCGTCGAGACAGACAAGCCGGCCCCGCTCGGCGGTGAGGTTCTGGTCCGCGTTCACGCGAGCGGCGTCAACCCGGTCGACGTGGCGGTGCGATCCGGCGCCTACCCGCTCCTGGGCGAGCCTCCCTTCGGTGTCGGCTGGGACATGTCCGGTGTCGTCGAGGAAGCCGGGCCCGGTGCCCGTTTCAAGCCCGGGGACGAGGTCTTCGGCCTGCCGTTCTTCCCGCGCGCCGCCACCGGCTACGCCGACTACGTGGCGGTTCCCTCACGCCAGGTGGCCCGCAAGCCGGCGACACTCGACCATGTGCAGGCCGCCTCCGTGCCGCTGGCCGCCCTCACCGCCTGGCAGGGCCTGGTCGACGCGGCCCGTGTCGAGCAGGGACAGCGGGTGCTGATCCACCGGGCGGCCGGTGGTGTCGGGCACTTCGCGGTGCAGATCGCCAAGGCTCGCGGCGCCCACGTGACGGCCCTGACGAGCGCCGCCAACCACGACTTCGTACACGGACTCGGGGCGGACGAGATCATCGACTACCGCACCACCGACTACACCGAAGCGGCCGAAGACATGGACGTGGTCTTCGACTCCAGCTCCGAGGGCGAGCGTGCGCTGAGCGTCCTGAAGCCCGGCGGCACCTTGGTCAGCATCATGGAGCACTGGAACACCGAGCTCGCCGCCCGTGTCGAGAACGAGGGCCGCCGCTTCGCCGGGGTCTCGGTCGAACCGGACTACGCCTCCCTGGAGGCGATCGCGTCCCTGATCGACGCCGGCCGCATCCGCCCGCACGTCTCCGCCTCGCTCCCGCTGGAACAGGCGGCGAAGGCCCACGAGCTGGTCGGTTCCGGGCGCACGCGCGGCAAGGTCGTCCTGACGGTGGTCTGAGCGGGGCGGGTTAGAGTGCGGAGGAAGACCGGGGGGTACGGGGAGAGGGGCGGGCGTTGGACATCCTCACCGAGGTGCTGGCCTCGATGCGTACCGGCCGGCCGGTCTCCGTGCGGACCACCGGACGTGTGCCCTTCGGGCTGAGGCTTCCCCCCGTGGCCGGTGCGGGATTCCACGTCGTGTTGTCGGGTACGTGCTGGCTCGTGCCGCTGGAGGACGCGGCCCATCTCTCGCCCCTCCCGCTCGGCCCGGGGGACGTGGTCTTCCTGCGGGACGGGCGCGGTCACGTCCTGGCCGACCACCCCGACACCCCCTCGCAGGTCGAGCAGGCCTCACAGTTCAGCCCGGGCTCACCACTCGGCACGGTCACCGTCGGCGGCGTGGGCGCCCCCACCAACCTGCTGTGCGGCAACTACCACCTCGACCAGGCCCGCCCCCATCCCCTCGTACGGCAGCTGCCCGAGATCATCCATCTGCCCGCGAGCCCCCTCCGGCACCCCGAACTGGCCGCGGCCGTGCAGCTGTTGCGCACGGAGCTGGAACAGCCGCGGCCCGGCTCCGCGGGCATCGTGCCCGCGCTGATCGACTCGCTGCTCCTGTACATCCTGCGCGCCTGGCTGGAGGAACGTCCGGCCGCGCAGGCCAAGGGCTGGGCCGCCGCGCTCGGTGACACGGCGGTCGCCCCGGCCCTGGCGGCGATCCATGAGAAGCCCGCCTTCCAGTGGACCGTGGCGGGGCTGGCCAGCCGCGCGGGCCTGTCCCGTGCGGCCTTCGCCCGCCGGTTCAGCGAGCTGGTCGGCGAACCGCCCATGACGTATCTGACCCGCTGGCGGATGACGACCGCCGCACGGCTCCTTCGGGAGTCCGACGCCCCACTGTCCGAGGTCGCCGCGCGGACCGGTTACGGCTCCGAGTACGCCTTCGCCAAGGCTTTCAAGCGCGAGTACGGGCAGGCCCCGGGCGGGTACCGGCGTGAGGTGCACATGGTCTGACCGGCGGCCGCAACCAGCCGCGCCAGGGCGCACGGGGACGGCCGGAGCGGCTGCACGTCCTTGCAGCCGATGGATCCGTCGGCATTCGGCCCGTTGGCGGCGGACGCCGTGCCTGGCCGGTCCGGTTCGTGATCCGTCCCCGCGAACACCGCCGCGCATCACTCTCCGGAGAGGGCGCCAGGGCCACAGGCATCCGCTCCCTCGGCCTCGCATCAGGCCGTGGACCGAAGGGCGGCCTTCAGTCTTCCGGGTGCCCGTCGTAGACGCGGATCTTGTACTCGGTGATCTCCAGGGCCAGGGCGAGTTCACGGATCTGCCGTTTGATGCGGTCTTGCTGGTCGAGCATGATGCGGCGGCGTTCCGGGATGGTGTGGGGGCCGTCCTCGACGAGCAGGATGTAGCGCTTGAGGTCGGTCATCGTCATGCCGGACAGGCGCATCCGGGTGAGGAAGACGAGACGGCGCAGGTCGAGCGCGGAGTATTCCCGGTACCCGGATGCGTTGCGAGCGGGCCGCACGAGCCCCTCCTGCTCGTAGTACCGGAGGGTGTGCGTCGACAGGCCGACCAGCCGGGCGGCCTCGGCGACACTCCTGGGCATCGCCGACTCCTCGATCGTGGCGTCGTCGAGGAGCTCGTGCAGAGCATCGACCGCCGATGAGGACGGCCCGTCGCCGGCAGCGAGGATGCGTTCGATCAGCGCTTCAGTGGCCATGGCCCGCAGCCTACGGCGATCAGAACGCGCGCACAGCGGGCGGCAGCCCTGGGAAGTCCGCCGACTCGCTCACCGACGCCCACTTCTCGACGTCGTCCAGCCCCCTCCGGTAGACGCGGGTGAGGTTGCGAACCGCCTCGGCACCGAGGGGGAGGCGGAGAGGCGCGTCGGGGGCGTCGAGCATGTCGCGGATCACCCGGGCGGCACGTGCCGGGTCGCCCTCCTGAATACCGTCGGCCTCGGCCATGTTCGCCCGTACGGCACTGACGGAGTCCTCGTAAATGGAGCTCTGTCGCGCCGTGTTGAGCACGTCGGGGGCGTTGAACGCGGTCCGGAAGCGACTGGGCTCGGCGATCAGGACCCGGATGCCGAACGGCGCGACCTCACCCGCGAGGGCCTCCGACCATCCCTCGAGCGCGAACTTTCCGGCCGAGTAGCTGCCGACGGCAGGGAACGACATCCGCCCTCCCTGGCTGCTCATCTGCACGATCGCGCCCGAGCGGCGCTCCCGCAGATGGGGCAGCACGGCGCGCACATAGGCGGCCGGGCCGAACAGGTGCTGCTCGAGCATGGCCCGCAGATCGGCATCCGTGATCTCTTCGGCGGTGCCGACCTGGCCGGCACCGGCATTGTTGACGAGTACGTCGACCCGCCCGAACACCTCCAGCGCCTGCTGCACGACCGCGTCCGCTCCCGCCGTGTCACGCACGTCGTGCTCGATGGCGAGAAGCCGGTCCCCGTACCGCGCCTTGAGCCCGTCGAACCGGTCGGCCCGCCGCGCGGTCCCGACCACCTGCTCGCCGGCCGCGAGCGCCGCCTCGGCCAGCGCCAGGCCGAGGCCCGAACTCGCACCTGTGATGATCCACGTCTTCGTCTCGTTCGTCTTTGTCACGTTCGTCTTTGTCACGACCCCGACGCTAGGGGTTCAAGTGCGCTTGAAGGCAAGCCCGCTCAGGCTCGGCCGGCGGAGAGTGGTCCGGCCGCTTGCCCAGTGCGCGTCCCTCGCGGCCGTGAGGCGCCGCACCCGGGGGACGCGCCGGTACGCCCGGCTCTGCGACTCCCGGCGGAACGGTGGCGAGGTGCAGCGCTTGCGCTGCGGCTCCGGAGCGATGACCTTGACGAGTCTCCGTACGTCCCGGCACGGGTGTGACGCCGCTGTCGGGCGCGACGTGGCGCCGTCAGGAGCGGGAGTTCCCCCGCGGCTCGACACCGACAAGCGGCTCGCCTGGTGCCGGTGGAAGATCATCGGCCCAGGTCGTTCGTTTGCGGGCAGGCGCGCCATGGGCGAGCTGATGCCGTGAGCGTCACCGGGCTTCTCGGGGGTGCTCGGTGCGGAGGCGTTCGCAGAGGCCGACCAAGTGCGTCTGCAGCACCTCCTCGGCTTCCTTCGAGGTCAAGTGGCCCATCAGCACATGGGTGGTGAGGCCGTCGGCGAGGGCGAGCAGGGCGCGAGCCTCGTGCTGCGGGTCGGGCCGCGTCACGCCTTCGTCGGCCGACCCGCTCGCGGCGACCTCCGTGACGAGGCGGACGAGGAGGGTGTGAAGAGCCGTGTAGCTGCTTCTCAACGGGCCGGCGAGGGTCTCGCTGACAGCGGCCCGGGCGACGAACGCGAGCCAGATCCGTGCTTCCGCGCGGTGCTCTTCGCGGAGCAGGGCGATCTCGTCGGCGGCGTGGCTCAGAACGGTGACGGCGGACTGGTCCGGGCTTGCGGCCAGGCGGGTTCTCAGCCGTTCGGTGACGCGGTCGCCGATGTGGTCGACAGCGAAGAGGAGCATCTCCTCCTTGCTGCGGAAACAGCGCTGGACGGCGCCCAGGGAGACCTGCGCGCGGGCGGCGACATCGCGCATGCTCACTCCCTCCGGCCCCTGTTCCTCGGCGAGGACACAGACGGCCTCCGCGATCCGGCGGCGTCGGCTTTCGTAGTCCACCTGCTTGGGCATGCTCGGTCAGCTCCTTATTTCGATACGACTGTATCGCTTCCGGGCTATGGTTGCGGCATCGGCACTTCGGCATGGAGGGGAACCACGGTGAGCAGGCAGGACACCCTGTGGGCATGGACGGCCACAGCTCAGGCGGAGGCGGTCCGCAGCGGGAAGACGTCGGCAGTCGAACTGATCGACAGTCACTTGGAGCGCATCGCCGAGGTCAATCCGCAGATGAACGCGGTCACGCAGCTGCTGGCCGAGCAGGCCCGCGAGGCCGCAGCGCGCACGGACCGGCGGCGGGCCTCCGGCGAAGATCTCGGGCCGCTGGCCGGTGTGCCGTTCACGGTGAAGGAGACCACCGCCATCGAGGGCGTGCCGACCACGCTCGGAGCGACGCGCTTCCGGAACTTGGTGGCTCCGGCCGACGCGCCCCCGGTGGCCCGGCTCCGCGCGGCCGGAGCCATACCGATCGGCCACAGCAACATGCCCACCCTGGTCCTGGCGGGGATGCACACCCGCAGCGAGTTGTTCGGTGACACCCTCAACCCCTGGGACAGGAGCCGGACTCCGGGCGGCACCAGCGGCGGTGACGGGGTGGCCGTCGCGACGGGCATGGCCGCGCTCGGCCTCGGCAACGATTCCGGCGGATCGGTACGGATCCCGGCCTCGTTCTGCGGCGTGGCGGGGCTGAAGCCGACCACCGGGCGGTTCCCCGCCGACCACCGCGTCCTCGGCCCGGCCGACCCGGGACTGGCCTCACAGCTCCTGGTCACCGACGGTCCACTGGCCCGCTCGGTCGACGACCTGCGGCTGGCGTACGAGACGCTGGCCGGCACCGACCCCCGGGACCCGCGCGCCGTTCCGGTGCCCCTCTACGGCGAACCGCTGCCGGGTCCCCTCAAGGTCGCGGTCGTCGCCGACCCCGGCGGCCACGGCGTTCACCCCACCGTCCGCGCGGCTGTCACCGCCGCAGCCGCCGCTTTGCGGGACGCCGGGTACGACGTACGAGAGGTGGCGGACGTCCCTCGGCTGGACGAGGCCCTGGAGGCGTACGGCCGGATCACCGTGACGGAATTCGCGCCGGTCTGGCCTGCGGTCCGGCAGCTTCTCGGAGACGGCGGAGACCGCTACATCCAGATGGCCATGGAGAGGACTCCGCCCGTGAGCGCCGCAGAACTCATCGAACTGACGGGGACCTGGCTGGGCATCCGCCGCTCCTGGGCCGAGTTCCTCGACGAGTACCCGCTGGTGCTCGGACCCGTGTTCACCGAGCCGCCCGTCGAGCCCGGGCTGGAGTCGCACGACGGAGCGGGACGGGAGCGAGTCGCCGGAGCCATGCGCCTGTGCTCCGTGACCAGCTTCGTGGGCGTGCCCGCCGTCGCCGTCCCGACCGGAGTCGACGACGGGCTGCCGTCCGGTGTGCAGGTCATCGGACGCGCTTTCCGCGAAGACCTGTGCCTGGCCGCAGGCCGGGAGATCGAGGCCCGCCTCGGCACCCTCTCGCCGATCGACCCGCGCCTCTGACAGACCGTCTCGGAATGGGCCGGGCGCCTGGGCGTGCAACCGAGGGAAGCGGACGGGGAGTTGTCCTGGTGGTGGGCGGGAGAACGATGGCGTCGCGGCCCGGCCCATGTCCGTGCGGCCGTGGGCGCGCTCGCCGCCTTCGCCCGCCCCCTTGGCCTCACTCGCAAGAGTCGGGCTCGGTTCCACTTCCTCCGGCCGGACTGAGCTGGGCGCGGCTGGGGGCCGTCCCGTGTGTGTGTGGGGGGGGCAGTCTTGACGTTTCCGCAGCCGGACGTCGGGGAGGCAGGGGTTCCCGGCGCGGCCCGCCGGGTTCGGCGGGGTGCGGGTGTCGGGCTCGGCGGGCTGGTTCATCGCAGTACCGCGCGGGCCGGGAGGGAGGTCGAGAGCAGGGCGAGGAGCAGCGCGGCGGCTGCGAAGGAGCCGGTGAGGAGCGGGGGCAGATAGGGGCCCTCGCCGGTGAGGCCGTGGGTCATGGGCACGAGAGTGGTCAGGGCGATCGTTCCGCCCAGGACGGTGCCGGCGACGCCTACCACCAGGCTCTCCCAGTGGAGCATGCGCAGGACCTGGCGGCGGGTCGTGCCGACGAGCCGGAGGGTGCGCAGCTCGTGGCGGCGGGCGAGGACGGTCATCACCAGGGTGTTGGCGGCGGCGACGGCCGCGAAGCCTCCCAGAACGGCGGCCATGGTGGTGTTGGCCCAGGCGTTGACCTCGCGGTCACGGCTCTGGGCGGCGGCCCGGCCCGCGGCGTCGGTGACCATTCCGAGCGCGGCGAGGCGGTCCGGCGTGCCGCCGCGGACCAGCAGTTCGTCGGCGTACGGGTCGCTGCGGTGGCCGGCCAGATCGGCGGCGGGCAGGGTGACCTCGGCGAGGCCGAGGCCGCGCCCGTAGGTGGCCACGACGCGGGGCGAGGCGGTGCGGCCGTCGGGCAGCCGCAGGTGGAGGCGGTCTCCGGGGCGGACACCCGCGGCGTCGGCGAGGTTGGCGTCGACGGCGATCGTGCCGGGGCGCAGGTCGGCGAGGGAGCCGGTGCGCACGTCGAGGTCGAGTACGGGGCGGGGGTCGGCGGAGACTGCCAGGGCGGTGGCGCTCCGGAAGCCCGTGTCGCGGTCGGGAAGCAGGACGCCGGTGTGCTGGACGGCCACGGCGGCGGTGACGCCCGGGAGGCGGGCGGCACGGGCGGCGGCGTCGACGGGCAGCCCGGCCGGGGCGGTCACGACGTGATCGGCGACTACGCCGGCCCGCTGCTGGTACTCGGTGGCGCGGTCGGTGCTGGCGTGCAGCAGGACGAGGGTGGAGGCGAAGGACGTCGCGAGCACGATGGGCGTGAGCGCGGAGGCGAGTCGCCGGGCGTTGGCACGGGAGTTGGCGGCGGCGAGGTGCCCCGGGGCCCCGGCGGCGTGGAGCGGCAGGCCGAGGACGGTGGCGCTGAGCCGGGCGACCAGCGGGCCCAGGAGCGCCACGGCCAGCATGAAGAGCATGACGACGCCGAGGGCGGCGTTGGCGGCGTCCTCGCCGGAACCGGCGGCAGCGACCCCGGCGAGCGTCGCACCGCCCCCGGCGGCGGCCGCGCCGAGGACGGTGCGGACCCGGCCGATCGCGCGCCGTTCGGTCTGCGCCTCGGCGAGAGCACTGCCCGGGGCGACGCGGGAGGGGCGGCGGGCGGCGGCGAGCCCGGCGCCCAGGGCCGTCAGGACGGCGACGAGGACGGCGGCGACGTACGGCAGGGGGCCGGTGTCGAGCCTTACACCCTGAGGAACCGCGCCCTTGGCCTGGAGCTGTCCGAACCACCAGCTCGCGAGGGCGAGTCCGGGCAGGCAGCCGAGGGCACCGGCGAGCGGGGCGAGCAGCAGGGCCTCGGTCGCGATGGAGCGGCGCAGCTGGCGCGGGGTGGCGCCGATGGCCCGCAGCAGGGCGAACTCGCGGGAACGCTGGCCCACGGAGAGGGCGACGGTACCGGCCGCGGTGAACACGGCGACCAGGGTGGCGATGCCGCCGAAGGAGCCGCCGAGCGCGACCAGGATTTCCTTGGTGGCCGGGAGCGCGGCGCCCTCGGCGAGGCTGCGGTCGTCGCCGGTGTGCACCTGGGCCGTGCCGTGCAGCGCGCGGTCGACCTCGGCTGCGAGCGTGCCGGGGTCGGTGCCGGGAGCGGGCAGGACGGCGATGGCGTCGACGGTGCGGGGGTGGCCGGAGAGGGCGAGGGCCTGGGCGTCGGTGAACCAGACGCCGGGCGTGCCGGCGGTTCCGGAGACGGTGAAGGTCCGCCGGCCGAGCGGGGTGTCGAGGGTGACGCGCTCCCCCACGCGCGCGTGGCCGCCGCCGAGCACGACTCCGTCGGGCCCCGGGGCGGTGCCGGAGGCGAGGCGGGTGCCGGTGAAGGCGGTGGAGCCCCAGCCGGAGGCGGTGAGCGGGGTGCCGGCAGCGTCGCGTACGGGGTAGCTGACGTCGCCGACGGCACGGGCGGCGCCCGGGGCGCGGGCGGCGGCGCGGACGAGGGAGGCGTCGAGGCGGGCGCGGTCGGGCAGGGCGGCGGAGAAGGTCTCGCGTTCGGGGCCTCGCCCGACGGTGGCGTGCACCTGCTGGTCGGCCGCGGCGACGACGGGCGCACCGGCGTACCGGCCGGGCGGCACGGACGCGGTGAGGCCGGTCTGGAGCAGCAGTCCGCACGCGGAGACGACGGCGGCGGCGAGCAGCAGCGCGACGAAGGTGCCGACGAAGGAGGAGGGCTTGAAACGGACGGCGGCGCGGGCGAGGCCGTTGGGTCGGAGCGGCATCAGGCGACCGCCCCGAGCCGGGCGGAGGTCGCGGCCGTGGTCGTCGCCGTGGAGGTGAGGTCCGCCATCAGGGCGGCGATGCGGGCCGGGGTGGACCGGGGAAGGCGGTCGGCGAGGGCGCCGTCCGCGAGGAAGAGGACGTGGTCGGCGTAGGCGGCGGCGACCGGGTCGTGGGTGACCATGACGACGGTGGCGCCGAGCCGGTCCACGGCGTCGCGGAGCAGGGTGAGGATCTCGGCGGCGGTGGTGGTGTCGAGGGCGCCGGTGGGTTCGTCGCCGAAGATCACGTCCGGCCGGGTGACGAGGGCGCGGGCGATGGCGACGCGCTGCTGCTGGCCGCCGGAGAGCTCGGAGGGCCGCCGGTCGCCCTTGTCGGCGAGGCCGACCTGCCCGAGGACCTCCGCGGCGCGGTGCCGGTCGGGGCGGCGGCCGGCGAGCCGCAGCGGGAGCAGCACGTTCTGCTCGACGGTGAGCGAGGGCAGCAGGTTGAAGGCCTGGAAGACGAAGCCGAGGCGGCTGCGGCGCAGCTCGGTGAGCTTGTTCTCACCGAGGCGGGTGATCTCGGTGCCGCCGAGCCGGACCGAACCGGAGGTGGGGCGGTCGAGTCCGGCGGCGCACTGCAGGAAGGTCGACTTGCCGGATCCGGACGGTCCCATGACGGCGGTGAAGCTGCCGTGCGGGAGGCTCAGGTCGATGCCGCGCAGGGCGTGCACGGCGCGGTCTCCCTTGCCGTACCGGCGCCGTACTCCGGCGAGTTCGACGGCTGCCGTCGAGGGGGCGGCTTCCCGTGCCATGGGTTCCTCCGTACGTTCGGGTTCGTCCTGTCGAACGTACGGATCGGGGCAGGTCAGGGGCCATGACGGGGGCAGGTGGATCATGGGTGGGGTTGTCCCTACCCTCGCCGTCAGGTCCAGGCCGTTTGCGCGGATCCTGCTGGGCCGTCGATGTCCGGCACGGCGGTCGCCGTGTCGGTCGATGCGTGCCGCGATCGGACCCCCTGGGAGGCAAAGGCCGGCTGTCGCGGTGGAGACGGCAGAGACGGCGGAATCGGTCTCTCTCCCCCCGGACGCGGAGCGACGTCAGGCGTTACGCGAAGGCGGCCCCGTTCCCGGCGGACGCCCCCGCCGAACCGCTCCCCCGGTTCTCCGCCCCGCGTACCAGGGGACCTGGCTAAGGGGTGACCGGGGCATCCCGCGCGCCTGGCGCCGCCCGGGTGGGCGACGGCACGCCTTCCTGCTCCCTCACCGGTCCGGCGCCTGCGGCTGCGTCTCCCGCAGGGTGATCGCCCGGACGGGGCAGGCACGGGCCGCCTCGCGGACCAGGGTCCGGCCCGCTCCGTCCTCGCGGCCGGGGAGGACGGTGCCGAAGCCGTCGTCGTCCTGGGTGAAGACATCGGGAGCGACCAGGGCGCACTGGCCCGCCCCGATGCAGATGTCCGGGTCGATGGAGATGAGCACCGGTGGGGTTTCCTTTCTCGTGGAGCCGGATGCCCGCCTGGCGGATCTCGTGGAGCCGGATGCCGGCCTGGCGGGGGCGCTCACCAGGTGACAGGGAGTTCCAGCATTCCCTGGATCGTGTCGCCCGGCTTGAAGGGGATCTCCTCGGCGGGCGCCGCCAGTCGTAGGCCCGGCAGGCGCCGTAGCAGCGTGCCGAGGGCGATCTCCAGTTCCGCGCGTGCCAGGTTCTGGCCGAGGCACTGGTGGATGCCGAAGCCGAAGGCGACGTGGTGCCTCGCCGTGCGCCCCCAGTCCAATTCGTCCGGGGCGGCATAGACCGCGTCGTCACGGTTGATGAGGGAGGTGGAGAACACCACGCCCTCACCGGCGCGGATGACCGTCCCGTCGATCTCCAGGTCCTCACGGGCCACGCGCAGCATGCCGTCCGCGATCGACAGGAACCGCAGGAGCTCCTCCACGGCCGTCGGCAGCAGGCTCGGATCCGCTCGGAGCTGCTCCATCCTCTCGGGGTGACGCAGCAGCGTGTACGTCCCCAGGGAGATCATGTTGGCGGTGGTCTCGTGCCCCGCGACAAGGAGGATGGTCGCCAGCTGCACCAGCTCCTCGCGGTCGGGGGCGCCTTCGCGTGCCTGCCGTGCGACCAGGTCGTCGAGGACGCCCTCGCCCGGCTTGGCGCGCTTGCCGTCGATGAGGTCGCCGAGGTAGCCCTCCAGCCGGGCCAGCGCGTCCTCGATGTCCTCGCCCGTCGGGCCGCGGAGCAGCCGTCGGGACTGTTCCTCGAAGAAGTCGTGGTCCTCGTACGGCACACCCAGCAGGTCACAGATGACGATGGAGGGCACCGGCAGCGCGAACGCGCTCACCAGCTCGGCCGGCGGACCCGCCGCCTCCATGGCGTCGAGCAGCCTGTCCACGGTCGCCTGGATCCGGGGACGCATGCCTTCCGTGCGCTTGAGCGAGAAGCTCGGGATCAGCATCCTGCGCTGGACGTTGTGCTCGGGGTCGTCCCACCCGAGGAGCGCGGCGCGTCGGCGGCTGCGAAGGGCCTGGGCTCGTTCCGTGGGGATCGGGAAGTCCGGGTGCGTGGAATCGGTGGACAGGCGCTGATCGGCCAACAGGGCCCGCGCGGTGCTGTGTCCGGTGACGAACCACACTTCCCGGCCGTCCCACAGGGTGACCCGGGACAGGGGGCGGTCCTGGCGCAAGGGGTCGTAGGCGACCGGGGGGTGGTAGGGGCAGGATCGGCTCTGGGGAAAGGAGACGGCTTCTTCCGTTGTCGTCATCGGGAACCTCGCAGACGGCAGATCGTTGGCTCCGGTATTGGCGCCACACCCACTACATGCCTCAGGCATCCATCCGGTCTACGCAGAGTTCGGCCAAACCGCCGAAATGGGTAGCACCGGTCCGGCGGGCGGGCGACAGGATCCGGGGGCGTGGGCGACGGCCGGCAGCGCCCGGTCTTCCAGCGGGTGACTCCACGGACAGCCCTGCTGGCAAGGGGCGATCCCCCGCGTCGCAGCATGGTGATCGGCCTCCGAACTGCTTCGGACCCAGGGCGGAGTACGGCGCTATCCATGACGGATCCGATGTCCTGATCCCAGCCCCGCACATACGAGCCGTACGACAGCCCCCGAGTTGGAGAACCACGCTTCGCCAACCGGCGTTTCGAATCTCCGCCGCCGCACCGCAGGATTCCCCGGACGACCCGACCGGGACCGCCGCGGCCGCCGTGGAGGCGCGTGGCGACGGGCACCGGGCGCACGAGGAGGCCGGCCGCACGCGTCGGGGGACGTGCGCGTACGACCGGCCGGGGGCGTTATCCAGGCGCTCCACCACACCGCTTACCCGCGCCCTGCGGACCAAACATGACGACCGCGACCGGACGGTGGCGGGGGCGGCGAGGAGGGCCGGTTACAGGCGGGGCAGGCGGTGACGAGTAGGGCGGGGCCCGGACCGTGCCGTACGGTCACCCGGTGGTGATCGTGGACCTGCTCGCGGGTCGTCTGCCGGCGACGGCTCGGCGGTAGCGCCTCTCGCGGCTGGCGCCCGTACCCGGAACTCGGCGTGGCGCGGCCGGGAGGGGGCGCTGTCACAGGCGATCGGCAGGATTGTGGCCATGAGCTTCGCTCCTGTCACTCCGCCACGGCCGGTCGACGTTGTCGCGGCCTTCCCCCAACTGGCCCCGCTGGCCCGCACGGCGACCCGCCTGCACCCGCGCCCTGGAACGCCGACATGGCACGACAGCTCGATCGGCGGGCCGCTTCTGTGGCCCTCCGAGGAGGCCTGGCCGCACTGCGAGGAACCGCACCTGATGGACGGCGTCGGCCGAGCCCAGTCCCCGGCGGATCTGCGGCTGGAACGACGGATCCTCGCCGCCTCGCACGACCGGGACCCGACTCCGGAGGAACGGGAGACCCTCGACCGGATCCGGCCCCCTCGGACGTATCCGGTGAGGCCGGAGGTCCAAGCGTACGACGGCCCCATCGCGATGCTGCCCGTCGCGCAGCTGTACGTACGGGATGTGCCGGATCTGAGCCCACCGGAGGGCAAGGACCTGCTGCAGGTCCTGTGGTGCCCCTTCGATCATCCGATCATGCCCAGGACCCTGCTCTTCTGGCGTTCGGCGGCCGCCGTCACCGACGTCCTCGCCACGCCCCCCGAGCCGCCCGCCGTGCAGTTCGACGGCTATCTGCCGGAACCGTGCGTGCTCGAACCGGAGCAGATCACCGAGTACCCCGACCATCTGGAGCTGAGCGATGAACTGCGGGACCAGCTCGCGCAATGGAGGGTGCCGCAGGCAGCGGAGGAGGACATGG
Organism: Streptomyces sp. NPDC007945; assembly: GCF_042958885.1. NCBI lineage: Bacteria > Bacillati > Actinomycetota > Actinomycetes > Kitasatosporales > Streptomycetaceae > Streptomyces > Streptomyces sp. NPDC007945. Next base: position 47,083 of record NZ_JBIBJV010000005.1, read on the forward strand.
ACCCGGAGACGTACTACGACTGCGTGCTCTCCAACGCACCCGGCTGGAAGGTCGGCGGCTGGCCGGCTTGGAACTCCACCGACCCCAGCCCGCAGCCCTGCTCCGAGTGCGGCACCATCATGGAGGTCCTGATGACCGTCGCCACGTTCGAGGAAGGGGACGACAGCGGGAACAGCTGGTCTCCGAACCCCCACCCAGGTGCTGGACCGTACCCCGGCCACCGCGGTTACAACGCGACCGGTGTCCAGATAGGCAGCGGCTACCGGCAACACCTGTTCGTCTGCCCGGCGGAGCCCCAGCATCCGCACGTCGAGTTGATGACGTAGCCCGTCCGCAGCGTCCAGCCGGGACACCACGGCGCGGGCACGCCATGATGCCGGATGGCCTCGGGGTCCGGGTGCCTACCTGCTGCCGACATACGAGAAGGCAGCAGGCCGCTCTGACGCGACCGTGGCGTGTCGCCCCCGGTTGGACGGGGGCCGTCGGTTGCCGTGGCCTCGACGCCGCCCGTGAAGGCGAGAAGCGGGGGCATCGCCGGTTCCCGGACACCTTTCGGTGTGTGTCGGCCCGGAGGGCGGGACGCCGGCTTCACCGCTGCCGGTGCGTCCCGTGGCGATCCAGTGATCCCCAGCGTCCCGGTTGCTGCTCGACAAGGTCGACGGCCTCGGTGATGACGTCGTCGTCGACCCAGGCGAGCGGCTCCACATCCGAGACCAGGGGCTCGTTGTCCGGCCCCCGGGCCACTTCCCTGCCGCGCAACAACCAGGGTCTGGTGAGCGGGTCCTTCAGCCGGGGAAGGTGGCAGTAGTCGTACAGACGCCGGGCCACCCACAGGCGGGCCGGCCGTTCTTCCCACCAGTCCTCGATGCCCAGTGCGCTGGCCGACAGGCCCGGCAGGCGGACGCCCGTCAGATCGTCGGCGCTGGAGGCGCTCCGAAGATCCGGGTCGGGCCCGCGTGACCAGCGCACGTAGATGTCGTGGCGGTCGGCCACCAGCCGTGCCACGTCGTCCAGCGTGCTGAGGGACGGCATAGGAGACGTGCTCATCGATGCCTGCGCGGGTTCAGTGGGCAAGCGCGAAACTGTCTTCAGCCCCGGCTTCGCAACCCGTGCCGGACAGCTGACGGCGCGCGGTGGCCAGTGCGGTGTCGATATCGCGGGTACCGGTGGAGACACACAGGGTGTAGATGACGTCTTCCACCCGCCGACGCACTTCGGCCGATCCCTCTTCGGAGTGAAGGAGCAGGGTCTCGTACTGCTCGATGAGGCTCTTCAGCACGGTGGGGTGTGCCATCAGCATCAGCTGTCTCCTTGCTCTGAACAGGGAAAACGTGTCCACTGCCGCTCGTCTGCCCCAGGCTTCGCGGAGGTAACCACGTACGTCGGGGCACAAGTGGAACGGTCGGCTCGGGGCACGGGTGGAGCGATCGGCTTCCGGCCGGTGGACGGGGCTGACACCGATTGTGGGTCTCCCGGCCGGGACGCGCATGGGCTGCGCTGTCCGGCAGGCCGTACCGCCTGTGCCCGTGCCTGGCGACCGACAGGTCATGCGGCGGTTGGCAGCGGGCACGATCTCGTGGTGCTGTGGTCCGTACCGGTGGCCGCCTCTCGGCCGCGGACCAGGACCCGGACGCCAGAGGTGGCGACGCCCCCACTCTCGTCCCGGGCCGCCGAGGGGTGAGGCTGAAGGTTGTCAGGCGGTGTTCGGCCATTCGGCGTCGCCGCTGGGGCGTGGGCGGGAGTGTCGTACGACCACGAGATCGAGGCCGTACGGCCTCTGGCGGCGTATTCGTGGGTGGGCGCATGTCAGGGCAAGGGGCAGGAGTGCTGTGCTCGCGGTATCAGGGGGCCAGGCGGGGGCCCATCAGGCGGGTGCGGACGTGAGGTGGGCGGCGTGTCGGCCTCCAGGCGGCGGCCTCGGCACGGGTGGCCTGTTCGCGCATGAGGGCAACCTTCACCTGGCGGGCCACACGTGCGGCTTGCTCTTGCGGCGCGAGGGGTTCGAGACGTCACACCTCCAGGCCCTCGGCTTCCGCTGCGGTGTCGGCGACATCGGTCGACTTCGGGGGGGGGACGCAGGAGCACCCCCGTCGAGGGACAGTGGCGCCCGGCGACGATGCATCCGCGTCAGCGTGCGCCGCTGGGACGCAGCGCGGCCGCGGTGTCCGCCGCGACGGCCAGCGCGTCGGTGAGCGGTCGGTCGAGCAGTCGCACGAGGTCGGGGCTGGAGCCACTGAGGAACCCATGGCGGATGCTGGTGGCTATCGAGGCGAGCATCGGCGGCTGGAACGGCAGCAGCGCATCGTCCGCGAGGAGACGAGCGCGGTACTCACCGAGCCCGATCGTCCGGTGGGCGACATCGAGTCGGCGGGCTATGTCGCCGGCGTTGATGGGGGCGCCGACCAGGTCGTAGGTCTTGGTGGCGTGTGCGGCCGGGCGGCCGGCGACGATCGCCGCGGCTGCGGCCAGATCCGCCCGGGCCACCGCGGAGAGGGCGCCGTCGCCGAACGCCGACTCCAGGCCGTCGGGTGTCCACGTGAGCAACGCTCCGAAGAGCTCGGCGTAGAGGCCGTTGCGCAAGATCGTCCATGCGAGGCCGCTGGCCTTGACCAGGTCCTCGGTGGCGCGGTGGGCGAGCGCGAACCCGAGGTGATCTCCGGCGCCGGTCAGGCTGGTGTAGATGACGTGCGTGACGCCGTCGCGGACCGCAGCGTCCAGAAGGGCCCGGTGACGAGTGATGACCTGGTCGTCCTCGGCGTATCCGGCCGAGACCAGGACCAGCGTCGACACTCCGGTGAGGTCCAGGCTGGTCGGGTCGTCGAAGTCCAGGTGCCGCTGCCCGTCGGAGGGCGTGCGGCTGCCGCCCAGGGCGGGCACCTTCCGGTCGGCCAGCTCCTGGAGCGTGAGGGAGGCGAGCTGTCCGTTCGCGCCGGTCACCATGATCATGTGGGTTCGATCTCCTACCCTGGTTCTTTTCCGTAACCAGGGTGATCCTGAACCGGCCACGGTCGGCCCACAAGGAGGCAGATTCATGTCAGTGAGGCACACCGGTGTAACCGCCACCCCCCGCGGAGCTGGAACCGTGCGGACAGTCGGACCACCCCGACTGCGGGATCCGCGACGTGCTCGACCGCGTGGGCGACAAGTGGTCGGTCCTCGTGATCGTCGAGCTCGCGAACGGGGCGCGGCGCTTCCGGCAACTTCAGCGCGCCATCGATGGAATCTCCCAGCGCATGCTGACCCTGACCGTCCGACGGCTGGAACGCGACGGGCTGGTGCTCCGGACCGTCTACCCGACCGTGCCCGCCCAGGTCGACTACCGACTCACCGAGACCGGCGCAAGCCTGACCCACCTCGTCAAGGCACTGGCCGACTGGTCACTGGAGCACCGAGACACCATCGCCCATGCCCGGCGGGCATACGACGCACAGCATCCCGACAACGAGATTCGATGACCGTCGGCAACGAGATCCGATGACCGTCGGCGTCGAGGGCGTCATGGGCGTCATGGGTCGCGGCACCCAAGGCCGTCTCCGTGGAGGGAAGCGGGGGCCATTCCTGCCGGTAGTCGGTGGCCGGCTTGTCCGTTCGCTTGGCCAGGTCGCGCCACTGCTTCAGCCGGTTGAGGCATCGTTCGATCGAGTTTCGCCGCTTCTACGCCTCAGCGTTTAACCGAATGGTTTCAGAATGAGGCCGCGAGGCGGCGAAGGCATACGGGGCGCTGTCGGATGAGGCGAGGGCTGTCCGGTCTGCCCCATGTAGTTCTGTATCGGAGCCCTCCCCATGACGGCCAGCAGCCGTGCGGCTCGCCCGGTCGGCCTGCGCAGTCGCATAGTGTGCTCATGGATCGCTTCGTGGGTCAGGGCCGCCTTGAATGGTGGGCCAACCAGTCGACTTGCCTTGAGATGTACGACATCGACATCACCGTCGCTGTCGACGCGGTCGGCCAGTGGCGGGCAACCGGGCGGCATGTCAACGCCCTTGACACGATCCAGCGCGAGGGCTGGGACTTTCTCATGGAGATGGATCCCCACTTCTCCATTGCGTTTCCCGGCGAGGACCGCGGAGGGATCATAGTGCGAGTCGTCGAGGCAGGGGATGGAACCCTCACGCTCACGGAGGCGCCGGACTGGGATGGCTTCGGGAACGTCACCTTCGACCTCGCCTGAGGCCGGCTCGTAAGGGCAGGAGACCGCCTTCGCTACCCTGCCACCGACCCGGCGTGTCACCCCTTACTGATCTTTCAGAATGAGTTCGGAGGCGGCGCAGGCATGTGAGGCTGCAGGCAAGTTCGAGAAGGCCCTGGTGGAGATCGACGCGTCGCTCGTAGCGGGTGCGGAGCCGTTTGAACTGGTGCAGCCAGGCGAAGGTGCGCTCGACGACCCAGCGCACCTGCCCAGTCCTGACCCGTGAGCGACGCCGGGTCGGGTGATCATCGGCTTGATGCTGCGTTTCCACAGCAGGCGCCTGGACATCCATCCCGGCACCGCGCAGCACAGGGCACGCACCAAGGACGGCCGACAGGCTCACCTACTCCGCTCCACGGCGCCGCGGGATGCCGTGCGGCGGCCGGGGCGGCAGAGGCCGGTGGGTGACGCAACGCAACCCCCGTTCGATCGCCCGCCCCTGTGATCGGTACGACAATGGCTACTCAGCGCACGTCAGTGTCGGTCCTGGCTGCATGCTGCCGGTGTACAGGGCCTGACCGTTCGACATCCAGTAGCCGAGCTTCGACACGACTGTGGAGCAAGTGGGGCCCACAGAGACCTGGACCGTCACTCTCGCGGGGCGGCCGGGCTGGAGAGTGGTGAGGGCGCAGTCCAGGGCGTGCGGAAGGCGGGACGTCGCCGGGTATCGGCCGACCAGCGGATTGACGCAGCGCGTGTCGGCGGTGGAGATCCGTACGCCCGTGTCTTCTTCGCCGATCAGGCCGAACCGCGCGCTGCCGTCTCCGTCCTCGCTGTCCCGGCGGACGGTGTACGTGAGCGTGGTGGTGGTGCCCCGGTGCAGGGTCGTGCGGTTCACGGTGACGGTGTGCGTGGGCTTCGCCCTGGGAGCGGTCAGCTCGAGGGAGGCGCGGACGGTGCCTTGGAGGTCGATGCCCGCGGGCTCGGATCGGACGCGGAGGGCGGCGGTGACGTCGTAGGTGCCGGGGCCGGGGTACTCGGCCGGGCCGGGCAGGGTGCCGGCCAGCGTGGTCCCGGCGTGACGGGCCGTCCAGGTGCCGGTGGTGCGGCAGCCGTATGTGATGGGCGAGCCGGCGCGTCCGCAGGAGGCCGCGGCCGAGAGGGTGAGCCGAAGGCCACCGCTGTCCGCGCACACGCCGACCTGGGCGTACGCGCCGTCCGCGCCGTGCAGCGTCCCGGCGGGCGCGCAGAGCGTGGCCGGCTCTCCGGCCGTCGCAGCCGGCGCCGCGGCCGGTGGCCCTCCCCAGGCCGGGGCGACCCACGTGAGGAGCGGCAGCGCCACCGTTCCGGCCAGTGCCTTCAGGGTGGTCGCGGGGCGGATCGGCACCGTACTTCTCCGGGTGGTTCTGACCGGCCCGGTGCCGGTCCCCACCTCGAGGATGACCGGTCCCGATCGTCCTCCACCGGCCCCGGTCCCGATGTCACCCGAGGGCACCAAGCCGACGCGCCGACGCCCGCGCGGACCGCCGCCTACATCGAGTTGGTCCGGAAGGAGCAGGGGCACGCATGAGAGGCAGGCCGGGCCGGAGGAGTTCCACGGCGACGGCGACGGTGGCAGGTGGCAGGTGGCGAAGCTGATCGACGAGTTCGGCGCGGTGTCCCCGGTCGGCCACATCGGCGACGTGCCCGAAGAGTGGCCCGCCTGCGGGGCCGGCTACGTGGCTTACCGGCTGGGGGGCATGACGGGCCGGTACCTGAGTGGCGGCCGTCGCTGCCCGCCGGGTGAAGCCCACCTCGGTGGCGGCCACTCGTGGGAAGCCGCGGCCCATCCGGTGGCTTCGATCAGTGGGCTGCGCTCAGTGACCCGCTCTGGAGTGGATCCGCAGAAAGGGGGGGTTCCGTTTTTCCCCTTGCCTTTCCCTGGACCCGTCGGATAGTCCGGAGTCTGTGCGCCCCCCAGGTGGGGAGGGTGTCACCTTGACCGGCCCATCGGTCGTATCCGGTCGCCCCTCTCCGCTTCCTCGCCTCTCCCCCACCCGTCACGGCGTCGACGTGAACGTCCGCCGGTAGGTCCGGGGCGGCACCCCCCGGCGTCGCACGAACTGCTCCCGCAGCACCGCCGCGCTGCCGTAGCCGACGCGCCGGGCGATCTTCTCCACGGACAGGTCCGTCGTCTCCAGGAGTTCCTCAGCGCCGCTCAGCCGCAGTTCGCGCAGCCAGGCGTGCGGGGTGGTCCCGGTGGCCGCCGTGAAGCGGCGCGCGAAGGTGCGCCGGCTCATGACGGCGCGGCGGGCCAGCTCCGTGACGGTGAGCGGCTCGTGGAGGTGGGCGCGGGCCCAGGCGAGCACCTCGGAGAGGTGCTCGTCCCGGCCCGTCTCGGGGGCCGGCGCGGCGAGGTACTGGGCCTGGCCCCCGTCGCGGTGCGAGGGCAGCACGACGTCGCGGGCGACCGCGTTGGCGAGGGCGGCTCCGTGCTCCCGGCGCAGGAGGTGCAGGCAGAGGTCGAAGCCGGCCGCCGCTCCCGCGCCGGTGGCGATCGCGCCCTCGTCCACGTACAGGGCCGTGGCGTCGACCGTGACCTCCGGGTGGCGGCGGGCCAGCAGTTCCGCGAACCGCCAGTGGGTGGTGGCGCGGCGCCCGTCCAGCAGCCCGGCGGCGGCGAGCGTGAACGCGCCGACGCAGTGCGCCGCGACCAGCGCGCCGCGCGCGTGGGCGTCCCGGAAGGCGGAGAGCACGGCGGGTTCGGGTGGGGTCCGGAAGTCCGCTCCCGGTAGGGCGATCACCAGGTCCGCGGAGGCCAGCCGGTCGAGTCCGTGGGCGACGGAGAGCGGTATACCGCCGTCCGTGCGTACGGGGCCCGGCCGATCCGCGCACAGGGCGAGTTCCAAGCCCGGCACCCCCTCGCCGTGCGGGCCGAAAACCTCCGTGACGACCCCTACAGCGAGCAGGCCGACACCGGCGGGCGCATAGGCGGCAACGGAGGTGAAGGCGGGCATGCGGGCAGTCTGCCACGCCGTTCGCCGCCCCCGGGGTCGCCCTCCGACCCGAGTGGCACAGATCCTGCGATCAGTGGCATCCGTGCCACTCGTCCCCGGTGCGCCACCCCGGCAGGATCGACCCCATGACCACGAACACGACGCACACCACCGCCGACGCCACCATCGCCACCGCCTTCCTTGACGGCACCACCCCGGACGACACCTCCCTCGACGCCGACGCCGCACCGCTCGGCCGAGGCGCCCGCTTCACCGTCCTCACCACGGGCTACGTGGGCTCCACCGGCCCCGGCGTCGCGGCCACCGTCTCGTACGTCACGGAGGGCCACCGGCACGTGATCTTCGACCCGGGGATGGTGGCCGGCGTGGGCGCCATCCTGGACCCGCTCGCCGCACTCGGACTCGGCCCCGACGACATCACGGACGTCGTGCTCAGCCACCACCACCCGGACAACACCCTGAACGCCGGCCTCTTCCCCCGCGCCCGGGTCCACGACCACCAGGTCGAGTACGCCGGCGACGGGTGGACGAACCGGGACGCCGAGGGGCACCAACTCTCCCCGTCCCTGCGGCTGATCCGCACCCCCGGACACAGCGCCGAGGACATCACCCTCCTCGCCGGCACCGCCGAGGGCGTCGTCGCCTTCGCCGGCGACCTGTGGTGGCACGCCGCCGGCCCCGCCGACGACCCGGTCGCCCCGGACCGTGCCCTGCTGCGCGCCTCCCGGCAGCGGGTGCTCGCCGTCGCGGACCTGATCGTGCCGGGCCACGGCGCCCCTTTCACACCAGACGGAAACACCCCCCTCTAAAGCCCGTCGATACGGCCGCTGCGGCCGAAGGAATCAGGGATGGCCGAGCTGCCGGGACCATCCTCTCTCGGCAACCCAAGCCTCTTTCGACCACCCTGACCTCGATGCGGGGGAGTCGGCCTCAAGACCGGAGCCCGCATCCTGATCGAGGGCGGTGACGGTGGCGCCTTCTCGACCGCCGGCCGACTCGTCGCCTACGTCGGGCACGCCCCGGAGACCCGTAACTCGGATTCCAGCCACAGCCGTTGGCGAGCACCTCAAGCCGCTGATCGTCGTCCGCGCTCAGGCGGCTCGTGCCGGCGGAGGCGCGGAGCGGAGCGGAGCGGAACGAGCCAGGCCCTTGCGAGCTGCACCAGCCGGGCGACGACGTTCGCCCACGGCGCTCGTCCGGGCGTTCCAGCATCTCGTCCCACGTTGGCGCGGCAAGGGCCGACGGCGGATCGGTTCGGGGGCACCCGCCGCGTGCTGGCGGCCGCGTACCGTGGTGGCGTCCACCGCAGGCGTCCCCGTCGATCTCACCGATCGCGCCGGCCGCGGCTTGGACCTGTTGCGGCAGCCGTTCCCTGTTGTTCGACACAAGCTGCTGAGGAGCGGGCCGCCTTGGGCTCGGGTCTATGCCCCACGCATCTCTCGGAAGCGGCCCCGCCCCGCTTCAGGACCAGAACGGCTTCATTTCGATCTTGGCCGCACGTTCCCGTTCGGCTCGGGGTGGAGCATCGGCCAGAATCTTGGACGTGCTGTCCATATCTAGAATATTCATCTAGCGTGAGGTGGGCAGCAGCGCGTCTGCTGTAGCGCGACCCCCAGGAACAGCACGTCGAGCGAGTAGGAGCCCACCCGCCTATGGACGCCGAGAAGCACTCAGCCGTCACGGCCGCCGACCTGTACGACCGATCCGGGAAGCGCTACCCGTTGGACGACCCCCGTTGGCGGGGCGAGGACGGTGGCCCCCTCGCCGTCAGTACAATGCCCGGCCTGCGTCCCGAGCAGATCGACACCGCCGAACGGTCCCTGTGGCGTTACCACGCGGCTCTCCCCGTTCCGGCCGCCCACCGAGTGAGTCTGGGCGAAGGGTGCACACCGATGGTCCCCCTCAACTGGGGCGGGCGACGAGTCCACTTCAAGCTGGAGTGGTTCAACCCGACCTCCAGCTTCAAGGACCGGGGCGTGACGGTGATGATCTCCCACCTCGCGGCGCAAGGGGCCGACCGCGTACTTGAGGACAGTTCGGGCAACGGCGGTTCGGCGGTGGCTGCCTACGCCGCTGCTGCCGGCATCCGAGCCAAGATCATCGTCCCCGCCGCCACCTCGGCGGCCAAGGTCCTTCAGGCGCGGGCATACGGAGCCGAGATCCAACTCGTGAGCGGCAGCCGCGCCGAGGTGTCGGACGAGGCGATCCGGCAGTCGGAGCAGATCCCCTACGCCAGTCACAACTGGCACCCCATGTTCATCCAGGGCACCAAGACCATCGCCTACGAGATGTGGGAGTCGCTCGGCTTCACCGCGCCCGACAACGTGGTCCTCGTGGCAGGAGCCGGCAGCAACGTCATCGCGTGCGACATCGCGTTCCGCGAGCTTCTCCAAGCGGGTCAGGTCGACAGGCTCCCGCGCCTGTTCGTCGGTCAGCCCGAGCACTGGGCGACCATCGCCGACACGTTCAACGGCATCGACCCGGCAGGCCGCGGCGAGCGCGTACCGACGATCGCCGAGGGCGCGTCGATCGCCCACCCGGTCCGACTGCCCGAGGCGGTGGAGGCCATCCGCCGCTCCCGCGGCGCCGCCTACGCCGTCCCCGAGACGGAAATCCACGCCGCGGTCCGCGCACTGAGCGCGCGGGGCCTGTACGCCGAGCCGACGAGCAGCGTCGCCGCGGCAACACTCGATCACTTCATCGCCTCCGGAGAGATCGCTCCGGACGAGACGACCGTGGTCGTCCTCACCGGCGCGGGACTGAAGTCCGCCGAGAAGATGGCGGCCGTGTTCGCCGGACACGGTGAGGACGCCGAGGAATCGAGCAGCGCCCGATGACCCGCGGCCGAGGGGACGACGAACGCGCCGCCCAACCCGCCGTACCGGAAGAGGAGCGCCACGTGCCGAAAGACGAGCGCCCCGTATTGGATGACGAACATCGCGTACTGGACGACGAACACCTCGTACGGGAGGCCGAGCGCATCGCCGTCGCGATCGGGCGGATGTTCCCAGGACTGTGCGAGGTCGTCCTGCACGATCTGCGCCGTCCCGACAACGCCATCCGCACCATCGAGAACAACCTGTCCGGACGGCAGATCGGCGACCCCGCCACCGAACTGGGCCTGCGCCGTATCGCGGACCCCGACTACCCCAGCGTCATCCAGAACTACAGCAATCAGTTCCCCGACGGACGCCCGGCCAAGAGCACGTCGATCGGCATCAAGAACGCCGAGGGACAGTACGTCGCGGCCCTGTGCCTGAACATGGACGTCAGTACGCTGTCGCCGCTGGCCCTGACGCTGTCCAACCTCGTCGCCACCGAAACCGAAGGCCAAGGCGAGGTACTGGAGACTCTGCGCGACCGCAGCGGGCGCGAACTCCGCTCCGCCATCGACTCCTTCGCGGCGGAACGCTCCTCCACTCCCCGTGGCCTCGGCCGTGACCAGAAGCGCGAGCTGGTACGTCGGCTGCATCGCGAGGGCTTCTTCGAGACCCGCAGTTCCGCACAGCTCATCGCCGACCAGCTGGGCATCTCGCGAGCGACTGTCTACAACTACTCGAAACAGCCGTATCGATGAACGGCCCACTACCGGCCGCCGCATCCCCCGGAGGGGGTACGCGGCCAACTCCCCCAGGACGGCCAACCCCCACGGCATCCGCCCGGCCGACGCCACCGCCGTGGTCGTCCCGCTCGGCCGCGACACGCACGCCGAGCTCAACAACGGCGTCACCCCCGTATCCGTGCAGCTCCCGCTCAACTCGGAGAGTGCCCCCACAGCGAAGGAGCCGTTCGGCAGCGGTCCTGGCCAAAGGCAGTCTCACCTCGGCTGTGACGGGCCGTCACCACCTGCCGTAGTGGTCGACGCACGCCCGGCCGGCGCGACCGTCGTGCTGACGCATCGCACTGACATCCTGCCGCAGACCGGCCGGCACCTGCTCCGGCCGACCGGCCCGACCCAAGACGACAGCAGAGGTGGTTCTGGGCGACAAGGCCTCCTCGACCCGCCCGGTCCGAAGGCCGCCCCCGCCGACGCGGGATCCGCGCGGCGATGCCGCCGCGCCTCCGTCACCGGCCCACGGACATCAAGCGGGGCGACCGACTCGGTGGCCATCGGCGGGCATTCGACCGTGAGGCCTACGAGTTGCTCGACGTCGTCGAGCGCTGCATCAACAAGCTCAAGCAGGGGCGTGCCTTGGGCACCCACTACGAAGAGCCGCCGGACCAGGGCCGGACGTCAGTTCCCGTACCAACCCTTCGTCTTCTCCTGCAGGCGGGGGCCGACCACGGAGCAGCTCCGTCGACGATCGCCTCTCCGCCTTCCGTGGTCGCCGCTCCGACGATGCCGATGCCGATGCCGATGCCGATGCCGATGCAGGCAGTCGCCGTTTCGAACCAGTGCCGGGATTCCGACGCGCCCGCTGGGGCCGGGGGAGTAAGGGGGGTCGCCCTCGCTGCCGGACTCGTCGGCGAGCGCTCCGACAGAACCAAGCGCGTCGATGAGGTAGCAGGAGGACGTGTCGGCGATCGCCATGGAGTTCAGGGTGCCCCCGAGGTTGCGGTTGAATCCCGCAGGGGTCACTCCTCAGGCTCTTCGCGGAGAGGCCGAGCGACCCGTCGTGCAGTACATGGGGGTGCCGGCGGTGAGCAAGCCCTAGATATCGGTGATCCACAGCAACTGGGCGCCATTCGGCCGCAGATCGGCCGCCAGAAACGGAGTAGCCAGGAGCGGCGTGGCCAGCCACAGCATGCCCAGGGACTTGAATCGGGCTCGGGTGAATCGATTGGTGGGCGGCCGCCGGTTCCGTACACAGTGACGTTGTACGTACGGCGAGTGGGGGCGGGCGACGGATGACAGTGGGTGGGCCGCAGACGTACGGCACCGCAGACGACGGCGACGACGTCCACAGACGCTGGTTGCAGCAGCTCAACCGTTCCACGGGGGTCCCCGGCTACCGGGAGGAATGGTTTGACGAGCAGTGCGGCGGATGCCGGTTCTGGATCCCGCTGAGCGGGAACTTGGGTCAGGACTGGGGAGCCTGTACCCGCACCGGCTCTCCCTTCGACGGGCGGGTGCGTTTTGAGCACGACGGGTGTGAACACTTCTCGGTCCGTGACGATGGGGCCTTCGGCTGAACCAGGACGCGCTCCGCGCCGGCCGCGTCCTGCCGTCTCAGGTGTATGACGCCTTCGCCACGGACCTCATTCGCAGAAAGTCGTCTCCGTGTCAGGAGGTGGGGTCGTCGCCGGCGGGCTGGTCGAAGTGGACCGTGCCGTCCTCGTCGAGGGGCGGATGGAGCACCGCCGGGGCCTGGCTGGCGACGTCGGACGGACGGGGGCCTTCCGGCCCGTCGGGGCCCCAGCGGAGCAGACGTCGGGAGCGACCGATGCGGTAGACGGTGCCGCGGGCCTCGACCTGGTCGCAGCGGCCGGTGCGCAGTCTGTCCGCGGCCTCCGCGTATTCCTTGAGTTCCGCGGCTGCCTTGCCTGTGGTGCCGACGGGCGGGCGGCGGGCGTCGACGGTGCGGTCGGCGTCGTAGGAGATCAGGCCGCGGGTGCGTGGTTCCATCCAGATCAGGGCGAAGTCCAGGGTGCGGCGGGCGCCGTGAGCGGTGGTGTGGAGGCTGCTGCCCGGCAACCAGGGGCCATCGCCGGATCGCTCGACGATCAGGAACCCTGCCGGCATCAGCAGGACGTCCGGATGGCTCTCCACGGCCCGTGCGGAATCGGCGAGGACCGCGTCGGGGAAGCGGGCCCCGCTGTAGGCCAGGGGGCGCAGGGCGACGCGTTCCGCCGCCTGCAGCGGGGAGAGGGGTGCGTCCGGGTCCAGGACCAGGCCGTCGTCGACCCGCGGGCTGCGGGAGCCGGGATTCCAGTCGGGGGTCAGGGGTTCGGGGTCGGTGGGCCGCGGCGTTTCGATGGCGCCGTGTTCGTCGACGGCCGCGTACTCCTCGGCCCGCACGACGCGGTAGCGGGTGCCGAGCACGGTCAGCTCGTCGACGGGCTCCTTCTCCAGACGGGCGACCGCCGCCAGCAGCGCGCGGCGTTCCTCTCGGTTCTGCGCCTCGTCCTTCGCCTGGAACCAGAGCAGGGAGTTCAGCGCGTCCCGGGCCTGCTGCGGACAGCCGTGGGTGACCTCGACGACCACCCTCCACCGCCGCCCGCCGTCCCGGTCCTGCGCGGCGACGCCGAACAGCGGGCCCCGTACGGCCAACCCGCTGTGACGCGCCGCGGCGTCGCGGGCGTCAGCCTCCATCGCGGCCTCCACCGGCTCCACCGGAACCCTCACCACCACCGGCCACTCCCCCGGCCCCGCGTCCTGTTCGCTCATGCCCCCATCGTCGCGGCCCCGGTGCACGCGCAGCGCGGATTCCGCAAATTTCCACCTCGTCGTGGGTCGAGAGGACGTTCCGGCAGGGGCCCGCAGAGCCTCGTCGCAGCGGTGGCTGTGTCCCGCGTCGTGGGGTGCTTCGGCCACACCCGTATGCATGTGCGCACGACGACCATCCGCCTCCCCGCCGCCGCCACACTCCCGCTCACCGCGTGCGGCGCTGCCGACAACCCACCGGCCACCCCCTCGGACAGCACGGCGCCGAAGCCGCCACGGCCACGCCGGCACCCCTCACCAGGAGTGCCTTCCTCCGCCCCACCCCGGAACAGGAAACCGCCCTCCTGACCGCGCTCACCAGCATCGGCGCTACCCTCCCCGCCGGTCCCGACCGCGCGATCAACCGGTGTGTCGGCGTCGGGGTCTGGGGCGACAGCGGCAGGGGCAGGCGCAGGGGCGACGCCACCATCTCGCCACCCGGTTCATGCACGGCTCTCCGCAGGTCGGTCGGTTCTGCCTCACACATACTCGCCGGGCGCGATCCAGCTGATAGAACGCCCGTATGCCCCACCGATTTGTTGCAACCGTCGCTTACGGATGGCACGACAACTTCCCACCCGGCGTCTACGTGCCCTTGGCCGGGCTCGCCGAATCGGACGCAGAGGAGGACTTCGCGCTGGAGTTCCAGGGTGGTGGGGGGGGAGCCGGACGGGCAGGAGATCCCGCTGGGCATGGACTCGTACTGCGTCGTCACACCCGACCAGAACACCGCCTACGGATGCCTGCGCATGGTCGAGTGCGAAGGCGATCTCCTGCGGCTGGCGTTCGCCCCGGCCCATCTTGACGACCTCGGCCTGGACGACCCGGTCGTCGAAGCGGTCCTCCAGGCACCGGCCGAGAAGGTGGCCCGGATGAAAGAGGCGCTTCAGCGCGTCCTCACCTACGGCCGCTCCGACGCGCTGCCGGTCGTGACCGGCTTCTGACCATCCAGCCACCCGACACCCGGGCGGCGTACGGGGTCGTCGGCTCGCCCTCCAAAGGGGGGCAGACTCGTAGAGGAGCAGTCCCGGCGAAAAGTTGTGTCGATGCGCCTGGGAGATGGGCGGGCTCGTCGGTCGGCCGCGGCAGCCGAGGTGTCCTGGCCAGTCGCGTCAAGGATGCCTTGATCCGCGGGGCGACCGCGGGGCGTTGTCCTCAAATCCGTCCCGGCGCTCACGGAACCGGAAGGTGAGACGCGAGCACCGCTCTCGGCCCGGCTTCCGTTGTTCCGGGGCGTGGGCCTGTGGCGCCTACGGCCGGGAGGGCGTGCGGTGGGGTCGCCTCGAGCGAGGAGGAACCTGGGCGCGGCGCTCGTAGGGGCCGACGGGGCGCGTGGACGGAAAGTGCGCGCCGGTCCGTTCGGTGTGCGTCGCGGTGCTTCTACTGCCAGCCCATGTTGTCCTGTGCCGTGGTCGTGGGGACGGACGGGGCGGGTGCCGCGGCTGACGTGGTGGCGGCGAACAGGGGCGCGGTGAGCGCGAGGGTCAGGACCGCGGCGGCCTGGGCGATGCGCGTGAGGGACATGGGTGTTTCCGTTTCTCGAAGTTGACGGTGTGTCGGGTGTCCGGGCGGGACCGGCCGCGACCCGCGGTGGCGCTTTCCGGTCCGGGGGCCTTCGGGAGCGGTGTCCGTCGGGCAAGGACTACTTTCGCTGCACGTCGGCGGAGGTGGAAGAGCCGGCGGGTGGACGGAAGTGGCGGGGGCCGTTTGTGTCCACCCGCCGGGGGGGAGGGGCGGCTCTCGTGGAGGGGTGGGCGGGCGGGCGGCGAGCGTGGTGGGCCCTGCCCTCGTCCCCAGTCCCCCCACCCCCGTCCCCTGTCCCCCATCCCCTACCGTCTGTCGCGCCGAGCGGGGCCAGGTCGGTCCTACTGGCCGTCTACGACGATGAGGGGCGCTTCCGCGCGCAGGAGTGTCCAGCCCGAGAACGCGGGGTGGCTCTCCAGCAGTCGGGTGCAGACGGCTGTCGCGGTCGCTTCCGCCCGGGCCAGTGAGTCGGTCACGAGGAAGAGGCCCAGCACCGGTGCCGACGAGGGGTCGTCGTGCACGCTGACGTGCTCGACGCCGTCCTCGGGGCGGGCGCATCCGTAGACGAGGGCGCGCACGTCGGGTGGCAGGTCACCGGCTTGGGCGGATGGTCGCAAATGCGCGTGAACGAGGTACATGACCCCTTCCTTCTGCCTCCCGATGCGGGCTTATGATGATCTTTTTTGTGCTGGGGATGTGCACTTCCGGGGGGAATTTCATGCTGTCTGCGCTGGGGCTCGACACGATGGCGGAGGTCGTCTACCGGGCCATGCTGGCCGATCCGGAGGGCGGGGTCGCGGCCCTGGCCGCCCGTGTCGGCGCGACGGAACAGCAGGTACGTGACGGACTCGACGTGCTGAGCGAGCTCGCGCTCGTTCGGCCGTCGGCCGGAGGCGGCGGGCTGCGCGCGGTCTCGCCCGACCTCGGGATGGAAGTCCTGATGGCTCGCCAGCAGGCCCAGATCGCGGCCCAGCAGCAGCGGCTGGAGGCCTCCCGCGCGGCAGCCGCCCAGTTGATCTCCGAGTACGCGGACCTTCGGCCCGCCGGCGCCAGCCCGGGCGTCGAGCAGTTGATCGGCCTGGACCGGATCCGGGACCGGCTCGCCCAGCTCACCCGTGAAGTCCGCCACGAGGTCATGACCTTCGCACCCGGCGGGCCCCAGACGGAGGAGAACATCGCCGCGTCCCGCCCGCTGGACGCCGAGCTGTTGGGGCGCGGCGTGCGGTCCAGGGTGGTGTACCTGGACAGCGTCCGCCATCACCGGCCGACCGTGGAGTACGCGCGCTGGACGGCCTCGTTGGGCGGCCAGGTCCGTACCGCCGCCACCCTTCCCACCCGTCTGATCATCGTGGACCGGTCGACCGCCGTGATACCCGTGAGCAGTGACGACACCGCGGGCGGCGCCGTCGTGCTGACCGGGCAGGGAACGCTGACCGCGCTGTGCGCGCTGTACGAGAGCGTGTGGGCCGCGGCGCACCCGCTCGGGGAGGCTCCCGTCCGCGACGTCCACGGTCTGAGCGCGCAGGAGACGGCTCTGATCCGTCTGCTCTCCGAGGGGCACACGGACGAGGCGATCGGCAAGCGGCTGGGGGTGTCCACTCGTACGGCCCGGCGGATCGCGACCGATCTCATGGAGCGGTTGGGCGCGCGGAGCCGGTTCGAGGCGGGTGTACGGGCCGTGCAACACGGATGGCTGCCCGCGCAGCCGGGCTGAGACGGACGGCTTCCCGCACAGCCACGCTGTGGCGTACGGCCGCCCGCACTACCGGGCTGAGTTCGCCCGGGCCGAGGGGTCGCTCCGGTCAGCCGGCGCGCGCGGGCGCTGGCCCTTGAGAGGTGAGCAGGCATCGTGGTCCCGGAAGGGGTGGTGTCGGAGAGAGCGGTGGTCGAGGGGCGTGGCGGTGGCGCCGCGATGTCGGTGCCACCGGCCGACGGCCCCAGTCTTTCCGTGTCCCGCCGTCCTCGGAAGCCGGGTCCGCTGGCCTGAAGGGGCCTGGACCACAAGTGTCCAGTTCGGTGGAGGTGACCCTGCGGTCCTCCGGCCGGACCCCGCGGTCTCGGTGGAGGTGGCCCTGCGGTCCTGCGGCCGGGCCCCGCGGCTTCTCGTACGACTCGGCGACGAGGGACGGCCTGGTGTGCGGGGCTCCCCCTCAGCCGTCGGCGTGGCGCGGCGTCCGGTGTTCTCGACTGCGCGGGCGTCCGCTCCCACTTGACGCGCGCGCGGCCTGCTGAGGCCTCGCCGACGTGTGTCAGGAAACCCATTGGCCCTGATCCGGCCAGGGACAGGCCTCACCGACGTGCGTCAGACGCCCGTTGGACTAGATCTAGCCAGGGACAGGCCTCGCCGACGTGCGTCAGGAAGCCCGTCGGACCAGATCCGGCCAGGGTCAGGCCTCACCGACGCGCGCCGGGACGCCCGTCGGACCCCCCGTCCGGCCAGATCTGGCCAGGGACGTTTCCGGCCATCCGATCTCCCTTCCCCTGGGGTTGCCGGTGCGCCGAGAGTGGTGATCGCCGCCAGGGAGCGCAGCGTGACCCGGCCGGCATGCCGCAGGGCACGTCACCGCGGGGCTGGTATCCGGAGCCCGACGCGACGTCCCGGATGCGGCCACCGACCACGAGGGTCCGTCGGGCCGGGAGCACGTCCTGGCAGGGATCACACCGCAGGGGAAGGGAGTCGTGATGGCTCAGCGTTCACGACAGTTCAGCAGACGTCAGATGCTCGCCGCGTTCACGGGGGTGGCGGCAGCGTGTGTGCTGCCGGAGTGCACCGTGCTCAGCCGGCCGGCGTACGCGGCGGGCGGGGCCGGCTCGCTGCCCGAGGGGTCCGGTCTGCCGAACACCGACCGGGGCCGGGTCGTCTGGGCGTACCGGACGGGCGGGCGGGCGGTGCGGGCCGCGGCCGCCGCGGCCCTGGTGGGGAGTGCGGCGGACGTGGCGGCGTTCCTCGCGGAGAGGCTGCCCGTGGCCCGGGCGGAGGACAACCGGTTCACGCTCACGAGGTCGCTGGTGATGGCGGGCAGGGCGACCCGCGAGAGCATCGGTACGGCACTGTCCGGAGGTGCCGCAGCGGTCGAGGCGTATCTCATGGGCGGGTTCCAGGCGGCGGTGCGCGAGGACCTCAGGGTGGCCGTGACCACGGTCATGGCGCACGGGGGCCGTGCGGTGAAGCGCGAGGGTGCCGCCGCGCTTGACGCCGGGTCGGACTTCGCGCTCCGCGCCTTCCTGAGCGGCCGGCAGTTCACCGCTCAGGAGGAGGACGAGCGGGTGCGGGTGACGTCGATCCTGGTGACGGCGTCGCCGCAGGTGCGGGTGTACGCACAGCGGGCGCTGGACGACGGGTCGCCGCGGGCGATCCGTTGGTTCCTGGAGACGGGCCAGTACATCGCCCGGGCCCGTGACGAGGAGACGGCGACGATCCAGCAGCTGGTCAAGGTCGTCGAGGCGGAGGGGCAGCGCGCCGGCCGCAAGACGGACGAGGCCGTCGAGCTGTCCCAGCAGGCGGTCAAGGCCGCCGAGGACGCGAAGAAGGCGGCGCTGGAGGCGAAGGCCGAGGCCGAGGCCGCCGAGAACGACGTCCAGCGCTCCGCCCGGGCTGCGAACAAGGCGGCTCAGGCTGCCAGGGGCGCGGCGGCTGCGGCGTCGACGGCGGTGTCGGCGTCGCGGACCGCGCAGGCCGCCTCGCAGCGCTGCGTGGCGGCCGCGCAGGCGGCCGCCGCGGCGGCCGCGGCGGCGGGGCGGGCCGCGGCTCAGGCCTACCACGCGGCGATCGGAGCGTCGAGGGACGCTTCGATGGCGGAGGCGGCCCGGGTGGCGGCGCGGGCGGCGACGGCCATGGTGCAGTACGTCCGCACGGTGGCGCAGAAGGCGGGTCTGGCCGCCGTCGCCGCGGAAGCGGCCGAGGCCGCCGGGTCGGCCGCCGCCGGGTCGGCGGTCAACGCCGCTGCGGCCGCCAGGGCGTCGGCCGACGCGGCCGCGGCCTCCGGTGCCGCGGGGTCCGAGGCCGCCGTCGCGCAGCGGGAAGCCGCTGTGGCGGAGGCGGCCGCCGCCAGGGCGACGCAGGCCGCGGCCCAGTCCCGGACGTTGGCCGGACAGGCGGCGGCTGCCGCCCATGTGGCGCGCGAAGCGGCGGAGAGTGCCGCCGACCACGCCGAGAAGGCTGCCGCGCGGGCTCTGGACGCGGCGAACCACGCGGGTCAGGCGGTCGACTACGCCAACCGGTCGACCGAGGCCGCCAACGCGGCCGTCGAGGCGGCGAACAAGGCCGCCGCGGCGGTCGACAAGGCACGCGAGGTGGAACAGGCGGCCAGGCAGGCCGAATCCGCCCGGCTGGCCGAGGAGACCGCCGAGGCGATCGAGCGGGCGCGCCTGGAGGCGGACGCCGAGACGGACCAGCTCGCCCGGTACAACCGGGAGCGGACGCAGGAGGCGCGGCTGTCCGATGAGTTGCTCGCGCTCATCGCCTCGGCGGAGGCGGCACTGAAGGACGGCAGGACCGGCGACGCGGTGGCGGCCGGGCGCAAGGCCGCGATCGGGCTCGTCGACCGGTCGGGCACGTGGACGCGGCAGGCCGCGGAGTTCGCGCTGGCCGGCTCGGACGAGGACGTCGTCCACTGGATCGACGCCGATCGCCTCATCGCCCTGCAGCAGGACAACATCGAGAACGTCGCCGCCATGGCCGCGATCTCCACGAAGAACGTGGCACTGGCCGCGGTGGACGTGCTCAGGACCGAGGACCACGCCAAGGTCAGGACGTTCCTGGAGACCGGGGCGATCGAGGCGGCCAAGGAGGACAACCGGGTCGAGGTGACGACGGTCCTGGCCGACGGCACCATCGGCTCGGCGGTACGGCGTGCGGCCGTGGCCGCGCTGGAGGCGGGCACCGCCCGGGCCCTGCACGACTTCCTGCACGTCGAGCGGACCAAGGCCGTCCACGAGGACGACGAGGTGGCGGCCACCACGCTGCTGCGCAACGGAGGCCCCTACGTCAGGGCTGCCGCCGCGATCGCCCTGGAGGGCGACACGCACATGCTGCGCCAGTTCGTCGGCACCACGCAGTACGAGTTCGCGCGGATCGACCACGACCACGCCACGCACATCAGCGCCGTGCGGGCGATGATCGCGGGTGCGGCCAAGACGGCCCAGGAGGCGCAGGAGAACGCGGCACGGGCCTCCGAGGCCGCTGCCCTGGCGCGCGACGCCGCCGCGAAGGCGACGGAGTGGGCCGAGCTCGCGAAGGGGTACGCCGCGGCCGCGAAGCTCTCCGCCGAGGAGGCGCGGAAGAACGCCGAGGCCGCCGAAGGGTCCGCGGCCCAGGCCGCCCGCTCCGCCGAGACCGCGCGTCAGGCGGCCGCGGCGGCGCGTCAGGCGAGCAGTGTGGCCCGCAGTGCGGCGACCCGTGCGGTGCGGTCGGCCACCGAGGCCGCCTCGCACGCCGCGAACGCCGCGGCGTCGGCCGCGGCGGCCCGCCAGGCCTCGCTGGCGGCGGGCGCGAGCGCGGCGGCGGCCGCCGCCTCGGCGCTGCAGGCCAAGCACCTCGTCATCGAGGCCGCGAGGCAGGAGGCGATCCAGAAGGCGCTGGCCAACGCGACCACGCCCATCAAGCCGGGCACGAACGGCCTGCCGGAGGGCGCCGAGAGCTGCCTGACCCCGTTCGGCAGCCCCATCGAGTCCGGCAACGGCACCAACCCGTGGGAGCTGGGCTGGAGCTGGCTGACCGGCAAGGGCCCCACGTCGCAGTGCTTCGGGCCGAACGACGACTTCACCCGGGTCTACCGTGAGCACGAGCACACCCAGGAGGCGCTCGCCTTCTTCGCCAACCGTACGCGTACGGGCGAGTACGAGCTGGGTCGCACGCTCAAGTACGACTACTCCCTGGGCGGGTTCGACGGTGCGTGGAAGTACCTCCAGGACTACGGAACGCTCTCCACGGCCGGCCTGACGGGGAACCTCGCGTACACGTTCCTGGGTTCCCACCAGGTCCGGATGACGCCCATCCGCAAGAACGCGGACGGTTCCGTCGTGTGGCGGTACACCGCCTACAACGAGTCCGACATCGAGTCCGCGACCCATCCCCCGGTCATCGGCTACACGGACTGGTGGAGCAACAACGTCGGTTCGCTCATCGACAAGATCGTGGGTGACTCCGGTCCGATGTCGCCGAAGACCCAGGTCATCGAGTTCGACGTCACGCTGGGGCCGTGATGCCCGGGAGGGCGGGCGCCGGGCGGCTCGTCGCCCTCCTGGCCGCCGTCGTGGCGCTCGTCTCGGGGTGCGCGGGCTCCGTCGACCCCGGCGAGCTGCCCGGTGTGTACCGCAACGAGGGGGCGGGGGCCGAGCTGCGGCTCGAGTCCGACGGGACGTTCTCCGCGGTGGACGTGGTGGCGGACGGCTCCTCCGGCCCCGTCGACTTCAGCGGCCGTTGGGAGTGGCTCGGCGGCCGGGCGGGCAGCGACTTCGTCTACCTGTCGGTCGACAGCGGCGGGCTCGGCCCGATCGCCGGCGTCCAGTTGTACCCGAGCGGGGCGAACGCGGTGGAGTTCCGTCCGGATCCGGACGGGCCGGCCTCCCTGAAGCTCACCAGAACAGCGGCGCCGTAGCGGCCGCCGCCGTCTCACGGGGTTCGGCCCTTCGGTCGGATTCCCTCTTCCTTTCAGCAAGGCAAGGGGCCGCGGAGAACCCTCTCCGCCCCCTGCGATCCCGACTTTTGAAATCGACTTCGAGGAGATCGAGGACTGTGATGAACGCACGCAAGGCATGGACGCGCACGGTGGGAAGCGCGATGGTGGCCGGTGCGCTGGCTTGGGCCGTGGTGGCCTCGGGCCAGCCCTCCGCCGCTCCCGTCGGCGAACTCGTCGCCGAGACGGGGCCCGGGTACGCCATCGAGGACTACAACTACCCCGACGCCGACAAGATCCTGGCCGAACAGGGGATCGTCCTCAAGCGGGGCGACGGCCACATCGTGCTCGCCGACTGCCGCAGCGAGGAGAACCTCCTCATGTTCCTCGCCCGCGACCGGGCGGACGTGTGCTTCAAGGTCACCGCCGACGAGGGCTTCCTGACCCTGGAGATCCCGTCGGTGCACGGCGTGCGGACCGACGATTCCGTCAACACCCACCTGTCGATGACCGCCGAGGAAGACCACGCCGAGTACGACATCCCCGCGAAGACGTGGGAAGGGGTCGGCGAGTCCGTGGACGGCCGGGAGCACGTCCTGGTCGAGATCCGGGTCTCCAAGTAGCCCGCTCCGACCGCCGGGCTCTTCCGGTCCCCGCCGTGCCCGGCGTCACCGGCCGGTCACCGGCCCGGTGCCCGCACGGCCGGACTCCGGCGCATTCGTCCACCTCATCCCGTTCCTGAAGGAAACCGCACATGTCTGCACTCCGTCCGCGCACCGCCCTCTTCCCGGGCCTGCTCGTCACCACGACCGCCGTCGCCGCCGGCCTCGTTCCCGCCGGCGCCGTCCACGCCGTCTCCGGTCCGGAGGCGGCGGCCGGCCAGCACGCCTCCGTCGTCAAGCTGAACATCGGCGACGAGGCGACCGGCCGCGGATGCACCGGCTCCCTCGTCGACGCCTCGTGGGTCCTGACCGCCTCCAGCTGCTTCGCCGCGACGCCCGGCACCACGCTGCCGGCCGGTGCTCCCGCGCTGAAGTCCACCGTGGTCCTCGGCGACGGCAAGCGGATCGAGGTCGCCGAGCTGGTCCCGCGCACCGACCGGGACGTCGTCATGGCCCGTCTCAAGACCCCCGCCGCCGGCCCCGCGGGCATCACGACGGCGTCCGCCGCCCCGGCGGTGAACGCCGACCTCACCGCCGTGGGCCTCGGGCGGACGAAGACCGAGTGGGCCCCGGGCAAGGCCCACACGGGCGCGTTCACCCTGAACGCGGCCGACGCCACCACGCTGACCATCACGGGCAAGGGCACCGACGCCGTCTGCAAGGGCGACACCGGCGGGCCGCTCCTGAACGCCGCCGGCGAGCTCGTGGGCGTCAACAGCCGTTCCTGGCAGGGCGGCTGCCTGGGCGCGGACCCCGCGGAGACCCGTACCGGTGCCATCGCGGCCCGCACCGACGGGCTGCGCGAGTGGATCGACGGGGTGCGGGCCACGACGCCGGGCTGGCAGACCAAGGCCCTGGTGCAGGCCGGCACCAGCCTCTACCAGGCCGTTCGGCTGCCCGACGGCTCCTGGACCGGATACACCGACCTCCAGTCCAAGATCGGCAGCCTGGGCGGGATCCGCAGCACGGCTGCCGCCGGCATCAACGGCGACACCCACGTGCTGGCCGTCAGCACCAGCGGCGGCCTGTTCCACACCGTCCGCAAGCCGGACGGCACCTGGGGCACCTTCGGGGACGTGTTCGCCGTGGCCAACGCCCTCGGCAACCTCACCCAGGTCTCCGCCGTCTCCATCGGTCACGACCTCCACGTCGTCGCCGTCGCCGACGGCAAGGCCTTCCACACCGTCCGCAACAGCGCGGGCAGTTGGACCCCCTTCCGCCAGATCAACGGCTCCCTCACCGGCGTGACCGCGGCGGCGACCGCCAGTGTCCGCGGCGAACTCCAGGTCGGCATCGTCAGCGGCGGCAAGCCGTACCACACGATCCGCCAGACCAGCGGGACCTGGCTCGGCTGGGGCAACGTCGCCCAGGCCGTCGGCGCCACCGGCCCGGTGACCTCCCTCAGCATGGCCGGCACCGGCGACGAGGCCCACCTCGTCATCGCCACCGACAACGGCACCCGCCAGTACCACACCATCCGCAACTTCAACGGGACGTGGGCCGCCTGGGGCGACCTCAAGGGCGTCCTCGGCTCGGTGACCGCCAAGTCCGTCTCCGCGGCCGCCGTCAACGGCGAGCTCCAGGTCGCCGTCACCACCACCGACAACAAGCTGCTCCACACCACCCGTCACACCGACCGCACCTGGAACGCGACGGTGCCGGCGCCCCTCGTGGGGATCACCGGGACCCCCGGCGACGTCGCCATCACCGCCACCTACACCGGCTGACCCCAGGGCAGGCACCGCCCGGCTTCGAGCCGTGCACCGCCACGCCGCGGAATGCGGGCGCCCCCGGCACTGCGAGTGCCGGGGGCGCCCGCATGAGCGGTATGGGAGGGGGCTTGTCGGCGGGCCGGAACCCCGGCGGTCGGCGATCCGGCCGCGCGACGACGCACCGGCGCCCGCGTCCCCGGCTGTGCCCGTGTCCCCGCCTGTGTCCATGCGCGCGTCTGCGCGCGCCCGTGCCCTGCCCCTGCCGTGCCGGCCTCCCGGCCGTGCCCGCAGCTGGACGGGCAGCCGCTGGGGCTTGAGCCTCCTCACCGCCCCGGCGGGCCGGTCGACTCACACCGTCTTGATGCCGCCGCCCTCGACGACGTAGTCGGCGCCGGTGACGCTTGCCGCGCGGTCCGAGACGAGAAACGCGACGACGGACGCGACCTCCTCGACCTCGACCATGCGTCCGGTGGTCATACCCATCGCCGCGGGCACCCCGGCCAGGAACTCGCGGTGCCCGACACCGTTCGCCTCCGCGAGGCGGGCGCCGAAGCCGTCGACGTCCTCCCACATGCCGGTACGCGTCGGGCCGGGAGAGACCGTGTTCACCCGTACGCCCTGGTGGCCGAACTCCTCGGACAGCGCCTTGCCGAACGCGTTGAGCCCCGCCTTCGCGACGCCGTACTCGATGGGGCCCGTGCCCGGCAGGCGGGCACTCATCGAGGAAATGTTCACCACGGAACCGCGGCGCTCCAGGAGGCTCGGCAGCAGCCTGCGGGTGACCCGGACGGTGCCGAACAGGTTGACCTCGAAGCTCTGCGCCCACTGGGCGTCGTCGGTCGCGAGGAACCCGTTGAGGGTGAAGGTGTCGCCGCCACCCAGGTTGTTGACCAGGATGTCCACCCCGCCGAGCTCCGCGAACGCCCGCGCCCCCAACTCCTCGGCCCCTTCCGACGTGCTCAGGTCGACCGCGACCGGGTGGGCGCCGGTCTCCTCCAGCTCGGCCGTGATCGTACGGGCCGCACCCACGACGCGGACCCCCTCGGCGACGAGCTGCCGCGTGATCGCGAGGCCCACGCCTCGGCTGGCTCCGGTGACGACGGCGGTCTTCCCGGCGAGATCGAGCTCCATGTCAGGCTCCTCAGATTTATTTGAACTGCAGGTACAAAATTAGGCCGAAAAAAGTGGGCATCGGTCGGCGGTGTCGGCGTGGACTTCCGTGTCGACATGGACTCCCGTGTCGGCGTCGGTGGCGGTGGTGATTCCGGTGGCGGTGGCGATTCCGGCTGCCGATATCAGTGCGTGCCGGTTGCCTGCACCGGTTGCCGTTTCCCGTTGCCTGCGCCGGTTGCCGGTGCCGACGCGGGCGTAGGCCTACAGAGCCTCCATCGCCGCGTCCACGACCCGCCTCAACTGCGCGGCGTCTTCCGCGGTCTTCGCCAGGACCCGCATGCCGATCACCGTCGCGAGCAGCCAGGAGGCCGTGGAGGCCGCGTCGCGGCCGCCTGCGATCTCGCCGGCCCGCTGGCCCGCCTCGATCGTCGCCCGGAACGCACTCTCCGTACGCGCGAACATCCTGCGCACCGTTTCCGTCGTCCCGGCGTCCGAAGGGGCCGACTCGGCAGCGGTGTTGACGGCCATGCAGCCGCGCCGGTCCGGGTCGCCCAGGTCGAGCCCGATCAGCGCCTCCAGCGCGCCCCGCAGGCGGTCCTTCGCCGTACCGGGGTGATCGAGAAGCGCCTCCAGCCACGCCGCCTGGGAGTCGCGGTACCGCATGAGCGCCCGCTCGAACAGGGCATGCTTGCTGCCGAAGGCGTTGTACAGGCTGCCCTTGCCGATGCCGATCTCGTCCACGAGGTCCTGCGGCGTCGTCGCGGCGTACCCCTTGCGCCAGAACACGCCCATCGCGCGCTCCACCGCCACGTCCGGATCGAACTGCTTCGGCCTACCCATGAGGGCACCGTAACACCGTTTTTGACCTTGAGGTCGAAAACATGTCGTCGGGGAGGAGGCGAGCGGGTCCCGGACCCCCGGTCGAGCGGTTCGGGACGGATAAGGTGGGCGAGCGACGACGACACGTTCGCTCAGGAGGTCACGGGTGGGGCCTGAGCCCCAGACAATCGGCGTGCCGGTAGGAGAAGGGGCCGACCTGTGGACAGGTCGATCCGTCCAGCGCCGGGTCCTGCTGGTCGTTCACAACGTCACCTCGGCCGGCCGACTCATGGACCTGGTTCCGCTGTTCCACGATGACTTCCGGGTCCAGCTGCTGGTCACGTCGACGGACTCGTCCTCTCCCACCCGGAGCAGTTGGAACGACTGGAGCGGGTCTGCGCGGAGGCCGTGCCGTCCGCTGTTCTCGCCGGTGATCCCTGCTTCGACCGCATGCTTGCCGCGCGTCCGTACCGGGATAGGTTCCGGCGCGCGTGGGGAGTGCGCGCGGGACAGCGACTGATCGTCCTGAACTCGACCTGGAACCCCGAGGGGTTCTTCGGCAACGGCGGCGGCCGGGACGTACTGCCCGGACTGCTCCCCCGGCTCGCCGCCGAACTGCCGACCGACGACTACCGTCTCGCCGTGGTCCTGCACCCCAACATCTGGTACGGGCACGGGCCCGGCCAGATCCGCGCCTGGCTCGACCGCGCCCGGCGCAACGGCCTGATCCTGATCGACCCCGTCCACGCGTGGCGCCAAGCGCTGCTCGCCGCCGACCTGGTCATGGGGGACTTCGGCGCCGTCTCCTATTACGCCGCCGCGCTGGGTACGCCGGTGCTGATCGCCGCGGACGGGACGGACGTCCTCGACGCCGAGGCACCGCTCGCGGCATTCGTGCGAGATGCGCCCCGGCTCGATCCGTACGCGCCGCTCCTCCCCCAGGTGCGGCACGGAATCGCCACCCACCGTCCGGAGCAGGCGCCCGCCGGGTACGTCACCTCGGAGCCGGGCCGGTCCGCCGAACTGCTCCGCCGGCACTACTACGCGCTGATGCGCCTCCAGGAACCTGCTGGGTCCGCCTCCCTGGAGCCGCTCCCGCTTCCTCCGTACGGGCCGGGAAGGGTGACAGCCTCCTTGCACGTCCGGACCCGGATGGAGGGTGCGGACATCGCCGTCGAGCGGTCCGCCGGCCATCCTCCCCACGCCGCCGGCGACGCGCACCTCGCGGTGCACGAGGAGACGCGCCACCCGGGCGACCTCGACGTCGCGGACGTGATTCTGCGTGAAGGACCGGCGGAGGACCCTCGGCTCGGCGGCCCCGGCTCATGGACCACCGAGGTCCTGCGGCGGCACCCCCACTGTTCGACGGCCGTGTACGTGACGGGGCCGGACACCTGCGTCGTACGCGGCCGAGGGCTGCGCGGCACGTTCCTGCTGTCCGCTCGCGAGGGAGC
The DNA here is from genome assembly GCF_042958885.1 of Streptomyces sp. NPDC007945. Lineage (NCBI taxonomy): Bacteria > Bacillati > Actinomycetota > Actinomycetes > Kitasatosporales > Streptomycetaceae > Streptomyces > Streptomyces sp. NPDC007945. The sequence continues at coordinate 74,471 of NZ_JBIBJV010000005.1, forward strand.
GGACGCGGATCCGGCCGCGTACGCCTCCGCGCTGCACGCCTGGCTGGCGTACGGCGGTGCCGTCCCCGAGCGCGGAGTCGTCCTCCGGATGCACACGGCAGGCCGCGTACATCCCTTCCTCGTGGAGCCCTCGGACTGACCCATGACGCCCCGGACGGACCCAGGACGCCCCAGACCTAGGCGGACGGCCCGGACCGGCCCGGGGCGCCCCGGCCCGACTTAGGGCGCCTCGCACCGCCGCCGCAGGCCGGCCAGATGGGCCCGGTGCGGAGTGGCGGAGGCGGGCGACAGCCGCTCCGCCTCGGTGATCCTGGCCAGAGCGGCCGTGTCGTCGCCTGCGTCGTGGAGGGTCTCCGCCAGGTCCGTGAGGGCACGGGCGTGGTTGTACGGCTCCGGGACCGCCCCCGTACGGCCCGCGAAGAAGTCCACGGCGCTTTCGAGGCATCGGCGGGAGTCGTCCAGCCGGTCCAGGCAGCGGAGGGCCCGTCCCTGATGGCGGGTGACCAGTGCGAGGGCCCTCGGGAGATCCGCGGCGCCCTCCTCGTCGACCCCGACGCCCCGGTAGAGGGACTCGGCCTCAGTGAACCTCTCGTACGCCTCCTCGAACGACCAGCGGTACAGGCTCAGCAGGCCCAAGAGCTCGACCGCCGACGCCTCTCCGCGCAGGTGAACCGCCGCTCGCTCGTACGTGACGGCCGCCCGGGCGGCACGGTGGGCCTGCTCCCAGCGGCCCATCTCTCCCAGGCGGTGGGCCAGTTGGGAGTGGAGCGCGCCCGCCGTCCGCCCGTCCGCACCCGCCTCCTCGGCGCAGCGCGACGCGTCACGCAGCGCGGGAAGGACGTCCCAGTAGCCCGCTTTCAGCTGCAGGGGCCACAGGGAGCGGGCGAGCCACCACACGGTGGAGGATCTCCCGTGCTCCTCGGCGACGACGACCGCCCGGCCCAGGTTGGCGACCTCCGCCGCCAGGACCTCGATGCCGTCGGCCCCGCTACCGGAAGTCCCCCTGATACTCCGCCGGCAGCTCGGTCCGCCAGCTTTCCGGCAGGGCAGTCCGGGACGCCGGGAGAGCGAGCCTGAGCAAGGCCCAGGACGCGGTCGACCGCGTCCGCGCACGCCCGCAGGCCGTACTCGGCGGTGGCCGACTCGGCCAGGTGTCGCCTGATCTCGGGTCGGAAGCGGTAGCGCCGGTCGGGCAGGGCGTCCAGGAGCCCGACGTCCACCGCCTCCTGGAGCGACCGGGCCGCCGTCGTCTCGTCGGCACCGGCGGCGGCAGCCGCGATCGCGGCGGAGACGGACGGCCAGCCACCGAGGGCCGTGAGCCGGCAGAGCCGCAGCGCCCGTGGGTCGAGCCGGTCCGACGCGAGCTGGGCCGCCGCGCGCACCGGATGGTTCGGCCAACCACCGTCCGGGGGTTCCGGGGCCGGACCGGCCCCGGCCACGGCGAGCAGCCTCGCCTCCGCGTGGAGTGCCAAACGAACAGACCCGACCGGCCCTGCTCGGGGACGCGATCGGCGGCTCTTTTGGACAAGGCCCTGCCAGGCGGCGGAATCCGGCGGAATGCTGTCACTCCGGATGGTTCCGGATCGCCTGTCCCGTCTCTCAGCTTCTACGTTTGCGGCCCAGCCGGTTCCACGGACACGAAGGAGACGACGGGTCACATGCGCGTCATGACCACGGTTCTGATCGGCGGGGCCCTTGCCCTCACCTCCCTCACTTCAACGACCGGCGCGATGGCCGCCGCCTCCGGCCCGGCAGGCCAGGCGCGGGCGTCCGGCGCCGTCCAGTCGTTCCAGAACCAGGCCACGAGCCGGTGCATGGACGACACCAGCAACGGCTTCCGTACCTGGAGCTGCAACGGCTCGAATCCGCAGCAGTGGGACGTCCACGTCTGGGGTGACGGGACCCGTCAGCTGAGGAACATCAACACCGGCCGTTGCATCGAGGACACCGACAGCGGTTTCCGCACCGCGGTCTGCAACTCAAGCCCGGCGCAGAGCTGGTGGATCAAGGTCTGGAACGACGGCACCGTCCGCTTCCAGAACCAGCTCACCTCCCGCTGCATCGACGACAGCTCCCTGGGCTTCCGCACCTGGGCGTGCAACAGTCTTCCGTACCAGAGCTGGTTCTGATCCCCACGGTGAGGCACCCGTCACGGGCACCTGTCTCACAGCAAGTCGGCCCACGACGACCGCCTGCCGCCCGCCGCGCGCTGCCTACTGCCCGCTCCCGCTGCCCGCGCGGCGGCTACCGATCGAACGGTGTGACCGAGGTGGTTCGGGTGACTGGCGAACTGCCGAGACCGGGCCGGCGAAGGTGATGTCGACGGCCAGGGCGACGTCGATCGGACCGGGACGCCGCGTGGCTCGGTCGCCCGCGAACGCCGCCCGGCCTGTGATGACAAGAAGCCCACCCCCGTGAGAGTCGTCCCGGTCCAACGGTGTCTCAGCCTGGTGTCAGTGGCTTGCGGCATGATGCGGAGCAGGTGACGGTTGATCAGTCGAGGCTCGGGGCCTTCGAAGCCGTCGGCAGAAGGAGGTGCTCCGTGCACGGGCCGGTCATGGACGACGAAGGGGCCGACGAGGAGCGACGGCTGCATTACGAGAGGTGGCAGTGGGGCGGGAGGCTTCCGAGCGAGAGCCTCCGCGCCGTCCGCCACAGCAACGTCCTCGGCCTGCTCCCCTTCGACAGCGACCTGGTACACGCCCTTGATGCCGCGGGGGCCGACGTCCAGCGTTCCGTGGCGCGTCTGGCCGCGCGTCGGGCGTGCGAGACGGCCGGCCTGACCACCGTGCCGTGGGTCGCGAGGGCGCTCACCGCCCTGATGGACGGGCGTCCGCTTCCGCCGCCCTTCGACGACACGGCCCGGATGTGGGAGACGCTGCGCTCCACCGCGCTCGCGCCCGGGCCGACGGTGCGAGCGGCGACGCCGCCGGAACGACCGCCCTACTTTCCCCCGACACCCGTCGGGTGGGGATGGATCCCGACCTCGGAGCCCGGCGACGACGGGGCGAGGCACTACGAACTCGGCCGACTGCCGGAAAGCCCCGCACCGGCGGGGTCCGACGCCAAGCTGTCGGCAACGCACGCCGCAGACCTCGGTCCCGTCCCCGCCTTCGTCACCCCCACGGAACTGACGCACCCCGCCCGCACACCGCTGGACCGCGGGCTGATCTCGCAACCGCATTTCGCACTCCCCGCCGTACCCGCTGCCGCCGAGCCCTCCCCGCTCAAAGCGGCCCTGGACGCGGTCTCGCACGCGGTGGCGGCGTACGGAGAGCACTACCCGGAGTTGCTGGAAGAGATCTGGCAGCTCTGCGCCGACCGTTCGGACGGGAAGCCCGACCCTGCGATCCAGCGGCCCTGACCTCCGACAGCGCCCATTGACGGGTTCAGTCGGCGGCCAGCCGAGAAGGGTGCGCTCCGGGTTCTGTCATCGCGCGTCGGGGCTGCCTGAGGAGTGATGCGGGTGCGACGGCGGCCGGGCATGTGGGGCTGCTGTCCCGAAGGCGCTCTCGAACATCCCACTCCTCTGCGGGCATCCAGTTGCCGTTGGCGCTGCCCCAACCTGCCGTGACGGTTTCGGGGATGGGGCCTTACCGTGCGAACAGCGTCAGGTGGGGCTCGCCCCTACGGGAGTGGCCGAACGGTGGCAGCCGCTACGGGCCGGAGCCGTTATCCGGCATGTCGCATTCTCGACCCTCTCTGGCCTAAATCGCCGATCCCGGAGTCGATTCCTCCGAGGTACGTTCCCCACGCGCCCTGCGCAGACGGCGCCGGGCGCCCATCAAGGGGGAACCATGAAGTTCAAGGCCAAGCCGTTCGGCATCGCCGCATCCGCCCTGCTCGGGCTGAGCCTGGTGCTGGGGGGAGCGGGCACTGCGTCCGCCGGCGCCGGGTGCGGCGACGTGTGGGACAGCGAGATCCGTTCGTACGAGGTCACCTTCTCCTACGAGGGTGAGTGGGTGTCGGACGAGGGCGTGACCATGTACCGGTACTCCGGGATGGTCAACGGCAGCGTGCAGCACGCGTACGAGACCCACTACCAGGGTTCCAGCATGACGCTCAGCATCCCCTGCTGACAGTCGCGGAGGACTCCCGCCCACGGTCATCGAAGAGGTGGCCCGGGCGGGAGGCCATATTCCGTCGACCAGGCAACGCCCGACCCCTGAGCCAAGGATCCCGAGCAGGCCGTCGGGAGGTCGGCAGGGGCAGCGCGGCGGGTCGGCAGACCGCCACGTCGGCAGGACCAGGACCGGCGGGGGCGCGCCGCACGAGGGCAGGACGCACGAGGGCAGGTCGCACGAGGGCAGGTCGGGCGAACGGGCGGCGCGCAGGGCTTCGGAGCCGGGGCCGACCACCGCCTCGCGCCGGTGTCATCGGTCGTGAGCCGAGGCCGGGCTGCTTCCGGAGGTGCCTCGCGGGGTGGTGGCGGCCGCGAGGAGGCTCATGTCGTCTCTTCCCCGGTCGACGCCGAAGCGTTCGGCGGCGGAGTGGAGGGCCGTGACCGCCACCGAGGGAGCCGGGTCGTCCAGGCCGGTCAGCACGTGGGAGATCCGCTCCTCACCGAACTCCTCACCGTCGTCGCGGCGGCCCTCGGTGAGGCCGTCGGTGGACAGCACCAGCAGATCACCGGGGTCGAACCGGACGGAGCGCGTCTGCCAGTTGCCGGGGGGCGCGTCCAGGAACGGGTGGACCAAGGGGCCGGTGGTCTCCAGCCGTTCGAGCGTCCCGTCCGCCCGTCGCAGGAACGGTTCTTCATGTCCGGCGTTCACCCAGGTGAGGAGCGAGCGCTCCGGGGACAGGACCGCGACGGCCAGGGTGGTGAAGCAGTCCTCGCCGGCCAGCGCGTGGTGCACCGCGCGCATCAGCGTGTCCAGATCGACGTCCAGGCGCAGCCCCACCGTCACGACGCTCTTCAGCTGCACGGCCAGCAGGCCGGCGGCGACGCCGTGCCCGCAGACGTCGCCGAGGAAGACGGCGGTGGATCCGTCGGAAAGCCGCACGGCACCGAGGTAGTCGCCCGCGATCAGTCCCTCGGCCGCACGCACGTCACCGGTCACCAGCGCCCCCGGCCCCGGCTCCTCGCAGGAGACCAGGATCTCGTGCAAGCCCTGCACCGCCGGTCCGACCTGCACGAGCGCTTCGTGGTTGCGACGAGACTCGCGCTGGGACACCACCAAGCGCTCGCGCACCCCTTCGGCCTCTCGGGACAGAAGGCCGATCCAGCTCCGGTCGCTCCCGGACGGCGGTCCCGCGCCGTTCGCGTCACCGCTGGCCGCGCGCCGCAGACGCTGGGCCAGTGCCCCCGCCGGGGCGAGGTAGCGGCGCTGCAGCACCACGGCCCCCACCACCGCAGCGACGAGCACGGCCACGGCGAGGCTCAGGATGTAGGACAAGATGCTGTTCATGTGCCACATGGCCATCTCGGCCTCCCGCGTACTGCGCTGCTCCAGGAGCGCCGCGAGTTCCTTGGAGCGGGCGTCGACCGCCGCGTAGGTGCCCTCCGCGGGGTCCGCTCCGACGGCGGCCGCAGGCAGCCCGTACACCTCCATGCGGTCCACCTGGGTTCCGGGGCGCCCGTTCTCCAGCCACCGGGCCACGCTGCGGTCGAGGAGCACGATGCCCTCGTCCACCTCGTCGTCCGTACCTGCGGTCAGCCGCCTCAGCCCTTCCAGGTGTTCCTCGAGACTCACCCGGCTCGTCCCGCGTAGCGCCTCGCCCGCGTCCCCCGCCAGCGACGCGGCCCGCACGTCCCCCACCGCCGCCCGCACAGAGCCGACTCCGGCGACGGCCGGATGCCAAAGAGTCTCGATCCGCTGCGCGGCCCGCTCGTGCCGAGCGTTCAGAACGAAACCCGTCACCGCGACGCCGGCCGCGAGCAGCACCGCCGCGCCGATCATGGCGGCGAGCAGCAGCCTCGCTCGTGTCAAACCGTGTAGTGACAGCACGTAACCGACAGTACCGATCATCCCGCTTCGACCCCGGGCCACCACGCCCGTCGCCACCTGACGGCACACGCGCGGGGCGACTCGGGGCACGACCGGCGTCCTCGTATCGGGATCCTCGTATCAGGGCGCGGATCACCCGGCGGTGCCGGACGGGAAACGCGCCCTGGCGACAGTGGCGGGGTGGGCGCGGGATCGAGGAGATGCGGACGGCGGCACCTCCGGGCAGAGTGGGGAAGGACCTTTCCTACCGAGGTGGTCCCCTTGGTCCTGCGCGCTGGAGATGGGACGAACTGATGCGAGGGCTCTCGTGACGTCGGAGTGATCGATGTTCCGCAGACGGCCGGCCGACAGCAGCGAGGACCTTCTGGTCCGGCTCGCGGCACTGACCGCCAGGGCGCGGGAGCTGGCCGAGACCCAGCGGTCCCGCGTCGAGCTCGCCGTGGCTCTGCAGCGCGGCATGCTGCCCTCGGACCTGCCCCGCTTTCCGGGCGCCCGGCTGGCCGTCCGCTACGAGCCCGCCAACCACGGACTCAACGTCGGCGGTGACTGGTACGACGCCTTCCCCCTGCCCGGCGGGCGGATCGGCATGTCCATCGGTGACGTGCAGGGGCACAACATCGAGGCCGCCGCCTTCATGGGACAGGTCCGGGTCGGGCTTCGCGCGCTGGCCTCCGTCACCGAGGACCCGGGAGAGCTGCTCGGTCGCACCAACGACCTGCTGATCTCTCTGGGCGCCGATCTCTTCGCCACCTGCACCTTCCTGCGGCTCGACCCCGTCGCCGGCACCCTGGAGTGCGCCCGCGCCGGCCACATCCCCCACATCTGGGCCACCGCCGACGGCCGCTCCGGCATCGACGACGGCGAGGGCGGCCCTCCGCTCGGCGTGCTCCGCGGCGTCGACTACCCCACCACGCTGCACCGGCTCACCGCCGGCGGCGTCTTCGTCCTCCTGACCGACGGGGTGGTGGAGGGACCCTCGCTCCACCTCGACGACGGCCTGGACCGGGTGATGCGGCTCGCCGGAATCACCGCCGTCGCCGGACTGGGCGTCGACGCGCTCGCCACCTCCGTCATGAAGCTGGCGGCCACGGTGGGGCACGAGGACGACGCGGCCGTCCTGGTCGTGGGCCATGACGGCGGTCCGGACGAGCCGTCCGGTACGGATCAGCTGTCCAGCACGGATCAGCCACCCGGTCCGCACCAGCCACCGGTGGAGGCGTGACGGGGCTGGCCGCGAAGGGCGGGCGCACGCCGTTTGGTCGGCCCCGGGCGGGATGGCCGGGCGTCTCTCTCCATGTGCCGACGGTGCAGGGTCCGACCACATCGGGCAGGATCCGCCGGACGTGGTCGGCGTCCCGGATATCGGGGTGGGCGGGCCTCGTGCCGGATGGGGCCCGGGACCGGGCGGGCCTCGTGCCGGGCCAGGCTCGTACTGGTGTCCGTCGCACTGGTTCGGGCCGGTGGCAGACCCAGCTCGCAGCTCGCGGCTATACGGACCCTGGCGGCACGATCCCGTGGAGGCACGGTCTCGTACCGTACCGTCGCGCCCGACACGCAGGGGTCCTTGCTCGGTCGTGGCGGCCCCGCCGGTGTCTGATGGCTGACGTGTTGGTCACTCGGCAGTTCCGGAGCATTACAGAGGCGGCCCTGACGTCGCTGGCCGTGGCGCTTTGCTACTACGCGGCCGGGCGGCTCGGTCTGCTCGGCCGCCTCGTCGTCGAGGGCGCGGTGGTCACCCCCATCTGGCCGCCCACCGGCGTCGCCGTCGCCGCCCTGCTGCTGCTCGGCGCGCGGGTCTGGCCCGGCGTCGCCCTCGGGTCCTTCCTGGTCATCGCCTCTCTCACCACCCCGGGGCCCACCACGCTGGTCACGGTGGCGAGCAACACCGTCGCGCCACTCTGTTCCTTCCTGCTGCTGAGACGGGTCGGCTTCAGGCTCGACATAGCGCGGCTGCGGGACGGACTCTCCCTGGTGTTCCTCGGCGGGTTCGGCGCCATGCTGATCAGCGCCACCGCGGGGGTCGGCCTGCAGGTGGCGACGGGCTCCCTGGACAGGAGCGAGTTCTGGGGGGTCTGGCTGGCCTGGTGGGTGGGCGACACCATGGGAGTCCTGCTGGTCGCCCCGCTCCTGCTCGTCCTCGGCGGGCCGGCCGGACGGTTCCGGACACGGCGCTGGAAGGAGGCGGTCTTCCTGGGTTTGGCGACCGTGGTCCTCATGCCCCTCGCCGTGCTCAGCCCGATGAGCATGCTGTTCCTCGTCTTCCCCCTGCTGATCTGGGCAGCGCTCCGCTTCCAGCTCGCCGGAAGCATGCTGTGCGCGCTCTTCGCCTCCGTGCTCACCACCTTCCAGGCGACCTCCGCGCGGGGCGCGTTCCTCCACCTGTCGGACGTCGAAATCATGGTGAAACTGCAGGCCTTCAACGGCTCAGCCGCCCTGACGGCCCTGCTTCTCGCCGCCGTCATCACCGAGCAGCGCGCCACCCGCCGGTCGGTGCGCCGCGCCTGCGAGGAGCTGGCGGCGGTCCTGGAGCACCTCGCGGCGGGCGATCCCCCGCCGGGTTCGCCCGGCAGCCTCGGAAGCCCCGGCACCCGGGCGGTCCCGCCGGGTGGGCACCGGGACCCGTGACCTCCACGTCCCTCCGCCCAGCCCCGCACCCCGCCGGTCGGCCGGGCCCGTCCGCCGAGAACGGCTGTACGCGGCCAAGGTGGAGAAGCCGGCCGGGGGGGGCGGACGTCGCTTCACCCAGTGACGTAGGGCGAAGACCGCGAGGCCGAGGCGCGCCCGTTCGACGAAGGGACGGACGATGTGGGCAGCCTGTCGCCGGAGATCGCGAGTACGGCGGGCGGGTCTCGCTGGCCGGGTGGGTGGGTCTCGGAGCGGAGGTATGTGGGCACTCAGCCGTCGCCGTCCTGGGGCGCCCGCGCGTCGGGTTCCCGGGAGAGGGTGCGGTGGTCCTGGTCGCTGGGTTCACCGACTGAGGTCGAACAACCGCAGTTGCCAGTGCGCCCCAGTACGCCCAGGAAAGTGATGTCACACCCATCATGACAGGTCAGAGTTCGTTCTCGTAGGAGGAACGGCACAGGTGAGGAGCCTGGTTCGGCCCTCTCCGGGGGACCCAGAATCTCCGTCATGAATCACTCGGGGAAAGTCGATCATGACGACATCGTGCGAGCGCGGAATGTGCTGCTCGCATCGGGTCGCCGCACGCCGCGCGAGGAAGTCGACGCCTATCGGGTGCTCACCCAGGTCAGTCCCGCCTCGTACCTGCCGCTCTTGGCCGGGGCGCTGCAACGTCTGAGCTACGACACCAGCGTCGGCAAGTGGCATCCGTCCTCGCTCGCGCTGTGCGAGGAGGCGGTGGCCGCTGCGCGGTCCATCGACCCGGCCGAGACCGCCCGGGCCGATGTTCTGTACCGGGCCCTCGACTCGTGCCAGCGACAGCTGTACATGGCGGGCTGACGCGCCGAAGGACTTGCCATGCGCGCCGAGATGCTCGCCCTTGGCCGTGCACAAGCCGAACTGTCCGGAGACCCCGTGGTCAAAGGGCTGTATGACTGGGCTACCGGACTCTCCGAGGAAGGCCGGTATGCCGAGGCCGCCGATGCCATGACCGAACTGGTCGCGGCGATCCTGCCCGAGGGGCCCGCCGACGGGGGTCTCGCCTGGACCCTCCTGGAGTGGACAGCCACTCTCCATGACGCTGGCCGGTGCGACGAAGCACTCGCCGCGTTCGAGACGCTCGTCAGCATGCAAGCGGCCGAAGCCGCGCATGAACGCGGGCCGATGGCCTGCCATCTCCACTCCCTCATCGGGTACGCGCGGATGCTCGACACCAACGGCCGAGGGGAGCAGGCGGCCCTCGTCCGGCAAGAAGCGCTCGCTTTGCTGACGGAGCTGGCCGATACCGGTGAGCGGAAGTCCTGGAGTGGCTACCAGGCTTCGTTCTGGGCGGTGTTGCTGAACATCTCCGGTGCCGAAAGCGATCGGCCTGCGCCCGATGGACCGCGTCCGCCTTCGGGGGCGGCGCCTCTGCGATGGTCGCCCGATGCCGAGCGGCGCTACTTCGACAGCCGCCATGCCCTCCGTGAAGAGGTGGACACCCTCGCTGCGCGAGCCACCGAGGATCCGGACCGGCATCTGGCCGAACTGGTCCGGCCGCATCGGGTCCTCACCGTCCGCTCCGCCGTCTACTGGCAGAACCGTACCCATCTGTTCGCGGAGCGTGTGCGTTCCCTGTTCGATGAAGGAATGGGTCTGGCCCGTCGGCTGTCTCAGCACGATCCGACAGACGGAACGCGCACACTGGCCAAGATCCTGATCGACCGATCGACCTTCCACACCGCCGCCCACGAGTTCAGGGCCGCCCTCGACGACTTCCGCCAAGCCTTGAGCTACCTCGGGGAGGCGAATTGAGACGGTGCTGGTCAGGACCTGGCAGTCGTGGTGCGCTTGGGGCAGATGGGCGTACGGAGCGAGGGCGGTCTGCTGCACGGGTGGGCTGTCTTGGGCGGGCGGGCCGTCGGACGGTCGGATCGCCTGGGCGTGACCTGGCTGCCTGGCAGGTAGGGGGCGAGGGTGAAAAGGAGTCTGTTGCTTCGGTGCCCTGGCGCGGGCAGCAAGCGTCCTGATGCGTCGTCAGTTATTCCTGTGCACGGGACGGAGTTCGACAAGGTCGGTGCCGTCGCAGTAGGTCACGCGGACGTGGGGGCCGGTGCCGTCGTGCAGGAAGGCCTCACAGGCCGAGGTGCCCTCCCAGAGAGGGCGGTTCTCGTGGTCCAGGAGAAGCAGACGTTGGCCGTCCTGCCAGAAATGCCTCGTAAGAGCACGCGCTGCGGGGCTCAACCCCTCCGGGCGGACCGGCCGGTCGGACGTGTCGAGGTTCCGGTCCGGTCGGCCGGACGCGCGGACGATTTGGTTAAAGGTCCCGTCGGTGACCAGGTACTCGCCCGGGGAGAGTCGCCGGGCGGGGCCCTCGGTACCGAAGTAGGGACTGACGACGAGGGCGCCCTCGGCGTCCGGCAGCACCATGGAGAACCGAGTCAGCAGGGGAAGCGTGCGGTCCCAGCGGCATCCGGTGCGCGGGTCGCGCGGGGCCTGGGGTTGGTGCCACACGAAGGTGTGCTGCCAGCCGGCTTGCTCGCTTTTGGCGCCCGTACGGGCCGGTCCGGCGGTCTTGGCCGGTTCAGGGGTCCCGGCCGGTCCGGGGGTCCTTGCGGATTCGGCGGTCCGTGCGGGCTCGCCCGTCCCGCCAGCCTCAGGCGGTCCGGACGGTTCTGCTGGTCCGGCTGGTCCAGCTGGTCCGGCAAGTACGGTGGCGCGACAGCTTCCCTCGGCCGGCGCGGTGGCCAGGGTGATCAGGCCGTTGTCTTCGGCGATCCGGTCGATGCTGCCCTGGGGGATCTGGAATCTCGCATGCCAGTGTGGTCGGCCGTTGTCCATGTCCAGAGTGGCGATGCGGTCGGGGGTGACCAGGAAGGCGTGGCAGTTTCTGTCACCGGCGGGCGGCTCGGTGGTAAAGGCGTCGGCCCGGCAGCCGTCCAGGACTTTCACCGCCCCCGGTTCCGTACGGCTCCATACGCGCTGACCGTACTGGGAGTAGCCGGTCAGGTGGCAGGAACCGGTGCGGCAGTTGGCGACGAGTACGGCCGCTGCCCCGTAGTCGTACAGGAAGACCTGACTGCCCGGCGCCAGTGGGCGCCGCCATGCCAAGCGCCCTTTCTCCAGATCGAGCCCGGCGATCGTACTCGGGCCCTCGTGACCTTCGCGTCCGCCCACCAGAACGACCCGGTGGTCTTGGACGAGCGCGGAATGCGCCGAGCCCGGACGGGGTGAGGTCAGCGTGAACTCGGTGGGCAGGGCCAGTCGCCAGCCCCGCCGGTCCGGCCCTTCCCGTCGGACGAGGACGCCGCCTTGGCCGAGCAACCCCTCTCGGGGCGAGTTCACCACCCACGTACCGTCAAGCCCCGGCGACACCGGCAGCCGGACGCGGGAAGCCTCTTCGGGAACCGCCGAGCCGTCGCCGAACTGCGGCCCTTGCGGGCCGAAGCACCCCATGACGAGGAGACCCGTCAACCCGATCAGCAGCCACCGCCACCCCTGAGCTCGCATCGCACCCCCCGGCTCCACGGACACGGTAGGACGCCTCCGGGCCGACGTGCCTTGCTCGTTTCCATTCCGTGACGCCGCCGGGGCGCCGCAAGGGGCAAGGTGCCCGAGTCCCTTGAGGGCGAGCAGACTGGCGTAGACGGTGGCCTGACCGTCCCCGGCCCTGCACGAGTCAGTACGGGTCTGTACGAGCTCGCCAGCGAGGTTGGGGTGGGGTACCTCGCAGCGCCGTTGCGTCCTCAGCACCCCGGGCCACGACACGCGCGCGGCCCGCGCGGACGGGCGTCGGAGTGTGGCACCGCGGGTGCTCACACAGGACGATGGAGATGAGCCACGGACACGTAACCGCCCCTGCGGAGCACACGCATCTGCCGAAGCGCAGGGTTCTCGCGTTGACCGACGGCGCCGTGGCCATCGCCATGACGCTGCTGGTGCTCGTTGTCGACCTGCCCGACGGGCTTCGCGGGCAGGCCCTGGAGGACGCGCTCGACGCCGTACGGGGCCAGGTGGGAACGTTCCTACTGAACGCTGTGTTGATCGCTCTGTTCTGGCGGGCGCACCACGCGGTGCTGCGGGACGCCGAGTGGAACGACGGCTCCCTCTTCTCGTGCAACGTCGCCTTTCTGGCGCGCTGATCTCCTTGCCCCCTTCCCGACGAGGGTGGCCGAATACGGCCACCGGCCGGTCGGACCAGCCCTGTACGGCGCGGTGATCGGTACGCCCTGGTACTGCTCTTGATGGCAGTGCGCATCGCCCGGGAATCGGGGCGCCGGGGGCCCTTCCCGCCATTTCCCGCGCAGGCGTTCGTGTTTCTCCTCTCCGTCGTGATCACCCAGTTCTCTCCCTCGGCGGCCGTCTGCAGTTGGATCGCCACCGTGCCCCTCTGCGTGCTGGCCCACCGGCACGCCACCCGCACGCGGACGTCCTCGACCTGTACGGGGGGCCGGCGAAGGTCGCGAGCCAAGGGACCGCTGACCGAAAGCTCACCCTGCGCCGCGGTCGGATGCTCGGCCGCCGCGCCCCGGCCCACGGTGAGCCGTGCCGGCCGGAACGTTCCGCGCCGAGGATCGTCCCAGGGCGCCCCCGCGACCAGAGGAGGCGGACGCGGCGGACATGGTGAAGGTGGGCACGCGCGTGCGGGGGGGGGACGCGACGCACAAGCCGCCGCGTCCGCCCCGAACACGCCGGCCGCACCGTCTCCGTCTACGCGGCGGGGGTGAGTTCGGCGCGGCCGAAGAGGAGGGCGTAGCCGGTGGGGAGTTGCTGCAGGATGCGGGTGGTGAGGTCGTGTCCGGCGTAGGCGGCGACCGCGGAGAGGACGGATCCGGTGTCCCAGCGGGTGGTAGCCAGGGAGGCGCCGGTGCGTGCGGCGAGGTCCTTGACGAAGGCCCAGCCGGTGAGCGGCTCGGTGGCGGGGATCTGCATGGTCAGCACGCGTGCGGCTTCCAGGGGCAGGCGGCCGGCCAGGTCGACGCGTTCGTCGCCGGTCAGCTGGCGCCCCAGTCCGGCGAGAACCAGGCGGACGGCTTCGTCGGCCTTCTCGCGGGTGGGGTAGGCGCCCTCGTAGCGGACCTTCTCCAGCATCTGCTCGTATGGCGTCCCGTACGGCTGCTGGAGCGATGCCTGCCGGTCGGAGATCACTTCGGAGATCACTGGGGTTGGTTGCCCTTCTTGCTGGGGCCGGTGTCCAGGCACCGGCATGCGGGACGGTCAGGTGATCAGACGGGGTGGGGATGGCCGAAGAGGAGGTCGTAGCCGGTGGGGAGCTGGAGCAGGATCTGGCCCAGCAGGTCCTCGCCGGCGGCATCGGCGACGGTGGACAGCACGGCGCTGACGTCCCAGGCCGCGGTCCGCTCCGTCGCGCCCTCGATCCACGCGGCGGTGGCGCGCACGAACCGTTCCGGTGACAGCGGCTCGGCGCTCTGCAGCGGGTTGAGCAGGATCAGGGCGAACGCCTCGGGCAGGCGTGCCGCCAACCGGGCCCGGACGTCGCCGACCAGGTGGGCGCCGAGCAGGGCGAGCACCACGCGCGCCGCGCGTTCGGCTTCTTCCGGAGTGTCGTACCGGCCGCGTTCGGTCACGTGGCCGAGGAACGCTTCGCGTCGCAGGGTCATCTCACCGCCACCCCTCGTCTTCTTCGGCTTGCCCGAGAGGGATGCGGAGGTAGGGCGACGGTGAGATCAGGTGCCCGCCCTCCGCACCCGTCCGGCCGGTGTCAGCCGGCGATTTCCTTGCGGCCGGAGCCGACGCCGACGGTGATCTTCCGGGGCTTGGCGCGCTCGGCGATCGGAATGCGCAGCGTGAGTACGCCCGCGTCGTAGTCCGCCTGGATGCGCTCGGTGTCGAGGGTGTCGGCGAGCACGATCTGGCGGGAGAAGACGCCCAGCGGCCGCTCGGACAGCTCCATCTGCACGTCGTCGGCCTTCACGACCGGCCGGCGCTCGGCCTTGACGGTCAGCATGTTCCGCTCGACGTCGATGTCGATCGCGTCCGCGGTGACACCGGGAACGTCGAAGGCCACGACGTACTCGTCGCCCTCGCGGTAGGCGTCCATCGGCATCGCCGACGGCCTCGACCAGGTGCCCGGACCCATCAGCTGCTGCGTCAGCCGGTCCAGCTCACGGAAGGGGTCAGTGCGCATCAACATCGTGAAAACACCTCCAGCGGTTCAGGCAGTTGCTGCCAATGCGCCTCACTGACTCCGTTGTAACATGTCATCCAATGGATGACAAACACGATGTCGTCGTGATGATGACAAGGAGAGGGAGGTGCCCATGACACCAGCCGACCACGCCCCCGAGGGCGACCCGAACACCCACGGTCCCGCCTCGTTCCTCGCCGCCGCGACGGCCCTGCACGCCATAGACGACGCCCTGCGCGACGCCCAGCGAGAGTCCCCGGACACCTCCGACGCGCCGGGTCCCGGCGCCGAGCAGGCCCTGGCCTCGCTGCTGCTGCTGCGGCAGGTGCGCGAGCGGCTCGCCGGATGGGAGACGGGCCTGATCGAAACGGCCCGGGACGCCGGAGCCAGCTGGGCTGACCTCGCCGATCCGCTGGGCGTGGCCAGCCGCCAGGCCGCCGAACGCCGCTACCTGCGTGGTCGCCCCGGCCCGGCCGGCACCACGGGCGAGCAGCGCGTGACGGCGACCCGCCAGGCACGGGCCGCCGAACGCACTACCGCCACCTGGGCCCGCGCCAACGCCGCCGACCTGCGCCGCCTCGCCGGCCAGATCACCGCCCTCACCGACCTCCCTCCGGCCGCCCGCCGCCCCCTGGGCGAGCTCCACGAGGCCCTCGCCCAGGACGACCCCGCCGACCTCATCGCCCCTCTGACCGCCGCCCGCCCCCACCTGGCCGCCACCCACCCCGACCTCGCCGCCCGGCTCGACACCCTTACGCCCCCTTGAGTCCGCCCCCTGCCGCGAGCCATGACAAGGGCCCCTGTCGCCCGGTGCCCCGCACCTTGCTGCACCGGAGGATTCCCTGGTGAACCCGAACCCGATGAGCCCCGCCCACGTGGGACGCCAGGAACCTCCGGGCGGCGTGAGGCGATCGGGCCCAGCCGGCGCTCGGACAGGGCGGCGGCTGCAGAGGCCGAGGGAGGAACCACGCGGGGCCTTACGGGGCCCTACCCCGCCCGGACATCCCGGCGCCCGGTGCCGTGCACCTGTCGCCGGTCCGCCCCTTGCGACCGGTACTACGTCGCTGGCCTGCCCTGCGGCGCCCTGGACCACGGCCCGTGACCGCCACCGCCCACGCGGTGTCCCAGCGGGCGGACAATCCGCGGAATTCGAGGGGGTGGGCTCAGCCCGGCAGGCACCGGGTTGCCGGATCTGCTCTCGGGGCAGGTCCGGGGGGCGTACTCCGCTGGGCGGGGTGTACGGCCCGGTGGGGGGCGGGTATCGGCATCGGTGCGCGGCATGGGGGCTGCTGCTCGTACCGGAGGCGTCCGACTGCCGCCTCTACATTTCGGTCAGCCCGCAGCCGCCCACCCCCGGCTCAGGGCTGACGCCATGCGTCGTCGTGCAGATGGGACCCGGCCATGGGGCCCATCCTGAGCATCCCGCCGTCGACGGCCCAGGACGCGCCGGTGACGTACGACGCCTCTTCTCCCGCGAGGAACGCTACGACGGCCGCCACCTCGCGGGCGTCCCCGGGACGACCCAGGGGGACGCCCGGCCGCGAGGTCCGTGACACGTCCTCGTCCTCCTGCCCGGTCATCGGCGTGGCGATCTCGCCGGGTGCGACCGCGTTCACCGTGATGCCGTGCTCGGCCAGCTCCAGGGCCATCACCTGGGTGAGCAGGCCCAGACCGCCCTTGGCGGCGCAGTAGGGAGCGGCGCCAACCCTCGGCTGGTGCTCGTGCACGGACGTGACGTTGACGATCCGGCCCCCGTCGCCCTGGGCGATCATCCGGCGGGCCGCACGCTGGGAGCACAGGAACGGCCCGGTCAGGTCGACGTCGAGGACCTCGCGGAACGTGTCGTGGGTGATGTCCAGGAACGGGGTGGCCGTCCCGGTTCCGGCGTTGTTGACCAGGACGTCGACGCGGCCGAGTCGCTCTGCCAAATCGTCGATCACATCGGCGGCTTCCGGCAGACGGGTCAGGTCGAGTCGGGCCACGGCGGCGCGCCTTCCGTGGCTCCGGACCTCGGCCGCGGTCTTCTCCGCCCCTTCTTCGTCGGTGTGCCAGGTGATCCCCACGTCCATGCCCCGTGCGGCCAGGGCCACGGCGACGGCCCTGCCGATACCGGAGTCGGATCCGGTGACGAGCGCGACGGGCGCCGTCCGTCCCCCGAGGTTCGAACCGGCCATGATCGGGTCTCCTCTCCCAGTACGAGCCGCGACGCGACCCTCCGCCCGCAGCTACCCGGCCTGGCCGAGGCCATGTCGGGAGTCGGAGGACACGGTGGACGGCCGGAGCCGTCATCCGCGGCTCGACAGGTCGACGCAGGGGGGCTCAGCCGGATCACCAGGCACTGCGTCCTGTCGCGGCTGCCGGCCGGAGGGAACTGGTCGAGCGGCCGAGGAGCTCCCAGCGGGGCGTCGGCGGGTCGGCTTGGACGCCGTTTCTTATGGCTGTCAGAGCGGCATGAAAGCCTCCTGGCATGAGCTTCGACCTTGCTGTCTGGGAAGGCGAGAAGCCGACGGACGACAAGACCGCCGGCCGGGTCTTCGCCGACCTGTACGACCGCTACATCGACAGCAAGGTGGTCGAGCCTCCCTCCGAGCGCATCGCGGCCTACGTCGCCACGCTGCTTGAGCGGTGGTGCGACCTCACCGAGGACGAGGAAGACACCTCTCCCTGGTCAACCGGGCCGCTGATCGGCGAGGCCAGCGGCCCACTGATCTACTTTCCCATGCGGTGGAGCATGGCCGAGGAAGCGTCGGCCTACGCGGCGGACGTCGCGGAGTCCATGGGCCTGATCTGCTTCGACGTGCAGCAGAACCGGCTCAGGCCGTGAGAAGGCCGGCCAAGCAGCGGTAGCCGATGAGGGCTGCGGCCATGTCGACGAAGGCGAGGAAGTGCTCGGCCTTCCGTTCATAGCGGCGATGGGGGCTGCGGCAGCCCGCCAGCCAGGACACGGTTCTCTCGACCACCCGGCGTACCGCACCCATGAGGGGGAACTGTCGGCAGGCCGGGTGCTGCGTGTGCGGGGCGCTGGTTACGGCTCGTGGCCTCGGGGGCCGTACGCTCCCAGGCTCCGGTCCCGGGATTGGGATGGGGGCTGGAGCCTGGGGGCGCCTCGCTCACGAGCGGGAGGGCCTGGGGTGCGGTGGGGTGGCGGGTGCTCTTGAGGGGTGTCAGTCCTCGATGGGCGGCGGGGGTTCGCTCTGGTAGCTCGACAGGCTGAAGTGCTTCCTCACGAGCTTGCGCCAGGTGCCGTCGGTGACCATCTCCCCCAGCGCCTTGTTGATCTGGGTCTTGAGTTCGGAGTCGCCCTTCTTGAGGCCGATGCCGTAGTTCTCGTCGCTCAGGGAGAGGCCGACGAGCTTGAACTTGCCCCAGTGCTGCTGCTGGGAGGCGTAGCCGGCCAGGATGGCGGCGTCCGTGGTGACCGCGTCGACCTTCTTGTCCTCCAGGCCCTTGAGGCACTCGGAGTAGCCGCCGAACTGCTGCAGGGCGGCCTTGGGGGCCAGCTTCTCCTTGACGTTGAGTGCGGAGGTCGAGCCGGTGACCGAGCAGAGCTTCCTGGAGTTGAGGTCCTCGACCTTGGTGATCGAGACCTCGTCGCCGCGGACGAGCAGGTCCTGGTGGGTCAGGAAGTACGGTCCCGCGAAGTCGACCTCGTTCAGGCGCTTGTCGTTGATGGAGTAGGTCGCCACGACGAACTTGACGTCACCGCTCTTGATGAGGTTCTCGCGCTGGGCCGACGGAGCTTCCTTCCAGACGATGTCGTCCTCGGAGTAGCCCAGCTTCTTGGCGACGTACGTGGCGACGTCGACGTCGAAACCGGTGTAGCCGTCGGCGGTCTTCTGGCCGAGGCCCGGCTGGTCGAACTTGATGCCGATGGCGATCTTCTCGTTCTTGCCGCCGAGGTCCGACCCGAGGCCGCACGCGGTGGCGGTCAGAGCGAGGGCGACGGTGCCGGCCACGGCGCCGACCGGGCGGATGCCTCGGGGCCTCACGGTGGTGTGCGAGGTCTTACTGCGGCTGCTCGTGCGGTTCGCGTCCTGTGGGACGCGTGCTCCGAATCGCTTCTTCGCTGCGGGCCGGACGACCGGTTCCTCCTGCTGTGCCCGGAAAGAATCTCCGTGCTCCTCGGACACTGCCTCTGCGCTCATCGGTCCCTTGCTCCGTCTTCCTCGATTGAGAGGACATTAGAGACCCGTTCGAAGGATCGTCATCACATCTGAGCGGAAATTGAGGTGGCGGCACGCGCACTACCTGCACATACACGTCCCAGGCGGTCGTCCGCCCGACGCGCGCCGGTGCCCGGCTGCGTGGCGGCCGGTCGGTTCTCGTCGGCGTTCCCGAGGCGAGGTGGCAGGTGTCGCGACAGGCCAAGCTCCTGCGGAGAGATCCGCGGGGGCCTGGCCCGTGGTGTGGCTGAAGGAGTTGGTGGGGCGGTTCAGGGGCTGCTCGTCTTCAGGCGGGGCGTTCGCGGCGGAGCGTCTGTGTCGGCAGTCGCGTCGGTGCGGGGAACGCCGGTCGGCCGGGGCTTGACCGTCGCGTGACGTGGTCGTTCGGGTCCGTCCGCGGCGGTTGTGTGCTGGTTCTGTGCTCAGCGGGGCCTTGGCCGGCTTCTCCGCGGGACGTGGTGGGCGTCAGGCCTTGGCGGGGGCCGGGGCGGCGGGCGCCGGGTCGGGGTGGGCAGCCGGCTTGCGGGGGCGGAGGTCGGGGATGAGGCGCAGGCCGGGGCTGAGGGTGCTGTAGCAGGCCAGGGCGAGGAGGAGGGCGGAGTTGGCGAGCAGGACGGTGCCGGGGCCGGTGTGGGCGAGCAGGGTGCTGGTGAGCAGGGGGCCGAACGGGACGATCAGGGCAGGAATGAGGCCGCAGGCGGCCTGGACGCGGCCCTGGAGGTGGTCGGGGATGGAGTGCAGGCGGGCCGCGGAGATGACGGCGTTGGCGGCCGGGGTGGCCAGGCTGCACGCTCCGATGACCAGGGCGAGGGCGACGGTGTTGTCGCTCAGGGCCAGCAGGGGGGTGAACAGGGCGGTGCTCCAGCACACCAGGAGGACCAGGGTGCGCGGCGGCAGGGTGGTCGTCGTCCGGGCGGCGATCAGGGAGCCCACGAGGTTGCCCGCGCCGGAGGCGGCGATGATGACCGCGTTGTGGAAGCCGCCCGAGGGGGCGTGGGCGCCGCCGGTGATCAGGACGAGGACGATGCCGCTGAACGCGAGGTTCACCAGGGCGGCGTTCACCAGGGTGTAGCGCAGGAAGGGGCTGCGGCGGACCTCCCGCAAGCCGGTGCCCAGGTCCTTGACGAGGCTGGGGGCGGGCGGGGCGGTGGTGGAGGACGCGGGGCGCCCGGCGGGCAGGCGTACCAGTGCCACGCACACGGTGGAGGCGAGGTAGGACAAGGCGTCGATGAGGAAGGGCAGGGCGGGTGCGACGGTGTAGAGAGCGGCGCCGATGAGCGGGCCGGCCAGGGTGACGGCAGCCGAACGGGCCTGGCTGAGGGAGAGGGCGGCCGGCAGCTGCTCGCGCGGGACGACGTGGCGCAGGGCGGCGGAGGCGGCGGGGTTGAAGGGGGCGCTGAAGACGCTGTTGACGACGGCCACGCACAGCGCGAGGGCCAGGCTGACCCGGTCCGTCAGGACGGCTGCCGTCATCACCAGGTAGGCCAGGGCGCGGGCGACGTCGCTGATGATCAGGACCAGTTTGCGCGGGAGCCGGTCGACCAGGACGCCTGCGGGCAGGCCTGCCAGGACGGAGGCGAGGATCTCGGTGAAGGTCACCAGGCCGAAGGCGGTGACCGACCCGGTGGCGTGGAGCACCACCAGGGGCAGGGCGATGGCGCTGGCCTGGGAGCCGAAGCCCGAGAGGGCGTGCGCGAGCCACAGCCGCTGGTAGTCCCGGTTGCGGTGCAGGGGGGTGGGCGCGGGGGCCTGCCTGGGGAGGGGGGCGGGGGCTGACGTGGGGTCCGGCATGGGTCTGCTCTCCTTTCCGGGTTCGGGAAACGGCCGAAGTGGCCGGCACCGGAGTGCCGGCCACTTCACGGGTGACGCCTAGGAGGTCAGGCCTCGACCTTGGTGTTGTTGCAACCGCTGCTGACCGTCGACCACTCGGCGACCTGCTGGTCCTCCGAGCCCTCCGGCTCGCCGAGGGACAGGGTCTGGAGCTTCAGGATCTCGGACATGAGGGGTTCCTTTCGGTCGGTGGGCGTTGCGGAGGTGAAGTGCGACGTGCGGGGCGCTTGCTTCGCGTGGTGCGAAGCGGAAGGTCAGGCCTCGATCTTGGTGTTGTTGCAGCCGGTGCTGACCGTCGACCAGTCGGCCACCTGCTGGTCCTCCGAACCCTCCGGCTCGTTCACGGACAGGTTCTGCAGCTTCAGGATCTCGGACATGAGGGGTTCCCTTCGGTCTGGGGCCGGCCGGCGGGCCGACGTGTGTGGGTGGTGCGGGTGGTGCGATGTACGGGGTGGTGCTTCGGGTGCGGAGCTGAGGTCAGGCCTCGACCTTGGTGTTGTTGCAGCCGCTGCTGACCGTCGACCACTCGGCGACCTGCTGGTCCTCCGAGCCCTCCGGCTCGCCGAGGGACAGGGTCTGGAGCTTCAGGATCTCGGACATGAGGGGTTCCTTTCGGTCGGTGGGCGTTGCGGAGGTGAAGTGCGACGTGCGGGGCGCTTGCTTCGCGTGGTGCGAAGCGGAAGGTCAGGCCTCGATCTTGGTGTTGTTGCAGCCGGTGCTGACCGTCGACCAGTCGGCCACCTGCTGGTCCTCCGAACCCTCCGGCTCGTTCACGGACAGGTTCTGCAGCTTCAGGATCTCGGACATGAGGGATTCCCTTCGGTGGATGGGGCGTTGCAGAGGTGACGTGCGTCGTACGGGGTGCTTCGCGTGGTGCGAAGCGGAAGGTCAGGCCTCGATCTTCGTGTTGTTGCACCCGGTGCTGACCGTCGACCAGTCGGCGACCTGCTGGTCCTCCGAACCCTCCGGCTCGTTCACGGACAGGTTCTGCAGCTTCAGGATCTCGGACATGGTGGGTCCTTTCCGTCGGTGGGCGTTGCGGTGGTGAAGTACGGGGTGCTGCTGGGGGCGAAGAAGGGGAGGTCAGGCCTCGATCTTCGTGTTGTTGCAGTCGGTGCTGACCGTCGACCAGTCGGCGACCTGCTGGTCCTCCGAACCCTCCGGCTCGTTCACGGACAGGTTCTGCAGCTTCAGGATCTCGGACATGAGGGGTTCCCTTCGGTGGATGGGGCGTTGCGGAGGTGACGTGCGTCGTACGGGGTGCTTCGCGTGGTGCGAGGCGGAGGTTCAGGCCTCGATCTTGGTGTTGTTGCAGTCGGTGCTGACCGTCGACCAGTCGGCGACCTGCTGGTCCTCCGAACCCTCGGGGTCGTTCACGGACAGGTTCTGGAGCTTGAGGATCTCGGACATGAGGGGTTCCTTTCGGTGGGTGGGGTGCGGGGTGGAGCGGGGTCGTGCTCGGCCGTTCAGGCGGCCGGGATCAGGGGCTCGGAGTGCTGGTGCAGTCCGGGCAGGGGCGGCCGGGTGCCGGCGGCGGCGTGCAGGGCGTGCAGGACGCCGGCGGTGCCGGTGGCCAGGTCCATCGAGAGGCGGTAGTGCTGGGCGCCGGGGAAGGCCAGGCCGTCGCGGTACCCGATGGCGTGCAAGCGCAGGAGCCTGAGGTGGCGCTGGAGGGCTTCGCGGGTGCCGGGGTGGTCGCGGTGGGCGGCCAGCAGGGCGATCAGTCCGGCCCGGCCGGTGAACAGGTCGTCGTAGAGGACGAAGGGGGCTCGGGCCGCGTACACGATGCCGTCGAGGAGCTCCTGGAGGGTGTCGTCGTGGCGGTGGCGCAGGTAGTGGCCTGCGGTCAGGGCCAGGCCGGCACTGCCGTTGGCGAGGTAGGGCAGGAGGCGGGTGCCGTCGCGGAGGTTGACGGCGCCTTCTTCGCTGCGGACGCAGTGCTCGGCGTCGGCGCGCAGGGCGCGCTGGGCGAGGTCGAGCAGGGCCGGGTCGCGTACCGTCTCGTAGCGGTGCAGGAGGAACGCGGCCGTTCCGGTGGCTCCGTGCATCAGGCCGGCGCGGCGCGGTGCGGGGCCCGGGTCGTCCAGGTGGTCCAGACGATCCGTCAAGTTCTGGGTGATGGTGTCGAGTTCCGCGGAGAGGTCGGTGCCTTCGGCGGGTCGGTGCAGGTGGTGCAGGGCGATGCCGATGCCGGCCAGTCCCCCGTAGAGCGAGGTGTCCTCGGTCGGGGCGGCGCGCTGGACGAGTTCCAGGGCCTGCTCCGTGCGGCCCAGCCGGTCCAGGGTGAGGGCGGCGCCGTGGAGCCCCGAGTAGAGGCCGGGGCGGGCGTCGGCGGCGTGGCGGGCGGCCCGCCATAGCCATTCGATGTGCTCTTCCTGGACGGGGTGGCCGGTGGTGTGCAGGGTGTGCAGGACGCCGGCGGCTCCGTGGGCCAGGGTGTATCCGCCGTCGTGGAGGGCGGCGGGGTCTCCGGGGAAGAGCCGGTCGGTGCGCTCGGGGGTGGCGGACGCGGTCAGGGCGCGGGCCAGGCGGGCACCCAGGGCGGTCAGGCCCTCGGCGCCGTCCTCCTCGTCCGGCCAGTGGGCTGACGGGCGGGCGGAGACCGCGGGGGTGGTGCGGGCCGTCGAGGTGGTGGGGCGCTGCAGGGCGGTGCGTATCTCCTCGTGCCACGTGGGCGGCAGGGGGAAGAACTCGGCCGCGGCGGAGAGGAGTTCGTCGAGCTTGCCCGCGTCCAGGTCGATGAGCATGGTCAGCGGCAGCAGCAGGGCGAGCCGGATGCTGTGCAGGGCGTAGTGGTCGCGGGCGAAGCCCTCGGGGGCGTGCGGGGCGACGAAGCCGGGGCAGCCCATGCTGGGCGGGGTGTCGAGGCCGGGGCGGTGCGCGGTCTCGAAGTCGATGAGGCAGACACGGCCGTCGGGCCGCAGCAGCACGTTGGTGGGGTGGAGGTCGCCGAAGGCCCAGCCGCGTTCGTGCATGGCGTCCAGGGCCTGGCGCAGCTGGCCGGCGATGTCCTCGACCTTGGCGCTGTAGCGGGCCAGCGCCTCGGGGGTGGGGTCGGGCCGTACGAGGGGGTTGTTGCGGGCCATGAACTGGCGCAGCGTCTCGCCCTCGACGTACTCCTCGGCGAGGTAGTGGTGCTCCCAGGCGGTGAAGCGGTCGAGCAGTCGGGGCACCCAGGGCAGGCCGGACAGGGCCCGCAAGGCGCGCTCCTCCTGTTCCAGGCGGGCGACCGCGTCCGTGCCCGATCCGTCGAGGCCGGCCAGCGGGCGGGCCTCGCGGAGGACGAGCTGCCGGCCGGCGGCGTCGCGGGCCCGGTAGATCCCGCCGCCGTTGGAGAAGTGGAGGGCGGCCTCCACCTCGTACGGCAGGGGGTCCAGGCTCTGCCGGTCGTGGGCGTTCAGCGCCTCGCGGAGGATGGCGGGCGGGGTCAGCCAGGCGGGCAGCTGGAAGTACGGTTCGCGCCGGTCGGGCACGAGGGTGCCGTCGGGCGCCTCGATCGCGAGGATCCTGGTGCCGTCGGGCTCGGTGCACCAGCGCTCCGTGAAACCGCCGTAGCGGACGTAGAGGGGGCCGTTGCCGTAGCGGAGGTCGCCGAGGATGTACGGGCCGGTGAAGCCGGACAGCCGCCGGTCGAGATCGGTCAGGACGGTGGCCAGGCGCGCCTCGTCGGCGGGGTAGAGGGTGAGGAGCTTGCCGCTGCTGCCTCGCCGGGCGTACTTGCCGTTGTTGAGGAGGTGGATGCGGTGCGTGGGCAGGAACTTGTGGGCCACGCGCTCCCGCAGGCAGTACGCGCTGACCAGGTCGATGACGCGTTCGGCGTCCTCGGTGGTGGAGGAGACGTGGATCTTGTAGCCCTGGGCGGGCAGGGCCGGGTCGCCGGGACTGTCGGGCACCAGGTGGATCCAGCTGGCCGTCTCGTGGCGGCGGAATCCCTCGGGCGTCTCGCGGTCCGCTGCCGCGAACCTGCGCTGGTCGCCGCCGCCGGCGGGGTGGTCGTAGAACAGCGGGTCCGCCCCGGCGTACACATGATGGTTGTCTCGCACCTGATCCACCCCTTCTCGATCGCTGCCCGATCGATTTACGGTCTGTCGACGTACGGTCTGTCCGCAGACCGGTTACTGAACGGTTCCGCGTGAACGGCGGAGAATTCCTCTTCCGGCTTCCCGAGGGTCCGGACCTTGTTCTCCGGGACCTTCACGGGAACTGATCCCGGTCTTTCCCCGGGGCTTGTCCCCGGTTTCCGTTCCCGGGGCATTTCCCGGTTCCTTCGTGGATCTCTTCCGGGAGGGATCTTGCGCGGGTTCGCCTCAGGCGAGGACCCAGGTGGAGTCCTTGCGGCTCTTCCGGCCGAAGACGTCACCGTCGTCGAGGGCGCCGTCGGAGTCGGAGAGGAAGGCCGGCGCGGTGGCGGGGCTGGTGTTCATGTCGGTACCTGCTTCCTTGGATGGTGTGGGCGGACTGTGATGCGCATGCGGTGGGTGCGGTGGGTGTGATGCGTGTGGTGCGTGTGCCGGTGTGCGGCGTGGCGCATGCGACCCAAGTGGCGTGTGTGGCCTGCGTAGTTGCGAGTGGCGCGTGGTGCATGAGGCGTGTAGCGCCCGTGGTGGAGCGGTCTCGGCCGGTCTGCCGAGAGGGGTTGCTCAGCCGCCCCAGGTCACGTCCTCGACGGACGGGGTGGGCGACGGGGTGGGCTCTCCCTGGGCCGGGGAGGGCGCCGGCTCCTCGCCCTGCTCCTGCTCCGGGACGGTCAGGACCGTGACGTCGGAGACGGAGGAAGCAGGGGACACGGGGGAAGCGGAGGAAGATGTGGTGACGGCGTTCGCCGCGACGCTCGTGGCTCCGAAAGCGATCAGGACGCCGGCGGCGAGGGAGGCGATGCGACGAACGGTCATTTCTATTCCTCTCATGATGGATATCGAATGAGGAAACCTTTTTCCGGTTTCCGCTTCCCGCTTTTCCCGGCGGCCTTTCCGGCTGCCGATGGCTCTACTGTGGCGTCTCCCCGGACCGGAGGGAACGGGTTAAGGCTGGACGGATCCTGCAGTGGCATAAGCCGTCCACCCTCCCCCGCCCCGGGCCGGAACCGGCCAGCCCCCTCCGCGAGCCCACCGCACGCCCGTGACCAGCTCTTCTCCGGGTACGCCCTCGGGTGGCGACCCAGGAGAGGGCAGGGGGTCGAGGAGGAGCGCGAGGCAGTCGGTGCGCTGCGGAGGGGAAAAGCGGCCAGGCCTGCCCTCGCCGGGGGCACCCCGAAGCTGGGGTGGAGGCGGAGCTCTCCGGGTCGTACGGCTCGGAGAGCGCCGCTCACGCTCCACTCCCCCGTTCGTACGGCCTGGAGAGGACGCGCCTGGCCCGCTCCCCCATTCGCACGGTTTGGAGAGCACCGCCCCCCGTCCCGCTCCCCCGCCGCCCGCACGCCTCGCGAACGCGGGCCAGGGCCGTGGCGCCCCCGCCTCTTCGCGGCCGGCGCCCCGTGCCACCGGGCACGCGATGAGCCGGCCGCCCTCGTCTCGCTGTCGCCCCGCCCCGCCTGAAGTGGCTGCCTCGACGCCCCGGGTCGGTCCGATCCCTGATGGCCCGCGCGGGTGTGGAGGCGTACAGGCGAGCAAGCAGGTGCCTCTCAGCATGTGCGGCGCCTCGGACGGAGGGGCATGGCGGGTCGGGCGAGCTCCAGCGGGAACTCCTCACCCATACCGACCGGGGAGCGGAGAGGCCGACTTCGCCTCCGGGGTCGGACAGCGGTTGTTCGTGGGGGTGGGAGGCGGTTGGATCAGGGCGGGGTCGATGTTCACGAGAACGAGAGGCGCCCGAGCCGGAGCCCTCGCCCGGCGCCGGAATCAGAGCACCGAAGGGGTCTCGTGGACTGGTCGATGGGACTGCTCGGCTTCGCCGCCGGGTTGTCGATCTCCGTGGCGACCGCCCCCGTGGGCGTCTCCGGAGCGGTCTTCCTGCTGCCCGTTCAGGTGAGTCTGCTGGGCGTGCCGAGCCCGGCGGTGACACCGACGAACCTGCTCTACAACGTCGTGGCCGGCCCCGGCGCCCTCTTCGGTCACTGGCGGGCCGGCCGGCTCAAAGGGCCGCTGACGCGTCTGCTGATCGCCGGCACTCTGCCCGGAGTCGTTCTCGGCGCGCTGATCCGGGTCTTCGCCGTACCCGGCCCTTACGTCTTCCGGCTGCTCGTCGCGGCCTTCCTGCTGCCGCTCGGACTGTGGCTGGGGCTGCGGACCGTACGTCCGGCACCGACGCGTACACCGCCACGCGCGCCCGGTCCGCTCTCGGCTCGCGGCACGCGCCTGCTGGCCCTGGCGGTCGGGGTGGTCGGCGGTGTCTACGGGATCGGAGGCGGCTCCCTGCTCGGTCCGATCCTGGCAGGTCGCGGAACCCCCGTCGCCACCGTCGCCCCGGCGGCCTTGGCCGCCACCTTCGTGACCTCCCTCGCCGGCGCGGCCACCTACACACTGCTGTCCCTGACCACCACGGGCGCCGTCGCCCCCGACTGGTTCCTGGGCCTGTCCTGCGGCGCCGGGGGCCTTCTCGGCGGATACCTCGGAGCCCGCCTCCAGCCCCGCCTGCCCGAAACCGCCCTACGTCTCCTCCTCGCCACCCTGGCGACCGCCATCGGCACCCTCTACGCCGTCCAAGCCCTGCGCTGAGCCTCCGGCACCGCGTCCGCACCCGCCGCACCGGGGGACATCGCGAGCCGGGCGCATACGCCGGCAGGAGCGGGTACGAGCGAGGGTTGGCCCACTAATCCGCGCGAACAGGTACGGCTCCGGCTGCCGCCGGCCCCGCCCCACCCATCCACCCGACTCGGCTCCGGGGCGGCGGCGTCGGGGCGGGGCCGTGCGCCGCGGAGCTCGTACACGAGTTTCTCGTACGCCGGGCGTCCCGATCGGCCCGCGGCCCCGGCCCCGGGCCCGGGGCCGTACCCGGAGCGAAGCGAAGACGGCGACCACGACGGTCGCGATGAACGTGGAGGCGGTGGCAGGGCGGTGGCGGTGGCGGCTCGACTGCCCGAGCGCCGCCGTCCGCGCCTCGTAGCACGGGACTCGCCTCAGGCACGGCGCCTCGCGCACCACCGGCCGGAAACGCCCGGGAGGAAGGGCGGCTAACTCCAGGGATCCCAGGGCGCGTCGATCAGCGCCGCACCACACCCCAGCAGCGCCCAGCCGTGTAACGGGCCGGGCGCCCGCAGGGCGCGGTCGCAGAGCCCGGAGGCGTTCCGTTCGGCCTCCGCGAGCGTCCCGGTGGCGAAAAACAGACCCAGCACCCACTCCTCCCCCGACTCGTGGACGCTCACGTGCTCCAGGCACTCCGCGTCCCGTGCCTGGCAGCAGACGAAAGCAGCAGCGTAAGAGGGCAGTCGCTGGCCTGTGGGAGCCCTCAGGCGGGCGTGTACGAGATACATGAATCCGATCCTCCAGGGCCCCCGTGAACCGTCACAAGCCCACGCCCACGGACGCTTCCGGCCATGCAGAAACCGTCCACCTGTGCGGACGGACACAATGCCTTTACAATCCGTGCACTCCTGAGGCGACCAAGGAAAGGTCGAACAGTGCTGGACATACTGGGACTCGACACCGACGCCGAACGCGTCTACCGCGCCATGCTCGGCCGGCCCCAAGACGGCGTGGCCGAACTCGCCCGTCTGTTGTCCATGACCGAAGAGCAAGTACGCACCGGCCTCGACCGACTCAGCGAACTCGCCCTGGTCCGCCCAGCCGCCCACGAAGGCGCCGGGTTCCGGGCCATCAGCCCCGAGACGGCCATGGAGGTCCTCCTCGCACGTCAGCAGGCCGAACTGGCCGCCCAGCAGATGCGCGTGGAGGCCTCACGTGCCGCCGCCGCCCAGCTCATCGCCGAGTGCTCCGCCCTGCGCCCCCGCTCCCCCGACGCCGAGGCCGAGCAACTCACCGGTCCCGACGAGATCCGCGAGCGCCTCGCCCGCCTCGCCGCCCAGGCCACCAGCGAGATCACCACCTTCGCCCCCGGCGGCGCCCACACCGCCGCCGACCTGGAAGCCAGCCGCGCCCCCAACGCCGAGCTCCTCCAGCGCGGCATCCGGCTGCGCACCGTCTACCTCGACAGCGTCCGCAACCACACGCCCACCCTGGACCACGTCGACTGGCTCAACACCCACGGCGCCCAGGTCCGCACCAGCCCCACCCTCCCCATCCGCATGATCATCGCGGACCGCACGCACGCCGTCCTCCCCATCGACACCAACGACGCCCGCACCGGCGCGGTCGTCCTCACCGGAGCCGGCACCGTCGCCGCCCTCTGCGCGCTCTTCGAGAGCGTCTGGAGCACCGCCACCCCTCTCGGCCATGCCCCGCGCACCGACCCCAACGGCCTCCCTCCGCAGGAGGCCGCCACCCTCCAGCTCCTCGCGCAAGGGCACACCGACGAGACCATCGCCAAACACCTCGGCGTCTCCCCGCGTACCGCCCGCCGCATCGCCGCCGACCTCATGGAGCGTCTCAACGCCCGCTCCCGCTTCCAGGCCGGCGCCAACGCCGCCCACCACGGCTGGCTCCCCAGACCCTGACCGGCCCCGGGCCGGAGCCTGCCCCGACCCGGGGCCGGAGCCTGACAAGACCTGGGGCCGGAGCCTGAAGTGACCCTGGCTCGGAGCGTGACCAGACCTGGGCCTGGGTCTGGGCCCGGACCCGGGCTCAGCCCCGGTGCTGTTTCAGGGGCGGAACGTGCGGCGGTAGGTGTCGGGCGGGACGCCGACGCTGCGGTGGAAGTGGCGGCGCAGGGTGGTCGCGGTGCCCATGCCGGTGGCCGTGGCGATGGTGTCCACGGTGGCGTCGGTGGTCTCCAGCAGTTCCTGGGCGTGGCGGATGCGCTGGGTGTGGAGCCATTGCAGGGGCGTGGTACCGGTCAGGCGCTTGAAGTGGCGGGCGAGGTGGCGCGAGCTCATGCGGGCCCGGCGGGCCAGGTCCTCCACGGTGAGCGGCTGGTCCAGGCGCTCCAGCACCCAGGGGAACAGCTCGCCCAGGGGGTGGTTGCCGGGGGCGGGGAGGGGGGTGGCGATGAACTGGGCCTGGCCGCCGTCCCGATGGGGCGGGACGACCAGGCGTCGGGCGATCTTGTTGGCGTCGGCCGAGCCGTGGTCGAGGCGGACCAGGTGCAGGCACAGGTCCATGGCGGCGGCCTTGCCCGCGGAGGTGAGGACGTCGCCGTTGTCGACGAAGAGGACGTCGGGATCGACGGTGGCCGCGGGGTGGCGCCGGGCCAGTTCCCCCGTGTGGGCCCAGTGGGTGGTGGCACGCCTGCCGTCGAGCAGTCCTGCCGCGCCCAGGACGAAGGCGCCCGTGCACAGGGAGGCCACGCGGGCACCGGCCGCGTGGGCCGCGCGCACCGCCTCGACCAGCTCGGCGGGCGGGTCGCGGTCGGTGTCGGCCCAGCCGGGGACGATCACCGTGTCCGCGCGTGCGAGGTGGTCGAGTCCGTTGTCGGGCTCCAGTCGGAAGCGGCCGACGTCCACCGGACCGCTCCCGCAGAGGGAGAAGTCGTACCAGGGGTCCACGAGGTGGGTCAGGTCGGACCCGAAGACCTCGACCGCCACGGACAGTTCGTAGTGGAGCATGCCGTCGGTGACGGCCAGCGCGACAGCAGGCATGTCCGAAACTGTACGTGGCATGTCGTTTCCGACGCTCGTGCGGGTCCCTGCCGGAAGGACAGGATGGCGATGTCAGGCCGCGGCGGAACGACCCCGCGGCGGGCTTCATTCGAGTGCAGGGGAGAGTCCCATGGGGTCAGGCACGCCGGTGACGGTGTTCGGCGCCTACGGTCACACCGGACGGTTCGTGGTCGCGGAGCTGGTGGCACGGGGGTTCACCCCGGTGCTGTCCGGGCGCGACGCGCGGACCCTGGAGGAGATGGCCCGCCACCACGGCCTGGAGGCCCGGGTGGCGTCGGCCGAGGACCCCGCTTCGCTGGACCGGGCCCTGGCGGGCACGGCGGCGGTGATCAACTGCGCCGGCCCCTTCGCCTCGACCACGGGCCCCGTCATCGAGGCCGCGCTCCGCGCGCGGATCCCCTACCTGGACGTGGCCGCCGAACTGGAGGCCAACCTCGACACCTTCGCCCACTACCGCGAGCGGGCCCGGGGCGCGGGAGCGGTGATCGTCCCGGCCATGGCCTTCTTCGGCGGCCTCGGCGATCTGCTGACCACCGCGGCGATGGGCGACTGGACCGAAGCCGACGAGGCGCACATCGCCTACGCGCTCAGCAGTTGGCACCCCACCGCGGGTACCCGGCTCTCGGGCGCGGTCTCCCGGGCCCGGCGCGGCGACCACCGCCTGCGCTACAGCGGCGGACGGTGGGAGCGCCGCGCCGACGCCGCGCCCACCCTGGAGTGGGCGTTCCCCGAGCCGCTGGGACCCCGGCCGGTGATCGGGGAGTTCACGATGGCGGACGTCGTCACCGTCGCCCAGCACCTCTCCATCCCCGAGGTGACCACCTACATGAGCGTCGAGGCGGCCCGGGACGTCACCGCGCCGCACACGCCGGCCCCGGCCGCCGCCGACGAGCTCGGGCGCTCGGACCAGACCTTCGTCGTCGACGTCGTCGTCCGCTCCGGCGGAGCCGAACGCCGGGCCACCGCCGGCGGCCGGGACATCTACGCCGTCACGGCGCCCCTCGTCGCCGAGGCCCTCCAGCGCGTCCTGGCCGGCCGCACCAAGGCCGTCGGCGTCGTCGCCGCCGGCGAGATCTTCGACGCCGCGGACTTCCTGCAGGCGCTCGCGCCGCACGTCACCCTCGGCCTGCACCCGCAGCGCCGGAACGCCTGACCCGGGCGACCCGCCCGCCATCGGACGCGGGTCCTCGACGGGCGGTGGCGACCGGGACGTCGACGGCCCGCGTACGTACGCCCCAGCGGCCGTGACCGGGCTGGTGGGCGGGTGGACTGCGGTGCGTCGGCGCGTTGTCGGTCGCCGGTGTTAGCGTCGCCGCCATGGCTAACCGTTCGTATCTCTACTCCGCCGACTCGATGCCGAACGAGACGGGGATCCCTCAGCGGATCCGATGCATATCGGAGCACAACTGGGACATTCCGCTCGCGCACAAGCTCCTGGTGGGCCGCGGGACCACCCAGGTCCCGTCCATGATCTGGAACCCTCCGGTCGGCATCGCCGCGGACTACACCGGCGGCGCGGACCTGCTCCGCGAGCTGCTGCGCGTGGTCGGCAAGGGCCTGGAAGGCGACGCCGAGTTCGCCGACTGCGTCGCCAGGACCACGGCCCACCTGGACAAGCAGCGGGCGGAGTATTTCGTCCTGGAGACCGGGGAGATCGTCTCGATGACCGATGACGATCCGGTGGAGAGCGTGCGGCGTCTGGTGTCCGAGGACATCCCTGACGCCGTCGCCGAGGCCGAGGCGGCGATCGCCGGCCGGAACGACGACTGGCTGACCTCGGTCCGCGTCGACTGGCAGAAGCACTTCGCCTCCTTCTACAGCGACGCGCTGTACTTCTCCTTCCCCGGCTGACGCAGCCGGCCGCCGGCCGCCGGCCGTGCAGCCCCCGCGCGCGCATTCCGCAGGTGCTCCTACGACCGAGCGCCTCGCTCCTCGGAGTCGGGGCCGTGCGCCTCGCTCCGGGGAGTCGGGGCCGTGCGGCGGGGTGAACGGGGGCCTCGGGCACGCGCGGGGACCGGGTGAACCGTCGGCGTCCGGCGTCACCAGGGGCGGTGGAGCGGTCCCGGCACCGGTGGGGGCGGTCGGCGGTGCCGCCGGGCGGTGGTGAGCGCGTCGACCCCGGCGAACGTCAACCAGGCGGGTACGGCGGTCAAGGTCATGGCCAGGACGGCGACACGCACCTGGCCGACGTCGGGGAGCGGGCCGCACGGCATGCCGCCGGGCAGGCAGGACGTCAGCGTCTTCACGAGGACGATCCACCCGAGCGCGCCCAGCAGACCGCAACCGAGGACGGCCACCAGGCCGCGCACCAGGCGGAGCGGTGCCTCGTCCCGG
The DNA here is from genome assembly GCF_042958885.1 of Streptomyces sp. NPDC007945. NCBI lineage: Bacteria > Bacillati > Actinomycetota > Actinomycetes > Kitasatosporales > Streptomycetaceae > Streptomyces > Streptomyces sp. NPDC007945. Next base: position 107,141 of record NZ_JBIBJV010000005.1, read on the forward strand.
GTCGCCCACACGGCCGCGCCCACTTCCGCAAGCCCGAAGAGCGCGAGCAGCAGAAGCCAGGCGTACTCCGGAAAGGGGTCGAGGACAGCGAGCACCAGGTTCAGAACGGCGGCGGCGAACGCGGCCGGCACTCCGAGCCGTACGACGAGCCGGGCGACCGGCTTCGGTGGCCCGAAGCCGGTGCCGAGCCCCTTGTCGCGTCGGCGGCCCGCGAGAACGGCTCCGAGCAGGGGGATCGACGCCCCGGTCAGCAGAAACGGGAGCAGTACGGTGGAGAGGCGGTCACCGAGGAGGTAGACGGTGCTGCCGACGAGGACCAGGGCGCCCGGCACCTCGGGCGCGATGAACGACGCGGCGTAGACGACCAGGTTCGGCAGTGAGAGAAGGTACGCGAGCGTGGTGGTCAGGCCTGCGGCAGAGAGCGCCAGGACTAGGGCGGACAGCACGTGGGGCCGGCGTGCGCGCTCCGCCACCGGCTGCCAGGCGTCGGCCACCGTCACCAGCCAGCGCACCAGCGCCCATCCGGCCAGGCACAGCAGGGCCGCGTAGGGCAGCACGTACGAGATGCCCTTGCCGCCGAGTGTCGCCAGCATCTGCAGTCCGCTCGGCCTGAGCACGGTCACCAGGCCTGTCCCGAGGCCGAGTCCGATCCCGGCGGCGCGCACCCGGAGCGCCGATCCGCGGGCCACCGCCCGCCACACCACGGTCCCCGCCGCCGTGACGAGGAGGCCTGCGGCCAGCGCCACGGGGAGGTGCTCGGGCAGTCGGCCGCCGCGGAATCCGCCGCCGGCCGGCCCTTGGGCGACGATCTGATGGACGAAGGCCGCCACGGCGCCGACGGCGCCCAGGTCCCAGAAGCCGACGTGGGAGAGGGCGCCGTCGTCCTCCAAGGCCGCCAGGCGCCGGGCCGGCGTCGGATGGGCCCGCAGCAGGCCCCAGACGGCGCCGCGGCCGGTCGCCGGACCTTGCGGCGCGGTCGCACGGTCCTGGCTCTCGAACAGCCGCCGCAAGGAGGCGCTCCCGCCCTCCCAACGGCACACGCGGGCGTCGGCGTACAGCTCGCGGCTTCGGAGCACCGCCCTACTCAGCAACGTCACCAGGAGGGCCAGCAGGCCGAGTTGGGCGGCGAAGGCGTACACGAGCACCACGGCCGCCCCCTGAAGGACCGGAGCGAGCAGGAACGCCAGCCCGGCGAACGCCAGCACCGGCGGTCCGCACGTCCGCCACACGATCAGGGTGAGGAAGCCGACGTCCAGGTCGCGGTTGCGGATGTGCGCGAGTTCGTGGAGGACGACGGCCCGGAACGCCGCCCGGTCGTGGGCGGACAGTGCCAGCAGCCCGCCGCTGAGCACCACGTACCGCCGCCCGACCCGGCCGAACGCGAGGGCGGCGATCGTCGGGTCGAGGGGCTCGGCCAGGAAGGTGACGCGTGCGCGTACGCCGGTCTCGGCGACCAGCCCGGTGAGGGTGGCCGACAGCTCCGGCATACCGGTGAGCGGGCGGTAGCGGCGACGGGCGATACGCCACGGGGGCAGCGCCAGGTAGACGCCGAGGATCACCAGAAGGAGGAGGCCCGTGGCGGCTCCGGGGACCCAATCCGCCATGCCTCTGGGGTCATGGCAGCCGTGCTCGAAGGGTTCGGGGATGAAGACCGACGGGTCCTCCGCCCGCCGTGCCGCTGCCTCGTCCGCCGCCGCGGCGAGGCAGTCGAGGTACTCCGCCATCCGCGGGAGGTCCGCGTCGAGCACGAGCGCGGCCGACACCGAGTTGACGGTGAGGGCCGTCACCGCCGTCACCGCCGCGATCAGCAGGACGAAGCGGACCGTCGTACCCGAGGGCAGGGCGAAGGGTCCGGCCGCCGGGCCGGATCCACGGGACGACGACGGCGGCGGCAGGGGGGTCATCCCGGTCCGTCGGCCGAGCCGGCCGGGGCCTCCCCTGCCCCCTCGCCTGCGGTCGACTCCCCTACCGCTGTGGCCAGTTCGGCAACGATGCCGTCCGCGAGGGCCTGTGCCTGCGCCTCCGGAACCCTCAGGCGCAGCGCGGTGGCACGGGCCACCTGGCGCAGCTCGGCGAGCTGCTCGGCAGACAGGGGCGCGCGGCGGGGCAGCGCGGGCGCCGTCTCCGACACGCGGCGACGCCGGCGGAAGCGCCCCCGCAGACCCTGTCGGGCCGTGTCGGCCATCTGTCCGGCCGCCTGCTGGGAGAAGTGGTCGAGGACGTGCACCGCCGTCAGCAGGGAGACCGTGCCGAGCAGGGTGGCCGCGGTCTCCAGGCCGAAGCCCAGCGGATCGTCGCGGCGGACGCCGTGACCGGCCCGCATGTGCTCCGGAGCGCTGTGGAAGGCCTGCGCCGTCAGCTCGAACTGTGCCAGTTCGTGCGGCGCGACGAGCGCCACCGCCTTCCGCGCCAGCCGCGTCGCCATGTCCCGGTCGTACGTAGCCACCCCGACCCCCGTCGCTCCGACGTCCCGCCCGATGCGGCGCAGGGTACGCCGGGCCCGGGGCCCACGGGAGACACCGCGGGGGCCGATGGCCGGATTCGACCCCGCGAGAGACCGGTCTCGGCCGCGTCACCGTCTACGGGGTGGTGGAGTGGGGTGGAACCGGCGGTGTCGCGGCTGAGCGCCGCCGGCCGGTGCGCTCGCTGCCGGCTGCCGTCCCGGGGGCAGCTCGACCCGAGTGCCGGTGCGGGAGTCGCGGCGATCCCGACGGCCCAGAGTGCGCGGAGATCTGTGCCGAGCGCGCCATCGTGCGGGCGGCACCGGCGGGAAGGCCGTCGGCCATACGGCAGTCGGCGCACTCGTCTTCGACCGCACCCTCTCGACCTTTCCCCGAGCTGGCTGGTCATCGCCTGATGCTGCTCTCCAGCGACGGGCTCGCGCACGGAAGAGCGGCTGGCCTTCCTCCCGGAGGCGCGGCCGCGCCTCTCGGCTGAGCGGAACGCGCGGTCGCGGTGGTGTGCTGCGGAGTCGCCCCCCAGGCGCGAAGGTGGTGGTGCCAGACCTATGTTCGTCCCGCACTGCCGATCCTCCGCCCGACGCCGGAGGATCGTCCGCATGCAGCGATTCACCGACCACACGGTTCTGATCACCGGCGGCACCTCGGGCATGGGCCTCGCGACCGCGCGCCGCCTTCTCGACGAGGGCGCCCACGTCGCCATCACCGGGCGCGACGAGGCCCGGCTCGCCAAGGCAGCGGCGGAACTCGACGCGTCGGAACGGCTGTTGACTGTCCGCGCCGATGCCGCGGTTCTGGCCGATCTGGATGTGCTGATGCGTCGCCTGGAGACCTGGCGGGGCAGCCTGGACGTCGTCTTCGCCAACGCCGGCACCGGCGTCTTCAAGCCCAGCGCCGACCTCACCGAAGCCGATTTCGACCACTCCGTCGACGTCAACTGCAAAGGCGTTTTCTTCACCGTCCAGAAGGCGCTGCCGCTGCTGAAGGACGGCGGCGCGGTCGTCCTCAACGCCTCCTGGACCCTCTACCGCGGCCTCCCCGTCGCCTCCGTCTACTCGGCGACCAAGGCCGCCGTCCACAACCTGGCCCGCACGCTCGGCTCCGACCTGGCGCCGCGCGGCATCCGCGTCAACTCCGTCAGCCCCGGATACATCGACACCGACATGTACCGCGCCGCCACCACCGGTCCCGAGGCCGATGCCCACAACGCGGCCCAGGTGCCGCTCGGCGCCGTCGGCCATGCCGACCAGGTCGCCGCCGCCGTCGCTTTCCTCGCCTCCGACGACGCGTCGTACATCACCGGCCAGGACCTGGTGGTCGACGGCGGCCTGGTCGGCTCCGTACCCCACCGCTGAGGCCTGGTCGACGCGGTGGCGGACGTACGTGTCCGTCCCGGTCGGGGGTCAGGACTCGGGGCGAGCGGCCGTGACGACGTAGTAGTCCAGAGTGCCCTCCTGGTGGGCCTTCAGGAAGTTGCGGGGCCAGGTGCCCGGTTTCCACTGGTCCGACAGCCAGCGGTCCCAGCCCTCCCACACCTCCGGACCGATGGAGTCGGCCCGCGCGTCCGTCAGGCCCGCCCGGGTGAACGCGTCCGTCAGAAGGGTGACGGGGCGGGCGATGTCCAGGCCGTCGGCGTACGTGTCGAGGAGGTCGGCGAGGCGGCCGCCGTGGGCCGGATCGTCGTCGGGGGTGAAGAAGCTCGCGACGGCGACCCGCCCGCCGGGCGCAAGGACCCGGGCGGTCTCGCGGGCGAAGGCGACCAGGTCGTCGAAGTGCTGGGCGGCCTCGACGCTGTGGACGCGGTCGAACTCGCCGTCCCCGAAGGGCATCCGCTCCGCCGCACCCTGCTCGAACCGGAGTTTCCGCGGAGAGGCCTCCAGCAGCGCCGCGTTGGCCCGGCGGGCACGGTCCAGCTGCTGCGGGTGGATGTCCATGCCCGTGATGTGCGCCGGGTCGTACTCGCGCAGCGCCAGGGCGCACCCGACGCCGAGCCCGCAGCCGACCTCGAGCAGCCGCCTGCCGGCGATCGGTCCCGCGGCGTCGAGCACGTGTCGGTACATGTCCTGCTGGCTGCGGATACGGTCGTCGACCGAGAGCGGCCCGGCGAGGTCGATCGAGCTCCAGAACCCGAAATTGATGAAACCGCCGGCGAACACCGGGACCGAGCTGAGGTCGGTCGGCCCGTACGTCTCCCGGACCGTGTCCCGCATTTCCACTGACTCCGCCACAGGGCGTCACCTCCACGGCAAGTGTGGCGGCCGGGAACCATCGTGTCGACGGCGCCACCACCGGCCGAGTCGGGAGGCGACGGGGTGTGCGTACCGCGCCCGACCCTCGTCAGGCGGCGGCTTCCCCTGCCTGCGGCCCCCGTTCACCAGGGGCCGGGTCCGCGGCACGTCGCTGTTCGGGTCACCCGCCGGGAGGGCCGTGGGCCTGGTGTTCGGGGTACCTGCCGGCGTGGCCGTGAGCCAGGTCGGCCAGGGGCGCACAGGACGGGACGGGACGCGGTTGTTCGGAGTACCTGCCGAGGGGGCACGTGCGGGCCTTGGACCTTTGCCCGCTGCTACTGACCCAGTCGGCCCCTCGCCGCAGGGCCGTGCCGTCCGCCCGCGTCATAGTGGAAGGATGCGGCTCAGGACGAGCGATCCGGACCGGCCCGGCTGGCGGCGGGTCCGCCACGGCCGCGGCTTCCGCTATCTCGATGCCACGGGCGCTCCGCTGGGCGCGGAGGACCAGGCCAGGGTCGTCGCGCTCGTCATCCCTCCCGCCTGGCGGGACGTGTGGATCTGCCCCTGGGCCAACGGGCACATCCAGGCCGTGGGCACGGACGCGGCGGGCCGGCGGCAGTACCTGTACCACGCGGAGTTCCGGCGCCGGCGGGAGGAGGCGAAGCACACGCACGTGCGGCAGGTCGCGCGCGGGCTGCCACTGCTGCGCCGGGCAGTCGAGCGTGACCTCGCCCGGCGCGGTCTCTGCCGGGAACGGGTGCTCGCCTGCGCGGCGCGCCTCCTCGACCTGGGCTTCTTCCGGATCGGCGGCGAACGGCATCTGCGGGACAACGCCTCGTACGGCCTCACGCCCCTGCTGCGCGAGCACGCCTCCTGCTCGGGCGGGGAGATCTGCCTCGGCTATCCGGCCAAGTCGGGTCGCCGGCAGCACCACACCCTCGTGGACGAGCCCGCCTATCAGGTGGTCCGCATGCTGCTGGCGCGCCGCAACGGCGGCCCCCGGCTGTTCGCCTACTGGGAGGACGGCGCCTGGCACGACCTCCGGGCCGAGGAACTCAACGCGTACCTGCGGGAGAACTCGGGGCGGGACATCACCGCCAAGGACTTCCGCACCTGGCACGCCACCGTTCTCGCCGCCGTCGCGCTCGCCGTTTCGCAGCCGGTGGCGCGGAAGTCCCGTGCGGCGCGCGCGAAGGCGGTCCGCCGGGCCGTCCGCGAGGTCAGCGAGTACCTCGGCAACACCCCGGCGGTCTGCCGGGCCTCCTACATCGACCCGCTCGTCATCGAACGCTTCGAGGAGGGCGTCACCGTGGCCCCCGCCCTGCGCCGTCTGGGTGAGGACGGCGGCTACGGACACCCGGCGACCAGGGGCCCGGTGGAGCGGGCGGTGCTGCGCCTCCTCACCTGAGCGGCGAGGTCGCCTCCCGTACGGGAGGCGTACGGCCCCGGAAGGAACGGAGCACGGTGCGGGGCAGGCCGCGCGGACGCGCCGTAGGCGTGGAGGTTGACGTGGAGGTGGGTGGCCGGGGTTGGGGGAACGGTTCCTGTCGGGTACGGCGGGTGGGGCGGGTGCCGTCGTCCTCAGGTGAGGTGGCGCTGGATCCAGTCGGCCGCCGATCGGCGGAACAGGCGGCGGCTGTCGGCTCGACGGAAGTCGTGGCCCTCGCCGCGCAGCAGCAGGAGTTTCGCCTCCAGGCCGCGTGCTCGGGCGGCGCGGACGATCTGTTCGGACTCGCGGGGCGGCACGTTCGTGTCGTGTTCGCCGTGGACGGCGAGCAGCGGGACGCGCAGGGCGTCGACGCGGCTCATCGGCGAGAGGGCGCGGAGCAGGGCCAGGTCCCGGTCCGGGTGGCCGTACTTGTGCGCGGCCGACTCCGCCAGCCACGGCTCCGTACCGGCGAAGAAGGTGGCGAAGTCGGACATGCCGCACACCGTGACGCCCGTGCGGAACAGCTCGGGGTGCCAGACGAGGGAGGCGAGGGTGAGGTAGCCGCCGTACGAGTGGCCCATGACGGCCAGCCGGCGGGGGTCGGCCAGCCCCCGGCCGATGATGTGCGCCACGCACTCGGCCACGTCGTCGATAGCGGAGAACCGCCCCTCTCCCAGGTCGGCGTCGCGGAAGGTGCGGCCCCAGCCGGAGGAGCCCCTGACGTCGGGCGCGAAGACATCGAGCCCCCGGCCGGTCAGCTCGTGGTACAGCGGCTGGAAGACCGGACGCTCCTGTTCCTCCGGGCCGCCGTGCAGATGGATGACGCAGGGTGCCGGTTCGCCGGGCGCGCGGCCCGGGGCGCGGTGGTACCAGCCGGCCAGCCGGAGCCCGTCCCGGCCCGTGGGGCGCAGCGGCACCGGTCGGACCGGGGCCGGCCCGGGGGGCACGGTGTCGGTGTCGCGTGCCGACCAGGGCGTACGGGTCGGCGGCGCGGCGCCGGGCACGTACCAGACGCCCGGCCGCCGCTGGGACCCGGACTGGGCGACGAGCATGCCGTACGGTCCTGCCGGAGCCAGCCGGGTCACCACCTCGTGGGGCAGCTCCACCGCCCGGGGCGGTACGGGTGGGGCTGCCGGGGGCGCCGGTGAAGTGCTTCCGTTTCCCGTCGGCGTTGGGGGTGCGTGGTCGGGAAGGACGGTGGTCTCCACCTCGCTGGTGCCCTCGACGTTCCAGGCGAGGGCGGCGCGACCGGCGTCCAGGAAGGTGAGGTGTTCGAGATCGTGGCCGTCCCGCTCGGCCACGACACGCAGGTCGGTGCGCCTTCCCCGCGCGTCCAGGCTCAGGGCCAGGAGGGCGGCGAACTCCCGGTCGCGGTCGCTGCGCAGCCACACCGTCCGCGCGTCGTCGGAGAAGCGGCCGATCCACGGGTCGCCGTCGGCGACCGGGAGGACGCACAAGGGTGTGCGGTCCGCGACGCGGACCACCACGGCCTCGCGCCGACCGCGCGGCCCTCGCCGCAGCAGGGCGAGGCTGCCGTCGGGGCTGAGGTCGCAGGCCCGCAGGGTCGCCGCCTCGTCCTCCTCCGTCAGGAGGACAGGGGCGCGCACCCCGTCGGGATCGACGAGGTAGGCGCTGAGCCGGTCACGGACGCGTGCCGGGCCGACCGTCCGTCCGAGGACGGGGGCGGGCGTAGGGGCGGAGGTGGGAGTGGGGGTGGGGGTGGTGCTGGGGTTGGGGTGAGGGCCGAAGCCCGGGACGGGGTGGGAAGCGGGGCCCAAGCCCGGGGCAGGGTGGGGAGCGGGGCGGAAGCCGACGCTGAAGCCAGAGCCGAAGCCGGGATCGGAGCCGAGGCCGGAGCCCGGTTCGGCTCCGGGGCCGGCGTCGAGGAGCGTGGCGTGCCCGTCGCGCTCGGTCCAGCCCGGGGGCCGTTCGCCCGGCTGCTCGACGGGCGCGCCCACGGGCTGGGCGATCGTCACCGCGAGGGCCGAACCGTCGCGGGCCCAGCAGCCCAGGTAGGCCGAGGTGCCGGGTTCGGCGCCCGCGATGACGCGGCGGCCGGTGCCGTCGGGGCGTACGCAGAGGACCCGGGTGTGACCGCTGCCGCCGGGGGCGGTGGTGTACGCGATCCAGCGGCCGTCCGGAGACCAGGCCACCTCGATGACGTGGTCGGGTCCGGCGTCCAGAAGCCGTGCCTCCGGGCTGTCCACCGGCGCGGTCCACAGCTGCGGGCTGCCGCCCCGGTCGCAGATGAAGGCGACGTGCTCGCCGCGGGGATCCCCGGTGGGGTACCAGCAGGCGTGGGCCACCAGGCCCGGTGCCGTCTCGACCGGGCCCGCGAGGTCGGCCAGCGCCTGGGCGGCCGGGGCGGAGGAGGGGTGGCCGCCCGCCCAGGGGCGCCGGTCGGCACCCCTCGGGCGGTCCGCCTCCGGCCGGGGGCGGACCCCCTGCGACCTATGGCGGGCCCCTTGCAGCCTGGGGCTGCCCTCTGCCTGCCGAAGGCGGGCCTCTTCCGCCCGAGGGCGGGCCCGTTCCGGCCCAGGGCCGGCCCCCTCCAACCCGGGGCTGCCCCCTCCCTGCCGGGGGTTGCCCTCTGCCTGCCGGGGGCGGCCCCCTTCCGGCTGCGGGCGGGCCTGTTCCGGTCGGGCGTGGCCCTCCTCCGCCGGCCGTCGGGGGCGGTCGGCCGCTCGGGAGCCGTCGACACTTCGGGAGCGGTCGGCACTTCGCGGGCCGTCGGCCTCCGGCCGGGCGGCGGCTACATCCGCTGCCTCCGCCGCCCTCCGGTGGCCTTGCTCCGCCCCGCGGTCACGTTCCACGTCCGAAAGGTGGCCTTCCGCCGCCGGGAGGTGGTCATCCATCAGTCGATTCCGTGCGTCTGCAGCCATATCTCCAGCAAAGCTACTTGCCACAGGGCGTTCGCGCCCCGGTTCGTCCGGTGCTCCTCCGGCGCCTCCAGGAGCGCGGCGACGTAGTCGTCCCGGAAGATGCCGCGGGCGCGGGCCGAGGGCGACGACAGGGCGTCCCGTACGCGGTCACGGACCGGGGCGGCCATCTGGCGGATGGCCGGAACGGGGAAGTACCCCTTGGGCCGGTCGACGATGTCGCGCGGCAGGACCGTACGGCCGGCGTCCTTGAGGACGCCCTTGCCTCCGTCGGCCAGTTTGAGTTCCGGCGGGCACGCGGCGGCGAGTTCGACGAGTTCGTGGTCGAGGAAGGGCACGCGGGCTTCCAGGCCCCAGTCCATCGTCATGTTGTCCACCCTCTTGACCGGGTCGTCGACCAGCATGACGTGCGTCTCCGTGCGGAGCGCGGCGTCCAGCGCGGTCTCGGCGCCGGGTGTCGCCATGTGGGCCTCGACGAACGCGCGGGAGGCGTCGTGGTCGAGGAGGAAGTGCGGCTGGAGGATGCGCGCCAGTTCGGCGTGCGGCCGGTCGAAGTACACCTCGGCGTACCGGTCGGGCTCGCCGGCGCGGTCGGTCGCGGCCAGGGCGGGGTACCAGTGGTAACCGGCGAACACCTCGTCCGCGCCCTGCCCGCTCTGGACGACGCTGACCTCCTTCGCCACCAGTTCGGACAGGAGGTGGAAGGCGACGACGTCATGGCTGGTCATCGGCTCGCTCATGGCCCGCACCGCGCCGTCCAGGGCGGTCGAGACCCGGTCCGAGGGCACCATGAGCTGGTGGTGGGCGGTCTCGAAGTGCCGGGCGACCAGATCGGAGTAGCGGAACTCGTCGCCCTCCTCGCCCGCTTCCGACTCGAAGCCCACGCTGAACGTGGCGAGGTCCCGCTGTCCCTCCTCGGCGAGCAGGGCGACGATGAGGCTGGAGTCGAGCCCTCCGGAGAGCAGGACGCCCACCGGGACGTCGGCGACCATCCGGCGGCGCACCGCGGTCCGGAGCGAGTCGAGGACGGCGTCCCGCCAGTCGTCCGCGTTCATGCCGGAGAACTCGGAGCGGCGGGTGTAGTCGGGCTGCCAGTACACGATGTCGCGGTGCGTGCCGTCGGGTTCCACGACGCGGACGGTCGCGGGCGGCAGTTTGCGTACGCCGGCGAGGACGGTCCGCGGCGCGGGCACCGTCGACTGCATGCTCATGTAGTGGTGCAGGGCGACGGGGTCGAGGGAGGTGTCGACGCCGCCGCCGGCGAGGAGCGCCGGGAGGGTCGAGGCGAAGCGCAGCCGTCCGGGCGAGGCGGCGAGATAGAGGGGCTTGATGCCGAGGCGGTCGCGGGCGAGGACGAGCCTGCCGGTACGGTGCTCGGCCAGCGCGACGGCGAACATGCCGACCAGGTGGGAGACGAAGTCGTTGCCCCACTGGCGGTACGCCTTGAGGACGACCTCGGTGTCGGAGGTGGTGTCGAACCGGTGGCCGAGGCCGCGGAGTTCCTCACGGAGCTGCTGGTAGTTGTAGATGCAACCGTTGAACACACAGGTCAGTCCGGCGTCGCTGTCGGTCATGGGCTGCGCGGCGCGCTCGGACAGGTCGATGATCTTCAGTCGCCGGTGTCCGAGAGCTATAGAGCCGAGCGACCACAGTCCGTGGCCGTCGGGTCCCCGAGCCGCCAGGCGGTCGCTCATGCGCTCGACCGCCGCGATGTCCGGTCGTCCGCCGTCGAAGCGGATCTCCCCGCTCAGGCCGCACACGGGCGACCTCCCGGGGCCGGGCGGGCGCCGCCGACGGCGGCGCGGGGAAGGGCGGTATCTCGCATGGTGGCTCCTCAGGCTTCTCAGGTCGTGGCGCGCTGGAGGCGCGCACGGCGTGGGTCAGGGTTTGGAATGGCGTGGTGGGGTTTCGCGTGGCTGGGCCCGGTCCGATCCGGCCCGGCCCAGCCTGGCTCGGCATGGCCCGGCCCGGCTCGGTCTCAGGGAATGCCCGCGGTCTTCCGCTCCTCGGGGAGCGCCGGTGCCGTACCGGTGGCTCGGGACGCGGAGTGGCCGTCGGAAGGCCGGCGGTAGGCGCCCCGGGTCTCCGCGGCGAGGTGGTCCACGGCCGCGAGGAGGTCCCCGCCGTACGCCTGCTCCCGCACCCGCCGTGCGGCGGTGCCGCGGGCGAGCGTCTCCTCCGTGAGGGAGCGGACCGTCTCCCAGTCGCCGCAGCTCTCCAGAGCGGGCCGGAGCCGCCGGAGCATGCCCCGCAGAACGGTCGGGGCGGGTGCGGGGAGGCGGGTGGCCGGGTCGACGAGTTCGCCTTCGAGGCCGGACCGGGCGGCGCGCCAGGTGGCGGCCCGCAGCCACTCGTGGTGACCGTCGCATCCGGACCTGCCGTGCCGCTCGATGTGGGCGACGGCGTCCACCACGAGGGCCCGGAAGAGCGCGGCGACCAGCACCGTGGTCTCGACACGCGGGCAGGCGTCCGCGATGCGCAGTTCCAGCGTCGGAAGGTGGGCGGAGGGGCGGACGTCGTAGTAGATCATGCCGGGGTCGCTGATGACGCCGGAGGCGACGAGGCCGTCGACGGCGCGGTCGTAGTCGTCCGCGCCGGTGAAGCATCCGGGCGGCCCGGCGGTGGGCCAGCGCTGCCAGACCATGGTGCGCCAGCTCGCGTACCCGGTGTCCTCGCCGAGCCAGTACGGCGAACTCGCCGAGAGGGCGAGGAGGGGCGGCAGCCAGGGGGCGACGACGCACATGGCGCGGACCGCGGTGTCGCGGTCGGGTATGTCGGCGTGGACGTGGGCGCCGCAGATCAGCTGCTCGTCGGCGAGACGGCGGTACTCCGCGGTCATGCGCCGGTAGCGCGGGTCGAGGGCCGTCGGTACGGCCTCGGGCCTGGCGAGCGGCATCGTGCCGGCGGCCGCGACGGCGAGGCCCAGGCCCGAAGCGGCCCGGTCGAGCTGTTTCCGGGTGGTCTTCAGGTCCTTCAGCAGGCCGTCGAGCGTGGAGTGCACGCCGCTGTTCGACTCCACCACGGACTGGGGCAGCTCGGTGGCGAAGGCGTCGCCGTGCGGTGCCAGACGGTGGAGGACGGCGGCGGCGCGTGGGACGAGTTCCCCGCTCTCGATGTCGATCACGTGAAACTCTTCCTCGACCCCGATTCTGACGGTCACGGTGGCTCCCTGTGGTCTGGCGGAGATCTCTTGCGGCGGGCCCCGGCTGTCACCGGGGCGCCTTGATGTGGGAGCGCCTGCCCTGCTCCGGCGGAACCATGCCCGCCTGCACGTTTGTGGTTTCACAAGCTCGGGAGAGCGGTACGGCGCAGCGTCGTGTGGCGGGACTGCGCTTGCCTTGCGGCGAGGCTCGCGGCGGGGGTCTCGGGGGTGTGGGCCTGTGCACGCCGACGGCGCGCACATCGCGGGACGTAGGCGCCGGGAACGCAGGGTTAACCCACCCACCGCCCCAGCCGTCTCCGGCACGTCATGCGCGTCGGTCGCGCGTCGACACTCCGCAGCCGGGGCGGGGGTGTCAGGGGCGGTGAGGCACGACGGTGGGGACGCCCGGCCCACCGGGCTGCCTGGGGCAGAACGCTGCCCCCACGCTGCCCGACGAAGCGCGCGGGGCGCAGCTGGTCCGTACCGAGCGACCGACCAGCGCCTTCGGCTGATCGGCCGCCGTCCCGGCCTGTGAGGTCGCGCCCGTGCCGGCCCGGGCTGACGACGTCTCCACGGAGGCGGTCGATGGGGCGCGCCCCAAGCCCGGGGGCCTCTGGGGCCTCGGGCCGCAGGGGTGCTCAGGGGTTCGTAGGGCCGAAGCTGGGGCCGCCCGACCGGCGTACGGCCTTCGGAGGCAGGACCCGTACCGGCCGGCGGCCGGGCCCGGATCCACGGAGGCCACAGAGGCCACGGAGGCGAACTGCGCCGACTGCGTCGACTGCGCAACGTTCCGCGCCCGGGTGCCGCGCGGGAGGAGCAACTGTCCGGCTGGCAACCGACAGCCGCCTGCGCCTCAAGGCACCGGCCCGTCCGAAGCTCTTCCGCGACCGGCGGTCGACGACATACTGGAGGTGTGACCCTTCCGACCCATGGTGTGCCGGGACTGCGGCGACGAGCCGGTGAGGCGCTGCTGCACCGGGTCGCGGGTCCGACGGCACATGAGAAGCGTGCCCGCATCCACGGGACGCCCGGGCCCCGATGGTTCCCCCCCGAGCGGCCCGTGCGGGTCGTGCACGGGGACGCGTCCATGTACATAGGCGGCCTGGCCGCGCTGCTGCTCCAGTCACTCCACCCCGAAGCGATGGCGGCCGTCGCGGCCCACTCCGGGTTCCAGGGGGACCCCTGGGGTCGGCTCCAGCGCACCAGCACCTTCCTCGCCGTGACCACCTTCGGCACGAGCGAGGACGCCGAACACGCGGTGCAGCGGGTACGCAGGGTGCACGAACAGGTCGCCGGAACATCACCGGACGGCGTGCCGTACCGCGCCTCCGATCCCCACCTCCTCACCTGGGTGCACGCCGCCGAGGCCTACTGCTTCCTCCGGGCCCACCAGCGGTACGGCCGGCACCCGCTGGATCGGGAGGGGCTGGACGGCTACGTGGCCGACATGGCACACGTCGCACGGCGGCTCGGAGTGACGCGCCCGCCGGAGACCCGTGACGAGCTGGTGAAGTGCCTCGTCCGCTACCGGCCGGAGTTGCGGGCCACGGCGGAGTCGCGCGCCACGGCGCGTTACCTGCTGGCCGACCCTCCGCTGCCGCGCCCCGTGCTGCTCCCGTACTCCCTGCTCGCCGCGGCGGCGGCGGAGCTGCTCCCGCCGTGGGCCCGGTCCGCCATCGATCTGCCCCTGGCCACGCGCCTCCTCCTGCCGGTCGCCCGCCCGGGTGGCCGAGCGATCACCGCAGCGATCCGCTGGGCGACGACCGCGGTCCCCGTCGAGGAGGCACCCCCGTACGTGCCGCCGTCCCCCTGAGCGGGGCGATCCGGCCGGAGCCGTGACATCGGGCCACGGATCGCCGCTCCTGAGAACCGGCCCCGGCCGGGGGCCGGCCGGGCGCAGCCGCTCGTGGAGCTGGGAGCCACCCCGGCGTCGACGAGCTCCCGGGCGGAAACGCCCCTGGCCGGCCGCAAGGCGTCGGCCGTGGGGGCGCAGGTGGGGTCGGTGATCCGGCGCGGCCCCTGGAGGCGTGTGAACCAGCACGCTCGGCGGGAACGGCCGCAGACGCAGGGCCGCAGGTCCGCGCTGCCTGGCCTGGGGGTGGGCCGCAGACCCTTTCCTCGGCGTCCCCCAGACGCACGCCCACGCCCTCGGGCACCAGGTGTACTCCCCAGGCGACTCCGAACGCCCCCGCCCCGCCCCCGCGGCCACCGCTGCGGGTCTCCCCTCCCCCAAGGTGGCGTGACGGCAGCAACGTCCGCCCCGGGGAGTACACCTGGTGCCCGCGGGCGTGGGCGTGCGCTCTGCGGCACACCCGGCCCTGCGGCGGAGACCGCCCACAACGAGTCCGGCGTTTGAGGTGGGTGTTCACGGACATCCGGCATTCCTACAGGCGGGTATGGGGGAAGCCGTCGGCGTACGAGGGAGGGGCCGGATGAGGACCACGCGAGCGGGTGCGGACGTGAGGCGGCGGGGCCGGGGGCGGTTCGGGCGCGACCTGCTGCTGGCGCTCGGGCTCGTGGGGATAGGCGTCGGCGGCCTGGGTCTTCTCGTCAAGACCGCACACGTCGCGGTCGCCGTCGTCGTGGGGCTCTGTGTCCTCGGCGCGCTCGTCGCGGGGCTGGCCGCGGCCAGAAGGCGGGCGGCGTTCGCGGGGGCGCCAGAGGGTGCGCCGAGCGTTCCCCCGCCCGCCACCGCCGAGGTACCCGGCCTCGGATCCGAGGCCTTGGACCACGCGGCGGTCGACGCCGACGGCTTCGAGCACACCGTCGCCGCACTCTGCGCGCGGGACGGGTGCACCGCCGTGGAAGTCGTCGGAGGCGCCGGCGACCTGGGCGCCGACGTGCTCGCGGTCACGGCCGACGGCCGACGCCTCGTCCTCCAGTGCAAGCACTACGCACAGGACAACCGCGTCGGCTCGCAGGACCTCCAGCGGTTCGGGGGCACCTGCTTCACCGTCCACGAGGCCGACGTGGCCATCGTCGTGACCACCAGCTCCTTCACCGCGCCCGCCGCCGAGTACGCCGCCATGTGCGGGATCGTCTGTCTCGACGGAGATGCGCTGGCCGCCTGGACGGACCAGACCGCGCCGCCCCCGTGGGACGTACCGGCCACGGAACCGGCCGACACCGTGCCGGCCGCCCGCAGGCCGACGACGCCGGGTCAGACGCGGAGCGCGGCGGTGACGTCGGAGCCCTAGATGAACGAATCCAAGGGGTAGTTGCGGCTGCGGGGTCCAATGAGCCTTTCCGGTTCCTGTGTTCGGCGATCTCCGAGGGAACAACCAGGTCCGGTTGACGGCCCTCCTCTGGGACAGTCAACGGGAGTAGATACTGGCCCTGAGCGCAGGCACGGACGAGGAGCACAACCAGTGACCAGCGACAACCGCATAGGACCGCCCAACTTTGGCAGCGAACGCGACATGCTGCGGGCTTTCCTCGACTACCACCGCGCCACCCTCGCCATGAAGTGCGAAGGACTCACCGACGAGGAGCTGCGGCAGCAGTCGATGCCGCCGTCCACGCTTTCGCTGCTCGGTCTGATGCGGCACATGGCGGAGGTGGAGCGTGCCTGGTTCCGTCGAGTGTTCGAGGACCACGACGCACCCATGGTCTGGTCCGACGAGATCGACTTCCAGGCGGCGTACGACGCGAGTGCGTCGACCAGAGACGAGGCGTTCGTGGCCTGGGAGGCCGAGGTGGAGACCTCGCGCCGTATCGAGCGGGAGGCCGAGTCCCTGGACCAGGCCGGGTATCAGCCGCGATGGGGCGAGGAGGTATCACTGCGAATGGTGATGGTGCACGTGCTCCTGGAGTACGGCCGCCACAACGGGCACGCGGACTTTCTGCGTGAAGGTGTCGACGGGACCGTGGGCGCCTAATTCCGCAGGGGCCACCTGTCTCCACCTGCTGAGCCGTTCCAGAGAACCACCCGCGGGATGGGAAGGGGGGAGTCCAACGTCAGTGTGTGAGGACAGAGTTGAACTCCCTCGCCACCGCACCCTAGGTGAAGACCGACGACCTGCTGAAGGACTCACCGCACCTGACGCCCTGGCGTCCGTCGGTCGGGATCGCCCCGCTACTGACCGATGCCGAGCTGGTCACGCTCGCCATGATGCAGGCCGTGCTGGGCTTCACCTCCGAGGCCAAGTGGCTTCGCCACGCCCGCGCCCATCCGCGGCACCTCTTCCCTTACCTGCCCCAGCACCCCGGCTACAACAGGCACTTACGCAAGGCCACCGAGCTGCTGCGGCGGGTGACCCGGCTACTGGCAACCGACACCTCTGCATGGATTGATGACGTCTGGATCGTGGACTCCACGCCGGTGGAGTGCGGACACTCCCGCGAGACCGTCAAGCGCTCCGACCTGGCCGGATGGGCCGAGTACGGCTACTGCGCCGGCCACAGCCGCTTCTTCTGGGGTCTGTGCCTGCACCTGGTACGCACCCTGCAGGGCCTGCCCGTCGCCTTCGCCCTGACCGGGGCCAAGGCCGACGAACGCCAGACCCTGCTGGACCTGCTCGCCGCCGAACCGGAACTGGTCGCCGCTCGGTCCGGGCAGACGCTGGTCGGCGACAAGAACTACTTCGGCCGCGTCTTCGAGGACCAGTTGGCCGAGCAGGACATCCGGTTGCTGAGGCCGGCCCGCAAGGGCGAGCCGGAGCGGGCCGGGGCACCCCTGTTCAAGCCGTTGCGGCAGGTCATCGAGTCGGTCAACGGGACCTTCAAGGGCCAGCTTGACCTCGATCAGCACCGAGGCCGCACACCGGGCGGTGTTATCGCCCGCGTCATGCAACGCATCCTCGCGCTGACGGCCGTGATCTGGCACAACGACCACACCAGCCAGCCCGTACTACGCTCACTGGCCGCCTACAACCACTGACCTCTTGGAATCGATCATCTAGGTGTCACGGGTCGACGGCCACCGCCTCGCGGTGATCATGCCTCGTCGGGTGGTGCCGACCTGCTCGCCGATCTTGGCGATTCAAAGCAGGCCACGCTCCCTACCTCCGTCCTCATTCGGGTCGACGTCACGGTGAGTGCGGTTCCCCTTGCCGGCACCTTTGGCCATACTGAGGAGTAACTTGCCGTGCCGCTCCAGGGAACGGCTCCTGACGAGGGACGACAGATGCCCGCTTCCACGACGTCCACCCGGATCCTCAGCGGCCTGCTGATCGGTGCCGGGGTGGCGCACTTCGCAGCTCCCCGGCAGTTCGACGCCATCGTGCCCCGAGCCCTGCCCGGCTCACCGCGGACGTGGACCCACCTCAGCGGCGTCGCGGAGATCGCCGTCGGTGCCGCGATCGCCGCGCCGTCCACACGGCGCGTGGGCGCACTGGCCGCGGCGGGACTGTTCACCGCCGTGTTCCCGGCGAACGTGAAGATGGCGTACGACTGGCGCCACCGTCCCGCCCCGTTTCGGGCGGCGGCACTGGCCCGGCTTCCTCTCCAAGTACCGCTCGTGCTCTGGGCGCTGCGCGTCGGCCGGACCGGGTCACCCGGCAGCTGAGGGCCCCCGACGCGGTGGACGCTTGGATGTTCCGTAGGTGCGACGTACCCATCCCGCTGTGGCCGGCCGTGGACGCGGTACCGCGGCGCGGGCCACCCGACCCTGGACTCGGCTGTCAGACGGGGCGCTACGCGGCAGACCAGCACTCCGGCCGTACATGGTGATCATCATGAGGGGAGAGCGCCTCGAAGCCAGTGGTGGCTGAGGCGGCGGCGAGCTTGGCGACGACCTCACCTATGGACCAGCGCAGTCCGAGGGGGGCGCGGAAATCCGTGGACGGCCCCCTGGAAGAGCCCGTACTGTGTGGCGTCACGCCCTGAGACGAACGGAAGGAGGCGAGTGCCGTGCGATTCACACCTTTCAGCGCTCCCTCTTCCCCTGTCCCGGCGTAGCAGTACACGAGTCCTGACCGGGAGCGCTCCGAGCAGTCCGTATCCCGGAGGAAATCCATGACCGATCTGGTCATCCGCGCGCTCTCCGCGAGCGACGCCCCGCTCTTCGACGCACTCCCCGACCCCCTGGGCGCCCGTGAAGGCCATCGGCGCACCCGGTTCCGCCCCGACTGGAAGCGCGTCGCCCTGCGCGACGGCGAAGTCGTCGCACGCGGCGCCTGGTGGGGCGGCCCCGACGACCCGAAGCCCGTGAACATCAACTGGTTCGACGTCGCCGAGGGCGAGGAGGAGGCCGGGGCCGAACTCCTGCGTTCCGCCCCCTGGCAGGTCGAACTCGAGATCAACCTGCCCGGCGGCTGGCGGGAGAACCCCTGCCTGCGCGCCGGAGCCGAGGCACGCTTCGCCGCCGCACGAGCCGCAGGCTACGCACTCACGGTGGAACGCTTCCTCTACCGCTGGACCCCGGAGCAAGGCCTCCCCCAGCGACCCGGACGCCAGCGCTTCAGCACCGAACCCGACGACTCGGTGTTCTTCGACGCGTTGCGCCGCATCCACTCCGTCACCCTGGACGCCCACGCGCTCAGGGCCATCGAAGAGGGCGGCCTCGACCAGGCCGCCCAGGAGGAACTCGACTTCTTCCGCTGGTGCCCCTCCCCGCGGGAGTGGTGGCAGATCGCGCACACACCGGCAGGCGACGTGGCCGGCATCCACGTACCGGCCCACAACCCCTCCGGCCCGACCATCGGCTTCATCGGAGTCGTCCCGGAGCAGCGCGGTCACGGCTACGCCTACGACTTCCTGGCGGAGTGCACTCACGTCCTCGCCGAGCAGGGTGCGGAGTTCATCACCGGAGCGACGGACCAGGCCAACTTCCCCATGGCCGCGCACTTCACCAAGGCCGGCTTCCCCGTCGTCCGTGAGCGCATCAACCTCCACCCGTCACGCCACCACGCCTAGCGAGGAGTAGCACGTGGTGAGTGGTCCGGTCCGGTCCGAGCGCAGGCCCGGCCCGGACCACTCGCCAGAATCCGACAGCAGGCCAGCCGACAGCCTGAAACACGGGGTCGACTGAGCGATCGAGGTGGGGTTCCGGTGGGTCTTCGGTCTTGTCTGCCCTGGGCCGGCCGACTGGATCGCACCTCCTCAGTGTCCCTCACCGGCTCCGATAGCCTGCGCTGGTGGCTGACGCTTCACTGAGATTCATCATCGATGCCGAGCACGGGCAGTTCTACGTCCAAGACCTTGATCCCTATGACGCGTGGATCGCCGAGCACGCGATGGATCCGGACCTGGCACCCGCCGGCTGGACGGACGAAGCGGTCTACGTTCACCGCATCGGCGTGGAACCGCACTCGATCTCTGTTGGCACGGCTCGGGATGACATGGTCGAGTCGATCATCACTGTTCACGAGTCCGCGCCGACGACCGACCCGGCGGCCGAGCACATCGTGGAGACCGACCTTGACGTACCCACCGGCCGGCTCACCGTGTCCAGCCCCGTGACCGAACCTGCAGACGGGCCCGGCCTGGCTGTTCCCGCTGGATTGCTCCGTGCTCGGGTCTCCTACGTCCCGGCCGGACCACCGTCGGCCGACACCAAAGGCGGTCCCGGTGACCACTTTCTGTACCAGGTGGACCTCTGGCCATCCGACCGGGCCTACGGGCTCGTCATCGTCAAGCAGGGGCCGGAGATCTGGGCAGGGTAGGTCTTCATCTACCGCTCGCCTGCCGGCTGAGTGCGAGGTTGTGCAGACGGGCGATGCCGTTCATTGCGTGATGGACTCCGTCGCCCTTCAACCGGCAGTCGCGGAGGATCTTCCAGGTCTTTCCCCCGTGATCGGCCCCGCCGCATCCGCGCGAGCCTGCGACTTCTCCCATCCACGCGCCCAGGTGCCGTCGCGCTGCCAGCGCCGGAACAAGCTGTAAGCGGACTCCCACGGCCGGTGCCGCTCGGGTATGTCACGGCACGGCGTGCCTGTCCGCGTGCGCCACCGGATCGCGTTGATCTGATCGCGTCGTGTCCACTCCACCGGCCGGCCGCGCTTCCGTGCGGTCGGCAACAACGGGTCCAGAACAGCCCTTGCCTCTGATGGTCACATCTCCCCGTCCCGCCCGTTGATCGTCCCAGACCAAGATCCACTTTCACACAGACCCTCGACATCTCATAGGGGCCCCGTCGACAGAGCGCCGTCCCGCGGCTGTCGCTCGGAGACAGGATCCGGCGGAGCGTCTCGGAGTTCGGGTCCGCACACACAGGAAGTCACCATCGGCGGGTGGGGCGCATTCGCGTCCGTTCTTCCACGCCCCCTGGAGGCGGCGCTTGGCACCATGGTCAGCCGGCGCCGTTAGCGAAGGAGCGCCTGCGCGCTTCTCTGCGCCGGCCACAGGTGGAGGAGGTATCGCTCCGTTCTCTCATGGGCGGCCTGCAGTGCGGTCGACCGGCGGGCAGTCTCTCGGCCGAAGAAGGAAATCCGCGACGAGTACGTCCCTTTCGGTACCGGTACATCCCAGGCGCCGCGGGTCCGTTCGGAGATGACCAAGAGTCCGGAAGGAATGTCCAGCCGCATTTCTTGATGACCCTCGCAGTCGCCGATGACGGCCGGCTCCGCCGTCCAGGTCTCGATCACGAGTTCCACCGGGCATCGACTCTGGGCGCAGACGACGCAGATCTCGCGTCCGTTTCCCGCGGCTCCCTGAGCACGTGCGAGTTTGATCAGATCGTCATCACGGACGTCGAAGTCCGCGTCGTACAGATCGAATCCGCCGTAATCGGGCATGACGAGGGTTCGATATCGACTCAGACGGTGTGCCATCGCTTGCCTCCGGAGGGACTGTTGGGGTGTGGGGTGTGGGGCGTTCTTGCGGCGGGCCGGGAGGACGCACCTACGTCCCGGACCGTGAGTGACGACGCGGGGGGCGTCTTCGTGGGCGGAACGGTGTCGCCCTGTCGAGGCGGGCCGCCGTCTCGGGGTCGTGACGGCTCCTCCGGCATCTCGCGCTGAAGCAGCTGCCGCGACTCTTGGCCGGTACCGGCCGCTCGCCGGTCCCTGCCACGCTTCACAGGCCGGCGAGGCCCGTGGAGACCGCTTCACCGGCGGGTCTTGAATGGTCTAATGACCGACGGCCCCGCAGGCGTCGGCCGTCGTCTTTGCCGTGATCGTGGCGAGATGAACGATCCAGCCGGGCGAGGCCGCCCTTCCATGCACCCCCACCGAGGGGTGCATTTTTCTCGTTCGACGACAAGGGATGTGAAGAGCTGCATGAGGAGACCTTCCATAGCAGTGGGCTCGGCCGTGCTGTGTTTCGCGCTGTTCGGCCTGTCCACGGGTGCCGGTGGCGCGACCGCCGCGCCGGGGCAACCGGCGGGGACGGCCCTTGCGTTCGACGGTACGGCGGGCTCGCCGACCGTCGAGGCCGCCGAACCGGCCACCGGTGTCCGGGCGGCCGGCACGGGTGCCCGTCACGACTACGACGGTGACGGCCGCAGCGATCTGGCCGCCTGGTACGACTACGCGGACGGACACGACGCCGTACGGACCTTCCTCGCGGGCTCGAACGGCGCCTTCGCCGCGCCCGGTGTGGGCTGGCAGACCCCGGCGGGCAACTACTGGGTCGAGAACATGAAGCGTCTCACCGGCGACTTCAACGGGGATGGTGTGGGCGACCTCGCGGCCGTCTACGGCTACGAGGACGGACGGGTCACCCTGCTGACCTGGCTCGGACGGGGAGACGGCACCTTCGGGAGCCCTCTGCACTCCTGGACCGCGGCACCGGGCAACTGGAACTTCGACGCCATGACCGCCCAGGCCGGCGACTTCAACGGGGACGGACGCGACGATGTCGCCGTGTGGTACGCCTACGGAGACGGCAGCGACAGACTCTTCACGATGCTCGCCCGCCCGGACGGCGGCTTCGGCGCCCACTTCTCCTCCTTCCAGCGGGCCCCTGGGGATGGCTGGTACGTCAACCGCATGAAGTTCGCCACCGGTGACTTCGACGGGGACGGACGCGACGACCTCGCGGCGCTGTACGGGTACCGGGACGGCAGCGTGAAGCTGATGTACTGGGCCGGGCGGACCGATGGCGGATTCGCCGAGCCCGTGCACGGCTGGGAGTCCACGGGCTGGACGTTCCGGCAGGCGAGTCTGCACGCGGGCGACTTCGACGGTGACGGACGTGACGAGCTGGCCGCCTGGTACGACTACGCGGACGGACACGACGCGGTGATTGGCTTCCGTCTCGGCACGGACGGGAAGTTCGGCGCCCGGCGGGACATGCTGACCCTCCCGGTGGGCTCGTACGATCGTGCGCGCATGAAGATCGTCAGCGGTGACTTCGACGGAAACGGCCGCGACGACCTGGCGACCCTCTACGGGTACGCCGACGGACGGGTGAAGACGATCACCTTCACCGCCACGTCCGAGGGCAACCTCAACAGTCCCCTGCACAGCTGGGAGTCCGAGCCCGGCAACTGGACCTTCAACCAGGTCCACATGATGGAGGGGTACACCAGCCCCACCCTGCTGCCCTACTGTCCGGCGGTGTTCGGGCACGGCGGGTGGCCCACGGAGCAGGACGGCTGGCGAGAGGACCAGATCCGCGCGGCGAACCACCCCCGGGGCCTCGCCCAGGAGAAGAGCTGGGGCGCGGCGGGGGTGGAGGCCGATCTGCGGCTGACCAAGAACGGCTCCAAGGCCGTCATGTGGCACAACGAGACCACCAACGGGCTGAGCGGATCGTCCGCTCCCGTCTCGGAGCTGACCTGGGCGAGCGGGTCGAACCCGCTCAGTGGGCGCACCATCACGCGCGGCCCCTACACGGGTGAGACGGTGTACACGTTCCGCCAGTGGCTCGACAGCGCCAAGGCCCTCGGCATGGTCGTGTTGGTGGAGGTGAAGCCGGAGACGAAGGGATACCTCCTCAGCGGCGACCCGCCGATCCGTGAGACGGCATGGAACGAGGTGCTCGCACCGATCGCGGAGCGCATCGCCTCCCAGGAGATCATGATCTACACGCATGACGCGCAGCTTGCGGCGGAGCTCAAGAGCCGGGTCGACGCGGCAGGCCTCTCCGCGGCCCTCACCGGCTTCCCCGACTGGTACGACGTCGTCAAGTGGCAGGAACCGCCCCTGCCCGCCTCCGGCAACTACGCCTCCTGGCAGCGGGCTCTGGACGCCGATGTGACCCGTCTGGCCACCTCGTGGACGCCGGGCCTCACCGACTGGATGCACGGACGCTGCGTCTGACGTCCGTACCGGGCCGCGGGGAGACGATGACGTTCGACTGCCCCGCGGCGCACTGTGCGTCGGGTGGCGCTCGACGCGGACCCTCAGTTGTTCGGGCCGAGTCGGCGGACGCCTCACCAGGGGCCGACATCGGGCCCTGGCGTGGGCCGGCACGGTCGCGGTGGGCGTCCAGGCGGGTGGTGCCGGCGACGGTGGTGATACCTCCGCGGGGGTGGGGGCCTGCGTCAGCGGGTGGGTCGGTAGTAGGCCGCTACGGGGGCCTGTGCCTCCTCGTGGAAGGCCGGGCCGTCGTGGGGGACGGCCGGCCAGGCTCCCGACGGCGGGTTGAGGGCGATGAGCTGCTCGGTCGACAGGGCGTAGACGACGCGCCCGATGCCGGAGCGGGCGATGCCGCCGTCGCACATGCCGCACGGCTGGCAGCTGGTGTAGAGGGTGGTGCGGGCGGCCGCCTCCGGGGCGAGTTCGCGGGCCGCCCAGCGGGCGAGCTTCAGTTCCGGGTGAGCGGTGATGTCGTCGTCCCGGCGGACCGTGTTGTGGGCCTCCGCGAGGACGGCGCCGTCCGGTCCGGCCAGAAGGGAACCGTACGGCGCGTCGCCCAGGGTGACGGCGTGGGCGGCGAGGGCGATGGCTCGCCGGAGGAGAGGCTCGTCGGCAGCGGTGATCATGATGCGGTGTCCTTCCAGTGGGTGGCCACGGTGGTGAGCGCCTGCCAGGCCGCGTCGGGTCGGCGGGTCTCCTCCGGATCCCCGTGGTAGGGGTCGAGGACGACGGTGTCCGCCCCCAACCGGCGCAGTTGGTGGAGGTCGCCGACGATCTGCTCGACGGTGCCGACCCCGGCGGGCCGGTCGGGGGCCCCGACCGGGGAGCCGGTGACGCGCAGGGCGATGCGGGGGGCGAACCCCGGCAGGGCGTGCCTCCTCAGGATCTCGCGCATCCGGGGCACGGGGAGCCTGAGCGGGTGCCAGGCGTCGCCGAACCTGACGGCGCGCCGCAGGGCCGCCTCGCTGTGGCCGCCGACCCAGACGGGGAGGTCACCCTCGCCGCGCCTGGCGTCCCGAGCCTCGCGGAGGATGGCCAGGCACTCGTCCGTCAGCCGGCCCCGCGCGGTGAACGGCACGCCCAGCGCCTCGAATTCCTGCCGCGCCCAGCCGACGCCCACCCCGAGGACGAAGCGACCGTCGCTCAGGTCGCGGAGGTTGGTGGCCATGCGGGCCACCAACAGGGGGTGCCGGTAGGGCAGAACGAGCACGGTGGTGCCCAGCCGCACCGTGGTGGTGAGACCGGCCAGCCACGCCAAGGTGGTGAACGGCTCGTAGAACGGCTCCGGGTAGCGCGCGGCGACATCAGGGGTGACCGCCACGTGGTCCGACACCATGAGGGTGCCGACGCCGAGGCCCTCCGCGAGCCGCGCCCACTGCCGCAGGATTCCGGGATCTGTCCCGGGGCCGAAGTTCGGTACGTTGACGCCCAGTTGCATGACCCGAGGCTATCCCGGTGATCACGGCACACAGAACGGCGAACTCCCTGCGTGACGGCTGTTCTTCCGTGATTCTGCTGGTACTTTCCCCCTATGACCGGGAATCTCGACCACGTCGACTGGGCGATCATCGAACAGCTGCAACGGGAGGCCCGCGTCTCCCTCAGCGAACTGGGCCGCCGTGTGAACCTCAGCCCCTCGGCCACGACCGAACGGGTCCGCAACCTGGAGGCCTCGGGCGTCATCACCGGCTACCGCGCCGAGATCGACCTCGCCAAGGTCGGCTACCCCGTCCTCGCCGTCGTCCGGCTGAAATACCCGGGCAACCGCCACGAACCGCTGCGGAGCCTCCTCGCCGAACGCCGCGAGATCCTGGAGTGCCTGCGCACCACCGGCGACGACTGCTACACCCTGAAGGTGGCCGCGACCTCCATGGAGCACCTCGAAACCCTCATGGACGAACTCGCCGGATTCGGCGGCACCACCACGAACGTCGTCTACAGCCAGACCCTCCCCTACCGCGGCCCCGTCGCCCCGTCGGCCCCAAGGGACGAACGCCCCGTCACCCGATGACACCCTCCCTCCAGGTCCGTCGATCCGCGCGATGCCGGTGATTGTGCCGATGACGGGGTCCCGCGTCGCCCTCACAGTGGCGAGGCCGTCCCACGGCAGCGGTCCCCGTCCCCGGGGGCCGTACCACGACACGAGAGGACGACTTCGTCGTGAAGCGATACCTTGCCGCGGCCTGTTCCGTCGCCGCCGGACTCGCGCTGCTCCTCGCCCCGGGCGCGGGAGCCGCGACCGGCAATCCGTACGAGCGCGGTCCCGCGCCCTCCGTGGCGAGCATCGAGGCGCTGCGCGGCCCCTACACCGTCGCGCAGACCTCGGTCTCCTCGCTCTCCGCCACCGGCTTCGGCGGCGGCACCATCTACTACCCGACGAGCACCGCCGACGGGAAGTTCGGCGCGGTGGCGATCTCGCCCGGGTTCACCGCCACGCAGTCGTCGGTGGCCTGGCTCGGACCGCGGCTCGCCTCGCAGGGCTTCGTCGTCTTCGTCATCGACACCCTGACCACGCTCGACCAGCCCGACAGCCGCGGCCGCCAGCTCCTCGCCGCCCTCGACCACCTCACCCAGCGCAGTTCGGTCCGCGACCGGGTCGACGCCTCGCGACTCGGTGTCATGGGGCACTCGATGGGCGGCGGCGGCACCCTCGAAGCGGCGAAGAGCCGCCCGAGCCTCAAGGCCGCGGTGCCGCTGACCGGCTGGAACACCGACAAGACCTGGCCCGAGATCAGCACGCCGACGCTCGTCATCGGCGCGGACGGCGACACGATCGCCCCCGTGGCCACCCACTCGGAACCGTTCTACGAGAACCTGCCCGCCGGCCTGGACAAGGCGTACCTGGAGCTGAACGGCGCCACGCACTTCACGCCGAACACCTCCGACACGACGATCGCGAAGTACAGCATCTCGTGGCTGAAGCGCTTCATCGACGACGACACCCGCTACGAGCAGTTCCTCTGCCCGCTGCCCCGGCCGAGCCTGACGATCGAGGAGTACCGGGGCTCGTGCCCGCTGGGCTCCTGATTCCCCGGCACCTGTGCGCGGGCACAGTCGCGCGTGCGGGGGTCTGGGCGCTCGCCCAGACCCCCGTACGGCTCCGTTCCGGCCGTCCGGCGGGGCCGCTAGCGTCACGGGCGTGACCGCCGAAACCGGGCCCGTCCTGCATGGACGGGAGACAGAACTCGCCGAAGTGCGACGGGCGTTGAGCGCCGTCGTAAGCCCCGTCGTGAGTTCCGTCGTGAACCGCGGCGGGGTCGAGCCGGTGGTGCTCGTCGCCGGTGGGCCCGGTGAGGGGCGGTCCGTTCTGCTCGCGCGGGCCGCCCGCGACTTCGCCGGCACGTCGTACGTGGTCGGGGCGCCGCGGCGGCAGGTGCCGTGGAGCGCCGCGCGGGCCCTGCTCGACGCGCTGACGCCGTCCGCGGCGGCGGCCGGGCGGGCGACCCGGCTCGCCCGGGGCCCGGGCGGCATCGCGGCGGCGCTCGCCGCCGTCTGCCCGCCGGGACGGGGGCCGTTCCTGCTGTGCCTCGACGACTTCCCGCTGTGGGACGCGCACTCCCGGGCCGCCTTCACGGCCCACTGGCGGACGCCGGTCCCGGGCGGCACGAGCCGGGTCGGCTGGCTCGTCGCGTGCGCGCCGGGCCGGCCGCTGCCCACCGCCGACGCGCCGGTGGTCCGGCTGCCGCGGCTGGATCGCGCGAGTGCCCGGGCCCTGCTTGCCGACGCGCGCGGGGGGCGCGTCGGACCGGCCGTGGTCGAGAGGCTCCTCGACGAGGCGGACGGGCACCCGGGCGTCCTCGTCGAGTCGGTCCGCCGACTCGCGCCCGGCGTGCTCGCCGGAGGGGCCCCCGGGCCGGGACCGCTCGTGGACGACGGCGTGGTGGAGGCGGTGTACGGCGGGCTGCTCAGCGCCCTCCCGGCGGACGGGCGCCGGCTCCTGGGCGTGGTGGCGCGCGCCTGCGGCACGCCGGACGCGGCCGGCGGGGCGGGCGGGGACCGGGGTCGTACGGACGTGGGCACGGTACTCGCCCGGGCCCGGGCCCTCCGGGTGCCGACCGAGGCACTCGACGGCCTCGTCGCCGCCGGGCTGCTGCACCGCCACGGCGACGCGCTCGTCTTCCCCGACCCCTTCCTGCGCCGCGCGGCGGCCCGCCACGGGACCCGGCCCACCGAACGGAACCGGCACCGCGGCGCGGGCCCGACGCCGGTGCACGGCCCGCTCCTCCACGACGGTCATCCAGTTGTCGCGACCGGGCGTGAGGCGTGCGGGGAGGGCGCCCCTGCTCCGGAAGGCGACCGGCGCCACGACGGAGACCGTGTGGTCGGCCGTGGACCGCGCCGCGACGACACCCCCGTGCCCGAACGTGACCCGCACCACGACGGAGACCGCGTGCCCCGCCGGGAACCGCGCAGGGGCGACGACCCCGTACCCGAAGGCGACCCGCGCCCGGAGGGCGCCCCGAGGCCCGGGCACGACCCGCGCCAGGACCTGGGCCCGAATCCCCTCCAGGGCCCCCGACACCCCGAGAACCCGACCCCCGGACCCGGCACCCGCCATCAGGAGGACCACCCTGCCCCCGCGCACAGCCGCCACCACCAGAACCCGGCCCCCGGACGCGGCCCGCGCCACAACAGCGACCCCGCGCCCGGGCGCGGCTCTTCGGGTCTTCCCGATCCGCACGAACGGCACCGGGCCGATCGGCTGGGGCCACCCGCGGCCGTTCGCGCGCGTTCCGCCGCGGCGCGGGGGCGGGCGCTCCTGACGCGGGGGTTCGCGGCGCTCGCGCGCGGGCCGGTCATGGACGCGCACGAGTCGTTCCTCCTGGCGGCGAAGGCGCTGCGGGACCGGGAGCCCGCGGAGGCGGCGGACGCCCGGTTCCTGGCGATGGAGGCGGGGTGGGCGGCGGGGGACGTCGCCGCCTGTCTCGCCGCGCTCGACCTGACCCCGGCCGTCCCGGGCCCCGAGCGGGCCTTCGCCGAGGGGCTGCGGGCGGCGATCCTGGTCCGCCCGGACCGGGCGCGCGCCGCGCTCGCCTCGGTCGTCGCGGCCGGCGGGGTCCGGGACGAACCGAGGCTGCTGCTGCGGGCTGGTTCGGCCGCGCTGGTCCTGGGGGACGTGACGGCGGCGGTCCGGCTGCACGGCAGGGCGCTGGTCCGGGCCCGGGCCGAGGAGCGGGCCTCGCTGCTGCCCCGGATCCTCGAACACCTCGCGTACGCCGAGTTGCGCGCCGGCCGGTACACCCGCGCCGCGCACGCCGCCGGTGACGGGCTGCGCGCGGCGCGCGCGACGGGCCAGCTGAACTCGGCGGCCCACCAGCACGCCGTCCTGGCCCTGGTGGCCTCGGTGAAGGGCGACGAGCCGTCCGTCGGGGAACACGCGCAGCGGGCGCTCGCGATCGGGCGTCCGCACGGGCTGACGCAGGCGGTGACGCTCGCCGAATGGGCACTGGCCCGGGCGGAGCTGGGTGCCGGTCTTCCCGACCAGGCGGCCGCGCGCCTCGCACCGCTGGTCAGGACCGGCCCGAGCGGCGGTCACTTCGCGCTCCGCATGCTGGCCGTGCCCTGCTTCGTGGAGGCGGCGGTGGCGTCGGGGCGGATCGCGGAGGCGCGGGAGGCGACGGAGCAGTACGCGCAGTGGGCGGCGTTCGGGCTCGACCGGCCCGCGCCGGCGCAACTGGCCCGCTGCCGGGCGCTGTTGGCGCGTCAGGGCGAGGAGACGTCGCGCTGGTTCGGGGAGGCGCTGCGCCGCCACGACGACGGCGCCAACGACTTCGAGCGGGCCCGCACCCTGTTCGCGTACGGAACGTGGCTGCGCCGTCGGCGCCGTCCGGGCGAGGCCCGGGGTCCGCTGCGCGACGCGCTGGTCACCTTCGAGCGGGCCGCCGCCGACGGCTGGGCCCGGCAGGCCCGTGCGGAGCTGCGGGCGACGGGCGCCCCGGGCACGCGGCGGCCGGATCCCTCCGCTCTGGCCGGGCTGACCCCGCAGCAGCGGCGGATCGCCCGTTTGGTCGCGGACGGCGCGACGAACGAGGAGGTCGCCACGCGGCTCTCCCTGAGTCCCCGGACCGTCGACCATCACCTGCGCGGGGTGTACGCCCGACTTCAGCTCCGGTCCCGGGTGGAGCTGTCCGTCCTGATGGCGGCGGCCGAGGGGTGAGGGGGCCGGGCCGCCCGCCCGTGCCCCGCCGCGCCGTCAGCCGTCCGAGGTCTCGACGATCCAGCCCCGGCGGACGGTCCACGTCCGGCCGTCCGTCGTCGCTCCGCGCATGCCGTCCAGGACGTCCGGGCCCACCGCGGCCGGCAGGCGCGAGTCGCCGACGGACGCGAAGCCGAAGGTGCGGTGGGGGTCCCAGTCGGTGCTGTGCCGCAGTCGGCGGCTCATCTGGGCCCAGCCGACGGGGCTCGCGGCGACCACCCAGGCGTCCGGTTCGGGGTGGGTCAGCCGCTGGGCCTGGCGCAGCCAGGACGCGGCGTCCTCCGGCCAGTCGACGACGGCGGCCACGGTTCCGCCGCTCGCCCGCCAGGCGTCGGCGAACGCCGCGGCGGCGTCCTTCGAGGCGGCGTCCCGGCTGTGCCCGAGCGCGACGCTGCCGCCGCGGTGTCCGCCGGCTTCCAGGAGGGCGAGGAGCCGGTCGAGTTCGGGTGCGGTGTGGGGGCGGGGTTCCGGCCAGGGGGCGTAGTCGGAGAGGGCCGAAGGGCGCAGTCGGGGAGAGGGGTCGTTCATGCGGTGCTCCCGGTGCTCCAGGCCGCGTGACGGTCGGGGAGGCAGACCGCGCACGGCCGGTATCCGGCGGCGACGGCGGTGGCCTCGTCGGCGAAGAACACGCGGTGGCGCACGTAGTGGCCGCGGGCGATGTGCCGCAGGGCGGAGGGGCAGTCCAGCCGTCCGTAGATCCGGCCGCGCCGGTAGCCGCCGAACCGGCCGGCGGTGTCGCTGCGGTAGGGCCGCCCGTCGCCGCCGATCAGCGTGTACGCGCCCGGCGTCGCCGCCGGGGCCGTGTCGTCCGTCCGTCGTCCTTCCACACGGGTACTGTGCCTCGTCCCGGGGCGTTCGTACCGGCGGTTTCCGGACGTCGAGGTCGCTGCGGTCGGCGAGCGGCCTCGATCGGCGCTTCAGCGGCGGGCGGCAGGCTTGCGCGCAGGGCGTCCCCGCGCTGCCGGGGCACGGCCCGGCGTCCCGCGCGACCCGGCCGCCCGCCGGGCACCGGGCCGCTCCCATCGACCCCGGGTTCGAGGAGAGACCGTCGTGCGAATCGCCGTGACCGGCTCGATAGCCACCGACCATCTGATGTCCTTCCCCGGTCGGTTCACCGACCAGCTGATCGCCGATCGGCTGGAGCAGGTGTCCCTCTCGTTCCTCGCCGACCGGCTCGACGTGCGGCGCGGCGGTGTCGCCGCCAACATCGCGTTCGGGCTGGGGCGGCTCGGTCTGACGCCGTGTCTGATCGGGTCGGTGGGCGTCGACTTCGCGGAGTACGGGGCCTGGTTGCGCGCGGCCGGGGTGGACACGGACTCCGTCCGGATCAGCGAGACCCTGCACACGGCCCGGTTCGTCTGCACGACGGACGAGGCGCAGAACCAGATCGCCACCTTCTACGCCGGGGCCATGGCCGAGGCCGGGAAGATCGATCTGGCCGCCGCGGCGGACCGCCGGGGCGGATTCGACCTCGTCCTCGTCGGTGCCGACGCCCCGGAGGCGATGCTGCGCCACACCGCGACCGCCCGGCGCATCGGCGTCCGTCTGGCCGCGGACCCCTCGCAGCAGTTGGCCCGCCTGGACGGCGCCCAGGCCCGTGAGTTGGTGGACGGCGCGCACCTGTTGTTCACCAACGCGTACGAGTCCGCCCTGCTGTGCGAGCGCACCGGCTGGAGCGAGCGGGACGTCCTGCGGCGCGTCGGCAAGTGGGTCGTCACGCGGGGGGCGGACGGCGTCTCCCTGGAGCGGTTCGGGCGGCCCCGGGTCGACGTGCCCGCCGTCCCCACCGGGCAGATCGCGGACCCGACGGGCGTGGGGGACGCGTTCCGCTCCGGGTTCCTCGCCGGTCTCGGCTGGGACTGGCCCGACGAGCGGGCGGCGCAGCTAGGCTGCGCGCTGGCGTCGATCGTGCTGGAGACGGTCGGCACCCAGGAGTACAAGCTGCTCGCGGCGGATCTGACCGAGCGCGTGGAGCGCGCGTACGGGGCGGAGGCGGCCCGCTTCATGGAGCCGCGCCTGGCGGTGCTGTCATGAGCGCGGTGCGCGAGGCGCTGGCGAGTGGCGTCCCCACGTTCTCGTTCGAGTTCTTCCCCCCGCGGACGGATCAGGGCGAGCGCGCGCTGTGGAACTCGGTGCGTCGTGTCGAGTCCCTCTCCCCCGCGTTCGTGTCCGTCACCTACGGTGCCGGCGGCTCGTCGCGCGAGCGGACCGTCGAGGTCACCCGGAGGATCGCCGCCGAGACGACGCTGCGGCCCGTCGCCCACCTGACGGCCGTCGGGCACTCGGTGGCCGAACTGCGGTACGTCATCGGGCAGTACGCGGACGCGGGCATCAGGGACGTGCTGGTGCTGCGGGGCGATCCGCCCGGTGATCCGAACGGGCCCTGGACGCCTCATCCGGCCGGTTTCACGTATGCCCGGGAACTGGTCGAACTGGTGCGTTCGCTGGGCGACTTCAGCATCGGTGTGGCCGCGTTCCCCGAGAGGCACCCGCGGTCGCCGGACTGGGAGAGCGACATCCGGCACTTCGTCGCCAAGTGCCGGGCGGGGGCCGACTACGCCGTCACTCAGATGTTCTTCCGGGTCGAGGACTATCTGCGGTTGCGGGACCGGGTGGCCGCGGCCGGCTGCGACATCCCGATCATCCCGGAGATCATGCCGGCCACCGACGTCCGCCAGATCCGCCGGTTCGCCGAACTCTCGCACGCGGCCTTCCCCGAGGACCTCGCCCATCGCCTGGAGGGCGCCCGCGGGGACGCGGCCGAGGGCCATCGGATCGGCGTGGAGCACGCCACCGCCATGGCCGGGCGCCTCCTCGCCGAGGGCGCGCCCGGCCTGCACTACATCACGCTCAACAGGTCCGACGCGGCCCTGGACATCCATCGCGCGGTGCTCTCGTCGGTGGGCACCGGGCGGCTCCGCGTCCGCTGAGGGGACCGGGGGCCCCGGCTACGCGGGGTCCCCGAACCAGCAGCCGAGCGCCCCGGCCAGCGCGTCCGCGTCGCCGGCGCCGCCCAGGGCCGACCAGGCGATGTAGCCGTCGGGCCGGACCAGGAGGGCGTCCGTGCCGATCGGTTCGGACGCCGTCGCCGTCACCACGTTCACGCGGGGGCGCCACGGTTCGGCGGCGCTGCGGAGCTCCTCGGAGTCGGTCAGCAGCAGGAGCAACGGCCGTGCGTCGTGGAGGAGTTCGGCGAGTCCGGTGAGGGTGTCGCCGGTCTTCAGGAGGAGGTCGGGGGCGAAACGGCCGGCGAGGGGGTCGCCGCGGCCGCCGGTGTCGTACGTCACGTCGACTCCGCTGATCATGCCGCCGAGGTACTGGTTGACGTCGTCGAAGTGCATCATCCGGGCGAAGAGGGTGCGCAGCGCGTCCATGCGGGGGTCGGGGTCCATGAGGGCCACCTGGGCGCGTACGTTCTCCAGGACCGCCTCGGCGATGGGCGCGCGCTCGGTCTCGTAGGTGTCGAGCAGTCCGGGCGGGGCCCAGCCGTGGACCTCGGCGGCGAGTTTCCAGCCCAGGTTGACGGCGTCCTGGAGGCCCAGGTTGACGCCCTGGCCGCCGGCCGGGAAGTGGACGTGGGCGGCGTCGCCGGCGAGGAGGACGCGGCCGACGCGGTAGTACTCGGCCTGGAGCGCGGCGTCGCTGAAGCGGGTGAGGCCGCTCGGCGAGTCCATGGGTACGGGGTGGCCCGCGATCCGCTCGACCTCGGTGCGGAACTCCTCCAGGGTGACGGGCGCCCGCCGGTCGGCGTGCGGGCCGCGGAAGTCGTAGGTGCACACGCGGCTGCGTCCGAAGAGGTTGAGCCAGACCAGGGTCCAGCCGCGCGGGTTGCGCTGCCAGCCCTGGGGCGCCCGCGCCGGGTCAAGGAGGCGGACCTCCCCGATCAGGGCGCCGACGCGGGCGGGCGTGCCGGTGAACGCGATGCCGCTGAGCCGGCGGACGGCGCTGCGGGCGCCGTCGGCGCCGACCACCCAGGAGGCGCGCAGGGTACGGGTGGCGCCGCGTGAGTCGCGTACGGTCAGCCGCATGGCGTCGGGTTCCTCGTCGAGGCCGACGAGTTCCAGGCCGCGCCGGATGCGGGCGCCGAGCCGTTCGGCCTCGGCGGCGAACACCTCCTGCGCCCATGCCTGGGGGCTGCCCACCATCACGGGGCCCTCGGTGACGACCCGGGCGAGGTCGAGGTCGAACATGCCGGAGAAGTGGAAGGGCACGCGGCCGAGGCCCACCGGTGGGGCGGGCGGTCCGGGCTGTACGGCTTCGAGAAGTCCGCGCCGGTGCAGGGTCTGCGCGGTGCGGGCGTGCAGGGTGCCGGCCTTGGAGAAGCCGTCCGGCGAGGACAGCTTCTCCAGGACGGTGACGTCCACGCCCAGCAGGGCCAGTTCCCGGGCGAGCAGCGTGCCGACGGGCCCGCCGCCGACGACGGCGACCTGGGTGTCCACGGCTGGGCTGTTCGGCATCGGGGCTCCTGCGGGGTGGTCGGCACGGTGGGCACGCGTACGGATGCTGTACGTGAGGGGGAACACCGGCCCGCCCCGGCGGGTTGCACCGGCGGGGCGGGCGGCGGGCGTCGCGGTCAGTTGCCGGGCAGCCGCACCGACTGGCGGTGCCGGAAGACGTTGCGGGGGTCGTACGCCTGCTTGACGCGCTGCAGGCGGCGGTAGTTTCCCTTGTAGTACAGGTCGTGCCAGGGCGTGCCCGAGCGGTTGTGCTCCGGCAGGCCGAGGTCGGCGTCGGGGTAGTTGACGTAGCAGCCGTCGGTGACCGCGCCGGGGACCGGGACGCCTCCGGTGTCGGCGTACATGTCGGCGTAGAACTCGCGCAGCCAGCGCACGCAGTCCGCCTCGTCGGCGGGGTCGTCCCACCAGATCATCCAGGCCAGCTTGTACGCGGCGTCCCGGTGGGCGCTGGCCGTGGCGTCCTGGGGGACGGCCGAGACCTGTCCGGCGAAGGAGCTGAGCATGACCGAGCCGGTGGGGTTGCCGAGGTCCGTGCGGGTGAGGTGGCGGTACAGCGCGGCCAGTTGGCGCTCGGGGAAGCCCGCCTTCATGTAGGCCGACTTGAAGTCGCTCTTCTGGGTGGGGTCGTTGGTGGTGGGGTTGGCCGTGCCGAGGTAGCGGGCGGCCTGCAGCCAGGGCAGGCGGCGCGGGGTGGCCAGGTCCGGCAGGGCGGTGAGTTCGCCCATCCGCGTGGTGACGGGTCCGTAGGAGGCGGTGACGCCCTCGGTGATCGCCGCGAGGAACTCGTCGTGCAGCCGGGCGGCGCCGGGCACGCTCGCGTCGACGTGGGTGATCAGGCCGACGGCTCCGTTGGAGACGTGGTTGAGGGAGAGCAGGCTGCACACGGCGGTCGTCGGGTCGTCGGGGGCGGCGTGCCGCACGTGCCAGTCCGCGTAGTTGCGGACCAGCCGGGAGAAGGACCGCTCGTCCAGGTCGGACCACTGCCAGGAGACGGCGCTGACGAGGACCTCCGGGGGCGGGGCGGGCAGCAGCCGGGTCGGGTCCGTGCCGCTCGCTCCGGGGCTGCGGAACCAGTAGCGGGTCACGACGCCGAAGTTGCCGCCGCCCCCGCCGGTGTGGGCCCACCACAGGTCGCGGTGGGGATCCGCGTCGTCGCGGGTGGCGACGACGGTGCGGACGGTGCCGTCGGCGTCCACCACCACGACCTCGACCGCGTACAGGTGGTCCACCACCAGGCCGAGCTGCCGGCACAGCAGTCCCCAGCCGCCGCCGCTGACGTGGCCGCCCGCGCCGACCTGGAAGCACATGCCGGCCGGCACGATGACGCCCCAGGTGCGGTACAGGCGCTCGTACACGTCGAGGAGCTGGGCGCCCGGCTGCACCATGAAGGCGTTCATGGCCGGGTCGAAGTCCACGTCCCGCATCGCCGACAGGTCGACGACCACCTGGACGTCGGGGGTGAAGACGAAGTCCTCCCAGCAGTGTCCGCCGCTGCGCACCGTGAGCCGCTTGCCGGCCCGGACCGCC
Organism: Streptomyces sp. NPDC007945; assembly: GCF_042958885.1. Lineage (NCBI taxonomy): Bacteria > Bacillati > Actinomycetota > Actinomycetes > Kitasatosporales > Streptomycetaceae > Streptomyces > Streptomyces sp. NPDC007945. The sequence goes on from NZ_JBIBJV010000005.1 coordinate 142,641, forward strand.
TGCCGGACCGCGGTGGCGACCTGCGCGGTCGTACGGGGGACGTGGACCGCCTCGGGGCGGCCGACGTAGCGCTGGTTCCAGCCCCGGACGAGGTCCGGGTAGCGCGCGTCCTCCGGGGTGACGGTCACCAGCGCGCCCGGCCGGGCCTCCTCCGGCGGGACCGTCCCCGGCAGGGCCACCGCCTGCCCGGCGGGCAGCAGCACGCCGCCGCCCAGCGCGGCGCTCGCGGCGAGCACCCCCCGCCTGCTCACCTTGTTTCCGCCGTACGTCATCGGGCATCCCCTCCCACGGCCGCGTGCGGTTCACGCGCGGATGCCGCCGACGCTAGGCATCCGGCGGCCCTCCCCGCACTCCGCATCTTGCGGTCAGCCCGCCCGGGAGCACCTGGCTCGATTCTTCAGAGGCCACTGCGACAGTTCAGCCCGGGACCCACAGCGGAATCCCATCCGAACCCTGTGCCCAGGAACGAGGAGGGGTGTCATGTCGAGCATGCCGCTCACCGGTAAAGCGGTGCGCCTCGCACGATTGTCCCGGTCGGGAGACGGCCGGTTCCTGTTCGTGCCGCTGGACCACTCCGTGTCCGACGGCCCCGTCGCCACCGCCGCCGATTTCGGCGACCTGGTCCGCTCCATCGCGGACGGCGGCGCCGACGGTGTCGTCGTCCACAAGGGCAGGGCGCGCATGATCGCGCCGGCGCTGCTCACCCGGTGCTCCCTCGTGGTGCACCTGAGCGCGAGCACCGCGCACGCCCCGGACGTCGACGCCAAGGTGCTGGTCGGGGATGTGGAGGACGCGGTCCGGCTGGGCGCGGACGCGGTCAGCGTGCACGTGAACATCGGCTCCGACACCGAGGCGGAGCAGCTCGCCGACCTCGGGGCCGTGGCCGGGGCCTGCGACCGCTTCGGCATGCCGCTCATGGCGATGATCTACCCGCGGGGTCCCCGGGTGACCGATCCGACCGACCCGACGCTCCTCGCCCATGTGGTGAACATCGCCGCGGACCTGGGCGTCGACGTCGTCAAGACGGTGCTCGCCTCCCCCGACGAGCGGATGGCGGAGGTGATCGCCTCCTCGCCGCTGCCGGTGGTGGTGGCGGGCGGCGGCTCCACCGACCGTGACCTGTTCGAGTTCGCGGTCACCGCCATGGACCTGGGATGTTCCGGACTCGCCGTGGGGCGACGGGTCTTCACCGACCCGGAGCCCGAGAAGACGGTCCGGGAGCTGGCCTCAATCATTCACCGCGGCGAGCTCGCCTCCGGGCCCGCGCCGCAGACCGAGATGGCAGGTGTGTTGTGAAGTTCGCCTGGATCGACCTCCGGACCGTGCCCGCCGAACACCGCGAGGCAGTCGTCGACGCCGCGATCCACGCGCGGGTCGACGGCGTCGTGGACAGCGACCCGGAGCGCCTCGCCCTGCTGCCGAACACCGTCAAGCGCGTCCTCGCGCCGGGCGCACGTGTCGGCGAGGAGCTCCCGGACGACCTGATCGTGCTGCGCGAGGTCGCCGACGTCGACGGTCTCGGCGCGCTGGAGAGCCGGCACCGGGGCGGCGACAAGGAGACGGCCGCCTGGGTCAACGTCGTCGACGACCCGACGCTGAAGCTCGCCTGCGACGCCGCGCGCGCCCTCCCCTACACCGTGGTGGAGTTCAAGGACCCGACGAAGATCCCGCTGGAGATCGTCATCGCCGCGGCGGACGCCTCGCCGGGCCAGCTGATCTGCCAGGCCGCCGACATCGAGGAGGCGCGGATCATCGTCGACGTCCTGGAGAAGGGCTCCGAGGGCGTCCTGGTGGCGCCGCGTTCCGCCAACGACGTGTTCGCGCTGGTGGAGATGTTGCGGGAGAAGACTCCCGACCTCCAGCTGCAGACGCTCACGGTCGAGTCGATCGAGCACCTCGGGCTCGGCGACCGGGTCTGCATCGACACGTGCACGCACTTCGAGAAGGACGAGGGCATGCTGGTCGGCTCCTACGCGCACGGCTTCGTGCTGTGCGTGAGCGAGACGCACCCGCTGCCGTACATGCCGACCCGTCCGTTCCGCATCAACGCGGGCGCGCTGCACAGCTACGTGTTCGGCGCGGACAACCGCACCAACTACCTGAGCGAGCTCAAGGCCGGCAGTCCGGTGCTCGCCGTCGGTGCCGACGGCCGCACCCGCCGCATCGTGGTGGGCCGGATCAAGCTGGAGTCCCGCCCGCTGCTCGGCATCAAGGCCGTCTCCCCGGAGGGCGTCGAGGTCAACCTGATCGTGCAGGACGACTGGCACGTGCGGGTCCTCGGCCCGGGTGCCGCGGTGCTCAACGTGACGGAGCTGAAGAAGGGCGACCAGCTGCTGGGTCATGTGGCCACCGACAAGCGCCACGTGGGCTGGCCGGTCGGCGAGTTCTGCGTCGAGAAGTAGACGACAGGCGTCCGGGGCCGCCCTGGCGGCGGCCCCGGCGCCGCGGCGAGGGAGCCGGTGGAGGCGATGACACGAGGGTCCTGGTGGGGCGCCGAACTGCTCGGCCGCCACGCCGACGACAGGGTGTGGGCGCGCGCCGCGGACCGCGAGGTCACGTTCGGCAGGCTGCGCCGCGAGACGGCCTGGCAGGCCGAGGTACTGGCGCGGCACGGCATCCGGGCGGGGAGCACGGTCGCGCTGTACGGCAAGACGAGCTTCACGAAGCTGTGGACGCTGTTCGCGCTGTGGTCGCTCGGTGCCCAGGTGGTGCTGGCGGAGCCCCCGTCCGGCCCGAGGCCGCGGCGGCTGCCGCCCGGGGCGGAGCGGGCGCGGTTCTCGGTGTCGCTCGGGGAGAGCCGCGGGCGGCCGCACGACTTCGTCGACGAGTGCGAGGTGCTGGTGCGCCGCCACCCCGGCGGCGGTCCCGGCGTGGGCGGGCACTGCCTCGTGCAGTTCTCGTCGGGAACCACCGGGCGTCCCAAGGCGGTCGGCAGGAGCGCGCGGTCACTGCTCGACGAGCTGGGGCGGCTCGCCTCGCTGGAGGACATGCCGCGCGCGGGCGAGCGGGTGGCCGTGCTGACGCCGCTCACCCATTCCTTCGGGCTGATCGCCGGGGTGCTGCACTCCCTCGCGGTGGGGGCGACGCTGGTGCTGCCGGTCGCCCGCACGGCGCAGGCCACGGTGCGGGCGGCGGCCGACGCGCACGCGGTGTTCGGCAATCCGCACCACTTCCGCCCCCTGACGTGGACCGAGCCCGGGGGGCTGCCGCGCCTTCGCCTCGCCGTGTCGAGCGGTGACGCCCTGCCGCCCGAGATCCCCGCGCTGTTCCGGGGCCGGCACGGGCTGCGCGTCGGCCAGGCCTACGGCACGACCGAGACGGGCATCATCGCCGCCGACCTCACCGGGCGCTTCGGCCCGGCGAGCATCGGCACTCCGGTGCCCGGCACCCGGGTCCGGGTGGTCGGCGGCGTGCTGGAGGTGCACGTCCAGGAGTCGCCGTACGTGTACGACGACACTCCCTGGACCGGCGGCTGGATGTCCACCCGCGACCTGGTCACGCGCGATCCCGGCACCGGCGCGCTGCGGCTGCGCGGACGGGTCCAGGGCCTCGGGGACGCCTCGGTGGACCTGCTGCGCATCGAGTCGGTGCTGCGGGCCCACCGGCACATCACGGACGCCGTCGTCCTCGGGGTCGGCCCCATCGAGGCGCACGTGGCGAGCAGCGCGGAGCTGGACCGGGACGAGCTGCGCTCCTGGTGCCGGCGGTTCCTGGGCGGCGCGCCGGTGCCGGACCGCTACCACCTGCTGCGGGAACTGCCCCGTACGGCCGGCGGCAAGGCCGTGCGGGACCGCGGCGTGCTCCGCCGGCACCGGGCGCACCCGCCCGGCGCGTGCCGCTGCGTCAGCTGGTGAGCCGCTCCGGCGGCCGGGGGTCGCGGCCGCGCGGGCGACGGGAGACGACCTCATGAACGAGTCGAAAGAGAAGAGACGACGTATGACGGGGACGACGACGGCCGCGACGCTGTACACCGAGGACGAGGCACGCTGGCGGGCGGTGCGGGACCGGGACCCCGGCGCCGACGGCCACTTCCTCTACGTGGTCACCACGACCGGCGTGTACAGCCGTCCGTCGTGCACGGTGAGGCTGGCCCTGCGGGAGAACGTCCGGTTCTTCCCGACCCCGGAGGCCGCCCGGGCCGAGGGCTACCGTCCGTGCCGCCGCTGCCGTCCCGACGACTCCGACCGGCACGCCGTGGCGGCCGAGGCGGTGGCCCGGGCCTGCCGGATCATCGACGAGGCGCCGGTGCCGCCGAGCCTGGACGAACTGGCCCGCCAGGTCGGTTACAGCCGCTTCCACTTCCACCGCCTGTTCAAGTCGTTCACCGGGATCACGCCGCACGCCTACCTGGCGGCGGCGCGGGCCCGGCGGGTGCGGGAGGCCCTGCCGCTGGCGGGGACGATCGCGGACGCCGTGTACAGCTCGGGGTTCAACTCCGGCGGTCACTTCTACGCGGCGGCGCCGGAGATCCTGGGCATGACCCCGAAGGAGTACCGGGCGGGCGGCGACGGCACGGACATCCGGTACACGGTGGCGGGGTCGTCGCTGGGGCCGGTGCTCGTCGCGGCGACGGACAAGGGTGTGTGCGGGGTGCTGACGGGGGACGACGCCCCGGCGCTGCTCCACCGGCTGCGCGCCATGTTCCGGCAGGCCCGGCTCGTGCCGGCGGACGACGCCGTCGCCGCCGCCGTCGCCGCGGCCGTCCGCGAGGCGGAGCCCCCGCAGCTGGGGCGCGAGCTGCCGCTGCCCATACGGCGGTCCGCGCTGGCCGTGCGGATACGGCGTACGGTGCCGGCGCCCGCCGCGCCGAGCAGGTAGCCCCGGGCCGCGGGCGGCTCGACTCTTTCCGGCCGGGCGCCCGGAGGGCCCGGCCGGACCCGCGGGCAGGGGCTCCGGCTCAGCCCGGGGAGCGGGACTCCGCGTCGGCGGCGACCGGCTTGCGGCCCGCCTCCGCCGGGCGCAGCCGTCCCGACGCCCAGGTGGCCGGCAGCGCCGCCGCGCACACCAGCAGTCCGGTGAGCACCGCGTCCCTCGCGCCGCCGTGTGCGACGGCGGTGCCGCCGACGACCGCCCCGACCGCGATGCCGGCGTTGACCGCGGAGGCCGGCAGCGTCGAGGCGAGGTCACGCCCCGGGCCGGCCAGGAGTCCGACCCGGTACTGCAGGGCGGGGACCAGTCCGAACCCGACGACTCCCCACAGCACGAGGGCGAGGGCCACCGCCGCCAGGGACCCGCCGGCGGCCCACAGCACGGCCAGCGCCGCGACCAGGACGAGGTTCGCCGCCACGAGGGTGCGGGCCGCGTCCCGGTCCGCGGCCCAGCCGCCCACGAAGGTGCCGGCGGCCGTCGCGGCCCCGTACGCGAAGAGGAAGACGGTCAGCCAGGTGCCGGACACCCCGGTGACGTCCTCCAGGAAGGGCGTGATGTAGGTGAACGCGGCGAACTGGCCTCCCATCAGCAGGAGTCCGACGCCGAGCACGGCCAGGACGCGGGGTGCCAGCGCGTGCCGGGACTGCGACCACAGGCCGCCCGTGCCCGCGCCGTCGACCGGCGGGACGCACACGGCCGTGGTCAGCAGCGCCAGCGCGCCGAGGACCACGATGGCCGTGAACGCGGCGCGCCAGCCCAGGTGTTGGGCCGCGAGGGTGCCGAGCGGTACGCCGAGGGCGGTGGAGACGGCGATGCCGCCGAAGACGGCGGAGATCGCGCGCCCGGTCCGCTCGGGCGGCACCAGGGCGGCCGCGACCGTGAACGCCGCGCCGAGGAACAGGCCTTGGAGCGCCCCGGTGAGGGCCCGGGCCGCGAGCAGCGTGCCGAAGTCGGGGGCCACGGCGGCCAGCAGGTTGCCGGCGACGTAGCCGGCCAGCGACGCCCAGGCCAGGGTGCGGCGCCGGAACCGGATGGTGGCAGCCGTCAGCAGCGGGCCGCCGACGCAGATGCCGAGCGCGTACGCGGTGACCAGGGCGCCTGCCGTGTCCACGGACACGCCGAGGTCCCCGGCGACGAGCCTCAGCAGGCCGACGACGACGAGCTCGGCGCTGCCCATGACGAAGGTGGCCAGGAAGAGGGCGGCGAGGGCCGGGCCCGGTCGCCGCCGCACCTGGGAGGGGACGGAGGTCATGTCAGTGCCAGAAGTTCTTCCTGGCGCCGCGCAGGTCGTGGAAGGACTCGAGGTCGGGCACCGTCCAGCCGTCGAGGTCGTACTCCTGGAGGCACTGCTCGGCGAAGCCCTTGTAGGCGTCGAGCTGACCGTTCTCCATCTGGGTCATGAAGATGTCGCTGCGCACCGCCTCGTGGTTGCCGGAGTAGTTGCGCTCGTACAGCTCGTGCCGGCCGCCGAACTCGGTGCCGACGGCGTCCCACAGCAGCTTCATCAGCTTGACGCGGCTGACGGCGTCGTAGCCGTTGGAGCCGCGCACGTACTTGTCGAGGTAGGGGCGCACCTCGGGGTTCTTGAAGTCCTCGGCGCTGGAGTTCACGTAGATCAGGCCGCTGGCGACGTCCTGCTCGATGATCTCCTTGATGCGCGGGTAGCCGATGGTCATGAACCAGCGGTACGCCATGCCGTACTCCAGGCGGGGCAGCAGCGCCCCGTCCTTCCATTCCTCGGGGTTGCGGGCGGCGGCGTCGGTCAGGGCCCAGAACATGTTGCGCCAGGCGAGGACCTCGCCGATCCGGGCCTGGATGCCGCGGAAGTCCTTGGTGCCGGTCATCTCGACGGCCTTGGCGAGCAGCCCGGCGATGAAGTCGATCTTCACGGCGAGGCGGATGCAGCCGTGGAAGGTCAGGCGCGGGATGAAGCCGGACTTGGGGGCGAACCCGTTGACCTGGTCGACGTCTCCGTAGAGGAAGACGTTCTCCCAGGGGATGAGGACCTTGTCGAGGACGAAGATGGTGTCGTTCTCGTCCAGGCGCGAGGAGAGCGGGTAGTCGAAGGGGCTGCCCATGACGGCGGCCGCGGCCGCGTAGGAGGGGCGGCAGATCAGCTTGAGGCCGGGCGCGCCCATCGGGATGGTCGCGACGAGCGCGAACTGCTTCTCCTTGAGCGGCAGTCCGTAGTGCGAGATGAAGTTGTAGTGGGTGATGGCCGAGCCGGTGGCGACGACCTTGGCGCCGCTGACGACCAGGCCGGCGTCGGTCTCCTTCTCCACGTGCACGAAGACGTCCTTGACCTCTTCGGACGGGCGGTGCCGGTCGACCGGGGGGTGGATGATCGCGTGGTTCCAGAACAGCACCTTCTCCTGGGACTCGCGGTACCAGCGGCGCGCGTTGTCCTGGAAGGGCGCGTAGTAGTCGGAGTTGGCGCCGAGCGTGCCGAGGAAGGCCGCCTTGTAGTCGGGGCTGCGGCCCATCCAGCCGTAGGTGAGGCGGGCCCACTCGGCGATCGCCTCGCGGTCCTCGACCACGTCCTGCACGCTGCGGGGGGTGCGGAAGAACTTGTGGGTGTAGCCGTCGCTGCCGGTGTCGGTGCGGGTGGTCAGCACGTCGCGGCGGGCCGGGTCGTGCAGGGCGTCGTAGAGGCGTGCGGTCATCCGGGCCGGGTTGGCGAACGCCGGGTGCTTGGTGACGTCGTCGACGCGTTCGCCGTAGATGTACACCTCGCGGTCGTCGCGCAGGCTCTCCAGGTACTCGTCGCCGGTGAGGGGGCGGGTGGTGCGGGGAGCCGGTGCGGAGGCGGAGTCCTCGCCCTGCTGCTGCGTCATGGTGTGTCCTTGTCCGGTCGTGACGGTCAGTGGCCCAGGGGGATGTGGAGCGCCGCGGTGCCCGACGACCACGCGCCGTCCGCCGGACCGTCGAGGGTGCCCGCCCACACGTGGTGGCCGGGCGCGGGGTCGAGGAGGCGGAAGGCGCCGCCGTGGAAGACCAGCGGCTCGGCGTCCCGGGTCGAGAAGTCCCGCACCCGCCCGACGTGCAGGACGTGGTCGCCGCCGTCGTACGCGGCCCAGGGCACGCAGTCGAGGTGGGCGGCGGAGCCTGCCAGGCGGGGTCCGGCCGCGTCGTGCTCCCAGGGCACGGGAGCGTCCGCCGGCCGGGGCCGGCCCGCGAAGTGCAGGGCCAGGTCCTCCTGGTGCGCGGCGAGGATGTCCACCCCGAACGAGGACGCGCCCGTGAGCAGGTCGCACATCCGGCTGCGCCGGTCCAGGGACACCATCACCAGCGGGGGGTCGAGCGAGACGGAGGTGAACGAGCCCACCGTGGCGCCGTGCACGCCGGCGGCGTGTTCGACGGTGACCACCGTGACACCCGTGGCGAAGCGGCCGAGGCAGTCGCGGAAGCGGCGTTGTGTGTCGCCCATCGGCACTCCTCGAAAGAAGGGAAATGAACCCTTGAATTCGGCGCTCTGTCAGGCGCATTGTGCCGGTGGCCGCTAAAGGATCGATCGAGGCGGGGCGGCGGAAATTGCCGCGCAATATCCAGGAGACCGGAAATGATTGACACCGGTGTCCGCGGACGCCTGTAATTCCTTCTCGGATTCGAGTACCCGACACGAGGTGGCCATCATGAGACTCCAGGTCGAGTTGACCGACGCACTCCAGGACTACGTCGCCGAGGTCTCGCTGCGCGAGCCCGACCTGCTGCGCGCGCTGCGCGAGGAGACCTCGCAGCTCCCCCTGCACCTGATGCAGATCTCGCCCGAGCAGGGCCAGTTCATGCGGACCCTGCTGAAGGCCACCGGCGCCCGGCGCACGCTGGAGATCGGCGTCTTCACCGGCTACAGCCTGCTGTCGACGGCGCTCGCGCTGCCCGCCGACGGCCGGGTGGTGGGTCTCGACATCAACGAGGAGTGGAGCGCCATGGCGCTCGACTACTGCAAGCGAGCCGGGGTCGCGGACAAGGTCGACCTGCGCGTCGGCGACGCCCGGGCCTCCCTGGAGCGGCTGCTGAAGGAGGAGGACGCCGCCGGCACGTTCGACTTCGTGTTCATCGACGCGGACAAGGAGAACTACGCGGCGTACTACGAGTACGCGCTGGAGCTGCTGCGCCCCGGCGGCCTCGTCGTCGTCGACAACGTGCTGTGGCACGGCGCGCTGCTCGACGAGTCCGCGCAGGACTCCGAGACGCGGGCGCTGCGCGACTTCAACCCGCGGCTGCGCGACGACGAGCGGGTGGAGCTGAGCGTGATCCCGTACGCGGACGGGCTGACGTTCGCCGTCAAGCGCTGAGTTCCGCACCACGCGCGGGAAGGCCGCCCCGGGAGCTCCGGGGCGGCCTTCACGCGTGGGTCAGGGCAGGCGTATGGACTGGGCGTGGCGGAAGAAGTCGGTCGGGTCGTACTTCTTCTTCACCTGCTGCAGCCGGGCGTAGTTGTCCTTGTAGTAGAGCTTGTACCAGGGTGTCGACGAGGTGTTGTACGCCGGGTCGTTCAGGTCGTTGTCGGGGTAGTTGACGTAGCAGCCGTCGGTGACGGCGTTGGGCACGGGCACGCCGCCGGTGTCGGCGTAGACCTCCGCGTAGCACTGCCGGTTCCAGGCGACGTAGGCGGCGTCCTCGGCCGGGTCGTTCCAGAGGGACATCCACATCATCTTGAAGAACGACTCGCGGTGCGGGTAGCCGGTGGCCGACGGCGCGGGCCGGTTGACCTCGCCGCCGTAGGAGCTGAGCGTGATGGAGGCGCCGGGCAGGGTGACGTCCGTGCGCGTCAGGTGCTTGTACAGGGCCGCGAGCTGCCGGTCGGGGAAGGCCGCGCGCATGTACGAGGACTTGTACTCCTGCCGGAAGGTCGGGTCGGTGAGGTTGGTGTTGGTGAGGGCGAGGTAGCGGGTGGCCTCCAGCCACGGCAGCCTGCGGGGCTCGGCGTACGCGGCCATGGGGCCGAACTCGGCGAACGGGCGGGTGACGGCCTCCGTCGGCACGTCGACGCCTTCGCCGATCGCGGCGCGGTAGTCGTCGAGCATCCGCCGGGCGTCGGGGACGGTGGCGTCGACCTGGGTGACCATGGCGATCTGGCCGGCGGACTTGTGGGTCAGCACGAGGAAGCTGGCGAGCGCCAGTTCGGGGGCGCCGGGGGCGCTGTGCGCGGTGAACCAGCGCGCGTAGTTCTGGGCCAGCCGGGAGACCTTGGCCTCCGTCATGCTCTCCCACGGCCAGGCCTGCGCCACCAGGTACACCTCGCGGGGCGGCTTGGGCAGCAGCTTCCTGGGGTCGCTGCCGGTGGCTCCGGGGGTGCGGAACCAGTAGCGGGTGACGACGCCGAAGTTGCCGCCGCCACCGCCCGCGTGGGCCCACCACAGCTCGCGGTGGGGGTCGTTCGGGTCGTTGGTCGCGACGACGGTGCGGACCCGGCCGTCGGCGCCGACCACGACCACCTCGACGGCGTGCAGGTAGTCGATGATCAGGCCGAGCTGGCGGCAGAGCAGCCCCCAGCCGCCGCCGCTGACGTGGCCGCCGGCCGCGACGGAGTGGCAGATGCCGCCGGGCACGGTGACGCCGTACACCTGGTACAGCAGGGCGTAGACGTCGAGGAGCTGGGCGCCGGTCTCGACGGCGAACGCGCACCGGCCGGGGTCGTAGTAGACCTTGTCGAGCATCGACAGGTCGAGCACCACCTGGACCTGGGGGTTGAAGACCCAGTCCTCCAGGCAGTGCCCGCCGGAGCGGACGGTCAGCCGCTTGCCGGCGGTGACGGCCGCCTGCACCACTCCCGCCACCTGGGAGACGTCGTCCACGATGTGGACGGCCTCGGGGTTGCCGACGTAGCGCCGGTTCATTCCGTGGACGAGTTCGCCGTACTGGGCGTCCGCCGACGTCACCTTCACCGGGGCGAACGACCTGACGCCCGCGGTCGCGTCCTCCGCCGCGGCCGGCCGGGCGAGGACCCCGCCCATGGCGGCCGTGCCGCCGAGTGCCGCCGCGGTGGTGAAAAGCCGCCTGCGACCTATCCCTTTACTGTCGTGCACGTGAAGCTCTCCCGTTCTCGCCATTTTCGGCGCACTTCAACACCCGCTCTTCTGCGCCGCGACAGTACGAATCAGTCATCGCCGAAAACACTCCGGATCTTGCTGTCGCATCCCTGAACGGCAGATTCCGGGATACGACCGCAAGATGGGGAGTGTCGGAGGGGGCCGGGATCGCCACCATCGGAGTCCAGGCCGAATTCGCATGGTGGAAGGGGGCGCGCCGGTGACGGTCAGCGTCGGTGAGGTGTACGAGAACCCGCGGTGCCGGGAGCGGGTCGTGATCAGAACGCCGTCCTCGCACACGGGCGGGGCGCGCACCGTGATGGACGTGTACTCCGAGCCCGGTGGCGCGGTGTCGGGCGAGCACCTGCACCCGGTGAGCGAGGAGCGCTTCACCCTGGTGCGCGGCAAGGTCGCGTTCCTGATCGGGGGGCGCCAGGTGACCCTGGAGGAGCCGGGGCAGAGCGTGCTCATCCAGCCCGGCATCAAGCACCGGTGGTGGAACTGCAGCGGCGAGCCGGCCTTCCACATCTGCGAGGTGCGCAAGAACAGCGACCGCTTCGAGCAGCTGGTGCTGCGCCAGCTGTTCGGGCTCGCGCAGGACGGCAAGACGACGCCGGAGGGCATGCCGCGGCTGCTCCAGCAGGCGGTGACCACGCTGGAGTTCGGTGACGTGGTGCGGTTCACCTCGCCCCCGTGGGTGCTGCAGCGCGTGCTGTTCACCGCGCTGGCGCCGATCGCCCGGTTGCTGGGGTACCAGGGGTGCGACCCCCGCTACATGGACCGCAAGCCGTCCGAGATCGCGGAGCTGGAGGAGCTTCCGGAGGAGGTCATGCGCTGGCACCGCTGACCCCGCGGGCCCGGTGGACATCGCCTGCAACACCTTCGGGCATGGCGGTGTTTCCGTAGACGAGAGCACATCGCACCACGCTCCTCCCCTGCCAGGGCGGGGCCGACCATCGAGAAGGAACCTTATGGATCTGCAGCTTTCCGGCCGGGTCGCCGTCGTGACCGGCGCCTCCAAGGGCATCGGCCTGGCCATCGTCCGCACGCTCCTCGAAGAGGGCGCCAAGGTCGTGGCCACCTCCCGCAAGAGCACCCCGGAGCTGGACGCGCTGGCCGGCCCGAACCTCGCGCACGTCCCGGCCGACTTCATGGACGACGACGCGCCGGCTCAGGTCGTCGCCAGCGCTGTGGAGAAGTTCGGCGGGCTCGACATCCTGGTCAACAACGCCGGCGGCCCGCCGCCCGGCGTGACCCTGCCGCGTGGTTCGTTCCTGCACGCCTCCGACGAGGAGTGGCGTGCCATGTTCGAGTTCAACCTGTTCTCGGCCGTGCGCGCCATCCGCGCCGCCGTTCCGCACCTGCTGGAGCGCGGTGGCGGCGCGATCGTGAACATCTCTTCGGGCAACGCCCGGCAGCCCTCGCCGATCAACGTCGACTACGGCGCGGCGAAGGCCGCTCTGAGCAACATCACCAAGGTGCTCTCGGGCGAGTTCGCGCCCCAGGGCATCCGCGTGAACACGGTCTCCCCCGGTGTGGTGCGCACGCCGTGGTGGACCGACGAGGGCGGCGTCGCCGACATGATCGCCTCGCAGGCCGGCACCGACAAGGACAGCGTTCTGAACAACGTCGTCCCGGAGATGCTGAACCTGGCCACGGGCCGCTTCGTCGAGCCGCAGGAGGTGGCCGACGCCGTCGTCCTGCTGGCGTCGCCGCGTTCCGGCAGCACCACGGGCGCCGAGTTCGTCGTCGACGGCGGCCTCCTCAAGGAGCTCTGAGCGACCCCGTGCGGGAGGACCGGCGCGAAACGGCTCCTCCCGCACGCCTCCGGCCGCCGCGTGGCGGCCACGCGTTCGACATGGCTGGACCCGTCGGGGGCGTTCGGTGATCCGGCTCGCACGGATCGCCGGCGCCGCCGGCGGCGTCCTTGTCGGCCGTGTCCTCGCCGTCGACGTCTTTTCTGTGATGTCCCTGCCGGTGGTGCCCCCACCGTCTTGTCCCTGTCGGCGGTGCGCTCACCGGCGGTGACCGTGTCGGTGGTCGGCCCTGTCGCCGAACCGTCGGCGGCCCTCTCGCCGACCTGCCGGAGCTCCACCTCCTGACGCATCGGGTCCCGGGCGGCGTCGCCGCTTCCGGCCGTGCCGTCCACGGTGGCTCCGCCGACTCACCGGGCCCCGCCGCCTTCTCACGGGCCTCCGCCCTCGTCGCGCAGGCCTTCGCCGCCGTCTTGTGCGCCCCGTCCCGTTCCCGGGTGCCTCCGGGACGTTCCACCGCCGTCGGCGCAACTGACACGGGCCCGGCCCGCCTCCCTCTTCCTGCCCCGCCGTGCCGTCGCACGGCCCCTGAGCCATGCGTCCGGACCACCGGGCCCGCCTGCGGTGCCGACTCCCGGGAGTTGTCATGCCCTTGCCAGTCGATGCCCCCGCGCGAAGCGGCGCGGCGCCCCCGCCGGACCGCCGGCTGCTCGCCCTGGCCGTCCTCGCCCCCCTGCTCGCCAACGCCGACATGGGGATCGTGACGCTCGCGCTCAGCGACATCCGGCACGACCTGTCGATGTCGCTCGACGCCGTGCAGTGGGTCACGAACGTCTACGTGCTGCTGATGGGCGGGCTCCAGCTGCTCGGAGGCCGGCTCGCGGACCTCGCCGGGGCCCGGCGGCTCTTCCTCCACGGCCTGGCCGCCTTCGCCGCGGCCTCGGCCCTGTGCGGCGCGGCACCCAGCGGCCCGCTCCTCGTCACCGCCCGCGCCGGACAGGCACTGGCGGCCGCCGTGCTCGTACCCGCCGCGATGTCGCTCCTCGTGACGGCGGTGGCGCCCCGGCGGCGCGCCCGCGCCCTGGCGCTGTGGGCGGGCGCGGGCGGCGTCGGCTCGGTGGCCGGAGTGCTGTGCGGGGGGCTGGTGGTCGGCGGCCTCGACTGGCGCTGGGCGTTCTGGATCAACGTCCCGGTGATCGCCGTCGCCCTGGCGGTCGCCCGCCGCACCCCGCTGCCCGACCCGCCCCGGAGCCGCGAGCTCCGCCTCGACCTGGCCGGAGCGGCCGCCCTGACCGGCGCCCTGCTCGCGGCCGCGTACGCCCTGGTGCGGCTGGCCGAGCACGGGACCGACCGGTACGCGGTGTCCGCGGCGCTCGCCGCCCCTGCGCTGGCCGCCGTCTTCGCCCACCGCCAGCGCAGGTGTCCGCACCCGCTGCTGCCCGCGTCCCTGCTCCGCGACCGGAACCTGGTGTGCGGAGCGGCCGGCATCCTCCTCGTGTCGGCGGCCGCCGCGCCGGTCGTCTTCCTCGGCGGCCTGCGGCTGCGGGAGACCTACGGGTTCGGCGCGCCGGCCGCCGGCCTCGCCCTGCTGCCGATGGTCGGGGGGATCTTCGTCGTCGGCCGGGCCTGCAGCGCGCTGCTCACCCGGTACGGCGCCCGCCTGCCGTGCGCACTCGGCTGCCTCCTCGTGGGGGCCGGGCTGTGGACGCTGGCCGCCCGCTCGCACGCCCCGGGGTACGTGTCCGGCGTGCTGCCGGGGCTGGTCCTGGCCGGCGCCGGCCTTCCGCTGATCTGGATGTCCTGCGAGGTCGTGGCGCTGGCCCGGTTCCGGGAGGCCGGCGCCGGCCTCGCGGCGGGCCTCGTGCAGTGCGCGGGGCAGTTCGGGACCGCGCTGGGCACGGTGCTGGCGGTGGCGGTGTGCGGCCGTGGTGCCGGGGTGGCCGGCGGGGCGGGGCAGGCGTACGGGGTGGCGGCCCTGCTGATGGTGCCGGCGCTGCTGGGCGCCCTGATCTGGCTGCCCGGCCGCCGGCCGCCCGGACCGGCACCCCGTACGCCCCCGGCCGGACCCGCGCCGGCCACCTGGACCTCAGGCCCTGACGAGCCCGTCGTCGCGGACCGGGTCGCGCGGGGTGGAGAGGCCGCGCCGGGCGAGCAGGTCGAGCGACTGCCGGCCGCGCGCGCATGAGGGGGGCTCCAGCCGCGGGTGGCCGGAGAGCATGTGGGTGTGCAGGAGTTGCAGCCGCGCCGACGGCTTGGCGTCGAGTTCCTCCCGCAGCCGGGCTCGCAGCCGGTGGTAGGCCATCAGCGCGTCGGCCTGTCGCCCCGACTGGTACAGGGCGAGCATGAGGTGCGCGACGAGACCCTCGTGCGTCCCGTACTGGTGCACCAGCGCGGTGAGTTCGCCGAGGATCTCGTGGTGCCGCCCGAGGCGCAGCTCGGCTCCCAGGCGCTGGGGGACGGCGTCGAGCCGGTCGCGCTCGACGACCTCGATGGCGGCCCGGAGCAGCGGACCGGTGGGCACGTCGACGAGCATCGGGCCCGCCCACATCGTCTCGGCGGCGCGCAGCTGCTCGACGGCCTCGGCGTAGTCGCCCGCCATCAGCGTGGCGCGCGCGGCGCGCACCTGCTGCTCGTACCGGTGCAGGTCCAGTTCGCCGGGGTTCAGCTTCAGCACGTACCCCTGGTCGCGGGTCTGCAACCGGCCGGGTCCGCGCCCCGGGCCGCGCCGGGCCCCGTCCAGGGAGCGGCGTAACTGCATGACGTAGGTGTGGACCGCGGCGACCGCGCTCGACGGCGGCCGGTACTCCCAGATCTCCTCGACGATCTGCGCCACGGACACCACGTGGTTCGCGTTGAACGCCAGGAGCGACACCAGTTGGCGTTGTTTCGGGGCCGTCGGGGTCCTGTGACGGCCTCCGTCGTCGCACACGCTCAAAGGGCCTAGAACGCGAAAGTCCATGTGAGGTTCCCCCATCGTCGCTTAGGTCGGCCTGGGCTGCCCGGGGAGGGTCGATCCCCTGGGGTGCCCCGTCGTGACGCGTAAGTCGTGCGGATGCTATCGCCGTTCAGGCTCCGGGGCCCGCCGCCGCG
Organism: Streptomyces sp. NPDC007945; assembly: GCF_042958885.1. NCBI lineage: Bacteria > Bacillati > Actinomycetota > Actinomycetes > Kitasatosporales > Streptomycetaceae > Streptomyces > Streptomyces sp. NPDC007945. The sequence continues at coordinate 158,386 of NZ_JBIBJV010000005.1, forward strand.
TCGAGCGGTCCGCCGGTGACGAGCTCCAGGAGCGCCCCGGGGTCACCGGGCTCCCGGTCGGCGCGCCAGGCGATGTGCTGGTCGGGGCGGACGAGCACCAGATCGCGCTCGTACAGCTCGCGCGCGAGCGGATCGTCGAGCGTCAGGGTCCGCAGCGGCACACCCCGGGCCCGGGCCGCCGCCTCGATGCCTCCGGTCGCCGGCGGACGCGGGCCGAGGCGGAGCAGGGTGAAGCCGGCGCCGAACCTGTCGAACAGCGAACTGCCGTCCGTGCGGCGGTCGTCGAGCCAGAGGTGGGGCGCGCGACCGCCCGGCACCGCCGAGGGGGTGTACGCGGCGAAGGAGTCGGGCACCGGGCCGGAGCCGTCCCCCGCGACGATCGGGGAGCCGTCGTAGCGGGCGCCCAGCTGCACCCCCAGGGTGTCCAGGGTGCGCATCCCGTACTCGGCCAGCTCCGCTCCCGTCTTCGCCCGGGCCGCCTCGCCCGCGGCGGAGTCCGCCTCCAGCCAGGCGGGGCGGTCGACGGCGCCGAGCCCCTGGCCGAGCGTCCGGGCCGCCGAGGTGTTCCGGAGGGCGACGGGCCGGCGCTCGCTGCCGTACGAGTCCAGGAGGCCCGGGCCCGCCCAGCCCCGGACCGCCGCCGCGAGCTTCCAGGCGAGGTTGGCGGCGTCGTCGACGCCGGTGTTCATGCCGAAGCCGCCGTTGGGCGTGAACAGGTGCGCGGCGTCACCGACGAGCCGGACGCGCCCCGCGCCGAACGACTCGGCGACCAGCGCCGCGCCCGCGGTCCAGGGCCGGTGGCTGAGCACCTCGACCGGGAGGGGTTCGCCCGCCGCCCGCCGCACCAGCTCCACCAGATCGGCGTCGGTCGCCCGGTCCGGGTCGACGGAGCTGGTGAGCAGGAAGAACTCCTCGACGCCGTCGAGCGCGATGAGGTTCAGCGCCAGGTCCGCGTTCACGACCCAGTTGCTCCACGCGCCGCGGTCGCGCAGGAAGTCGCGGTACAGGGTGGGCACCCGGAGGTGGGCGGCGGTGGACCGGCGGCCGAGGATGTCCTGGTCGAGGGCGCCCTCTCCCTCGTAGCGGATGCCGAGGTGGCGTCGGACCGTGCTGTGTCCGCCGTCGCACCCCGCGACGTACGCCGCCCGGAACACCCGCCGCTCGCCCTCGTGTTCGGCGACGACGTCGACGTGACCCGCGCCCTCGCGCAGGTCGGTGACGGTCCAGCCGTAGCACAGGGTGATGCCCCGGCGGCCGCGGGCGTGGTCGAGCAGTAGCCGCTCCACGTACATCTGGTTCGCGCGGTGCATGGGTTCGGGCGTCGGGTCCGCGCGGTCGGCGGCGGCCCGCGCGCTCAGCACCTCGGCGGTGCCCGGCCAGGGCAGCAGGGCCAGTTCGTGCGCGTTGTAGCGGGTGAAGAAGGAGATGCCGGCCGAGTGTCCGGCGGGCAGACCGAGAGCGCGGACGCGGTCGGCCAGGCCGAGGGTGCGGTAGTGCTCCATGGTCCGGGCGTTGTGGGTGCTGCCGCGCGGCTGATCGGGCACGTCCGCTTGGGAGTTGAGGACGACGCAGGGCACTCCCTGCCGGTCGAGCAGCAGCGCGAGCATCAATCCGACCGGTCCGCCGCCGACGACGGCGACCGGGGTTGTCAGCGGGTCGTCCATCCGACGCGGCCTCCAGCCTTCCTCGAGATCGAACCGGTGCGATCGTTGCAACCCCCTCTGAAGAACGGAGCAAGATCGGCCACCGGGGCGGTTTTCCATCGGCCCTTTAGCAGGCGGTTGGAGACTCCGCCACGAGCCTTTGCCGAACCGCTGGGGTGTCACGGGCCGCGATGTCTCACCGGTGACCGGAGCAATCGACGTATCACTGCGGAGTGTGAGGTATTCCTATGTTCCTGTTCGGCACACACAGGTCCGCCGCGCAACGCCTGCGCCTCCACGCCGACCGGGACCTGGGGGCGGGGAACTTCTTCTGGCACGCCTGGCGCATCGCCCGTGACCGGGACCGTCCGCTCCTGTTCCACCCCGACACGTCCTCCCCCGCCTGGGCGACGGAGGAGCCCCGGGGCGTGTCCCTGGACGACCTGCGCGTGGCCGTCATCCGCTACGCCCACTGGTACCGCGGCCGCGGCGTGGGGCCCGGGTCGCACGTGGGCCTGCACACCCGCGACGGGCTGCTCGGCCTGATCCACCACATCGCGATCACCTCGCTCGGCGCCGCCGCCGTGCACTGCAACCCCAAGATGGCCCCGGCGACGGCCGCCGAGTACTTCCTGCGCACCCGGACCACGGTGCTGGTGGGCGACGACGACCTCCTCAAGGGGCTCGCGGACGCCTGGCGTTCGGACGCTCCCGGGAAGGCCACGCCCGAGGTCGCGGACATCGCCGCGCTCGCCGTCACCGCTCCCCTGCCGCCCCGGCCGATGCCCGGCTTTCCGCACCGGCACGCCGACGGCGACCTCATCATGATCTCGCACTCGTCGGGCACCACCGGCCGGCCCAAGGCCCCGGTGTTCCACCACGGTTCGTTCTTCGCGGGCAAGCGGGAACGGCTCTGGTCCTTCCCCTCGCTGCGCTCCGACCGGCTGCTCACGGCGCTGCCGCACAGCCACTCCGCGGGCATCAGCTACCTCAGCCTGGCGATCCTGCTCGGCATCCCGACGCTGATCCTGGACGACGCGACCGGCCCCGCCGTGGCGCGGGCGGTGAACCTCTTCCACCCCACCACCGTGCTGGCGTTCCCGCTGACCCTCGCCGAGATCCCCACCGAGGAGATCCACCCGGAGGCCGCGCGGTACATCCACACCTGGCACGGCATGGGCGACGCCTCCCACGAGCGGCACATCCGCCCGCTGATCGCGCTCGGCCGGCGCACCGAGAACGGCCGGGCCCTGAACGGCTCGCGCTACCTGGACGGGCTGGGCTCCTCGGAGATGGGCATGGTGCTGTTCAAGCAGGCCTACACGCCCGAGACGACCCGGTACGCCCGCCATATCGGCCTCCCCGTGAAGGTGGTGCGCAAGGCGGCGGTGCTCGACGACCAGGGCCGTGAACTGCCCGACGGGCAGGCCGGCCGGCTCGGTGTGCAGACGCCCAGCGTCACCGCCGGCTATCTGGACGAGCCGGACCTGACCGCGGACTCGACGGTCAACGGGTACTTCCTCACGGGAGACATCATGCGCCGCGAGAGCGACGGCACCTGGTACCACCTCGACCGCACCCCCGACGTGATCCACACCGTCGACGGACCGGTGTACAGCCTCCCGGCGGAGGAGGTCGTCCTGCTCGCGACGCAGGCGCTGGACACCGCGGTCGTCGCGGTCGACGACCCCGACGCCCCGGGGCACTCGCGCCCCCTGGCGGTCGTCCTCTTCACCGACGGCACCCGGCGCGACGCGGCCCCGCTGCTCGACACGTGCAACGAGGCCCTGGCCCGCGAGGGCCTGGCCCCGCTCGGCGGGCTGCTGGTGGCGCGCGACCGCTCCGAGCTCCCGGTCGGCGTCACGGGCAAGGTCCTCAAGCGCCTGCTGCGCGAGCGCCTGCGCACCGCGCTGTCCAGCACCGGCGACCCGGCGCTCGCCGTGTCCGCCCCCGTACGGAAGGTCTGACGATGCCCGGTACCGAGACGACGGCGGCGCGTCAGGTGGTGGACCTGATCACCGGCACGTGGCGGGCCCAGGCCCTGCACGCGGCGGCCGCCCTGTCCCTGCCCGACCACATCGCCGCGGGGATCGGCACCGTGCCGGCGCTGGCCGAGCGCACGGGCGCCAGCGAGGACGGCCTCGCGCGGCTGCTGCGGCTGCTCGCGGCGCTGGGCGTGTTCACCGGCGACGAGGAGCGGGGCTACGGGCTCACCGACGTGGGCGCGCTCCTCGTCGCCGACGGCGAGCAGTCGATGCGCGACATGGTGCTGCTGTACGGGGAGGAGTTCCACCGGGCGTGGGGCGCGGTGGTGCCCGCGATCCGCACCGGCACCTCCGGCTTCGAGCACGCCTTCGGCACCTCGCTGCACGCCTATCTGCGCGACGAGCCCGACGCGGGGCCGCGGTTCCTGCGCGCCATGAACGCCGGGAACGTCTTCTTCCCCGAGGCGGCGGCGGCCTTCGACTTCGCGGGGGCGCGCACCGTGGTCGACGTGGCGGGCGGCAGCGGCCTGCTGCTGTCCGCCGTGCTCCAGGCGCATCCGCACCTGACGGGGACCGTCTTCGACCTGCCGCACATGCTGCCGGTGGCCGAGCGGCACCTGGGCGCCACCGTCGAGGCCCACCGCTACGAGACGGTCGCGGGCGACGTCTTCGACAAGGTCCCCGCGGGCCACGACGTGTACCTGCTGTCCCGGGTGCTGCAGGACTGGGACGACGAGCGGTGCGCGACGCTCCTCGCCAACATCCGGGAGGCCATGGCGGACACCGGGCGGCTGCTGGTCCTCGAACGGGTCGTCGCCACCGACGGGACGGCGCCCGTGCTGCCGCTGCTGTGGGACCTGCACCTGCTGATGGCCGCGGGCGGCCGCGAGCGCACCCTCGACGGCTACCGCTCCGTCCTGGGCGCCGCGGGCCTGCGCCTGGAGAGCGTGCACCCGCTGGCCCTCGAGACGACTCTGCTGGTCGCCGCGCCGGCATGAGGCGGCCCCTCCGATCCCGGCCCTCCCCCGACCCCATGGAGTACCCCTATGTCCAGCGGTGACCTCGTCCTGTGCCTCGTCGGCGCGGGGCCGCGCGGTCTGTCGGTTCTCGAGCGGCTGTGCGCCAACGAACGCGCGTCCTCCGCTCACCGGGCGGTCACCGTGCACGTCGTCGACCCCTACCGGCCGGGAGCCGGGCGGGTGTGGCAGGCCGGACAGTCGCGCGTGCTGCTCATGAACACCGTCGCCTCCCAGGTGACCGTGTTCACCGACGACAGCGTGGAGATGGAAGGCCCCGTCGAACCGGGCCCCAGCCTGTACGCGTGGGCGCGCACGCTGGGCGCCGGGCACGACGAGGCCGTGCTCGCCGAGGCGCGCCGGCTCGGCCCGGACGACTACCCGTCCCGCGCCTTCTACGGCCGTTACCTGGAGGACGTCTTCGCCCGGGTGGTGGCCGGCGCCCCGGCGCACGTGCGCGTGCGGGTGCACCGGGCCCGGGCCGTCGGTCTGCGGGAGCGGGACGAGGACGGGGCACAGCAGGTCCTGCTGTCCGACGGGAGGGTGCTCGACGGCCTCGACGCAGTCGTCCTCTCCCAGGGCCACGTGCCGACCGAGGTCTCGGCGGCCGAGCGGCAGCTCTCGCTGCGCGCCCGGGCCCACGGGCTGCTGCACGTCCTGCCGGCCAACCCCGCCGACCTGGACCTGTCGGACGTGCGGTCCGGCGAGACCGTGCTGGTGCGCGGTCTCGGCCTGAACTTCTTCGACCACATGGCGCTGCTCACGGTGGCGCGCGGCGGCCGCTTCGACCGGGTCGGCGAGCGGCTCGTCTACCGCCCGTCCGGCCGGGAGCCCCACATCGTCGCGGGCTCCCGGCGGGGAGTTCCGTACCACGCCCGAGGCGCCAACGAGAAGGGCGCGCACGGCCGTCACGAGCCGCGCGTGCTGACGGAGAAGGTCGTCGCGGCGCTGCGGGAGCGCGCGGTGGACGGTGAGCGCGTGTACTTCGGCACCGATCTGTGGCCGCTGATCTCCCGGGAGGTCGAGAGCGTCTACTACGGGGCGCTGCTGGCCACCCGTGGCCGGGAGCCCGAACGGGAGGAGTTCGTGCGGCGGTTCGTGTCGCTGCCCGAGGGCCCCGAGGCGGCCGGGGCGGTGGCCGAGCTGCTCGACGCGTACGGCATCGCGCCCGGCGAGCGGTGGGACTGGGACCGGATCCTGCGGCCGTACGGCGACGGGGAGTTCGCCGACCGGGCGGAGTTCCGCCGGTGGATGCTCGGACATCTGCGCCAGGACGTGCGCGAGGCCCGCGCGGGCAATGTGAGCGGGCCGCTCAAGGCGGCGCTCGACGTGCTGCGCGATCTGCGCAACGAGGTGCGGCTCGCCCTCGACCACGGCGGCCTGGACGGCCACTCGTACCGGGACCAGGTGGAGGGCTGGTACACGCCGCTCAACGCCTTCCTGTCGATCGGCCCGCCCTATTCCCGCATCGAGGAGCTGATCGCGCTGATCGAGGCGGGTGTCCTGGACCTGATCGGACCGGGCATGCGGGTGCGGGTCGACGGCACGTCGGGAGCGTTCGTCGCCGAGTCGGATTCCGTGGCGGGCGATCCCGTGCGCGCCCGGGTGCTCGTCGAGGCGCGGCTGCCGGAACCGGACCTGCGCCGGACGCGTGATCCGCTGCTGCGGGAGCTGCTGGCCACCGGGCAGTGCCGTCCGTTCCGCATCCCCGGCGCGTGCGGCACGAGTTACGAGACGGGCGGCCTGGAGGTCACCGAACGTCCGTACCACCTGGTCGACGCGTACGGCCGCAGTCATCCGCGGCGCTTCGCGTACGGGGTGCCGACGGAGGCGGTGCACTGGGTGACGGCGGCCGGCATCCGGCCCGGCGTGAACTCGGTGACCCTGGGCGACTCCGACGCCATCGCGCGGGCCGTCCTCGCCCTCTCCCCCGCCGACGCGTCCGGGCGCCACACCGGCAGGACGCTGACGGAGGCGCCGGCATGACGGCCGACGGAGCGGGACTGGATTCCGGGCTGCTCTCCCCGGTGCGGGCGGGCACTCCGGTCGAGCGGGCGGTCGGCGACGAGGCCTGGCTCCAGGCGATGCTGGACGCGGAGGCGGCGCTGGCGCGTGCCCAGGCCGGGCTCGGCACCGTGCCGGCGCGGGCCGCCGCGGTGATCACCGGGGCGGCCCGCGCGGACCGGCTCGACCTGCGCGGGCTCGCCGTCGCCGCGCGGGAGAGCGCCAACCCGGTGGTGGGCCTGGTCCGCGCCTTCACCGCGGTCGTCGCCGAGGTGGACCCGGAGGCCGCCGAGTACGTGCACCGCGGCTCCACCAGCCAGGACGTCTTCGACACCGGCGCCATGCTGGTCTGCGACCGGGCACTGCGCCTGGTGCGGGCCGATCTGCTGCGTACGGCGGAGGCCCTGGACGGGCTGGCGGCACGGCACCGGGACACCCTGATGGCGGGGCGGACGCTGACCCTGCACGCGGTGCCGACCACCTTCGGGCTGAAGGCGGCCGGCTGGGGACTGCTGGTGCGCGAGGCGGCGGACCGCGTGGGCCGGCTGCTCGACGGCGGGCTGCCCGTCTCGCTCGGCGGCGCGGCGGGCACCCTGGCCGGCTATCTGCAGTACGCGGTGGTGGACGGCGCGCCGGCCGGCGCCGCGCACACGGCCGCGTACACGGCCGCGCTGACCAAGGCGTTCGCGGCCGAGACCGGGCTGGCCGCGGCTCCGCTGCCCTGGCACGCGCTGCGTTCCCCCGTCGCCGACGTGGCCGCGGCGCTGGCCTTCGTCTCGGGGGCGCTGGGGAAGATCGCCGTGGACGTGCAGTCGATGGGCCGCACCGAGGTCGGTGAGGTCACCGAGCCGCCCGTGGCCGGACGCGGCGCCTCCTCGGCCATGCCGCACAAGCGGAATCCGGTGCTGGCCACGCTGATCCGTTCCGCCGCGCTCCAGGTTCCCGCGCTGGCGGGCGCGCTGACGCAGTGCCTGGTGACCGAGGACGAGCGCTCGGGCGGTGTCTGGCACGCCGAGTGGCTGCTGCTGCGGGAGTGCCTGCGGCTGGCGGGCGGCGCCTCGCACACGGCGGTCGAGCTGTGCGAGGGGCTCGTCGTCCACGAGGGGCGGATGCGGGCCAACGCGGCCGCGACCGGCGCCCTGATGTCGTCCGAGCGGATCGCCGCGGTGCTGGCGCCCCTGCTCGGCAAGGCCACGGCGAAGCGGCTGCTGTCCGAGGCGGCCGGCACGGCCGGGCGCACCGGACGCCCGCTGGCCGACGTCCTCGCCGACGACCCCCGGATCGGGTCCGCGCTGGGCCCCGGGGAACTGGCGGAACTGCTCGACCCCGCCGCCTACACCGGCGCGGCCGCCGCTCTGGTGGACCACGCCCTGGAACGCCACCGCACGTCCTGACCCACACCCCGTCGTCCCGACCCCAGGAGTTGCGATGTCTGCCCGGCTCTTCACCTCGGAATCGGTCACCGAAGGCCATCCCGACAAGATCGCCGACCGTATCAGCGACACGATCCTCGACGCCCTGCTCGCCCAGGACCCCGCGGCCCGCGTCGCGGTGGAGACCCTGATCACCACCGGCCAGGTCCACGTCGCGGGCGAGGTCACGACCAGCGCGTACGTCGACATCCCCGCCCTCGTCCGCGAGACGGTCCTGGGGATCGGCTACGACTCCTCCGCGAAGGGCTTCGACGGTGCCTCCTGCGGCGTGTCGGTCTCCATCGGAGCCCAGTCCCCGGACATCGCGCGCGGAGTCGACACCGCGCACGAGCAGCGGGTCGGCGGTTCCTCGCCGGACGCGGAGGACGGGCTCGGCCTCCAGGGCGCCGGCGACCAGGGCCTGATGTTCGGATACGCCTGCGACGAGACGCCCAGCCTCATGCCGCTGCCCATCCACCTGGCCCACCGGCTGTCCCGGCGCCTGGCCGAGGTGCGGCGGGACGGGAGCGTGCCGTACCTGCGCCCGGACGGCAAGACGCAGGTCACCATCGAGTACCTGGGCAGCAGGCCCAAGCGCCTCGACACCGTGGTCGTCTCCTCCCAGCACGCCGGTGACATCGATCTGGACTCCCTGCTCACCCCCGATGTGCGCGAGCACGTCGTCGAGCACGTCCTGGACGAGCTGGCCCAGGAGGGGATCAAGCTGGAGACCGAGGGCCACCGGCTGCTGGTCAACCCGACCGGCCGCTTCGAGATCGGCGGTCCGATGGGCGACGCCGGGCTCACCGGCCGCAAGATCATCATCGACACGTACGGCGGCATGGCCCGCCACGGCGGCGGCGCCTTCTCCGGCAAGGACCCGTCGAAGGTGGACCGCTCGGCCGCGTACGCGATGCGCTGGGTCGCCAAGAACGTCGTCGCCGCGGGGCTGGCCTCGCGCTGCGAGGTGCAGATCGCGTACGCCATCGGCAAGGCCGAGCCGGTCGGCCTCTTCGTCGAGACCTTCGGCACCGCCACCGTGCCGCAGGCGGCCGTCGAGAAGGCCGTGACGGAGGTCTTCGACCTGCGTCCGGCCGCGATCATCCGCGACCTGGACCTGCTCCGCCCGATCTACGCCCGGACGGCCGCCTACGGGCACTTCGGCCGCGAGCTGCCCGACTTCACCTGGGAGCGGACGGACCGCGCCGACGCGCTCCGCCGGGCCGCCGGCCGATAGGCGCAGGACCGCGCGCGGCCTCGGATTCCTCCATTCCGGGGCCGCGCCGGCATCCGCGCCGGTTGAATAGCCCTCGGGGCGTCTTCACGAATGCCGAGAAAACCGAGCGATCGACTTGTAATTTTCGCCCGCACGCCCGTTTGACGCCGAATCAGCACCCCCCTATCCTCGGTGCGAGAAAATGAGATACCTGTTCGATACGTGATGTCACGGGGATAGGAACTCTTCATGAAGTCGGGTATTCTCGGCCCCCTCTTACTGTCCGACGCTGACGTGAATCTCGTTCCCAGCGCTCCGAAACCGCGCCAGCTCCTCGCATTCCTCATGCTGCACATGCCCCAGATGGTGCGGGCCGGCGACTGCATCACCGAGTTGTGGGGGTCGACACCGCCCAAGAGCGCGATGTCCACGCTGCAGACCTACGTGCTCCACATCCGGCAGGCCCTGCGCGGTCCCCACCGGGACCACAGCCACCTCCTCCTCACCAGGAACCAGGGCTACCAGCTCGCCCTCGAACCGGCCGGCTTCGACCGCCACCGGTTCACGGACCTGACCCGCCGGGGACGCCAAGCGGCCGCCGCCGGGGACCACCGGACCGCGTCGGAGCTCTTCTCCCTGGCCCTCGCGCAGTGGCGCGGACCCGCGCTGTCCGACGTCCGCACCGGCCCCCTCAGCTCGCCGCACCTGGCGGAACTGGCGGAGACCAGGCAAGGCGTCCTGGAACAGCGCATCGAGGCCGACCTGGCCCTCGGCAAGCACCGTGAGCTCGTCGACGAGCTGAGCGCCCTGACCGCCCGCCACCCCACCCACGAGAACATGCACGCGCAACTGATGGTGGCGCTGTACCGCTCCGGGGAGCACCAGCGCGCCGGCGACGTCTTCCACGGCCTGCGCCGGGCGCTCGGCGACTCCCTGGGGATCGAGCCCGTCCCCCGCATGTGGCGCCTGTACCAGGCGGTCGTGGTCGGCAGCTCGGAACTGGACGCTCCGGTCGTCCGCGGATAACCGCTCACCCACGTCCGCAACACCCTGGCCCGGGACGGTGTTTCTCTCAGTGATGGACGACAAGGCCGAGCAGCTGACCGAACTCCTGGCGGCGCACCTCGAAGCCGGCTTCACCGAGCTGGTCCGAGTGCACGCCGGGGCGGTCCACGCGTTCCTGTACCGGGTCTCCGGCTCCTCCGCGGAGGCGGACGACCTGGGCCAGGACACCTTCCTGCGCGCCTACACGGCACTGCGGGAGTACACCCCCGCACGCCGTCGCGAACTGCGTCCGCGTGCGTGGCTCATGACCATCGCGGCGAACGTGTGGCGCAATCACGTCCGCACGCGCACCAGGCGTCCGGCCACCGCCGGGCTCCCCGTGGAGGAGACCATGGACGTCTGGCCGGACCTCAACCCCGGCCCGGAGGAACGCGCGGCGACCGCGGAGGACAGGTCACGCCTGGTCACGGCCCTGTCGGCGTTACCCGAGCACCACCGCATACCGGTCGTGCTCCACCATGTGATCGGAATGAGCTACACAGAGGTGGCCGAAGTACAGGGCTGCGCGGTGGGCACCGCGAAGGCACAGGTCTCCCGCGGTCTCGCCGGCCTGCGGCGGCTGCTCGCGCCGGAGCCACCGGCACTGAAGGAGGTGACGACATGAACGAAAGCGACGGCGACGCCGTCACCCGGCGTCTGCCCGAACTCACGACCCCGGCACCGGAGGACTTCGCGCTGCGCGTGTTGCGCCGTGCGGGCATCTCCCAGGACCACTACGACACGTACGTGCGCCTCGACACGGCCGCGGGCGGACTGTTCGTCGCCGCCGGCGCACGAGCCGTCACCGGCGCCGCCCTGGACTCGGCGGGTCTGACCACGACGGGCTTCGAGGAACTGCACCGGGCGCGCACCGGCCGCTCGGCGATCCCGGGAGGCAGGCCGCTGTCCGGGGTCGTGCCCGCGCTGCGCACCGGCCGGGCCCACCGGCTGCCGATCGACCTGTCCGGTCTGCCGGAGCAGCAGCGCGCGGTCCTGGAGGCCGTACGGAGCATCCCCGCGGGGCAGCTGCGGCCGCTCGGCTGGATCGCCCGCGAGACCCGCACCGAGGTCCCGCCCTCGACCTCCGAGGTCCTGCGCGCCCTGGCGGCCAATCCGGTCGCCGTGCTCATCCCGTGCCACCGGGTCACGCACGACAACGGATCGCCGTGCGACGCCGCGTACCTGCCGAGGGTCGGCTCGGCCCTCCGTCGGGCCGAGCAGATCGACATGCGCCGGGTGGCGGAGCTGTCCCGGGCGGGCACGGTGTTCCTCGGCAGCGACACCACCTACATCTACTGCCACCCGACCTGCGCGCACGCCCGCCGCATCACCCCCGCGCACCGGGTGCCCTTCCGCACCGCTCAGGACGCCCGCGAGGCGGGCTACCGAGCCTGCAAGAGCTGCCGGCCCATCACCGTCTGACCGGCGCACCACAGAAAGGTCCCCCATGCGTATCCCCGTCACCGCGGCACTCGCCACGCACGACACCCCGCTGGGCCTGCTGACCCTCGCGGCCACCGACGACGCGCTGGTGCTGTGCGCCTTCGACGACCGCGAGCGGGCGGAGGCCCGGATCGCCCGCGCGGGCCTCGCCGCCGTGGACGCAGGGGAGGCCGCCACCTCGGCCCAGCTGCGGATCCTCCAGGAGACGCGCCGCGAGCTCGACGCGTACCTCGGCGGCCTCAGCCGCGCGTTCACCGTGCGCATGGACCTGCGTCTGGCCACACCGTTCAGCCGCACGACCATGGAGCGGCTGGACGGCATCCTCCCGTACGGCGAGACGAGCACCTACGCCGAGCTGGCCGCCGCGCTCGGGCGGCCGCGGGCCGCGCGGGCGGTCGGCACCGCGCTCGGCGCGAACCCCCTCTGCGTGGTGCTGCCCTGCCACCGGGTGGTCGGCTCGGGCGGGCGCCTGACCGGTTACGCGGGCGGGGTCGAGGCCAAGCGGTTCCTGCTCGACCTGGAGTCGGGCCGCACGCCCTCGCCCGCCCTCTGAACCGGCGGGCGCCGGAGCACGACCCCGCATCCGGCGCCCGCCTCCGTACCCGACCACGACCGCGGAGCCGACCCTGACCAGCTACGACACCCCCCACCTGCCGGGCCTGGACCACGCCCGCACCCCCACCGCGCGCGACACCGGCACCGGCGACACGATCGCACTGCCCGCCGTGGACACCCTGGACTGGCCCGCGCTGACCGCGGCACTCGACTCCGAGGGAGTCGCCGTCACCCCGCCGCTGCTGTCGCCGGAGGAGTGCGAGCAGGTCCGGGCCCTCTTCGACCGGGACGACGTGTTCCGCAGCACCGTCGACATGGGCCGCCACCGCTTCGGCAGCGGCCGCTACCGCTACTTCGCCGCCCCCCTGCCCCCGGTGGTGACCGCCCTGCGCAGGCGCTTGTACCCGCCCCTGGCCCGGATCGCCAACCAGTGGGCGGAGCGCCTGGACCGCCCCCGGTTCCCGCCGACCCACGCCGAGCTGACTGCGGCCTGCGCCGCGGCCGGCCAGCTGCGGCCCACTCCCCTGCTCCTGCGGTACGGCCCGGACGACTACAACTGCCTGCACCAGGACGTCTACGGCGAGCTGACGTTCCCGCTGCAGGTGGCGGTGATGCTGGACCGCCCCGACGTCGACTTCACCGGCGGCGAGAGCGTCTTCGTCGAACAGCGTCCGCGCGCCCAGTCCCGCCCGCTGGTGAAGCGCCCGGGCCAGGGCCAGGCGTTGATCTTCGCGGTCCACGACCGTCCGGTCCGCTCGGCGCGGGGCTGGAGCCGCGTCATGCTGCGCCACGGGGTGAGCGCGGTGCACGACGGCCAGAGGCACGTCCTCGGCGTCATCTTCCACGACGCCCCATGACACCCGAGACGCCCGAGGTGCCTGAGAAACACATCCGGATGCGAGGGAAAAGACGGAAGGACCCTGAAAGAAGGTACGCGCACGGAATCCGGGGGCGGATCTTCCGGTTCCTTCCGCGTCCCTCATTTCCGTGACCGGACCGGACGGGCCCGTGAGCGGCACACGAATCGCGGAATCCGTCGACGGCGGGCGCCCGCGATCTTTCCTGCCCCGCCGGTGAAATATTCCCCTTGCGAATTCATCCGTTGAAAAGGCAAGGAATGGCACCGGCGGCGCGTTTCCCACGCCGCCGCTCCCGAGGAATGCGCGGGAGGTGTCGCGATCCCCGCCACCCCATCGGCCCAGCCCCGGGGTCGAGCGGAGGCGGCCGAGGGCGACCTGGTGTTAGGACGGGTTCAGGGGCCCCATCGGACGGTGCGGGCCCAACCCGAACTGAGCGGAAGTGTCATGTCGCGCACCCTCGCACTCTCGGTCGACTTCGGACAGGGCTTCACCGACGCGTGGTCCGCCGTGGCCGAGTTCATCCCGAAGTTCATCGCCTTCCTGGTGATCCTCCTCATCGGCTGGTTCGTCGCCAAGATGATCGCCAAGGTCGCGGACCGCCTGCTGCGGAAGGTCGGATTCGAGCGGCTCTCCGAACGCAGCGGCGTCGCGAACACCCTCCGGGGCTCGAAGTACGACGCGACCGGGATCATCGTCAAGATCCTCTACTACGGGATCCTGCTGATCGCCCTCCAGCTGGCCTTCGGCGTCTTCGGCCCGAACCCGGTCAGCCAGATGATCAACGGCATCGTCGCCTGGCTGCCGCGAGCGATCGTCGCCTGTGTGATCGTGGTCGTCGCGATGGCCATCGCCCGGGCGGTGCGCGACATCATCATGGGCGCGCTCGGCCAGATGTCCTACGGCAAGTTCGTCGCCACCGCGGCCTGGGCGTTCATCGTGGCGCTCGGCGTCATCGCCGCGCTCGGACAGGCCGGCATCGCGACCGCCATCACCGGACCGGTCCTCATCGCCGTCCTCGCCACGATCGCCGGCACGGTGATCGTGGGCGTCGGCGGCGGGCTCGTGCAGCCCATGCGCCAGCGCTGGGAGCGCTGGCTGGCGGTGGCCGAGGCGGAGACCGGCCGGGCCCGCGACCAGATCGGCGCGTACCAGCGCGGCCGCGCGGACGCCCAGCGGGGCATGCCGACCACACAGGAGCGCCTCGACCGCGGGGCCCGGCGTGACGAGCCGGGCGGCCAGGACCCGATGTGACACCGAACCGACGGCGTGAGGGGCGGGGCCAGACGGCCCCGCCCCTCACGCCGTCGTCGCGCGACGGTCACGCGGCCAGGAGGTCGTGCTCCCGGATCAGCCAGCAGACCGCGGTCAGCCGGAGGGTCGCGAAGTCGTGCCCGACCGGCTCGACCCAGTCGACCTCGGAGAGCCAGTCGGTGAAGCCGAGCACGTAGTCCGACAGGTCCTCCCGCCGCACCGACCGGCTCATGCCCTCGTCCGCCGGCCGGCGCTGGGCGGGCACGAGCGCGTCGCACACGGCGGCCGCGTGCTGATCGACCGCCGCCACGAGCCCCGGCTCGAAGCCGAACTCCGAGAGCCGAGGCATGTAGGCGGCGGCCACCCCGACCAGGGGGCAGGCGGGCGAATCGTTCATCCCTATACATTAGGCGCACCGGCACCCCGTCGAATCGTGACGTTGCTCGCAGAGCCGACCGGCGGGAACGGCGCGCGCGACCGTTCGCGGCCACGCCACGGCCGGGCCGCGCCGGGCCGTACGGCAGCGGTCCGCCTCCGGGCCGCGCACGAGGAGTCCGGCTCCCGACGCCCCCGCGCCCGCGTGCCTCGTGTGCGGGGTTCTCGCGTCCGGCGGGGTCCGGTGGGTCGTCGGACGTCGGGCGTCGTACCGCGGTCCCCGAACGCCGGTCCGCGGGCGCCGCCTCCGTCAACTCCCCCTCAAGCGGCGCGCGATGGCCGTCAGCAGCTCGTCCAGGGCCGGTTCGCGCGTCCGGCCGCGCGGGCGGGCCAGCCCCACCCGGCTCGGGGACACTCCGTGGACGGGACGGAACACGACGTCCGGACGGGAGTAGAAGCGGGCCGCCGACGCCGGGGCCAGCGCCACGCAGCCGCCCGCGACCGCGCCGAGCCACTCGTCGGGACGGCTCGTCACGGCGCCGACCCGCACCGGATGCCCCTCCCGTTCCTCGACCGCCAGCCAGTGCTCCCTCCAGGCTGCCGTCTCCCCGCCGGCCGCGACGAACGGCTCGTCGAGGAGCTCCTGGAAGTCGACGGTCCGGGCCTTCGCCAGCCGGTGCGAAGCCGGGAGCAGCACCCCCCGCTCCTCCGCGAACAGCTCGCGCACCTCCCACCTCTCCTGGCCGGGAAACGGCAGCCGCACCACGGCCGCGTCCACCTCGCCCCGGGCCAGGCCCGCGCTCGGATCCGACCAGTCGCACTGCCGCAGCTCCACCCGCCACTGCGGCCTGCCCCGGCGGAACTCGGCCACGGCCTCGGGCACGGCACCCACGGCCCCCGCGTCCAGGAAGCCCAGGCGCAGCACCCGCGCCGCCCGGCCCGTCGCACGCACCGTCCCGTCCCACGCGTCGAGCAGCGTCGGCACCCGGGCGGCGAACTCCCGACCGGCCTCGGTGAGCGCCATCCCGGACCGCGACCGCGTGAAGAGCCGGACCCCGAGGTCCTCCTCCAGGCGCCGGATCCGTTTGGTCAGTGCCGGCTGCGACACGAACAGCCTCGCCGCCGCCCCGGTCAGGCTGCCGTCCTCCGCCACCGCGACGAAGTACCGGAGCACGCGCAGGTCCACATCCATGCCACCAGGTTATAGAAGCAGGTATTGGACGGCGCCGGGGCGAGCCTCAGATCCTGGAGACATGACCGCTTCCCCGCTCGCGCCGCTCGTCGTCACCCTGTTCACCGCCGCCCTGAACGTCGGCATCGCCACCGCCGACCTCGCGGGGGCGCGCTTCGTGCTGGCCAACTCCGCGGAGGTCGGCGTCCCCCGGTCCTGGCTCCCCCGGCTGGCCGCCCTCAAGCTGGCCGGGGTGGCGGGCCTCCTGCTCGGCCTCCACGACTCCGCGCCACGGCACCTCGGCACGGCCGCGGCCCTCGGCCTCACCCTGCTCTACCTGGGCGCCGTCGGTTTCCACCTGCGCGCCCGCGTGCTCCACAACCTGGCCTTCCCCGCCTTCTTCCTCGGCACCGCAGCCGCCACGCTCGCCCTGACCGTCCTCGCCTGACGAGGGCGCCCCGCCCCCGCGCGGACGCGGTTCCGCCTGATCGGCGGCCTTCCGCTCCAGGAGCGATTAGGGTCGACTACGAAGCGCGCGAAGACCGTTCGGGCAGGGGAGGCCGAGATGACCGCGGAGGCAATGGCGATCCTGCGGACGGCCGGGGCCCAGACGATCGAGCATCCCGGCGGCACTCTGCTGGCACACCTGCGGCGCGTCAGCGGCCTCCTCGCCTCGTGGGGCGCCCGCCCGGCGCTGGTGTCGGCGGGACTGTGCCACGCCTGTTACGGGACCGACGGGTTCCCGGTCGCCCTGCTGGACCTGGGACGCCGGGCTGAGCTGGTGGCGGCCATCGGCGGCGAGGCCGAGGCCCTCGTCCACTTCTACGCCTCCTGCGACCGCGCGTCCTCCTACAGCGGGCTCGTCGACGACCCGGCCACCTTCGTGGACCGGTTCACCGGCACACGCCTCACCCCGAGCCTGGGGGCGCGCCGGGACTTCGCCGAACTCACCGCCGCCAACGAGCTGGACATCGCCGCGATCAGCCCGGAGGTCCGCGACCGTCACGGCGCCGACCTGCTGGACCTCTTCACGCGGTGGCGGCCGCTGTTGTCGGATGCGGCGTGGGCCCACTGCCGCAGGGTGCTGGACCAGCCCGCCCCGTAAGGCAGGGAGGCGCCCCGCTCCCGGCTTCCGGTTCCGGTGCGCCCGAGGCGGGCGGGCGCACCGGGGTGTCCTCGCGGACGGTCGGAGCCGTGCTAGCGGGTGCCGCCCGCATCCCCCGCCGTCGCCGTCACACCCGTCGCGGTCGGGTCCGACGCCTTCGGCACGGCCTCGTCAGCGAGCCCGCTGGGCCACCAAACCTTCGGGCCGATGTCGCGCACCAGGGCGGGGACCAGGAGCGACCGCACCACGATCGTGTCGAGGAGCACGCCGAAGGCGACGATGAAGGCGATCTGCGCCAGGAAGGCGAGCGGGATGACGATGAGGGCCGCGAAGGTCGCCGCGAGGACGACGCCCGCCGACGTGATCACACCGCCGGTGGCGATGAGCCCGCGCAGCATGCCCTGCCGGGTGCCGAGCCGCAGGGTCTCCTCACGGACGCGGGACATGAGGAAGATGTTGTAGTCGACTCCGAGGGCCACGAGGAAGACGAATCCGTACAGCGGGACGGAGGCGTCCGTTCCGGAGAAGCCGAAGCCGTGCTCGAAGACCAGCCCGGCGATGCCGAGCGTCGCCAGGTAGTTCAGACCGACGGTGGCGACGAGGAGAACGGGCAGGAGCAGGGACCGGAGGAGGACGATCAGGATGACGAGGATGATGGCGAGGACGACGGGGATGATCAGGTTCTTGTCGTGCTCCGCGGTGCGCTGCGTGTCGTACTGCTGTGCCGTGTAGCCGCCGACCAGGGCCTCCGTGTCGGCGGCGTGGACCCGCTCGCGCAGGGTCCGGACGGTCCGCTTGGCCTCGTCGCTGTCGGGGGCCTCGGCCAGGGTGGCGTCGATGCGGACCTTGCCGTCGACGACCAGCGGCGGCCCGCCGGGACCGCGGGTGGTGACCCGCACGTCGGCCACTCCGGGGGTCGCCGCCGCCGCTTCCTCCACGGCGTCCCGGCTCGTGGCGTCCGCGATGACGACCGCGGGCTGGCCGGAGCCGCCGGGGAAGTGCCGGCCCAGGGTCTGCTGGGCGGCGACGGACGGGGCGTCGTTGACGAACAGTTCGTCCAGCGGCACGCCCTTCGACTGCAGGGCGGGGTAGAACGCCGCACCGGCCAGCAGGAGGGCGGTGGTGACGATCCACAGCTGCCGGGGGCGGGCGTCGACCCGGTGGGCGACGCGACGCCAGATGCCGTGACCGCCCGTCTCCGCGTCGGCCGACTTCGGCTTGGCCGGCCAGAACGCGGTCCTGCCCATCAGGGCCAGGACCGCGGGCAGGAACGTGAGGGTCGTGAGGACGGCGCACACGACGCCGATCGCGCCGACGGGACCGAGAGCCCTGTTGTTGGTCAGGTCGCTGAGGAGCAGGGCCAGCAGGCCGAGGGCGACGGTCGCGGCGCTGGCGGTGACGGCGCCGAAGGATCCCCGGGTGGCGGCCCACGCGGCGGTGGAGCGGTCACGACCGGCGGCGATCTCCTCGCGGAACCGGGCGGTGAGCAGCAGCGCGTAGTCGGTGGCGGCGCCGATCACCAGGATGGACAGGATGCCCTGGACCTGCCCGTCGACTCGGACGACGTCGTGGTCGGCGAGGACGTACACGATCGCGCCGGCGACTCCGAGCGCGAAGACGGCGCTGACGATGATCAGGAAGGGCAGCAGGACGCTGCGGTAGACGAGCAGGAGGATGAGCAGGACGGCGGCCAGCGCCACGCCGAGCAGGAGCCCGTCGATTCCCGCGAACGCCTCGCCCAGATCGCCCTGGGTGGCCGCGGGCCCGGCGAGCTGGGCCCGCGCGTCCGGCACCTCGGCCGCCGCCCGCTCGACCTCGTCCAGCACCCCTTCGAGTCGTTCCCCGAGGTCGGGCGCGAGGGGCACGACGCCTTGGAGGGCCTTTCCGTCCTGGGAGCGGAAGGCGGGCGAGGGCGGCCCGGCGACGCCTTCGGTGCCCGCCAGCGACCGAAGGGCGGCGGTGGCCGCCTTCTGCTGGCTGTCCGTCACGTCGGCGCCGCCGGGCGCGGTCCAGACGACGATGACGGGGACTTCCTGTCGGCTGAAGGCCTTCTGCTCGGTGATGACCTTCGTGGACTCGGCGTTCTGCGGCAGGAAGGCCGCCTGGTCGTTCGTGGAGACCTCGCCGAGCTTGCCGGCGTAGGAGCCGAAGGCTCCTCCCAGGCCGAGCCAGACGACCACGAGGACGATCGGGACCAGCCAGCGGACTGGTCGGCGCGCGTTGTTCATCGACTCCCTAACGGGGGCAGGGACGGAGGAAGAGGAGAGGAGAGGGAAAGGAGGCCGAGAGAGATATCTCAACGAGAATGTATCTCAATGATTGAGTGATCTTATACTCTACCCATGCAGTCACCCCCGCCGTCGGACCCCGCCGAGCAGCCGAACGACCTGTTCGCGTACGCCGTCCTGCTCCGCACGCTCCATCGGGAGCTGAACCGGAGCACCCTGGACTTCGCTCACGACCACGGGCTGCACGCGACGGACATCCACGCCCTTTCCGTCATCATGGACTCCTCCGCCGGCACGGACGCGCCCGTCACCCCGACACGCCTGAGGGAAGAACTGGGCCTGACGTCCGGGGCCGTCACCGCCTGCCTCGACCGCCTGGAACGCTCGGGGCACATCAGCCGGGAACGGGACAGCGCGGACCGCAGAGTCGTCCACGTCGTCTACAAGTCCGAAGCCCGCACCCTGGCCCGCGCGTACTTCAGCCCCCTGGCCCGGGCCACCGAGACCGCCCGCGGCAAGTTCACCCCCGCCGAACTCACGACGATCGCCGCCTTCCTGCACGCGCTCAACACGGAACTGGCCGCGGAACGCGGGGCGTGAGGGGTGGCGGGGATCCGGTGCGACCGCCACCGGGGGCGAGACCGGAAGGGGCCCCGCAGCCGGTTGCCGCCTCGTCGCCGTGCGGGGCTGCCGGGTCGGTCCGCGTCACGACGAAGGGTGCCTGGCTCGGGAGGGTTCCCGGACCAGGCACCCTTCGTCATGCCGGAGGGGCCGGTGCCGTGCGTCGGAGCTTCGTCAGCGGAGGCCGAGGGCCACGACCTGGGTGATCGCGTCCTCGGCGAAGTTGTCGTCGCTGACGAGGATCAGCAGGCGCTCGCCGGAAGGCAGGTCCGGGCCCCACGTCATGCCCTCGGTGTTGTCGACGGCGGAGAGGCCCAGGGTGTCGAAGTCCGCGACGAGGCGCTTGCGCATCGGCGTCACGGGCTGCCCGGCCAGCGAGTACAGCTCCCGTACGTCGGTCGCCCCGCGCGTGGTGGCGTCGAAGAGGCGGATCTTGTAGCCCGCGCCGGCGACCCAGGTGCGCTCCAGCACCAGGTAGCGGTGGGGCTGGTCCGGGAAGGCCAGGATGGAGGGGACGCCGGTGTCCGGGCCCCAGGGGCTGTCGGGGTCGCTCTCGGCGAAGATCTTCTCCAGCGGGTAGGCGAACTGCCCGAGCACCCGCCCGTCGCGGTTCTGCCGCGTGACGCGGATCAGCGCGCCGTTCGCCAGGTCGGGCTCGGGGCCGTCCTGGAGGAGCGGTCCCTCGATCGCGCTGGTCACCACCTTGCCCCGGGAGCCGAAGGTGATCGCCTCGATCGCCTGGTTCCGGCGCGGGCCGCGCTCTTCCATCGTGATCTCGTAGTTCGCCGGCAGCCTCAGCTGTCCGAGGTGGTCGCCGGTGGCGGAGGCGTACTGGATCGACGGCTGGACGACCGCCGGGCCGACCGCCTTGGGCCGGTCGCCCTCCTGTGCCCACCAGTAGTGGCAGCCTCGCGGGTCGACCCGGATCTCCTCCGGGTCGACGGCCTTTCCGTCGCCCACGGTCGGGGCCGGGTAGACCGAGCCGTCCGGCTGGCGGAAGGGGTGGGTGCCGGTGAAGTCGACGGCGTGCACGCCGTCGGCGTCCACGTCCAGCTTCGCCGTGTAGAAGCGGGCGGGCTGGAGGTAGGAACGGTCGTCGCTGATGAACACGTACTCGCCGGTGCACGGGTTGCGGTCGATGCCGGAGAGGCCGCCGACCGTGGTGTCCTCGAAGGGGAGCTTGTGCGGCACGGTCTTCTCGCCGAGCAGGCGGGCCTGGACGGAGCGCCCCAACCCCTGTCCGGTGTCGGACGTTTGGGCGGCGGAGGCCACGGCGGGGGCGAGGGTGGCGGTCAGGAGCAGGGCTGCGGCGCACGCGCGGCGCGTCAGGGAAGAACTCACGAGTTGATCTTGGCCTCTGAAGGGCCGGAGCACAGTCGCCCAATCGGGTAAGGCTTCCCGGGCGACGCTTCGGTGATCGCCCGGGGCGGGCGGCCGTGGACGGGCCCCGCGGGGGCCGCCGCACGGCGAGCGGGTCCGGGGCCGGCCGGGGCGCGGTGGGGTTCAGTCCCGGGTCTTCACCTGGCTGTCGAGGAAGTCCAGCATCGCCGCGTTGAAGCGGTCGGGCTGCTCGACGCCCGGCAGGTGTCCGGCACCGTGCAGGACCGTCAGGACGGCGTGCGGGACGAGGTGGTGGATCGCCTCGGCGGCGGCGACGGGGGTGTAGACGTCGTCCGCTCCGACGATGACGAGCACCGGCTCCCGGACGGCGGGGAGCGTGTCACGGTAGTCGCGGCGTTCGGCCCGCCCACGGAGCGCCGCGGCGGCGCCTCGGGGGTCGGTGGCGCGCATCATCGCCAGGACCCGTTCGGCGACCTCCGGCATCGCGGTGACGTTGTACGCGGCGAGCATCTTGTCGATCACCTCGTCCGCGTAGCCGGCCATCCCCTCGGCGAGGAGCCGGTCGGCGAGGCGGTTGCGGACGTCCTTGCCCTCGTCGGTCTCGGCGGGGGCCGAGGTGTCGGACAGCACGAGGGCACGCACCCGGCGCGGGTGGCGGTGGTGGAACTCCATGGCGATCTGGCCGCCCATGGAGACGCCGCCGACCACCGCCCGCTCGATGCCCAGATGGTCGAGGAGCGCGGCGAGGTCGTCGGCGAAGTCCGAGAGGAACACCTGCCCGGGGGTGACGCCGCTGCGGCCGTAGCCGCGCAGATCGGGGGTGACGACCCGGTGGCCGGCCCCGGTCAGCGCCGTGACCTGGGGTGCCCACAGGGTCCGGTCGAAGGGGTGGCCGTGGATCAGCAGGACCGGCAGTCCGGCCGACGGGCCGGAGTCGTCGTACTGAACGGTGACGCCACGCAGGGTTACGGTGTCCATGCCAGGCACCCTAGCCCCGTGATCGCCGGGCGCGCAGTGGTGTTTCCCGGGTGAGGGACGGCGTGTCCGAGTCGGCCGGTCGGCCCCGGATGACGGGGCCGACCGGCTCCACTCGCGCCGCCGGCTCCTAGCCGGGCGCTCCGTCGACGGCGGGCGTTCCGACGACAGCGGGCGCTCCGTCGACGGCGGGTGCCGTGGCGGGCTGGTAGGCGGCGGCCTGCAGGGCGAACATGCGGGCGTAGAGGCCGTCCCGCGCCAGGAGTTCGGCGTGGGTGCCCTCCTCCACGACCCTGCCGGCGTCGAAGACGTAGATGCGGTCGCAGTCGACGACGCTGGCGAGGCGGTGGGAGATGAGGACGGTGATCTGGTCCTCGCGCAGGCGGCCGCGGAGGACCGCCTCGTAGACGGCGTGCTCGGACGGCGGGTCCATGCTCGCGGTCGGTTCGTCGAGCAGGAGCAGCGGGGCGTCGTTGTAGAGGCCGCGGGCCACGGCCATCTTGGCCCACTGGCCGCCGGAGAGGTCCTGCCCGCCGCGGAACCGCTTGGACAGCAGCGTGTTCCACTGTTCGGGCAGGCGGGCGATGACCTGGTCGGCGCCCGAGGCGCGGGCGGCGGCGAGGGCGCGGTCCGGGTCGGCGTCGGTGAGGCTGCCGGTGGAGGCGGTGATGTTGGCCAGGGCGCTGAACGGGAACCGTACGGGTTCCTGGAGGACGAAGGCGACCTGTCGCTGGAGCGACCGGGCGTCCATCGCCCGTACGTCGACGCCGTCCCAGCGGATCGTTCCGCCCTGTGGCTCGTGGAGTCCGGCCAGGAGCTTGGAGGCCGTCGTCTTGCCGCCGCCGTTGGTGCCGACGAAGGCGACCGTCTCCCCCGCCGTGAGGGTCATCGACACCCGGGAGAGGGCGGGTTCGGGCTTTCCCGCGTACGTGAACGACACGTCGTCGAGTTCGATCGTCGCCACGCGCCCGGGAGCCTGGCGGGTGCCGGCCCGCATCTGCAGGCCGCGGCAGCGTTCGAGTACGGCTTCGAGGTCCGTCACCCACAGGGCGTGCTCGTACACGAGGTGGGCGACGTCGACGAGCCGGGTGAGCGCGGCCTGTCCGCTCTGCACGGCCAGGACGGCACTCGCGCCGGCGGCGAGGGGGAGCCAGCCGCCGATCAGCATGGCGGTCAGCGCCCCGTAGGTGACGGCGGTGCCCAGGCCGCCGACTCCCCGGCCCGTCAGGTGCAGCAGGGCCGCCTGCTCCCGGAGGCGCGTGTCCTCCTGCGCGATCCGGGTGATCAGCCGGTCGTGCTCGTCGAGCAGCGCCGTCTGCACCGTGTCGGAGCGCACCTCGGCGGCGGCGTCCTGGTCGAGCAGCAGCCAGGTGAAGACGCGGAGGCGGCGCTGCAGGGCGTTCCACCGCTTGAAGGAGTGGAACCTGGCCCGTGCGCTGCGGACCGCCGCGATGCCGACGGGCAGCACCGACAGCAGCATCAGCGGCAGCAGGGCCGGATGCAGGAGGGCGAGGACGCCGAGGGTGCCGGCCAGACCGAGCGCGGCCGACGCGAGCGCGACGACCTGCCCGATGAGCTCGCGGGCGTAGAACAGCCCGCGGTCGTACGCGCGGAACACCTCGTCGTGCCAGTCCGCGTCCTCCACCGCCTCCAGGCGCACGTGCGCGGTCAGCCGGAGGAACTCCTTCTCCAACGCGGTCCGGATCTTCGGCGTCACCCGTGCCTGGGCCATCCCGACGCCGGCGTCCAGCAGGGCCCGCAGGGCGAGCAGGCCGGCGACGAGGAGGACCTGGAGGACGGCGGCCCGGACGCGCTCGGGTGTCGGCCCGTCCGCGAACAGTTCCCGCAGGACGCCCACCGAGGCCAGGAGCCCGAAGGCGGTCATGGCGGCGGAGGCGAGCTGGCAGGTGATCACGGCGAGGGTGGCGCGCGGGTCCGCCCGCCAGGCGAGCCGACCGATCCGGCGGGTGGTCCGCGGCAGCCCGCCGAGGATCTCCCGGACGGTCGCCGTCGCCACGGCCCCGTCGTGGACGGACCAGTAGGCCTCTTCCATCCCCTCCGTGATGTCCGCTCCGTCCCCGCCGGCGGTACCCGAGGACGGGGGCGGGCCGAGCGTCGGCGTGCGCGGGGAGGGGACGGAGCTGTCGGGGGCCGTCGCCCCGGGGGTGCGTGCGCTCATGCGGACCACCCCGGAGCCGTGGCTCGCGCCCGGTGGTGGCCGGCCGGCGGTGGGGCGGGGAGAAGGGGAGAAGCGGCGAGATGCGAGTACAACACGTCCTCCAAGCCTGCGGGGTGGGGTGTCGGACGGCTCAACGAGGTGGCGTCCCGGGTCGAGCACATCCGATTCGGACGGCGTTCGAACCCGGCGGGCAGGCGAAAGGAGGTTCGTTCCCTGTACATCGATCCGTGCGGGGCACGGATCGGGGCGGAGTCCTGGCATGGCCGAAACGCCGATGCCCGTGTGGACGCCGGGACCAGCCGGACCACCCGGCGTTAGCCTCGGCTCCCATGACGATCGTGTGGCTCAACGGCACCCATGGCGCGGGCAAGACGACGACCGCCGCGCTGGTGCGGCAACTCATCCCGGGCTCCAGGGTGTTCGACGCCGAGAAGGTCGGCGAGACACTCATGGACATCACGCCGGGGCTGCCGGCGACGAGCAACTTCCAGCACTGGCCGCCGTGGCGACCGCTCGTGGTGGAGACCGCCCGGCACGTCCTCGCCTACACGGGCGGCACGCTGGTGATGCCCATGACCGTCCTCGTCGAGGAGTACTGGCGCGAGATCAACGGGGGCCTCGCCCGGCACGGCGTTCCGGTCCGGCACTTCGTCCTCCACGCCGACCAGGACACCCTCCGGGCCCGCATCGCGGGCGACACCGTCACCGGCCCGAACTCCCCCTTCCGTCTCCAGTACCTGGAGCCGTACGCCGAAGCGGCGCGCACCTGGCTGCACGCCGAGGCCGAGGTCGTCGACACCACGCATCTCACCCCCGCCGAGGCCGCCCTGCGGATCGCGGAGTCCGCCCGGGGCTGATCCGCGCCGTCCGCTCCGCGCCGTCACCGTCCGTCCCGCATCGGTCCGCCTCCGTGAGGTCGGGAATGTCCGGTGGCGGGCCGGTGTTGCGCAGCCATGGGCCGTACCCGCCGTACCGCCGTCTCCACCGCCTCCGCCGCCTCGGCGGGGCTTCTCCTGCTGCTCGCCGCGTGCGCCCCGCCGCCCCCCGCCACCTCCGGCAGCACCGTCACGGCTCCCCCGCCGGTCCGTGTCACCCAGGCCGCCGAGCCCACGCCCGTGGCCACCTCTCCCGGTCCCGTGCCCCGTCCCGTGCCCAGCCCCCGGCCGCGGGCCGCCGAAATCGACATCCCCGCGATCGGGGTCGCGGACCTGCGGGTCGTGCCGTACGAGGGGAAGACCGACGACCGGGCCGGGACCCGCATCCAGGACCGGGGCGTCGCGGCCAGCCCGTACGGCGACCAGGGCGGCGTCGGGCCCGGTGACATAGGCAACTACCAGGTGACGGCGCACCGTCTCTCGGCCGGGGGGCCGCTGCGCGAGCTGCCCGACGTCGAGGTCGGCGACCTGGTGCACGTCACCGCCGGCGGCGCCACGTACACCTACCGGATCGTCGAGACCCGCACCACCTCGTTCCGCTCCGAGCGGTCCCTCGAAGAGCAGCGGGCCGCGGTCCCGGGGGCGCCCGGCGAGCGGCCCACCCGGGCCATGATCACGCTGTCCACCTGCGCGACTCCCGAGGACGACGCGGCCGGCAACTTCTGGCGGGACGCCCAGGGAAATCCGGAGCACCGGATCGACAAGATAGGCCTCCTCACCACGACCCGGCCCGCGTCCGGGGCCGGTGCCGCATCCACGTCCGGGGCCGGTGCCGGATCCGTGTCCGGGTCCGGTCCCGCGTCCGGCTGAGGACCGGGAGCGCCGACGGCACCGCTTCGGCGGAGCGCATTGCGGTGATGTTCGCGGCATCCGTTGGAATCCTCGGGAATGTGCTGGCCCGTGATCGTTTCCGCGTGGTGCCCTCCCGGCATGAACACACGTACCAGACTCGCTCTCGCGAGCACCGCCGTCACCGCCCTGGCCCTCGCCGGGCCCGCCGCCACCGCCGCGGAGACCGGCGCCGTGCAGGATCCGACCCCGGCGCCGCTCATGACCGCCGCCCACGCGGTACCGGGCCAGTACATCGTGACCCTGGACGGCACGGCCGACGCGGCCGCGGTGGCGAAGAAGCTGGGGCTGAAGCCCACGTTCGTCTACGAGAAGGCCCTGAACGGCTTCGCGGTGCCGCTGAGCGCGGCCGAGCTGGACCTCGTCAGGAAGACGGCCGGGGTGGCGTCCGTCGAGGAGGACGCGGTGGCCCTGGCTCCGCCGCAGCCCGTCGCGCCCGCCCACACCCGCGCTCCGGCCGCCACGTGGGGGCTCGACCGGATCAACCAGTGGAACCTGCCGCTCGACGACGACTACACCACGCGCGGGAGCGGCGCCGGGGTGACCGCGTACATCCTCGACACGGGGATCGACTACGCGCACGACGAGTTCGGCGGCCGGGCCTCGTTCGGTTTCGACGCCATGGGCGACGGGCGGGCCGGGCAGGACTGCCACGGCCACGGGACGCACGTGGCGGGCACCGTGGCGGGGAAGACGTACGGCGTCGCGCGCAAGGCCGCGCTGGTGAGCGTGCGGGTGCTGGGCTGCGACTCCCGGGGGTCGTACTCCGGGATCATCGCGGGGATCGACTGGGTCGCCAAGAACGCGAAGCAGCCGGCGGTCCTGAACGGTTCGCTGGGCGGGGACAAGTCCGTCGCCGTCGACAACGCCACGACCGCGTTGTACTCGGCGGGCGTCCTGCCCGTCATCGCGGCCGGCAACTCCGCGAAGGACGCCTGCGACGTCTCGCCCGCGTCCGCCGCGGGCACGTTCACGGTCGCCGCGTCCAACGTGTGGGACCAGGAGACGTCCTTCTCCAACCACGGCGAGTGCGTCGAGATCTTCGCGCCCGGCCAGGACGTCGTCTCGGCGAAGCTCGGCGGCGGTGCCGTCGCCATGAACGGCACCTCCATGGCCGCGCCGCACGTAACGGGGGTCGCCGCGCTCTACAAGGCGCAGCACCCCACCGCCGGTCCGGCCGAGGTCGGCCAGTGGCTCGACGGCAACTCCACCAAGGGCCTCCTGACCAGCCTCAGCAACAACACCCCCAACAAGCTGCTGTACACCGGCGGCCTGTAGCGCCCGCCCCCGCCGCCCTCCTCACACCCCGCCCCGGGTGGTCGGCGACGCCGGGGCGGGGGCGGCGGGCGGCGGGGCGGTGCTGTTCCTGACGACGAGGCTGGTCGCGAGTTCCAGGCGGGTCACCGACGGTTCGCCCGCGCGGAGCCGGAGCAGCATCTGGACGGCCTCCTCGCCCATCTGGCGCAGGGGCTGGTGGACGGTGGTGAGGGCGGGACTGGACCAGCGGGCGGGCATCACGTCGTCGTAGCCGACGACGGAGAGGTCCTCGGGGACGCGCAGGCCGCAGACCCGGGCCGCCTCCAGGACGCCGAGGGCCTGGAGGTCGCTGCCGGCGAAGATCGCGGTGGGGCGGTCGGGGAGCCGCAGCAGGTCGAGGGCGTGGGCGTAGCCGCCGTCGACGTGGAAGTCGCCGAAGCGGACGAGCGCCGGATCGCTCTCCAGTCCGGCCATGCCGAGGGTCGAGCGGTAGCCGTCGAGGCGGGCGAGGGAGCAGAGGACGTCCTCGGGGCCGGTGATGATGGCGATGCGGCGGTGGCCCAGGTCGACGAGGTGGCGGGTGGCGGCGACGCCGCCCGCCCAGTTGGCCGAGCCCACCGACGGCACGTCCGGCTCCGGGTCTCCGGCGGGGTCGACGATCACGAAGGGGATGGAGCGGGCTCCGAGTTGGCGTTTGACCTCGGCGGGGAGCGAGGAGAAGACGAGGACGACGCCGATGGGGCGGCGCTGCAGGACGCCCTCGATCCAGTCCGGTCCCGGCGCGTGCCGGGTGCCGCTCTCGGTGAGGACGACGCTCGCCTGATGGGCCTTGGCGAGGTTCTCCACGCCTCGGATCAGCTCCATCGACCACACGCTGTCGAGCTCGTGGAAGACGAGTTCGATGAGCGGGGCCTCGCCTGCCGCCCGGGTGGTCCGCCGGTAGGAGTGCGCCTCCAGGAGGGCCTCGACCTTGCCGCGGGTCCGGGGCGAGACGTCCTGGCGTCCGTTGAGGACTTTCGAAACTGTCGAAAGCGAGACTCCGGCCTTCTCGGCCACCTCGGCCAGGGTGATCCGCCGGTTCTCCTCGTCATCACGCATCCGAGCAGCATAAAGCACCAAGCGCCCCCGACCGGATGTCACGTTTCCATAACGCGGCGACAGGGGGTTGACCGGTTTCGCGGCGCCGTCCTAGCGTCCCGCCCATGAAGTTTCGGAAACAGTTCCGAAACTCTTTCGAAGCGAGGCGGTGCGATGAAGCGGCACATACGGCTCCTGAGAACGGCGGTCGTCGGCGGGGCGTCACTGGCCCTGACCCTCTCCCTGGCCGGCTGCGGCGGCTCGGGGGACGGGGCGGGCGGCGACTCGGACACGATCCACGTCCTCGTCTACGGGGACGCGACGAACAAGGTCGAGAAGCAGCTCGTCGACACCTTCAACAAGACCTCGAAGGTCAAGGCGGTCCTCGACACGATCCCGGGCGCCGACTACCAGTCCAAGCTGCAGACGATCATCAGCGGCAAGCAGGCCCCGGACGTGTTCTTCAACTGGGGCGGCGGCAGCATCAAGCCGTTCGTCGACGCCGGGCTGCTGATGCCCCTCGACGACTTCATCGCGAAGGACCCCAAGCTCAAGTCCGACTTCCTGCCGTCGGTCTTCGACACCGCGGTCGTCGACGGCAAGCCGTACGGGGTGCCGATGCGCGGCACCCAGCCCGTCCTGCTCTTCAGCAACGAGAAGGTGCTCCGGGAGGCGGGCGTCGCCGCCCCGCGGACCTGGGACGAGCTCCTGGCCGCCGTCAAGGCGCTGAAGGCCAAGGGCGTCACCCCCATCGCCCTGGGCGGCGGCGACAAGTGGCCCACGCAGATGTGGTTCCAGTACGTCTACGACCGGGTGGCCGGGCCCGAGCACTTCGCGAAGGCCGTCCAGGGCGACAAGGACGTCTGGGCGAGCGCCGACAGCAGGAAGGCGCTCGGCATGCTCAAGGAGCTGATCGACGCCGGCGCCTTCGGCACCAACTACGACTCGGTCAAGTTCACCGACGGCGGTTCGCCCGCGCTGCTCGCCACCGGCAAGGCCGCCTTCGAACTCATGGGCTCCTGGGAGTACTCCACCCTCCAGGACGCCTACCCCGACTTCGTGAAGAGCGACCTCGGCTACGGCGCCTTCCCCGCCGTCCCGGGCGGCAAGGGGAACGGCGACAACATCGCCGGCAACACCAACAACTTCTACTCGGTCCTCAAGAGCACCGAGCACCCCGAGGCCGTCGCGGACTTCCTGAAGCTCATGTACTCCGACGAGTTCGTCAAGGCGCAGCTCGCCATCGGCAACCTGCCCACGACCACCAACACCCCGAAGTTCCTCGACACCGCCGCCAACCCGGAGTACTCGACGTTCCAGTACGACCTGGTGAAGAAGGCCCCCGCCTTCCAGCTCTCCTGGGACCAGGCGTTCCCGCCGGCCGCCACCACGACGCTCCACCAGGCGGTCCAGCAGTTCTTCAACGGACAGTCGGACGCCGACGCCTTCATCGCCGCCATGCAGAGCCTGCCCGCGGCCTGACCTCCGGGACTCCTCCGACATGACCCCCGCCACCGGTGTCGGCCGCCCGGGCTTCGCCTGGGCGGCACCGGCCGCCGTCTTCTTCGGGCTGTTCGCCCTCGTCCCGCTCCTCCTGGTCGTCGTGCTCTCCTTCACCCGCTGGAACGGCCTCGGCTCGCCCGAGTTCGCCGGCCTGGAGAACTGGAGCAAACTCCTCGACGACCCCGTGATGGTGAAGAGCCTCTGGCTGAGCCTCGTCCTCACCGTCCTCGGCGTCGCCGTCCAGACCCCCATCAGCATCCTGCTCGGCGTCTGGGCCGCCGGCCACCAGCGCAACCGCGCCGTCCTCTCGGCGATCTACTTCGTCCCGCTGCTGCTCTCCGTCACCGCCGTGTCCGTGCTGTGGCGCGCCCTCCTCGACCCCAACTTCGGCCTCCCCGCCCAGGCGACCTGGTTGTTCGGCGACGGCAACCTCTTCGGCGTCCAGTCGAGCGCGATCGGCGTCCTCGTCCTCGTCGGCACCTGGCAGTTCACGCCCCTGCACACGCTGCTCTACCAGGGCGCCGCGCGGGCCATCCCCCAGGTGCTCTACCAAGCGGCGCAGATCGACGGGGCGGGCCGGGTCCGGCAGTTCTTCCACATCACCCTGCCGCAGCTGCGCAACACCGTCGTGACCTCCACGATCCTCATGGTGGTCGGCGGGCTCACCACCTTCGACACCGTCCTCATCCTCACCCAGGGCGGCCCGGGCACCGACACCACGAACACGGCCTACTTCATGTACCAGAAGGCCTTCAAGAGTTTCGACTTCGGCACGGCCTCCGCCATCGCGCTGCTCCTCGTGCTGGTCGCCACCCTCGTCTCCCTCGTCATGGTCCGCCTCAGCGGCTACGACCGGATGCGCAGCACCCTGGAGGGCGTGTGATGCGAACGCGGGACAGCGCGGTGCGCAGGCGCCCCAACTACCTGGCCGGCTTCGGCTCCCTCGTCTGGCTGGTCGTCGTCGGCCTGCCGCTGTACGTCATGCTCGTCGCCACCTTCCAGACCCGGACCGAGTACGCCGCGAACGGCCCCCTCGGCTTCCCGGAGAGCGTCACGCTCGACAACTACGTCCGCGACCTGAACGACGGCTTCGCGCAGTACTTCCTCAACACGGTCGTCGTCACCGTCGCCGTCGTGGGGATCGTCCTGCTGCTCGTACCGCCCCTGGCGTACGCGATCGTCCGCAGCGACGGCAAGGCCGCCGGCCGGGTCTTCCGGCTCTTCCTGATCGGTCTGGCCATCCCCTCCCAGGCCGTCATCGTGCCGATGTTCTACCTGATCAACGAGGCCGGCCTCTACGACAACCTCCTCGGTGTCATCCTGCCGACGGCGGCCTTCGCCATGCCCGTGTGCGCCCTGATCCTCACCGGCGTCATGCGCGACATCACCTCCGAGCTGTACGAGGCGATGACGGTGGACGGCGCCTCCTCCTGGCGGATCTTCCTCCAGCTGGTGCTGCCGCTGTCCAAGGGCGGGCTCTCGACGATCGTCGTCTTCTCCGCGCTCCAGGCGTGGAACGGCTTCCTCTTCCCCCTCGTGCTCACCCAGTCCTCGGAGAACAAGGTCATCACCATGGGCCTCTACGACTTCCAGACCGAGCACGGCGTCGACATCCCCGGTCTGCTCGCGGCCGTCGTCCTGTCCATGCTCCCCATCCTGTTCGTCTATCTGTTCGCCCGTCGCGCCCTGGTCCAGGGCCTGATGGGAGTCGGAGGAAAGTGACCGCCCCCATGACCACGGCGACGCCCGACACCCCTCCTGCCCCCGGCCCCGGCTCCGGTCCCCTCGCCGGTCCTTGGCGGGACCCCTCACTCGATCCGGAGACCCGCGTCGACGCGCTCCTGCGCGCGATGACCCTCCCGGAGAAGATCGCGCAGCTCTTCGGCGTCTGGGTCGGCGCCTCCGACGACGGCGCCGAAGTCGCGCCCCACCAGCACGACATGGAGGAGGCCGTCGACCTCGACGCGCTGCTGCCCCACGGGCTCGGCCAGCTCACCAGGCCCTTCGGCACGGTCCCCGTCGACCCGGCGCTCGGCGCGGTCTCCCTCATGCGGACGCAGGCGAGGATCGCCGCCGCCAACCGCTTCGGCATCCCCGCCGTGGCGCACGAGGAGTGCCTCGCCGGCTTCGCCGCCTGGGGAGCCACCGCGTACCCCGTCCCGCTGTCCTGGGGCGCGACCTTCGATCCGGAGCTGATCCGGGAGATGGCCGGCGCGATCGGGCGCGACCTGCGCGCGGTCGGCGTCCACCAGGGCCTGGCCCCCGTCCTCGACGTCGTGCGCGACGCCCGCTGGGGTCGCGTCGAGGAGACCATCGGCGAGGACCCGTACCTCGTCGGCACCCTCGCCACCGCCTATGTGCGGGGGCTGGAGTCCGCGGGCGTCGTCGCCACCCTCAAGCACTTCGCCGGCTACTCCGCCTCCCGCGCGGGCCGCAACCTCGCCCCCGTCGGGATGGGCCGGCGCGAGCTGGCCGACGTGATCCTGCCGCCGTTCGAGATGGCGGTCAGGGAGAGCGGCGTACGGTCCGTGATGCACGCCTACACCGACACCGACGGCATCCCCGCCGCCGCCGACGACGGGCTCCTCACCGGTCTGCTCCGCGACACGTGGGGCTTCACCGGCACGGTCGTCGCGGACTACTTCGGCATCGCGTTCCTCAAGACCCTGCACGGCGTCGCCGGAAGCTTCGACGAGGCGGCCGGGATGGCGCTCGCGGCGGGCGTCGACGTCGAACTCCCCACCGTCAAGGCCTACGGCGGTCCGCTGCTCGGAGCCGTCGAGGACGGGCGCGTGCCCGAGTCCCTCGTGGACCGCGCGGTCCGGCGCGTCCTCCTGCAGAAGGTCCACCTCGGCCTGTTGGACCCCGACTGGAGCCCCGTCCCGCCGGCCCTCGCGGGCATCGGCCTCGACGTCGCCACGGACCCGTCGGACTCGACCGACGCCTCGCACGTCCCGGCCGCGGAGGACCTGCGGGGCACGATCGACCTCGACCCCGCGTCCAACCGGGAGCTCGCCCGCCGCGTCGCCGAACGGGCCGTCGTCCTCCTCCGCAACGACGGCACCCTCCCCCTCGACCCCGCAGTGCCGCGCCGGATCGCGCTGATCGGCCCCACGGCCGAGGCCCCCACGGCCGTCCTCGGCTGCTACTCCTTCCCCGTCCACGTCGGCGGACAGCACCCGGACGTGCCGCTCGGCATCGAGCTGCCGACCCTCCACGAGGCGCTGCGGGACGAGTTCCCGGCCGCCGAGTTCGTCCTGGCGGCCGGCACCGGCATCGACGACGGAGCGACCGACGGCATCGCCGAGGCCGTGGCGCTCGCGCGGGGCGCCGACCTCGTCGTCGTGGCGCTCGGCGACCGCGCCGGGCTCTTCGGCCGCGGCACCAGCGGCGAGGGCTGCGACGCGGAGTCCCTCGAACTGCCGGGCGCCCAGGGCCGTCTCCTCGACGCCCTGCTCGACGCCGTTCGCGACACCGGTACGCCGCTGGTGGCCACGCTGCTGGCCGGACGGCCGTACGTCCTGGGACGGGCCACCGAGGAGGCGGCCGCCCTCGTCCAGTCCTTCTTCCCCGGCGAGGCCGGAACCGCCGCCATCGCCTCCGTCCTCAGCGGCCGGACCGCGCCCAGCGGCCGGCTCCCCGTCAGCGTGCCCCGGCACCCCGGCGCCCAGCCGTCCACCTATCTGGCGGCCCGCCTCGGCCAGGCCAGCGAGGTCTCCAGCATCGACCCGGCGCCCGCGTACGGCTTCGGACACGGCCTGACGTACACGACGTTCGCGTGGACCGACCTCGCGGTGGAGGCGGCCGAGGCGCCGACGGACGGCACCTTCCACCTCTCCTTCACCGTGGAGAACACGGGCTCCCGCGCCGGAACCGAACTCGTCCAGCTGTACCTCCACGACCCGGTGGCCTCGGTGGTGCAGCCGGTGCAGAGACTCATCGGCTACGCGCGGCTCGAACTCGCCGCGGGCGAACGGAGGCTCGTCCACGTGGACGTCCCCGCCGACCTCGCCTCGTTCACGGGCCGCGACGGGACGCGGCTGGTGGAACCGGGAAGCCTGGAGCTCCGCCTCGCCGCCTCCAGCACCGCGCCCCGCCTGACCGCGCACGTCACGCTCACGGGCCCGGTGCGCCCGGTCGACCACCGCCGGCGTCTGCACGCCGACTTCCGGATCGGCCCTGCCGCGCCGTCCCTCCCCTCGGTCCGGTGACCGCTGGGCCACCCGGACGAGGAAGGGGCCGGCGGCGAGGACACGGTCTTCCCGCCCCCGCGGCGGGGTGCCCCGGGGCCCTCCGCCGCCGGTGGTCCCGGCTCGGGAAGCTCAGGAGTCGAGCAGGCGCGCCACCCAGTCGTCGCGAGCGGCGGTCGCGGCCTGGGAGACGGCGGTGTGCGGGGCCAGCAGGTCGAAACCGTGGAACCCGCCGGACCACACGTGGAGTTCCGTCGGCACGCCGGCCGCCCACAGGGCCGTCGCGTAGGCGACGTCCTCGTCTCGGAACAGCTCCGCGGAGCCGCAGTCGATGAACGTGGGCGGCAGTCCGGCGAGGTCCGTCGCGCGGGCCGGTGCCGCGTAGACGGAGACGTCCTCGGTCCCGCGCCGTGCCCCGAGGAGGGCGCTCCAGCCGACCCGGTTGTTGTCGCCGTTCCAAGTGCCGGCGTCGGCGTACTGATACGTCGAGGTCGTCCGCCCCCGGTCGTCGAGCATCGGGCAGATCAACACCTGGCCCAGCAGCGCCGGGCCCCGGCGGTCGCGGGCCAGCAGGGCGGTGCCGGCGGCGAGTCCGCCTCCGGCGCTGGCCCCGGCGACGACGATCCGCTCCGGGTCGATCCCGAGGTCCGCCGCGTGCTCCGCGGTCCAGACGAGTCCGGCGTAGCAGTCCTCCACCGGGTACGGGTCCGGGAACTCGGGGGCGAGCCGGTACTCGACGGTGACGAGGACCGCGTCGTGCTCGACGATCCAGGGCAGCATCTGGACCACACCCAGCAGCCGGTCCCCGAGGACCATGCCGCCGCCGTGGATGTGGTAGACGCTGGGGCCCGCGCCCCTGTGGTCGCGGCG
Organism: Streptomyces sp. NPDC007945; assembly: GCF_042958885.1. Lineage (NCBI taxonomy): Bacteria > Bacillati > Actinomycetota > Actinomycetes > Kitasatosporales > Streptomycetaceae > Streptomyces > Streptomyces sp. NPDC007945. Next base: position 193,491 of record NZ_JBIBJV010000005.1, read on the forward strand.
CGAGATCACCGTCGCGGCCAACTCCGCCCCTTCGTGGCCGCGGACGGTGACCTCGCGGCGCACGAGCCCCTCCGACTCCAGTTCCTCGTCGGTGGGTCCGCCCCCCATCGGCAGTTCCCGGAACCGCGGGACGGTCTCCAGCGTCAGGGCCGGCAGTTGTTCGTTGACGACGGACAGGACGGCGTCCAGTTCCGGATCGAACGGCGGCCTGACCATCCCCGGGCTCGGCATCTTGACCCCTCTCTCTCGTCACGTCTCCGTGGGCCTCCCCGCGCACCTCGCGCTCTCGCGAGGCGTCGCGGCGAAGACCCCCACCCTGTCCGCCGGCCGAGGACCACGACAACCGCCGTCCACCGCGACGCGCGTGCGCGGGGACCGCCGTTCGACGGGGGTGTCGGCGGGCTGACGTGCCGGAACGCCGCGAGAACGGGTCCTCCCCCGCGGGGCCGTTGCGCGCCGGACGGTCGCCCACTCGACCACGGGACGCCCGCGCCACGCAGTCGTCCAGACGTGCCACCACGACGGACTCGGAGCGGCCGCACGAACACGGGCACGCGCCGACGCCCGCCGCGGCGGCTGAGGTGACGCCCGCCGCCTCCGGCTCAGCCGACCCGGGCGGCCGCCCCGGCGCTCCCGGCCGTCTCCGAGCGGAAACCGTGGCCGAGCTCGGGGGCGAGGCCGTGGTAGTGGCGGAAGTTGTAGATGAGGGGGCTCCACTCCCCCGGGTCGACGTGGTGCGTGCCGGGGACGACGATGCGTTCGGCGGCGTGGACCCGGACCACCTCGCACTCGACGGAGAAGAAGTCGCCCCCGCCGCCCGGGGTCAGCGCGACGGCCCGCGCCTCCAGCTGGAGCGGGGACTCGGCGACCCGGGGCGGCCGTACGAGCTCGGAGGGCCGCGCGGTCAGCCCGGCGGCGGCGAACTTGTCGGGCTCGTACCGGTACACCGCCCGCTTGCTCTCCGGGACCGGATGCGCGCCGGTCAGCGGCGCGAGGCGCTCCACCCGCTCCCAGAGGTCGGGCGAGGCGAGGTTGAGGACGACGTCGGGCCGCTCGGCGAGGTTGCGCACGGTCCGGCTGTCGCGCCCCAGGCCCAGGACGACGTGCTGTCCCAGGGCCCAGGCGGAGGAGACAGGGGCGAGGTTGTAGGTGCCGTCGCCGTTCTCGGTGGTGAGGAGGACGACGGGGGTGCCGAAGTAGAGGATGCTCGGACGGATCACGCGGTGGGTGTCGTTCGTCATGCACGGCACGCTAGGTGCGCGACCCTTCGACGGGCGTCGAACGGTCGGCGGTCGACAATGGCCGCGTGACCAGCATCGACGCGTACGCCGACGAGCCCGACCTCGCCGCGCTCGCGGGGCTCCTGGCGGACCGGACCCGCGCCGCCTTCTGTCTCGCGCTGCTCGACGGCCGGGCCTGGACGGCGGCCGAACTGGCCCGCCTCGCGGGTGTCGCCCCCTCGACGGCGACGAGCCACCTGAACCGGCTGGTGGCGGGCGGCCTGTTCGCGGAGGAACGCAACGGCCGCCACCGGTACGTCAGGCTCGCCGACCCGGACATCGCGGAGATGATCGAGGCGCTGGCCGCGCGGGCCCCCCGGCGTACGCGGCCCGTGCGCTCCCTCACCGCCGCCCGGCGACGCCGGGATCTGGCCTTCGCCCGCATCTGCTTCGACCACCTCGCGGGCTCGCTCGCCGTCGCGATCACCGACGCCATGACCGCGGAGGGCCTGCTCTCCTGGGACTACGGCCCCGCCCTCACCGCCGACGGCGCCACCTGGCTGAGGGAGCTGGGGATCACGGACGAACCCGCCGGCCCCGCGCCCGCCCGCGCGCACGTCCGGACCTGCGTCGACTGGAGCGAGCAACGCCTCCACCTGGCGGGCGGCCTGGGAGCAGCCGTGTTCCGGCACGCGGTCGAGGAGTCGTGGCTGGTCCGCACCGGCGACACGCGCGTGGTGCGACTGACGGACGCCGGTCGCGCCTCCATCCGCCTGCACCTCCGCCTCGACCTGCCGGACGCGCCCCTGGCGCCGGGCCGAGGGACGCTCACCGCCCCCGCGAGCACGGCGGGGACCGACCCGTCCGGCGCACCGCACGGTGGGTAGCGGGTACCGGGCTGCGGTGACGCGGTGGCACACCGGGGTGCTCCGGGAACACGAGCTCCCGGTGGCACGTCGCGACCGGCGTCGTCCGGCCGTGGCCGTCAGCGGCTGGTGTAGGGCAGGAGGGCCATCTCGCGGGCGTTCTTGATGGCGGTGGCGAGGGCGCGCTGCTGTTGGGCGGTCACGCGGGTGACGCGGCGGCTGCGGATCTTGCCCCGGTCGGAGATGAACTTGCGCAGCAGGTCGGTGTCCTTGTAGTCGATGTACGTGATCCCCGCCGCGTCGAGCGGGTTGGGGCGGGACTTCACGGGCTTGCGGGGTTCCTGGCGTCGAGCCATGGCGGGCGTCTCCTGGGATGTCGGGTGGGGTGTGGGACGAGGCGGGACGAGGAGGATGCGGCGGTCGGGGGTCAGGCGGCGGTGTCGAGGAGGGGGTCGAACGCGGCGGGCAGGTGCTTCCAGGCGTCGGGCCCGGCCGCGTACTCCTCGTCCGTCAGCAGGCAGGATTCGAGGAGTCGTTCGAGGCCGTCCCGGTCGAGGCCGGGCGAGGTGAAGACGAGGTGCTGGCAGCAGTCTCCGTGTTCGGGGTGCCAGTCGAGCGCGGCCGCCGCCCGGCGCACCGGAGGGATCAACTCCCATGCCGCGTCGGGCAGGGAAGCCAGCCAGGGGCCGGCGTTCTCGACGCAGAGCGCGCCGCCGGCCGCGTCCCAGGCGAGCAGGGTGTCGGGGCGGTCGGCGAGCCAGAAGCGGCCGCGGCTGCGGGCCGCGGCGCAGCACAGGTCCTCGAGGGCCTGGTAGAGGCGCTCGGGGTGGAACGGTCTGCGCCGGTGCCAGACGAGCGTGGTGACGCCGGCCTCGTCGGCTTCCTGGGGCAGGAGCGCGCACGCGGGGTGCTGGGCGGCCGCGGCGGCCTCGACGTCGAAGCCCGCGAAGGCGGCGCGGGCCAGCTCGGCGGAGTCCACCGGCACCTGGCGGGCGGTGGGGTGCAGCTGGGTGAGCAAGGCGCGGTCCTCGTCGTCGGCTTCGTCGTTGTCGACGACGGCGAGGACCGGGGCGTACTCCAGCTGCCGGGCCCAGGTGTCGGCGACGGTCCGCCGGTCCGTGGGCGCGGCCGCGAGACCGGCCTCGGCGAGGTCGTCGCCGTTGCCGAGGTACGGCAGGACGAGCGCCGGGTCCACGGCGGTGATGACGCCGGTGAGGGCGAGGCGGTCCCGGCCGTGTGCGGCGATGACCTCCGCCATGGCCTTGGGTTCCACGGAGTCCCACAGCTCCACGACGGCGAGCCGGGTCAGTCCGCCGTCCGCCAGCCGCGCCAGCTCCGGGACCAGGTCCTCGCGCAGCGCACAGCAGGCGCAGTCGTCGACGAGCGGCGTCTCGTCCCGGGACAGGGTTCCGGTGGCGTCGCGAACGAGCCGGAGGACGGTCCCGGCGGGGGCGTCGGACAGGTCGTGGTGGAGGGCGACGCTTCCGGGGACGGTCCGCAGCAGGCGGTCGACGACCTCCCGCCTGGCGTCCGAGTGGAGGCCGGCGACGACCACGACGGGCAGTCCGTCGCGCGCCCGCCCCGGGCCGCCGGCGCTCCCCGTGCTCCGCGGGTTGCCCGTGCTCATCGGCCGCTGCCGTAGCGACGCTCGAAGCGCTCGACGCGGCCGGCGGTGTCGAGGACGCGGGCGGTACCGGTGTAGAAGGGGTGGCTCGCGGAGGAGATCTCGACGTCGACGAGGGGGTAGACGTTGCCGTCCTCCCACTCGACCGTCTTGTCGCTGGTCATCGTCGACCGGGTGAGGAACGCGGTGCCGGACGCCGAGTCGCGGAAGACGACGGGACCGTAGGCGGGGTGGATTCCGGGCTTCACGGCAGAAACCTTTCGGGGAGGGAGAGAGGGAGGGGGGAAGGGGAGTCGGAGGTAGAGGGGAGAGCGGGGCGGGGGCAGGACTGAGGCGCAGGGGCTACCGGCGCAGGTTCAGCGGTCTTCCCGGAAGTCGACGTGCCGCCGGGCCACGGGGTCGTACTTGCGCAGGACGAGCCGGTCGGGGTCGTTCCGGCGGTTCTTGCGGGTGACGTAGGTGAAGCCCGTGCCCGCGGTGGAGCGGAGCTTGATGATCGGGCGGATCTCGTTGCGTGCCATGGGGCTAGTATATGGCAATGATTTCCATTACCAACACGCTTCCTCAGCGAGAAGGGCGACCGCACCCATGTCGGCACACTGCCAACTGACCGGAGCCAAGCCGGGCTTCGGCAACGCCATCTCCCACTCCCACCGGCGCACCTCGCGCCGCTTCGACCCCAACATCCAGCGCAAGCGCTACTGGCTGCCCAGCGAGGGACGGCACGTCCGCCTCACCCTGAGCGCCAAGGCGATCAAGACGGTGGACACGATCGGCATCGAGGCCGCCGTGGCCCGCATCCGTGCGCGGGGAGGGAAGGTCTGATGGCGAAGAAGAGCAAGATCGCGCGGAACGAGCGGCGCAAGACGGTCGTCGAGCGGTACGCCGCGCGGCGGGCGGAGCTGAAGGAGATCATCCGCCGCCCGGCGTCCACCCCCGCCGAACGGGCCGCGGCCCAGGCCGAACTGGGCCGGCAGCCGCGGGATGCCGGCGCCACCCGCGTACGCAACCGCGACAGCGTCGACGGACGCCCCCGGGGCTACCTCCGCAAGTTCGGCCTCTCCCGCGTCCGAACCCGCCAGCAGGCCCACGCGGGCCACCTCCCCGGAGTGACCAAGTCCTCCTGGTGAGTCCGGCCGCGCCCCCGCCGAACCCTCCCGGCGGGGGCACGCGCACACCCGGCCCGCGAACTTCGACGCGCGTCCGGACCTCGACACCGCAGGGCCCCTCGCCATCCCGACGCGATTCGCCCCTCCCGCCCACGCAACAGGGGAAAGCCATGTTTCCCGCGGCGCCCCGGTGGACAGGGCGCCAGGACAGGACATTCGAGGCGGGCACGGGCGGGGGGGAATGATGGGCGAGTCGCATGACGCCGTCGGAGTGGCACTGTGCTGCTCCGCGGCCATCCGGCTGGGCGGAGCGGTGCGGGTACTGGTCGACCGGTCCGGTCTGCTCGACCACTACACGCCGATCATGGCGGGAGTGGAGAACATCAGGGCCTTTCTCGGCGGCCGGGAACTGGACGACGAACTGCGCGCCACCGCGTTCGCGGAGAGCTGGTTCCTGGAGGCCCGGCACCCCGCCGAGTTCCCCGGCCGGGCCTTCCTCAAGGACTGGGCTTCCCTGGTGTGGTGCACGGTGGTGCTGGCCCGCCCCGGGGGCGAGAGTTTCGGGGCCGCGCAGGTGCTGGACCTCGCTTCGCAGGCGGCCGCGGCCTGGCCGTCCACCGCCCCTGTCGGTGACTTCGACACCCTGGCCGCCTTCGAACGGTCCTGTCTGCGGGAGGCGGAGGACCGTCTGCGGCGGGACGGCCTGCCCGCGCTGTGGGAGCTGACGGAAGAACGGTCGCGGCAGTATCGCCGGGTGGCGGAACAGCTCACCGGACAGCCGGCCCGGGGCCACTGGCTGGCGCCTCCGACTCGCGGCGGCGGCGACGGCGACGCAGGGGCCCCGCAGACCCCCCGCAGCCCTAATTGATAATGGGTACCGTTTTCATATAACCTCGGGGCGTCCCCTCCCCCACCAACCCCGAGGAGCCCCCATGGCCGTCCCCAAGCGGAAGATGTCCCGGAGCAACACCCGTCACCGCCGCGCCCAGTGGAAGGCCAGCGTCCCGCAACTGGTGGCCGTCACGGTCGACGGCGTCGTCCACCAGGTGCCGCAGCGCCTGGTGAAGGCGTACGAGCGCGGCCTCCTCCGTCCCGAGGGCTGAGCGGTCGACCTCCTACGAACACCTGCCGGTGACGGTGCTGTCCGGGTTCCTCGGGGCGGGGAAGACGACCTTGCTCAACCATGTGCTGGCGAATCGCGAGGGCCTTGGGGTCGCGGTGATCGTCAATGACATGAGCGAGGTCAACATCGACGCCGCCCTCGTCCGAGGTGGCGAGGCCGCGCCCTCCCGCTGCCACACGTCCTGGGCACCGGGCTGTTCGACGTCGAACGGGCCCAACAGGCACCGGGCTGGGTGAAGGAGCTCAACGGCGACCACGTACCGGAGACCGAGGAGTACGGTATCCGGTTCGAACCCGCGGGCGTCGGCGGCCCGGCGACCCCGCACCTCCAGGGACTCGTCTTCATCGGCACCGGCCTGCGCCCCGGGGCCCTGCGCGCCGCACTGGACGCCTGCCTGCTGAACCCGGGCGAACCCGCCCCCGTCGAGGACGACTTCCCGGAGTGGGAGACGTACGGCATCGACGACGCCTGCGCGCACGAACTCTCCCCCGCGCAGGGACACGAGCCCGGGCACGGGCCCGCACACGCGGCCTGACGCGTCAGGCCGGACGAACCCGGGTCGGACGGTGGTCGCAGCCACGGCACCGTCCGACCCGCTCAAGGGGTGTAGACGGCGGGGCGGGGCGGGGTGGGCATGCCGGAGCCGATGAAGAAGGAGGGGTGCGGGGGCTGGTTGTAGGCGGTGTTCTGCCAGGCGAGGGCGGTGCGGTACTGGGTGTCGTGGAGCAGGGTGGTGATCCTGCTGCCGGTCGGGTGCGGCGTCGAGTAGATGCGCAGGGCGGTGTTGTCCGAGGTGCGCCAGACGACCTCTTCGCGCCAGTCGCCGAGGAGGTCGCCGGAGAGGGCGGGGGTGGCCTTGGTGGTGTTGTTGGAGGAGACGCCGGAACCGGTGAGGAGGCGGGTGTCACCGCCCGTGCCGTACTTGTCGATGCGGGTGCCGTCGAGGAGTTCGCGGACGGTGTCACCGTCCCACCACGACAGGAAGTTGATGCTGGAGGGCTCCCGGCCGAGGGAGGCGCCGGTCGCGGAGCGCAAGGTGGTGTCGGAGGCCGACCAGGCCTCGGCACCGGGGCTGCCGGCGTAGACGTCACCGACCACGCCCCGGCCGTTGTCGGCTCCGGCGGCCGTCTGCCACAGGATCTGGCCGGTGCGGGCGTCGGCGAGCCAGGAGCCGGGCTTGCTCTTGTCCTCGGAGACCTTGAAGTACTCCAGTCCCGGCCGGGACGGGTCGAGGTCGCCGACGTGACCGGCGTCGCCGTGACCCAGCCGGGTCGTCCAGAGTCCGGCGCCGTCGTCGTCGACGGTCATCGCGCCGTAGACGATCTCGTCCCTGCCGTCACCGTCTACGTCCGCGGTCGAGAGGGCGTGGTTGCCCTGCCCGTCGTACCCCTTGCCGATGTTGGTGGAGGAATTGGTGTCGAAGGTCCAGCGGCGGGTGAACCGGCCGTCCCGCCAGTCCCAGGCGGCGATGACGGTACGGGTGTAGTAGCCGCGGGCCATGATGAGCGACGGCCGGGCACCGTCCAGGTAGGCGGTGCCCGCGAGGAAGCGGTCCACGCGGTTGCCGTAGGAGTCGCCCCACGACGAGACGGTGCCACGGGCGGGGACGTAGTCCACCGTGCCCATCGCCTTGCCGGTCCGGCCGTTGAACATGGTGAGGAACTCGGGCCCGGAGAGGACGTAGCCGCTCGCGTTCCGGTGGTCGGCCGCCGCGTCGCCGATCACCGCGCCCGTGCCGTCGCGGGTGCCGTCGGCCGTCTTCACGGCGACCTCGGCCCGGCCGTCGCCGTCGTAGTCGTACACCTGGAACTGCGTGTAGTGCGCGCCGGAGCGGATGTTGCGGCCGAGGTCGATCCGCCAGAGGCGGGTGCCGTCGAGCTTGACGCCGTCGATGACGGTGTTGCCGGTGTAGCCGGCCTGGGAGTTGTCCTTGGCGTTCGTCGGCTGCCACTTCAGGACCAGGTCGAGTCGGCCGTCGCCGTCGAGGTCACCGGTGGCGGCGTCGTTGGCCTCGTACGTGTACGCGACGCCGTCCGGTGTCGTGCCGCCGGCGGGTGCCGAGATCGGCACGTCCAGGTATCCCGAGCGGAACTGCAACGCCCTTTCGGAAGCGGGCTGTTCGGTGCCGCCGACGACGGCGCGCACCGTGTAGTCGGCGGAGTCCGCGGCGCCGGTGTCGAAGTAGTTGGTCGAGGCGGTGAGGGGGGTGGAGGTGAGCTTCGTGGTGCCCCGGTAGACGTGGAACGCCACGTCTACCGGGTCGGTGGCGAGCCAGCGCCACGAGACCAGGTTCCCGCTCGCGGTGTGCGTACTGATCAGCCCCCGGTCGAGGCGTTCCACCTGGCGGGCGGTGGCGGCGTGCGCGGGCTGCGGGAGCGTGACGAGCCCGGAAACGGCGAGCGCGGCGGCGGTGACGCCGCTCGTCAGCAGCCGGCGCGTCGACCGCTTCCGGGAACGGCGGGGTGACGGCGTGGGGACGGGGGCGGGGGCGGGGGCAGGGGGCGGGGCGGGCATCGTGGCCTCCGTGGCGTGGGGGTGCTGGCCCGTGGGACGGGAGGGCTGCGTTCGTCACGTCGACTTCGCGGGGCGGGGGGGTGATGTGGGAACGCTCCCATGTCACGTGAGGGTAGGAAACCACTGACGCCCGGTCAAGAATCCTGTCGCGTCTTGTTGTTCGTCGATGTTGAGATTCGTTAATTCTCCCGGCTCGGGGCGGCAGCCCGCAGTTGCGCCACGGGCTGCGGGGAGGTGGCGACCGGCGGGGTGCGGCGGGGACACGGCGGCGGCACCGTCACGGCGCGACACGCTCACGCGCTGCTCGGCCTTCGCGGACGCCCTGGTGCTTCGCGCCTACCTTGAGCCGCATGAACGACATCGAAGCCGAGCTCGACGACTTCCTCGTCCGGTACGCCGCCGCCCTCACCTCCTTCGACGCCGAGGCGGCGGCCTCGCTGTGGGGCAGCCCGGGCATGCTCCTGGACGATCACGCCGTCGGCGTCCTGGACACCCAGGAGGCCATGGTCGCCGGACTGGAGCAGTCCTACCCCCTCTACCGGCGGCTCGGCCTGACATCGGTCGGGCACGAACTGCTCCGCCTCGACCGGCTCAGCGAGGCCGTCTCCTCGTCCGGGTGCGCTGGCTCTTCCGTGACGCCGACGGCGAACTGCTGACCGACAGCACGGGCTGCTACGTCCTGCGGCGCGGCGGGAACGGTCTGCGGGCGTACGTGTACGTTCCGGTCGACGCCGCCGAGAAGCTGCGGGCGCTCGCCGCGCGCAAGGGGGTCGACATGGACGCAGGCGCCGACCCCGGCGACAGGTCCTCGTAGCGGACCCCACTCCGGCGGTGCGGCGGGGGCGTGATCACCGTCGGCTGCCCGCGCTCCCCTACCGCCCGGGACGAGGCGTCGGCCGTGCCCTCCCGCCCCGCCTCACCGGATCGACCACCACCGCCCCGGGGGAGGGGGGCGGAGGCGTTGTCAGTGGGCCCGCATACTGTCGTGCTCATACCGCAGTTCAGGGGCGCCTCCGCCCCTGGTTCCGGCTGCGTGGACGAGTGACGTACGGGTGGAGGGGCACGGCTGATGGCGTGGCTGGAAGCGGGTGAAGGGTACGAGGTGACCCTCGGCGAGGGCGGGCGGGTGGTCGCTCGCCGGTCCGGGGGGCGGGAGTTGAAGACCGTTCCCAAGGCGCTGCGGGACGATCCGGGGGTGGACCGGCTGCGGCGGCTCTCCGAGTGGCTGGACCGGCACGCGGACGCGTGCGTGGCGCAGGTGGACGCGTGGATGGTGTCCTCCCTGCCGGTGCCGACGGCGCTGATCGCCGAGGTGTGGCCGGACGAGGCCTGGCGGTCCGCGCTGCGGGACATGGCCGTGGTGGGTGACGATCCGGACGAGGTCGGTTTCCTGAGGGACGTGTCGGAGGACGGCGGGTTGAAGGTCGTCGACCTCGACGGCGAGACGGTGCGGCTGGCGCCGCGCACGGTGACCCTGCCGCACCCGGTGCTGCTGCCCGACCTGGAGGACGTCCGGGAGTTCGCGGCCGAGCTGGGCATCACCCAGCGCGTGGAGCAGATCCACCGCGCCACCTGGACGCGTACGGAGGCGCCCGCGGCGAACGCCACGGAGGTGCGGGAGTACGCGGGCGGGAAGTTCGCCTCCCGTTTCGGGCTCGCCGCACGGGCCACCGGGCTCGGCTACCGCGTGTCCGGCGGGTACGCCACCTGCAAGGTCCGCGAGGCGGGGCGGACGACGGAGGCGTCGGTGTGGATCGGCGAGCCGTACTGGGACGGGGAGTCGGAGACCGGCGCGCTCAGCTGGCACGACGAGGACGGCCGCGCGGTGCGGCTCGACGGGGTCGGACCGGTCGCCTGGTCCGAGGGGATGCGCATGGCCGCCGCGCTCTACGCCGGCCGCACGATCGAAGAGGGTGGGAAGGCGTGACGGGCACGACCGCGACGAACGACAGGGAACTGCTGAACGCCGGGGCCGTGCTCCCGGCCGGTACCGAGGGGGCGGGGCCTGCCGCCGTGGAGCTGACGGCCCGGACGTACCGCCATCCGGTGCTCGGCGAGGACCGGGTCGTGGTGCGGCTGACCGCCGCGGAACTCGGCGCCGCCGAGGACCTGGCCGCGGGCTTCCTCGGGCTCGAACCCGCCGGCGAGCCGGTCGTGGTGGGCCTGGGCAGGCGACAGGAGCTCGGGTTCCCCGAGTGGGTGCTCGTGCACCACCCCGAGGACGGGCACCACGCGCTGGCCGTCGTGCCGGAGCTGGACCGGGTGGCGCGGCAGGCGAAGTCGAAGCCGAAGGCGGCGCTGGACGCCTGCCTGGAACTGGCCGGGCGGCTCGCCTCGTCCGTGCCCCACTTCCTGCCCGTGTTCTACGAGCAGGCCGCGCGGATCTTCCTCGCGGTGGAGAACACCACCTACGCGGGGCAGCTGTTCGGCCGCGCCCGCACCAGCGAGGCGCAGCACGGGCTGCCCGTCGACGAGGACCGGCTCGACGCGGTGTTCCTGGAGTTCGCCCTGGCGGGTGCGCTGCCGGTGAAGGTGCTGTCCGCGTACGGCAAGGAGCTGTCGGCGCGGCTCGCGCCGGAGGAGGCGTACGAGCGTTTCCGCCGGCTGTGCGTGCGCCGTACGGCGGGCGGGCTCGCGCCGTCCGCGCAGGCCACCACGGAGCTGCGGCGCCTCGCCAAGGCCGCGGGTCTGTCCGGTGGCGAGGCGGAGCAGGACTTCGTCGCCGAGCTGCTGCCGCTGCCGGCGACCCTGCGGGCGGCGGCCGGCTGGTGGAAGTCGCACCGCGCCACGCTGGTGGCGCTGGCGCGGCGCGTGCCCGCGGTGCGGGGCACGCTGCTGACGCTGACGCCGTCCTCGGACGACGGCGAACTGAGCGAGCTGTGGCTGGACATCCTCGCGGAGTCCGGCGCCGACGCGGGGCTCGTCGACGACGGGCTGCCCCAGGAGGAGCGGTGTGCCGACGGGACGGCCGGATGGCTGGAGCGTTACCACGCCGCCCGGCACCGCGGCTGGGGCCGGCGGCTCACGCCGACGGCACTGCTCGATCTGGTGGAGCGGGCGGCGGACCGGCTGCGCGCCGACCTGGCGGCCCGCCCCGAGGGGCGGCGTGCGCTGCGGATCGGGGTGGAGGACGTCAATCTGCTGGACCTGCTGCTGGCCCTCGACGTGCCGGTGACCGCGCCGGACCAGGAAACCGACCGCCGGCGGAACGCGGCGCTGGACCTGATGGACTGGCACCAGTCGGAACGGCCGAGGGACCTGGCCGCGCTCGCCGCCGACCCGCGCTTCCACCAGGCGTTCGACCGGGGGGCGGACGGCTTCCGCGGCGGCGGGCACGACGCCGACGTACTGCGCCGTCTCGCCGGGACGGCCGGCGGGCGCGTGCTGCTCGCCCGCTGGACCGCAGGGGTCGCCCGGAAGTCGGTGGCGGCCGGTCTGCCCGCCCTGCCGAACGCCCTGTCCACCCTGTCGTGGCTGCCGTCCGAGGCCCTGGCGCTCGCGCCGGACGAGGTGGCCGCGGCGGCGGGCGCCGACCTCGGCGAGACGCTGGCGCGCAGCCTGCGCGGCGGCGTGTGGGAGGAGTTCCACTGGCCCGAGTGGGAGCGGACGGTCGCGGAGCTGGCGTCGGACCCGGCCCAGCTGACCGTGGTCGAGGCGTGGCCCCACCTGATCGTGTCGAACGCCTCGCAGGTGCGGGTCATCGACGCCGACTCCACCGTCCTCACCCATGACCTGCGCATCCCCGCCTCCGTGGCATCCACGGTCCGCGACCGCGGCTTCCACTACGTGGACGGCGCCCTGCTCGTCTTCTGGATCGGCTACCGCGGCGGCCCCGTGCAGGGGTACTGGCACACGGCACCGGACCGGCTGATCACGCTCGACGACGTCAACCCGTGGTCGCTGCGCTCCTCCGAGGTCAGCCTGCCGCTGCCCGGCGGCGGCCGCACGACCGGCCGTGGTGTGCTGCACGCCGGGGACACCCGGCTCCCCGCGGAGGCCCCGGTGATCTCCGACGGCACCTCGTACTGGGTCTTCGAGAACCGCCACGGCGAGGAGGAGAGCGGCTGGGTCGAGTACGACCCCGCCGAGGGCACCTACGGGCGGCGCTCGCAGCCCGGCTTCCTGGCCGACGCGCTGCGCGGGCACGGCCCGGACGCCAGGCTCGGGGCGTTCTCCTCGTGGCTGCGGCCCGCCCCGACCGTCGAGGGCTCCGCCGTGGGCGCGCCCGTCGACGGCCTGCTGGGCTGGCGCGTGGTGCGGCTGCCGGGGAACGGCTGGCGCGCCGGTGACACCGCCGGACGCGAGGTGGTGCTCCCCGAGGGCGCCGAACTTCCGGTCGCCGCGCTGGTCTTCCCCGGCGACGACCGTCCGCGCGCGCTCAGCCGGGCGTGGCGGACCCTGTCGCTGACGGACCCGGACGGCGTCGTCACGGCGACGGCCGAGAGCGGCCGGACCGAGCTGTTCCGGACGGCGGCGTCGGTGCTGCCGCCGCTGCCCTTCCTGTACGCGCTCCGCCCCCGCGACCCGCAGGGGTCGGCCGCGCTGCGGGCCGCCGACCCGGGCACGGCCGGCACCCTCCTGAAGGCCGCCCTCGACGCGGAGACCGTCCAGGACGTGACGGCCCTCGTCAACGACTCGTTCCCCGAGGTGACCGCGCCCGAGCTCGTCGCCGGCGTGGTGAAGACGGTGCTCTTCGCCGCCCGGCAGCAGCGGTCGCTCGACGCGGTCGCCGCCCGCCTCCACCCCACGGCCGAGCCGGTCGTGGAGCGGGTCGCGGGCCCTTCCGACCGGGTCCTCGCCCAGGCGCTCAACGGCGTGGTGGGGTCCGGCTACTACCGGTGGGGCACCGAGTCGGACGTCACCCACCGCTATCTGGAGCAGCTGGCGGCGGCGTGCGCCGACACGGAGGCGGAGGCCGTTCCCGGGCGGCTCCACTTCGACCTGCCGCCGCTCCCCTGGTCGGGGCTGCCGTTCACACAGCTCCTCGACCGGCCGGCGGCGCTCGCCTACCGGGCCGTCGCGCCCGGCGCGGACGAGGAGCACCGGACGGCCCTGCTCGGTCTGCTGTCCACGGCCGACGCCCTCGGCCTCCTGTCGGCGGCCGGGTCCGCCGGCCGCTGGCGGCGCGTCCTGCTCCACCTGGGGCAGGCGCACCTGGCCGACGCGCACGGTCAGAGCCGGAACCACGCGCACCGCAGCGTGGTTCCGCTCGGCGGCGGGGCGGTCCTCGGGTTCACCGAGCACCAGGACGGCGTCGCGGACGGCCGGGAGTTCGGCGCCCTGCTGCACGACCCGAGCGGCCGGTTCGAGGTGCCCGGGCCGTACACGGTGCGCGGCAGCCTGCCCGTCGGCGACCCGGCCCGCGGCGCCGGCTGGGCGGCCGCGTTCCTGAGGGAGGCGGAGGCGCGGGGCGCGGTTCCCTTCCTGCCGGCGGCGGCCGAGGAGTTCGGCCGGCTCACCGGGGCCTCCCGGTCGCTGTCCGGGCTCGTGCTGGCCGGCATGCCCGGGATCGAGAGCCACGAGTCCAACTTCCTGCCCCTGGAGCTCCGCAAGACCCTGGGTCTGAAGGTCGCCGAGGCCGGGCAGGCCCGGGACGAGCTGCGGGCCCTGCCGGTCGAGGTGCGCCAGGAGGTCGTGGCGGCGCTGCTGCCCGAGGACCCGGCGCTGCTGTGGACCGAGGGCCCGGACGTGGCGACCGCGGCCGAGGTGTGGAACGCGCGGGTCGGCCGCCGGGTGCCGGTGCCCGACTGGCTGACGACCGAGGCGGCGCGGGCGGTGCGGACCGGCTGGCCGGTGGCCCGGGCGCTGCCCGCCCTCCTCGACCCGGCCGGCTCCCCCGAGCTGGGCACGGATGTGGCGTGGCGGATCCAGAACGACCGGCCGGAGCCGGCGGCGCCCGCCGAGGCACCGTTCACCAACGCCGTGCTGACCGGTGCCGTGAGCCTCATGACGTGGCTGGCGTACCGGCTTCCGGCGGGCGATCCGCTGCGGGCGGCACTGCCGGGCGCGCTGACGGCCGTACGTCAGCGGCTGGCGGCGCCGGAGCTGCTCATCGCCGTCGGGCACTACACCAGCCTGTCGGAGTTCCGGCGGGTGGCGGGCACGCCGACGGAGACCGCACCGGACCACGAGCGGTACGGGGCGGTGCTGATGGCCACGCACGACGGGCAGCCGCTGCCCGCGCTGCGGCCCGCGCTGCTCGACTCCACCGGCTCCGACCCGTACCTGGTGGCCCTGCGCGGGGAGGACCAGCGGCCCACGCCGGTCGAGGCGGCGCTGCGCCACTGCCACGACCCGGCGTTCGCGCGGCTGCTGGCCGATCCGGGCGCGCCCGCGGCGGGCACGGCCGACGCGGACGGCACGTGGTGGCCGCACGACCCGACGCGCTCGGTGCCCGGGCTCGTGGCGGAGGCGGCGGAGGCGCACGGCCTGGGGGCCGACGCGGCGGCGCTGTATCTGATGCTGCTGGCCCTCCCCGATCCGACGGACCGGAACACGGCCCGGTGGACGGGGTGGAAGCCGGCGCGGCTGAAGGCGGCCCGGGCCGAACTCGCCGCCACCGACCTGGTGGTGTCGGCGGTCCGGGCCCGCGCGGGCCGCTCGCTGTTCCTGCCGGGCGCCTGGGTGGACCAGTCGTCGCCGGTGCTGCCGGTCGAGCAGTGGAAGCTGTCGCTGCTCGGCCTGCCGGCGGGCGGCCGGCCCGTCCTCGGTCCGCTCGTGCCCGCCGAGCCGGTCGCCGAACTGTACGCCCGGGCATGGCAGCGCATCGTCGACGGTGACCTGCCGCGCTTCGAGGAACTGAAGGTGAAGCGCACGCGCCGACGACGCTGACCCGTCACGGCGCAGCCGGCTCCTCCTCCCGCCGAGGCGGTGCCGGTCCGCCGCGGCGGGGTCCCCTGCCGGTGGTCCCCTGCCGGGAGGGGGTCCCGCCGGCGGGGCCCGTAGGCGCGGGCCCGTAGGCGGGTCCCGTAGACGCGGGCCCGTCGGCGCGGGCCCCTTCCTGGCGGGGTCCGCAGGGGGACCCCGCTCGGCGGCGCCCGGCCCCAGTCCACGGGGGGCGGGCCTCTCCCGGGTGGGGCGCCGTGGTGGACTCACCCGGCAGGGCCGCCGGAACACGTCCCCGCTGGGAAGGGCCGCCTCGACGGGGCGGCCCCTCCCGGCCGGGCCCGCCCCCTCCTCCGTACACCGTTCGTCCCTCATCACCAGCGATCTTCCGAAGGAACCGCGCATGACCGTCACCACCGAACAGTCCGCCCCCGCCCGGCAGGTCCGGCCCGCCGAGGAGCGGTACGCGGCCGAGCTCGCCTTCCTCGCCGCGCAGGACCCGGGCCCGCGTCCGCCGGGCTGGGCGCTCACCCCGCGGGCCGT
The DNA here is from genome assembly GCF_042958885.1 of Streptomyces sp. NPDC007945. Lineage (NCBI taxonomy): Bacteria > Bacillati > Actinomycetota > Actinomycetes > Kitasatosporales > Streptomycetaceae > Streptomyces > Streptomyces sp. NPDC007945. The sequence goes on from NZ_JBIBJV010000005.1 coordinate 209,315, forward strand.
CGTCACCTTCGTCTGCGGCAGCGCCGGCGTCGAACTCGCGTTGCCGGAGCGGCGCGAGGGGCTGCCCGCGAAGCTGGAGATCGCCCCGAAGTTCGTCGGCGAGCGGGCCCTCGTGGAGCGCTGCGTCGTGACGCTGGCCGGTGACCGCGGTCTGCTGCTGACCGGCGAACCGGGCACGGCCAAGTCAATGCTGTCCGAGCTGCTCGCCGCGGCCGTCTGCGGCACCAGCGCCCTCACCGTCCAGGGCACCGCCGGGACCACCGAGGACGCCTTCCGGTACGGGTGGAACTACGCCCTGCTGCTCGCCCAGGGCCCCACCCCGCAGGCCCTGGTCGACTCCCCCGTGCTGTCCGCCATGCGCACCGGGCGGGTCGTGCGGGTCGAGGAGATCACCCGCTGTCTGCCCGAGGTGCAGGACGCCCTGGTGTCGCTGCTTTCGGACCGCCGCATCACCGTCCCCGAACTGACCGCGACGGAGGACGCCGTGGTCAGCGCCGCGCCCGGCTTCACCGTGATCGCGACGGCCAACCTCCGGGACCGGGGCGTCTCGGAGATGTCGGCCGCGCTCAAGCGCCGCTTCAACTTCGAGACCGTGGACCCGATCGCGGACGCCGACGCGGAGGCGACGCTGATCCGGCGACAGGCCGTGGCGGCGGTGCGGCGGGCGGGGGCGGAGTTCTCGGTCGACGACGCCGTCCTGGACGCGCTCGTCACGGTCTTCCGCGATCTGCGGTCGGGCCGGTCGACGGAGGGCTGGGACGTGGAACGGCCCGGCACGGTGATGTCGACCGCCGAAGCGGTGCAGGTGGCGGCGTCGCTCGGGCTCTCGGCGGCGTACCTGCCCGGTGGTGACGTCCTCGACCTGCTGCCGGGCCACCTCCTGGGCGTCGTCCGCAAGGACGACCCGGCGGACCACGCCCGGCTGCTCGGCTACTGGGACGGGCCGGTGCGCCGCCGCGCGGAGACCGGTTCGGCCATGTGGCGCCGCCTCTGGGACCTGCGCGGGAGCCTGAAGTGACCGTGCCCGACCCGAGGGCGGCCGTCGACGCGCTGGCCGCGTCCCGCGCGCCGTACCTGCTCGGTGTGCGGCACCACAGCCCGGCGCTGGCCGCCGTGGTGCCCGCGCTCCTCGACGCGGCGGACGCCGAGGTCGTCTGCGTGGAGCTGCCCGCCGACTTCCAGCCGTGGCTGGGGCACCTCGCGGACCCCGAGACGGTCGCGCCGGTGGCGCTGGCCGGGACGGGCGAGGGCGGGCGGCTGGCGTTCTACCCGTTCGCCGACTTCTCGCCCGAGCTGGCGGCGGTGCGCTGGGCGAGGGCCCGGGGCGCCGAGGTCGTCTGCTGCGACCTGCCCCTGGGCGACCCGGGCTGGTCGGCGGAGAGCGGGCCCGCCGGGCCGGGCGGCCCGGGGCGGCGGCTGTTCGCCGACGCGCTGACGGCGGCGGGAACCGGCCGGGACGGCGACGACCTGTGGGACCGGGCCGTCGAGGTGCTGGCCCCCGGATGCGCGCCGGAGGCCGTGCGCAGGGCCGCGCTCGGCGTGGGCTGGGCGCTGCGCGCCGACGCCGAGGTGCCCGCGACCGACCTGGCCCGTGAGACCCGCATGCGCCGGGTGATCACCGAGGCGGGCGCGGGCGGGCGACGGGTCGCGGCCGTGATCGGCGCCTTCCACGCCCCGGCCCTGATGGCGGCGCCCGCGGACGGGGACCCGGCCGGGCAGGAGCACGACCCCGCCGCCGGGGCGGGCGAGGCGACGGTCACCTCGTTCGTTCCTTACTCCTTCGATCTCCTCGACTCGCGGTCGGGCTATCCGGCGGGGATCCGGGACCCGCGGTGGCAGCAGGCCGTGTTCGAGGCGGGCGGCGAGCCCGAACGGCTGCGGGAGGCGGCCGCCGCCGCGCTGACCGGGCTGTGCCGGGAACTGCGCCGGGCGGGCCACACGGCCGGCACGGGCGAGGCCGCTGAGGCGCTGCGGCTCGCCTGCGACCTTGCCTCGCTGCGGGGGCTGCCCGCGCCGGGGCGCGGGGAGGTCCTGGAGGCCGTCACCACGGTGCTCGGGCAGGGCGAACCCCTGGGCCGGGGGCGGGCCCTGGCCCGTGCCCTGGAGGCGGTGTTCGTGGGGACGGTCCGGGGGCGGCTCACGCCGCACGCGCCGCGCTCCGGACTCGGCCCGTCCGTGGAGGAGGAGCTGGCGGAGCTCCGGTTGCCGCGCCCGGACGAGCCGGAGCCGCGCGAGGTGCGGCTCGACCCGCTGCGGTCGAAGCTGGACGGGCGCCGTGAGGTGCTGCTCCAGCGGCTGCTCGTCATCGGTGCCTCGTACGGGGAGCCGGTCGCCGTGGCGTCGACCGGGGACGGTACGGCCCTGGGCACCAAGTGGCGTCTGACGTGGACGCCTTCGGTGCCGGCCCGGCTCGATCTGGCGGGGGTGCGCGGGGTGACGGCCGCGCAGGCGGCCGCCGGCACGCTGGCCGAGACGGCGCGGCGCGAGGCCGCCGACGGCGGGCCGACACCCGCGCAGGTGCTGGGGGGGCTCGCCGCGGCCGCCCGCTGCGACCTGCCCGAGCTGGTCGGGGAGCGGCTGCGGGAGGCCGCCCGGGTCCTGCCCGAGAGCGCGGGGCTCCCGGAACTCCTCGGCGCCCTGGACCTGTTGGAGGGGCTGCGGCGCGGTCACTACCCGGGCACCACGGAGGAGACGCGCGCCTCCGCGGAGGCGCTGGCGGGCGAGCTCCTCGACGCCGCCGTCCGCGCGCTGCCCGGTCTCGCCGGGAGCGACGCGCCCGAGGACGCCACCGCCCTGGTGGCGCTGGCCGACCGGACGGCTGCCCGTCAGCTGGGCCTGCGGATGGACCGGGCCCTGGCGGAACTCGCCGCGGACGGTTCGCCCCTGGTGCAGGGCGCGGCACTCGCGGTCCGCGTCCTGCTGGACCTGGACCCGGCCGCCGGGCTCGGGGAGCGGGCGGCGGGGTGGATCGACGGCGCCTCGGGGCCGGAGGCCCGCCGCGCGCTGTCGAAGCGGCTGGCCGGGCTGCTCACCGCCGCCGGGCCGCTGCTCCAGGTGTCCCCGGACGCCCTGGTCCCGCTCCTGGACCGGGTCGACACGCTGGCCGACCAGGAGTTCCTCGACCGTCTGCCGGCCCTGCGGGGCGGCTTCGACGCGCTGTCCCCTGCGGCCCGCGAGCGGCTGCTGACCACGGTCGGCGAGCGCCTCGGCGACCGTCTCGACCTCTCCCTGGACGCCCCGGCGGAACTCCTCGCGCTGTGGGCGGCGGCGGACGCGGCCGGATCGGCCGCACTAAAGTCGCTGACCCTTACCGGGCCCGGACAGACGACGGCGACGGCGACGGCCACCGCGGGGGAATCGGCTCCCGTGCCGGGGGCGGATGCCGCGCCGACGGTCACGGAGGCGGGGGCCGCGACGGTGGGCGGGGCGCCGCTGCCCGTCCCGGAGCACGGGATCGGGACCGCCGACCGGTGGCGGCTGCTGCTCGGCCGCCATGCGGACAGGCTCAGCGGGCGGGCCCGCCGGTACGCGCACGCCCTGGACGAGCTGTACGGGCACGGGCGCGGAGAGGGCTCGGAAGGGCTCGACGGGGGCGCGGGCGGGACGGGCGGCGGGCAGGAGGCGTCGTTCCCGACGGCCCGCGAATGGGCGGAGGAGCTGGAGGCGCTGTTCGGGGCCGACGTCCGCGAGGAGGTCCTCGCGGACGCCGCCGACGCGGGCCGGCACGACGTGCTGGCCCAGCTGGACCCGGCGTCCGTGCGCCCCTCGGTGGAGCTGCTGTCCTCGGTGCTCTCGCTGGCCGGAGGCATGCCCGAGGCCCAGCTGGCGCGGCTGCGACCGCTGGTGAAGCGGCTGGTGGACGAGTTGTCGAAGGAGCTGGCGACCCGGGTGCGTCCGGCCCTGACCGGCCTCGCCTCGCCCCGGCCCACCCGGCGGCCCGGAGGCCGCCTCGACCTCGCCCGCACCCTGCGGGCGAACCTGGCGCACACACGGCGCCTGGACGACGGGCGGGTCGTGGTGGTCCCGGAGCGCCCGGTGTTCGGCACGCGCGCGTCCCGGCAGGCGGACTGGCGGCTGATCCTGGTGGTCGACGTGTCCGGCTCGATGGAGGCGTCCGTCGTGTGGTCGGCCCTGACCGCCGCCGTGCTCGGCGGCGTCCCGACGCTTTCCACGCACTTCCTGGCGTTCTCCACACAGGTGGTGGACCTGACCGACCGGGTCGAGGATCCGCTGTCGCTGCTCCTGGAGGTGCGGGTCGGCGGCGGCACGCACATCGCGGCGGGCCTCGCGCACGCCCGTACGCTCATCACCGTGCCCAGCCGCACCCTCGTCGTCGTGGTCAGCGACTTCGAGGAGGGCGCGCCGCTCTCCGGCCTCCTCGGGGAGGTCCGCGCGCTGGCCTCGTCGGGGGCGCACCTCCTCGGCTGCGCCGCCCTGGACGACGCGGGAGCGCCCCGCTACTCGGTGCCGGTGGCGCGCCGACTCGTCGCCGCCGGGATGCCGGTGGCCGCCCTCAGCCCGCTCGCCCTCGCCCGTTGGGTCGGCGACCGCCTCCGTGGAGAAGCCCGTTGAGCACCGCATCCCTGCCGCCCGTCGCCCCCGAGGTCCTCGCCGAGGCCGTCGAGGCGCTGACCGCGCGGCTCCGCAAGAAGCTCGACGCCGCCGTCGCCGAGTGCGCCGGCAAGGCGACGGAGGGGGCCGACGGCACCGTGGAGGTGCGGTTCGGCGAGGACACCCTGGTGACGCTCGCACCGGGGCCGTCGGGCGCGGTCACCGAGGCCGGGCAGGCGGTGTGCACCTGTCTGCTGGCCCCGCGCTGCCTGCACCGCACGGCCGTACTCGGCGCGGCGCCGCTCGCGGACGCGGAGGCGTTGCCCGGGGTGGAGGCGGAGGCCGCCGAAGCCGCGGCGGATGCCCCCGGACAGGGGGACGCCCGGGCCGCGGAGCCTGTGCCGGCCTCCACCGGCGCGTCCGGATCCGGTCTCGACGCCACCTCTCCCTCCGGTCCCGGTCGCGGCCCCGGTCCCGGTTCCCTTTCCCGTTCCGGCCCCGGTCCCCATCCCGCTCCCAGCCCCGGTCCCGTCGAGGACGTCGTGGCGGTGTCCCTCACGCCCGCGCAGACGCGTGCGGGGGCGGCCCTGTGGCGGGCCGCGTCCGATGCCTTGGCCGCGGGGGTCACCGCGGGCGGGACGGTCATCCAGGCCGAGCTGCTGCGTGCCGCGCACACGGCACGGCTCGCCGGCCTGCCGCGGGCGGAGGCCGCGGCGCTCAGAGTCGTACGCGGCCTGCGGAACGCGCGGGAGCGGGGCAGGGAACAGCGGTTGTCCGATCTGACGGCCGCGTTCCGGGAGCTGCTCGCCGGCGCGTTCGCGCTCGCGTCCGGGGCGGCGGGGCCGGGTGCCGTGGGTGGCGCCCGTCGGGCGTACGAGAAGGGCGGCAGCCTGCGGGTGCTCGGACTGTGCCGTGAGCCGGTGCTCTCCGCGACCGGGTACGGCGGGGTGACGACCCATCTCCTCGGCCCCGAGGGGGCGTTCCACACCGTGTCCGACGTGCGGCCGGGCGGCATCGGGCGGGCCAAGGGCGCGGGCACGGCGTCGGTCGCGCTCGGCGGTGCCGTGCTCGACCACGCCGGGCTCGCGCGCGGCGGGCTGCTGATCGCGGGCGCGACCGTCTCGGCGGACGGGCGGCTCGGGGCGGGCCGGGGCGTCCGCGCGACCCCGGTGCGCGGGGTGGACTGGTCGGAGGAGCCGGTCGCGGCGCTCTTCGCCCGGCCGGTACGGGAGGCGGTGGCGGCCGCGCTCGCGGCCGGCGCGGAGGCGGACGGCGGTACGGGGTCCGAGCTGCTCGGCTGCGACGTGGAGGTACTCGGGGCGACTGAGGACCACGTGGTGGCCCGGGTCCTGGACGGCGGTCCCCTGGTGCGGCTGCGCGTCGCCCACCCGCACCCGGAGCTCCCCCACACGGCCAACCTACGGCGGATCGGCGGGTACCCCGGGCTCGCCCTGCGGGTCCTGGGCCGCCCCGACCCGGACCGGGCGGCGACGCTCCGGCCGCTCGCGGTGGCCCCGGTGCCGGGCGCGTCGCACACGCTGCGGCTGCCGGAGGAGTGGTTGGGTCGGGCGGACCTGGGCTACGACCGGCTCCAGGGCGACCACTTCCCGCGCCCCGAGGCGGGGGCGCCGGCGCCCGTACCGGTGCCCGGTGGGCCGGATCCGCTGGCCGACGCGCCGCTGTGGCGCGTCCGACGGCTCCTGGAGACCGGTGTCGCGGGCGGGCGGCGGGCCGTCGCCGAGGCGGCCCGCGGCGCCGACCGGGCGGCCCTTGCGGTGCCGCTGCGCCGGGCGGGGCTCACCGGGGCCGCCGAGCTCGCCGAGGGGTTGGCCGCCGAGGCCGACCGGAGGCCCCGGGACTCCTTCGGCCGCCTGGTCGACGCCTCTTCCGACGGCTACGCCCGCGCGTGGCTGGCCTCCGCGGTCCATCTGGAGGCCGCCGAACGCGCCTTGGTCCTGGCGTCCTGGTCCTGACCGACCGTGCCGGACCGGGGTGCCCCGAGGCCCGAGGGGCACCCCGGTCCTGTCGGGCCCGACGCCGGGGACGCGTGGTCACGCCGAAGCGGGCGGGGAGACGACGGCACCGGCGGCGACTCCCCCGGGGGTCAGACTCGGAGGACGAACTCGGAGAACGACCTCGGAGAACGGCGGAGGACCGTCACGCCGGGGACTTCTCGTGCCCGGCAGCCGTCGGTTCCGGTGTCAGGGCGGCGGACGTGGCACGGTTGCGGGTGGTCCTCAGGTGCCAGAGGAGCGTGAGGACGGTGACGGCGGCGGCCACCGGGCCGAGGTGCGCCGGCGCGAGCCCGAACCACTCCTGCGCCAGCCCGCCGAGGCCTCCGCCGAGGGCGATGCCGAGGTAGAGCGCGGAGGAGTTGAGGCCGAGCAGGACCGGCGCGGCGGCGGGGCTCAGGGCGATGAGGCGGTGCTGCTGCGGGACGACGACGATGCCGACACTCACGCCCCAGACCACCGCCCACACCAGGGTGGGCGCGAGGGCGCGGGTCGCCAGCGGGGTCAGGGCGAGGGCGAGGGCCGCGAGGGCGAGGGAGCCGGTGACGACGCGGGCGGCGTCGTGGCGGTCGACGAGGCGGCCGGCGGCGATGTTCCCGGCCAGGGCGCCGACGCCCCAGGCCAGCAGGACGAGGGTCAGGAGCGACTCGTCGCCGCCGGTGGCACCCCTCAGGGCGGGGGCGATGTACGTGTAGAGGGTGTAGGCGCCGAGGAGGGCGAGGGAGGTGACGGCCAGCAGCGCCAGTACGCGGCCCTGCGCGAGCGGACGCAGGCGGTCGGGCAGGGAGGCGGCGGGAAGCGTCACCCGGGGAAGGCCGGCGAGGATGCCGGCCATCGCAAGCAGGCCGATCCCGGCGACGGCCCACAGGGTGAGGTGCCAGTCTGTGCGGCCGATCAGGGTGCCGAGCGGCAGCCCCAGCGCGGTCGCCAGGGTCAGGCCGCCCAGCACGAAGGCCAGGGCCCGGCCGCGGCGTTCGGGCGGAGCGAGGGCCGCCGCCGTGCTGGAGGCCGCGGAGGTGATGGTGGCCGCGCCCACCGCGGTGACGATCCGGGAGGCCATCACCACCTCGTAAGTGGTGCCCAGGGCGGTGACGGCGTTGCCGATCACGAAGACGCCCAGGGCGATCAGCAGGGCCGTCCGCCGGTCCAGGCCGCTGGTGAGGGCTCCCGCCACCGGAGCCGACAGCGCCAGCGTCAAGGCGAAGACGGTCACCAGCTGACCGGCCGCGGGGGTGGACACTCCGAGGTCGGTGGCGATGGAGGGGAGCAGGCCCGCGATGACGTAGCCGTCGGTGCCGACGGCGAACGTCGCCAGGGCCAGGGGGAGGAGTCGTCTCAACAACGGTCGGTCCGCCTTTCCGGAGTGCCCCGCAGGGGGATGACCGGCACTGTAAGCAATACATGGATGCTTGTCCATGTGTCCATGTCTGGATGATAGGCTCTGGGCCTGACACGGACAGGCGGACGGACGCACGGAAGAAGGGCGGGGGGCGATGCGCGAGGTGTCCCAGCCGGCGACCGAGGCGATCCGCATGGTGGAGGTGCTGCGCGCCCTGGCCGATCCGGTGCGGCTGGAGATCGTCCAGCGGCTCGCCGCGACCGGCGAGGAGAACTGCACCGCCATCGGCGCCGAACTGGACGTCCACCAGACGACGTTGTCCCACCACTACCGGGTGCTGCGCGAGGCCGGGGTCACCTGGACGACCATCCAGGGCCGGTCGCGGCTGGTGCGGCTGCGCCGTGACGACTTGGACGCGCTGTTCCCCGGCCTGCTCGACTCCGTACTGAACGGAGCCCGCCGCACGCGACCGGCCCCGGAGGGCCGACCCCCCGGGCCCGGCGACGCGCTCGCGGCGGGAGAGAGGGCGTAGAGGAAGGGCGGCTCCCGAGGGCCGGGCGGGCGGAGGACCGGTTCAGATGTGGGCGGTGCGACCGGTCGCCGGGTCGTGGGAGACCAGCGTCGGAAGGCCGGTGTCGTAGCGGACGGTCTCACCGGTGAGGATCGTCCGGCGTCCGGAGGCGGCGGCCACCTCGGCCAGGAAGCGCAGCACGTCGTCCACGCCCGCCGCGTCGACGACGTCGTCGGGACGGAACGAGAACTCGATCTCCTCCTCGTCACAGGGCAGCGCGAAGAACCACACGGCGCCGAAGCGCGCCCGGAACGCGAACGACGTCCCCTCCCCCTCCGGCTCGTCCGCCCAGGCCCGGAAGAGCTCGGCGACGGCGGGCCGCACCGGATCGAGCCGGGGGTAGGGATGCTCCACCTCCGTCTCGTCGGCGACGACGCGCAACCGTTCCAGGACCGCGATCCACTCGGCACGGGTCACGTCGAGGGCCCTGACGTCCCTCAGACTGCCGTCGACGCGGAAGACACGGCACATCCAGGGCTCGGGCAGGCACCGCCCGCGTGCGCCGTGCCCATCGGCCCGCACGTCCCCGCATGTCGGCATGGAGCCCGCCCCTCGTGATCGCCCCCGGCGACGTCGAGGGTACGCGGCACCACGGGGTGCTCGCGGCCCGGGATGAAAGGATCGCCGCATGAGCAGCGACCTGGAAGTAAGCGCACTGGCGATCAACGTGACGATTCCCGAAGCGCTCCGATGGACCGACACCCGGCGCGGCGAGGAGTTCACCCTCACCACGCTCAACGTCCGACTCCTCCCGGACGGCCACCTCGCCGTGAAAGCATACGGGCGACCGGTGGCCGGCGGGCGGGGCGCGTACGTGTCGTTCCCGGTCCCGGACGAGCCCGGGCTCGCGGCCCTGGTCTCCGAGGCCGCCACTCGGGCCGCGGGGCTGTGGGCGGCGCACCGCGGACTCGGCTGAACGGCCCGGCCCTCCACCCCACCGCACGCACGACTCGTCGCCGCCGATCAACACGGAGCGGTTCTTGACGTCTCGTCATTGTCCTTGCGGAGAGCACCAGTTGAGCCGTCGCGTGGTGCGCTTGTGACTGATGTGACGGGTGAGAACGCGCGGTCGTACCGGCCCTGCGAGGGGGTGGTGGACGACGGCTCAAACCTTACGCACAAATTGCACACACCCTCTCTCCAACCCGGTTCGCATGCTCTAGATTGACCATGCTTCAGCTGATCGCGGCGGACTAACGCGGTCGGTCTTCGTGAACCTGTGTGCCATTCGGGGACGGTGGGGAGCCGCCCCGGGCTGAGGAACAGTGCAAGGCGAGCGCGTCGACCACTGGGACCTGGGGGGTTCTGTGCGGCAAGGGGGATTACTCAGCCCGTTTCCGTCTGCGCGTGAGCGCCTGGCGAACGGGCAGATCAGTCGGCCGTCGATGGACTGGGAACAACGGTACCGCCGTACCGTGATCGCCGGTGACATGGTGGCCACCGCCCTCGTGGTGGGCACGATAGGGGACTTCTTCGGGGCCAGGGATGCGGCCGACTGGCACGAGAAGTGGGGGATCCTGGCCTTCGGCACCGAACTCCTGGTGCTGGGGGCGCTCGCGGTGAGCCGGGCGTGGGCGCCGGCGGTGCTCGGGCAGGGCGCCGAGGAATTCCGGCGGCTCGGACGTTCGCTGTTCATGGCGACCGTGGCCCTGGCGCTCGGCGGGATCGCCCTGACCTCGCGCAACATCAAACTGTGGATCTTCGTCGCGATCCCCGCGATCGCGCTGGTCACGATGACGGCGCGGTACCTGCTGCGGCTGTGGCTGCACAAGCAGCGGAAGGAAGGGCGCTGTCTGCGGCCGGTGCTCGCCGCCGGGAGCACGGCGACGGTACGCGATCTGATCACCCGCACCAGGCAGTTCCCGCACCTCGGATGGCGGGTGGACGCGGTGTGCACGACGGACGGGCTCGGGCCCGACGGGGGCCGGCTCGACGGGGTTCCGGTCGTGGGCCGGCTGGCGGACGTCGCCGACCACGTGCACCGCGACGGCTTCCGGGTCGTCGCCGTCACCCCCGACCCGCACTGGTCGCCGGGCCGGCTGCGGCGGCTCGCGTGGAACCTCGAGGGCAGCGACGCCGAGATGGTGGTCGCCCCGGTGCTGATGGAGGTGGCCGGGCCGCGGCTGCACGTGGACGCCGTGCTCGGCATCCCGCTGCTGCGCGTCAGCATGCCGGCGTTCACCGGGGGCCGACGGGCCGTCAAGGAGGTCGTCGACCGGCTCGGCGCGGCGGTGCTCCTGGTCCTGCTGGCGCCGTTGATGCTGGTCGTCGGACTGCTCGTGCTGGCCGACAGCCGGGGCGGGGTGCTCTACCGGCAGCGCAGAGTCGGCAAGGACGGCCGGGAGTTCATGATCCTGAAGTTCCGGACCATGGTCCCCGGGGCCCACCGGGCGCGCGACGAGCTGGCCGGGCGGAACGAAGGGGCGGGGCCGCTGTTCAAGATGCGCCGGGACCCGCGGGTGACGCGGGTCGGCGCGGTGCTGCGCCGGTACTCGCTCGACGAACTCCCGCAGCTCGTCAACGTACTGGCCGGATCGATGTCGCTGGTGGGCCCGCGGCCACCGCTGCCGGAGGAGTCCGCCGCGTACAGCCCGGACATCCGTCGGCGGCTGCTGGTGAAGCCCGGGCTGACCGGCCTGTGGCAGATCAGCGGGCGCAGCGACCTGTCGTGGGAGGAGGCCGTGCGGCTCGACCTGCGGTACGTGGAGGACTGGTCGCTCGCACTGGACACGGTGATCCTCTGGAAGACCCTTCGCGCGGTGATACACGGTCAGGGAGCTTATTAGTGGGGTTGGTCGGCGGATCCGGGGCTGGGTGGAGGGCGGGCCGCGAGGGCCTGCCCGGGGGGAGGAGCGGGTCATGAGGGTGAGCGTGTTCGGGCTCGGTTACGTGGGCTGCGTGTCGGCCGCGTGCCTGGCCAGTCTGGGGCACGAGGTCATCGGGGTGGACGTGAACCCGGTGAAGGTCGACCTGGTGAACGGCGGCCGGGCGCCCGTCGTCGAGGAGGGGATCGGCGAGCTGGTCGCCGAGGTCGTCGCCTCGGGGGCGCTGCGCGCCACCACCGACGCCCGGGAGGCGATCGCGGGCAGCGACGTGTCGCTGGTGTGCGTGGGGACGCCGTCGGAGGCCAACGGCAGTCTGTGCACGACGTACCTGGAGCGGGTCACCGAGGAGATCGGCGCGGCCCTGGCCGAGCGGGGCGGTCGGCACACCGTGGTGTACCGGAGCACCATGCTGCCGGGCACCTGCCTGAACCTGCTGGTGCCGCTCCTGGAGAAGCGCGTCGGCGGCACCGTGGGCGTGGACGTCGGGGTGGCGGTGAATCCGGAGTTCCTGCGCGAGGGCACGAGCGTGCGGGACTTCTTCGACCCGCCGAAGACCGTCATCGGCGAACTCGACGCGGACAGCGGCGACGTCGTGGAGTCCCTGTACGACGGGCTGCCCGGGCCGGTGTTCCGGGTGCCGGTGCCGACGGCCGAGGCGATCAAGTACGCCGACAACGCCTTCCACGGCCTCAAGATCGGCTTCGCGAACGAGCTGGGCGCGGTGTGCCAGGCGCTCGGCGTGGACTCGCACCAGGTGATGGACGTGTTCCTGGCCGACCGGAAGCTGAACATCAGTCCCGCCTATCTGCGGCCCGGCTTCGCGTTCGGCGGCTCGTGCCTGCCCAAGGACCTGCGCAGCCTGGTGCACGCGGCGCGGCGGGCCGACGTGTCGGTGCCGATCCTCTCGCACGTCCTGGTCTCCAACGCCGACCACCTCCAGCGGGCGGTCGAGCTGGTCGAGCGGACCGGGAAGCGGCGCGTGGGCCTCTTCGGGCTGTCGTTCAAGCCCGGCACCGACGACCTGCGCGAGAGCCCGCTCGTCGAACTGGCGGAACGGCTCTTCGGCAAGGGGTACGACCTGCGGATCCACGACGCGAACGTGAACCTGTCCCGGCTGCTCGGCGCGAACCGCGAGTACATCGAGAACCGGCTGCCGCACCTGGCGCAGCTGCTCGCCGACACCGTCGACGAGGTGCTCGACCACGCCGAGGTGTGCCTGGTCGGGACCAGGGATCCGGCCGTCCTCGCGGCACTGCCGCACGGGAGCGGTCCGCTGATCATCGACCTCGTCCGCCTCCCCGACGCCGACGCGCGCCGGGCCGAACCCGGGTACGTGGGCCTTGCTTGGTGACGAGACCGGCGGTGTCCGGCACGGCCGGCGCGCGCTGATCCTGGTGGAGAACCTGTCGGTGCCGTTCGACCGGCGGGTGTGGCAGGAGTGCCTGACGCTCCGGGAGGCGGGCTGGGAGGTGCACGTCATCTGCCCCGCGGGCGGCAAGCGGGACACGGAGCGCGAGGCGGTGATCGACGGGGTGCGGATCCACCGCTATCCGCTGCGCGCGGCCACCGGCGGGCCGGCCGGCTATCTGCGGGAGTACGGCTCCGCCCTCTGGCACACGCTCCGGCTGGCCCGGAAGGTCGGGCCGGTCGACGTCGTCCACGCCTGCAACCCGCCCGACCTGCTGTTCCTGCCGGCACGGTGGCTGAAGCGGCGCGGGGCGCGGTTCGTCTTCGACCAGCACGACCTGGTGCCCGAGCTGTACCTGTCACGGTTCGACCGCGGCGAGGACCTGCTGTACCGGGCGGTGTGCGCGCTGGAGCGGATGACCTACCGGGCGGCGGACGTGGTGCTGGCCACGAACGAGAGCTACCGGGACGTCGCCGTGAGCCGTGGCGGCCGGCGCGCGGAGGACGTGTTCGTGGTGCGCAGCGCGCCCGACACGGCACGGTTCCGTCCCGTGCCGCCGGAACCGGAGCTGAAGCGCGGCAAGCCCCATCTGCTGTGCTACCTCGGGGTGATGGGGCCGCAGGACGGCGTCGACTACGCGCTGCGGGCGCTGGCGAGGCTCCGCGACGAGCTGGGGCGCACCGACTGGCACGCGGTGTTCGTGGGCGGCGGGGACACCTTCGACGCGATGGTGGAGCTGTCGCGGCGGCTGGGGCTCGCGGACCGGGTGGAGTTCACCGGCCGGGTGCCGAACGCGGATCTGGTGCGCTACCTGTCGACCGCGGACGTGTGCCTCTCCCCCGACCCGCGCAATCCGCTCAACGACGTCTCGACGATGAACAAGGTCCTGGAGTACATGGTGATGGGCCGGCCGATCGTCTCCTTCGACCTGAAGGAGGCGCGGGTCTCGGCCGGTGACGCGGCCGTGTACGCGCCGGCGAACGACGAGTCCGCGTTCGCGCGGCTCGTCGCGCTGCTCCTCGACGACCCGGAGAAGCGGGCCCTGATGGGGAAGGCGGGCCAGGAGCGGATCGGCGGGCCGCTGGCCTGGCGGAACTCCCAGCGCGCACTGCTCGACGCCTACGCCGCCGCGTTGTCGGCCGGCGCCCGGGGCCGGGCGGGGACGGGGCCGCGCCGTTGAGCGACGACACCATACGCCTGGTCAGCGTGGGGCGGATCCTCCGTCGCCGATGGCGGCTACTCGCCGTGCTCGCGCTGGCGGGCGCGCTGCTCGGGCACGGTGCGTCCCTGCTGCTGCCGCCGCGCTACACGACCTCGGTGTCGGTGCTGCTGCCGGGGTCGTGGGAGGAGCGGGAGCTGATGACGCAGGCGCAGATCGCGACCAGTTCGGTCGTGGTCGACCGGGTGGCCGCCTCGCTCGGCCGGAGCGGCGCGGACCGCGTCGAGCTGCGCGAGCGGATCACCGCGGAGGTGGCCGAGGGGAACATCATCAGGATCTCGGGCACCGCCGACACCGCGACCGGGGCGCAGCGGCTCTCCGACACGGCGGCGCGGGAGTTCGTCGCCTTCGCGACCCGGGTGGGCGGCGGGAACGCCGATCCGGAGGCGGAGACGCGGCTGGAGGCGCTGCGGAAGTCGGTGGAGACGGCGAGCCGCCGCATCACCGAGCTGGCCGGCGCCGCCGACCCGGGGCGGACGGTGGAGAGCGTGCAGGCCCGTACGGAGCTGGAGAAGCTGCGTACGGCGCTGCGCGACGCCATGACCAAGCTGGACGAGACGGACCCGGCGGCCGGGCGGGCGGGGAAGGTCGCGATGGTGGTGATGGGGGCGGCGGTCCGGCCCGCCGGGGAGGCGCCGCCCACCCGGGTGCACCTCGTCGCCGGAGGGGCGGTGGCGTTCTTCCTGATCGCGGTCCTCGGGCACCTCGCCGCCGCGCGGATGAGCCGCCGGCCGCGTACCGAGGCGGAGATCGCGGCCGCGCTGGGCGCGGTGCCGGTCGGCTCCGTCGACGTGCCGGGCGGGCGTCCCGCGGTCCGTCCCGGGGCACGCGGCCCCGGGGCGTGGCTCCGTCGGCTGCTCGGGCTGGACGTCCGCTGGGACGTGCCGGTGCCGAGGGCGTCGGGCGACCCCTCGGGGCGGCGAATCCGGTACCGGCGGGTGTACGCCCGGCTCCGGGACCGGATGCCGGCCGCCGGCCGGCTCCTCGTCGTGGTCCCGGACGGTGACGAGATCGCGCGCCGGGCCGCCGGGGAGCTGGTCGCCGAGGCCGGGAGCGCCTCCTCCCCGGACGAGGGCCGCCCGGCGCCGCGGCTCGTGGGGGTGACGGTGTCGCATCCGCTGCTGCCGGACCGGGACGGCGAGTCGGGCGTCGTGGTCGTCGTCAGCCCGGGCAGCTGGACGTCGGGCGAGCTGGCCGGCATCGCGGGGGCGTGCGCGGACGCCCGGCAGGAGGTCGTCGGCCTCGTCGTCGCGGGGGCGGTACGGGGCCGGCCGGAGGGGGGTGGCCGGTGACGGCGCGCACGGAGGAGGAGCCGGCGGTCGGCGCTCCGCTGATCGACCTGCAGACACTGCTGGCGGCGGTGCGCAGGCGGCGCGGGCTGTGGTCCTCGCTGGCGCTGTTCGGGCTGCTCGCGGGGGCGTTGCTCGCGCTGGTGCTCGTGCCGCCGCCGACGGCGACGGCGAAGGTGCTCGTGGCGCACCAGGAGGACCAGCCGAACGATCCGGGCACGCTGATCCGCACCGATGTCGCGTTGCTGCACACCACGCGGATCGCGGGCGAGGCGCTGCGGTCGCTGGGCTCCCCCGTGAGGCCCGAGGACTTCATGGAGGAGTACGAGGGGCTCGGGCTCACCAACAACCTGATGGAGATCACGGTCTCGGGCGCGACCGAGGCGGAGGCGGTGGCCCGTGCCGGGGCGCTGGCCGAGGCGTTCGTCGCCGACCACGTGCGGCGGCTGCGGGAGACGGCGGACGCCGAGGCGAAGGCGCTGCTGGACCAGCGCGACCGCATGCGGGAGGAGCTCGCCCGCGTCAACGGGGCGATCGCCGAGGGGGCGCGCGAGAAGGCCCCCGCGGAGTCGGCGGGCATGGAGTCGCTCTTCGCCCGTCGGGCCGAACTCACGTCGCGCATCTCGGACTTCGACCAGCGTGCGGCGCAGGCCCGGGTCGGCACCCCACGTCTGGTCGCCGGTACGCAGATCGTGGACGCTCCGCGCGCGGTGCGGCACTCGCTGCCGAAGTCCGTCGCCGTCGACGCGGCGATCGGGCTGGCCCTCGGGCTCGCGCTCGGTCTGGCGGTGGCGGCCGTCGGCTCGGTGGTGGCGGACCGTCCCGTGCTGCGCCGGGAGATCGCCGCGCACCTCGGCGCCTCGGTCGTCGCGGAGCTGCCGCGCCGGTCGTGGCCGTGGCGGCGGAGGCGTACGCGGGAGGCGCGGGAGCGGCTCACCCGGTCGCTGGCGCGGACGGTGCGCGGGGCTGCGGGGCCGGTGGCGCTGCTGGAGCTGGGCTGTGCGCGGGAGACGGGGGCGGTCGCGCTGGACCTCGCCCGCGCGATGGGCGCGGACGGTCCGGTGGTGGTGCTCGACGGGCTGCCGGGGCTGCCGCTGGCGGGCCGGCGGCCGGTCCCGGGGGATCCGGTGGTGGTCGACGGGGCGGGCGAAGCGGGGCTGTCGCACCGGGAGCGGCGGATCGGTGTCGGTTCGGTGGCGCCGGGTGCGGCGTGGACGGACCTGCCCCGTCTCGGGGCCCGGGCGGTGCTGTTCGTGCGGGCCGGGTTCGGCAGTGTCGCCTGGCTGCACGCCGTGGCGCGGCACCTCGCCGACCAGCGGGTCCCGGTGGTGGGTGTGGTCCTCGTGGACCCCGATCCGCTGGACCGGACCGACGGCACGGTGTGGGACGGGCAGGCCCCGGGGCCGGCGCGCGCGCCGGGCGCGCGGCCGGCTTCGCGGAACGGCGGGGGCACCTCGCCCGCCCGTGAGGCGGTGGGGGAAGGCCGGTGGCGGACGGACCGGCTGCCGGTGCGGGCGGCGCGGGTGCCGGACAGCGACCAGGAGGCACGGTAGGGATGTGTGGCATCGCGGGTACGTACCGGTGGCCGGACGGGAAGGCCGTGGCCGACCGGCTCACGGAGACGCTGGCGCACCGGGGTCCGGACGGGTCGGGCCGGTACAGCGGGCGCGCCGGGGACGGCGAGGTGCACCTGGGGCATCGCCGGCTGTCCGTGGTCGACCTGTCGGAGACGGGCGCCCAGCCGATGGAGAAGGACGGTCTCGTCCTCACCTACAACGGCGAGCTGTACAACGCGCCGGAGCTGCGGGCGGAGCTGGCGTCCGCCGGGGTGCGGTTCCGGGGGACGTCGGACACCGAGGTGCTCCTGGAGGCGTGGCGACGGTGGGGCACGGACTGCCTGCCCCGGCTGCGCGGCATGTTCGCGTTCGGCGTCCTCGACGAGCGCAGCGGTGAACTCGTCCTGGCGCGCGACCAGTTGGGCATCAAGCCGTTGTTCCTGCTGCGGCGCGGCGAGGGGTTGGTGTTCGCGTCGGAGCTGAAGGCGCTGGCGGCGGTGAGCGGCGGGTCGCTGGAGGTGGACCACGGGGCGCTGGTGGCGTCGCTGCTGTACTACTGGGTGCCGGACTCGCGGTGCGCGTTCCGGGAGGCGGAGAAGCTGCCGCCGGGGAGCTGGCTGCGGTGCCGTCCGGACGGGCGGGTGGAGCGGGGCAGGTTCTGGCACCTGCGGGAGGTCGCCGCCGAGGGCCGGGACCGGGCCCTCGCGGGCGAACTGCCCGATCTCGCGGCCGTCGTCGAGGAGTCGACCCGCCGTCACCTGCTGTCCGACGTGCCGGTGGCGACCTTCCTCTCCGGCGGTCTCGACTCCAGTTATCTGACGGCGCTCGCCGCACGTGACCGGCCGGGGATCTCCGCCTACACGATCGGCTTCCGTGCCGAGGACGCCCGGTTCGAGGCGATGCCGGACGACCTGCGCTACGCGCGGCAGGTGGCGGAGCGGTTCGGGGTCGAGCTGCACGAGATCGAGATCGCCCCGGACGTCCAGGAGCTGCTGCCCCGGATGACGTACCACCTGGACGAGCCGATCGGGGATCCGGCGGCGATCAACACCTTCCTGATCTGCTCGGCGGCACGGGAGGCCGGGGTGAAGGTGATGCTGTCGGGGATGGGCGCGGACGAGCTGTTCGCCGGCTACCGGAAGCACCTGGCGAATCTGGTGGCGCTGCGCTACCAGCGGGTGCCCCGGCCGCTGCGGCGGGCCGTGTCCGGCACGGTGGACCGGCTGCCGGTCGCGACCGCCCGCCGGGGGTACCGGTCGGTGCGGTTCGCGAAGCGGTTCCTGTCCTTCGCCGAGCTGCCGGAGGAGACGGCGTTCCGCCGGAGCTACACCCTGTACGACCGGACCGAGCTGCTCGACCTGGTCGATCCGGACCTGGCCGGGACGGTCGACGACGTGCTGGCCGAGCACGCGGACGTCTACCGGGACAACGACCTGGACGACTTCGTCAACCGGATGTGCCTGGGCGACGCCCGGATGTTCCTGCCGGGTCTGAACCTCGCCTACACGGACCGGGCGAGCATGGCGGCGTCGACCGAGGTGCGGGTGCCGTTCGTGGACGTCGAGGTGGTGAGGGCGGCGTTCGCGGTGCCGGGTTCCCGGAAGATCGTCGGGCGGCGGGGCAAGGCGGTCCTGAAGGAGGCGGCGTCCTCGGTCCTGCCCCGGGAGGTCGTCCACCGGCCCAAGGGCCTGTTCAGCGCCCCGCTGCGGGCGTGGATGAGCCGGGACCTGGCGCCGCTGGTGCGCGAGGTGGTGCACGACGGCGAGCTGGTCCGCTCCGGACTGCTGCGGCGCGACGCGCTGCGGCGGCTCGTCGCCGAGGACGCCGCCGGGCACCACGACTACTCGAAGCACCTGTGGCACGTCCTGACCCTGGAGTACTGGTACCGCGGCGCGACCTCCGGCGCCGGCCAGGGCCCTTCCCCTACCGCGTAGAGCCGGCGACAGCCGTACAGAGCCACGAGACGACGAGCAGACAAGAGGACCTCGGTGAAACAGGTAGTGCAGAACTACAGGAGCGGCGAGCTGGCGCTGCTCGACGTGCCGGTGCCCGGGTGCAAGCCGGGCGGGGTGCTCGTACGGACGGCCTTTTCGCTGATATCCACCGGCACCGAGCTGATGAAGGTCTCCGAGGCCGGCATGTCGATGGTCGGCAAGGCCCGTTCGCGGCCCGACCAGGTGGCGAAGGTCGTGCAGAGCGTCGCCGTCAACGGGGTGCCCGCCACCTACCGCAAGGTGATGGGCAAGCTGGACTCGTACACGCCGCTGGGGTACTCGCTGTGCGGGGTGGTCGAGCAGGTCGGCGCCGGGATCGACGACGTGAAGGTCGGCGACCTGGTGGCCTGCGCGGGCAACGAGCACGCGCTGCACGCCGAGCTGAACTGGGTGCCGAAGAACCTCTACACGCCCGTGCCGGACGGTCTCGCGCCCGGCGACGCGGCGTTCGGGACCGTCGGTTCGATCGCGCTCCAGGGCCTGCGCCAGGGCGAGCCGCAGCTCGGAGAGGTGGCGCTGGTCATCGGCCTCGGGCTGATCGGCCAGCTGCTCGCCCAGCTGCTGACGGCGGCGGGCGTCCGGGTGGTCGGCGTGGACCCCGACCCGGAGCGGTGCGCGCTCGCCGAGCGGCTCGGCGCGGCGGCCTGCGGGGACCCGGACTCGGCGGCGGTGGCGCACGCGGTCGCCGAGCTGACCGCCGGGCACGGCGTGGACCAGGTGTACCTGGCGGCCGGCGGGAGCAGCAACCAGCCGGTGGAGCTGGCGGCCCGGCTCGCCCGGGACCGGGGCCGGGTCGTCGACATCGGCAAGTGCCGCCTGGACCTGCCGTGGAACGCGTACTACGAGAAGGAGCTCGACGTCCGGTTCTCCCGGAGCTACGGCCCCGGGCGCTACGACCCGGAGTACGAGCTGGAGGGCCGCGACTATCCGATCGGCCACGTCCGCTGGACCGAGCGGCGGAACCTCGCCTGCTTCCTCGACCTGGTGGCCCGGGGCCGGGTCGACGTGGCGCCGCTGGTCTCCCACGTCGCCGACTTCGACGACGCCGTGGAGACGTACGGGCGTCTGAAGGACGGGGCGCTGAAGGCGGTGGCGGTGCTGTTCCGGTACCCCGACGGGGCGGCCGAGGACGCCGCCGGCGGGGCTCCGGCGGTGCCGGTGGTGACGGTGCCGGCGGTGGCGCGTCCCGCCGGTGCGGCCTCCCCCGCCCGGGTGGCGGGGCGGCCGGTGCGGCTGGCGTTCGTCGGCGCGGGCAACTACGCGTCCTCGATGCTGCTGCCGCACCTGACCGGCCGCGAGGGCGTCGAGCTGTCGGCGGTCGTCACCACGACGGCGCTGTCCGCGGCGAACGCGCAGCGGAAGTTCGGCTTCGCCCGGGCCACCACCGACCTGGACGCCGTCCTCGGCGACCCGGCCGTCGACGCGGTGTTCGTCGTCACCCGCCACAGTTCGCACGCCGCCCTGACCCGGCGGGCGCTGCTCGCCGGCAAGGCGGTCTTCGTGGAGAAGCCGCTGGCGCTCACCGAGGACGAGCTGGCCGGGGTGCTCGCGGCCGTGGAGGAGTCCGGCAACGACCGGCTCCAGGTGGGCTTCAACCGCCGGTTCGCGCCGCTGCTGCGCGAGGCCCAGGAGCGGTTCGGCGCCCGGACCGGCCCGGCGAGCCTGCGCTACCTCGTGAACGCCGGCCGTCTCGACCACGGCAGCTGGTACCTCCGGGCCGGCTCCGAGGGTTCGCGGTTCACCGGCGAGGGCGGCCACTTCGTCGACACGGCGAGTCGGCTGCTCGGCGCCGACCCGGTGTCGGTGTACGCGGCCGCCCCTCCCGGCGGCGACGACCTCCAGGTGGTGCTCGGCTACCCCGACGGCTCCACCGCGACCCTGAGCTACGTCACCGGCGGCGCGCCCGGCTTCCCCAAGGAGACGCTGGACCTGGTCGCGGACGGAAGGGTGCTGCGCTTCGACGACTTCGTCCGCGCCTCGGTGTACGACGGCCGCAGGCGGTGGGTGAGTTCGCGGCTGCCGAGGGCGCGGGACAAGGGCCAGTCGGCGGAGCTGGCCGCGTTCGTGAAGGCCGTGCGGACCGGCGGCCCGATGCCCGTGCCGCTGGAGTCGCTGGCCGCCACCACGGCGGCCACCCTCGCCGTGCCGGCCTCCCTCGCCGCCGGCGTGCCGGTGACGCTGGCGGGGGCTCGATGACCGGGGGCGCGGGCCTCGCGGACACGGCGGCCGGGACGGCCCGAGCCGGGGGCGCGCGGACCATGAGCGCGGGCTGGTACCTGCGGCGGCTGTCCCGGATGGGTCCCCGGGAGGTCGGCGGCCGCGTCGGCGACGCGGTGCGCAGGCGGCGGTGGCGGTCGGCGCGCCCGGAGGGGCCGGCCGTGACCGGCGCCCGGTTCACCGCCGTGCTGCCCGCCGGAGCCCTGGCGGCGGTGCCGCGGGACGCGGCGGAGCGGCTGCTGGCCGAGGCGGACCGGCTGATGGCCGGGCGGGCCGTCTTCTTCGGGGTGGCGCGCGACGACCTGGTCGCCCCGGACTGGTGGTACGACCCGAAGACCGGGCGCCGGGCGCCCTGGGGGTACGCGTTCGACGTGCCGTACCGGGACGAGGAGGCGGTCGGGGACGTCAAGCAGATCTGGGAGCTGTCCCGGCACCAGTACCTCACCGTGCTCGCCGCCGCCTACGCGCTCTCCGGCGACGAGCGGTACGCGGAGCGGGTGGACGCGCACCTGCGGTCCTGGTGGGCGGCGAACGCGCCGCTGCGCGGGGTGCACTGGACCAGCGGCATCGAGCTGGGGATCCGCCTGCTGTCCTGGGTGTGGGTCCGCAGGCTCCTCGACGGATGGCCGGGGGCGCCCGCGCTGTTCGAGGAGAACCCGGTGGCGCTCCGCCAGATCTGGCACCACCAGCGCTGGCTGGCGGCCTTCCCCAGCCGGGGCTCCTCGGCGAACAACCACGTCGTCGCGGAGGCCGCCGGACAGTTGGCGGCGGCCTGTGCCTTCGGCTGGTTCCCCTCCTCCGCGCGATGGCGGGCCGACGCGCTGCGCTCCCTGGAGCGCCACCTGCGCGGCAACACCTTCCCCTCCGGGCTGAACCGGGAGCTGGCCACCGAGTACCACGGCCTGGTCCTCGAACTGGGCCTGGCCGCGGTGGCCGAGGCCGACACGGCCGGCGTGCCGGTCCCCAGGACCGTCCGGCTCGTGCTGCTGCGGATGACCGACGCGCTCGCGGCCGTCGTCGACGACCGGCTGCGGCCGCCGCGCCAGGGCGACGCGGACGACGGCCACGGCCTGGTCCTCGACGGGCCGGGCACCGACCGCTGGGGCTCGCTGCTCGCCACCGGGGACGCCGTCTTCGGCCGGCTCCCCTGGTGGCCGGAGGTGCCCGGCACCGACGTCCGCACCCCGCTGCTGGCCGCGCTGGTCCGGCCCCACGGGAAGGGCGGTGCCGGCCCTGCCGTGACCCGCCCCCGGGTCCGGCCGGCCCACTTCGCCGACGCGGGCCTGACCGTGCTGCGGGGCCCCGGCGGCATCTGGTGCCGCTGCGACGGCGGGCCGCACGGCTTCCTGTCGATCGCCGCGCACGCCCACGCGGACGCGCTGTCCGTGGAGGTGCGGCACGACGGCGTCGACGTGCTCGCGGACCCGGGGACGTACTGCTACCACGGGCAGCCGGAATGGCGGAGCTACTTCCGTTCCACGCTCGCCCACAACACGCTCCAATGGGACAGCGCCGACCAGTCGGTCTCCGGCGGCCCGTTCCTGTGGACCCGGCACGCCCGCACCCGCGTCCTGGTCGCGGACGTCTCGGACGCCTCCGGGGAGAGGCCGGCCCGCTGGTGCGCCGAGCACGACGGCTACCAAGGCGTGGTGCACCGCAGGACGGTTGAACTCTCCGCCACGGCGGGAGAGTTACGGATCCGGGACGAGGTCCGCGGCGGGCCCGGCCTGGTGCGTCTCGCCTTCCACCTGGGACCGTCGGTCGGCGCCGAGCTGACGGGGAACCGGGCGGTGCTCAGCTGGGCCTCGCCGGAGGGCGAGGCCCGCTCGGCGGTGCTCGACCTTCCTGGGGAGCTGTCGTGGCGGGCGCACCGCGGGGAGAGCCGTCCGCCGCTGGGCTGGTACTCCGCGGGCTTCGGCCGCAAGGAGCCGGCGACGGCGCTGATCGGCACCGGTGCCGCGGACGGCGCGGCGGGGTTCACCACCGTGCTCGGGTTCGACGACCGGGGGGCGCGTGGTGCGTGAGGACCGGCACCGGGCGGTGCCGGGGTCATCGCTGCTGCCGGTGGCGCGGGGCGGGGGGCGGGGATGACCGCCGACCGCCTGCCGAAGGCCGCCGGGGCGGCGTGGGCGCTGCTCGCGCTGAACACGCTCGGCTCCGCGGGGGCGAAGACCGTCGTCGCGATCCCCCGTTCCCTCATCCAGATGGTGACGATGGGGGCGCTGGTCGTCGCCTTCGCGCTGGCGCTCGCCGTCAACCGGCCGCTGCGCGTGCGGCCCAGCTCCTTCGTCTTCCTGCTGACCCTGCTGCTGGTGCCGAGCGTGATCGCCGGCCTGCACCTGGAGGTCGGGTTCGGCGCACTGTTCCGGTGCGCCCGGCTGGCGCTGTTCGTCGCCACGCTGTGGCTGCTGACCCGCTGGTGGAACGGTGGCCTGGCCTTCGTGCGCCTGCACATCAGGATGTACTTCGCGGTGCTCTGCCTGGTGGCCGTCGGGCTGGCCGTCGCGCCGGGCACGGCCCTGCCCGAGTACTACGGGGGGCGGCTCGTCGGGGCGCTGTGGCCGCTGACGCCGCCGCAGATCGGACAGTATGCGGCGGTGGTCGTCGGGCTCACCGTGCTGCTCCTGCTCGGACGCCGGACGACCGCCGCCGGCGCGGCGGTGGTGGTCGTGCCGGCGCTGATCCTGCTCGCGATGACCCACACCCGGACGGCGACGCTCGGGCTGCTCATCGGCCTGGTGCTGGCGGTCGGCTCGCTGTTCCTCACCAGCGCCGCGGCCCGCCGGGTGTTCGCCTGGGCGGTGGTGGGCGCCGCGGTGGCCGCGGTGGTGTTCGGCTCCGCGCTGCGGGCGTGGTTCCTGCGCGGGCAGAGCCAGGAGAACTTCGCCAACCTCACGGGCCGGGCCAAGGTCTGGGACGCGCTGCTCGCGGCGCCCCGGACGGCCGGGGAGCGCTTCCTCGGCATGGGCCTGGGCGACAAGTCCTTCGACGGGCTGCCGATCGACAACAGCTGGCTGGCCGTCTACCACGAGCAGGGTCTCCTCGGCGTGACGCTGGTCGCGGCGCTGCTCCTCGTGCTCGGCGGGGTGGCGCTGCTGCGGCCGCCGTCGCTGCCGAGGGCGTGCGCGCTCTTCCTGATCGGATACTGCGCGCTCTCCTCGTACACCGAGGTCGGCCTCGGGGACGCCTCGGCGTACCTGCTGCACCTGGCCCTGGCCGCTTCGCTGCTGGCGGCGCCGGCTCCCGTACCCGCCCCGACGGCGGTCGAGCCGCCGCCCGTCCGACCCGTCCCGCTGTGGGCGAGGAGGTGACCTGAGCATGCGCGTCCTCGTGGTGCACAACCGCTACTCCTCGGCGCAGCCGAGCGGCGAGAACAGGGTCGTCGACGAGGAGGTGGCACTGCTGCGCTCGGCCGGACACCGGGTCGGGCTGTTCGAGCGGCGCAGCGACTCGATCGGCTCCCGGTCGCTGCTCGGGAAGGCGGCGGTGCCGCTCCTCGTGCCGTGGAACCCGGCGGCGCGCCGGGAGCTGTCGGCGCGGCTGCGCGCCGAACGGCCGGAGGTGGTGCACGTCCACAACGTCTTCCCGCTGCTGTCGCCGTCGGTCCTCGCCGCCTGCGCCGACGCCGGCGTGCCGGTGGTCGCCACACTGCACAACTACACGCAGGTGTGCCCGCCGGGCACGCTGCACCGGGACGGGCGGGCGTGCGGCGAGTGCGTGGGGCCGAAGGTGCCGCTGGCCGCCGTCCGGCACGGCTGCTACCGGGACTCGCGGCCGGCGACGGTGCCGCTCGCGGTCGGCCTGGCGGTCAACCGGCGCCGCTGGTGGTCCGGCGTGGACCGCTTCCTCTGCATCTCGGCGGCGCAGCGGGAGGTGCTGGTGCGGTCCGGCATGCCGGCCGAACGACTGGTGGTGAAGCACAACTTCGTGCCGGACCCGGGCACGCTCCGCACGGGTGCCGGCCGGCACGTGCTGTTCCTCGGCCGGCTGACCGAGGCCAAGGGGGTACGGCTCCTGATGGCCGCGTGGGAGGAGCTGGCGGCGGGCGGCGGGGTGGGCGTGCCGCTGGTGATCGCCGGGGCGGGGCCGCTGGAGCGGGAGGTGGCGGCCTGGGCGGAGGGCCGGGCGGACGCGCGGTTCGTCGGCCTGTACGACCCGGGGCGGGTCCGGGAGGCGGTGGCCTCCGCGGTGGCCGTCGTGGCGCCGTCGGAGGCCCGGGAGACCTTCGGCCTGGTGGTGGCGGAGGCGATGGCGGCCGGAGTGCCGGTGGTGGCCGCCGGCCACGGGGGGTTCTCGGAGCTCGTCGAGGACGGGGTGACCGGGCTGCTGCACCGCCCGGGGGACGCCGCCTCGCTGGCGTCCCTGGTGCGCCGGATCGCCGCCGACCCCGGCCGCAACGCGGAGATGGGCCGGGCGGCCCGGCGCCGCTACGAGCGGTTCTTCAGTCCGGCGGTCGGCCTGGAGCGCCTGGTGGAGGAGTACCGCGCCGCGATCGCGGGGCGGACGGAAACGATGGGGGGCAGTTGATGACACGATGCCGACTCTGCGGCTCGACGGCGCTGGTGAGCGTCGTCGACCTGGGGGCGACCCCGCCGTGCGAGAGCTTTCTCGCCGCGGACCGGCTGGACCTGCCGGAGCCCGCGTACCCGCTGCACCTGCGGGTCTGCGCCGAGTGCCGGCTCGCGCAGCTCCCGCCGCTGATCACGCCGGAGGAGACGTTCACGGAGTACGCGTACTTCTCCTCGTACTCGACGTCCTGGGTGGAGCACGCCCGGACGTTCGTGGCAGGCGCGGTGGAGCGGCTCGGGCTCGGCCGGGACGCGTTCGTCGTGGAGGTGGCGAGCAACGACGGGTACCTGCTGAAGCACGTGGTGGAGCGGGGGATCCGCTGCCTCGGCATCGAACCGTCGGTGAACGTGGGCGCGGCGGCCCGGGAGGCGGGCGTGCCGACGCTCACGGAGTTCCTGTCGCCGGGGACGGGAGCGGCGGTGCGCGCCGAGCACGGCCCGGCGGACCTGGTCGTGGCGAACAACGTGTACGCGCACATCCCGGACGTCGTCGGGTTCACCGAGGGGCTGCGGGCGCTGGTCGCCGACGACGGCTGGGTGTCGATCGAGGTGCAGCACCTGCTGACCCTGATCGAGGAGAACCAGTACGACACGATCTACCACGAGCACTTCCAGTACTACACGGTGGAGTCGGCGGCCCGGGCGCTCGCGAGCGGGGGGCTGACGCTGGTGGACGTGGAGCTGCTGCCCACGCACGGCGGCTCGGTCCGGCTGTGGGCCCGCCCGGCGGAGGCGGCCGGGGAGCCGGGCGACCGGGTGGCGGAGGTCCTCGACCGGGAGAAGGCCGCCGGGCTCCACGAGCTGTCCGGGTACGCCCGGTTCTCCGAGCGGGTGGCGAAGGTGCGCAGGGACCTGCTGCGGTTCCTGATCGAGGCGGCCGAGCGGGGCGAGACGGTCGTCGGCTACGGCGCCCCGGGGAAGGGCAACACGCTGCTCAACCACTGCGGCATCCGGCCGGACCTGCTCGCGTACACGGTCGACCGCAACCCCTACAAGCACGGCAGGTTCACCCCGGGCACCCGGATCCCGATCCTGGCGCCCGAGCGGATCGCCGCCGACCGGCCGGACTACGTGCTGGTCCTCCCGTGGAACCTGCGGGACGAGCTGGTGGAGCAGCTGTCGTACGTGCACGAGTGGGGCGGACGGCTCGTCTTCCCCATCCCGGAACTGAGCATCGTCGAGGTGACGCGATGAAGGTCGTCCTGTTCTGCGGCGGTTACGGGCTGCGCATGCGCGCCGGGGCGTCCGACGACGTGCCCAAGCCGATGGCGATGGTCGGTCCCCGACCGCTGATCTGGCACGTCATGCGGTACTACGCGTACTACGGGCACACCGAGTTCATCCTGTGCCTCGGCTACGGCGCGCACCACATCAAGGAGTTCTTCCTCAGCTACGAGGAGACGACCTCCAACGACTTCGTGCTGCGGGGCGGCCGGACCGAGCTGCTCACCACCGACATCGCCGACTGGACGATCACCTTCGCGCAGACCGGCATCGAGTCGCCGATCGGCGAGCGGCTGCGCCGGGTCCGCCACCACCTGGACGGCGACGAGATGTTCCTCGCCAACTACGCGGACGTGCTCACCGACGCCCCGCTGCCGGAGATGATCGACCGCTTCGCGCGGCGGGACGCCGGCGCGTCGATGATGGTGGTGCCGCCGCAGTCGTCCTTCCACTGCGTGGACCTGGCCGAGGACGGGCTCGTCGGCGGCATCACCCCGGTGAGCGAGCTGCCGCTGTGGGAGAACGGCGGCTACTTCGTGCTGCGCCAGGAGGTCTTCGACCACATACCGGAGGGCGGGGACCTGGTCGCCGACGGCTGCGCCGGCCTGGCCAAGGAGGGCCGGCTCGTCGCCCACCGCCACCGCGGTTTCTGGAAGCCGACGGACACGGTGAAGGAGCGGGCGGCGCTCGACGAGGCCTACGCCCGGGGCGACCGGCCGTGGGCCGTGTGGGAGCGGGACCGCGTGGGAGCGCGGGCGTGATCCGGCTGGGGGCGGGCGTCGTGCAGCGGGTCGTGGCGGTCGGCGCGCACTGCGACGACCTCGCGATCGGCGCCGGCGGCACGCTGCTGACGGTCTGCCGGGCCCGGCCGGGCGTCCGCGTCGACGCGCTGGTGCTGACGGGCGGGGGCGGCGAGCGGGAGGCGGAGGAGCGGGCCGCGCTCGCCGCCTTCTGTCCGGACGCCGACCTGCGGCTGACCGTGCTCAAGCTGCCGGACGGCCGGCTGCCCGCGTACTGGGACGAGGCCAAGGCGGCGGTGGAGGAGCTGCGGGCGGGGACGGATCCGGACGTGGTCCTCGCGCCGCGCACCGCCGACGCGCACCAGGACCACCGGGGCCTGGCCCGGCTGGTGCCCACCGCGTTCCGCGACCATCTCGTCCTCGGCTACGAGATCGTCAAGTGGGACGCCGACCTGGGCCGTCCGACGGCGTACCAGCCGCTGACGGCGGAGATCGCCGAGGAGAAGGTGCGGCTGCTGCAGGAGCACTACCCGTCGCAGCGCCACCGGCCCTGGTACGACCGGGAGGCCTTCCTCGGCCTGGCCCGGATCCGCGGCATCGAGTGCCACACGCGCTACGCGGAGGCCTTCGACGTCACCAAACTCACTCTCGACCTGGGGGAATGAATCGTGCGCGTACTGCTGACCGGACACCAGGGCTACCTGGGCACCGTGATGGCCCCGGTCCTGGCGGCCGCCGGGCACGAGGTCGTCGGCCTGGACGCCGGCCTCTTCGCCGACTGCGTCCTCGGCCCGGCGCCCGCGGACCCGCCCGGGCACCGGGTGGACCTGCGCGACGTCACGGCCGAGCACGTGGCCGGGGTGGACGCGGTGATCCACCTGGCCGCGCTCTCCAACGACCCGCTCGGCTCGCTGGCGCCGGAGCTCACCTACGACATCAACCACCACGCCTCGGTGCGCCTCGCCCGGCTGGCCCGCGACGCCGGGGTGCGGCGCTTCCTGTACGCGTCGACGTGCTCGGTGTACGGCGCCGCCGGTGGCGACGAGCTGGTCGGCGAGGACGCGCCGCTGCGTCCGGTGACGCCGTACGCGGAGTCCAAGGTCCGTGTCGAGGACGACCTGCGCGCGCTGGCGGACGGCGACTTCAGCCCGGTGTACCTGCGCAACGCCACCGCCTTCGGCTTCTCGCCCCGGCTGCGCGCCGACATCGTCCTGAACAACCTGGTGGGGCACGCGCTGCTGTCCGGCGAGGTCCTGGTGCTCTCCGACGGCACCCCGTGGCGTCCCCTGGTGCACGCCGAGGACATCGCCCGGGCGTTCACGGCGGCGCTGACGGCCCCCCGGGAGGCCGTGCACGACCGGGCGTTCAACATCGGCAGCGAGAGCAACAACGTGACGGTCGCCGAGATCGCCGGGCAGGTCGCCGAGGCGGTGGAGGGCTCGAAGGTGGTGATCACCGGGGAGACCGGCGCCGACCCGCGCTCGTACCGGGTGGACTTCTCCCGCTTCCGGGCGGCGGTCCCCGGCTTCGACTGCGCGTGGTCGGTGAAGCGCGGCGCGCTCGAACTCGCCGACGCCTACCGCGAACACGGCCTGGGCCGCGAGGGTTTCGAGCGGCGCTTCACCCGGCTCGCGGTGCTGCGCGCCTCCGCGGAGGCCGGCGCCGTCGACGACACCCTGCGGCGCCGATGAGGACGCCGGGCGAGGAGATGCAGGCCCTGGTGGAGCGGCTGTACCCGCTGTGCCGGAGCATCACCGGCGACGGGGTGCGCGCCACCCTGGACATCGTGGGCGAGTACGTCCCGCTGCGGGTGCATGAGGTGCCGACCGGGACGCGGGTGCTCGACTGGACGGTGCCGCAGGAGTGGAACATCCGGGACGCGTACGTGGCCGACGCCACCGGCCGGCGGGTCGTCGACTTCGCCGCGTCCAGCCTCCACGTGCTCGGCTACAGCGTGCCGGTCGCGGCGACGATGCCGCTGTCCGAGCTCCGCGGCCACCTGCACACCCTGCCGGACCAGCCGGACCTGGTCCCGTACCGCACCAGCTACTACACGCCGCGGTGGGGGTTCTGCCTGTCCCAGAACACCCTGGACGCGCTGCCGGACGGCCCGTACGAGGTGCGGATCGACTCCACGCTCGCCGACGGCCACCTCACCTACGCCGAGCACGTCGTGCCCGGCCGGGTCGCCGACGAGGTGATCGTCTCCAGCCACGTCTGCCACCCGGCGCTCGCCAACGACAACCTGGCCGGGATCGCCGTGGCGGTCTTCCTCGCCCGGGCGCTCGCGGAGGGGACCCCGCACTACACGTACCGGTTCGTCTTCGCGCCCGGCACCATCGGCGCCATCACCTGGCTGGCCCGCAACGCGGAGCGGATCGAACGGGTGAGGCACGGGCTCGTCCTGGCCTGCGCGGGCGACCGGGGCCGGCTGACGTACAAGCGGAGCCGGCGCGGCGACGCGGAGATCGACCGGGTGCTCCGGCACGTCCTGGAGACGTCCGGACGGCCGCACGAGATCGTCGAGTTCACCCCCTACGGGTACGACGAGCGGCAGTACTGCTCCCCCGGCTTCGACCTGGGCGTCGGCTCGCTCAGCCGGACGCCGTACGGCGGCTATCCCGAGTACCACACGTCGGCGGACGATCCGGACTTCGTCTCCCCGGAGGCCATGGAGGACACCCTCGCGGTCTGCCGGGAGGCGTTCGGGGTGCTGGACCGGAACCGGCGGTACGTCAACCTCAGCCCGTACGGCGAGCCGCAGCTCGGCAGGCGCGGCCTGTACGACTC
This sequence comes from Streptomyces sp. NPDC007945, assembly GCF_042958885.1. Taxonomy (NCBI): domain Bacteria; kingdom Bacillati; phylum Actinomycetota; class Actinomycetes; order Kitasatosporales; family Streptomycetaceae; genus Streptomyces; species Streptomyces sp. NPDC007945. Next base: position 239,618 of record NZ_JBIBJV010000005.1, read on the forward strand.
GCTCGGCGGGCGCAGCGACGCCAAGGAGGCGCAGCTCGCGATGTTGTGGGTGCTCAGCCTGTCCGACGGCGGGCCGAGCCTGCTCGACGTCGCCGAGCGGTCCGGGCTGCCCTTCGACGCCGTCGCCACCGCGGCCGAGGCGCTGCGCGACGCCGGGCTGATCAAGGCGTGAGGCCGGTGACCACCGAGGAGGGGAAGGCCGCGACGGCCGCCGCGGCGGGACGCTCCGGCCGGCGGGCGCTCGCCGGCCGGCTGTCCTGGGGCCTCGCCGACCAGGCGGCCTCCAGCATGACCAACTTCGCGGTGGGCATCTATGTGGCCCGCACGCTCGGCCTCGCCGCCTTCGGCGTGTTCAGCCTGGCGTGGGTGACGTACGGCGTGGTCCTGAACGTCTCCCGGGGCGTCGCCACCGATCCGCTGGTGGTGCGTTTCAGCGCGGTGCCGGTGGCCACCTGGCGGGCCGCGACGGCCCGTTCGTCGGGCGCCGCGCTCGCGGTCGGCGCCGCTGTCGGCGCGGTCTGCCTGGCGGCCGGGCTCGCCCTGGGCGGCGGGGTGGGCGCGGCGTTCGCGTGCCTGGGGGTCGTGCTGCCGGCGCTGCTGCTCCAGGACGCCTGGCGGTTCGCGTTCTTCGCCGCGGGCGACGGGCGCAAGGCCTTCGTCAACGACGTGGTGTGGGGCGTCGCGCTCGTGCCGGCCCTGATGGTGGCGGCCCGGGCGGGCGGCGTGCCCGCCTTCCTGCTGGCGTGGGGCGGGTCGGCCGCCGTGGCCGCGGCGTACGGCTGCGTCCAGGCGGGCGTGCGGCCCCGGCCGGGGGCGGTGCGCGGCTGGCTGCGCGAGCAGAGCGACCTCGGCGGCCGGTACCTCGTCGAGAACGTCAGCCTCAGCGGCGCGGGCCAGCTGCGGGCGTACGGGCTCGGCGCGCTCGCGGGGGCGGGCGCGGTGGGCGCGGTCCGGGGCGCCGAACTGCTCCTGGGGCCGTTCCTCGCCGTCCTGATGGGCCTGTCGCTGGTCACCGTCGCGGAGGCGGCGCGGGTCCTCGACCGGGCGCCGCACCGGCTGCGCGGGTTCTGCCTGCTGCTCGGCGGCGGGCAGGCCGCCGCCGCGCTGCTGTGGGGCGCGGCGCTGCTCCTGGTGCCGGACGGGGCGGGCGCGCTGGTGCTCGGAGACGTGTGGCACTCGGCCGCGCTGCTCGTCGTCCCGGCCACCCTCGGGGTCGCGGGCGCCGGTCTCGGCACCGGCGCCGCGGCCGGGCTGCGCGCGCTCGGCGCGGCCCGGCGCAGTCTGCGCGCCCAGCTCTTCGCCTCCTCCTGCTATGCCGCCGGCGGACTGGGCGGCGCGGCGGCGGGCGGCGCCGTCGGCTCGGCCTGGGGCATCGCCGCGGCGACCCTCGGCAGCTCGGCCGTGTGGTGGCTCCAGCTGCGGGCCGCCCTGCGTGAGCACGACCAGAAACCGATCCGTGAAGTGAGGACCTCATGACCGCCGTTCCCCGGCTCAGCATCGGCCTGCCCGTCCACAACGGCGAGGAGTACCTCGCCGAGTCCTTCGACGCCCTCCTCGGGCAGACGTACGGGGACTTCGAGCTGGTGGTCTCCGACAACGCGTCGACCGACGGGACCGAGGAGATCTGCCGCGACTACGCCGCGCGCGACCCGCGGATCCGCTACCTCCGGCTCGCCCGGAACATCGGGGCGGCACCGAACCACAACTACGTCTTCACCGAGTGCCGCGGCGAACTGTTCAAGTGGGCCTCGCACGACGACCTGTACGCCAGGGACCTGCTGCGGCGCTGCGTGGAGGCCCTGGACGAGCGGCCGGAGGTGGTCCTCGCCCACGCCGACCAGGCCGTCGTCGACGGCGACGGCCAGGTGAAGGTGCCGTACGCGTACGGGCTGGCCACCGCCTCCCCGCACGCCCCGGAACGCTTCCGCAGCATGCTGTTCGAGCCCGGCGGCGACGACTTCTACGGCGTGATCCGCGCCGACGTGCTGCGCCGGGTGCGACCGCACGACAGCTACCACCACGCGGACCGCACCTTCGTCGCCGAGATCGGCCTCAACGGTCCCTTCCACCAGGTGCCGGAGCTGCTGTACTTCCGCCGCGACCACCCCACCCGCGCCGAGCGGGCGAACCCCTCCAAGCGGGCCCGCTGCGTGAACCTGGACCCGCGCCGGGCGGGCCCGCTGCACCCGACGCCGCGGCTGCTCGCCGAGTACGTGTGGGGGTTCGTCGCGGCGATCCGGCGGGCGCCGCTCTCCTCCGCGGACCGGCGCGCCTGCTACCGGCACCTGGCGGACTGGGCGGCCAGCCGGGCCCGACCGGGCGCCGGCGAGCGGGTCGAGGACCGTGCCCCGGTCGACCCGGCCGAGCTGACCGTCTCCGTCGACGCGCTGGTCGCCGGCCGCGAGGGAAGGCGGCGGTGACGCCCGTGCGCGTCGGCGTGTTCGGACTGCTGGGCTCCGGGAACCTCGGCAACGACGGCTCGCTCGAAGCCGTCCTCCGGTACCTGCTCGCCGAGCATCCGACGGCGGTCGTCGACGCGCTGTGCGGCGGGCCGGAGGCCGTCACGGCCCGCTTCGGCGTCCCGGCGACCCGGCTGCACTGGTTCCGGGGCGAGTACCGCACCGCGTCGCGGGCGGGCGCGATCGCCGGGAAGGCCCTCGGCAAGCTCGTCGACGCCGTCCGCACCGCGGCCTGGGTGCGCCGGCACGACCTGGTCATCGTGCCGGGCATGGGCGTCCTGGAGGCCACCCTGCCGCTGCGGCCGTGGGGCTTCCCGTACTCGCTGTTCCTGCTCTGCGCGAGCGGCCGGCTGCTGCGCACCCCCGTCGCCCTGGTCGGGGTGGGCGCCGACGCGATCACCGAACGGCCGACCCGCGTCCTGGTCCGCTGGGCGGCGCGGCTGGCCGCGTACCGCTCCTACCGGGACGGGCTGTCCCGGGACGCGATGCGGGCGATGGGCGTGGACACCACGGGCGACGCGGTCCACCCCGACCTGGCGTTCGCGCTGCCCGCGCCGCCCCCGGGCGCGCCGCCGGGCCCGGTGTGCGTCGGCGTCATGGACTTCCACGGCGGCAACGACGACCGGGCCGCGGCCGGGGAGATCCACCGCCGCTACGTCCGGGAGACGACCCGCTTCGTCCGCGCCCTGGCGGAGGAGGGGCGCCGGGTGCGGCTGCTCACGGGCGACGCCTGCGACGCGGTCGTGGTGGCCGCGATCCTCGACGCGGTCGACTCGCCGCTGGTCACCGCCGCGGAGGCGGACTCGCTCGCGGACCTGATGGCGGAGACCGCGGCGGCCGAGGCGGTGGTCGCGACCCGCTACCACAACCTGGTGTGCGCGCTGCGGACCGGAACGCCGACGCTCGCGCTCGGCTACGCCGCGAAGAGCGACGCGCTGATGGAGGACATGGGCCTCGGGGCGTACCGGCACCCGGCGCGCGAGGTCGACGCCGACCGGCTCCTCGACCTGTTCCGGGAGCTGGAGAAGCACGCGGCGGACGTGCGCCGCACCCTCGCGGAACGGAACGGCGCCGTCGCGCGCCGGCTCGACGCCCACTTCGCCACTCTGACCTCGACCCTGTTCCCCGCTCCCGTCCCCACCTCCCGAGAGGCACGATGAAAGCGACCCACGTCCCGGAGATCGCCGGCGCCCACCTCTTCGAACCGACACCGCACACCGACGAACGCGGCTCCTTCTGCCGCACCTTCGACGCGGAGGTCGTCCGCTCGGCGGGGATCGACCCGGACGCCTTCGTCCAGGACAGCCTGTCCCGCTCGGTCCGGGGCGTGGTGCGCGGGATGCACCTGCGCGCGGGTGCCGGCGAGGCGAAGCTGGTGCGGTGCTCGTACGGCAGGATCTTCGACGTCGTCGTCGACCTGCGGCCGGACTCGCCGACGTACCTCGGCCGGCTCTGCGTCGAGCTGTCCGGCGAGACGCAGGCGACCTTGTACGTCCCCGCCGGCTGCGCGCACGGCTTCCAGGCGCTGACCGGCCCGGCGGACGTCTCGTACCGGATCGACCGGCCGCACGACCCCGCCGAGGACGTGACGATCGCCTTCGACGACCCGGAACTCGGCATCACCTGGCCGCTGCCGGTCACCTCGGTGTCCCGGCGCGACCGGGAGGCACCGGGACTCTCCGACGTCCTGAAGCGGCTGGGGAGGTGAGGCGGCCCATGGACACCGAGGAGTTCACGCTCCCCCGGTCGCGGGCGGCCAACGAGCGCCTGCACGCGCTGATCCCGGGCGGCGCGCACACCTACGCCAAGGGCGACGACCAGTACCCGGAGCACCTGGCGCCGGTCATCAGCCACGGGCACGGCGCCCACGTCTGGGACGTCGACGGCAACCGGTACGTCGAGTACGGCTCGGGCCTGCGGTCGGTCAGCCTCGGCCACGCGCACCCGCGCGTGCTGGAGGCGGTGCGGCGGGAGCTGGAACGCGGCGGCAGCTTCGTCCGGCCGTCCGTCGTGGAGATCGACGCGGCGGAACGCTTCCTGGCCACCGTGCCGACGGCGGACATGGTGAAGTTCGCGAAGAACGGCTCGGACGCCACCACGGCCGCCGTCCGCCTGGCCCGCGCCGCCACCGGCCGCGCCCGGGTCGCCGTCTGCGCCGACCACCCCTTCTTCTCGGTCGACGACTGGTTCATCGGCACCACTCCCATGGCGGCCGGCATCCCCACCGCGACCACGGACCTCACCGTGCGCTTCCCCTACGGCGACCTGCCCGCCACGGAGGAACTGCTCCGCCGGTACGAGGGCGAGGTCGCCTGTCTGATCCTGGAACCCGCCACCCAGACCGAGCCGCCGCCCGGCTACCTCGCCGGACTGCGCGCCCTGGCCGACCGGCACGGGTGCGTGCTGGTCTTCGACGAGATGATCACCGGTTTCCGCTGGTCCGAGGCGGGCGCCCAGGGCCTGTACGGCGTCGTCCCCGACCTCTCCACCTTCGGCAAGGCCCTCGGCAACGGCTTCGCCGTCTCGGCGCTGGCCGGCCGACGCGAGCTGATGGAGCGCGGCGGTCTGCGGCACTCCGGGGAGCGGGTCTTCCTGCTGTCCACCACGCACGGCGCGGAGACGCACGCGCTGGCCGCCGCGATGGCCGTGCAGCGCATCTACACGGAGGAGGGCGTCACCGCCCGGCTGCACGCCCTCGGCGACCGGCTCGCCGCCGGGGTGCGCGAGGTCGCGGCGGCCATGGGCGTCGCGGACCACGTCGTCGTACGGGGCCGGCCCAGCAACCTGGTCTTCGCCACGCTCGACGGGGACGGACGACCGTCCCAGGAGTACCGGACCCTGTTCCTGCGCCGGCTCCTGGCGGGCGGCGTGCTCGCCCCGTCCTTCGTGGTGAGCAGCGCCCTCGACGACGCCGACGTCGACCACACCGTCGACGTGGTGGCGCAGGCGTGCGCGGTGTACCGGAAGGCCCTGGACGCGGGCGATCCGACGCCCTGGCTGGCGGGGCGGCCGGTGAGACCGGTCTTCCGCCGCCTGGCGTGACCGGACGCCGCGTCAATTCTCGTCCTGGGCACGGGAGTCGGCGGCTCGGTCGACCGCCCACGCGACCGCCGGGACGACCGCGAAGGCGGTGCACCAGCCGCCGAGGACGTCCGTCGGGTAGTGGGCGTCCAGCACGACCTGGGCCCAGCCCATGACGGCGCCGCCGACCGTCCCGGCGGCGAGGACGAGCGACAGGCCGGCCGTGCGGCCGAGGCCGAGCCTGCCGCTCACCACCAGCGCCAGGACCAGGGCGAACGCGGTGAGGAAGGCGGTGTGCCCGCTCGGGAAGGCGAGGTGTCCGCCGTGGATGGTCCGCCCCACGACGGGCTTCAGGAGGGTCGTCGCGGCCACGGCCGTCCCGACGCCGCCGACGAGGAGCACGGCCGCGCGGGGCCACCGCACCCATAGGCACCCGAGCACCCCGACCGCGACGAGGCCCACCGCCCCCGCGGGCTCGCCCAGGAAGTCGGCGCCCTCGGCCAGGTCCCGCCACGCCGCCCCGGACTCCCCGGCCAGAGCCCGGACCCTGACGTCGCCCCCGCCGGGCCCGTCGGCGCCCCCGTACCGGGCCCCGAGCGCGACCACCGCGAGGGCCGCGAGCCCCGCGATCGCCCCCAGCCACCCGCGCAACGGCCCGGGCAGCACCGCCCGCCCCGGCTCCCTCTCCGTCCGTCCCACCCGGCCCCCTCCCCGTCCCCCGTCCCGGCCACCCTAGCCACGGCGCGTCCGCCGGGGGCGGGATCCGGGCGGCGGCTCCCGCCCGGCTTCCCGCGTGCGGCCCCTCCGGCTGGGATCCGCTCGGCCTGGAGAGTGAAACCACCCCCTGGAAATGGATCTTGGGGGGTGCGGTCCGGTAGCTGTGGTGCGAGCCCGCGCCGATGCGGGACCTTCACCGTGCCGAGGATGTCTCATGCGTACCCGAGCCGTTCTGCTCTCCCTGCTCGCCGCGAGTGCGGTACTCGGCCTGGCGGGCTCCGCCCAGGCCGCAGCCTCCGGCGACGTCGTCGTCTTCTCCACGGAGGTCCAGCCTCTCGACGTCTACCGGGACCCGTCCGGCTGCCGGCAACTGTCCACGGCCGCGCACGTGCTGACCAACCGGACGGACGGACCGGTGCGGATCTACGGCAACCCGTTCTGCCTCGGCCCCTCCGTGGTCGTGCAGCCCGGCCACGGCACCCATGTGCCGGGCGGCGCGGGGTCGTTCTCCGCCTGACGCGCCGGTCGGCGACGCGGCGCCTCAGTCCACCCCCCTGATCCGACGGACCAGCACCGCGCCGAGCAGGCCGACGGCCGCCGCCACCGCGTAGAGGGTGCGGTAGCCGCCGAGGTGGTTGACGAGCGGGGCGGCGAGGGCCGGGGCGGCGACCTGGGGCAGGGAGTTGGCGATGTTGATGACGCCGAGGTCCTTGCCGCGGTCGGCGGCCTTCGGAAGGACGTCGGTCATGAGGGCGAAGTCGACGGAGGTGAAGATCCCGAAGCCGACGCCGAGGAGGGCCGCGGCGACGAGGGCGCCGGGCCAGGTCTGCCAGCCGGCGAGCAGGCCGGTCGCCGCCGCCGTCAGGATCCCGGACCACAGGACGAACGGTTTGCGCCGGCCCACGCGGTCCGACCAGATGCCTCCGACGACGACGGTCGCGAGGAGGGTCGCGCCGTTGACCGCCGTCAGGACGAGGACGCCGGTCTCCGGGTCCGGGTGGTGGAGCCGGTCGCGCAGGTAGTAGAAGAGGTAGAGGAGGACGAGCGCGTTGCCCAGGTTGACCAGGAAGCGGGTCAGCCAGGCCCACGCGAGGTCGGGGTGGGCGCGGGGGCTCAGCCGGAACCCGGCGAGGAAGCTCCGCCAGGACCAGGCGGGCCGGTCGGCCGGGGCGAGGCGCAGGTCCGGGTGGCGCAGAACGTACGGGGCGACGCCGAGGAGGGTGAACAGCGCGCAGGCCGCGTACCCGGCGCCCACTCCCCCGGCCGCCGCCGCGAGCCCGGTACCGGCGACGACGCCCAGGAGCTGCGCGGCGCCGAGCCAGCCGCCCACCGCGCCCCGCTGGGCGCGCGGCACCCGGTCGGGCACGGCGGCGGTGACGGCGGCGAAGGCCGCGTTCAGCGTCAGCTGCACCAGGCACCATCCGACGAACAGCGTCCAGACGGCGTCCGCCGCGCCCAGGAGCAGCAGGGCCGGCACGCCGCCGGCCGTCCCCGCCACGATCCAGGGGGTGCGTCGCCCGTACCGCGACACGGTCCGGTCCGACAGCGCACCGAAGAGCGGGTTCGCGGCGAGCGACACCACCGCTCCGGCGCCGGCCACCCAGGCGAGCAGCGACTCCTTGGAGAGCCCGGTGCCGGGCGCGAACCTTTCGGCCTGCTGGGCCAGGAGGATCTGCAGCGGCCCGTACCAACCGACCCAGATCGCGCCGTTGGCCAGCGACAGCGCGGCCGTCCACCCGCGTCCGACCCGCTCGGTGGGCTCCTCCAGCGCGGGCGCCGTCATCCCCGCTGTGCTCTCAGGGCGTCCCGCAGCCAGGCGTAGGAGGCCTTCGGGGTGCGCGTCCCGGTGGCGTAGTCGACGTGGACGAGGCCGAACCGCTTCGTGTAGCCCTCGGCCCACTCGAAGTTGTCCATGAGCGACCAGTGGAAGTAGCCGCGGACGTCGACGCCCGCCTCGACGGCCCGGTGCAGGGCTCGCAGGTGCCCGTCGAGGTAGGCGATGCGGTCCTGGTCGTCGAGGCCGTCGTAGGCGCAGCCGTTCTCGGTGATCATCAGGGGCGGCAGGCGGTCGCCGTACCGGGCGCGGAAGGAGAGGAGGAGTTCGGTGAAGGCGTCGGGGACCACCGGCCAGCCGAAGTCGGTGACCGGGTACCCCTCGATCTCGCGGACGGAGAAGGGCAGTCCGGCGGGGAGGGTGAGTCCGGAGAACTCGACGTCCGCCGCGGTGGGGGCGCCCGCCTTCGTCGGCTGGTAGAAGTTGATGCCGTACCAGTCGAGCGTGGACTCGGAGATCGTCTTCAGGTCGGCGTCCACGTCTCCGCCCGGCATGAGGTCGCCGAAGCCGTCGGGGTAGCGGCCGAGCAGCAGCGGGTCGGCGAAGAGCCGGTTGAGGAGGAGGTCGTAGAGGTCGGCGGCCTCGGTGTCGGCCGGGCTGTCGGAGGCGGGCCAGGTCGGTCCGTGGGAGTTGGCGATCCCGATGTCCGTGGCACCGGCGGCGCGCAGCGCGCCGGCGGCGAGGCCGTGGCCGAGGAGCTGGTGGTGGGCCACGGGGAGGGCGTCGAACAGCAGGGCCTTGCCGGGCGCGTGGGCGCCGAGCGCATGGCCGAGGAGGGTGTGCTCGGCGGGTTCGTTGAGGGTGATCCACGTCCGGACGCGGTCGCCGAGCCGTGCGGCGACGGTCGCCGTGTAGGCGGCGAAGCGGTGGGCGGTGTCCCGCTCCAGCCAGCCGCCCGCTTCCTCGACCTCCAGCGGCAGGTCCCAGTGGAAGAGGGTGGGCACCGGCCGCACGCCCTGCGCGCACAGTGCGTCGACGAGCCGGTCGTAGAAGTCGAGCCCGCCGGGGGCGAGGACGCGCGGCCAGGAGACGGAGAAGCGGTACGCGTCCACGCCCAGGTCGCGGACGAGGCCGACGTCCTCGCGGTAGCGGGCCACGTGGTCGCAGGCGACGTCCGCGCTGGAGCCGTCCCTGATCCTGCCGGGTTCGGCGCTGAAGGCGTCCCAGACCGAGGGGCGGCGTCCGGCGACGTCGCCCTCGATCTGGTGGGCGGAGGTGGAGACACCCCAGAGGAAACCGGGCGGGAACGTCGGGAGCGGGTCCGCGGTAGCTGCCATGGCCGCGATCCTCGATACCGGCCGGTAGGAAGTCAACCCCCAGGTCACAGACGTGAATTGTCTCCGGAATTCCTCATGTTGCGGGCCGCGGAATCCTCGTCTCCCGGCCGCCGCGCACGCTCAGGAGCGGGTGGCGGTGGCACAGCCGTCGCCCGCCGTGCCGGTCCCGCCATTCAGGTCGACGGGTTGGGAGCGGTCGTAGGGGGCGATCCGCCGGGAGTTCCTCGCTCGCCCCGTGGTCGACGGGTCGGGACGCATGATCGCACGGGCGAGCGACAACGGGTCGGTCCGTCCGGACGGGCCGTCAGGCCGTCCCGGTCGGGGGCGGCACGTCGAGGACGTGGGCGAGGGCGGCGCCAGCGGCGCGGTCATGGCGGGAACCCGGAGGTGTCGGTCTCGGCCCTCCGGCCGCGGGGCGAACCCCTCCAGGACGGCCCGCGTCAGGTGCGCCGCCCGCTCCGATCCCCTCGGCGCGCGTCCGTCAACGCGCCACGCGGTAGCGGAGGTAGACGACCTGGGAGGAGCGGAAGGTGCGCGATTCGGCGAGTTCGAGCTTCACCCGGCGTCGGTCCCTGGCGAAGAAGGGGGTGCCGCCGCCGAGCAGCACCGGCGAGACCCTGATGCGGTACTCGTCGATCAGGTCCGCCTCGGCGGCCGCGGCGGCGAGGTCCGCGCCGCCGAGGGCGATGTCGCCCTCCCCCGGCTCCGCCCGCAGCCGTTCGATCTCCTCCGCCAGACTGCCGGCGGCGAGCCGGGCACGGCCCCGCACCTCGGTCAGGGTGCGGGAGAAGACCACCTTGGGCAGCGGGTTCCACACCTCGACCCACTCGCGCGTCGGGGGGTCGAGCGTCGGGTCCTGCTCCATGCCCTCCCAGTACAGCATCGTCTCGTACAGCCGTCGGCCCAGGAGATGGACGCCGACCTTCCGTGTCTCCTCGATGACGAAGCGGAAGACCTCCTCGTCCGGGTCGCCCCAGTCGATGTCGCCGTCCGCGTCCACGATGTAGCCGTCGAGCGAGACGCCCATCGAATAGGTCACACTGCGCATCAGAAGGCCCCCTCGGTCACGGGTTCGACAGCCGCTCCACGCACGGCGGCGCCATTCTCGCAGCCCGCACCCCGCCGACCGCGCTCGCGACGCGCCCGCGTGCGCTCCCTCGACGGACGGCCGCTGCTCTACCGTGGACGACGCGAGTCGACGCCCCGTCAGAAGGAGGCGTCCGTACGGAAGGAGAGTCCCCGATGGGCGCCCTGTCCCGTGGCGGCGGACCCGGTGGGGCCGAGGTGTCCCCCGAGGCGGCCGCCGAGCCTGCTCTGCCCCGTACCGCCAACGCGATCGCGGCGGCGCTCGCGCCGGGGCGCAAGGGGCCGTTCCTGGAGGAGTTGCTCGCCGCCGAGGCCGGGGAGGCGCAGCTGGCGGTGATGGAGCGGTGGCACCTGCGGGCCGTCGCCGACACGCGGCGCAGCGACGCGGACCGCGCGCAGGCGGGTGCGCTGCGGGTCGGCGAGGAGGACGGGATGCGGGTCCGGCCCCTGGAGGACGTCCTGGCCTCGCTGAACGGAGCCTGGTGAACCACGGTCTGAGCGAGCAGGCGGCCGCCGTCCTCGCCGCCATGTCCGCCGAGGCCCCCGAGACGTTCACCGCGACCGTACGGACCCTGACCGGCATCACCGCCGCGCACGAGCGGGGCACCGTGCCGCCCGGGGCCAGTCCCATCGACCAGTGGGGCGACGTCTTCGACCTGGACGTCCCCGGGCGCCCCGTACTCGTCGAGTGGTTCGCCGGCGACCCCGGGTCGGTGACGTTCACCCGCATCACCTGGCTGGAGGACTCCCGGCGGGAGTGACCCGCCGGTCCGTCGTACCGACCCTGACCGAGCCCTTCCGGCGCGGCACGGACCGCGTCCGTGCCGACGGCCACGCCGGCGTCGGGCCGTGCCCCGCGCTCGGGCGGAGCGTCGTCCGCGCCCCGTGCGGCGCCCTGGTTTCCGGTCAGGAGCCGGTGGAGCCGTCGAGCATCTCCCGCAGGATGTCCAGGTGGCCGTTGTGACGGGCCGTCTCCTCGACGAGGTGGTGCAGGATCCAGCGCAGGTCGACGTGCAGGCCGCCGCGGACGGGCCGCGCGGCCTTGGTGTCCAGGCCGTGCGCGGCGACCAGTTCGCGGTGGCGGGCGGAGTGCGCGGCGTACTCGTCGAGCAGCTGCCGGAGCGGGAGGTCGACAGCTATGCGCATTTCGCGGTCGGGGTCCTCCTCCGTCCAGGGGCCCTCGTCCTCCTCACCGAGGAAGACCACCCGGAACCAGTAGTACTCCACCCAGCGCAGGTGGTTGATCAGTCCGCTGACGGTCATGAGCGGCGAGTGCGGAAGGAGGGACGCGCGGGCGTGCTCCTCGGAGAGTCCCTCGCACTTGGCGACGGCGGTGTCCCGCGCGTAGTCGAGGAAGGTGGTGAGCTGGGTGCGCTCGTCCCACGCGGCGGGTGTGTCGGAGGTTCTGGTCATCGCGCGAGTCTTTCCGACCCGCACGGCCGCTGTCGACGCGTTTTCGCCGGACCCGTGGCGGGGCGGGAGGGTCGAAGGGGTGGGCGGGGAGGGTGAGGCGGACGTCGGCGGCGCCGTCAACCGTCCAGCCGGAGCCAGCCGCGAGGGTCGGGCACCGACCGGTGCATGACGGCGCGTACGTCGTGCGCACAGTCGTCGTGCGCCCCGTCGTCGTGGCGCCGCGGGCCGGTCGCCACGAATGGGTACGTGTCGTCGAGCAGCCGCAGCGCGGCGGCGTTCCCCGCGGAACGCCGGCACCCCGGCTCGCCCGGCAGCGGGCCCGCGCGGTGCACGGGGTCGTCCGCCGCGCTGGAAGGACGGACCGTCGCCCCGGGGTTCAGGGGGCCCCGGGGGTCCGGGAGAGGCCCCAGGTCTGGAGGGCGAAGGGGCGGCCCTTCTCCTCGCCCTCGATCAGGGGGACGTCGAGGAGGGTGAAGCCCGTCTTGGTGGCCACGGCGACGCTGGCCGCGTTCTCGGCCTCCAGTTCCAGGACCACCCGCTCCAGGTCGAGCTGCTCGAAGGCGTACCCGGCCATGACCCGTACCGCGCGGCCCGCGAGGCCCTGGCCGCGGTGGGCGGGGCCGACGGCGTAGCCGAGTTCCGCGCCGTCCGGGAGGCGCCGGAGCATCACCTCGCCGAGCGGCGCGCCGCCGTCGACGGTGATGGCGAGGAGGATGGTCGTGCCCTCCGCCCGCAGCCTCCGGGCCGTCTCCACGCGCGCGGCGGCGGCCTGGGCGTCGAAGGGCGAGACGATCGGCGTCCAGTACGCGACCTCGGGGTCTTCGAACAGGTCCGGCATCGCGGACACGTCCGCCTCGGTCCAGTCGCGCAGGACGAGCCCTTCTCCCGCCAGCTCGATCCGAGCGGGGAACGGGGAGACGGCGCTGCTCATACGGGGTTCCTTCCTGGCCACGGGGACAAGGCAGCATAACGGGCCGATCGTCGGATCCTCCGATCATCGACGCCCCGCGGAGCCGCCCGAAGGGGCATCCGCGGTCATTCGGACGCGGCGAACAGCCCGTTGACCTCCGAGTAGTCCAGGGCCCGCCGCAGCGAGGGCGCGTACGTGCCCTCGCCGTACAGCTCCCGCGCCGCCTGCCGGACCACCGCGTAGGCGGACTGGGCGAGGGCCGGACCGAGGCTGACGCGGGCCACGCCCAGGGCGCCCAGCTCCGGCACCGAGGGCGCGCCCGGGCCCGCCATGACGTTGAGGGGGACGGTCAGGGCGTCGGCGAGGGACCGGATGAGGCCGGGGTCGGTGACGCCGGGGACGAAGACGCCGTCCGCGCCGGCGTCGACGTACGCGCGGGCCCGCGCCAGCGTGTCCCGCAGCCGGCTCTCCGGGTCGCCCAGGCCCAGCAGGTAGGTGTCGACCCGGGCGTTGACGAAGAGGTCGGCGCCCGCCCGGCTCGCGGCGGCGCGGACGGCCTCCAGTCGCGCGGCGAGGACCCCCGGCGGGCGGGCACCGTCCTCGATGTTGACGCCCGCGGCACCGGCCTCCAGGACACGGGCGGCGGTGTCCGCGACCTCCTCGGGGCTCCGGCCGTGCCCTCCCTCGATGTCGGCGCTCACCGGGACGGCGACCGCCGCCGCGATCCGGCCGATGGCCTCCAGCGCGAGGTCCCGGGACACCCGGTCCCCGTCGGGGGCGCCCAGCGACCAGGCGACACCGGCGCTGGTCGTGGCGATCGCGGGAGCGCCCGCGGCCTCGACGATCCGGGCGCTGGCCGCGTCCCAGGCGTTGGCGAGCGCGAGCGGACGGGCGGGGGTGTGGAGGGAGCGGAAGAGCGCGGATCCGTGCGATGCGTTGCTGGTCATGGGCTGAGCCAAGCAGTGGGGGGCCGCCGCCGTCCGGCAGGAATCCGACATGGACGTGCCCCGGCCGTGGCCGCCCTCGCGCGGCGATATTCGATGGGCCCGGGGCGAAGCCGTCGGGCACAATGCCCGCGATGATCTCCACCGCCGGCGAACTGCTCGCCGCTCTCGAAGCCCTGCCCCACGCCGCCCGGCTCAGGTTCACCGCCGTCACCGCGCACCGGCTCGCCGCCCGGGACGAACTGCGCCCGCTCCTCGCCCGGTTGGACGCGCTCGGCGCGTACGAACGGCGGCTGGGCGCGCTCGCGGCGCTCGCCGCCGGGGACACCGCGTACCTGCTCGCCCGGCTCGGGGACCTCGACCCCGTGGTCCGCCGGTACGCGCTCCGCTGCGCCCACCGCCTGCCCGTCGCCGCGGCGGACCGCTCCTTCGACCTGGCCGTCGAGGCCGCCTACACCGACGCCCCGGCCGTGGTCCGCGCCGATCTCGCCCGGCTGCTGCGCGACGGGCGGCGGTCCGCGCTCGCCGAGCGGCTCGTACGGCGGGCACGCGTCGAGTACGGCGACCGGGACGCCGCCCTGCTGCTGGCGGGCTGCACCAAGGAATTCACCGCCCGGCTGCTGCCCGAGGTCGCGGGCGTCCTCGCGTACGAGGACTGGAGCATCCTGGCCCGACGGCATGCGGCGGCGGTGCTCGACCACGCCGAGCGCGAACTCGCGCCGCTGACCCGGTGGGCGCGCAACGCCTGGTGGAAGCGGTTCGCGACCGGGCTCGCCACGGCGCTGGCCGCCGCGCCGGAGCGCGTACTGGGCCTGCTGGAGGCGTACGGCCCCGACGACCTCCCCGGGCCGGTGCACGACCGGCTGGCCGATCTCGTCGCGGTGGACCCCGAACGCGTCGCGCGGTGGTTCGCCGACCCGGAGCGGATGGCGGGGCGATGGGAGCGGACGCCCGGGCCCGCGGTCATGCGGCGGCTGGTGGCCGCCGACCCTCCGTCGCTGCCCGCGCTGGGGGCGCACTGGTTCCACCGGAACGCCTTCCGCACACTGCTGCGGGCGGTGCCTCCGGCGCGCCGGGGCGCGTTCCTGGACGCCGTCGTGGCCGCGGCCCCTCCGCGCCGGAACGTCCGGGCGCACCCGGGCTTGCTCGAGCTGCTGCCCGCGGCCGAGCGGCACGCACGGGCGCGGGCCGCCGTCGACGCGGCCGAGGCCGAGGGCGGTCCGGCGGGGGACGCCCAGGACCTGCTCGTCCTGCTCCCCCCGGACGAGGCCCGTCCGCGGCTCCTCGCCGGTCTCGCCACCGGGGACGCCGAAGACCGGTGCACGGCCTGGTCCCGGCTGATCCTCAACGCCGGCCTGAGCCGTGACCCGGAGGAGATCGCCGCGGTCCTCGCCCGGGCCGCCGGGCGCCTCGCCCACGAGCGCGACCCGGTCCGCCAGGACGTCCTCGACTCCTTCACCCTCGTCCCGGCCCCGCTGCTGCTCGCCGCGGTCACGGACGACGTGCGGGGCGCCGAGTCCCTGGAGCGGCTGTGCCTGGACGCCCTGAGCGCCCGTGACTGCTCCGACCGGACCCGCGACACGGTCCGCGGGGTGGCCGTGACGCTGCTCTCCGACGCGACGTCCGCCGTACCGACGGCGACCCTGGCCGGGCGCCTCCTGGAGGCCCTGACCGCACACACCGGCACGGTCGAACTCGGTTCCCTCCCACGGTCGTCGGGGCGAGCAGGGATACGCGTCGTGGTCGGCGCGCTCGGCCCGTGGCTGGACCGTAGCGCCGCCCGCGGCGACGTCGCGCCGCTGCTCGCCCTGGCCGCGTCCTGCGGGCGTCGCGGGTACGGTGTCCCCGGGCTGCGGGACCGCCTGGAAAAGGCGCTGACCGTCTGTCCTGACGCGCGTTTCGGCGATGTCGCCGCCGCCTGGCTCGCCGATCCCGCCACCCGCGGCGACCGCGTCGCCGCACTCCTGGACCGGGAGCCCTCGGCGGTCTTCCTGCCGGAGGTGCTCACCGTCCTGGCCGCCGAGCGCACGGACCTCCTGGACGCGGCCCTTGCGGAGTCCCCGCGCCCCGGGGGCCGGTTCCCGGCGGCGGGGGCGGGACGGGCGCTGCCGCCGTTCCGGTACGCCGACCGGTGGCTGCCCCGGCAGCAGGAGGCCGCGGCCCGGCTGGCGGCGGCCGCCGTCGCGGATTCCGGCCGGGGCGTCGACGAACGGGCCGCGCTGCTCCGCGCGGTCGCGCCGGTTCCCGTCCACGGCCGGGCCCTGCTCCGGCGGTACGCCCCGCCACCGGACGGCGGGGCGACCGAGGCCCCCGCCGGGCGCGTCGAGCCCGCGCTCGCGGCGGCCGCCCTGGACGCCGCCGCGCACACCGACGCACCGGAGTCGGCCCTGCGCACGCTGCTCGACCACGCGGGCGACGACGGGGCCGCCGCGGCGTGGTCGGCCGCCGGCCGCGCCGCCCGCCACGCCCGGCCCTCGCGGGTCGCGGACCTCCTCCAGGCCGTCCTGACCCGCGAGACGGGGGTGAAGGTCACCGTCCGGAAGGCCGCCGCGCGGCTCGCCGTCCGTCACCTTCCCCCGGCGGCCGCCACCGCGCTGCTGTCCCGGGTGGCCCGGACTCCGGGCGTCCATCCGGATGTGCACGCCACCGTCGTCGGCCTCGCGACCGCCCTGCTGCCCGCCGAGGAGATGTGGGCGCTGCTGGAGGCGGCGGTGGCCGAGGGGCCGGAGCCGGCGCGGCTCGCCGTCCTGGGCGTGCGTCCGGGTGAGTTGGCGGGTGCGCACCGGAGGCGGTTCGGCGCGCTGGTCGCCCCGCTGGCGTTCGCCGCCGACGAGGAGACGGCGGGCCGGGCCCTGTCCGGCCTGGCCGACTGGGCGCGTCACGCGCCGGAGGCGGGCGACGCGCTCGTGGCGGTCTACACGGACGTCACGAGGCCGGGCGCGCTCTGGTCGGTGAGCTCAGGGCTCAACGAGCTGTCCCGGTCCGGGCTTCCGCACCCCGTCGGCGGCGTGGCGCCGGGCAGCCTGCTGTGCGAGGCGGTGGACCGCCTGCTGGCGCGCGTCGCGGCGGGCGAGCCGGAGGGCGGCGGCCGGAACGGCGATCTGCCGGCGCTCCGCAGGCTGCGGTCCCTCCTGTCGTCGCCGCGTCAGGAACCCCGGGACTGCGCTGTCCTGGCCCGCCGGCTGGCGGACGAGCCGCTGGCCGCGACCACCCGTGTCGGACTCCTCGTCCGGGCGGTCGACATGGCCTCGACGGAGGGCGAACTCGCGGCCGCCGTGGACGCGTTGGCGGACGCCGGCGCGGGCCGTCCGGTGCTGGCGGCCGGTGCCGCCGAGGACCTCGACGAGGCCCATCGGTACCGCCCGCGCCTCGCCGACCCCGCCGCCGTCCTCGCCGTCGTACGGACGCTCGGCGACGGCGGCGACCTCGTGCGCGGTCTTCTCGCCGCCGCCCTCGCGACGGCCCTCGGATCCCGGCAGGGCTGGCCGGAGCCGTGCCGGGCCGCCGTGATCGCCCTGCGCCGCCACCCGGAGCCGGACGTCCGCGAGCTGGCGTACGCGGCGGACCTGAGCGAGGGCCCCTGAGCGGCCGGGAAACCCGGGGCCGCGCGGGCGCGTTAGTGAGGCGTCAGCGGGACGGCAGGGGTCGCCGGGAGAGTGGAGGGGACCACTTCCAGGAGGCTTGCATCATGCGACGACGTACGTTTCTCAAGGGCAGTCTGATGGGCTCGGCCGCCGCTCTGGCCGTTCCCGTCGTCGGGGCCGCGCAGGGGACGGCCTCGGCGGCCGAGACCGTCAACGTCAGCAGTATCGCGGCGCTGCAGAGCGCGATCGACGCCGCCGCGCCCGGCGACCGGATCGTCCTCGCGGACGGTTCGTACACCGTGCCCTCGTCCGGCATCCGGATCACGGGCAAGCAGGGGACGACGGCCGCGCCGATCACGATCGTGTCGGCCGGCCGCGGCGGCGCCGTGCTCAACGGGCCGGTCGGCTTCGTGCTCTCGGCGTCCGCCAACATCACGATCAGCGGGTTCGCGTTCCGGCAGACGAGCACGTTCGCCATCCCCGCCGACTGTTCCCGGATCCGGCTGACGCGCAACGACTTCAAGCTCGCCGACAGCGCCGGGCTCGACTGGCTGACGGTGCGCGGCGACGACGCCAAGATCGACCGGAACTACTTCCACCACCGTAGTTCCCAGGGCATCTTCCTCGTCGTCGACGGCCCCGGCACGACCGCCATGGCCCAGCGGACCCACATCTTCCGCAACTACTTCGCCGACCACTCCTACACCGGGTCCAACGGCGGCGAGGCGATCCGCCTCGGTGTCAGCCACCGCGCGCTCTCCACGGCCGACGCCCTGGTCGAGTACAACCTCTTCGAGCGCTGCGACGGCGACCCCGAGGCGATCTCGGTCAAGTCCTCCGGGAACACCATCCGCTACAACACCCTGCGGAGCAGCAAGGGCGGCATCGTGCTGCGGCACGGCAACGCCACCACCGTGGCCGGCAACCACGTCCTCGGCGGCGCGAACGGCATCCGCCTGTACGGCAACGACCACCTCGTCGTGAACAACCACGTCTCGGGCACCACCTCCCGCGGCATCGTCATCGGCAGCGGCACCACCCGCGACCACCACGAGGGCGAGACGACCGAGGAGCGGCGCGGCAACGACGCCTGCGACCGGGCGGTCATCGCGCACAACACGCTCGTCGGCAACGCGACGACGATCTCCGGCGAGAGCCGGACGTACGAGCCGCGCGACGTCGTCGTCGCCGACAACGTCCTCGTCGCCTCGGCCGGCAGCCTGGTCGACCTCGACAGCGCCCCCGGCTTCGTCTGGCAGGGCAACATCCTGTGGGGCTCGGCCGCCGACGGCACGATCCCGTCCGCCGGCTTCCGCCGCGTCGACCCCCTGCTCCGGAAGGACGCCGACGGGGTGCACCGCCTCACCGCGGGCAGCCCGGCCGTCGACGCCGCCACCCTCACCTCCCTGGCCCTGACCGAGGACGCGGACGGCCACACGCGGGGCGCCGCCCGCGACGTCGGTGCCGACGAGTACTCGACCCTCGCCCCGGTCCGCCGCCCGCTGACGACCGCCGACGTCGGCCCGAACGCCAGCTGACGCCCCGCGCCGGGCGCCGCCCCCCGGGGGGCGCCCGGCGGCGGTCGGCGTCCGTCCAGGGTCCCGGCATGCGAGTGCGAAGCGAGGGGCTCACCCGGGAGGACGGCCCGTGGGCCGGTCTGGCCCTTGACGTACGGGACGACCGCCCCCGGCCGGGACTGTGCGTGTACAGCGGTCCGGGGCGCCGGCTGATGCTCGCCCAGGGGTCGCGGCCGGTGCTGCTCGCCGTCGTCGTCGGCCCTCGACTCGCGCGCTCGTTGAGGGACCTGCGGTTCGACAAGCAGCCGACCTGGGCCTGACCGCTCCCGGACGCGCTCGGGGACGTGGCGGAATGACCGGATCCGTGACGCGAGCGGTCCTGAACCGCCTTGTGCCGTCCGTTACTTGACGCCTTCGCGGCGCCGCTGCGCTAGCCTGCCCGTCATGACCGAACTCGGTGCTGACTCCTGGCCACCCGCGCCCCTGCGGACCGGACGGCTCGTGCTGCGCGAGGCGGCGGCCCAGGACCGGCCGGCCTTCGTCGAACTGTTTTCGTCACCCGAGGTGGGGACGTACGTGGGGGGCGCCCGGCCGCGTGAGGAGCTGGAAGCCGCGATGCCCGAGGTGCCGGGCCGGCGTCCCGGCGCCTTCGTCGTCGAGCGCGACGGCGCGATGATCGGCGTGGTGACGCTGGATCCCGGGAAGGACGGGCGGACCGACCTCGGCTATCTGTTCCTGCCCCGGGCGTGGGGGCACGGGTACGCCGCGGAGGCGTGCGGGGCGGCGCTCGACTGGTTCGCGGCCACACGGCCCGGCGAGCCCGTGTCGCTCGTCACGCGGACCGCCAACGACCGGGCGATGCGGCTCGCCGCGAGGCTGGGCTTCAGGGAGGTCGAGCGGTACGAGGAGTACGGCGCCGAGCAGTGGCGGGGCGTACGGGACGCCGGCGGCTCGACGCCCGGCACCGCCGCGGACTGATCGCCGCCGCCGTACAACCCTATGGCCGAGCTGTGAGTCTCCTTTGCCGACCGCAGTCGATCACCTGTGATCGAACTCTTGAGGAGCTCACCATCAGCGCCATACGCAAGACCCTCACCGCCACCGCCGTCGTCGGCGCCGTCCTGGCGGGTTCGGCCGCCTGCGGGACGGTCGAGCAGCTGTCCGCCGGGAAGAAGCTGGACCGGGCCTTCGAGAAGCTCGGCAAGGAGAAGTCGCTCTCCTTCGAGCTGGACCTGGACGCCGACGCCGCGACCCTCGTGGAGCTGGACGCCGGTTCCGACCCCGAGCCCGGCGAGGAGCTCCCGGAGGAGGCCGCGGACCTGCTCAGCGGGGCGAAGCTCAGCGTCACGGTGGAGTCGAAGAAGCCGCTCGACGAGTCCGGCGAGGAGGACTTCGTCGGCATGGCGATGAAGGTCAGCGTCCCGGACGGCGACCTGGTCGAGTACCGGCTCGTCGGCGACCACGCCTACTTCCGGGCCGACGTCGAGGCGCTCGGCGAGGCCATGGGCAGCCCCCTGCCGTCGACCGACGAACTGCCGCCGGAGGCGGGCGCCTTCAAGAAGGTCCTGGAGGGCGACTGGATCAAGGTCGACTACAAGGCGCTGGAGAAGGCCGGCGAGGAGATGGGCCGGGCGCCGGGCGAGGAGGCACCCGAGCCGGCGCCCGAGGCCACGCTCGACGCCAAGACCCAGAAGAAGCTGATGGAGGCGCTGCGCCAGGTCGTCTCCCGTGACGTCGAGTTCACGACGGCCGGCGGTGCGGACGGTACGGAGCGCATCTCGGCGATGGCGCCGTTCCGCACCCTGATCACGGACCTCGTCGACGAGATCCGCCCGTTCTCCAAGGAGCTGCCGCCGGGCGTGGAGCTGCCCTCGGCCGCCGAGCTGAAGGACGTCCCCGCCGACAAGGTGACCGCCGACTTCACGCTCAAGAACGGCGAGCTGACCGAGGTGTACATCGACCTCGCCAAGCTCACCGAGAGCGCGAAGGGGGAGAAGGTGGGTCTCAGCCTCAAGCTGAGCGCCGGTACCAAGCCGACGGCCCCGGCCGGTGCCACGGAGCTGAAGCCGGAGGAGCTGATGGGCGCCTTCGGCGCCGCGATGATGCCCGAGGAGGGCGAGTTCCCGGAGGGCGAGTTCCCCGAGGGCGGGTTCGAAGAGGGTGAGTTCGCCGAGGGCGAGGGCGAGTTCTCGTACACCCCCGCCGCGTAGCCGCGCCGCCCGCCCGCGGGTGAGCCGCCGCGTACCGCGCCCCTCCACGAAATAGGGGTGCGGGCGGTCCCCGCCCCCGCTACCGTCTCCCGCATGAAGCAGTCCGCCGCTGAGACGACGACGCCGGAGAGTGTCCCGGCGCGCTGACCGTTGTCTCAGTCCGAAGCCCCGGGGCGAGTGCCCCGGGGCTTCGTGCCGTGGTCGCTCGCCCGTTCACCGCGAGGAGACCGCCATGCACGACCACCGCCGACTGGGCCGCGAGCTCGGCCTGTTCGACACCGACCCACTGATCGGCGCCGGCCTGCCGTACTGGCTGCCCGACGGCGCCGCCGTACGCCACGCCCTGGAGGAGTACATCCGTGACGCCGAACGGCGGGCGGGGTACCAGCACGTGTACTCGCCCGTCCTCGGCAAGCGCGAGCTGTACGAGATCTCGGGGCACTGGTCGCACTACAGCGACGACATGTTCCCGCCCATGCGGCTCGGCGGGGAGGAGGTGGTGCTGCGGCCGAGCCTCTGCCCGCACCACGCGCTCATCTTCCGCTCCCGGTCGCGCAGTCACCGGGAGCTGCCCCTGCGGATGGCCGAACTGGGCGGCATGTACCGCTCCGAGCCGTCGGGGGTCCTGGGCGGCCTGACCCGGGTGCGGGCCATCCAGCTCAACGACGCGCACGTCTTCTGCGCCCTGGAACAGGTCGCCGAGGAGGCGCGGGCGGCACTGGAGATGATCCGGAGGGCGTACGAGGCGATGGGCATCGTCCCGAGCCGGTACCGGCTCTCGCTGCCCGGCGCCGGAGGCAAGTACGTGGACGCGCCCGACCTGTGGCGCCGGTCCACCGCGCTGCTGACCGAGGCCCTGGACGCCTCCGGGCTCGCGTACGAGGCGGCGGAGGGCGAGGCGGCGTTCTACGGGCCGAAGATCGACGTGCAGGTCGTCGACGGGGCCGGCCGGGAGTCGACCCTCTCGACCGTCCAGGTCGACTTCCACCAGCCCGAACGGTTCGGCCTGCGCTACGTCGGCGCGGACGGGGCCCGGCACCGCCCGGTGATGGTCCACCGCAGCGTCGTGGGCAGCGTGGAACGGGCCGTCGCCCACCTCGTCGAGCACCACGGCGGCGCCTTCCCGGCCTGGCTGGCCCCCACCCAGCTGGTGGTCCTCCCGCTCTCCGCCGCCCAACTGCCCGCCGCCCGCGCCCTGGCCGGACGCGGCACCGACGCGGGCCTCCGCGCGAAGGTCGCCGCCCCCGACGAGGGCACCCTCGGCGCCCGGATCCGCGCCGCCCGCCTGGTCCCGTACCTGGCCGTCGTCGGCCCCCGGGAGGCCGACGACGGCCAGGTCTCGCTCCGCCTGCGCGACGGTCGGCGGCTGCCCCCGCAGCCGGTCGACGCCGCCCTCGCCCGGATCGGTGGGCTCGTCGCCGCCCACCGCACCGACCTCTGGTGATCAAATCCGTTGCCGACCCCGGAACCGGAAGGATAGGAAGCTCCCATGCTGAAGGGACACAAGATCGGGCTGCGCGCCCGGCACAAGGAGGACGGCCCGATCCTGCGGACGGAGCTGTACGACGACGTCGTCGGCACGGTGCGGGCCGAAGGCCGGCCGTGGCGGCCGCTCGCCCCGGATTCGCAGGATCCGCGGCTCGTCGGGGACGACACCCGGGACGACGCGGTCGCGTTCTCGATGGTGGAGCTGGAGAGCGGCGCCCTCGTCGGCACCGCGTCCTTCTGGGGAGTCGACCACCACAACCGCTCCGCGCACCTCGGCCTCGGCCTGCTCCCGGCCGCGCGCGGCAAGGGGTACGGCACGGACGGCGTCGCGACCCTGTGCCGTTACGGCTTCCTCGTGCGGGGCGTGCGCCGGCTCCAGATCGAGACGCTCGCGGACAACCACGCGATGCTCCGCTCCGCCGAGCGCAACGGCTTCGTCCGCGAGGGCGTGCTGCGCTCGTCGGCGTGGGTCATGGGCGAGTTCCTCGACGAGGTGGTGCTCGGTCTCCTCGCCCACGAGTGGAAGGCGGACGGGACGGCGTAGGTCGCAGGGGGCGAGGGGGCGGCGTCCCGCGCCAGGGCCGATTGTCAGTGCCGGGTGAGACGGTGAGGACATCACATCGCCGAGGACGGGGAGTTGGCCATGTCCGGAACCCAGAACTACATCAATCACGTCGCGCTCGTGCTGGACGCCAGTTCGTCGATGTCGCATCTGCGGGGGAAGGTCGTCGAGGTCGCCGACCAGCAGATCGAGTACCTTGCACGCCGTTCGCGGGAGCTGGACCAGGAGACGCGGGTCACGGTGTACGTGTTCGCGGACACCGTGCAGTGCGTCATCTACGACAAGGACGTGCTGCGGATGCCGTCTCTGAAGGCCCTGTACAACGTCGGGGGGATGACCTCGCTGCTGGCGGCGGCGCTGAAGTCGCAGCGGGAGCTGGCGCAGACGGCCCAGCTGTACGGCGACCACAGCTTCCTGACCTTCATCCTGACGGACGGCCAGGAGAACGCCAGTCACCGCTGCCCCGACGCGGCCGGCAAGAGCCCGCGCGCGCTGGTGTCGGCCGTGGCCAAGATGATCGAGAAGCAGGACGACAACTGGACGCTGGCCGTGCTCGTGCCGGACCAGGCGGGCAAGCGCGAGGCCATGAGCTGCGGCTTCCCGAAGGACAACGTGGCCGTCTGGGACGCCACCAGCACCCGGGGCCTTGAGGAGGCCGGCCAGGTCATCCAGCAGGCGACCGAGAAGTTCATGGTGGGGCGCACCCGGGGCATCCGCGGTTCGCGTTCCGTCTTCTCGGTGGGCGCGGACGCGGTCAACAAGGAGACGATCGCGGCGGCCGGCCTCACCCCGGTCGACGCGTCCGGCTACCGGCTGATCCCGGTGCCGCGGGACGTGGCGATCCGCGAGTGGGTCACCGAGTCCGGGCACACGTACACGACCGGGTGCGCCTTCTACCAGCTGAGCAAGTCGGAGAAGATCCAGGCGCGGAAGCGGATCGCGGTCCTGGAGAAGAAGACCGACCGCGTCTACACCGGGCCCGAGGCCCGCGCCCTGCTGGGTCTGCCGGACGAGGAGGTGCGCGTCAAGCCGGATCAGAACGCGGACTTCACCATCTTCGTGCAGAGCACCAGCGTCAACCGCAAGCTGGTGCCGAACACCCGCCTGCTGCTCATGCACTGAGGCGTCCCTGCTCCTCCCCCGGTCACCGCCCCGTGCGGGCCGCGCCCAGCGGTCGTGCCTCGGCCGGGCCGTAGTCGGGGAGGGCGATGTCCCCGGCCTTGGCGAACTGCGCGGCGAGGACGGCGCGCATCGGCCGGCGGGTCATCGCGCGCATCGAGAGGTCGCGCATCCGGATGCCGAAGCGGCCCGTGGGGGCGAAGCCGGCGGCTCCGCCGGGCGGGAGCTCCTGGGCCTTGGTGACGTAGGGGCGCATCACCGTGTCGTAGCGGCGGAAGGCGGTCTCGTAGGCGCCACCCGCCGCCGCCAGTTCACCGGCGAGGACGTACGCGCCGACGAGGGCGAGGCTGGTGCCGAGTCCGGTCAGCGGTGTGGCGCAGTACCCGGCGTCCCCGAGGAGCGCGACCCGGCCGCGCGACCAGCTGTCGAGGCGGACCTGCGCCATGGTCTCGAAGAAGAAGTCCGGGGCGGTGCGCATGGCCCGCAGCAGGCGGGGCGCCTCCCAGCCGACGTCGGCGAAGCGCCGGGCGACGATCTCCCGCTGGGCGGCGACGTCCCGGCGGTCGTACGTCAGAGGCGGCGAGCGGAAGCTGAAGCCGGCCTTGACCTCGCCGGGCAGACGGCCGGGACGGGCGGAGGCGACGAGCCCGCCGGGCGCGTTGTGCATCAGGTACCAGCCGTCGAGGTCCAGGTCGTCGTCGAGGGCGGTGAACCAGGCCGTGTACAGGCCGATGGGGTGCGCGAGGTCCCGCTCGGCGCCGAAGGCGAGGGAGCGGACGACGGAGTGGGTCCCGTCCGCTCCCACGACCAGCGCGAAGCGGCGCGGCGGGGCCTTCTCGAAGGTGACGGTGACGGCCTCGGGGTCGGTCTCCTGGTCGATCCCGGTGATGGTGTCGTCGAAGAGGTACTCGGTGTCCGGCAGGGTCGCCTCGTACAGCAGCCGGGCGAGGTCGCCTCGGAGGATCTCGATCTCGGAGACGATCCCCTCGCCGCCGAAGCTGTCGGCGGGCACCCGCACGGTGATCCTGCCCTTCCGGTCGACGAGGGCCAGGCCGCGCTGGTCGACGGTGACGGCCTTGACCCGGTCCATCAGGCCCATGCGCTCGACGACGGTCCGTCCGGCGCCCCGGAGGTCCACGGTCTGCCCGCCCGGTCGGGGTTCGGGCGCCCGCTCCACGATCGTGACCGCGAAGCCCGCCTTGCGTAGCCAGTACGCCAGCGCCGTTCCCGCGATACCGGCGCCGCTGACGAGGATCTCGTTGCTCTTCATGACGGTGAATGTACGTCGTACGCATGCTAGTGCGCAAGCCTGAAAAGAGCCTTTGGAAGCGCCACTCCCCCCACAAGGTGCACTAGTGCGGGATAGGGAGGAGGTAGTGCACTCGCGGACTTCCCCAGGCCGACCGCTACGATGGGGCGCATTCAGGTGCACTAGTGCGGAGACAGGGTGGTGTCGGTGGGAGACGGCGGGAGACCGGAACCTCGCTACAGCCGGATCGTCGGCGAACTGCGGCGGCGGATCGAGACCGGGGAACTGGCGCCGGGCGAGCGCGTCCCGTCGACCCGGGAGATCACCCGGCAGTGGGGCGTGGCCATGGCGACCGCCACCAAGGTGCTGACCGAGCTGCGCCACGAGGGGCTGGTGCGCGCCGTGCCGGGGGTCGGGACTGTCGTGTCGGCGCAGGAGCCGGTCGCCGGCCCCGCCGCGGCCCGTGTCCCCGCTCCCGCCGCTGCCGCTCCCGCCCGGCGGGGCGCCCGGCCCGCCTCCGCCGTGCCTGCGCGGCCTGCCGGGCCCGTCGGCCACACCGGCCTCACGCTCGCCCGGATCGTGACCGCGGCCGTGGCGGTGGCCGACGCGGAGGGGCTCGCCGCCGTATCGATGCGCCGGGTGGCCGCCGAACTCGGGGTGGCGACCATGTCCCTGTACCGGCACGTCGCGGACAAGGACGACCTGCTCGTGCGGATGATGGACGCGGTCATCGCCGAACGCCCCCTGCCCGCCGATCCGCCCCCGGGCTGGCGGGAGGCGCTCACCGTGGCCGCCCGACGGCTCTGGGGCCTGTTCCGGGCCCACCCCTGGCTGGCGCCGGCCATGTCGCTGACCCGGCCGCAGCTCATCACCTCGGCGTTGGCGTACAGCGAGTGGGTCCTGGGCTCCCTGAGCGGGCACGGGCTCGACGACCACGAGGCCTTCACCGCGCACTTGACGTTGCTCAACCACATCCGCGGCCTCGCCCTGAACATGGAGACGGAGCGGGAGGCGGAGGCCCAGAGCGGCCTCGACAGCGAGGAGTGGATGGACACCCAGGAGCCCGCCCTCCAGGCGACCCTGGACGGCGGGCGGTACCCGGCACTCGCCCGGCTCGCACGGTCCGGGTACGACTTCGACCTCGACGGACTCTTCGAGTTCGGGCTCCAGCGGCTCCTCGACGGCCTCGCCGTGATCCTCGACGAGGACGCCCCGCCCCCGCGGGCCTGAGGCGGGAGCCCCCTTCCCTCCCGGCTCAGTCGTCGGCGACCTGGAGCGCGACGGCGAAGTGCTCGCCGTCCGTGCCCGCGAGCAGGCTGTCGAAGAACGGCGTGACGCCGGTGACGGCGCCGGCCGCCTCGTCGTGGTTGGTCCACCAGGAGGCGTCCGGCCCGAGGAGCGACACCACCCGGTCCGCCGCGCGTTCGGCCACGTCGGCCGGCAGATGGCGGTGGGTCGGCCAGTACAGGTCGACCGCCGCGAGCCGGGCCAGGAACGGGGCGGCCTCGTCCGTCTCCAGCGGCTCCAGCGCCGCGCACAGCTCCGGGACGGGAGGCGGTACGTACCCGGGGAGGAACCGCGCCCACGCCTCGTCCGCCGCCATGCGGGCCAGTACGGCGCGGACCTCCGCCGCCAGCTCCGGCAGGTCGGGGTCGGCGCCGGTGAAGCGCCCGGCCGCCACGTACACGCGTGCCGATGTCGCCAGTTCGGCCATGGACGCCCGCAAGGCCGGCAGGACGGCCGGACCGGTGGACGTCACGCGGCGGGACCGTCGGGCGCCGGGCCGGGCCCCTGGCCCAGCCGGTGCAGGACGCGCTCGCGGAGGAGCGCGTACTCGTCGCGGAGCCTGCGCCACTCGCCCACGGGCGGCCGGGGGACGACCGTCCCGGCGGTGACCTTCTCCTCGGGGCCGAACTGCTCGCGCGTGAGGTCGATCTCGACGCCCGCGCCCAGGCGGTTCCACCAGTGGTAGTCCACCCGCTCCCCGTCGACGAGGACCTCGCCGCGGAGCAGTTCGCCGCCCAGGAGGTCGTTCAGCACCATCGCGGTCACCCCGCACTGGTCCCGGGCCGGATTGTCCGCGGACCAGCGGGCCCGGAACTCGGGCGTGGCCGTCTCGGCGCTCCAACTGGCGCGCACGGCCCTTTCGATGTCGGAGAGGAGCAAGGGCGTCGTCATGCCGTGATCCTTTCACCCGTCGGCGGGCCCGCGCCGCGGCCACGGCATCCCGCCGATACCGGCCGTCCCCTGCCCCCCTCCACCGCCGTCCTCCGGGCAGCGGTCAGGGGCGCAGGAGGGGGAACGGGGTCTTCGCCCACAGCGCGCGGGGAGGGACGGGTCGGCGGTCCGTCGACGGCTGGTCGTCGGCGGTCCAGACGTGGGCGGCGTGCGCCGTTTCGGGGCCGTCGTTCCGTATCGGGGCCCAGCCCGGGTCTCCGGTCGCGGCGAAGTCGGCCCAGGCGCCGGTCATGCGGCGGGCCAGGGCGTGGTCCTCGGCGGTGGGGGCGCCTCCGATGAGGAAGGCAAGATGTGCGTCGTCAAGGTTGCCGAAGGCGAAGGGTATGTCCGCGCAGTGCCAGGCGCGGACGGTCGTGCCGTCGGCGCGCTCGCGGCGCCGGTCGAAGCGGGAGAGGTACGTCCGGCCGCCGCCGGCCGTGTGCGCTTCGGCGAGGCGGTGCGTGAACTCGACGAAGAGCAGGTCGCCGTAGAGGGCGAGGTAGCCGTCGGCGAGGAGCTCGGGGTCCGGGGAGCGGTAGGCATCGAGCAGGTCGTCGTCCAGACCGAAGTCATGCGCGAATCGGGCGAGTTGGGCCTCGGTGGTGAGTCGTGCGCAGCTGCCGACGGCGTCCAGGAGCCAGTATTCCTCCGTGGTGTGGCAGAGCAGCAGGTCCACGTCGCGGGCGGCTCCGGCGGCCAGGGCCGCGAGCGGGTCGGCGGGCAGGGTGTCGTCGTCGAGGACGGGGGCGAAGAGGGAGGGGTCGTAGTGGCGGGAGCCGGAGTCGGGGTCGTGCCGGTACGCGTCGACCACCTGGTCCCCCGCCTCGACCAGGGCCTGCGGCGTGAGCGACGCGAGGCCGCCGGGTGTCGCGGGGCAGCCGGCCGCGGCGGCGATCTCGCGGGTGGTCGCCGCGGCGATGTCCCGGGTGTGGAACGCGCTGGCGGGGCTGTGGGCGACGGCGCGCCGGAACAGGCCACGGGCCCGGTCCATCACCATCAGGCAGATCACGGAGGTGGCGCCGGAGGACTGGCCGGCCAGGGTGACGTTGTCGGGGTCGCCGCCGAAGGCGCGGATGTTGTCGCGCACCCAGCGGAGGGCCGCGATCTGGTCCAGCAGCCCCCGGTTGTCGGGGAACGCGGGGGTGGCGGGACCGGACCCGGGGACGTCCGGTGCGGCGGGGACGTGCCCGAAGCCCTCGAAGCCGAGACGGAAGTTCACGGTCACGACCACGAGGCCGGCCCGGGCGAGCGCCGTGCCGTCGAAGTCGGGCTGGGCGGCGGATCCGAAGGTGTAGGCGCCGCCGTGGAACCAGACGAGGACGGGGAGACGGCCGCCGGAGGGCGCGGGGGTCCAGACGTTGACGGTGAGGACGTCCTCGTCTCCCGGCGACCAGCTCGGCGCGCCGGGGAGCTCCGCCGACTGCGGGGCGACCGGCCCGAACTCCGTACCGTCCCGGACGCCGCTCCACGGTGCGGCCGGGCGCGGCTCGCGGAACCGGTCGGCGCCGAACGGGGGCGCCGCGTAAGGGATTCCGAGCGCGGCGACGACGTCGTCGCCCGTGACCCGGAAGCCGCGGACCCGACCGCCCGTCGTCTCGAAGACGTCGTCGTCCATGGTGCTGCCTCGTTTCGCCGGCGGGAGGGGGAGGTGGATCGTTGATCATCTTCGCGTCGGGGTGCCGCGTCCGTCCAACGCCGAAAGGCCGCCGATCCACGCGCCCGCGTTGTCAATCACCGTCGAACGCCCGGAAACCCGCTGCTATGTTCGGTCGCCATGCGATCACGTGACTTCGACCTCGACTTCCGCGACCGGGCGCGCCGGACGACCCTCTGGGGCATGGGCCTGCTGGCCCTGGCCGCGCTCCTGTGGGCCTGGTGCGCGGTCCTGCTGCTGTCGCCGTACGAGGTCGACCGCAAGCCCGACGACAAGTACCCGGCCCAGTGCGAGTCCCGCCTGCTGACCGACGACGGCACCGCCAACCGGGGCATCCGGCAGAACTCCTGGTGCCAGGCCGAACGCGACTGGCCCGAGGCTCTCGCCGTCCTCGGCCTCTCCCTGCCGGTCTCGGTGGCGGGCGTCGGCCTCTGCACGGCCGGCGTGGTCAGCCGCCGGATGAGCGCCCACGCCCAAGCGATGCGCGAACTGGACAGGCTCACCGACACCGCGCACGCGTGACACCTTCCGGAGCGCCGCCGTGCGCGCTCCGAGACGTCCCCGCCGGCCGCGATCGGATCCCTCCGCTCCATCGGCGGTCGTAGGTCCAGCGGGGTATGGGCTCGGGTGAGGGCCGGTGCCTAGGGTGGCTGGTGTCCGTCGATCAGGAGGTCCCGCCGTGCCCGCCGATGCCGCAGCCCACGTCCGCATCGCCCGTCCCTCGCGCGACCTGGAGGCGGCGGAGCGCTTCTGGGTGGCGGGGCTCGGACTCGACGTGCAGTACCGGCACGCGGCGGACGGCACTCCCGGCCGGCACGCGCTGCTCATGGTCGGCTGGCGCGGCGGCGCCTGGCACCTCGAACTCGTCCATGATCCGGCCGCCCCGACCGAGCCCCGGCCGACGGCCGAGGACCTGCTGGTGGTCTACCTCGGCGAGGAGGTGCCGGAGGCGCTGGTGCGGCGCCTCGAAGAGCACGGCGGGCAGCGCGTGCCCGCCCACAACCCCTACTGGGACACCTGGGGCGTGACGCTCCGGGACCCGGACGGCTATCTGCTGGTGCTGTCCACCCGGGACTGGTCCAGCGCCTGACGTGCGGCGTCCGCGACGGACGTTCCGTACGCTGGCCGCATGCGGATGCGGCCTACATTGAGCTGGACACCCACCGGGGAGCTGCCGGCGGCGACGACGGACCTGGAGCCGGTCGTCGACGCGGTGCGGGCCGGTGGCGTCCTCGTCCTCAGCGGGGCCGGGATCTCCACGGAGTCGGGCATCCCGGACTACCGGGGAGAGGGCGGGAGCCTCAGCCGGCACACACCCATGACGTACCAGGAGTTCACGGGCGACGCGCGGGCCCGGCGGCGGTACTGGGCGCGCAGCCACCTCGGCTGGCGCACGTTCGGGCGGGCCCGGCCGAACGCCGGGCACCGGGCGGTGGCCGCCTTCGGCCGGGCGGGGCTCCTCGGCGGCGTGATCACCCAGAACGTCGACGGGCTCCACCAGGCCGCCGGGAACGAGGACGTGGTGGAGCTGCACGGCGGTCTCGACCGGGTCGTGTGTCTGGACTGCGGCGACACGAGCGCGCGGCGGGAGCTCGCGCGGCGTCTGGAGGAGGCCAATCCGGGGTTCGACCCGGTGCCCGCCGCGATCAACCCCGACGGCGACGCCGACCTCACGGACGAACAGGTCGCGGGTTTCCACGTGATGCCGTGCGTGGTGTGCGGCGGTGTGCTCAAGCCGGACGTCGTGTTCTTCGGCGAGACGGTGCCCGCCGAGCGCGTGGAGCACTGCCGGGAGCTGGTGCGGGGCGCCACGTCGGTGCTGGTGCTGGGGTCGTCGCTGACGGTGATGTCGGGGCTGCGGTTCGTCCGGCAGGCCGCGCAGGCCGGTACGCCCGTGGTGATCGTAAACCGGGATCCGACCCGTGGGGACACGCTCGCCGCCGCCCGGGTGGCCGTGCCGCTCGGGGAGGCGCTCACCTCGGCGGCCGAGCGGCTGGGCGTCGAGGTCGGCTGAACGGCTGGGCGTCGCGGTGGGTTGAACGGCTGGGCACGGCGGGGGCTGGGCCCGGAGGTGTGGCCGAGGATCCGCGGCTCGGGGCCCGTACCGCCTCGATGCGGCGATGACCGCCCCGGTGTGGGGCTCGCCCTCCCCCCCCTCAGTGGGGTGACCGGATTCCCCAGGCCGCTGCCCGGGCCGCCGCGGCGGCGCGGTTGGGAACGTCGAGCTTGGCGAGGATGTGCTCGATGTGGGTGCCGACGGTGCGCGGGGTGACGTAGAGCCGTTCGGCGATCTGCCGGTTGGTGCGTCCGGCCGTCAGCTCGGCCAGCACCTCCAGTTCCCGCGGCGAAAGCCCGCCGGGCGGGCGGGCCGGGCCGGACTCGGCGGCGGCCACGGTCGCGGCGAGCGCCTCGGTGAGGAGGGTGACCACGGCGCGGGCCGGGTCGGGCGTGCGGCGCGGTCGCCGGATGCTGACGTTCAGCATGCCGACGTACCGGCCGTCGGAGGTGAAGAGGCACTGGGCGACGCCGTCCACGATGCCGAGCGGGGCGAGGACGTCCTGGAAGCCGGGCGAGGCGTCGAGCAGTTGCCGGGGGACGTCCCCGAGCCAGAGCCCGCCCTGGGCGGGGCTGTGCAGCACGGGGAAGACCGGGTCGCGGTGGAGTCGGGTCTCGATGTAGGCCGTGGCCTCCTCGGGGTACGTCCCCGCCAGCGTGGTGTGGCGCCGCCCCCGCGGGTCCCACCGGGTCAGGGAGGCGTGGTCGTGCTCCATGACCTCGGAGAGCGCCGCCAGGACCGCGTCGACGCCCACCGAACCGGCGGCGGCGCTCCTGGCGGCGTCCCGGACGTGGACGGCGGCGTCGAGGATGTCCGCTGTGCTGTGCCGTGCCGCCATCCCACCAGGATGATCATCTGTCCGGCATACGTCAATCGCGCGGGATGTCGGCGTCCGTCTCGGCGTCGACGCCGGTGTCGGCGCCGGTGCGGGCGTCGGAGTCCCCGTCGGAGCCCCCGTCGGACGGGCTGCCGGCGGTGGTCTCGTACACGATCCGTCCGTCGAGGACGGTGAGCACGACGGGCAGTTCCGGGATGGCGCGGGGGTCGGCGGCGAGCAGGTCGCCGTCGACGACGCACAGGTCGGCGACCTTGCCGGGCTCCAGGGAGCCCTTCCAGTCGTCGGCGAAGTCCTGCCAGGCCGCGTCGATGGTGTAGGTACGGATGGCCTCGGCGAGCGCGATCCGCTGCTCGGGTCCGCTGACCCGCCCCGCGGCCTTCGACTCGCGCAGCACCATGGTGGCGACGCCCTGCCGCCAGTCGGGGTGGGTGACGGGGGCGTCGGAGCCGCTGGCGACGCGCACGCCGGCGTCGAGGGCGTCGCGGTACGGCCACGCGTACGCGGCCCGGCCCGCGCCGACGAACTCCTCCTCCATGTCGGCGACCGTCCACTTGATCGTCGGGTTCATGTTGACGCCGTAGTCGTGCGCGGCGAGCACCTTCATGGCGTGCGGGGTGAGGAAGTCGCCGTGGATGACGTAGTGGCGGGCGTCCTCGCGCGGGTGTCCGGCCGCCGCCTCGGCGAAGGCGTCCACCACGGTGTCGATGGCCCGGTCGCCGGTCGCGTGGACGCCGAGCTGGTGCCCGGCGGCATGGGCGTGGCGGATCATGGCCCGGATCTCGGCGACCCGGTCGTCGTCGATGTCGCCGCCGACGCAGAGGGAGCCGCAGCCGCCGCCGACGTACGGCTCGTGCATCCAGGCCGTCTTGTTGGGGACGATGCCGTCGGCGAAGACCTTCACGCCGAGGATCGCGAGGCGGCGCGGGTCGTCTCCGACGGTGACCCGGTCCAGGGCGTCGAGGTTCCGGGCGAACTCCTCGGCGGTGCTCGCCATGCCGGTCGGGAGGAGCAGGACGCCGACGCGAGCGGTCAGCTCGCCGTCGGCGAGCAGCTCGCGGTAGACGTCCAGGGTCTCGGTGCCCAGGGTGCCGCGCATGATGCCGTCGCCGCCGGGGCCGAGGCCGGGCTCGGTGTAGCTCGTGATGCCGAGCCGGGCGAGGGCGGTGAGGGTCGACCGGATGGCGTCGGCGCGCTCCTGCCGGTCGAGCGGGGGCAGCGCGTTCTGCACGAGGGCCTGTGCGCCCTCGTGGAGCAGCCCGGTCGGCTCCCCCGTCGCGTCCACGACGATGGCCCCGCCGGGCGGCGCCACGGTGTCCCGGTCGATGCCGATCAGCTCCAGGGCCTTGGAGTTGACCCAGGTGGCGTGCCCGGAGAAGGAGTACAGGACGACGGGGTGATCGGGGCTGACCGCGTCGAGGTCGCCGCGCGAGGGCTGCCGGGACGGGTCGGCGACGCACTCGGCGAGGAAGCCGGTGTCCCAGCCGTGCCCGGTGACCCACTGCCCGTCGGGAGTCCGTCCCACCGCTTCCCGTACCGCCTCGGCCACGTCGGCGAGGGAGGAGACGGCGGGGTGTCCGACCTCCACCGACAGCGGCGGGGACGCCGTGCCGAAGGCGCAGCCGTGCAGATGGGAGTCGTTGATGCCGGGGAGCAGCGTCGCCCCCTTCAGGTCGACGACCCGGGTGCCGGGACCGATGAGCGGTGCCACGTCCTCCCGCCCGCCGACGGCGCTGATCACCGATCCGGTCACCGCCAGCGCCTCCGCCACGGAGAACTCGGCGTCGACCGTGACCACACGGCCGCCGACGAACACCAGATCCGCATACGTGTCCACAGGGAGTCCTTTCAGGAGGCGAGCGCCCTTACCGGGCGCCCGCGAACGATCTCCTGAGGACTATCGCCGGGCGGGACGGGACGGCACATCGGTCATCCCACCGATACGGGACGGGGCGGCACGGCCCTGGCCCGGGCACCTGTGGGGGGGGCGGCGCGGGCCCCTCCGGTGCATCTGCCGGGGGGCGGCACGGCCCTGTCCCGGGCATCTTCCGGGGACGGCAAGGCGAGCGGGGGGGGCCGGCGCTTCCCGAGCACGGCACGGATGGGGGCCGGGCATGCGGCATGGGGCACGGATGGAGGCCGGGGCACGCGGCACGGGGCAGACGGAGCTGCCGCGGCCCACGGCAGGGGCGCGCGGCAGGGTGGGGTGTGGAGGGGGCTTCCGCGCCGGACCGTCTGTGTCCTGGCGCTCCTGACCCGGGTGGACGCGCCGGCCGGAGTGCCACGTACCGACGGCTGCTCGGAGTCCGCGGCACCACCGAAGATGGCCCGCGGGGCGCCCCCCGGGGGGGTCCGGCGCGAGCAGGACCAGGCGGGGCGCCGTATGCGCGTCGCCTGGTCCCACCCGTTCAGCCGCGAGCCGGCCTCCACGTGGGAGTTCTCCGGCTCGCCCGCGGCGTCATCCGCCGGGGCAGGCTGCGAACCTCATGCCGGAACGACCGGTCAGGCGGGGGTGATGTTCTCCGCCTGCGGGCCCTTCTGGCCCTGAGTGAGGTCGAAGGTCACGGTCTGACCTTCCTGGAGCTCGCGGAAGCCCGCCGCGTTGATCGCCGAGTAGTGGGCGAAGACGTCGGGGCCGCCGCCGTCCTGGGCGATGAAGCCGAAGCCCTTCTCGGCGTTGAACCACTTCACAGTTCCGGTGGCCATGTCTGTTGCCTTCCAGTCGATGGATGCCTTCCGCGGCGTGCGAGAGGCGGAGGTGATCGCCCTGGTTCCTGCGGCACAGCACAGCACATGATGCCCACGCCGAAGGCATGGGCTAGGGGAACTTCCGAACCACGACAGCTGACTCAGACGTTACACGCCCTCACGCGAAGTCACCGTGCGGCGCGGACGTACGGGTTACGGATCGGCGGTGCGACGAGGGCCGGGGCCGGTTCAGACCGTGGTCGGCGGCTCGGCGGCCTCCGCGGCGCGGCGGTACCGGGCGTTGATCCGCTGCGCCTCTTCGAGCTGGTCCTCGAGGACGATGATGCGACAGGCGGCTTCGATGGGGGTGCCCTGGTCGACGAGGTCCCGGGCGCGGGCGGCGATGCGCAGCTGGTAGCGGGAGTAGCGGCGGTGGCCCCCCTCGGAGCGCAGCGGGGTGATGAGGCGGTGTTCGCCCAGGGCCCTGAGGAAGGCGGGGGTGGTCCCGGTCATCTCGGCGGCCCGGCCCATGGTGTAGGCGGGGTAGTCGTCGTCGTCGAGTCGGTCGTACGTGTTGTCTGCTGTCATCGGCACCTTCCTGGGCACGCGTCGAGGGGCCCTGGTGCCGTACGGCACCAGGGCCCCGAAGGAACTGCTACACCATCCGCCGACGGCGATACCGCGCCGGCTCGTCATATCCGCATCCCGGACCTGGCTGCTGTCGGGGGTGCGGGGATCGCGGTTGCTTGACCGGAGACCACCTCACTGTCGATGTCCTGCGGTACCCGGGGGTCTGACGCGCCGCCCGGGCGATCCTGATGGCGTTCTGTCCCTCCGTTCCTTCATCGGCCTGCTGTGTTTCACGGGGTGTTGCGGTTACTGCTCTGCGGCCCGGGGTGGCGCCGCCGTCCGGCGGCAGGTTCCGCGGCCGTCCTTCATGGCCCACCGAACCTGCCGCCGGTCCGCGAGTCCGCCACTGCCATGACGGCGGACCCTCTGCGGCGGCCCCTGATGACTGCGGGCCGCCCGGTGCGGCGGTCAGTCCCGTCGCCGTCCTGCAACCTCTGTGGCTTCGGAACTCCACCGCCGCACCGTCCTGCACCTGTACTGCGGTTACTGCTTGCCGGCAGTTCGCCTCTGCCAGGCCCTGCTGACTTTCTTGGCTACGAGAGAAACCATACCCACGCCAAAGCCCAATGTCTACTTTCGCCAATGCAGATTTTCGAGCCTCGACTGGGGAGGTAATCACCCACGGTCGTGACCCGGAGTGAGCGCGGGGGGTGGAGCGGCTTCTCTCCGGTGGGTACCCGCGGGACCGACTCGGGCCTCCGGTGGGTATGCGCGGAACCGACTCGGGCGCGACTCAGACCGGTCGGTCGCCGGTGTGGCGGCCGAGAGCGCGGCCGAGGCGTTCGGAGAGGGGGGCATCAGACTCTCACCGGCGGCGGGCCGGTCCAGGCCGAAGACGTGACCGGGTAAGCCCGGGCCCTTCCGCACCGCCCAGATCCCGTCGTGCTCGTCGGCCGGGAGGATGCGCACGGGGTCGCCGACGGCGACCCAGCGGATCGGCACCACCGAGTCGGCGGGCAGCACGGTGCGCGGGTGCACGATGCCGTTGATCCTCACCTCGGACCGGCTCCCGATCCGGGCGCCGTTGAAGACGCGGCTGCCGGTGGCCAGGAAGACGTCCTCCTCGACCCGGCAGCCGGCCAGGGAGGAGGCGGGGCCCACCAGGACCCGCCGTCCCAGCACCAGCGGATCCCGTGCGGGTGCCGCGCAGGACCGCGTTCTCCCTCACGATGCCGCCGTCGCCCAGCTCCACGGGCCCGCCCTCGGCGGTGAGCACCGCACCGAACAGCACCCGGCATCCTGCCCCCACGCGCACGTCGCCGCACGGCGTGGCGGTCGGTGCGACGTAGGCCGTGGGGTGGACGGAGGGCGAACGGCCCTCATGAGCGAGGAGCATGGCCACGACCAGTCGCCCCTTCCGGTACCCGTCGGTGCACCCGCCGTGCGGTCAGGGGGTCCGGTCCCGGTCAGCGCGTCGACGAGCCGGACGAACTCGGCCCGCTGCCCACCGGTCAGGGCGGCGTAGAGCGGTGCCTGCAGCTCGTCGGTGAGTCGCTCGGCGCGCTGCCACCGGGGGGCCAGGTCCGCGGCCGCGGGAGGCGCGTCCCGCCAGCCGTAGCGGGCCGCCTGCTCGACGCCGAGGTTCACCACCATCGCCTCCCGGGCGCTCAGTCCGCTCAGGCGCACCGCCGCGAGGTGGCAGGCGCCGCGGTGTTCCCGCAGCACGTGGACGCGCTGCATCGCGGCGCCGACCGGGTCGTCGCGGGGTACGGGCTGCGCGCGCCAGCCGGCGAACAGCGGCAGCCCGTCGGCGTCGGCGGCGTCGATCAGCCGCCGCGCCAGGCGGTTGAAGTGCTCCACGTCGACGTCGGCGGGGACATGGGCGCGCCCCCACGTCCGGACCGCCCCCGCGTAGCAGGCGGCGGCCTCCTCCGCCGGCATCACCTGCCGCCCGGCCACCCAGCCGGCGACGACCAGTCCGGGGCCCAGGAAGCCCTGCACGGCCTGGACCACCGATGCCGGGGCCTCGCCGAGCACCCCGAACCGGCCGCGGCAGTAGAAGCCGCGCCCCGGAGCGAAGCCGGCGCGCAGCCCCAGGGCGGCGGTGGCGTCGTCGGACATGAACTCGTCACCGAAATCGTGCAGGGGCCGGGCAACCGCCGAGACGCAGTCGAAGATTTCCATGCGCAGACGGTCACCCACCCCGACTGTGCAGGTCAAGGGGAGGATTTCTGAGCAGACCGTTTAGGTAATCTATCGAGTCATGCTGGATATCCGCCGCCTGCACATGCTCAAGACCGTCGCCGTCCGCGGCTCCATCAGCGCGGCCGCTCAGTCCCTGGGGCTCTCCGCCGGTGCCGTGTCCCAGCAGTTGGCCGCCCTGAGGAACGACGTGGGGGTCGATCTCCTCCGTCCGGACGGGCGGACCGTCGCCCTCACGGAGGCGGGCCGCGTCCTCCTGGATCACGCGGATCGGGTCCTCGCCGCCGTGGAGGAGGCCGAGTGCGCCGTGGCAGCGGTCAAGGGCACGGTCGGCGCCACCGCCACGCTCGCCGCGCTGCCGTCGACCGTCGCCCGGATCGTGGCGCCCGCCCTGACCGCCCTGGGCTCGCACCATCCGCAGCTCGCCGTCACCTGTCTCGTCACCGATCAGGCCCAACTGCGCGAACTCACCCTCGGCACCGTCGACGTGGTGCTGGGACAGCGCTACCGCCACCTGCCGGAGACACCGCCCCGGGGCGTCGAGCTCGCACCGCTGCTCGACGATCCCCTGCTCGTCGTCACCGCCGCCGACGGAACCGGCGAGCGCCGCCCCGTGCCCCTGCGCGAACTGGCCGCGCACGAGCTCGTCGTGCCACCACCGACCACGGACTGCGGACAGGCCGTCCTGCACGCCTGCCACCAGGCCGGCTTCGCACCCACGACGCGCTACGTCACCGCCGACATCGCCGCCCAGCTCACCCTCGCACGGGCCGGCCTCGCGACCGCGCTGGTCCCTCGGACGGCCATCGCCCCTGACGCGCCCGGAATCCACACGGCTCCCATCGAGGGCCACCCGATCACGCGGCTGCTGTTCGCAGCGACCCGCCGCACCGGAACCCCCGACCCGACGACGTCGGTGGTCGTCGAGGCACTGCGGACGGCAGCGCGGCAGGACCCCGGCGCGCGCCTCCCGCCGACCTGACCTCGACGGGGGCGGGGGCGCGGTGACGCGCCTGGACGTGCCGTCGTCGGGGTGCCGCCCGTGGCGGCAGACCGGTACGGCCGCTGCCGAGAGGGTCCGTGGAGAGGGGACGCGGAACGGGAACGCCACCGCGCCCACGCCGGGGTGTCGGCGTGGGCGCGGCGGTCGGTCAGGCCCGTTGTCCCGCTCGGCCCGGGGTCGGGCGTGTTGCGGGTGAGGGGTGTGGGGTGTCGGGTGGTCAGAAGACGCTGACGCCGTAGGCGCTGAGGGCTTCGGTGACCGGCTGGAAGAACGTGGTGCCACCGGTGGAGCAGTTGCCGCTTCCGCCGGAGGTCAGACCGAGGGCGGTGGAACCGGAGAACATGGCGCCGCCGCTGTCGCCGGGCTCGGCGCAGACGTTGGTCTGGATCAGGCCGTAGACGATGTCGCCGTTGCCGTAGTTGACCGTGGCGTTGAGGCCGGTGACGGTGCCGCCGCGCAGGCCCGTGGTGCTGCCGCTGCGCTGGACGGACTGGCCGACGTAGGCGTTGCCGGCACCGGTGATGTCCCGGTAGCTGCCGTTGTAGAGGTAGACGCGGCCGTCGGCGGCGGAGGCGTTGGAGTGACGGATGATGCCGTAGTCGTTGGTGGGAAAGCTGGAGCCCGCACGGCTGCCGAGGAGAGCGGTGTTGGCGGAGTTCGTGTACCAGGTGCTCGCGGAGTTGGTGCAGTGGCCGGCCGTCAGGGCGTAGTAGGTGCTGCCGCTGCGGACGTTGAAGCCGAGGGAGCACCGGCCGCCGCCGGCGTAGATGGCCTGGCCGCCCGCGATCAGCTTGTTGATCTTTCCGGCGGTCCGCTCGATCTTCAGGTGCGCGGCGTTCGCGCCCGCGGCCTTGCGGAGGGCGGCGATCTCGCCCGACGAGACGGTCTCGTCGACCGTGACGACGACCTTGCCGGTGGCCTGGTCGGTGTACCAGGCGGTGCCGGCCACGTCGGCGTCGAGGACGGCGTCGCTGGTGGCGGCGAGCGCGGCCACGCCCGCCCTCGCGGTGTCGGCCGGCTGCGCCGAGGACGTGGGGGCGGCGAGGGCCGTCGCGGCGACGAGCGCACCGAGGACGGCGAGGGCGCGGGTGCCCTTGGTGAGGCGGCGGTTCTGGGACGAACGGTTCACTGAGTCCTCCGAGGGGGGTGAGCCGCTGGGTGGGCGGCCCAGGTGGAGTGGGTCGGCGGGGGTTTCCGCCATGAACCTGACAATCGAGTGGTTGAGCGAATGACGACTGCGAGAGGAATCCTCGGCTCCGCAGGGAGTCACGACAAGGGACACTTTCGGCCGCTCTACGCGCGTCCACCGCCCTCCACGCCGAGGCGCCGCCGAGTGCCTTCGGGAAGGCGGCTATTGAAGGAGCGTCAGAAAGTTGCAGAGAGGCGTTGCACGTGACGGGGCAGGGAGTTCTCGGCTCAGGCGCGGGCCACGGCGACACCGCCGTCCACCGACGCATATGGCTCCACGCCGCGAAGTCCGCGCTCGGACCGCAGATGTACGGGGCAGTGGTCCCCCTTTGCGGCGTTCCCCGCGATGGCCGGATCGCGCCCTTGCGCGTGACGACGCACCGCGCGATGGGCGGTGCGCCGTGCGATCGGGGCGGTGCGGCGGGTGGTGCGTCGCGTGATGCGTTGTGCGACGCGTGATGCGTTGTGCGATGCGCCGGGCGGTGCGCGGTGTGGCGTCCGGCGCGATGCCGGGGGTGTGGCACGTGGTGCGTCGACCCCCGGGGGCGCGGTGCGGCGTCGCCCGCGTCAGTCCAGGAACTCCCCGTCCCTCGCCACGACCGCACCGCCGTGGACGACCAGGTCCCGCTGCGGCATGTCGACCACGACCTGGGGCAGCCCCTGGCCCCGTACGAGGACGAAGTCGGCCGGTGAGCCCGGCCTGAGGTCGGCGTGCGGGAGGCCCATGACGTCGGCCCCTCCGTGGGCCGCCGCGCGGTAGCAGTCGGCGAGTTCCTCGTCGAGGCGGACGTCGGTGACCCAGCCGAGGAGGTGGGCGCGGTGGAGCATGTCGGCGTTGCCGAAGGGGCTCCACGAGTCTCGGACGCCGTCGGATCCGAGGCCGACGCGCACGCCGTGCTCGCGCAGCCGGGCGATGGGGAGCACGAGGTCGCGGGAGGGCGCGACGGTCGTGAGGGCGATGTCCTGGGCGGCGAGGTCGGCGGCGAGGCCGTCGAGCTCGCGGTCGGACAGGCCCGGCAGGCAGAAGACGTGACTGACGGTCACCTTGCCGGCGAGGGACAGGGCCCGGGTGCGGTCGATGATGCCGCGGAGGGCCCGGACGCCCTCCTCTCCCCCGTCGTGCAGGTGGATGTCGACGCCGACGCCGTGCCGGTCGGCGATGCCGAAGACGGTGTCGAGGTGCGCGTCGAGGGCGTGGTCGAAGCCGATCGGGTCGATGCCGCCGATCATGTCGACGACGCCCCGCCGGGCACCCTCCTCCAGGAGGCGGGCGGTGCCCGGCGTCCGGATGACGCCGTGCTGCGGGAAGGCGACGATCTGCACGTCGAGCGCCTGCCGGAGGCGTCGGCGGGCCTCGGCCAGGCCTTCGACACCCGCCAGGCCGTACGCCGGGGCGACGTCCGCGTGGGCGCGCATCCCTCGCGTACCCCGGCTGACGGCGTGGCTCATGAGACCGTACGCGCGCTCCGCGACCGAGCGGGTCTGGGCGCGGAACAGTTCCACGTCCTGCTCGACGAAGTCGGCGATGGTGGCGGCGGGCCGCCGCGACACCCACTCCCCGCCCCACGTGGTCTTGTCGGGGTGGATGTGGGCGTCGACGAGCGAGGGCAGCGCGATCCGGCCGCCGCCGTCGACGACCTTCGCGCCGCGCGGCGCCGGCCCGTCGGTGATCCGGCCGTCGACGACCACCAGGTCCGTGGCCGCCCCGCCGAACGGGCGGACGTCACGGAAGACGACCGTACGCGCCCGGCGCTCGGCCTCGCCCGCCGCGGCCACCGGAGCGGTGGGCCCGGCGGCGGCAGGGGACGCGGCGGAGGCGGGGGTGGCCTGGACGGCCCCCGCGGCCGCCGCCCCGGCGAGCACGGCGGCGCCCGCGAGGACGCCGCGGCGGGTCGGGCCGGCGGGAACGGATGGGGTTGCGACGACGCACATGGGGGCTCCTTGGGTGGCGGGACGACCACGGGTCCCCATTTTGTATACCAAACTGAAGGAGCGGAACAAGAGGTCCCGGTTGTCCTTCAGCCTGCGACTCCTGCTTTTGCCGCCGAGAAGACGATTAGGGGCGCGACTGGGCGCAGAGGTGCGACGATTTGGTATACGTAAATGCCGATGCGCCGCCGGGCCGAGGCCCGGCGGCGCATGCGGTACGAGCAGGCCAGTCGGCTATGCGGAGGCGTCGGCCGCCGCACGGGAGGGTCCGGTGTCTCCGGCCCGCACGGCGCCGTCGGAGCCATCGGGGCCCAGGGCGCCCTCGGCCTCCTCGGCGAGGCGCTGCATGCCGCTCGTGGTCTTCAGCGGCTTCTCCTTGACGAAGAGGACGCAGAGCAGCGCGAGCGCGGCGAAGGGGGTGGCGATGAGGAAGAGTTCGCCGGTCGCGACGCCGTAGGCGTGTTCCACGATCTCGCGGATCGGGCCCGGGAGGGTCGCCATGTCGGGCACCGCGCCGTGCCCGGCCGCGCCGCCCCCGCCCGGCACGCCGGCGTCCGCGAGGCCCTTCGTCATCTCGGAGGCGACGCGGTTGGCCAGGATGGCGCCGAGCACGCTGGTGCCGATGGTGCCGCCGAGGCTGCGGAAGAACGAGAGGACCGAGGTGGCGGCGCCGAGCTCGGTGGCCTGCACGTCGTTCTGCGCGGCCAGGACCAGGTTCTGCATCAGCATGCCGACACCGACGCCCATCACGGCCATGTAGACGCTGGTCAGACCGAAGTGCGTGTCGGTGTCGATGGTGGCGAGGAGCCCGAGGCCGGCCGTCATCGTGAACGCGCCCGCGACCAGGTAGGCCTTCCAGCGGCCGGTCTTGCTGATGATCTGCCCGGCGACGGTGGAGGAGACCAGCAGGCCGAGGATCATGGGCAGGCTCATGAGACCGGCGACGGTCGGGGACTTGCCCAGGGAGATCTGGAAGTACTGGGAGAGGAAGACCGTGCCGCCGAACATGGCCAGGCCGACGAAGAGGCTGGCGACCGTGGTGAGCGACACGGTGCGGTTGCGGAAGATGCCGAGCGGGATGATCGGCTCGGCGACCCGGGACTCGACGAAGACCGCGGCGACGAGCAGGAGCAGTCCCCCACCGGTCAGCGCCGCAGTCTGCCAGGAGGCCCAGTCGAAGCTGTTGCCGGCGAGCGACACCCAGATGAGGAGGGCGCAGACGCCGGCGACGATCAGGAAGGCGCCCAGGTAGTCGATCTTCGCCTCGCGGCGCAGGTCGGGCAGCTTGAGGGTGCGCTGGAGCAGCACGATGGCGAGGAGCGCGAAGGGGACGCCGATGAAGAAGCACCAGCGCCAGCCCAGCCAGGAGGTGTCGACGAGGACGCCGCCGATGAGCGGACCCGCGACGGTGCCGATGGCGAAGACGGCGCCGAAGATGCCGGCGTACTTGCCGAGCCTGCGCGGCGGGATGATCGCCGCCATCACGACCTGCGCGAGGGCGGTCAGGCCGCCGGCGCCGATGCCCTGGGCGACGCGGCTGAAGATCAGCAGCCCGACTTCCTGGGAGAAGCCGGCCAGGAGCGAGCCGACCACGAACAGCCCGAGGGAGATCTGGAGGAGCAGCTTCTGGTTGTAGAGGTCGGCGAGCTTGCCCCACAGCGGCACGGTGGCCGTCATGGCGAGCAGCTCGGCGGTGACGACCCAGGTGTACGAGGACTGGCTCGCGCCCAGGTCGGCGATGATCCGGGGCAGCGCGTTGGCGACCACCGTCCCGGCGAGGATGGAGACGAACATGCCCGCCATCAGGCCGGACATGGCCTGGAGTATCTGCCGGTCCGACATGGCGGCCGGGGGCGCCTCGACGGGCGCCGCGGCTGGTGATTTCACAGCTTCTCTTTCTCGGTGGTGCGAGGGTCGCGGAAAGGCGGGCACGGGGGCCCGCGTGGAGTTCCGGCCCGGAGCGGGTGCAGCTGGGAGTGGGGTGCGGCCTGGGGTGGGTTGCGGCCCGGGGGGGGGCGGCCCGGAGCGGGTTGCATGCGGGTGGAGGTTGGGCCCGGGAGTGGGTGGCGCCCGGGAGTGGGCTGGGCCCGGAAGTGGGTGGCGCCTCGGACTGGGTTGCGACCCGGAGCAGGTTGCATGCGGGTGGAGGTTGGGCCGGGGGCTGGGTTGCACCCGGGAGTGGGTGGCCCCTCGGACTGGGCTGCGGCCCGGACCAGGTTGCGCCCCGGGGTGCGTTGCGCCGGGGGTGCGTCGTGCCCGGAGCGGGTTCCGGACCCGAGGCCAAGGGGCCTCGGAGCCTGGGACCCTCGTCCGGGAGGCCTTGGCGCCGGGGGGCCTCAAGCCCT
Organism: Streptomyces sp. NPDC007945; assembly: GCF_042958885.1. NCBI lineage: Bacteria > Bacillati > Actinomycetota > Actinomycetes > Kitasatosporales > Streptomycetaceae > Streptomyces > Streptomyces sp. NPDC007945. The sequence continues at coordinate 283,695 of NZ_JBIBJV010000005.1, forward strand.
GAAGCGCCTGGGGCGTCGGCGCCTGGCGCCTCGGTGCGTGGCCGTGGCTCAGGCACGGTGGCCGGTGGCCGGTGGGGGCTCCGGGAGGCCTGCGGCGAGGTGGTCGAACGTCTCCCGGAACACGTCGGCGAAGCGCACCCGGTCCTGCCGTACGGACCAGTGCTCGAACGCGACGCGCACGGCGGTCCCGCCGACGGCGGCGAGCAGCCGTGGATACAGGTCCAGGGCACGCCGGCGTTCCTCGTCCTCCGGCGACGCGAAAGCGGGCCGGTCCGCGGCGAAGAGCGGCGAGCCCGCGCCGACGCGCTCCGCGAGCGCCTCGGCGAGACCGAGCTCGTCGGCCATGTGGGCGCCGATCCGGCGGGCGAGGAGCTGGGGCGCCTTGCGCAGCACCTCGGCGTGCAGGAGCCACACCTCCTGCTGCTGCTCGACCTCCTCCAGCTCCGCCGCCAGCGCGTCGCGGAGCACTTCCAGCGGAGCGGGGCCGGGCGGTGCGGCGAGCACGGCCCGGCAGACGCGGTCGCTGGAATCGGACCCGACCATGACGAAGACCTCGTCACGCGAGTCGAAGTAGTTGAAGAACGTGCGCGTGGAGACGCCCGCCGCCGCGCTGATCGCGTCGACGGTGACGTTCTCGACGCCGCGCTCGACCGCCAGCCGCACCGCGGCCTCTACCAGAGCGGCCCGCGTCGCCCGTTTCTTGCGCTCCCTGAGCCCGCCCTCGGCAGGCACCCTCTCCACCATGGGTGCATGGTACGCAAAATTGCAGGCCATGCAAAAATCCGCGCCGGCCACGCACAGGAGGTGGGCGCGCTATGGTCGCCCCTTCGCCACAGTGACGACACAGAGTGAGGCCTTGTGAACGATCCGTACAGCCCGCCGAAGAAGAAGCGCTCCACCGGTGCCGTCGTCGCCATGGTGGTCGGCGGCTTGGTCGTCCTCCTCGTCATCGTGGGCGCGTTGTCCGGCCCCGAGGAACCCCAGGACGCCAAGGCCGGAAACCCCTCGGCTCCGATCGCGAAGACCACGGCCGCAGCGCCGTCCGACTCCGCGCCGCCCACCGATCCGACCGCCGATCCGACGACCGCGCCGCCCGTGAAGTCGGGTTCCGCGGAGCTGCCCAGCTTCGTCGGGATGGGGCTGCAGTCCGCACAGGACAGGGCGCAGGAGCTCGGGTACCACCGCCTCACCTCCCATGACGCGCTCGGTCGAGGCCGCAACCAGATCTCCGACCGCAACTGGAAGGTCTGCACGCAGTCGCCCCGGCCCGGCCGGCACGGCAGCACCACCACGATCGACTTCGGCACCGTCAAGCTGGAGGAGGCCTGCCCCGCCGAGGACGCCGGCGGCGACGTCGCGGAGGCGGGCTCCACGATGCCGGACTTCACGGGCCAGTCCGTCAAGGTCGCGCGCGAGGCGCTCGACTCCTCCACCAGCCTCACCGTCCGGGACGCGTCCGGTGACGACCGCATGGTCCTCGTCGAGTCCAACTGGCAGGTGTGCTCGCAGGATCCCGCCGCGGGGGCGGCACTGGACGGCCGGCCGGTGACCCTGCGCGCCGTGAAGTTCGACGAGAGCTGCTGAGCGGCTGAGCACCCTCGCCCCGGCCAAGCCCCCTCCCCCTGGCCGAGCGCCCTCCCCCTGGGGGCGGGACCGTCCGCCAGGGGGAGGGCGAACGCGCGGCAAGGGTTCGGCTGGTGTTCACGGAGGAAGCGCGCCGGCGAGGGGTGGCGTTCGGGCGGGGCCGGGACGGTCGTGGCGCCTCGCCCCCGAACCCCAGGACGGACTTCCGTGACCGTTTCGCGTGCACGCCGCCGGCGCCGTGATCTGCCCCTCGCCCTCGCCGCCGTACCGGCGCTCCTCCTGGGGGCCTTGACCGCCGCGCCCGCGCAGGCCGCGCCCGTCGACGACATCCGCGTCAACGAGGTCGTCACCACCGGCTCCGTCGAAGACTCGATCGAGCTCTACAACAGGGGCACCTCGACCGTCGACCTCTCCGGTTGGATCCTCAAGGACGACAACAACAGCTCGAAGTACACGATCGCCTCGGGCACGACGCTCGCCCCGGGCGCCTTCCGGGCCTTCGACGTGCACGGCAGGTTCGGGCTCGGCTCCAGCGACAAGGCACGCCTCTACCTCCCCGACGGCAGCACGCTCGTGGACGGCCACGCGTGGAGCGCCCACTCCTCGCCGTCCTGGTCCCGCTGCCCCGACGGCACCGGCGCGTTCCAGGCCGCCGCCGTCACGCTCGGCGCCGCCAACGCCTGCGGCGGCGCGGGTGGCGGCGGTACGGCCCCGGCGGCGTGGCCCGGCGGCGGCGCCGTCGCCACCGCCGACGCCGCGAACGTCTTCGGCGGCGACCTGAGCGGCCTCCACCAGGAGGGCTCCGTCCTCTGGGCCGCGCAGAACAGCGGCAAGCTGTGGCGGCTCGTCCGCGACGGCTCCGGCGGCTGGACCCCGGACACCGCGAACGGCTGGTCCTCCGGGAAGACCCTGCGCTTCCCCGACGGCTCCGGCACGCCCGACGGCGAGGGCGTCACGCTCACCGGCACCGGCGCCTCCGGCGGCGTCTTCGTCGCCGCCGAGCGCGACGGCGACGCCTCCGGCACCAGCCGCCTCTCCGTCCTGCGCTACGAGGTCACCGGCACGGGCTCCGCCCTCACCGCCACCCACGAGTGGAACCTCACCGCCGACCTGCCGCCGACCGGTTCCAACGCGGGCTTCGAGGCGATCACCTGGATTCCCGACGCCTCCCTCACCGCCGCCGGCTTCAAGGACGCCTCGACCGGTGCCCCCTACGCACCGTCCGGTTACGGCGCCCACGGCGGTGGCGTCTTCTTCGTCGGCGTCGAGGGCACCGGGACGGTCCACGGGTACGTCCTCCAGGACTCCGGCGCCTTCACCCGCGTCGCCTCGATCGCCACCGGGATGGCCGGCGTCATGGAGGTCCAGTGGGAGCCGCAGGCGTCCCGGCTGTGGGCCGTCTGCGACAACACCTGCGGCGGTCTGCACCGCACGCTGAAGGTCGACGCGGCCACCGGCGCCTTCGCGGTCACCGCCACGTACGCGCGTCCCTCCGGCATGCCCGACTACAACAACGAGGGCTTCGCCCTCGCCGGCGCGGACGAGTGCGTGGCGGGCAGCAAGCCCGTCCACTGGGCCGACGACTCCAACACCGGCGGCCACGCCCTCCGCCGCGGCACCGTCAGCTGCTGAGCCGCGTCCCCGCCTCCCGGCGTCACCTCGGCTCCCGCCGAGCGGTCACGACCGCTTGGCGGGGGCCTTCGCCTTGCCCGTGCTCTTCTTCGCGGACGCCTTCTTCGCCGAGGCCTTCTTCGCGGAGGCCTTCTTCGCGGACGCCCGATCGGCGGCCACCGCCTTCTCGGCCGCCTCCCTCGTGGCGGGCGCCTTCCTGGCGGGCGTCTTCTTCGCCGGGGCCTTCTTGGCCGCGGTCTTCTTGGCGGGGGCCTTCTTCGCGGCGGCGGGCTCGCTGTCCGCCGCCTTGCGCGCCGCGGGCTTCGTCAGTCCCGCCTTCGTCTCCGGCACCTGCTCCTGCCGCGCCTTCTTCCCCGGTGCCTTCTTCTCCTGCGCCTTCTTCGCCGGTGCCTTCTTCGCCGGTGCCTTCTTATCCGCCGGCTCCTTGGCGGGCGCCTTCCCGGAGGCCGACCTCTGCTGCGGAGTCGGTCGCCCGCCCGCCGCCTTCTCCTGTCGCCCTTCCTCCTCGGCCTTCCCTTCGTCCTCGGCCCTCCCCTCCTCCTTCTCCTTCCCCTCCTCCTTCTCCTTCCCCTCCTCCTTCTCCTTCGGGACCGCCGAGCCCCGGACGGGCCACTTCATCTCGATCTCGATCTCGATCTCACCGCCCTCGACCGACAGCTCGATCTCGCCGGCGAGGGTCTCGGGGATCCGAAGGTTCAGGACACCCCCGCCCATGTCGAGTTCGGCCTCGCCGCCCTTGCGGAGCGCCGCGGCGAGGGCGGACAGCTGGTCGGCCGCGTCCGCGCGGGAGAGCGAGCGCTTCCGCTCGTACTTGAAGTCCTTCATGACGGCCTCCGGTCGTCGCCGATCATCACGCATGGTCGTACGTTCCGGACAATACGCTCGATCTTGGTCCGCCGCTGGGCGGGTGAAGGTCATGGAGACGCGGTGCGGCGGCGCGGGCCGAGGAGCGGCGCGGTGGTAGCCGTCGGCCATGCAGCCGCAGTCAGCCGGGTTCTCCCAGGTCGCCCCCTTCCTCCGCACGGTCGCCGCGTACGCGTGGCGGCTGCTCGTCGTCGGACTCTTCGTCTACGCCCTGTTCGCCCTGCTCGGGCGGTTCCACGAGATCGGAGTGGCCCTCTTCCTCGGGCTCGTCGTCACCGCGCTGCTGCGCCCCGTGGCCGACGTCGTCGCCCGGGGTCTGCCCCGCGCGCTCGCGGTGGCCCTCACGCTGCTCGGCGGACTCGCCCTGGTCCTCGGGGTGCTGGCGCTGGTCGGGGAGGCGGTGGCGGGTGAGCGGACGACGCTCGTGCGGGAGTTCCGGGACGGGATCGACCGCGTCCAGCGCTGGCTGGAGGCGCCGCCGTTCCACGTCCGGCCCGAGGCGCTGACGGACCTGGAGGCACGGATCGGGCAGTTCCTGTCGAGCCATCGCGCGGCGCTGGTCGGCGAGGCGGTGAGCGGGGCGCACCATGTGGTGGCGGTGCTGACGACGCTCGCCCTGGCCGTGTTCGCCTCGGTTTTCTTCATCCACTCGGGCGACCGCCAATGGGCGTGGTTCCAGGAGCAGCTGCCGGAACCGGTGCGGGAGCGGGTGGCCGTCGGCGGACGCGCGGCGTGGCGGACGTTCACCGGGTACACCCACGGCATCGTGCTGGTCGCCGCCGTGAACGCCGTGCTCGTGTGGGTCGCCCTGTGGCTGCTCGGCGTCCCGCTCGCGGTGCCGCTGGCGTTGCTGGAGTTCACGGCGGCGTTCGTGCCGCTGATCGGGTCGCCGATCGCGCTGGCGGTGGCCGCGGTGGTGGCCCTCGCGGCGAAGGGGCCGCTGGTGGCGGGGCTGGTGGTGGCGTTGATCGTCGTGATCGGGCAGGTCGAGGGGCATGTCCTGCACCCCCTGGTGATGAGCTGGGCGGTGCGGCTCCACCCGCTGGTGGTGGCGGTCTCGGTGGTCGCCGGGTCGATCGCTGCCGGCATCGTCGGGGCGGTCGTGGCGGTGCCGCTGGTGTCCGTGGTGTGGTCGGTGCGTTCGGCGCTGCGCGAGGCCCGGGGTCGTACGGGTGGCGCCCCCGACCCGGCGGAGGGCGCGGACCGTTGACCGTACCCACCGGTCCGGGGGCCGACGGCCCTGGGCTCGGGTGCCCGGGTGCCCGGGTGCCAGGAGGCGAGGAGGGGCGCTCGCCGGGAGCGTCACGCCGCCGAGGACCTCGTTTCGAGCCGGCGGCCCCGCGCCCGCACCCCGCACCCTCCTCCTGCGGAACTACAGCGTCTCGCCGGGTGAGTCGACGAGGCGGCGGCGGGCCGTGCGGGTGGCGGGGGCGAGGGCCGCGAGGGCACCGACGGCGGTCGTGGCGACGACGAGGGCGGCGAGGAGTGCGGGGGCCGGGAGGCGGGCCACGCCGGCGCCGAGGCCGGTGGCGGCGGCTTCGGCGTCCACGAGGCGGTGGCCGAGGACGGCGCCCGCCGCCGTGCCGAGGACGGCCGCCGCGAGGGAGGTGAGCGCGGCCGAGGTGACGACGACGGCGCCGATCTGGCGGGGGGTCAGGCCGATGGCGCGGAGGGCGAGCAGGTCCCGCACCCGGTCGCGTACCCCCGTGCCGATCAGGGTGAGCAGTTCGACGAGGGCGATCAGCGCGAGGACCGCGGCGAGGGCGGCGAGGACGCCGCGCGGGGCGTCCTCGCCGCCCACCGGGTCGGCGGTGGCCCGGATCTCGACGCCCTCGCCGGTCGCCGTCGACGTGGCGACCGCGGCGGCGACCCCGCGGGGGTCGGCGCCGGGGCGCAGGACGAGGGCGTGGAAGGCGGGGCGCAGGCCGGGGGTGGAGTCGCGGAGGGTGTCGAGGGTGGTGGAGACGACCCGGCCGCCGTGGTCGGGTTCGATGCTGCGGCCGACGAGGTGCAGGATCTGCGGGCGGCCGCCGACCGTCATCCGTACCCACTCGCCCACGCGGACGCCGAGGAGGTCGAGGAGGCCCTGGCCCGCGACGGCCTCGTCGGGGCCGGCCGGGGCGCGGCCCTCGGCGATCGTGTGCGGGTAGGGCGCGTCGGCGGTGCCGAGTCCGCGCAGGGTGATGGTGCCGGTCTGGCCGGGGACGAGGGCCCTGAACTCGGCGCCGGGCACCGCGTCGGCGACCCCCGGGACGGTCTCCAGCGCCGCCTCGAACGAGGCGGGCGGCGGCTGTTCCGTGCGGACGGTGAGGGCGGCGGCGCGGCCGACGCGGCCGGGGTCCGTACGGAACTGGCCGAGGGTCGACCAGGCGACGAGGGCCACCGTCATCAGGGTGATCGGGAGGGCGAGCCGGGCGGTCGCGGCGAGGGCCCGGGTGCGGCCGGGTGCGGTGAAGGCGGAGCGCCAGCCGAGGACGAGGGCCGGGGAGAGGCGCAGTCCGAGGGCGCGGCGGCCGAGGGCGGAGAGCGGGCGTGCGGCGGGGTGGGCCTGGCGGGCGGCGGGGACCGGGGGGACGCGGCCGGCCCGCCAGGCGGCGAGGGCGGTGGCGGCGGCGATGAGGAGGACAGCGGCGAGCGGGATGCCGGTGACGGCGGCCCGGTGTCCCGGCATGCGGGGCCAGAGGGCGACGGCGTCGCCGACGCGGCCGGGTATCGCGTGGCCGAGGGCGAGGGTGGCGGCGGTGCCGAGGGCCGCGCCCGTGACGGCGAAGCCGAGGTGCTGGAGGAGGAAGCCGCGGATCACCTGTCCGGGGGTGAAGCCGACGGCTTTGAGGACGGCGATGTCACCGGCCTGCCCCCTGATCCGGGCGCGGACGGCGCCCGCGACGGCGACGGCCGCGGCGAGGAGGGCGGCGAGGCCGAAGGCGGCGAAGATCCGGCCGAGGAGCCGGTCGTCGCCGCCGAAGTCCGCCTTGGCCTGCTGCCACTTGGTGACCTGGGCGATGTGTTCGGCGCCGAGGAGGGTGACGGCGCGCTGGACGGCGTAGTCGGTGTCGGCGGGATCCTTCAGGCGCAGGCCGACGGTCTGTCCGGTGGCGGCGGGGGCGAGGCGGTCCAGGGCCTCGGGGAGGATCCAGGCGACGCCTTCGTCCTGGCCGGCGCGGTATCGGGGTTCGGCGGTCTCGGCGACGCCCGCGACGTACAGGGTGCGCGCGGTCGGGCCGTGCCGGCCGGTGACGGTGACGGTGACCGTCTCGCCCGGCTCGGCCCACAGTGTGCGGGCGAGGGTGCGCTCCAGCACGATCCGGTCGTACGGGGGCCCCGCGTCGTTCGGGGGCCCTTCCTTCGGGTCGGGGGGCGCGCCCTCCCGGGGCCCCGGCCCCTTCTCGCCGCCGGTCCCGGCCGTGAGCCAGTGGCCGGCGGTGAGGAGGGGGCGGGCGGTGCCGGGCGGGCGGGTTCCGGCGGCGCGGAGGGTGACCTCCGCGCGGGTGGCGCCGCTCTCCAGGGTGGCGGCGGCCGTGCGGAAGGGGCCGGAGACGGCGGCGACCTCGTCGAGGGTGGCGAGCGGGGCGACGGCGCCCGCGGTGAAGCCTTCGTGTCCCTCCCGGCCGTGGAGCCAGACGTGGCTGCCCCGCGACTCGTTGAAGACGCGCTGCCAGGGGCTGGCGGCGTAGCCGAGGAGGGCGGCGGCGAGGAGGAGGGAGGCGATGACGCCGGCGCTGGCGAGGACGGCGAAGAGTGCCTCGCCCCGGTGGGTGCGGAGGTCGGAGTGGACCCATCGCCAGGTCGCCCGCATGCGTGCTCGCCCTTCCTCTCTCGGCCGCTCGTGCCCGGTCAGTCGTTCAGGTCGAGGACGCCGGTCACCCCCGGCCGGGTGGGCGCGGGGTCGCCGAGGGGGGCGTCGTCGGCGATCCGGCCGTCGAAGAAGCTGATGACGCGGTCGGCGGCGCTCGCCATCCGGGCGTCGTGGGTCACCATGAGGATGGTCTGGCCCCGGGCGTGGAAGCGGGCGAGGAGGCGCAGGACGTCGCGGGTGCCCTTGCTGTCGAGACTGCCGGCGGGCTCGTCGGCGAGGAGGAGCGCGGGCTGGTTGACGAGGGCCCGGGCGAGGGCGACGCGCTGCTGTTCGCCTCCGGAGAGGGCGGCGGGGAGTGCGTTCTCCCGTCCGGCCAGGCCGAGTTCGGCGAGGAGGTCCGCGCGGCTCGCGCGTGCGGCGCGCGGGGAGGCGCCGGCGAGGAGGGCGGGGAGTTCGACGTTGTCGGCGACGGTGAGGTGGGAGACGAGGTTGAAGAACTGGAAGACGACGCCGACGCTGCGGCGCCGCAGGACCGCCCAGCGGGCCTCGCCGTGGCCGTCGACGCGTTCGCCGTCGATCCAGAGGCGGCCGGCGTCGGGCCGCTCCAGGCCGCCGACGAGGTGGAGGAGGGTCGACTTGCCGGCTCCCGAGGGTCCGGTGACGGCGACGAACTCGCCCCGGCGGACGGTGAGATGGACGTCGCGGACGGCGTGGACGGGGGCGCGGTCGCCGCGGTGGGTCTTGGACAGGCCCTCGGCGTACACGATCGCTTCACCCGGCGGGGCGCCGGGTGCCCCGCTCCCGCCGCTCTTCCCCTTCGCCTTCCCCTTCATTCGAGCTCCTCCTGACAGCGCTCCAGCCAGTCGAGGTCGGCCTGGAGGTGCAGCATGGCGCCTTCGATGAGGAGTTGGGCGATCTTGTTGTCGCGGTCCTCGGTGGCGGCGAGCCGGGAGAGGCTGCGCATGGTGTTGAGGTGCTGCCGACGCCGGCGGTTGATCAGGGCGATGGGGTCGGCGAGTCCGGAGAGGGGGGCGAGGGCGAGTTTCATGAAGAATCCGTCGCGCACCCGCGGTTCGTCCCCGGTGTCCTCGAACCACGCGGCGACGGCCTCCCGTCCGGCGTCGGTGAGGCGGTAGATCCGCTTGTTGGGGCGGCCCGTCTGCTCGACGTCCTCGCCCTCGATGAGTCCGCTCTTCTCCAGCCGGCCCAGGGTCACGTAGACCTGGCCGACGTTGGGCTGGGGGTAGGCGGAGCCGAGGAGTTGTTCCAGGCCCTGCTTGAGCTCGTAGCCGTGGGCGGGGCCCCGGGTGAGGAGTGCCAGCAGCTGCTGCCGCACGCGCTCCCCCTTCCGTGTCGTGCGCCGTCCCCCGGCCGGTGGACGGGCGGTCGCCCGGTCCACCGGGACCAGTATCACCGATGCGGCGCGCGCCGTGTCCTGCCACGATGGACCGTCGCGCGGGGCACCGGTTCCGGGAGGTACGCATGGGTTGGTTACGGTCCGTGTCGCGGGGCCTGCTGGTCGGGGCGGTCCTGCTCGCGGGGTGCGCGGGAGGCGCCCGGTCTCCGGAGGCCGTGACGGGTGCGGCGGGCGGCCGGGGGCCGCTGACGTTCGCGACGGCGGGGGACCTCACCGACTACCTGGCGCCGCTGGTGGCGGAGTGGAACGCGGGGCGGCCCGCGGAGCCGGTGTCGCTGGTCGAACTGCCGGACTCGGCGGACGAGACGAGGGCGCAGATGCTGAGCGAACTGCGGTCCGGGAGCAGCCGGTTCGACGTGCTGAACATCGACGTGGCGTGGACGTCGGAGTTCGCGGCCGCGGGTCTGATCGCGCCGCTCGAACGGGAGCGGTTCGCCCTGGCGGAGTTCCTGCCGCCGGTCGTGGACACGGCCACGTTCCGGGGACGGCTCTACGCGGTGCCGTACGTCACCAACGCCGGATTGCTGTACTACCGCAAGGACGTGCTCGACGCGGCCGGTGAGCGGCCGCCCCGGACGTGGGCGGAGCTGGCGCGGTTGGCCCGGACGCTGGCCCCGCGGCACGGGATCGGGGGCTACGCGGGCCAGTTCCTGCCGTACGAGGGCCTGACGGTGAACGTGACGGAGGCGATCCAGTCGGCGGGCGGGGCGGTGCTGCACGAGGAGGGCGCGCGGGTCGCGGTGGATTCGGACGCGGTCCGGGCGGCCCTGTCGTTCCTGGCCGGCGGGGTGCGGGACGGGTGGATCCCGGCGGAGGCGCTGCGGTTCAAGGAGGAGGAGTCGAAGGCGGCGTTCGAGGAGGGCAGGCTGCTGTTCCTGCGGAACTGGCCGTACGTGTACGCGGACGCGGCGCGGCCGGGGTCGAAGGTGGCGGGCCGGTTCGAGGCGGGGCCGCTGCCGGGGCCGTACGGGCCGGGTACGAGCGTCCTCGGCGGTTCGAACCTCGCGGTGTCGGCCCGGTCGCCGCACCCGGCGACCGCCGCCGACTTCCTGGCGTACCTGACGAGCGAGCGGGTGCAGCGGCAGGTGCTGACGCGGGGTTCGCTGCCGCCGGTGCGGGCGTCGCTGTACACGGATCCGGAGCTGGTGGCGGCCCACCCGTACCTGCCGATCCTGCGGGAGAGCGTGCTGGCGGCGGTGCCGCGGCCGAAGAGCGCGCGGTACGACCAGGTGAGCCTGGCGGTGCAGGCGGTCGCCCAGGACGTCCTGGCGCTGCGGTGCTCGCCGGAGGAGGGCGTGCGGCGGCTGACGCGTGAGCTCGCCGCGATCCGTCCCCTGCCTGCGCGTTAGGTACATGGGTCCCCCGTTCACCGGCGTCCTACCCAATTCGCCTGACCCACAAGGCTGTTCGGTCGGATGCGTTGACATGCTTTCGTCATCGCTACCTAACATGTAGGTATCGAAGCGAAGGAAGGACGACCATGCGACGACCCTCCCTCACGGCCCTGCGCGCGGCGGGCGCGCTCTCCGCGGCGCTCGCGCTGGCCCTCACCGCCACCGGCTGCGGCGGCGACCCGGACCCGAAGTCCGGCGGCGAACTGGCCGGCACGACCGTCACCGTCGCCGGCGTGTGGACCGGCGGCGAGCAGGAGAACTTCAAGAAGGTCCTCGACGCGTTCAGCGCGAAGACCGGCGCCAAGACCGTCTTCGTCCCCTCCGGCGACAACGTGTCCACCTTCGTCGGCAGCAAGATCGAGGGCGGCAACGCCCCGGAGGTGGTCCTCGTCCCCCAGGTCGGCGTGCTCCGGCAGTTCGCCGAGGCGGGCTGGCTGAAGCCGCTCTCCGAACGGACCACGACCACGGCCACCGGAAACCTCGCGCCGGTCTGGAAGGAGTACGGCACGGTCGACGGCACCTACTACGGCCTCTACTTCAAGGCCGCCCACAAGTCGACCGTCTGGTACGCCCCCGAGGCCCTGGAACAGGCCGGGGTGGGCGAGCCGAAGAGCTGGGACGAACTGCTCGCGGCGGGCCGGACGCTCGCGGACTCGGGCCTGCCCGCGTTCGCCGTGGCCGGCGAGGACGGCTGGACGCTCACCGACTGGTTCGAGAACGTGTACCTCTCGCAGGCGGGGCCGGAGAAGTACGACCGGCTCGCCCGGCACGAGCTGAAGTGGACCGACCCCAGCGTCGTCACCGCGCTCACCACCCTCGCCGAGGTCTTCAAGGACGAGCGGCTCGTCGCGGGCGGTGCCGCCGAGGCGCTGCGGACCGACTTCCCCGGCTCCGTCGAGAAGGTCTTCGGTCCCGAACCCGAGGCCGCACTTGTGTACGAGGGCGACTTCGTCGGCGGCGTCGCCAGGGACGAGTTCGGCAGGAAGCCCGGCGAGGACGCGGCGTTCTTCCCCTTCCCGCCGGTCGGCTCCGGCAAGGCGCCCGTGGTGAGCGGCGGCGACGCCGCCGTCGTCCTCAAGGACGCGAAGAACGCGGACGCCGGGATGAAGCTCCTGGAATTCCTGGCCACCCCCGAGGCCGCCGAGGTGTGGGCCGGGGCGGGCGGCTTCCTCTCCCCCAACAAGGACGTGAAGCCGGAGGCGTACGCGGACGACACCGCCCGCGCCACCGCCGCCTCGCTCGTCGCCGCCGGCGACTCCGTCCGCTTCGACATGTCCGACCAGGCGCCGGCCGCGTTCGGCGGCACCAAGGGCGCCGGCGAATGGAAGCTCCTCCAGGACTTCCTCCGCGACCCCTCGGACCCGCGGCGGACCGCGGCCGCCCTCGAGGCCGCGGCGGCCAAGGCCTACGGGAACTGAGGCGGGGCCCGCCATGGACCGGCCTCCCCGAGACACCGATTCCGCCACCGCACCGCGGCCCGCCCCGGACGGTCCGCCCCGCACGCCCCCGCGGGCGGCGGCGCGGCCCGCCGCGGATCCGCGGCGGGCCGCCCTGCGCAGGAGGCGGCTGCTGGGCGCCGCCTTCGCCCTCCCCGCGCTGCTGCTCCTCGGCGCGCTCGTCGCCTATCCGGTGGTCTTCTCCGTCGGCCGCAGCCTGTTCGACGCGAGCGGCGACCGGTTCGTCGGCGCGGACAACTACGTGGAGATGTTCCGGGACCCGGCCACCCTCAAGGCGCTGCGCAACAGCGCGGTCTGGGTGGTCGTCGCCCCGGTGCTGCTCACCGGACTCGGCCTCGTGCTCGCCGTGCTCACCGAGAAGGTCCGCTGGGCGACGGCGTTCAAGCTCGTGCTCTTCCTGCCGATGGCCGTGTCCTTCCTCGCCGCGGGCATCGTCTTCCGGCTGGCGTACGAGCAGGATCCCGACCGGGGCGTCCTCAACGCCGTCGTGGTGGGCGTCCACGACGCCTTCGACGAGCCGTCCCCGTACCCGACCGCCCGCGCCCGGGAGGGCAGGGGCCTCAGCGGCGCGCCCGCCGAGGGGTACACCAGCGGCGGGCTGCGGCCCGGCTCCGTCGCGGTCCTGCCGTTCGTGGGCGTCGCCCCCGGAGCCGTACCCGCGGATGCGGCGCCCGCGCGGGCGCCCGAGCCGGCGCCGGACGGGCTGGCCGGGACCGTGTACCTGGACTTCGCGCCCGGCTCGGCGGGCCGGGCGGGGGTCGTCGACGCCCGGGAGAAGGGGCTGCCCGGGATGACGGTCGAGGCGGTCGGGGAGGACGGGGCGGTGGCGGCGTCCGCGCGGACGGCGGCCGACGGCACCTTCCGCCTCGACGGGCTCGGCGACGGGACGTACCGGCTGCGGGTGCCGGCCGCGAACTTCGCCGCCGGGTACGGCGGTGTGGACTGGCTCGGTCCGGCCCTCGTGACGCCGGCGATCATCGGCGCCTACCTGTGGGTGTGGACCGGCTTCTCCATGGTGCTGATCGGGGCCGGACTCGCCGCCCTCCCCCGTGACGTCCTGGAGGCGGCCCGGGTGGACGGCGCGAACGAGCGGCAGATCTTCCGGCGGATCACGGTCCCGCTGCTGGCGCCCGTCCTCACCGTCGTCTTCGTGACACTGGTGATCAACGTGATGAAGGTCTTCGACCTCGTGTACGTCATCGCCCCCGGGCCCGTGCAGGAGGACGCGAACGTCCTGGCCACCCGGATGTGGCTGGTCTCCTTCGGCGGCGGGAACGACCAGGGGCTCGGCAGCGCGCTGAGCGTGCTGCTGCTCCTGCTCGTCGTCCCGGCGATGGTCTTCAACATCCGGCGCTTCCGGAAGGGGGGTTCGCGATGAGGACCACGAAGGTCACCCGGTGGCTGGGGAGTTCCGCCGTGCAGGCGCTGCTCGTCCTGGTGGCGCTGGTCTGGATCACGCCGCTGGCCGGGCTGCTGCTCTCCTCGCTGCGTTCGGAGCGGGACAACGCCGCGGACGGCTGGTGGACCTCGGTCACCGAGCCGTCGCAGCTGTCCTTCGACAACTACCAAGCCCTGCTCGCCGATTCGGGGCTCGTCCAGGCGTTCTGGAACACCGTCCTGATCTCCGTGCCCACCACCGTCCTGGTGGTCGGGGTGGCGGCCCTCGCCGGTTACGCCTTCGCGTGGCTGGACTTCCCGGGGCGGGACTGGCTCTTCCTGGTGGTCGTCGGGCTGCTGGTGGTCCCGGTGCAGATCGGACTGCTGCCGGTGGCCAAACTCTTCGGCGCCGTGGGGCTGTTCGGGACGGTGGCCGGCGTCGTCCTCTTCCACGTCGCCTACGGGCTGCCGTTCGGGGTCTTCCTGCTGCGGAACTTCTTCGCGGAGATCCCCCGCGAGATGCTGGAGGCGGCGCGCATCGACGGGGGCGGCGAGTGGCGGATCTTCCGGCGGCTCGTGCTGCCGCTGGGGCGGCCGGCGCTCGCGAGCCTGGCGATCTTCCAGTTCCTGTGGGTGTGGAACGACATGCTGGTGGCGCTGCTCTTCGCGGACGGCGAGTCCCAGCCGCTCACGGTGGCGCTCCAGTCGCAGATGCGGCAGTTCGGCAGCAACATCGGGGTCCTCGCCCCGGGGGCGTTCCTCTCCCTGGTCGTGCCCCTGGTGGTGTTCTTCGCCTTCCAGAAACACTTCGTGCAGGGGGTGATGGCCGGATCGGTGAAGTGAGGCGTGCCGGCGCCCGGCGGGCGCCGGCACGCTCCCGGCCGTCACCTCGGCTCACCCGAACGACGGATGCCGGAATCGGGGTCGCGCGGCCGTGGCGGAAAGTATGATCAGGCGATGTCTGACATGACTGAGACCACGCCCGGCTGGATGACCTCCGACGAGCTGGAGACGGCCCGTGGCCGGATGCCGATCCTCTACGTCGACGCCGTTCCCGTCCGGGTGGACGACAGCGGCGAGGTCACGAGCATCGGACTGCTGCTCCGCATCGGCGCCGACGGAACGATCAACCGCACCCTCGTCTCCGGACGGGTCATGCACCACGAGCGCGTGAGGGACGCCCTGCTGCGGCACCTGGAGAAGGACCTGGGCCCGGTCGCCCTCCCCCGCGTGCCCGCGTCCCTCCAGCCGTTCACGGTCGCCGAGTACTTCCCGACGGCCGGCATCACCCCGTTCCACGACCCGCGCCAGCACGCCGTCTCGCTCGCCTACATCGTCCCGGTCAGCGGCGACTGCCGTCCCCGTCAGGACGCCCTCGACCTGGTGTGGTTCAGCCCCAGGGAAGCCGCCTCCCCCGCGGTGCAGAGCGAGATGCCCGGCGGCCACGGCGTCCTCCTGAAGCAGGCGCTGGCGCACGTCGGCGTCACGTACTGACCCCTCCCCACCCGGGGCACCGGCCCGGCCTCGCGGGGACGCGCGGCCGGGCCGGTGGGGTGGCGCGGGGTGGCCCGCTCAGATGCCGCAGGAGGAGGCGGACCAGTAGCGGCTCGGGCGGTGGTCGACGTGGGCGTGGTCGGAGTGGCCCGGGTAGCCCGGGCCGAGGATGCCGTTGAAGCCGTGGTAGCGCGCCTGCTGGGCCAGCCGGCACAGGGAGTGCGGCCCCGAACCGAGGTCGGCCGCGTCGCCGTACAGGTGCCGGCTGTCGGTGGCGCCGCCGACCGCCGCGTTGCAGGAGGTGCTGCGGAAGCCGCTCGTCACCCGGATGGGCTCGTCGCCGAGGGCGTGCCGGAGGGCCTCCAGCTTCCACATGGTGCGCAGGGCGTTCGACTTGGCCGTGGCGGCGCTGACGGCCCCGCCCGACCAGGTGGAGTTGCAGTTGTTCAGTTCCGCGTAGGTGAAGTGGATCGGTGTGCAGTCGTCGTCCTGGAGGGCGTACAGCTTGCTGAAGGTCGCGGGCCCCGCGACGCCGTCCGCGGCGAGTCCGTAGGCGGACTGGAAGCGCTTCACGGCGGCCGCGGTGGCGGGTCCGTAGGAGCCGTCGACGGCGAGGACGCCGCCGTAGCCGGGGTAGCCCGCGACGCGGATCTGGAGCTGGGTGACGTCAGCGCCGGTCGCCCCCTGGGAGAGCGTGCGGGACCAGGTGTAGCACCCGTCGGCGCGGGCGGGCCCGGCGCCGGCGACGACACCGGTGAGACCGGCGAGCAGCAGCACGAGGGCGAGCAGGAGCCGTGACACGGGGGACACCCGGGACACGGAGGGAACGGGAGCGCGGCTGTGCAGGAGCATGGGGCGGGCCTCCACCTCGATGGCGCACGAGCCCCGGCGCGGGCACGCCAGGACATGTCATGCATCTGTCAGCGAACCTGTCGGGGGAAGCCTGGCCCCTCGGGTCGACGCGCGTCAACCGCCCGGCCCCACCCGCGCGGGCAGGCGGAGGGGCGGAGGGAAGACGGACCGGGGGACGGACGGCCGGCGGCAGCACGGACGGACAGACGGACTGCGGGGGGGAAGACGGGCGGACGGCCGGGGGTGCGTCGTCGTTCCGCTCCGGCGAGCGGACGACACGCGTCAGCGGGCGGAGGCCAGCGTCTCCAGGGCCAGTTCGGTGGCGCGCCGGTGCCAGAGTCCGGCGCCGCGGAGCATGGTGTGGCCGCCGGTCGGCATGGGGACGGCGGTGGCGTCCGCGCCGGCCTCGCGGGCCCGGCGGACGAACTCCCAGGAGTCGCGGGCGGCCGTGACCCGGTCCGTCTCGTCGTGGAGGAGGTGAACGCGGCGGCCCGCGAGGTGGGCGACGGGTTCGCCGGGCGGGCACCAGGGCGCGAGGGCGACGACGCCCCGGACCGCCGGGTCCCCGGCGACGGCCAGCGCCGCCCGTCCTCCCATCGAGTGGCCGACGAGGACGACCGGTATCTCCCCGAAGCGGCCCCGCAGCCCGCCGAGCGCGGCCTCGGCGTCCCGGGCGGCGTCGGCACGGTCGCCGTTCCAGCCCCGGTACCGGTAGCGGCCCTCGGCGACCAGGAGGGCCCTCCCCCGGGCCGCCCGCCGCACGGCCTCGGCGAAGGGCCGCATGCGCAGGGCGGGCAGGTTGAGCAGCGGCGGCGCGCCGAGGCCGTCGGCCCGGCCGCCGTGCAGCAGGAGCACCGCGGCCTCCGGGGCGTCGGCTCCGTACCGGACGAGCAGCCGGCCGGGCGCGTCGGACCGGGGACGCACGGACATCGGGCCTCCTGTCGGCCGTTCGGGTGAGGACGCGGGGGACGCCAGTCTGCCACGGGCGGCCCCGCGCCTCACGGGGGCGGGCGGCGGGTCAGCGGGCGCCGAAGACCTGCGTCCAGTAGGGGCCGCCGTCGTCGTGGATGCCGACGCCGAGCTCCTTGAAGTCGCAGTTGAGGATGTTCGCGCGGTGGCCAGGGCTGTTCATCCACGCCTCCATGACCTGCTCGGGGGTGCGCTGCCCCATGGCGATGTTCTCGCCGTAGGTGGACCAGGGGTAGCCGGCGGCCGTGACGCGGTCGCCGGGGCCGGCTCCGTCGGGGTTGGTGTGGTCGAAGAAGTCGCGGGCGGCCATGTCGTCGGAGTGGGCCTGGGCGGCCCGCGCGAGGGTCGCGTTCGCGGTGAGCGGGCCGCAGCCGGCCTTGGCGCGTTCGGCGTTGACGAGCGACAGCACCTGGTCGGCGGCGGAGCCCGCGCGGTCGTCGTTCTGCGCGCCGCCGCCCGGGGCGGGGTCGGTGCCGGCCGTCGGCGACGCGGTGGTCGGGGCGGGCTCGGGGGCGGCCTTCGTCGGTGCGGCGGTCTTCCTCGGGAGGGTGGGGGCGGGTGTCGCGGTGGTGCGCTGCGGGGTGGGGGCCGCCGTGGTGGGCCGCGCGGTGGGGGTCTTCCCGCCTCCGCTTCGGGGGGCGACGGAGGCGGTCGTCCGGCCCGGGGCGGGGGTGGACGCGGAGGGGGTCGTACCGGCGTCGGCGGGGGTGGTGGAGAGGGAGTCCGGGTCGTGGGTGAGGGGCGTGTCGGGGCCGGGGGCGGCCGCGCGGTTCGCCTCCAGGAGCTCCCTGCCGTCCCGGCCGCCGCCGTACAGGGAGAACGCCCCGCCCGTGACCGCGACGACCGCGATGCCGGCCGCCACGGCGGCGCGACGGCGGGTCCGTTCCTCGGCCCGGCGCCGCCGGCGGCGGTCGCCGCGCGTGGGACGCCGTCCGTCGGGGGCGGCGGCGGGGGCGAGCCCGCCGAGGTCGTAGGCCCGCGTCGTCTCCTCCGCGAAGGCGTCGGGCAGGGCGGCGTCCGGGTCCGCCCCGCCGTCCGCAGCGGTTGCGGGCTCGGCCGCCCAGGCGTCGGGCGCGACGGCGGAGGGCAGGACGGCGGACGGTATGACGGCGGTCGGCGCGGCAGAGCCGCAGAGGGCGCACCAGAGGGTGTGCCGGGCGAGGTGGTCGCGCCAGCCGGCGCCGGGGCGGCCGTCCCAGCCGGCGGCCGACTCCTGGAGTCCGGGGCAGCGCGGCCGGCGCGCCAGGGCGGCGGCCACCGACCGGGCGGCGTCGGCGCGCAGCCGTACCGTCTCCATCCGCGTCGCGGTCTCCTCCGGCGTCCACTGGAGCGCGGCGGCCGTCTCGTTCCGATGGAGGAGCCCCTCGTCCTCCAGGGACGCGAGGGCGGCGAGCACCGCGTCCTGGAGGTCGAGCCAGCCGCCGCCCCCGTCGGGTCCGACGGCGGCGTGGCCGAGGACGGTGTCGACGGCGAGCCCGACGAGCCAGGGCCGGAACGCCTCCGGATACGGCAGGGTGTGGAGGCCGGCCTGGGCGCGGAGCAGCGTGTCGGGGACGACGGCGTCGACGGCGGCGGCATCGGGGCGGGCGTCGAGGGCGCGGGACACCAGGGCGTGGACGAGCGGCTGGTGGGCGCCGAGGACCTGGTCGTACGCCCAGGGGTCCCCGTACCGCGCCGCCCGTATCCGCTCCGTCGTCCACTCGGTCATCCGGTCCGTCTCCCTCGTCCGCTGCACGCCGTCCGTCCTTCTCTCGCCCGTTCCCGGAGTTTCCTGCGCCTGGGAGAGCCTGCGCGGAGGGCCGCGATAACGGAAAGAGGAGAAGCGGATTCCGTGACGTGGGTCACAAAGGGTCTGGGCGGCGGACGCCCGGGCTCCTAGGGTGGCCGCATGGACGGGGAGCGGATGGGCGGGGAGCACGGTGACGCGCGGCTGGCCGGGCGGTTGCGGGAGCTGACGGGCGGGCGGTTCGCGGTGGCCGCGGCGGTGGTCGGGCCCGGGGGCGCGACGCTCGCCTCGGTCGGGGCGGGGCTCGGGGCCGACTACGAGATCGGGTCGGTGTCGAAGGGCGTGACCGGGCTGCTGTACGCGGAGGCGCTGAGGCGCGGGGAGGTCACCGCGCGGACGGCGCTCGGCGAGCTGCTGCCCCTCGCGGACGCGCCGGCCGGCGGCGTGACGCTGGGGGCGCTGGCCACGCACCGGTCGGGGCTGCCGAGGCTGCCGGGATCGGCACAGCCGTGGCGCCGGACGTACGCGCTCTGGCGGCACGGCACCAATCCGTACGGCGAGTCCGTCGCGGAGCTGCTCGACCAGGCGCGTGCGGTACGGCTCCGCTCACCGCGGCCCCGCTACTCCAACCTCGGGTTCGAGCTCCTCGGCCATGCGCTGGCGGTCGCGGCCGGGACGTCGTACGAGCGGCTGGTCGCCGACCGGTTGAGCACCCCGCTCGGTCTCGACCCCTTCTACCTCCCCGCCGGACCGGACGGGCTCCGGCCGGGCGCGCTCACCGGCACCACCCGGCGCGGCCGGCCGCGCGAGCCGTGGACCGGCGAGGCGCTGGGGCCGGCCGGCGGGATCCGGGCGGGCATCGGCGCCATGGCGCGTCTCACCGGCGCGCTCCTCGACGGCACGGCGCCGGGGATCGCCGCGCTCGACCCGGTCCTCCCCTTCACCACGGGGACCCGTATCGGCGCCGCCTGGATCACCCTGGGGGTCGGGAAGCTGACCGTCACCCTGCACAACGGCGGCACCGGCGGTTTCCGCTCCTGGCTCGGCCTGGACCGCGCGTCCGGCACCGGCGCGGTGGTCCTGGCCGCCACGACCGCCTCCGTCGACCGGCACGGCTTCGCCCTCCTCATGGAGGCCGGCGGGGCGAAGCCCCGGTAGCTCCCCGGTGTCTGGCCGCGTCCGGGCCGCCCAGCGGGCGACCGAGCCGGTGGCGGCGCCGGCCAGGGCGAAAGCGGCGCCGAGGAGGAGCCAGCCGGCGGTGCCGACGCCGATGAGGAGGGTGGTGACGACGAGCGGTCCGAGGGTGCGGGCGATGGGGACGCCGACGCCGAAGAAGCCCTGGTACTGGCCGATCCGGTCGGCGGGGGCGAGCCCGAGGCCCAGCTGCCAGGAGCCGGCCGAGTGCCGCATCTCGGCGGCCACGTGGAGGGCCGCCCCGAGGACGAGGACGGCGGTGGCCGACGCGGCGCCGAGGCCCGGGAGCGCGGAGACCGAGACCGCGAAGACGGCGCAGGAGGCGGCCATGACGGCGCCCGCGCCCCGCACCGCCGTCGAGGCCGACTCCAGGCCGGTGACCGAGCGGGCGGCGCGCACCTGGAAGGCGGTCACGGCCGCGGTGTTGAGGACGAAGAGCGCGGAGACCGTCCAGCCGGGCGCGGCGGTCCGCTGCGCGATCCAGAGCGGCAGGGCGAGGCTCAGCACCGGCATCCGCAGCAGCATCAGGGCGTTGAGGAGGGTGAGGACGACGTAGGGCCGGTCGCGGAGCACCGCCGTCCCGGAGGCCGGGCCGCTGCCGGCCGGGGGCGTGCGCTTCGGCGCGGGGAGACGGGCGAGCAGGGCGGCGCCGAGGACGAAGCCGGCCGCGTCGAGGGCGAGGACGGCGAGGTACGCGCCGCGCGTGTCGGCGTGCAGGGCGATGCCGCCGAGGGCCGCGCCGACGGCGAGTCCGACGTTGAGGACCGCTTGGAGGCGGGCGAGGACGGCCGTGCGGTCGGCCGGGGCGACGAGTCCGGCGAGGAGCGCCTGCCGGGCGGCGGCGAGTCCGCTCTGCGCGGCGGCGAAGAGGGTGGCGGCGGCGAGGAAGGCCGGGAAGGAGTCGATGACGAGGAAGGCGGCGACGGCCGCGGCCGTCACGAGCGCGAGGAGCACGGAGACGCCGCGCGGTCCGCGTCGGTCGGCGAGCGCCCCGAGCGGCACTCCGGCGAGTGATCCCACCGCCCAGGCGACGGCGAGGCCCGCCCCGACCTGGGCGGCGGAGAGCCCGACGACACCGGTGAAGTAGAGCGCGGACGTCACGTAGTAGGCACCGTCGCCGACGGAGTTGCTCAGCTGGGCGAGGAGCAGGAGGCGGGGCGCGGTGGGACGACCGGGGCCGTGGGCGGGGACGGCGGGGCTTTCGGGGGTGGGGGGCGTGGGAGTGGGGTGGGTCGGGGTGGTGTGCGCCATGGGCATGACGTTAGGGCGAAGTGGCCTGTGTTCTCTGGTCCATTGACGGGCTGGCGGACTGGGCCACTTCCAGGGGGTCGCTTCGAGGGCGGCGCCCTCAGTTCCCGTACACGCCCCGGCACAGGTCCGCCGCGCCCATGGGCGCGTCGATCCGCCGGGCCTCACGGCAGAGGTCCCGCATGTCGGGGAGCCGCTCCCCCGCCGGGCGTGCGGTGGGCGCGGGGCCTCGGGAGGGGGTCGCGGTGCGGGTCCTGGGCGGGCGCGGCCGCGGCGCCGGCGGGCGGGGCGGGGCGGTGCGCGGGGCCGCCGTCGCGCGGGGCACGGTGCGGGAGTCGGGTGCCGGGGAGGGGGCGGCGCGGGGTGCGGCGACGGAGTCCGCTTGCCGGGGCGCCGCCTCCGCTTCCGCCAGTTCCTCCCGGGGTTCGGCCTCCACCGGGGGCGCGGCCGGTTCCGGGAGCGCCGACGGGGGTCGCTGGGCGGCGGGCGCGAGCGCGGGCGGCCTCTCCGCCGGGGGCCTCGAGGCGGAAGGCGCGGTCTGTTCCGGGAGGGCGACGCAGCCGCCGACGAGGAGGACGGTGAGCAGGGGAAGCGCGGCGCGGCGGGCGTTCATGACGGTCACGCTGCCGCACGCGGACGGCTCGGGCGGAGGGTACGGGTCGCGACCACCGCCACGGGTGAACGCGCCGCGGCGGGTGTACGTCAGGCGGTGAGCGCGTCGAGGACCGCGAAGAAGCCGTCGAGGGGGGCCCGGCTCCGGGTGACCTTCGCCCTGAGTACGGCGCCCTCCCACGCCTCGACGAGGAGGGGCCCCAGCCGTTCGGGGGCGAGCGGACCGGTGAGCCCGCCCGCGGCGCGGGCCTCGTCGAGGACCCGGACGACGGCCTCGGTCCAGGTGGCGAGGCCGGTCTCGACCCGCCCGCGGAGCAGGTCGCTCTGGTTGGAGAGTTCGGCGCCGAAGGTCCCGAAGAGGCAGCCCCGCTCGAAGGAGAAGCGTTCGAGGTCGTCGGCGAGGTACGCGAAGTGCGCGCGCAGTCGCGGGAGGGGGTCGAGCGTCGTGTCGTCGAGGCGGGCGAGGTCGCGGGAGTCGGCGTAGCGCTCCAGGACCTCGGCGGCGAGGGCTTCCTTGCTCGCGAAGTGGTTGTACACCGACCCCTTGGGGACGCCGGCCGCGCGGGCGATGTCCTGGATGCCGGTGCCGTTGAAGCCGCGCAGGTGGAAGCACTCCACGGCGCCCTCGACCAACTGCTCGCGCACGCTGGGCCTGGCCACTCACCCTCCTCGGTTCCTCGCCCCAGAATATGAACGGTCGTCTTGGGCGTCAAACGCCCCGTGACGCAGGGGCGTCGCTTCTCCGCCGAATGGCCGGAAGCCGTCCTTGCCGATCTCAAGACGGTCGGTCATATTGACACCGGATCTCGTCGCCCGGCGACCACGACCGGACCGACGATCCATCGACGCACCGATCCGTCGACCTACCCGAGGAGCAGCACATGGACACCTACCGAGCCGTCGAAGTCAGCGGGTCCCAGGACTTCCGCCTGGTCGACCGGGAGCTGGTCGACCCCGCCCCGAACCAGGTCCGGATCCGGGTCGAGTACTGCGGCATCTGCCACACCGACGTCCTCGCCGCCGAGGGCATGCGCGCCGATCCCGCGCAGCCGATCGTCCCGGGCCACGAGATCGTCGGCGTGATCGACGCGGTCGGTCCGGGGGTCCGCGCCTGGCGGGCCGGGGAGCGCGTCGGCGTCGGCTTCCTCGCCGGGCACTGCGGGGAGTGCGACCCGTGCCGCCGGGGCGACTTCGTGAGCTGCCGGGACCAGGAGCAGACCGGCACCACGATCGACGGCGGGTACGCGGAGGTGGTCTACGCCCGGACCAGCGGTCTCGTCCGGATCCCCGACGGCGTCCCGCCGGCCGAGGCGGCGCCGCTGCTGTGCGCGGGACTGACCACGTTCACCGCCCTCCAGCGGAGCGGGGCGCGGCCCGGTTCGCTCATAGCCGTGCAGGGCATCGGCGGGCTCGGACACCTCGCCGTGCAGTACGCCCGGGCGCTCGGGTACCGCGTCGTCGCCGTCGGCCGCGGCCGGGACAAGGAGGCGGCGGCCCGCGAACTGGGCGCCCACCACTACGTCGACAGCACCGCGCAGGATGTCGCGGAGGCCCTCCAGGCGCTCGGCGGCGCGGCCGCCGTCCTGGCCACCGCCTCCTCCGGCGCCTCGATGGGGCCCCTGGTGGCGGGCCTCGCGCCGCGCGGCCGGCTGCTCGTCCTCGGCGCCGCGGCCGACCCGCTCCAGGTGGACACCGGGGAGCTGATCATCGCCACCCGCACCGTCCAGGGCCACCTCACGGGCACCCCCGTCGAGAACGAGGACAACCTCGCCTTCAGCGCCGCCCAGGGGATCAGGCCGAGCATCGAGCTCTTCCCGCTCTCCGAGGCCCCGAAGGCGTACGAGCACATGCTCACCGGCAAGGCCCGCTTCCGCGCGGTCCTCGACGCCTCCTCCTGAGCCCGCCGACACGGCCCGGCCGACCGCGCGAGCCGCGCGGCCGGCCGGGCCTTCCCGTGCGGGAACAGCAGTACGGGTCGCCGCCCGGGGCCGCCCCGAGGCCCGAGGTGAACCGGAGGTGGGCGTCGCCCCGGCTCCGGACCTGCGCCGGGTTCCGGCCGTCGCGTTCCGGCGAGCCGTCGATGCCGCAGGCGGGCCAGGGCCGCGCGCGCCGGGGGGCCTGGACCCGCTCGCGTCGAGGAGGGAGGCGAGGTCCGAGGGCAGTGGGTCGGGGCCGGTCTCACCGCACGCGGAGGGTCTCCATCAGGCTGAGGAGCAGCGGGGTGTTCGGGATGTAGCGGGTGGAGGCGACGACCAGCGGGCCGCGCCGCCCTTCGGCCCGCACGGTGAGGGTGCCGTCCCTCAGCTCCACCCCGTGGACCGCGCGCCAGGGCGCGGAGGCCCGCCCCGAGCCGAGTTCTTCGGCGGTGAGCCACACCAGACCGAATTCGAGGCGCTCGCCCGCGTCCAGGCGGGCCAGTGCGCCGGGCAGTTGGGCGCGGGCCGAGTCCTGGCGCAGCAGCGGTCCCCAGATCTCGCCGCCGGTGAAGACGCTGCCGACGACGAGGTTGCGCCCCTCGGTGTCGGTGAGGCCGAAGGAGTGGGTGACGGACACGGTCTGGCCGTACCGGGTGCGGCGGACGGTGTTGTCGAGGACCTTGGTGTCGGCGTAACGGACCACCCGGATCCGGCCCTTGAGGCGGACGACGAGCCCGCCCTCGTACTGCTCCAGGCGCGCGTCGCCGGTGCGGCTGCCGAAGAAGAGGTGGCCGAGCAGGGAGAAGAGGCAGAGGACCAGCGGGAGTCCGGGGACCATCGCGAGCGGGCCGTAGCCGCCGGCGAGCGCGGCGACGACGGCCGCCGCGAGGACGGCGGCGAGGATCGCGACCCCGGCGGCGCCACGATCGCGCGCCGGCGCGGACGATGCGTGCCCGCCGCGATACGCGCCGAGCCCCTCCCGCGCCGCGACCTCCCTCATCAGCCTTTCGTGGTCGCCCTGTTCCGCATCGGTCCGCACCATCGTCGCCCCCTGGTCCCGCGTCGGTCCTGCCTGTGTCGTCGGCGCCGTCCGGCCGTGCGGACCCTCCACGTCCCCTGGTCCGCACCGTCGGTCGGCCTCGCTATGCTACGGCCATAACCGAATCTCGTTCTAGAATTGTTTTCTGAACTTCTGGTGATCCGGAGGGGCTCCCGATGTCGTACACACCGCCGTCCTGGTACCCGCCGGGAGGGCAGCCCCCCGGCCCCGCCCCTCGCTCCCGGCGCGACCTCGGGCTGACGGTGCTCGC
The DNA here is from genome assembly GCF_042958885.1 of Streptomyces sp. NPDC007945. NCBI lineage: Bacteria > Bacillati > Actinomycetota > Actinomycetes > Kitasatosporales > Streptomycetaceae > Streptomyces > Streptomyces sp. NPDC007945. The sequence continues at coordinate 308,537 of NZ_JBIBJV010000005.1, forward strand.
CGTCGGGCTGGCGCTGCTGGTCGTGGCGGTGGCGGGAGCGGGCTGGTACGGATACGGGTCCGGGTACGGCTCCAGGGCCGGGGACGCGCGACCGCGGACGGCGGACCCCGAGGAGCGCGCCGCGCCGCCCTCACCGACGGTCGCGCCGGGGCCCTCCCTCCGCACCCCCCGGCCGGTGCACGTCCCCGGGGCCGAGGAACTCGCCGCCGCCCGCCGGCCCGGCGAGGCCGCCGCGTGGATCGCCTCGGACTCCACCGACCTGCCCCGGCGCAACGTCCGCGTCGACGGCCCGTGGATCGTCGGCGACACCGTCGTCCAGGCCCTGTACCGGGAGGTCACCGCCTACCGGCTCTCGGACGGCGCCGAGGTCTGGAACCTCACCCTGCCCACCCCGGTCTGCGAGGTGCCGGAGCACACGACCCCGGACGGACGAATCGTCCTCGCCCTCGCGTCCAGCGCCTCCCGAAGGGGCGCGCGCTGCGACCGCTTCCAGATGATCGACCTGCGGACCGGGAAGGCGGGGTGGACGAAGGAGCTGCTGCGGGACCCGGCCCGGGACACCCCCGCCATCATCGTGCACACGGCGATCAGCGGGGACACCCTCGCCGTCGCCGAGGGCCTGGGCGCCGCGGCCTTCCGCGTCTCCGACGGATCCCGGCTCTTCACCGTCCCCACCGAGAACCCGGGCCGCTGCCATCCCGACCGCGTGGCGGGCGGCGACAGGCTGCTCGTCCGCGCCACCTGCGCACTGGGCTTCGATCCCCGGAAGCGGTACACCCAGCTCCGCGAACTCGACCCGCGCACCGGCGCCGTGCGCTGGCGCCACCGGACCCCGGCCGGGCGCCGGGTGGAACGGGTGATCTCGGTCGACCCGGTGGTGTACACCTCGATCGACAACGAACGGCTCACCTCCGACTGGCGGATCGTCGCCCTCGGCCCCCGGGGCGAGGTGCGCCGCACCATCGACCCGCGCCCCAAGGGCTTCGAGCACTGCCCGTACGTGGGGATCGACGCCGATCTCCAGCCCTGCCCCGGTCTCCTCGTCGCCCATGGGCTCGTCCACGTCGGCGGCACCGACCGGGTCGGGGCCTACGACCTCGCGACCGGGAAGCTCGCCTGGGGCGTGCGGAGCGATGAATACCGGATCCTGACTCCGGTCGGCGCGCCGTCGGCGTCGGGGACGCTCGTCCACGAGTCGGCGACGTCCAGCCGTCCCGGCCGGACCTTCGTCCTCGACCGGGCGGGGGCGAACAAGGAGAAGGTGCTGCTGAAGCACCCGGTCGCCGCGGCCGAGGCCGAGTACAGCACGTTCGCCGGGCGGGTCCTCCACGTCGGCGGGCGGATCGTCGCCATGCCGTCGTCCGTCGACGGTGACGACGCCCGGCGGCAGCCCCGTTTCGTCTCCTTCGCCCCGCCCCCCGAATGACCCCGCTCCCCCGTCGGACGACGGTGCAGAGAGCGCTCTCAAGGCGGTCGCCGGTCCGGATATCCTGAGCCGGTCCGAGCAGACGAAGGGGGCCGACGTGGCCGAGCAGACGACGGGGGCGCGGCCGACCCTGGAGGCCGTCGCGGCCCGTGCCGGGGTGTCGCGGGCCACGGCCTCGCGGGTCGTCAACGGCGGCGCGGGGGTCCGCGCCCCGCTGGTCGACAAGGTGCGGCAGGCCGTGGAGGAGCTCGGCTACGTCCCCAACCTCGCGGCCCGCACCCTGGTCACCCGGCGCAACGACGCCGTGGCGGTGGTCATCGCGGAGCCCGAGTTCCGGATCTTCTCCGACCCCTTCTTCCAGGAGCAGGTGCGCGGCATCAGCCGCGAACTGACGGCACATGACTCGCAGTTGGTCCTGCTGTGGGTGGAGAGCCCGGGCGATCACGACCGGATCGCCCGCTACCTCGGCGGCGGGCACGTGGACGGCGCGCTCGCCTTCTCCCTGCACGACGAGGACGAGTTGGCGGCGGTGCTGCGCCGGGCGAAGATCCCGACGGTGCTCGGCGGCCGACCGACGGACGGGATCGGTCCCGACATGCCGTACGTCGACTGCGACAACCGCGGCGGCGCGCGCGAGGCCGTCCGGCTCCTGGTCGACCGGGGCTGCCGGACCGTCGCACACCTGGCCGGGCCGCGCGACCAGACCTCGGCCGTGGACCGCGCCGACGGCTACCGCGACGCGCTGGGGGACCCGGATCCGGCCCTCGTCGGCCACGGCGACTTCACGGCCGAGAGCGGCGCCCGCGCGATGGCCGAACTCCTCGACCGGCGCCCGGACGTGGACGGGGTGTTCGCCGCCAACGACCTGATGGCCTCGGGCGCGCTGCGGGTGCTGCGGGAGCGGGGACTGCGGGTGCCGGAGGACGTGGCCGTGGTCGGCTTCGACGACGTGGCGTCGATCGCCGAGCGCACGGACCCGCCGCTGACGACCGTCCGGCAGGACATCGAGGGCATGGGGCGGCTGATGGTCCGGCTGCTGATGCGCGTGCTGAACGAGTACGGGTCCGGGGCACTCGCCCCGGACCCGCTGATCACGCCGACGACGCTGGTGCGCCGGGCCTCGGCGTGAGGCCCGGCGCCCGCGTCAGTCGAAGGGGATGACGAGGACCGAGTCGGCCGTCCCGGTGCGGACGGTCGACGGGCCGTTGCCGATGGCGCTCCACAGTTCCACGCGGACGGTGCCGCCGCGGAGGTCGCCGAGGGTGCCGGTGGCGGACTTCAGGCCCCGGCCCTGGTCGTAGCGCTCCCAGCCGGGCACCGGGTCGGTGGCGAAGTAGTGGTAGGTCTCGGTGCGTTCGAAGCTGCCGTCCCCGGTGAGGTCGTAGCTGACGCGGACCTGCTGGCCGAGGCCGACGGCGGTGCCGGCGTCCACGGCGAGGCGGAAGGCGGTGGCGGCGCCGGGGGTGAGGGTGCCGGTGACGTTCCGCGCCGTGTAGACGAGCGGCTGGTACGGGGTGCCGTCGCGGTTGACCCCGCCGGCGGAGGCGATCGTGTCGCTGCCCGCGGTGGTGTCGGTGGCGGTGGTCAGCGCGCCGCCGGAGACGAGCCGGAAGGTGTCGCCGGTGCTCGGCTCGGGGCAGGCGGGACCGCCGGGCTGACCGCAGGGGATCGTCCCGGTGCCCTTGCCGGTGGCGGTGGAACGGGCCGGTACGGTCAGCGACTTGCCGTCGGAGAAGGTGACGGTGATCGGCGCGGAGCCGTGGTTGTGGGCGGCGTAGGTGCGTTCGGTTCCCTTCAGGAAGACGGCCGAGGTCGGGATGGAGCCGGTGACGCTCGCGTCGGGGGCGCCGAGCGCGTCCAGGGTGGTCAGCCAGTGGTAGGTGTGGGCGCGGGTCTCGCCCGCCTCGGGGGTGTAGTTCCCGCCGGTGGCGTCGAACCTCGCCTTGGCGCGGGCCGGTTCGGCGAGCGACTCGAACTCCCAGAGGATGTCGCGCCATTCGACGGCCGGGCCGCCGTTCTCCCGTTCCATCTCGGCCAGGTTGCGCCGGATCGCGCCCGGATAGGCGCCCATGTGCAGCGCGTTGCCGGCGGTCACCGGGAGGGTGTTGATGCCGTGGATCTCCTCGGGGTTGGCGGTCCACCAGGTGGAGTACGCGCCGCCGCTGCCCCAGACCATGCCGACGGTGTCGTGGCCGAAGGAGCCGGGGAAGACCTGCTGGTCGGCGTCGAACCAGTACTGGCCGATGGCGTCCGACTCGGTGGCGAGGAGGTAGCCGCCGAGGTCGCGCAGGGAGGTGTCGCCGGTGGCGGAGCCCCACAGGACGAGCGCGGCGCTCAGGTTGGTGGACTCGGAGGACGACTCCTGGTTGTTGCCGGCCGCGAAGCCCGAGTGGCCGGAGGCCCAGCTGTGTCCGGCGTACACGTCGAAGCCGCGCAGGAAGGGGAAGGACGCGTCCGTGCGGCTGGGGTTGGCGACGTCGCGCACCAGCGTCTTCACCATGCCGCCCCAGGCGGAGTCGGCGGCCCAGGCCTGGTCGTACTGGGCGACGACGGCGGCGGCGTACACGTAGTAGCCGTAGTGGAAGTGGTGGTCGTTCAGCTCGGTGTCGCTGCCGTAGGAGGCCGGGTAGCCGGTCAGGGTCTTCCAGGTGCGGTCGTACGAGAACTCGTTCGCGCCGCCCGTGGTGAACCAGTCCTGGAGCCGGCCCTTGATCAGGCCGAGGAGCCGGTCGCGCAGCGCCGTGTCACCGAGCTGCTCGGCGAGCGGCACGAGCTGGGCGAGCTTCCCGAGCGCCTTGCCGGTCCAGTACGTGTCGGTGGCGCCGGAGAACGGATCGGCGGAGTTCACCACCTCGTTCAGGTACGCGCGCAGCCGGGCCTGGTCGACGGCGCCGGTGGCGGGCAGCCCCGGCAGGACGGCGGCCTGCTTGCGGCTGGTGGAGAAGGACCGGCCCTCGCGGACCTTCATGGTGCCGCGCGGGGAGACGTACGTGTACGGGGTCAGCGGGTCGGTGGAGTTCAGCCACTGGTGCCGGTAGAGGGCCTGGAGCGTGCCGGTCTCGGTGCCCTCCTTCGCCTCGGTGGTGAGCGTGTAGGTGGCGTGTGACCTCCCGCCGGAGGAGGACCAGGCGACGCGGGAGCCGGTGACGAAGCTGTAGGCGTAGCGCCGGTAGGTGGCGAGGGCGTCGGTGGAGGGGAGGACGGCGACGGAGAAGTAGTCCTTGCCGCCGAGGCCGGCCGTGAGCGTGCTGCCGGAGACGTTCCAGTCGGTGCCGGACGGGGCGAAGAGGGCGTAGTGGTGGCCCGCGACGGTGATGCCGAGGACGTTGCCCTGGTCGGCGAAGACGGTGGGCGGGGCGGCGGTGGTGATCCGGGCGTCGCCGCCGGTGCCCTTGGCGTACACGTAGGGCAGACCGTGGCCGATGGTGGTGCGCAGGGTGCGGGCGCCGTCGGACCAGAGGGGGGTGACGGTCCAGTCGGACCAGTCGTCGGCCTTGGCGTCGGGCGAGTTGAGGCCGGTGAGGCCGAGGGTGAGGTCGGCCTTGTGGGGGAACTCGTACTGGCGGCCGTCGCCGACGATCGCCGGGGTGGTGGGGTAGCCGATCTCCAGGCCGCCTGCGACGGCCTGGTAGGTGAGCGGATGCCCGTACATGGGGGTCGAGTACGGGTTGTCGCCGTAGCGCTGGAAGGCGAGGGAGGACCACCAGTCGTTGGTGGGGACGGGCCGGTCCTTGGCGGCGGCGGTCACCTTGGGGGTGACGGGGGACCCGGTGTTGGTGGTGGGACCCGAGGTCCCGGCGGGGCGGGTGTCGGAGTATCCGCCCGCGCCGACGGGGACGGTGGCGGCGGAGGCGGAGCCGGCGGCGACCGGTACGAGACCGGCGGCGGCCAGGGCGGCGGTGAGGACCAGCGACGCGGCCGGTCGGGAGCGGGGAGCTGACACGTACAGCACCTCGTTGGCTCGGAGGAGGGGTTCGTGGGGGTTCGTTCGGGGTGTGACGGGTTTTGAGAGCGCTCTCAGCAGTGCGCAACGTAAAACTCCCGAAACCTGGGCGTCAAGAGAGCGGAACGAACCCGGAGTTGGGGTGGCGGTCCCGTAGGAACCGCTCGATTCCGAGCCGTTACGCCTTCGAGTCTTGACGGGAACGGGCGAGTCGGGGCACGCTCCAGTCCGTTCTTGAGAGCGCTCTCAAGGACGTGTGCGGGTCCCTCCCGGGACCCGCCCCCGTTCGACCGCTTCCCCACTTCCCGCTCCGCCTCGCACACCCCGGCACACCGCGGACCTCACCGTCCACCCCGATCCGCCCTGACTCCAAGGGAGCCCGTCCATGCCCATCACCCGAGCCGCCACGCAGGCCGCCCTCCGCATCGGAGCGGTCGTGCTCACCGGTTCCCTGCTCGCCGCCTGCGGCTCCGGAGCCTCCGACACCGCCTCCGACAAGGCCGGCGGCAAGGTCACCGTCACCGTCGACCTCTTCGGCTCCTTCGGTTACAAGGAGGCCGGCCTCTACGCCGAGTACGAGAAGCTCCACCCCGAGGTCACCATCAAGCAGACGGACACCGAGGACGAGGCCGACTACTGGAAGTCGCTCCAGACCCGGCTCGCCGGCGGCGGCGGCCTCGCCGACGTCCAGGGCATCGAGGTCGGCCGGATCGCCTCCGTCACCCAGCAGCAGGCCGACCGCTTCGAGGACCTGCGGAAGTACGGCGCCGACGGGCTGAAGGACCAGTTCGCCGCGGCGAAGTGGGCCGCGGCGACCGGGAAGAACGGCGAGGTGCTGGGCCTCGGCACGGACGTCGGCCCCGAGGCGATGTGCTACCGCACCGACCTCTTCGAGCAGGCCGGTCTGCCCACCGACCGGGCCGAGCTGGCGAAGAAGTGGTCCACCTGGGACGGCTACCTGGAGCTCGGCAAGCAGTACAAGGCGAAGGCCCCCGCGAAGAGCGCGTGGCTCGACAGCGTCGGCAGCCTCTACTCGATCATGATCGGGCAGGAGAAGGAGCGGTACTACGACGCGTCCGGGGCGCTGATCTGGGAGACCAACCCCGCCCTGAAGACCGCCTGGGAGACCGCCGTCGAGGCGAGCGACGCCGGGCTCAGCGCGAAGCTCGACCAGTGGTCCCCGCAGTGGAACCAGGCCTTCGCCGCGGGCTCCTTCGCGACGATCCCCTGCCCCGCGTGGATGCTCGGCTACATCAAGGGCCAGGCCGGTGAGTCCGGCAAGGGCAAGTGGGACATCGCCGCGCTGCCCGGCGGCGCCGGGAACTGGGGCGGCTCCTACCTCGCCGTGCCGCGCGCCGCGAAGCACAAGAAGGAGGCGTACGAGCTGGTGAAGTGGCTCACCGCGCCGGAGCAGCAGGCGAAGGTCTTCGCCAAGCAGGGCAACTTCCCGTCCTCGACCGGCGCCATCGCCGAGGTCGCCGGCACTAAGGACCCGTACTTCTCCGGCGCGCCGATCGGGCAGATCTTCGGCGACGCGGCGAAGGCGGCGCCGGTGCAGGTGCTCGGCGTCCACGACCAGAACATCAGCCAGCAGATCACCAACGCGCTGAGCGAGGTCGAACGCAAGGGCCTCGCCCCGGAGAAGGCCTGGGAGAACGCGAAGAAGGGCGTCGCGAACACCTTGGGCTGAGGCCCGCGGGGCCGGGCGGGGTGGCGCGTGGGCCGGGCCGGGGCCAGGTCGGGCGGGGGCCAGGGCCCGGCGGTGGCTGGGCCGGGCACAGGCAGGGCCCGGACACCCGGGGTACGGCCCGGGCCAGGCCGGGCAGGGGCTGGGCCCGGACACCCCGGCAGGCGCCGCGGCGAGCCCGGTCCAGCCTCCGGACCGTGACGCGGTATCGGGGCCGGACGCCGTACCGAAGCCGGGCGGCGGTACGGCTCCGGGAGGGCGGGCAGTCGCGACCGACGTGGCCCTGGCGGGCCCGCGCAGCACCTGCCGGGACCGGTGGGGCAGCGCCGTCAGAGCACCGAAACCGCGGCCACGCCACGCAGTACGTCCGCTCCCGCCGGGGGCGGCCGCACTCCGCCGCCCCCACTCCCGCGAAGCGGCTCCCTCTGGTGGTCCAACCTTCAGAGTGCAGGGCCGGCGGGCTTGCGGAGCAGGCCGGCGGCGCCTTGGCACCGGCGGTGGCCACCGCACTGCCCGTCCGGTCCGCCGGGTTGCGCCGGGAGTCCCTGCGGGCCGGTTCCGGTCGCTGCCGACCGGGCCCACGGCAGCCACCCGTCCGGCGCCCCGGCCGAACCACACCTGGACGGGCTCGTCCAGGGGCCACGGGGCCCGGACCGTAGGCCACCGGCCACGGACCCCGGACCCGGACCGGCGGTCCGAGGTCCGACGGGCCGCAAGGGGCTGGACGGCAGGTCGCCGGCCCCAGACCCGGACCATCGGGCCGCAAAGCGCCGGACCGAAGGACCGCATAGACCCGGGCACCGCCCGCAGACCGCAAGGGGCGGGCACGCCGACCAGCGGAGCCTCCGGGCCCCCGGGGCCGGGCACCGGACCGGCTGGGTTACCGGGGGCCAGGCACCCGGACCGGCTGGGCCACCAGGCCCCGGGATCTGGCACCCGGGCCCAGGCCCGGCACCCGGCACCCGGACCGGCTGGGCCGCCATAACCCCGGCCGGGCCGGGCCCCGGAGGTCCGTACCGACCGTAGAACCGTCGGGTCCCCGGGGCTCGGCGTCATCCTTCCGCATCGTCTCCCGAAGGGCCGCACCGTGACCCTCGTCGCACCGGCGAAAGCCGCCACCGTTCCGCGCACGTCGGGCTTCCGGCGTGTGTGGGGCGCCCTTTCCCCTTACACGTACGTCGCCCCGTTCTTCACCCTGTTCGCCGCCTTCGGGCTCTTCCCGCTGGTCTACACGGCGTACGTGTCGCTCCACCGGGTGGAGCTCCAGGACCCCGGTTCCATGGAGTGGCGCGGGCTCGGCAACTACACCGCGCTCTTCGGCGACGAGTTCTTCTGGACCGCGCTGCGCAACACCTTCACCATCGGCGTGCTGTCGACCGTGCCGCAGCTGGTGATGGCGCTCGCGCTCGCGCACCTGCTCAACCACCGGCTGCGCGGCCGGACGTTCCTGCGGACGGCGATGCTGCTGCCGTACGCCACCTCCGTCGCCGCCGCGACCCTCGTCTTCGCGCAGCTGTTCGGCCGCGACTTCGGACTCTTCAACTACGTGCTCGGCCTCGTCGGCGTCGGGCCGATCGACTGGCAGTCGGGCACCCTCAGCTCGCAGATCGCGGTCTCCACGATCGTCGTCTGGCGGTGGACGGGCTACAACGCGCTCATCTATCTCCCCGGCATGCAGTCCATCCCGTCGGAGCTGTACGAGGCGGCGGAGATGGACGGCGCCTCCCGCTGGCGGCAGTTCTTCCACGTCACCCTGCCGGGACTGCGGCCGACGATCCTCTTCACCGTCGTCGTGTCGACGATCGGCGCCACCCAGCTCTTCGGCGAGCCGCTGCTCTTCGAGGGGTCCATGTCGGGCGGCATCTCGCACCAGTACCAGACCCTCGGCCTGTACATGTACGAGCAGGGCTGGGGCTTCTTCCACCTGGGCCGGGCCGCCGCCATCGCCTGGGTGATGTTCCTGCTGATCCTGGTGCTGGTCGGGGTCAACGCCCTGATCGCGCGCCGCCGTTCCCGCAAGGAGGCCGGCCGATGACCGCGCTCGCCGATCCGCCCGCCCCGGTCCGCGCCCCCGCCCGGCGGACGCCCTCCCGGCCGCGCCGCCGGTCCGGTGCCGGGCGGACCCTGAAGGCCGGGCCGGTCGCGTACGCCGTGCTGATCCTGGCCGTGCTCGTCTCCGCCTTCCCCTTCTACTGGACGATCGTCGCGGCCAGCCGCTCCAACGCCGACCTGGCCCAGGTGCCGCCGTCGCTGGTGCCGGGCCCGCACCTGATCCGCAACTTCGAGGCGGTGCTCGCCGAGGCGGACATCGGCAAGGCACTGCTCAACTCGCTCATCGTGTCCGGTTCGATCACCGTGGGCACGGTGCTGTGCTGCACCCTCGCCGGCTTCGCCTTCGCCAAGCTCCGCTTCCGCGGCCGGGGCGCGCTGCTCGCGGTGACGGTCGGGACGATGATGATCCCGCCGCAGCTCGGCGTCATCCCGCTCTTCATGCTGATCGCCGAGCTCCAGTGGGTGAACCAGCTCCAGTCGGTGATCCTGCCGGGTCTGGTCTCCGCGTTCGGGGTGTTCTTCATGCGCCAGTACCTGGTGCAGTCGCTTCCCGACGAGCTGATCGAGGCGGCGCGGGTCGACGGCGCGTCCACGGCCCGGATCTTCTGGTCGATCGTGGTGCCGATCGCCCGTCCCGGCATGGCCGTCCTCGGTCTGCTGACCTTCATGGCCGCCTGGAACGACTTCTTCTGGCCCATCGTGGCGCTCTCCTCGCAGGAGCCGACCGTCCAGGTGGCGCTCCGCCAGCTCGGCGGCGGCTACGTCCACGACCAGTCCGTGATCATGGCGGGCACCCTGCTCGGCACGCTGCCCGTGCTGCTGGTCTTCGGCCTGCTCGGCCGTCAGATCGTCGGCGGCATCATGCAGGGCGCGGTCAAGGGCTGAGCCGCGTCCGCCTCCCTTCCCTCTCCCTTCCGTCTCCCCCTGCCGTCTCGCTCCGCCCCCCACCTCGGATCCGTCCTTCCCACCCTCGTCTTCTTGGAGTCGCCCCCTCATGACCGCCGTCGACGCACGCCCCGAGTCCTCCGCGACGCTCCGCTTCCCGGAGGGTTTCCGCTGGGGCACCGCCACCGCCGCGTACCAGATCGAGGGCGCGGCCACGGAGGACGGCCGGACGCCGTCCATCTGGGACACCTTCAGCCGGACGCCGGGCAAGGTCCGCAACGGCGACACCGGTGACATCGCCGCCGACCACTACCACCGGGTGCGCGAGGACGTGGCGCTGATGCGCGAGCTGGGGGTGACGGACTACCGGTTCTCGGTGGCGTGGCCGCGCGTCCAGCCGACCGGCCGCGGGCCCGCGCTGCAGAAGGGCCTGGACTTCTACCGGCGGCTCTGCGACGAGCTGCGGGAGGCGGGGATCCGCCCGGTGGCGACGCTGTACCACTGGGACCTGCCGCAGGAGCTGGAGGACGCGGGCGGCTGGCCGCGCCGGGAGACGGCGGAGCGGTTCGCCGAGTACGCGGGGATCACGGCGGCGGCGCTCGGCGACCGGGTCGCGACCTGGACGACGCTGAACGAGCCGTGGTGCGCCGCCTTCCTGGGGTACGGGAACGGGGTGCACGCCCCGGGCCGGACCAGCGACGTGGAGGCGCTGCGCGCCGCGCACCACCTGAACCTGGCGCACGGTCTCGCGGTCGGCGCCCTGCGGGAGGCGCTGCCGGCCGGGTCGGAGGTGTCGCTCACGCTGAACCTGCACGTGGTGCGGGCGCTGACGGAGTCGGCGGAGGACCTGGACGCGGCGCGCCGGATCGACGCGGTGGCGAACCGGATCTTCCTCGACCCGGTGTTCCGGGGCCGGCTGCCGGAGGACCTGGTGCGGGACACGGCCCGGGTGACGGACTGGGGGTTCGTACGGGACGGGGACCTGGCGACGATCTCGGCGCCGATCGACTCGCTGGGGCTCAACTACTACTCCCCCACGGTCGTCGCGGCGGGGTCCTCGGAGTCGCCGTCGCCGTGGGGCGGCGCGGAGCGGCACGTGCGGTTCCTGCCGGCGCCGGGCCCCCGGACGGCGATGGACTGGCCGGTGGACGCGGACGGCCTGTACGAGCTGCTGGTCCGGCTGCGCGACGAGCTGCCGGGAGTGCCGCTGGTGATCACCGAGAACGGGGCGGCGTACGACGACTACGCGGACCCGTCCGGGCGGGTGCGGGACCCGGAGCGGGTGGCGTACCTGCACGGGCACCTGGCGGCGGTGCGCCGGGCGATCGAGGACGGCGCGGACGTGCGGGGCTACTTCCTGTGGTCGCTCCTGGACAACTTCGAGTGGGCGTTCGGGTACAGCAAGCGGTTCGGGATCGTGCACGTGGACTTCGCGAGCCAGCGGCGGACGCTCAAGGACAGTGCCCGCTGGTACGCGCAGGTGATCGCGCGGGGCGGGCTGCCGTCCTGAGCGTCCGGCCCGCCGCCGCGCTTGCGGTCAGGCGCTGGTGAGGACGGCGAGGCGCTGGGTGGCGCGGGTCATCGCCACGTAGTGGTCGACCGCGCCCTCGATGCCCTCGCCGTACCCCTCCGGGTCGAGGAGGACGACGAGGTCGAACTCCAGGCCCTTGGAGAGGCTCGGCGTGAGCGCCCTGACCCGGGGTCGGTCGCCGAGCGCGGGGAGCCGGCCCTCCGCGGCGATGACGCAGGCGACGCCGTCGGTGTTCGCGGCGAGCCAGTCGTCGAGGAGGGAGTCCAGCTCGGCGGTGGTGCCGTGGTGGACGGGGAGGCCGGAGGCGCGGACCGAGGTCGGCACGTTGGCGTCCGGGAGGGCGGCGCGGATGACCGGTTCGGCCTCGGCCATGACCTCTTCCGGGGTGCGGTAGTTGATGCTGAGCGAGGTCGTCTCGACGCGGTCGAGGCCGATGCGCTCCAGGCGCTCCCGCCAGGTCTCCGTGAAGCCGTGGCGGGCCTGGGCGCGGTCGCCGACGATGGTGAAGCTGCGCGAGGGGCAGCGGGCGATCAGCATCTGCCATTCGGCGTCGGTGAGTTCCTGGGCCTCGTCGACGACGACGTGGGCGAAGGGCCCGGCGAGCGGGTCGCCGGCGGCGACGGGCAGCCCGGCGTCGTCGACGAGGCTGTCCTGGAGGTCCTGGCCGAGGAGCATGGTGACGGCGCCCTCGCCGTCGTCGTCGCCCCGCACGATGTTGTCGATGACGCCGGCCATGCGCTCCTTGCGGGCGGCGAGCGTGGCCTTCTCGCGGCGCTTGCGGGCGCTGGACCGGGGGTCGCCTAGGCGCTGCCGGGCGGCGTCGAGGTAGGGCAGGTCGGACTCGGTCCACGCGTGGGCGTCGGCCCGCTGGAGGGCGCGCACCTCGTCCCGGTCGAGCCAGGGGGCGCACAGGCGGAGGTAGGCGGGCACGGTCCACAGGTCGCCGACGAGGTCGGTGGGCTCCAGCATCGGCCAGGCCCGGTCGAGGGTGGCGACGAGTTCGCGGTCGTGCCGCAGGGCGCGCTCGAAGAGGATGTCGGGGACCTCGCCGCGGGTCTTCTCCTTGAGGAGGGTGACGAGCTCCTCCCAGATCAGTTCGCGTGCCTCGTTGTGCGGGGTGCTGGGGCCGGGGGCGTCGAAGGCCTCGGCCCAGTCGTCGGCGGTGACGGTGAGGTCGCCCCAGTCGGTGGTGACGTGGGTCGGCCCGGTGGGGGGCTCCTCGTAGAAGCGGACGGCCTTCTCGATGCCCCGGACCAGGGCGGCGGAGGACTTGAGCCGGGCGACCTCGGGGTCCTTCTCGGGGCGGACGGCCGCTCCTTCGGGGACGAGGTCGCGGACGGTGCAGGTGCGGACGCCTTCCTCGCCGAGGCTGGGCAGCACGTCGGAGACGTAGGCGAGGTAGGGCTGGTGGGGGCCGACGAAGAGGACGCCGCCCCGGCGGTGGCCGAGCCGGGGGTCGGAGTAGAGGAGGTAGGCGGCCCGGTGGAGGGCGACGACGGTCTTTCCGGTGCCGGGTCCGCCGTCGACGACGAGGGCGCCGCGCGAGCCGGCGCGGACGATGGCGTCCTGGTCGGCCTGGATGGTGGAGAGGACGTCGCGCATCCGCTCGGAACGGTTGGTGCCGAGGCTGGCGATGAAGGCCGACTGGTCGTCGAGGGCGGCGTGCTCGTCGAGGCCGCCCTCGGTGAAGACCTCGTCCCAGTAGTCGGTGATCCGGCCGCCGTTCCAGCGGTAGCGGCGGCGGCTGGCGAGCCCCATCGGGTGGGCGTGGGTGGCGCCGAAGAACGGCTCGGCGGCGGGCGAGCGCCAGTCGACGAGCAGCCGGTTCCCATCGCTGTCGGTGAGGCCGAGGCGGCCGATGTAGAGGGGTTCGGAGCCGTCGGCGGAGACGATCCGGCCGAGGCAGAGGTCGAGGCCGAAGCGGCGCAGGGCGCGCAGTCGGCCGGAGAGGCGGTGGACCTCCAGGTCGCGCTCCATCGCCTCGCGGCCGAGGCCGCCGGGGGCGCGGAGGACCGCGTCGAGGCGCTCGGAGAGTTCGGCGACGGCCTGGTCGAGGCTCTCGGCGACGGCGGCGAAGTGCTTCACGTCGTCGGCGATCAGCGCCGGATCGGCCTTGGCGGCGAGACGGTCGGGAAGCTCGAAGGGGCCGGTGGTCCGCTGAGGCATGGGCACGCGCGCAATCTCGTTTCAGCAGGTGAAGGGGTAGATGTGCGATTGTGCGGCATCCGGGGGGCCTTGCCGCAAGGCCCCCCGTGCGCTATATCTTGAACATGGCGGGACGAGCTCCCGCCTTTCGCATGTCCGGCCCCACCGGTCCCCCGTGCCGCGCCGGGCGCCCGGGTCCGTCAGCGGGTGTCGCCGGTCCAGTCGAAGCGTGCCGGGTCGCCGGCCCGGGGGCCGTACACGGCCTTGCCCTCGGCGCCGTAGCGGCTCAGCTCCGTCTCCAGGACGGCGCCGGCGCGTATCTCCTCGCCGGTCCAGTCGGTGACGTCGAGCAGCAGCCCGTCGAGCGGGCCGCCGACCAGCTCCGCGTAGGACCGGCCGGGGCGCGGTCCGGGGCGCGGGTCGTCGTGGTCCTGGCCGTAGACCCGGCCTCTCAGCAGCTCCTCGTCACGGTCCCCGCCCATGCCGTCTTCCTTCCTCCCGCCGCCGGGACGCTCGCTCCGCCTGTCCATGGCCCCAGGGTGACAGCCGCCACTGACAACGGCCCGCCGACCGGACCCGTACGGAGGTTCGCGGAGGCTTTCGCGGGGTCCCGGGAACCGGACGGGTCGTCAGGCCGTCCTCCGGGGCAGACCACCGGACCCCGTTCCGGCCGCCTCACCTGGAAGGACGTCGATGTCGATCACGCTCGCCGAGGAGATCACGCTGCTGTCCCTGGACGACGCGTCCGGGGAGGCGAAGGAATCGCAGGCGGCGGCCTGGGCGGTCGCGGGAGGCATCCTCCTGGAGCTGGCGCTCGCGGGGCGGGTGTCGGTGGCCGGCGGGCGGCTGACCGTGACGGACGAGGACCCCACCGGGGAGGCGCTGCTCGACGGGCGCCTCGCGGCGCTCGCGGAGTGGGCGGGGCGCCGGGACGGGGCGCCGAAGGTCAGCGAGTGGCTGAGGAAGGACCAGGCGAAGGCACCGGCCGCGACGGTCGCGCGGCTGTGCGAGCGCGGGCTCGTCGTGGAGGAGACGCGCCGGGTCCTGGGCCTGTTCCGGGTCCGGCGGTACCCGGAGGCGGACGGCTCGGTCGAGCGGGAGCTGCGGGAGCGGCTGCGCGCCGTGGTCCTGGACGGCGCCGCGCCGGACGAGCGGACGGCGGGGCTGATCGCCCTGCTGCACGGGGCGAAGCTGCACCGGATCGCCTTCCCCGGGGAGCCCCGCAAGGAGGTCGCCGCCCGGATGGCGGAGCTCGCCGAGGGCCGGTGGGCGAGCGAGGGCGTGCGGGAGGCGATCCGGGACATGCAGGCGGCGATGACCGCGCTGACGGTGGTCACGATCGTCACGGCCGCCGGCTGAGCCCGAACGGCTCAGGCCACGGCATGTCCGTGTGCGGCGGCCAGGGCATCGAGTTCGGGGTCGCCGTACTGTCGGCGCAGGGCCTGGAAGGTGGTGACCTTCTCCGGTCCGAAGCGGGCGATCCTCGCCTCGAAGGTGTCGGGGGAGACGAAGCGGGGCGGGGTGCTCTTGCTGTGGAACTTGTCGGCGTACATGACCATCCGCTCCTCCGGCGTGACGGGCACGTAGTCGGCGGGCGGGATGGGCAGGCCCTGCGCGAGGACGTCCTCCTGGGTGAGGCCGACGCCGGTGTGGCAGGAGCAGAAGCGGCAGAGGGTCTCGGGGAGGCCCTCTGCCGCGAGGAGCCGGTGGCCGAGGACGCCGTGGGTCACGTAGGAGGCGCCGTCGAGGCGCCCGGCGGAGTCGTACAGGCGGTAGACGCCGATGTCGTGGAGCAGGCAGCCGGCGCGGACGAGTTCCGCGTCGACGCCCCGGCCGTGTCGGGACAGGAATTGCTCGGCGAGGGAGGCGACGATCTCGCAGTGGGTGAAGACGAGTTCGAAGGCGGCGTCGCTGGGGGCGTGTTTCCGGTGCAGCGCCCGGATTTCGTCATATGAGGGGATCTCCACACCGGAAGGATAGTCGGGCGGGCCTCCGCCTCCGCCGGGGTACGGCGCGGGCGTGACGGCCGGGCACCGTGCGCGTCGGGGCCGGTGCCACCCGGTCTGTCCGGACGTGCGTCGCGGGCCGGACCCGGGAGAGGGAGGAACCGAACCTTCCACCGCTCTGCCACGGGAGTCGAACTGCGCGTCACCGTCCGGTAACTGACGGCACGTTCCCTCGGTATCCAGGCAGTTCCCACTCGGGAAGGACTCCCATGCAGCGCAGGCCCCTCCTCCTCCTGGTGGCCGCCGCGGTCCTGTCGGCCGGGTCCTCGGTGCCCCTGGCACAGGCCCGCCCCACCGGACCCGCGGTCGCCACGCCCGCCGCCTCCACCCCCGCACCGGCCGCCGCCGCCGGGCCCGCCGTCGCCACGCGCCACCCCGTCCACGCGGCCACCCGCGTCACCAGCGCCCCGGCTCCGGGCGTGACGCTCACCACCCTCACGTACGGGAAGCGCGACGCGGACGACCTCTGGACCGCGCAGGTCAACCTCCCGTCGCAGCCCGACGGGCCGCTGTCCGGCGCGCCGCTCGCGCTCGGGCCGCACGCCACCGCGCAGCGGGTCGCGAAGCTCCTGGGCGCGGCCGGCTTCACCCCGCGCGTGGAACGGGTGACCACGCCGGCGTACGCGGACCGGCGCGCGGGGGTGCTCGGCTGGACGGTGCGGACCGGCAGGTACACGGACGAGGCCGACGCGACCGCCCTCGTCGCCCGGCTCAAGGCCGCCGGCTTCACCGCCCGCACCCGCTACACCGCCCAGGACGGCACCGACGAGGACGCCCCCCAGCGGGTCCACGTCCTGCGCGTCGACCTCGACGCCTTCGGCGGCCGTCTCGCGGCCGGCCACGGCCCCGCCCTCAACGGCACCGAGAAGCTGACGGACCTGATCGCCGCCTCGGGCGCCGTCGCGGGGATCAACGGCCAGTGGTTCTACAACAGCGCGCCCGGCGGGATGTACGTGAAGGACGGCCGGCTCCTCGGCTCGGCCACCCAGGGACGCGCCGGCGTCCGGCTGGACCGCGGCGGCCGCGGCCTCGCCGTCGACACCTTCACCACCCGGGTCACGGTCACCGCCGACGGCGAGACCGTCGAGGTCGACGGGATCAACCGGCTCCCCGGCGACGTCTGGAACTGCGGCGGGGTCGGCGGCGACCAGCCGACCGAGCGCCCCCAGCACGACCTCAAGTGCACCGACGCCAGCGAACTCGTCCGCTTCACCCCCGAGTGGGGCGCTCCCCCGGCCGGCGCGGGTGCGGAGGCCGTCCTCGACGCCCGGGGCCGGGTGACCGCCGTGCGCCCCACGCGCGGCGCGGCCGTCCCGGCCGGCGGCTCGACGCTCCAGGCCACCGGCGACAGCGCCGCCTGGCTGCTGCGCACCGCGCGGGTCGGCGCCACCCTCTCCTTCGACGAGCGGATACGGGACGGCCAGGGCCGCACGGTCGTGCTCGGGCCCGACACGACGATCCTCCAGGTGGGCCCGTCCCTGGTCCGCGCGGGCCGGGTGGCGGTCAACGCGGTGGGCGACGGCATCGTCCGCGAGGGCCCCGACCAGACTTTCACCTACGACTGGACGGTGCGCGCCAACCCCCGGTCCATGATCGGCAAGGACGGTCAGGGGCGGCTGCTCCTCGTCGTCGTCGACGGACGCGACCCCGGCGTCAGCGAGGGCCTGAGCATCGACGGCGCCGCCCGTCTGATGCGCTCCCTGGGCGCCCGCGAGGCCCTGAACCTCGACGGCGGCGGTTCGAGCGTCCTCGCGACCTCCGCGGGGATCGTCAACCGGCCGTCGGACGCCTCGGGCCAGCGCTCGCTCGGGAACGCGCTGCTGCTCCTCCCCAGGTGACGCCCGCCCCGTCGTGACGACCGCCGCGCGTCGGTGGGAGTGGCGACGGGCGAAGGGCGCCCGGAGCGGCGAGACTGGGCCTGACCCCGGCGTCGACCGCAGGCAGGTGCAGCATGTTCGAGGACGTCCCGCCCCTTCCCGGCACGGAGGGGACGGCCGCCCTGGGCGGTGTGTCGGCGTTCGCCCTCGACCATGCCGTCCTCGACGCCGTGTTCCGTCAGTCCTCGGTCGGCGTGCACGTGCTCGACCAGGAGCTGCGGGTGATCCGGGTCACCGGTCCGGCGCTCGCGGAGCGGGACGTCGCGGAGGAGGAGGTGCTCGGCCGGCCGGCGGCGGAGGCGTACCGGCGCTTCGGCGTCGACGTGGACGAGCACGTCCTCCGCGAGGTCCTCGACGGCGGGCCGCCGGCCCGGGACGTCCTGATGCGGGGCCGCCCGCCGGGCGACACGGGCCGGGAGCACGTCTACTCGGTGTCCGTCTATCCGCTGTACGACCCGGCGCCGGACGGCGCGGAACGGCCCGCGATCGGGCTGGTCGCCACCGTCACGGAGGTCACCGACCGGATCCTGGCCGAGGGGCGGCTCGCCCTGCTCTACGAGGCCCGTGAGCGGATCGGCCGGACGCTCGACGTCGAGCGGACCGCACGCGAGCTCGTCGAGGTCACCGCACCCGGCTTCGCCGGCTCGGTCGTCGTCGCGCTCACCGACGCGGTGCTGCGCGGGAAGCCGCCGGAGCTGCGGCGCCCGGGCGAGACGCCGCTGCTGCGGTGCACCGCCGTGGGCGGCTCCGGGCGGACTGAGTGCGACGCGCCGCTGCCGGAACCGGGGGCGGTGCTGGTGCCCGGCCTGTTCGGCGAGCGACTGCCGGACGGTCCCGAACTGCGGCCGTGGGACGGCGGGGTGCGGCTCGTGGCACCGCTCGCCGTGCGCGGACAGCTGCTGGGCGCCGTCGCGTTCGGACGGCCGCCGGGGGCCGACCCGTACACCGAGGACGATCTCGCCGTCGTCGAGGGCGTGGCCGCGCACACGGCGACCTGTCTGGAGAACGCGCTCCGCTTCACCCGCGAACACATCGTGATGACGGCCCTGCAGTCCTGGCCGCTGCGGCCCGAGGGCGAGACCCGGCACGCCGTGGAGCTCGCCCAGCGGCACCGGCCCGGCGGCACGGGCGCGGGCTCGTGGTTCGACGTCATCGCGCTGCCGGGCGGGCGGGTGGCGCTGGTGGTCGGTCAGGTGGAGCGGCCGGGACTGAGTTCGGTGGCGACGATGGGCCGGCTGCGGACCGCCGTGTACAGCCTGACGACGCTCGACCTCGCTCCGCACGAACTGCTGGCCCGGCTGCACGCGGTGACGCAGCGGCTCGCCCGGGAGCAGGGGCACGGGGACGGGCCCGGCGCGGACGAGCCAGCCGCCAGCTGCACGATCGCCGTGCACGATCCGGTGACCGGCCGGCTCGACCTCGCCCGGGCGGGGTCATCGCTGTGCGTCGCCGTCCGGCCGGACGGCTCCCTCGACACGGACCTGGTGGACGAGGGTCCGCTCCTGGGCGACGACGGCCCGCCGTTCGCGTGCTCCTCGCACTTCCTGCCGGAGGGCACCACGCTGTGCCTCGCCTCCTCCGCCCGCGCGGACGGCGGCCCGTCGCAGGCGCGGGTCGCTCAGGCGCTGGCCGCCCCGGACCGGGGCCCCCACGCCATGGCGGACGACCTGGCGGCGCTGCTCGCGCCCGAGCGGGTGCTGCTGGTGGCCCGCACGCTGCGGCTGCCGGCCTCGGACGTCGCCGCGTGGGAACTGCCGGGCGAGCTGTCGGCGGTGGCGCCGACGCGGCACGCGGCGGAGGAGCGGGTGCGCGAGTGGGGCCTCGACGTGGACCCGCTCACCGTCGAACTGATCGTCAGCGAGCTGGTCACCAACGCGGTGCGGCACGGGGCTCCGCCGTACGCCCTGCGGCTGCTGCGGGGCGATTCGACCCTCACCGTGGAGGTCCGCGACGGCGCGGCCACCGCCCCGCACCTGCGGCACGCGAAGGCCGCCGACGAGGGCGGTCGGGGCCTGCACATCTGCGCGATGCTGGCGGACGCGTGGGGCGTGCGGTACGAGGAGGACGGCAAGACGGTGTGGGCGGAGCTCGCGCTGGATGCGGAGGAGGGCGGGGGCGGGGACCGGACCGGCGCCTGAACGGCCCCGGCGGATCAGCCGATCCCGTGCGCCCGCGGGGTCGGCGGTGCGACGGCCCGCGGGGCGACGAAGAGCCCGAAGCCGTGGTTGGCGGCGATCGCGCGGATGTGGTCGGCGGAGAGGGAACCCTGCCGTTCCAGGACGAGCGCGGGCAGGCCGGAGCGGGTGTGCCCGGCGGTGCGGTGGAAGGCCAGGATGCTGACGGGCGTCGCACGGTGGAAGGGATGGCGGCGGCGGGCGGCCTCCTCGTCGGCGTGGGCCAGGACCCGGACGCCGTCCCCGCCGAACTCCTCGGCGAGGCCGTCGGCCCGCCGGTGCGGCGGTTCGTGGCCGCGGTCGGTCAGGTGGCGGGAGGGGTCGACGGAGGTGACGGCGAGGAAGTCGCCGCCCGTGAGCGCGAGCGCCGTGCCGAGGAAGGCGTGCGAGGGGCAGTGGGTACCGGGCGCGATGACCTGGACGGTGGGCCCCGCGTCGTCGGCGGCGACGAGCGCCTGCGGGACCCGGTCGGCCGCCGGTCCGCGCAATCCGATGGGCCCGAGCTCGAGCAGCTCGTCCATCAGCGACCTGACCTGCTGCCAGGGGACGCCGTCCGGGAGCCGCGTCCAGTCGAACGCGGCCGGCACCCGCTCCGGCACGGTCGTCGCGCTCGCGGTCCACCCGGCCGGGCGCCCCTTCATCCGGCTGACCCGCTCGACGGCCTCCCGCTCCGGCCGGAAGCCCAGCGCGTAGAAGTTCCCGAACCCGTACGCCACGGCCTCCCCGCCCGCGATCGCGCCCGCCGCCTCCCGTACGTCCTCCGGGTCGTCGAGCACCAGGGTCTTCACCGCCGCGGCCTGCTGCACGCTCACGGAAACCACCTCCGCGTCTTCGCCATGTGATCTTTTACGCGTGCAACGACCCAACACCCCCTCGGTCACCCCGCCGCCCCGTCGGCCCACCCGTCCGGCCCCGGCCGCGCGGCCGGGGCCGGACGGCTCAGACGACCGCGCCCGTGGGGTCGCCCGCGCGCGGCTTCGCCGGGCGGGCGGGGGGCTTCGGGGCGCGGGACTCCAGGGTGACCGTCAGGGGAAGGGCCGTGAAGACCGTCGACGCCATGCCCAGGACGACGCCGGCCAGCAGGGCCACGGAGAAGTCCGTGAGGGTGTCGCCGCCGAGGACGGCGAGGGCCGCGAGGACGAAGAGGGCGCCCATGCCGGTGTTGACCGTGCGCGGGAGGGTCTGGGCGACCGCGCGGTCGGCGAGGTCCGCGAGCGGGAGGCGGGCGCCGGTGCGGCGGAGCTCCCTGAGGCGGTCGAGGACGACGACCGAGTCGTTGACCGAGTAGCCGACGACGGTCAGCAGCGCCGCCAGGAAGACGCTGTCCACCGGCTTGCCGAGCCAGGCGAAGAGACCCACGACGAGCAGCACGTCCTGGGCCATGGCGGCGACGGCCGCCGCCGCGTACGTCCAGCGGAAGCGGACGGAGAGGTAGGCGAGCTGCGCGGCGACCGCGAGGCCGAGCGCGAGCAGCGCGTGGGTGCGCAGTTCGCCGCCGAGGCTCGGGCCGACCAGGTCGTCGCGTTCGACGGTGACGGGACCCACGGCCCCGGTCAGGGCCTCGGTGATGCGCCGCTGCGCGGAGTCGTCGGTCTCCCCCACGCGGACGGTGACGTCCCGGCCGCCGTCACCGGTGGCCTGGACGACGGCGTCGGGGAAGCCCGCGGCGGCGACCGCCGCGCGGGCCGCGTCCGCGTCGACCGGCCGGGTGGCCGCGTACTGGACGTCCCGGCCGCCGGTGAACTCGACGCCCAGCTGCACCCCGCGCACCCCGATCCCCGCGAGGGCGACGAGGAGGAGGACCGTGCTGACGGTGAACCAGCGGCGCCGGTGGACCATCAGCCGCGGTGCCCGCCGGGCCAGCCGGGTCCGCAGCCTGCCGAGCCCCGCCATGCCGGTGAGCGCGGGCCTGCGGCGTACGGCGGGCAGGGCGAGGGCCGCGTCGGCGAGCAGCCGGGTGATCACCATGGCGGTGATCATGGAGGCGAGGACTCCGAGGGCGAGGGTCACGCCGAAGCCCTTCACCGGCCCGGTGGCGAAGGCGAAGAGGAGCCCGGCGGCGAGGAGCGTGGTGATGTTGGAGTCGGCGACGGCGCTCCACGCCTTGGCGAAGGCGGTGGCGAGCGGGCGGCGCGGGTCGCGGACGGCGGTGGTGCGGCCGAGCGCCGCGTACTCCTCCCTGGCCCGTTCGAAGACGAGGACGTTCGCGTCGACGGCGATGCCGACCGCCAGGACGAAACCGGCGAGGCCGGGGAGGGTGAGGGTGGCGCCGAGGGCGACGACCGCCGCGTACGAGAGGAGTCCGTAGAGCAGCAGGGCGAGCGTGGCGAGGAGGCCGAGGAGCCGGTAGACGGCGATGACGAAGACGCCGGTGCAGGCGAGGCCGATGACGGCGGCGAGCGCGCTGGCGCGGATCGCCTCGGCGCCCAGCGTCGGTCCGACGGTGCTCTGTTCGACGGTGGTCACGGGCAGCGGCAGCGCGCCGCCCTCGACGAGCGCGGCGAGGTCGCGGGCCTCCTCGGCGGAGAATCCGCCGGTGATCTGGGTGGAGCCGCCGGCGATGCCGGCGCCGCAGGTCACGCCGGCCTGGACGGCGGGCGCGGAGACGATCCGGTCGTCGAGGACGATCGCGACCCGGCGGGCCGGGTCGCCGGCCGGTGCGCAGGCGGCCTCGCCGGTGAGCCGGGCCCAGTCGGCGGCGGCGCCGTCGCGGAAGGCGAGGTCGACGGTCCAGCCGCGGCCGCTCGTGGTGTCGAGGACGGCGTCGGCGCTCTTCACGCCGTCGCCCGTGAGGGCGGGCGCGGCGAGGGCGAGGAAGCCTCCGCCGTCGGGGTCGGCGAGGACGCGGCCGCCGTCGGCGGCGGGGCGGTCCTCGGGCGCCGCGGCGGCGGTGCCGGTGACGGCGTGGACGGTGAGCTGCGCGGTGCGGCCGATGACCTCGGCGGCCTCGCGCGGGTCCCGCAGACCGGGGAGTTCGACGACGATCCGGTTCTCGCCGGCGCGGGCGAGCGACGGCTCGGCGACGCCGAGGCCGTCGACGCGCTTGCGGAGCACTTCGAGGGCGCGGTCGGTGGCTTCCGCGTCGGCGCGGAGCGCGGGGGTGTCCTGGGTCTCCAGGACGATCCGTGTGCCGCCGCGGAGGTCGAGTCCGAGGCGGGGCTGGGTGGTGAGGGCGGTCCAGAGGGCGAGCGCGACGACGGCGAGCGCGAGGAGCGCGCGCCGGAGCACGGCGGACGGGGGCATGGGTCCTCCACGGGCGGTGCACGGCCGGCCACGTGAGGGCGGGCGGTCCGTGCGGGCATGACGGGGGTACGCGCGCGTGGCCGGTGCTCGGACATGCCGAGGGCCCGGACGGCGGCGCGGTGGAACGGCGTCAGCTGTGCCGGGTGGAGGGCGGACCGCGGGGGTCCCGGGGGTCGTACGGAAGGCCGGGCGGTGCACGCTCCCGGCGCGGATCGCCCGCGACGCGCCCGGGTACGGGAGTCACGTCGGCGGTCCGGACGACCGGCGGTGCGACGGGCGGGGCCGGGAAGCGCACGGAGTGCTCGACGACGGCCGGGAATTCGGCCGCCTCGGCGCCCGTCAGCTGCGGGTCCGGCACCGTCGGCGCCGGGGCGGCGGCCGTCGGGACCTCGCCGCCGGTGCCGGTGCCGGCGGTCGCGGGCGCCACGAGGAACGCGCAGAGCGCGCAGAGCAGCGCCGGGAGGAGCCGGGCGAGGACCGAGGACGGTCTCGTGGTGCGCACCGCCCGCCTCCCCTCTCCGTCGTGACCTCGTGTCGGATCAGCCTAGACGGGCGGGGTTCGGGATGAGTACGGGGGTGAGTACGGGCGCGCATGTCGGAGGCGGGTGCTCCGGCCGACGATGGGCGGGCCGTCGTCGTCCGGTTCCCCGAAGGTGGAGGGTCCGCCCGTGCTCAGTCGTCTCGCCGCGCATCTCGTGCCGTTCTTCGGACGGTTGACCGTGACCGCGGACCCCGGTGCCCGGATCGAGCCGGGCTCCATCATCGTCGCCAACCACACCTCGCTCGCCGACCCGGCGCTGGTCCTCGCCGCGCTGCGGCGGCGGCTCGGCGCCGAGCCGGTGCTGCTCGCGGCGGCGGGCCTGTGGCGGGTGCCGGGGCTGGGGCGGGCGCTGTCGCGGGACGGGTACGTGCCGGTGCACCGCAACACGGCGCACGCCTCGGCGGCGCTGGACCGGGCGGCGGTGGCGCTGGCCTCGGGGCGGCCGGTGATGCTCTACGCGGAGGGCCGGATCCCGCCGCGCAGGGAGGCCTCGGAGGCGCCGCCGGAGGAGTTCCGCACCGGCCTCGCGCGGCTCGCGGGGGCGACGGGCGCGTCGGTGGTGCCGGTCGGGCAGGCGGGGGCGCGGCGGATCACCTCGGGCGGGACGGTGAAGCAGATCGCGGGCGTGCTGACGGCGCCGTTGCGACGCCCGTGTCTGCACGTGCACATCGGGGCGCCGCTGCGGCTGCCGGACGACGTGCCGGCGGCGACGGCGCTGGCGCACGGGGCCGTCACGGAGGCGTGGCGGACGGCGGCGCTGGCGCTGGGCGAGCCGGCGGCCGGGGCGGAGCCGGTCCCCCGGCCGAGGACGGCCGTCTGAACCTGCCCGTCGGAGGAGGCCGGAGGGGCGGAGGTCCGCCGTGCCGGACCTGCCGCTCGGCCCGGCCGGTTCCTGCGGAAGGGGTCAGGCCGGCCCGAGACCGAGGTCGCCGCCGGGCGGGGGCGCGAGATGGCGGGCGACGGAGTCGTCGGTGACGCCGGCGAGCGTCGGCGGGTCCCAGCGCGGGTTCCGGTCCTTGTCGACGACCTGGGCGCGGATGCCCTCGACGAGGTCGTGGCTGGTGAGGGCCGCGCAGGAGGCGCGGTACTCCAGGTCGAGGACGGCTTCGAGGCTGCCGAGTCCGCGGGCGGCGCGGAGCACGGCGAGGGTGGCCTTGAGGGCCGTCGGGGACTTGGTGAGGAGGGTGTCGGCGGTCTCCTTCGCGGCGGGGACGCCGGAGTCGAGGAGCCGGTCGACGATCTCCTCGACGGTGGGGGCCGAGTAGCAGGCGTCGATCCACTCGCGCTGCTCGGCGAGGACGCCGGGGGCGGCCTCCGTGGCGTGCCGGGCCAGGGCCTCGTCGGCGGGGAGGCGGGTGAGGTCGGCGGCGAGGGCGTCGAGCGCGGCGGCGGGGACGTGGTGGTCGGCGAGGCCGGTGAGGAGGGCGTCGGCGGCGCCGATCTGCGTGCCGGTGAGGGCGAGGTGGGTGCCGAGTTCGCCGGGGGCGCGGCCGAGGAGCCAGGTGCCGCCGACGTCGGGGACGAAGCCGATGCCGGTCTCGGGCATGGCGATCCGGGAGCGTTCGGTGACGACGCGGACGGAGCCGTGGGCGGAGACGCCGACGCCGCCGCCCATGACGATGCCGTCCATGAAGGCGACGTACGGCTTCGGATAGCGGGCGATGCGGGCGTTGAGGCGGTACTCGTCGCGCCAGAAGGCGGCGGAGGCGGTGCCGCCGGCGCGGGCGTCGTCGTGGATGGCGCGGATGTCGCCGCCGGCGCACAGGCCCCGCTCCCCCGCGCCGCGCAGGACGACGGTGGTGACGGCCGGATCGTCCGCCCAGTCGGTGAGGGCTGCGTCGAGGGCGAGGACCATGCGGTGCGTGAGGGCGTTGATGGCCCGCGGCCGGTCGAGGGTGAGGAAGCCGGCCCGGCCCTCGGTGCGGCGCAGGACGTCGGGGCCCGGGGCTGCGGAGGCGGCGGCGGGGTTCTCGGCGGGCACGGCGATCACTCGGTCCTTCCCTGGCACGGCTCTGTGTCGCCGCCCACGCTACCCGCCGGGGCAGGGGCCGACGGGCGGGGGGAGCCGGGGCGGCCTAGCGTGGATCGGGGGCCCATACGGAGTCGCGGAGGAGGGATCGCGGTCATGGGCAGCGTCGCCGACAAGGCCCGGGGCAGGGCCAAGGAACTCACCGGGAGACTCACCGGCAACGAGCGGCTGGTCGCCGAAGGCCGGACGGACCAGGCCAAGGCCAAGGCGCGCAGAGCGCTGAGGAACCTCCGTGGACGCGCCCGTGGCGTCACGGACGCGTTCGGGCGCTCCTGACGGGGTGCGGGTGCGGCCGCCCGGGTGCGGCCCCGGCGAACCTCGGGCGTGCGGGCCGAGGGGCGGATCTGGGCGGGGACGCGGCTGGGGACAGGGGCGCGGATACGGGTGGGGATCCGGCGGCGGCTTGGGTCCCGGGCGGGGTCTCCGTCCCAGTCTCCGGCGTGGTTTCGGTCTCCGGCGTGGTTTCGGTCTCAGGGGTGGGATTCGGTCTCAGGCGTGAATTTCGGTCTCGGGCTCGGTTTCGGGTGGTGGCGTGATGGCGCTTGATCTGCTGTTGATCGGGCTTGCGGTGACCCTTTTCCCGCTGCCCGTCATGGCCTTCGTCGTGGTGCTGGCCTCGCCGCGCGGGGTGCGCAAGGGGCTGGTGTTCATCCTGGCCTGGGTCGCGTGCCTCGTGCTGGTCATCACGCTGGTGCTGCTCCTGACGGGAGGGAAGCCGCCTGCGCCCCGCTCCCCACCGTCCGTCGCGGCGCTCTGGGCCTCGCTGGTCTTCGGCGTCGGCCTGGTGGGCTACGGCGTGCGCCGGTGGCGGCGGGCGCGGAGCGGCGCGATCGCGCCGAAGGCCGCGGAGGAGACTCCGGCGACCGCCCACGAGGGCGCCTCGCTCTGGTCCGCCGCGGCCCTCGCCGTACTGCTCCAGCCGTGGGGGATGGTCGGCGCCGCGGCCGCCACCGTCGTCCAGGCCGATCTCTCCGACGCCGCGTCCGTCGCGGCCCTGGCCGCCTTCTGCCTGGTGGCCACGTCGAGCCTGCTGGCCATGGAGTTGTCGATGGTCTTCGCGCCGGAGCGGTCCGCGGGCGCCCTGATGGGGCTGCACGGCTGGTTGCGGCGCCACAAGGAGCCCGCGGTGATCGGGGTGTGTCTGGCGCTGGGCCTATGGCTGATCAGCCGCGGCCTCTACCAGCTGGCGTAGTGACGCCGTCGGGCGTCACTCCGCGTCGTCCGGCTTCAGGACGCGTCGTCCGGCCTCACGACGCACAGCGCCCAGATCACGAAGCCGGACAGGGCGATCATCAGGATCGACCAGGCCGGGTAGTACGGCAGGGACAGGAAGTTGGCGATGACGACGAGGGCGGCGATGGCCACTCCGGCCACGCGTGCCCACGTCGCCACCTTGAAGAGACCGAAGCTGACGACGATCGCGACGGCGCCGAGGACGAGGTGGATCCAGCCCCATCCCGTCAGGTCGAACTGGAAGACGTATTTCGGCGTCGTCAGGAAGACGTCGTCCTCCGCGACGGCCATGATGCCGCGGCAGACACCGACGACTCCGGTGATCCCCAGCATGACGGCGGCGAAGACGGTCAGTCCCCCGGCCCACAGCTGACTGGTGCCGTGCGACCGGTGGGGGGTGTGCGTGCTGGCCATGGTGGACCTCGCTCTCGCTCCGCCGGGTACCGGCTCACCGGTACCCGCGCTGCTTCCATGGTGATCCCGGAGGCGGCGGGGCGCTCGGCGGCGCCGCCCGGGTCCGAGAAGTCCTAGGTCGTGCCCCGGGACCCCGGCGCGTCGTGGGGGCCTCCCAGTCGGCGGCGGTGCGGCCCCGCCGGGACCTCGGCGGTCTCCCTGAGTCCGGGGGCGGGCGCGGCGGAGGCCCGGCGGTACCAGGCGCCGTACGCGCCGGCGAGCACGGAGGCCGTGGCGCCGTGGAGGAGGACGCTGAAGGCGACCGTGACGGCCACGACGCGGCCCAGCAGTTCGGTGCCCGCGACGTGCTCCTCCGCGACCAGGAGTCCCAGGACGACCGAGGCGAGGCCGCGGGGGCCGAACCAGCCGATGTAGAGGACGGTCGCCGGGCGCAGGCCGCTGCCTGCCAGGGCGAGGGCGACCGGGACCATCCTGACCACCGTCAGGCTGAGCAGGGCGTAGACGACGATCCGCCAGCTCAGGTGCTGGAGGGCGGGGCCGAGCAGGACGGCGCCGAACAGGAGCAGGGCGAGGGAGGCGAGGAGGCCGCCGAGGTCCTCGGCGAGGTCCGCGGTCGTGTCCCGGTCCCGGTCGGTCCCGGAGGCCTCGGCCGGTGCCCTGCCCGGTCCCCCGGCCGCCTCGCCTGCCGTGCCCTGGGGTCCGCCGCGTTCAGCGGTCGCGGGGACGTTCCGCAGGGCGTGGCCGAAGGCGAAGCCGGCGACCCAGGCGGCGATGAAGCCGCTGCCGTCGACGACGACGGCCAGTTCGTACGATCCGGCGGCGACGGCGAGGACGTAGACGTGGCGCCACTCCCGGGTGATCAGGCCGCGTCTCCGGGCCGCCTGGAGCAGCCGTCCGCCGGCGCCGCCGACGAGCAGGCCGAGGACGGTGCTGAGGAGGAGGGAGCGCCAGAAGGTGCCGGCAACGCCCTCGGCGGCGTACGAGGTGCCGGGGACGGCGGCGAGGAAGACCAGGAAGAAGGGGAGGACCATCCCGTCGTTGAGGCCGCTCTCGACGTTCAGGCCCTGGCGGACCAGGGACGGCACACGGCGGTCGGCGATCGCGGACTTGCCGAGGGCCGCGTCGGTGGGCGCCAGGATCACCCCGACGAGCGCGAGCTCCCAGACGGTGAGCCCTGGCAGCAGGGGCCAGGCCAGCAACCAGCCGGCGGCCATGCTCAGCAGGAGGCCGATCCCGAGCAGCCTGCGGGGAAGGAACCCGCCGCGGGTGAGGTCGCGGCGGCGGACGGTCATGGCATCGGTGAACAGGACCAGGGTGAGGGCCGCTTCGAGCAGGGCCGTGACGGGCCCGGCCTCGGCGGTGTCGATCACGCCGAGGACGGCGGGGCCCAGGAGGACGCCGGAGCCGGTGAAGACGATCGCCGAGGAGAGCGGGGTGGTCGCCAGCCGGCGTGACCCGAGGGCATAGGCCGCGGTGACTCCCGCCACAGCGAGGACCGTCCACGCTCCGCCGCTCATGGGCACCGTCTCCCTCGCGCGTCCCGGGTGGTGGATCGAAGGCGGGAAGGCGCACGGATGGGAAGGGGAGGAGGGCGGGAAGGACTCACCCGCTTCTCGCGGATCCTGATTGCACGGTGCGCGGTCTCGGGGCCGCTGCTCCGTGTCCTCACGCGGAGTCCTTCCCGTCGACTCCATGGAACCACCCCGAGGCGCCGCCCGCAGGTCAGGCGGCGCCCGGGGGTTCAGGCCGGGAGGAGGTCCTGGAGGACCCTGCTCCGGCGCGGGGAGCTGAGGCGCAGCTCGATGATGTCCCGGACGGTGGGCCACTCCTCGTCGAGGATCGAGTAGAAGGCCGTGTCCCGGACGGCGCCGTCGAGGCCGCGCGAGTGGGCCCGCCGGATCCCCTCGCAGGTGGCGCCGAGGCGTTCGATCGCGACGCGCGAGCGCGTGTTCCGGGCGTCGGCGCGCAGCGTGATCCGGCGGACGCCCCAGGTGTCGAAGGCGTGGCGGAGCATGAGCAGCTTCGCCTCCGTGTTGATGCCGGTGCCCCGGGCGTCGCCGGAGATCCAGGTGTTCCCGATCTCGGCGGCGTCGGGCACGGCGGTGAGCGGATCGCCGTGGGGGTGGCCGGGGGTCGGAGGCCAGACGAGGGGACCCCGCCAGTAGTCGAGTTCCAGGAAGCGGGTGGAGCCGATCACCCGGTCGTCGACGGTACTGACCAGGGCGAAGGGCAGACAGCGCCCGGCGGCCTGTTCGGCCAGGGCACGGGCGATGTAGTCGAGCGCGGATTCCAGGCCGTTCGGCACGGGAGTGAAGGCATAGGCCGATCGGTCCGCCTCGCCGGCCCGCGCAAGGGCTTCGGCGTGCCGCATCGCCAGCGGCTCCAGGCGCACGGAGCGCCCGGTCAGGAGAACAGGTACTGGCACGGAACCTCGGGTCTTTCACGGGCAGGGGTCACTTCCGTCACGACGCTGTGCGCCGGAAGTGAAGGGGGGAGTCTCGCCGGGTGCCGAGGTCAGCCGATGTCGCGTCGAAAGACGCCGGATGAGCAGGCAAAACGGTTCGTCACCAGGTGCGAGGAGGAACAGTATGCAGCCACAACAGCTCCGAGAACAGAACCTGCGGAGAACCCGAATCCACGCGCGGGTGAAGCCTCCCGGAGAGGCCCCGGAGGCGGTCTCAGGGGGCGGACAGGGACGCCCGCCCCTCGGACGGCCTCAGTGCTCAGACGCAGGTGGGATGGCCCCAGCCCTCACTGTTCTTGGCGATGTTCTCGCCCTTGTCATAGGCACGCCCACAGCGGCAGCGGCCCGGAAACTTGGCCTTCAGGGTGCCGCCGGACGGGCGACTCCGGCGGGCACCGGAAGCGGTGGATCCGCCCGGCGCGGAGGAGCGCGTCCGGGGCGTGCGGGGGGCGGAGGCACGCGCGGTGGCGGGCTCCGGGTCGGGCAGGGCGGAGCCGGCGTCCGAGCCGAGGGGCTCCTGGGTCCTGGCGCTGTGGCTGGCGGCCCGGTCGGCGGCGTCGTTGAGGGGGTCGCCGCCGGTCTGGTGCGCGGGGGTGTAGACGAAGTCGACGTCCCGGTCGGTGAGCAGGGCGTCGATGCGGACGACGAGGTCCTTGTTGGCGACCGGGGTGCCCGCGGCCGTCTTCCAGCCCTTGCGGCGCCAACCGGGCAGCCAGGTGGTGACGGCCTTCATGGCGTACTGCGAGTCCATCCGGATCTCCGCGGGGGCGGCGGGGTCCAGGGTTTCCAGGAGCCGTTCCAGGGCAGTGAGTTCGGCCACGTTGTTGGTGGCGCGGCCGAGCGGGCCGGCCTCCCAGCGCTCCACCGTGCCGTCCGCGCGGCCGATGACCCAGGCCCAGGCGGCGGGGCCGGGATTTCCCTTGGACGCGCCGTCACAGGCGGCGATGATCTTCTCAGGCATCCTTCGATCCTGACACGGGCGGGGGTGTGCTCGGGGCCGTCGGCGGCATTCGTACGGGGTCCCCCGGGCGGGGGGCGGCGGGCTCCCCGCGCCACGCGCCGTCGGCGCTTCCCCGTAGACTCGCCGTCTGCCCGCCGGTGCGCGGCACCGACCCAGCTGACAGGAAGCGACGGACTCCATGAACCACGCGGACGGCACCGCACCGATCTACGCCCAGCTCATACGAGAGCGGGGGGACGTTCCCGGTGACGTGCGCCAGACCGCGGAGGAAGTGCTGCGGGACCTGAGTCGCTACATCAAGCTTCCCGCCCCCACGCCGCAGCAGCCGCCGATGGGCGCCGGGGCGCCGACGGGCCTCCAGGGCATGCCGGGAACGGGTGGCCAGCACGGGATGCAGGGCCGGCCGGGGATGGGCGGGCCGGGGATGCAGGGGCAGCACGGCATGCAGGGTCAGCCGGGCATGCAGGGTCAGCACGGGATGCCCGGCCAGCCCGGGATGCAGGGTCAGCCGGGCATGGGCGGGCCGGGGACGCAGGGGCAGCACGGCATGCAGGGCCGACCGGGCATGTCGGCTCCGGCCCTTCCCGCGGTGCCCGGTCAGCCGGCGTCCGGTCAGCACGGGATGGCGGGCCCCGCGGGTCTGCCGGGCCCGGCGGGCCTGCCGGGGCCCGCACCGGTCCCCGGTCAGGGCGGACCGGCCGGTCACGCCGGCGTCGTCGCGATGCGTTCGCTGCCCCAGGGCGGCTGAGGCCGCCGACTCGGCCCCGGCCCGGAGACGGGCGACGGTCGGGAGGCTGACGACGACCCGGAAGCGGACGGCGGCCCGGAGACGGACCACGGCACGAGCCGACCGGACGTCGGCGGCGTCGACCGCCACCGCCATGGCCCCCTCCGCGCCCGGGGTCAGCCGATCGGTGGACCCTCGGGTCCGCCGGACGGATCGGGGGGCGTGGACGGGCGGGCGAGGGGCATGGGTGCCCGGCCGCCGGAGGATCGGAATACGGGAGAAGCCGGGTCCGCGCGGTGTCCTCCTTCTGTCCCGCCCCGAGGAGCCCGAGATGACGAAGAACCCCCGCACGTCCCGAACCGCTCGCATCCTGCTTCCCGCGGCCGTCGCCGGGGTCCTGCTGACGGGATGCGCCCAGGCCGACGAGGCTCCCGCGGCCGGGCCCGGCCCCACCGCGACCACGCCTTCCGCCCGCGCCGCCACCGTCACTCCTCCTCCCACCACGGTCACTCCCTCCCCCGCCGCCGGGACCGCGGGGGCCGGCACCGGGCCCGCGGTCGGGACGCTGCTCGTCAGCGACTTCGGCTCGGACACGGTGACGTTCGTCGATCCGGCGCGCGGCGCCACCGGCTCCGTGAAGGTGGGCACCGCTCCGTACGGGCTCGCGCTCGGCGAGGACGGGCGGGCCTGGGTGGCGACGGCCGAGGGCGTCGCCGTCGTCGACACGGACACCCGTCGGCGCCTGGCCCTCGTCCCGTACCGGACGGACACCGGACCCGTCACCACTGGCGAGTACCGGGGCGGCGGGATGGGCATCGCGTTGTCGCCGGACGGGAAGCGGGTGTACGTGGGGGTGACCGTGCCCGGCGGGAACGGCACCCTGGAGGTGATCGACACCGCGTCCGTGGAGGTCGTGGGCGCGGTCGAGGTGGGACGCCGGCCGTTCGACGTGGACGTG
This sequence comes from Streptomyces sp. NPDC007945, assembly GCF_042958885.1. Lineage (NCBI taxonomy): Bacteria > Bacillati > Actinomycetota > Actinomycetes > Kitasatosporales > Streptomycetaceae > Streptomyces > Streptomyces sp. NPDC007945. Next base: position 340,833 of record NZ_JBIBJV010000005.1, read on the forward strand.
AGCCGGGACGGGTCCGCCGTGTACGCCACGAACCACGACTCCTTCGACGTGACCGTCGTCGACGCGGGCTCCCTCGCCGCCCGGCGCGTCGAGGTCGCTCCGTACGGTACGGAGGGCGGGCTCGGCTCCTGGCTGAAGCCGCACTACACCGCCGTGCGCCCCTCGGACGGGAAGCTGCTGCTGCCGTTCGAGGGCGAGCGGCTCGCCGTCGTCGACCCGGCCACCGGCCGGGTCGAGATCGAGGACATGACCGCGGACACGCACCAGCACGGGGCGACCGTGACGGCGGACGGGACGCTGTTCGCCGTCGGCACCGGGCCGATCGACCCGAGCGAGGACCGGGGTCCGTCGCTGACCGTCCGGACGCCCGAGGGCAGGGAGCGCGTCTACCCGCTCGACGGGCCGCACGAGGACGTCGCCGTGTCGAAGGACGGCCGGACCGCGTACGTGACCGGCGGCTTCACCCGGGACGGGTACTGGGACGGGATCAGCGTCGTCGACCTCGCCTCGGGCGAGGTGAAGCGCCTCGCGGCGGGCTCACGCCCGCTCGGCGTGGTCGTCCTCTAGGAAGCGCGTCCGAGGAAGCACGTCCGAGGAGGAAGCCCGTCCGAGGAATCACGTCCGAAGGGCAGGGCCCTCGGGCCGTCGTCCTCCAAGGGCTCGTCCGAGGGGCCGGGTCCTTGAGCGGTCGTCCTCCAGGGGCCCCGCCGAGGGGCCAGGCCCTCGGACGGTCATCCCCCAGAAGCTCATCCGAGGGGCCGGACCCCAGGGCGGCCGCCCTCCAGAGGACGCGTCCGCGGGGCAGGGTCCTCGGACGTTCCTCCAGAGGCGCCGCCCAGGGCGCGGCCCTCGCGCACGGCCGGCTTCCGGGCCCGTCGAGGGCTCCCTTACGCCCTGTCCGCCGTGACCAGCCACGCCGTGCTGAGCAGCCTGACGGTGCCGTCGGGCTGCTCGTGCGCGCGCAGGTGGTCCGTGAGGGCCGCGCGGGCCCGGTCCCGGGCGGGCTCGTCGGCCTGGTCCATCAGGTGCCGGCCGGGGCCGGTGGCGAGGAGGAAGTCCGCCGCGTCCGTGGCGTCCCGGCCCCAGGTGCCGTAGGCGCGCGTCTCGTCGAGCGTGACCCCGGTGAAACCGGCGGCGGTGAGGACGGCGCGGACGTGGTCCGGCTCGCCGAGGGAGAACATGCCCGGCTGCCCGGGGCGGGCGAAGTCGCCGACCGGCAGGATGCCGCGCAGGGAGGCCATCGCGGTGACCCAGCCGTTGAGGTCGGGGTCGGACGGGCAGATCAGGGCGAGCCGGCCGCCGGGGCGCAGGGCGCGCGCGATGTTCCCGAAGGCGGCCTCGGGGTCGGCGAAGAACATGGCGCCGTAGCGGCTGATCGCCGCGTCGAAGGCGGCGTCGTCGAAGGGATGGGTCTGGGCGTCGCCGCGGGTGAAGGTGACGTTGCGGACGCCCTCGGCCTCGGCCAGGGCGCGGGCCTCGGTGAGCATCGGGCCGGAGAGGTCGAGTCCGGACGCGTGACCCCGGGGGGCACGGAGGGCGGCGAGCCGGGTGGTCCGGCCGGCGCCGCAGCCGATGTCGAGGACGCGATGACGCCCGCCGATGCGGGCGGCGTCGAGCAGCGACTCGTTGAAGCCGTCGTTGACGGCGTTCCAGCGGTCCTGGTGACGGGCCCAGTGGGCGCCCTCCGGGCCGTTCCACGCCTGCTCCTGCGCGGTGTTGACGATGACGGTCACGACTGCCTCCGTGGGTGACGGGCCAGAATGGGCGAGCGCCCATTCTGATGCGGCCCACAGTATGGGCGTGTGCCCATTCCGGCAATCCCGTTTACGATCCACGTGATCCCCGCGGCCGGACGCCGGGGAGGCACCAGCGACGGACGACGGAGAGGACGGCGGGTTCATGTCACCGCGTGGAGTGGCGACGCCGGACGTGCGCGAACGACTGTTCGCGGCGGCCGAGCGGGTCGTGGAGCGGGACGGGCCGGGGGCGCTCACCAGCCGTTCCGTGACCACGGAGGCGGGGTGCGCCAAGGGGCTGCTGCACGCGCACTTCGAGGGCTTCGACGAGTTCGTCGCCGACCTGTGCCTCGACCGCTTCGCCCGTACGACGGCGAGCGCGCGGGCCCTCGCCGGGCTGGTCGGACAGGGGACGGTGGCGGGCAACCTCGACACCGTCGTCCAGGCCCTCTTCGACTCCGGCGGCCCGGCGCTCTCCGGGCTCGCCATGACCCGCCCGGCCGCCGCGCTGCGCGTCCGCGAGGCCCTGGCGGGCGGCGCGCCGGGCTTCGCCTCGATCGAGGAGGCCGTCGCCGCCTACCTGGAGGCCGAACGCGCCCTCGGCCGCACCCCCGCCTCCCTGGATCCGGCCTCCGCCGCCCTGGCCCTGGTCGGCGCCGGCCACCACCTCCTGATGACCGCCTGGCCCGACTCCCCCGACCCCCGCCCCGCGATCCGCCGCCTGGTGACCGCCCTGGTCACGGACGGCGGCGCGGTATGAGCGACACGATTCCGGGAGCGGGCGAACGCCCGGCTCCGCGGGACGAGCCGGAACCGACGATCAGACCGCACCCGACGGGCGGACCACGCCCCGACGACCGCACTGGAACCGAGGACGGGACCGGAACCGACGAGGGCCTGGCGGCCTCGACCTCGGCCCGGAAGCGGGCGCGGAAGTGCGGGTCGGCGGCGAGCTGGGGCCGGGCGACCTAGACGGCGACGGCGCGCCCGCGCGGGAGCGGGCGAGGTACACCGTGCCCACGCCGCCCGCGCCCGGCTCCCGTTCCAGGACGTACCCGCCGATCCGCCCCGGCAGGTGACGGTCCTCCGACCCCGACACCATGCGCGGCAAGCTCCCCTGGCGAGACCTCGCGTGCGAGTGCGGCCGAAGCCGTCCTCCCGCTCAGCCTGAGGCGTGCGTCACCTCAACTCGCCTTCTCCGGCGGCTTGTTGGGGCTCACGTGCGGGGCAGGACCGTCAGGACGCGTTCGATGAAGGTCTTGAAGTCCGCCATGAAGTCCGCGAGGAACTGCTGGGTGGTGGGGTCGGTGACCTCGCCGTCTTCGGAGAAGAGGCCGGGGGTGAACTGGATGTACGCCTCGGGGGCGTTCATCTGGGGCGAGTTGCAGAAGCTCAGGACGGAGCGGAGGCTCTGCTGGGCGACCGCGGTGCCGATCTTGCCCGGCGAGGCGCCGATGACGGCGGACGGCTTGTGGGTGAAGGAGTTGGTGCCCCAGGGGCGGCTGGCCCAGTCGATGGCGTTCTTCAGGCCGCCGGGGATGGAGCGGTTGTACTCCGGGGTGACGAAGAGGACGGCGTCCACCGAGGCGATGGCCTCCTTGAGGGCCTTGCCCTCCGGCGGGTAGTCGGCGTCGAAGTCGTGGTTGTACAGCGGAAGGTCCTTGATGGGGATCTCGCGGAACTCGAGTCCCGCCGGCGCGACTCTGATGAGGGCGCGGGAGAGGATCCGGTTGATGGACTTCCTCGACAGGCTGCCGACGAAGTAGCCGACCTGGTACGTGGTCATGGGCGCGTGTCGCCTTCCGTGCGGGTTCCTCCGGAAACGTAACCCGGGTCCGGGAAGGCCGCCCGTCGGTCCCGCGCGGCGGCGACGTCCGGGAGGCCCGCGCCGACGGGACGTTGACGATGGCGTTCGGCGGGTAGCCGAACCCGGAGCCGGGCTCCGCCCGCCCCGGAGCGGACCCCGCCGAAGAGCGATTCTGATGCAATGACGATAAAAAGGGTAAACCACGGATAGTCAACGAAAAATTGCCAGATGTCCCTAGGCAGTCACCGGGGACGGCACATTGCACGCTCCTAGGGAAGGCGGCAAGCGTGACGCGACCGAGGATCCTCGTGGTGGGCGCCGGGTTCGCCGGCGTGGGCTGTGTGAAGCGGCTCGAACGGCGGCTGACCGAGCGGGAGGCACACATCACGCTCCTCTCACCCTTCTCGTACCAGCTCTATCTGCCGCTGCTCCCCCAGGTGGCGGCCGGCGTCCTGACGCCCCAGTCGGTGGCCCTGTCGCTGCGGCGCAGCCAGCGGCACCGGACACGGATCGTGCCGGGCGGCGCGGTCGGCGTGGACACGGCGGCGAAGGCCGTGGTGGTCCGGACGATCTCCGGCGAGTACGACGTCGAGCCCTACGACCATCTGGTGCTCGCGCCCGGCAGCGTGACCCGGACCTTCGACATCCCGGGGCTCGCCGACCACGCCCGGGGCATGAAGACCCTGGCGGAGGCGGTCTACGTACGGGACCACGTGATCGCCCAGCTGGACCTGGCGGACGCGAGCGACGACGACGCCGAGCGGGCGGCCCGGCTGCAGTTCGTGGTGGTCGGCGGCGGATACGCGGGCACCGAGACGGCGGCCTGCCTGCAGCTCCTCACCCACAACGCGGTCAAGCGCTATCCCCGTCTCGACCCGGCCCTGATCAAGTGGCACCTGGTGGACATCGCGCCCCGGCTGATGCCGGAGCTGGGCGACAAGCTGGGCGCGGCGGCGATGGACATCCTCACGAAGCGCGGCATCCAGGTCTCGCTGGGGGTGTCGGTGGCCTCGGTGGACGACGAGAACGTGACCCTCACGGACGGCCGGGTGCTGCCCTGCCGCACCCTGATCTGGACGGCCGGCGTGGCGGCGAGCCCGCTGGTCGGGACGGTCGGCGCGGAGACCGTGCGCGGCCGGCTCGTGACGACGGCCGAGATGCGGGTGCCGGGGACCGAAGGGGTGTGGGCGCTGGGTGACGCGGCGGCCGTGCCGGACCTGGCGAAGGGCGAGGAGGGCGCGATCTGCCCGCCGACCGCGCAGCACGCGATGCGGCAGGGCAAGGCGCTCGCGGACAACCTGGTGTCGACCCTGCGCGGCGGCACCCCGCGGCCGTACACGCACAAGGACCTCGGGCTGGTGGTGGACCTGGGCGGGATGGACGGGGTGTCGAAGCCGCTGGGCGTCGAGCTGCACGGGCCCGCGGCGCAGGCGGTGGCGCGCGGCTACCACTGGGCGGCGCTGCGCACGAACGTGGCGAAGACCCGGGTGATGACGAACTGGCTGCTGAACGCGGTGGCCGGGGACGACTACGTGCGGACCGGGTTCCTGGCGTCGAAGGCGGGGACGCTGCGGGACTTCGAGTACACCGACGCGTATCTGTCGCCCGATCAGATCAGTAAGCACACCGAGGCGTTCCGGGGAGCGGTCGGCTGAGTCCGCTCCCCCGCCGCCCCGTCCCGCCCGGCCTCCGGAGCCGCCCGCTCAGCGGGCGAGTTCGGGGGCCGGCCCCATGACGACGACGGGCCCGGCGGCCGGGTCGAGGGCGACGAGCAGGGTGCGCAGGTCGTCGCGGTCGAGGGCGACGCAGGCCTGGGTGGGGCCGCCGTGGTCGACGTGGATCCAGACGCCGCCGCCCTTGGCCGCGCCGAGGGGACGTTCCTTGTCGAGGGGGGTGCGGCCGGGGACGCGGTTGTAGTCGATCGCGATGACGTGGTCGAAGGAGCCTTCGAGGGGCTCCCCGCGGAAGCCGGTGCCGCTGATGGCGAACTGGGGGTCCTGGTCGTAGGGGAGGCGGGCGCCGGGGTCGGGAAGCCGGCCGCCGGCGTCGCCGATGCGGTAGACGCCGATGGGGGTGCGCAGGTCGCCCGCCGAGTGGTCCATGGTCCAGCCCTTGAGGGCGTTGTGGGCGGGCCACGGGCCGCCGGCCTCGTACCAGCTGCCGTCGGGGGCGCGCTGGTGGAGGACGGCGGTGGCGGTGTTGCTGTTCTCGGTGGCGCCGGTGACGACGAGGGCCTGGCTGGTGGTCGTGGGGATCCGGGCCTGGGTGAGGGGGCCGAGGCCGGGGACGCGCGGGGCGGTGCGGGGGCGGGCGTCGGTGGCCGGGGCGGCCGTGCTCTTCACGGGGGCGGGGGTGGTCGCCGGGGCCGGGCCGGTCGGTTCGGGGCGCGCGCAGGCGGTGAGCAGCAGGGCCGCGCACAGGGTGCCGGCGCCGAGAAGCGCGGGGGCGCCCTTGCGGACGAAGGCGGGCATGGGAAGGCATCCTCCTGGCCGGGGGCAGTGCAGCGATCCGTACCCGTTCGGCGGGCGGCACTGCGCGGGGCGGCGGCGGCCCACCCGTACGGCGGAGCGGCGGGGGGCGGAACCGGGTTGACGGGCGCCCGGGTGCCGGGTTGGGTGCGGGGATGAATGATCAAGAGGGGTACGGGGAGCTGCGGGTGGTTCCGGCGGCGGACGGCCGGGGGCTCGCCGACTGGCGGGCGGTCCACAACACGGTCGTCCCGACGGCGGTGCTGTCCGAGGACGAGGTGCGGGAGCGGGCCGGGCGGAACCGGTTGGACGTGGCGTACCTGGACGGGGAGGCCGTGGGCTGTTCGACGGTGCGTCCGCCGGACGGGGGGACGCCCGCGGCGACGGTGATCGCGCGGATCCTGCCGGAGTACCGGGGGCGGGGCTTCGGAACGGCGTTGTACGAGCGGGGGCTCGCGCACGCGGGGACGCTGGGCGGGCAGGGCGTGGAGACGGTGGTCCTCGCCTCGAACGAGGAGGGGCTGCGGTTCGCGCTGGCGCGGGGGTTCACGGAGGTGGAGCGGTATGTGCTGCCGGGGGACACGATCCCGTACGTGACGCTGCGCCTGACGTGACCTCCGCGACGACGAAACACATTTGACGGAACGTCAGATCTTCTTGTCGCGGCTCTGGGAACCTCCGTCCCCCGGCGCTACCCTCCGCGCATGATACGGACGGTGGTGTGGGGAACCGGGAAGGTCGGGCGGGCGGCCATCCGGGCCGTGGACGCCCATCCCGGGCTCGAACTGGCGGCGGTCCTCGTCTCCGATCCGGTGAAGGTGGGCCGGGACGCGGGCGCGCTCGCGGGCCTCGGGCGCGCGCTCGGGGTGGTCGCGACCGACGACGTCGGGGCGGTGCTCGACGCACGGCCGGGGGCCGTGGTGTACGCCGCGTCCGGGGACGTGCGGCCCGACGGCGCCCTGGAGGACGTGGTGCGGGCGGTGGCGGCGGGGCGGTGGTGGTGACGCCGTCGCTGTATCCGCTGTACGACCCGCGGAACGCGCCGCCCGAGTTCCGCGACCCGGTGCTCGCGGCGGTGGCCGAGGGCGGCGGCTCGCTCTTCGCCTCCGGGGTGGACCCGGGCTGGGGGAATGACGTGCTGCCGCTGCTGGTGAGCGGGCTCGGCACGACCGTGGACGCGGTCCGCTGCCAGGAGATCTTCGACTACTCGACGTACGAACAGGAGTTCTCCGTCCGCGAGCTGATCGGGATGGGCCGGCCGCTCGACCACGAGCCGCCGATGCTCTTCCCGTCCGTCCCGACGATGGTGTGGGACGGTCAGATCAGGCTGATGGCGAGGGCGCTGGGCGTCGAGGTGGAGGAGATCCGCGAGACGGTGGACCGGCGTCCGCTGGAGGCGACGGTGACGACGCGGACGATGGGCGTCTTCGAGGCGGGCACCCAGGGCGCCGTCCGCTTCGAGGTGCAGGGGGTCGTCGGCGGGGGGCCGCGGATCGTGATCGAGCACGCGACCCGGATCCATCCGTCCTGCGCGCCGGACTGGCCGGTGCCGCCGGACGGCGCGGGGGCGCACCGGGTGATCGTCGAGGGCCGGCCCCGGATCGAGGTGACGGTGACGGCGACCGACGAGGACGGGAACCGGGCGGCCGGCGGGAACGCGACGGCGGTGGGACGCCTCGTCGGGGCGATCGACTGGCTGACGGCGGCGGAACCGGGGCTCTACGACGCGCTGGACGTGCCGATGCGGCCGGCGGTGGGCAGGCTGGGAAGCAGACCGCGGTGATCATCGACATTCCCGAGGGGCAGGAGCCGATCGGGTACGTATGGGGCGACATGGTCCCGGAGATCGGGACGGCGGCGGCGAACTTCTCGCTCTCGGTGTACGCCCACGACCCTGGGGCCGCGCGAGTTCGAGGCGGCGCGGCTGCGGATCGCGCAGATCGACGGCTGCGGCTTCTGTCTGGACCGGCGTACGGGCCGGGACGGGGAGAAGGTCGGGGAGGGCTTCGACGAGGTGGTCGCCGCGGGGACGTCGGCGCGGGCGGGGGCGGGGAGGGTGCCGGCCAGGGCGGCAGCCCCGAGAACGGAACCTGTTCCGGTCAGGAAGCGGCGGCGGCTGACTCCGTGAGTTCCCAACGAAGGGGTGTTTCCGGCTCGCGGGCGGAGGAGGGGGGTCGACGCCCGCGAGCCGTGTCAGGGGGTGGCCGCCGGAGCGGGCCGGGCCCGTCAGCTCCGGGTCGGGACCGGGGCGGGGGCGGCCTCGCGGGAGGTGCCGGTGGCGAGCGCGGGGGCGGGCCGGACCGGGCCCTCGAGGAGGCGGCGCAGGAGCGCGGTGCGGCGGGCCGGGTCGTCGCCGTCGGTCTCGGCGAGGAGGGCGGAGAGGACGGCGATGCGGGCCTGGCCGGCCCGGAGGGTGCCGGTCAGCAGGCCGCCGTTGGCGACGAGGTCGACGGCGCCGCCGCCGGTGTAGATCTCGGCGAGCGGCCCGGCCGGGACGCGGGTGGTGACGGCGACCAGGACGCCCCGCGCGGTGGCCTCGGCCACGGCCTCGGCGATCTCCGGAGTGGCGTTGCCGGCGCCGGTGGCGACGAGAACGATGCCGCGGGCCCCGGCGGCGAGGGCCGCGTCGAAGTGGAGCCGGTCGCCGTCGGTGTGGTGGAAGACGACGTCCACGCGGGGCAGCGTGCCGCGGGGGGCCTCCGGGTCGGCGGTGCGGGCGGCGGCCGGCAGCGGGAGGACGGCCGGACGGTCCGGGAGGCGCTCGATGTCGACGCGGGAGAATCCGACCCGGCCCAGCCGCTCGGCCGAGGGGTCCGCGAAGGCGTCCGCGGCGAGGGTCTGGGTCTTCACCGTGCCGCGGGCGGCGTGGACACGGCCGTCGAAGACGACGAGGACGCCGAGGTCGCGGACGGTCGCGGCGACCTGGAGGGCGTCGTACAGGTTCCCCGGGCCGTCGCCGTCGCCGGTGCCGAAGGGGCGCTGGGCGCCGGTGAGGACGACCGGGCGGGCGTCGTCGTGGTGGAGGTCCAGGAGGAAGGCGGTCTCCTCCAGGGTGTCCGTGCCGTGGGTGACGACGACGCCGTCGACGCCCGGGTCCGCCAGGGTCTCGTGGACCGTGCGGAGCAGCACGAGCTGGTGGGCCGCGGTGAGGAGCGAGCTGTTGACGTTGAAGAGGTCGCGGACCTCGACGCTCACGCCCTCGGGCAGCGGGGCGGTGGCGAGGACGTCGTCGCCGGAGGCGTCGGCCGCGTAGCCGGTTCCCTGCCAGCGGCTGGCGATGGTGCCGCCGGTGCTGATGACGACGATCCGCCGCGGGCTTCCGTCGTTCGTCCGCTGCATGTCCGCCGCCTCTCCGTGTCCGGTGTGTCGCGACCCCGTCCCGTGCCGGGGTCATCTCGGCAACGGTAGGCCAAGAGGAGGAGCAGACGATTGCCAATTCGGGCGCGGAAATGTTTCAGCGTGGCAGATAATCGCGCCATGGACCAAATTGATCTCCACATCTTGCGCGAGCTCCAGCAGGACGGCCGGCTGAGCAACCAGGAGCTGGCCCAGCGGGTCGGGCTGAGCCCCTCCCCCTGCCTGCGCCGGGTGCGTCAGCTGGAGCAGGACGGGGTGATCCGGGGCTACCGGGCGATCATCGACCCGGAGGCGGTGGGCCGGGGCTTCGAGGTGCTGGTCTCCGTGGAGGTGAGGCGCGACCGGGAGACGGTGGAGGCCTTCGAGGAGGCGCTCCAGTCGATCCCCGACGTCATCGAGGCGTACCGGCTCTTCGGCAGCCCGGGGTGCCTGCTGCGCATCGCGGTCGCGGACCTCTCGGCGTACGAGCGGCTGTGGATCGAGCAGCTGACGGCGCTGGCCGGGGTCACCGAGGTGAACTCCCAGATCATCATGAAGCGGATCAAGGAGCCGAAGGGGATGCCGGTGGACCTCCGGGGCGTCTGACGTCGAAGTGGCGCGTTCCGCCGGCCCGCGGGCGCCGCGTATGCGAGAACGTCACCCAATGGCTCTTTGTCCGTAACACGACAACCCCCTCTCCCGTGCGACCCTCCCCGTTGACACGAAGTCAACACGCGTAGAACGCCGTCCCCTTGAGCCGGGCGCACGGCGGTCGTCCGCGTGCCCGTCCCCGGGAAAGGGCCCCCCATGTCGGTTGCACGGATACGCAGGTGGAAGGTCTGGGCGGCGCTGTCGGCCGCCGTCGTCGGACTCACGCTCCCCGTGGTGACGGCGACCCCCGCCGCCGCCACCACGACCGCGTACGACACCACGTACTACAAGAACGCCGTCGGCAAGACCGGCACCAGCCTCAAGTCGGCGCTGCACACCATCATCAGCGACCAGGACACGATCTCGTACGACGCGGTCTGGAACGCCCTGAAGACGCTGGACCAGGACCCCGACAACAGCGCCAACGTCGTCCTCCTCTACAGCGGCGCCTCCCGCAGCAAGAGCCTCAACGGCGGCTCGGTCGGCAACTGGAACCGCGAGCACACCTGGGCGCAGTCGCACGGCTCCTTCGGCACCTCGGCCGGCCCCGGGACCGACCTGCACCACCTGCGGGCCTGTGACGTCCAGGTCAACAGCACGCGCGGCAACAAGGACTTCGACAACGGCGGCGGCGCGGTGAGCGGCGCCCCCGGCAGCTACACCGACGCCGACTCCTTCGAGCCGCGCGACGCCGACAAGGGCGACGTGGCCCGCATGATCCTCTACATGGCCGTGCGGTACGAGGGCGGCGACGGCTGGCCGAACCTGGAGCCCAACGAGTCCACCTCCAACGGCAGCGTGCCCTTCCACGGCAAGCTCTCGGTCCTGAAGCAGTGGAACGTGCAGGACCCGCCGAGCGCCTTCGAGGAGCGCCGCAACGACCTCGTGCACTCCACCTACCAGGGCAACCGGAACCCCTTCATCGACCACCCGGAGTGGGTCGAGGCGATCTGGTAGCCCGTCAGGGCCGCACGTCCGGCTCCCCGTCCGCCGGGGAGCCGGACCCCGGTTTGGATTGTCGGAGGATCATCAATACGATCCGCCGATGATCACGAGAAAACGGCTGGCGACCTGGGCCTGCGCGCTGCTCGTCGCCCTGACCGCCGCGTTGCTCCCCACGAGCGCCTCCGCCGACGAGCCGGCGGCGAAGGAATCCCCCAAGGTCGAGCTGGTCCTCGACGTCAGCGGCTCCATGCGGGCCAAGGACATCGACGGCAAGTCCCGGATGAGCGCCGCCAAGCAGGCCTTCAACGAGGTCCTGGACGCGGTGCCGGAGGAGGTCAGGCTCGGCATCCGCACGCTCGGCGCGGACTACCCCGGCCAAGACCGCAAGCGGGGCTGCAAGGACACCCGGCAGCTGTACCCGGTCGGACCGCTCGACCGGACCGAGGCCAAGGCCGCCGTCGCCACCCTCGCGCCCACCGGCTGGACCCCGATCGGACCGGCCCTCCTCGGCGCGGCCGACGACCTCGGCGAGGACGGCGCGACCAAGCGGATCGTCCTCATCACCGACGGCGAGGACACCTGCGCCCCGCTCGACCCCTGCCAGGTGGCCCGCGAGATCGCCGCCAAGGGCATCCACCTCGTGATCGACACCCTGGGCCTGGTCCCGGACGCCAAGACCCGGCAGCAGCTCACCTGCATCGCCGAGGCCACCGGAGGCACGTACACCTCCGTCCACCGCACCGACGAACTCTCCCGCCGGGTCCGCCAGCTCGTGGACCGCGCGGCCGACCCGGTGGTGACCCCCGTCGCCACCGAGGGCGCCGGGCGCTGCGCGGACGCCCCGCGGCTCGCGCCGGGCCTCTACACGGACCGGGAGACCTTCGGCGAGCACCGCTGGTACCGGGTCGACCTGCTGCCCGGACAGGAACTGCGCGCCTCGGTCAGCGTCTCCGCCGACCGGGCCGTCCACAACGACTACGGGGTGCTCCTGCGCGCCGTCACCCGGCACGGCCGGGAGATCGTGCGCGGCTCGGAGGCGGGCGACGGCCGCACGGACGTCATCTCCACCGGGCTGCGCTACCCGAAGCCGGAGGCGGAGGACGCGGACACGGACGGCGACGGCAAGCCGGCCGCCGAGACCGTCTGCCTCCAGGTCAGCAACTCCTTCTCCGCTCCCCCGTCGGTGAAGACCACGCCCGGCATGCCGATCGAGCTCACCGTCGACGTCGTGGACGGCCCGGCGAGCGCCTCGGACGTCGCCTCCTTCGGCCTCGGCCGCGGCTGGTGGCTCCTCGGCGCGCTGGTGCTCGCCGGCTTCCTCGCCGGTCTCGTCTGGGGCTGGCTGTCCCGCTGGCGCGTCGCCGTCTGGAGGACCCACTGATGCGTACCGTACGGATGCTCGCGGCGGCCGCGCTGGCCGGCGCCGCCCTCCTCGGCCCCGTCGCGCCGGTCGCCCTCGCCGACACGCCCGCGCCGTCGGTGTCCCGGGACTCGGGATCCGAGGACGCCGGCCCCACCGAGGCCGGCACCACCTTCCGCACCGCCGCCGCCTTCCGCCCCGGCCAGGAGGCCACCGCGCAGGCGGCGACGGGCGACTACCTGTACTGGGTGTTCCCGGCCGACACCGGCGAACGGCCCACCGTGCGCGCGACGGTGACGCTGCCGGAGAGCGCCCTGCGGCACGGTCCGGCCACCTGGCGGGTCGACGTGTACGACGGCCTGCGCCGCCGTCAGCCGTGCATGTACGGCGCCCAGTCGCGCACCGCCGCCAAGGAGGCCGCGTCGCTGGAGCTCGCCTGTGTGCTGCGGCCCGTGCGGGCCTCCGCCGACGCCTGGGCGAACGACCCGCTGCCGGGCAGCTACTACGTGCGGCTGACCGTCACCGGGCTGCCGGAGGAGGACCTGGGCCAGTCGTTCTCGGCCCGGCTCGGCGTCGACGTCTCCGACATGGGGGGCTCGTACGCCACCGACGGGGCGCTCGCCGCGCCGCTGGTGCCGGGGGCCACCACGGCCGACCTGGCGGAGCAGGCCGAGGAGGAGGGCCGCAGGACCGCCGTCGAGGCGGCCGCGCCGGAGGACGGCTGGTCCTCCACCTGGTGGTCCGACCGCTGGCTCTGGACCGCGGCCGGCGGTGTCCTCGCCGCGCTCGCGGGCATCGGAGGCTACGGCCTCACCAGGGGCACGGGCCGTCCGCCGCGGGTGCCGCCCGCCGCCTGAGCCACCTTCCGAAGGCCCCCGTCGCGAACGCGGCGGGGGCCTTCGCGCGTCCCGGCGCCGCCACCGGGTTTACAGTTCGCGACACGAACTATATGGTTCGTGTCGCGAACTACTGGGGCGGGTGCGCCGCCCCGGGCTTCTTCCGAAGGGGAACACGGACATGAACGCGATCGTCACCGTCATCGGCGGGGGATACGGCGGCTCGGCCCTCGCCAAGGCGCTGGAGGCGGACGCCGAGGCCGGCGTCGAGGTCGTCCTCGTCGAACCGAAGGACGCCTTCGTGCACGCCGCCGGCACGCTCCGGGCCCTCGTCCGGCCCGACTGGGCACCGAACGTCTTCTTCCCGTACGACCGGCTCCTCGCCCGGGGCCGGGTGATCCGCGACCGGGCCGCCTCGATCGACGCCCGCGGCGTCACCCTCGCCTCCGGGGAGCGCGTCGACGCCGACTACGTGGTCGTCGCCACCGGCTCCTCCTACCCGTACCCGGCGAAGTTCGCCACCGACTCCTCCGCCGAGGCACTGAACCGGCTCCGCGCCACCCACGAGGAGCTGGCCGGCGCCGACCACGTGCTGATCAGCGGCGCCGGGCCGGTCGGCCTGGAGCTGGCCGGCGAGATCCGGGCCGTGTGGCCCGACAAGCGGATCACCCTCGTCGATCCGGGCGCGGCCCTCCTCCCCGGCTTCGCCCCCGAGCTCCGCGAGGACCTCGCCCGCCAGCTGGAGGAGCTGAAGGTGGGGGTACGACTCGGCATCGCGCTCAGCGAGGAGCCGCCGGCAGGACCCGGCCGCGCGGGGACCTTCACGGTGGGCACCTCGGACGGCGGCACGCTCACCGCCGACATCTGGTTCCGGGCCCACGGCGGCGGCGTGAACGGCGGCTTCCTGGCGGCCGAGCTGTCCAGCGCGCTCACCCCGCGGGGGCAGCTGCGCGTCGACGACCGCCTGCGGGTCGAGGGCCAGGAGCGGGTCTACGCGATCGGAGACGTCACGGCCCTGGAGGAGGCCAAGATGGCCGGGTACGCGATGCAGCACGCGGAGGTCGTCGCGGCCGACATCCTGGCCCAGGTCCGGGGCGGACGGCCGGAGGCCGTCTACACGCCCTCCCCCGTCCCCTCCGTCCTGCTGCCGCTCGGGCCGCTCGGCGGCGTCGGGCAGTTCCCGTCCCCCGACGGGCCCCTCGTCCTGCCGGCCGCCACGGTCTCCGAGTACAAGGGCGGCGACCTCTTCACGGGACGGTTCGCCGAGCTCTTCGGCACGGCCCCCGGCACCGCCGAGGCGTAGGCCGGCCTCAGCCCCGGTCGGTACGGGCGGGGGCGGGCCGGTCGGCACGGGCGGGGGCGGGCCGGTCGGTACAGGCGGAGCTCAGCGTCGGTCGGTACGGGCGGCTCAGCGCCGGTCGGCGAAGACCTCCGGGACCTCGTTGTCCACGACGACCCGGCCGAGGAGCTCGGCCAGCCGCTCCCGCTCGGCGTCGTCGAGCCCCGACGGCAGCAGGTCGATGCGGCGGCAGGCCTCCGTGTAGAAGGCGTCGGCGAGACGGGCGCCCTCCCCGGTGAGGACGACCCGCACGGCCCGCCCGTCCTCCGGGTCGGCCTCGCGGCCGACGAAGCCGAGCCTGGAGGTGCGGTCGACCAGGCCGGTGAGGCTGGACTTGGCCAGCCCGAGCTTGGCGCCCAGCTCGCCCATCCCGGTCGGCCCCGGCATCAGGACGCAGAGCAGCTGGCCCTGCTGGGGCGTCAGCCCGTACGCGTGCGCGGCCTCCGCGTACGCGGTGTTCACCAGGAACGCGGAGCGCACCAGCGCGCCGACCACTCCGATCCGCTCACCCTCGTCCTTCGCCATGCCGACAGAATACCTACCCTTCGCGGCACGAACTATCTGCGGGGAACCCGTCAGGGCATCCGCCGGGCCCCTTCCAGGACCGCCTGCCGGATCCGGTGGTAGGTGCCGCAGCGGCAGATGTTGCGGAGCTCGTCGAGGTCGGCGTCGGTCACCTCGCGGCCCGCCTCCCGGGCCCGGCGGACCGCGTCGACGGCCGCCATGATCTGGCCGGGCTGGCAGTAGCCGCACTGGGCGACGTCCAGGTCCAGCCAGGCCTCCTGCATCGGGTGGAGCTCGGCGCCGACGGTGTCGGGCAGCCCCTCGATGGTAATGACCTCGTCGTCGGCGGCCAGCTCGCCGACGGGCACGGCGCAGGGCGTGAACGCCTTGCCGTTCAGATGGCTGGTACAGGCCCGGCAGACGCCGACCCCGCAGCCGTACTTGGGCCCGGTGACGCCGAGGACGTCCCTGAGGACCCACAGGAGCCGGACGTCGGACTCGACCTCGGCGGTGACGGCCTTGCCGTTGAGGATGAAGGTGTGCTGGGGCACGGAGGGCTCCGGGAGGGTCAGAGGACGCGTGCGCGGCCGTCGGTCGGGGAGGCCGGGACCGGCGGGACGGCCGGCGCGGGCGTGAAGGTGAGCGGGGCGGTGTGGTTGACCGGGAAGACCGTCGGCATGGTGCCGGTCGCCCGGCCGTACGCCGAGGCGACGGCCGCCATCGCCGCGGCGACGGCCAGCTCGCCCGCCCCGCCCGGCTTGTCGCCCGTCGGCGGCATGACGACGATCTCCAGCTCAGGCGGGGTGTTCCACTGCCGCGTGTAGTAGTAGTTGTCCCAACTGGACTCCAGGAAGGCCCCGTCCTTCAGGTGCAGGCCCGAGGTGAGCGCGAGGGCGATGCCGTCGGAGATGCCGCCCATCATCTGGGCTTCCAGGCCGCGCGGGTTGACGGCGAGGCCGACGTCGACCGCGCAGACCACCTTGGTGACCCGGGGACCGGTGTACGCGTTCGGGACGGTGCGGCCGGTGGTCGCGGGCCGGCAGTCGATCTCGGCGAGCACGGCGACGTACGAGTGGTACTCGGGGTGCAGGGCGATGCCCTGCGCCGTGCCGGGCTCCATCGGCCGCCCCCAGCGGCCCCGGCGGGCGACCGTGTCGAGGACGGCGCGGCCCCGGGCCTCCTTCGCCAGGCGGCGGCGCAGCGCGTAGGCGTCCTCGCCCAGGCGGCGGGCCAGCTCGTCGATGACGAGCTCCTGGGCGGTGCGCACGTTCGGCGAGTAGATGTTCCGCATCGAGCCCGTGTTGTAGCCCTTGTCGGTCTCGGCGAGGAGCTGGGTGGTGACGCCGAGGTGGTAGGGGCTGACCTGGGTGAGCTGGAACATCGTCTCGGAGAAGGTGAGGTCGGCGACCGGCAGCCGGGCCGCCTCCGCCGTCAGCACCTCCCCGATGCCGTGCCCGAAGTCCGTGGCCACGGAGGTGTGCCGCTGCTCGTAGGTGAGCACCTCGCCGAGCGAGTAGGTGGCGCGGACCCGGGAGGTCGACATGGGGTGGGTGCGCCCCTGCCGGAAGTCGTCGGTGCGGTGCCACATGAGCTTCACCGGCTTGCCGAGCTTCTTCGAGATCTCGGCGGCCTCGTGGGCGGCGTCGTGGAACAGCTTGCGGCCGAAGGAGCCGCCGCCCTCGGTGACGTGCACCTTCACGGCGGAGACGGGCAGTCCGAGGCGGAGCGCGATCTGCTCCTGGGCGACGATCGGCGCCTTCAGCGACCCCCAGATCTCGGCGGAGTCCGGGCGGACGTCGGCGATCGCGCAGTTGGTCTCCAGGGCGCCGTTGCTGGCGAAGTGGAAGGTGAAGCGGGCGTCGACGGCCTTGGTGAGCAGCGGCAACGGAGGCACGACGAGCGGGAGTTCGGCCCGGCGCAGCTCGGCGAGGACGGAAGCGTCGGTGGCGTCCTCGGCGGTGCCGGGGCCCCACTCCACGTCGAGTGCGCGGATCGCGTCGACGCACTGGCCGAAGGTGCGGGCGCGGACGGCGACGCCGGTGGAGACGGTGACGACGTCGGTGACGCCCGGCATGGCCCGGACGGCGTCGAGGTCGGCGACGGAGCGGACGGTGCCGTTGATGGTGGGCGGGCGGCAGACCATGGTCGGCAGGGCGCCGTCGATCTGGAGGTCCATCGCGAACTTCTTGCGGCCGGTGACGGCGTCGAGCGCGTCGAGCCGGCTGCGGGCGGTGCCGATGACCCGGAAGTCGGCGCGGTCCTTCAGGGTGACGGTGACGGCGGAGTCCGCCACGGCGGCGGCCCCGGCGGCGAGTTCGCCGTAGCCGAGGACGGCGCCGGCCGGAGAGAGGACGGTGCCCGCCTTGGTGGTGAGGGTGGAGACGGGCTCGCCGAGGACGAGGGAGGCCGCGTGCAGCAGCCGGCCACGGGCGACGGCGGCGGCGACCCGGATCGGGGTGTAGGTGGAGACGGTGGTGTTGGAGCCGCCGGTCAGCTGGTTGAAGAGCAGCTCGGGGCGGGCGTCGGCGAGGGTGACCCGCACCTGCTCCAGGGGGATGTCGAGCTCCTCCGCGATGAGCATGGCGGAGGAGGTGGTGACCCCCTGGCCGACCTCGGCGCGCGGGAGGGCGAAGTGGACGGTGCCGTCCGCGTCGAGGCGGAGGGTGACGAGGTGGCTGGTCGGCAGCGCGGCCACGGTCAGCAGGTCGTTGAGGTCGAGGATCTCGGCCGGTCCGGGCAGTGAGGGGACGACGGCCTCGGCGGTCGTGGGCGCGAGGGCCTCGGCGCCGGCCTGGGCGGCGACGGTGAGCGTCGGCGCGGCGAGGACGTAGCCGAGGAAGCGGCGCCGGCCGATGCCGGGCGCGTCACCGCCGTCCCGTGCCGCGACGGCGGGCGGGGGGCTCTGCTCGTTCGCGCGCGCGGGATGCCGCCTGGCCATGGGGGATGCCTTTCGACGCTGCCGTACCCGCCCGAGGGTCCGGTCCTCCTCGGGTGCGGGGGCGATCATCGCGCATCCCGGGGCGGCGCGGGACCCCTTCGGTGCGGATCGCGCGAAGATCCGCGCTGGTCAGACCCGATTTCGGTCAGGTGCGCCGGATTTCGCCCGTGCGTCGGCCACGGGCGCCGGGGCCGGGGAGCCGTCGGCGGCGGGGCGTCCCCGGGGAGCGCGGCGGGGCAGGTGCGAGCGGGCCGCGGTCGGGCTCGACGTCTACCGCTGGGCGCCGGAGCGGATCGTGCGGCTCCTGAGCGGGGCGGGGCCGGTGGAGTCGGCGCGGCCGGTGCGGGAACCGGACGCGACCGTCGCCTCGCGCCGGGGCTTCGTCCTGCCGCGCAGGCCCCGCAGGGCCTGGACGCGGCGGGCGTTCATGCGGCCCCCGCAGGAGCGCAGCTGGTCCCGGGAGACCCTGGCCCGCTGGCCACCGCCGGCGATGAGGGCGTTCACCGAGACCATCGGGTCGCCGCCGACCGAGCGGGCGAGCAGCGCGCCCACCACGACCGGGCCGAGCGCGACCACCAGGGCGGTGCCGGTGGCCGAGGCACGGCGGAGGGGGCGGGGGCGGCGCGGGGTGCGGAGGCTCATGGGTCCATTGCAGCCGCCAGGGGCGCCGGGCGGATCCGCCGGTGTACTCAGAGGGGCGTGGCGACCGTACTCAGAGGCGCCCGCCGGGGGGCGCGGGCGAGCTGACCGGCCGCGAGCGCGAGGCGGTCGTCCCGGTGGCGCGCGGGCTGACGAGGTTCCCGTCGCCTCGACGGGTGGCGGCGTCCGGTGTCGCGCCGGGCCGGGTGGGGCGGCCGGGCCGGGAGCCGTAGCGTACGGGGCAGATGTCCGTACGCTGCTGAGGAGTACCCGATGGCCGACTACCGCGTCGAGACCGAACGCACCGGATACCGCCGGTGGACCGCCCGCAACGACCGGGGCGCGGAGGTGCTGATGGCCGCCGCCGACGACGAGGGGGCGCAGCCCTCGTTCACGCCGGTGGAGCTGCTGCTGGCGGCGATGGCGGGCTGCGGGGGCCTGGTGATCGACCGGACGGCGCGGGCCGTCGAGCACGACGGGCTGCGGATCGTGGTGGAGTCCGTGTCGACGCCGGAGGACGAGGGGCGGATCGGGCGGATCCGGGTGAGCTACGAGATGGAGCTGCCGGAGTCGAACCCGAAGGCGGCGGAGGTGTTCGCGCGCGGAGTGCGGCTCACGCACGAGAAGTTCTGCACGGTGAGCCGCACGGTCGAGCACGGGGCGCGGGTGGAGGCGATCCTGCCGGACGGCACGGTCGGCTTCGAGGGCTGACCGCACCCGCTCCTTCGGCGGTCGTCCCGGGTCGGCTCGCCGGCGCGGGCCCGGGGCCCGTGCGGGTGCGGCCCCGGACCCGCGTGCGCATCATGGAGGCATGACCGTCCGGGACGACTTCCTCACCTGGGTGAGGACCGATCTCCAGGCCGCCGAGCGGGCCCTGCACGACGGGGACCCGGCGCCGCGCCGGGCGCTCTGGTCGCGCCGCGAGCCGGTGAGCGTCCTGGGGGCCTGGTACAACGCCGTCGGCCAGGAGGACGTGGACACCCTCTTCACGGCGCTCGCCCGGCGTTTCTCCGACTGCGTCGACTACCGCATCGAGGTGATCGGGCACGACGTCGTCGGCGACATGGCCTACACGGCGTGCTTCGAGCACATCGCCGCGTCGGTGGACGGCGAGGCCCGCGTCTACACGCTCCGCGCCACCCAGACGTACCGCCGCGAGGACGGCGAGTGGCGGGTGGTCCACCGGCACGGCGACCTCGTGCAGGCCTGACCCCCGGCCGTAGGATCCCCTGCGGACGAGGAGGGGGCGACGGATCGTGCAGTGGAGCGTCGGCAGCGTCGTGGCCGGGCTGATCGTGGGCGGCGGAGGGCTCGGCCTCATCGTGGCCGGACTGGTGGCGAAGGGACGCGCCACCCGCCCGTTCGCCGCGCGGCGGGCGGCCGTGATGGCCCACCGGGCGTACGTCCGGGACCTGACGCGCGCCGCTGACGCGGCCATCGCCGCCGCCCGGCGGGCCGCCGGCGAGGGCGAGCCCGCGATCGTCACCGTCGAGGCCGTCGAACGGCTCGTGCGCGAGCGGTACGGGCACGAGCTCGTCGAGCGGCGGCACGCGGCGGCGGCCCTGCGCCGGAGCTTCCGCGAGCGCGGCTGCGCGGCGGACTGCGTGACGGACGCCTACGGCTGAGCCGGGCCGTCCGGGACCGGGGTGCCCTGGTGGTAGTAGAGGCGGAGGGTGCCGGCGGTGTCGCGGCGCCAGAGGGAGGAACGGCGGGCGCGGCGGCCGCCGATGACGGTCTCGTAGGTAAGGTGGACGACGCCGGGGGCGAGCACCGTGCCGGCGAACGCCTCGGCGACGATGGGCGGTCCGTCCTCGCCGCCGTGGAGCGCGGGCAGGGCGGCGAGCATCTCCGCGTACGTCCAGCGCCGCCCGGAGGCACCGACCTCGGTGAACCCGGGGTCGAACAGGGCCTCGGCGAGCGGCCGGGAGAGGCGGACGACGGGGTCGTGGAGGCGGAGCTCGCGCTCGATCGCCTCGGCGACGTCCGGGTGGCGGCTTTCCGTCACGAGGGTGTCACTCCCCCGTCGTGCCGTCGATGCGCTCGCGCAGCAGGTCCGCGTGACCGTTGTGGCGGGCGTACTCCTCGATCATGTGGGCGAGGACGTAGCGGACCGAGTACGTCTCCTCCCCGCGCCGTCCGGTGGCGTCGAGGGAGTCCGCCGCCTCGACGATCGCGCGGGAGCGGGCGCACTCGGCGCGCCAGACGGCGAAGTCCGCCTCCGCGTCGGCGTGCTCGACGTCGAAGTCGGCCCACTCGGTCGAGCCCGGCGGCGTCCAGGGACTGCGGCTGTCCTCCCCCGCGAGGACGTTGCGGAACCAGCCGCGCTCGACCTCGGCGGCGTGCCGGACGAGGCCGAGGAGGGAGAGCCCGGAGGGCGGCACGGCGCGCTCCTTCAGCTGCTCCGGGGTGAGCCCGGCGCACTTGAGCGCGAGGGTGTCCCGCTGGAACTGGAGCATGGCCGTCAGCGTGGCGCGCTCGTCGGCGCCGGCGGTGGGCACGGGGGTGCGGCGGTCGTCCTGGATCATGGCGGCATTCTGCCCGGCCGGGCGCGCCGGGTCACGGGGATATCAGCGGGAGGGGAGGACGGCGGCGGCCCGGTGCGTGCTCCGGTGTCGGGGCCGGTGCCTGCGCCGCTGCCGGAGCCGGTCCCTGCGTCCAGGTCGGAGCCGGTACCTGCGTGGAAGTCGGAGCCGGGGTCCGTACCGCGTGGGGAAGCCGTTCCGATTCCGTTCACCGTCCATGATGCTCCCGCCGACAGGCGGCGGCATCCCGTCTCGGGCGCGCGCCGGGGCACCATCGCGGATAGTGGAGGGATGAAGCGCTATCCGCTCATCGCCGAGCACGGCCTGGTGGGGGATCTGCAGACCGCCGCGCTCATCTCGGACGAGGGCGTCGTGGACTGGTTCGCGGCGCCCCGGTTCGACTCCCCGGGGGTGTTCTCGGCGCTCCTGGACCACGACCGGGGCGGCTACTTCCGCCTCTCGGTGGACGGGCCGGACGTGACGGTCAAGCAGCTCTACTATCCGGACACGGCGATCCTGGTGACCCGGTTCATGTCCCCCGACGGGGTGGGCGAGTTGATGGACTGGATGCCGCCGGACCGGACGGGGCGGCCGACCTCCCGACACACCCTGATGCGGGCGATGCGGTGCACCCGGGGCAGCATCGCGTTCACCCTGGAGTGCCGGCCCCGGTTCGGCTTCGGGAGGACCCCGCACGACGTCCGGATCGACGGCCGCACGGCGACCTTCCGCTCGGCGGCGATGGCGGGTTTCCTCCAGACGAACGTGCCGCTGGAGCCGGACGGGCCGTACGACGTGCGCGGCCGTCTGGAGCTGTCCGAGGGACAGCTGGCCGGGGCGTCCTTCACCGTGGACGGTCCCGAGGCCGCGCCGCCGTCGCTGCCGGACCCCCGGGAGGCGGAGGCCGCGCTGTGGGACGCGGTGGACTTCTGGCAGCGGTGGGTGCGCACCGCGCGGTACCGGGGGCGCTGGCCCGACATGGTGCACCGCTCGGCGATCACGCTGAAGCTGCTGACGTACCTGCCGTCGGGCGCGCCCATCGCGGCGCCGACGCTGGGGCTGCCGGAGCAGGTGGGCGGCGAGCGGAACTGGGACTACCGCTACACCTGGGTGCGGGACGGCTCGCTGGCCGTGCGGGCCCTGCTGGACCTGGGGTTCGCGGAGGAGGCGGCGGCGTTCACGGAGTGGCTGACGGCGCGGGTCGCCGAGCGGTCGGAGGGCCCGGCCGGCGGGCGGCCGCTGCAGATCATGTACCGGGTGGACGGGGACCCCTCGCTGCCCGAGGAGGTGCTGTCGGAGTTCGAGGGGTACCGGGGTTCGGCTCCGGTGCGGGTGGGGAACGCGGCGGCGGACCAGCTGCAGCTCGACATCTTCGGCGAGGCGATGTACGCGCTGGCGCAGGGCGGCGGGCAGGACATCCTGCCGACGTACGAGGGGTGGCGGGCGGTGTCGGGGATGCTCGACTGGCTCGCCGACGCCTGGGACGCGCCCGACGAGGGCATCTGGGAGACGCGGGGCGGGCGCCGCGACTTCACCTTCAGCCGGGTGATGTCGTGGGTGGCCTTCGACCGGGGGCTGCGGCTCGCGGAGGAGTTCGGCCGGCCCGCGGCCCTGGACACCTGGCGGGCGGCGCGGGACGAGATCTTCGCGCAGGTGATGCGGCGCGGCTGGAGCGAGCGACGCCGGGCGCTCACCCAGTACTTCGGCGGGGACGTGCTGGACGCCTCGCTGCTGCTGGTGCCCCGGACCGGGCTGCTGAATCCGACGGACCCGCGGTGGCTGAGCACCCTGGACGCGATCGAGAGCGGCCTCGTCCGGGACAACCTGGTCCATCGCTACGACCCCGGCGCCGCCCCGGACGGACTGCGGGGCGCCGAGGGCACGTTCAGCCTCTGCACCTTCCTGTACGTCGACGCGCTGGCGCGGGCCGGACGGGTGCGGCAGGCGCGGTTCGCCTTCGAGAAGATGCTCACGTACGCCAACCACGCCGGTCTGTTCGCCGAGGAGATCGGGCCGAGCGGTGAGCAACTCGGCAACTTCCCGCAGGCCTTCACCCACCTTTCGCTGATCATGGCGGCGACGACCCTGGACGAGGCCCTGGACTCCCCGGCCACCCGTCCGGGCTGACGACCGCCGCTCGAAGCGGCGGCGGCCTCCTCCGGCGCGGGCGGCGACCGACGGAACGGCGGGGGCGGCCGCCGTCGCGGCCGTCCCCGCCGTTCCGTGGTCCGCCCCCTCCGGAGAGCCCTGACGAGGAGGTGCCGGGGCGCGGGAAGAGGGGGGTCAGGAGGCCTTGGCGTAGTCGGCGAAGCCGTTCCAGTCCAGCGCCACGCAGGCTTCGTCGCCGACGACCCAGGCGTCGTGGCCGGGAGTGACCTCCATGAAGTCGCCGGGGCCGAACTCGTCCTCCTCGCCGTCGTCCATGACGACGTGGATCCGTCCGCTGACCACGTAGCCGACGTGTGCCGCCTGGCAGCTGTCCGTGCCGGCGATGGGTTTCACGTGCTCGGACCACCGCCAGCCGGGCTCGAACACGGCCCGTCCGACGGAGCCGCTCTCGGTGGTGAGCAGATCGAGCCTGCCCTTGTCGCCCTCGAAGGGACGGGTCTCGTCCGCCTGGTCGAAACTTCTTCGCGTGATGCCGGTCATCGTCTCCGCCTCCCGGCGGTGAGCGGGTGCCCCGAGTCCTCTCCCAGCGTACGCCGCACCGGTCCGACCCTCTCGCCCCGGCTTCACATAAGGAACATATAAGCGCACAATGGGACTGCGGCATTCGTGCCGCGAGCGCGGTCCGACACGCACACGCCACAGCAAGGAGGCGAGTCACATGGCCGACGTCTCTCACCGACACGGTGACATCGCGGGACACCCCGACGCGACGGAGATGCGCGCGCGCTACGCACAGATCATGCAGACCAGGGGAGTCGCGGCCGTCGAGGAACTCGTCATCCTCGCCGGCGTCTGGATCGCGATCTCCGCCTACACGGTCCACTTCGCGGCATCCAGGCCGGAGCTGGCCATCACCAACCTGGTCGTCGGCATCGCGCTCGCGGTCCTCGGCCTGTGCGCGTCGATGGCACCCGAGCGTTCCCAGGACCTCAACTTCGTGGTCCTGCTGCTCGGCGCCTGGACGATCGTCGCCCCGTGGGTCGTCACCCGGAGCCCCGACACCGGCATGATCCTGAACAACGTCATCGCCGGCGCGTGCGTCTGCCTGTTCGCCCTCACCGCGGGCGGACTCCTGATGAGCAAGCGCAGGAAGTGAGGCACGCACTTCCCCGTCCCACGGCGGCGTTCCCCCGGGAGCGCCGCCGTACGCGTGTCCGCGCCGCTGCGCCCAGTGACGAAGCGGCGCGTTTCCGCGCCGCTCCTTGTGCAGGATGGCGCAGGCCCCGCCCCACCGCCCCCGCCTAGCCTCGCCGCAACGAGCACACGAGGGGCGGTACCACCGGTGAACTGGCACATCCACGACTACCGCGAGAACGATCTCGCCGCCGTCGTCCACCTGATCGACACCACGGCCGAACTGGGACAGGAGTCCGTCTTCTCGCTCGCCGAGTGCATCGGCGCGCTCACCTCCCGGCAGCCGGCCGTCGTCGCCGTCCACCAGGGCGTGCCCATCGGCGCGGCGCTCGCCTGCGTCTCCGGCGAGCGCGCCTGGGTGATGAGGGTGGCGATCGCCGACGGCTGGCGCGGCCGGGGACTTGCCAGCGCCCTCCTGGTGGAGCTGGAGCGGAAGCTGGTCGCCGCCCGGGTGGGGAGGATCGCGTACGTCCTCCCCGAGGAGGAACTGCTCGGCGAGGGGCTCCTCAACGCCGGGTACACGCGCCGGCCCGCGGTCGCGTACTTCGAGAAGACCGAGCCGCTGCACGGGCCCGCCGCCGGGCTGCTCGACGACCTCGGCGGCCGGCTCCTGCCGGGCGACCTGTGGGCGAAGGTCGCCGGCATGGAGCGGGAGAAGGACCTCATCGAGCGGCGGGTCGTGCTGCCGCTCGCCGAGCCGGAGCGGGCGGCCCTGCACGGGGTCCGGCCGCCCCGGGCGATCTGCCTGTTCGGCCCGCCGGGCACCGGCAAGACGACCTTCGCCCGCGCGGTGGCCTCGCGGCTCGGCTGGCCGTTCGTGGAGATCCTGCCGTCGCGGCTCGCTGACGGCGGCAACCTCGCGGCGGCGCTGCGCACCGCCTTCGCGCGGATCGCGGAGCTCGACCGGGTGCTCGTCTTCATCGACGAGGTCGAGGAGATCGCCCCGGTCCGCTCCGAGCCGGCCCAGCCGGGCGGGCTGCACGGGGTCACCAACGAACTCCTCAAGCTGATCCCGG
Source organism: Streptomyces sp. NPDC007945 (assembly GCF_042958885.1). Taxonomy (NCBI): domain Bacteria; kingdom Bacillati; phylum Actinomycetota; class Actinomycetes; order Kitasatosporales; family Streptomycetaceae; genus Streptomyces; species Streptomyces sp. NPDC007945. The sequence goes on from NZ_JBIBJV010000005.1 coordinate 366,233, forward strand.
GCTTCCGGGAGGGCGACGAGCGGCTCCTGGTGTGCGCGACCAACTCGGTGCGCTCCCTCGACCCCGCGTTCCTGCGGCCCGGCCGCTTCGACTACCTGATCCCGATCGGCACGCCGGACAAGGGGGCCCGGGCGGCGATCTGGTCCCGCTACGCGGACGGCCGCCCGGAGGTGGACATCGACGAACTGGTCCTCGCCAGCGACCTGTTCACCCCGGCGGACATCGAGCACGCGGCCCGGGTGGCGGCGCAGGCGTCCTTCGAGCGGGACCTCGTCGCCACCGGCGCCCGGGGCGTTGACGCCGGAGCGCCGGGCGCGCGCACGACCGACTACCTGGCGGCGATCGCCGCCGCCCGCCCGACGGTGACGCCGGAGCTTGTCGAACGGTTCGCGGAGGACATCACGAGCCACGCCCGCACCTGACCGCGACCGGGGCCGCCGCCTCGGGCCCGCGCCCCCCTCACCGGCCGGTGAGTGCCGCGTCCAGCTCCGCCCGGTCCGGTGGCCGGGCGCCGGCCCGGGAGACGGTGACGGCCGCCGCGGCGGCCGCCCGGGCCAGCAGTCCGGCGAGGTCGCCGGCGCCGAGCGCGGCGAGCGCGGCCCGGTCGCGGTCGGCGAGGGCGTCGAGGAGGGCCGACATGAAGGAGTCGCCCGCGCCGACGGTGTCGACGACGGAGACCGGCGTCGCCCCGGCGGTCACCGTGTGCCGCCGGGTCACGGCCAGCGCCCCTTCCCCTCCCCGGGTGACGAGGACGACGGAGGGCCCGAGCGCCAGCCAGCGCGCGGCGACCGCCTCGGGCGGTTCTCCCGGGTGGAGCCACGCCAGGTCCTCGTCGCTCGCCTTCACCACGTCGGCGAGGGCGACGCACCGCTCGACCCGGGCCGCGGCCGCCGCGCGCTCCCCCATGAGTGCGGGCCGCACGTTCGGGTCGTAGCTGACGGTGGCGGTGGCCCGCAGCCGTTCCGTCAGCGCGAGCACGGTGGCGGCGCCGGGGTCGGTGACGGCCGCGATGGAGCCCAGGTGCACGTGCCGCACCGGCTCCGGGGTCGCCGGCGGCTCTTCGGCGCTCAGGGTCCAGGCGATGTCGAAGGCGTACGTCGCCCGGCCGCTTCCGTCGAGCGAGACGACGGCCGACGGGGTGCGGGCGGGGGCACCGCCGAGGGCGAGCCGCACCCCCGCGCCCGTGAGGTGTCCGGCGATGAGCCGCCCGGCGGAATCGTCGGCGAGCTGGGTGAGGAGGGTGGTGGCCCGGCCGAGCCGGGCGAGGCCGTAGGCGACGTTGGCGGGGCTGCCGCCCGGGTGGACGACGTCGGCGGCGCCGGGCTCACGGACGACGTCGGCGACGCACTCGCCGATCACCAGGAAGGACATCGGGTCTCACGGCTCCTAGGCATGGGGCGTCGGGGGCACGGTCGGTCAGGTCGATGATCCCGTGCCCGCGGCGGAAGCCTCCCACGCGGGTGTCGCCGAGCGACGCTCCGCGGGCCGCGCGGGGGTCCCGCCGTGCCGCACGCGCGACGACACCCGCCCCGCGTCGATATCGTGGGCGCGACGCGAGGAAAGGCGGACGCCCGTGGAATCGGTCGGCACGGACGAGGGACTCCGGGTCCTCGCCTTCGACGGCGGCGGCGAGCTGGAGGAGTGGCTGGCCGCGCACCACGGCGACACGGCCGGCATCTGGCTGCTGCTGGGCCGAGGGGGCGGCGGGCTCCCCTCGCCCACGGCCGACGAGATCCTGGACGCCACGCTCGCGTACGGCTGGATCACCGGCAAGCGCAAGGCCCGCGACGAGCGCTCGTACCTCCAGAAGATCACCCCGCGCCGGCCCCGCAGCCTCTGGTCCCAGGTCAACGTCCGCCGGGTCGAGCAGTTGCTCGCCGCGGGCCGGATGCGCGAGCCGGGCCTGGCGGAGGTGCGGGCCGCACGGGCGGACGGCCGGTGGGAGGCGGCGTACCCCTCCCAGAAGGACGCGACGGTCCCCGACGACCTGGCGGCCGCCCTCGCCGCCCGCCCGGAGGCGGCCCTCGCCTTCGAGGCGCTGGGGAAGACGGACCGCTATCTGATCATCCTCGGTCTGTGGCAGGCGCGGACGGCGAGGACCCGCGCCGCCCGCCTGGAACGAGCCGTGACCCGCCTGGCGGACGGCGGCGGGCCCTGAGGGACGTCTCCCGGCCGCGCCGCTCAGGCGCGGCGGCGGTAGAGGACCTGGTGGGCGTCCCACTCCACGAAGGAGTCGGCGTGTTCCAGGCCGACGGCCTCCAGGAGGCGGCGGGAGCGGTGGTTCTCCTCCTGGGTGACGGCGACGACGCTCGGCGCGGTCTCCAGGACCCGGGCGACGACCGCGGCCACCGCCTCGCGGGCGTAACCGCTCCCCCAGTGCTCGGGCAGGAACTGGTACGACACCTCGGTCTCGCCGCCGTGTCCTGACGGCTCCACGGTGACGAGGCCGAGCAGGGCGCCGTCCCCGGCCCGTGCGACGACGTGGCAGCCGGGCGCGCCGACGATCCGCCGCTGCCGGATCCGGACGACGGAGTCGATGACCGGCCCGCCGAGGTGGCGCCGCACCTCCGGATCGGTCCAGAGCCGGGTCACCACGGGGACGTCCGCGCTCCGCACGGGCCGCAGCTCCAGCCGCTCGGTGCGGAGCACGGCGGCCGGGCGTCGGGGCGGTGAGACGGTCATGCGTCCGATCATCGCAGCCCGGAGGACGCGATGGCCCGCCGCACCGGCTTCGGGGCGCCTCCGCGGGGACGCGAACCGGCCCGCCTGCGGTTCCGCGCAGAGGACCGGACGGCCCCGCCGCACCGGCTTCGGGGCGCCGTCGTGGAGGCGCGGCCCGGCCGCCTGCGGTTGCGTGTGGTCGTCCGCCCCGGAATGATCACCGGGATCCGCGGTGGCGGGTTCGAGGCGGCAGGCAGGCGTGAGGGGATTCGTGAAGGACGTCATCCAGTACATCCGGGACACCCGCTGGCCGGAGGAGGCTCCCGTACAGCTGCCCGACGAGCGGCACCTCGCGCGGATCGAAGAGGAGTACGACATCCGGCTGCCCGCCGGGCTGCGGGAGTTCCTGCTCCACGTCGGCGATGTCGAGCGCGGGCGCCTGGAGCCCGTCACCGTCACGGACGAGGGCGGGTACACCTACCTGCCGGACCTCATGACGATCGCCTGGGACCAGGGCGTCCCGCGCGAGCTGATCGTCCTGTGCGAGGACGAGGGCGACTTCTACCTCGTCGGCCCCGACGACGCCGTCGTCTTCTGGTCGTGCGCCGGTACGGGCGGCCTCACGGAGGACCGCTGGGATTCGGTGTGGCACTGGGCCCGCGACAAGTGGCTCCGCTTCTGACCCGCGGGGTGGCACGGCGCGGTCAGCGTACCGAGGCGCCCCGGGGCCCGGCGCCGCCGGGCGGCGCTCAGGCCTCCAGGAGGGCCCGTACGGCCTCCCAGTCGGCGTCCATCGGCGCGACCGCCGCCCGTCCCGTCGTCACGTCCTTGTAGCCGCTGGAGGTGACCACGCAGACGACGGGCCCTTCCTCGTGCGCCGGGTCAGGACCGTGCGTGCGCAGGCCGGCGAGGCCGGCGGCGGCCGACACCTCGCACCAGATGCCCTGCGCCGCCAACTCCTCTTGAGCGGAGACGAGCTGAGGATCCGTCACAGTGCGGGCGGCACCGCCGGTGCGCCGGATCGCGAGGACCCCGCGGTAGCTGTTCACCTCGCAGTCGATGGCGTAGGCGGCGGTCGGCCCGACGGGGACGCGGGCGGCCGGCCGTCCGGACCGCAGCGCCTCGGTGAGGGCGCCCGCGGCGGCCGGCTCGACGCCGTACATCCGGGGCACCGCGTCCGTCACCCCCAGCCGGGCCAGCTCCTGGAACCCCTTGGCCACACCGAACAGCAACTCGCCGTATCCGGTGGGCACATGGACGGCGGCGGGGGCCCGCCCGAGCGCGAGCGCGATCTCGTACGCGAGGGTCTTGTACCCCTCCGGGCCGAACGGGTGCCCGGTGTGTGCGGAGTCCGTGACGCTGCTGACCGACTGGAAACCCAGTTCGTCGACGATCCTCCGCATCAGGGGCCGTACGGAGGCGTACGGGACGGTCAGCACGGTCGCGCCATAGGCCCGCAGGTGGGAGGCGACGGCGGGCGGCGCGTCCGGCGAGGTGAACACGGCGCACGGCAGCCCCGCACGAGCCGCGTACGCGGCGGCCGCCGCACCATGATTGCCCGACGAGGACACGACGATCCCCCGCGCGCCCGAGGCCACCGCGGCACTGACCGCCACCCGGTTCAGCCGGTCCTTGTGGCTCCACGTCGGGTTGCGCGACTCGTCCTTCACCCACACCCCGTCGGCGAGCTCCACCAGCGGCGTGTTCCCCTCCCCCAACCCCGGCGCGGCCAGCGGCGGCAGCAGGGGCGCCCACCGTTCGAGGCCGTGCGCGACGGGCCGGGTGAACAGGTCCGCCGGGACGGCGTCGTAGTCGTACTCCACCTCCAGCGGGTAGGCGACCTCGTCGGTCGACGTCACCGGGCATCCGGCGGTCAGCGGCGGCCACAGCGGGTGACGCACGGACGGATCGGCGAGCGACCGCTGGGCACGGGCGAGAGACGTCACGAGGAACCCTCCTGCAGGGTCGAGGACTTCGGGGCGGGGGCCGGGCACACCGGCCAGGTCGAGCGGGTCGGGGAGGCGGCGGGCGGGCAGGTTCGGGTCGGCCGCCGCGCCTCCGCCGTCGCGGGTCGTCGCGGGGTCGTCGAGTGGCCCCGCGAGGACGTCCGCGTCCCGCAGGGTCGGGGCGGCGGCGGCCCGTCCGGCGGACCCGCTCCTCGGCCCGGGAAGCCGGGTGGTGGACCCGGGCGCCTTCCGTCTGCCCTCCGCCACGGGGCGACCGGTCCTGCGAACCGGCCGTCCCCGCCGTCGGCCTCCCGCTCGTCCGCGCGGCACCGCGACTCCCCCGAGCCGGTGCGTGGAGGCGTCAGCGGGCGTGCATCCGACGGCGGAGCGCCTCCAGCGCACCGGGACGGCGGCCGGGAACGCGGCGGCGGAGCGCCAAGAGCGTGGGGCCGAGGGCCCGGGCCCGGGCGGGCTCGGTGATCTGCTCCCACTGATGGTGCGCCCGGTCCACCGCGCCCTCGACGTCCCGGTCGTCCGGCTGCTGGCGCAGCCCGAGGCGCGCCTCGGCGACGGCGAGCCACAGCTCGCAGCTCCGGGCCGGCTCGCCCGCCAGTCGGGCGAGGTCCGCCCGGACCTCCATCCAGTGCACCGCCTCGGCCGACCGGGGCCCGAACCGCCGCAGGGCGTCCCGTTCCCACGCGGCCGCCATCTCCGCGGCCTCGGCGTGCCGCCCGGCCATCGCGGCGGACAGGATCGCGGGATGCGGATCGTGCGGAGCCGGCTCCGCCGACGCGCTCTGCCCGTACCCGGCGCGCCGCGGGTCGACGGCCCCGGCAGGCACGGTGGGAGGGACCGAGGGCATCGGCGGGATGCCGCGCCCCGTCCCGCGCCCGCCGGACGGCACCAACTTCATGGTCCCCGGGCCCTCTTCGCCCTCGCCGGCGACCGACGGCACGGGTGCGCGGCGCTCGTCCGCGCCGGGCTCGGCACCCGTCCCGGGCGTGGGGGCGGCCGCGCCCGCGATCTTGGGCGCGGATGCGCCCCCCGCCGGCGCGACCGGATCCACCGGGGCGAACCCGCCGTCGGCGCCGCCCCGGTCCCGGGACGGGGACGCGGACGCGACCTGCCTCACCGCCGCCGGGTCGGCCGTGCCGTCACGCCCGGGCGCGGATGCATCCACCGCCGGCGCGACGGGACCCGCCGGGACGGACCCGCCGTCGGCGCCGTCCCCGTCCCGTGACGGGGAGTCGGACGCGACCTGCCTCTTCGCCGCCGGGTCGGCCGTACTGTCAGCCCCGGGCGCGGGTGCGTCCTCCGCCGGCGCCGCCGGATTCACTGGGGCAGACCCGCCGTCGGCGCCGTCCCCGCCCAGGGACGGGGGCGCGGACGCGACCACCCTCTCAGCCGCCGGGACCGCCGTACTGCCGCCCCCGCGCGCGGATACGACCCCCGCCGGCATCACCGGATCCACCGGGACGGACCCGCCGTCGTCTCCGCCCCGGGACGGGGACGCGGACGCGAGCTCTCTCTCCGCCTCCGGGCCGGGCGTACCCACGTCCCCGTGCGCGGACTCGCCCTCCGCCCCTGCCGTGGGCCCCGCCTCGGGGACCGCCTCCTCGCCCACCGGTCCGGGCTCGGGCTCGACATCCGCAGGGCCGTCCGGGGCCGCGGCCGACGGCGTGGCTCCGGTCCCGTCCGCAGGCCGGGCCTCCGACGGGGGGCCGGACACAGCCGGGGCCTCGGCCACGGGGGGATCCGGCACGGGCGGCGCCGCCCTGTACCCGGCAGGGAGGGGCGGAATCCGGGCCGGGGCCGTCGGCCCCGCCGGGGCGGGAACGGCCTCCGGAACCGGGACCCGAACCGGTTCCGGAGCGGAGGCGGGTGCAGCCGTCCCCCCGCCCATTCGACCCGACACGCCCTCCGCCACGGGGACGCCCCCCGGCACACGCCCGGCCGAGGGGTCGGGTGCATGGACGGGCGCAGCTGCGGGGTCGGGTACGGGGCCGGGCGCGGCTGAGGCTGTGGCTACGGATTCGGGCACGGCTACAGCGGCGTGTACGGGCTCGGGGGCGGCGGCGGGGATGCGCGCCGGTGCGGGTGCGGGCCCGGTTTCGAGCGCGAGCCCGGTTTCGGGTACGGGCGCGGGTCCGGGCGCGGCTTCGAGTACGGGCGCGGGCGCGCGTACGGGAGCCGGTACGGGCGCCGGGTCCGGGGTCGCCGCCGGAAGGGGCGTCGGAGCGGTCATGGGCGCCGCGGTTCCCGCCCCGGGGCCCCACTCCCCCGCCGGGGGCGCGGGCGGCAGGAACAGGGACCGCGGTGACATGGTGCGGGCGGCCGACTCCGCGTGCAGGGCGGAGAAGGGGGCGCGGGTGCCGGCGCGCCACTGGTCGGCCCAGGCGCGGAGGTAGTCGGGGGTGGTGCGTTCGCCCCTGCGCGGCGGCGGGGTGACGCGGGCGTACAGCGTCGGGGACGGGCTCAGTCGCAGCAGGTCCGGGCCGGTGCCGAGGCGGGCCCAGGCCTCCGGGTCGGCCACGAGGTCCGCCACGACCGTGGTGGGTCCCGACGCGGCCGCCTCCGCGAGCCAGTGCCACGGGAACGCCGTGTAGCGGAGGGCCGCCGTCGTGCTGCGCGCCAACGCGAGGTGGGGCAGCTGCTGGCGGCGGTCCAGATGGAGCTGGCCCGCGAGGTAGACGACCAGCGGGCCGGGGCTCTGCGCGGCGGCGCGGAGCCGGGTGAGGACGGTCTGCGGGTCGATGGGGTCGGCGAGTTCGACGAGCGTCGCGGTCGCCGTGCCGGTGAGGACGCCGGGCGGCACCGCCGCGAGCGCGGGCAGCACGGACGCCGCGTCCATGGTGCGGCCGCGCCCCGCCGGCGCCGCCGCGAGCAGCACCGCCGTGCCCGAAGTCACCGCCGCCTCCCCCGTGTCCGTACCCACCGCGCCCGCCGTACCGTTCGCCTCGTCGCTCACCACACGTGCACCGTAACCCCTGGTGTCGGCTCCGCCCACGGCCGGGCCTTTGACATATGCCAGAAGCACCACCGGATCGAGTGTTGCCAAACCCCTTACGGGCTCTCGCACCCTGTGCCACAGTCATCTCTGGCCCTGTTCCCATTCGGGCCGCGCCGCGCCTGTATCGGAGTACGACATGCCGTCCCCACTCTTCGCGGATCGTCCCGCCCAGCCTCCCGAGCCGGGTGCGGTGGACGCGCTGATCTCGCAGACGAGTCGTCTGCGCGGCGAGGTCGACGCAGTCCGCCGGGACACCGCCGCTCACGACGACGACCCCCAGCTCCGCTGGCAGCGCGCGCTCTGCGACCTGGCCGTGCTGCAACTCGACGAGCTCAGCGCACAGTTCGGACAGTTGCGCGATGGCGCACCGGCGGTGACGCCGCCGACGGCGGACCCGGCCGACCTGCCGCCCGAGGACGACGCCTCCGTCTTCGACGGCTCGTTCACGAGCGACGCCGGCGCGGCCTACGGCGAGGCCCCGGTCTCCACCGGCTCGCTCCTCACCCGCGTCGGCAGCGCCGAGTGGAACCTGCTCACCGACGAGGTGAGCTGGTCCGACGAACTGTTCCAGATCTTCGGACGCGCGCGCGAGCGGGGCCCGATGTCGCTGGACGAGATGCCGACGATGGTGCTCCCCGAGGACCAGCCGCTCCTCCAGGCCATGGTGACGGACTGCCTGATCGACGGGAAGCCGATCGACGGCGAGTTCCGCATCGTCCGCACCGACGCCGCCGTCCGCACCGTGCACATGACCGGCGAGCCGGTCCTCGACGCCGACGGCTGCACGGCCTCCATGTGGGCCGTTCTCAGGGACGTCAGCGAGCTGCGGCGCAGCGAGCGGGTCGTCCGGCAGAGCCGGGACAGCCTGGAGCACAGCCGCCACGTCGAGCGCACCGAGCGGCGGGTCGCGGTGGAACTCCAGGAGGCGGTCCTCCCCGCCTGGCGCGGCTCGCTCCGCTTCGCCCACGACGGCCCCGCCCCCCTCGACGTCGCCGGGCACTACCTGCCGGCCGCCTCCACCGACCTGATCGGCGGCGACTGGTACGACGCGCTGACCCTCCCCTCGGGCGACGCCCTCCTCACTGTCGGCGACCTCACCGGCCACGGTGTGGCGGCCACCTCCTCGATGGCCATGCTGCTCGGCGCGCTGCGCGGCATGGCCGTGGCCGGCATCCGGCCCGGCGCCCTGATGGGCCACCTGAACCAGCTCCTGGACAGCTCGGGCCAGCCCGCCCTCGGCAGCGCCCTGTGCTGCCGCTACGACCCGGTGGCCCAGACCCTCGTGTGGGCCCAGGCCGGACACCCCGCCCCGCTGCTGTTCCGCGCCGGGACGGCCCGTCCGCTCCGCCGCCCGGAGGGCATCCTCCTGGGGGCGACGCCGAGGATCGCGTACGAGGAGACCGAGACCCGGCTCCGCCCCGGCGACGTGCTCGTGCTCCACACCGACGGGCTGACCCGGACCCCCGGATCCGCCGGCGACGAGGCCGGTCTAGCCCGGCTGCTGGCCCTCGCCCCCCGCTTCGCGGAGGCCCGCGACGCCCAGGAGTGCCTCCGGTCCGTCCTGGAGGAGTTCGGCGAGGAGGCCCGTGAGGACGACGCCTGCCTGATGGTCGTCCGCGTCGGCTCCTGAGACCTGACGAACCGAGCAGACGGACGAACCGAGCAGACCCACCGACCGAACAGACGGAACCGGGGGATCGGACCGAGCAGACGGAACCGACGGTACGTGCCCGCGGGACCTGCCGGGCCCGCTGACCCGTCGCGCGCCGAGCCGTACGCGGGCAGCCCGGAGCCCGATCCGGTGTGCCCTCGTATCCGTGTCGCCGGTGCCCGTAGGGACGGCTACCGCCGCGCGGCGCCCCGCCCCGCCCTCAGATCTGGCCCGTCCTCGGGGCCTCCGGCGAGCGCGGCAGCTCGACCTCCAGCTCGGCGCGCAGGTCCTCGATCTTCGAGTAGCCCGCGTACTGGCCGGTGAGCCGGTACATCTCGCGCAGCCGGTGCCAGGTGCGGTGCGAGGAGGTCTCGCCCATGGAGATGAGGGCGAGTCGGGCGTAGCGGTCGGCCTGCTCGGGGTCGTCGGCGATGAAGCAGGCCGAGGCCATCGAGATGCGGTCGAAGAGCTTGGAGCGGTCGTGTCCGTCGCGCCGCAGGTCCAGGGCCAGCTTCGCGTGGCGCTGGGCGGGGACGGCCGCCGCCGGGTCGTGCTCGGCGAGGGTGCGGTAGGCGAGGGCCTGCATGCCGTGCATGTCGGCCTCGTCGAAGCTCTGCATCCAGCCCGGCGTCTCCTCGTTCCGGTCCGAGACGAAGAGGTCCTCGGCCTCGCCCAGGGTGCGGCGCATCGCCTGCCCCCGGCCCATCGACGCCTGCGCCCACGCCTCGATGGTGTGGAACATCGCCCGGGTGCGCGGCAACAGCCGTTCCCCCGCGCCCGACTTGGCGAGCTCCATCAGGTCGAGGGCGTCGTCGGGACGGCCCAGGTGGACCATCTGGCGGGCGGCACGGGACAGCGCCTCGCCGGCGCGCGGCCGGTCTCCGCTCTCGCGGGCCGCGTGGGCGGCGATGAGGAAGTACCGCTGTGCGGTGGGTTCGAGACCCACGTCGTGGGACATCCAGCCCGCCAGGACGGCGAGGTTGGCGGCGACGTCCCAGAGCCGGCGCTGGAGGTGGTCGGCGTGGCGGTAGGCGAGCATGCCGCCGACCTCGTTGAGCTGGCCGACCACGGCCTTGCGCTGGAGCCCGCCGCCCCGGGAGGCGTCCCAGGCGCGGAAGATCTTGACCGACTGCTCCAGCGCCTCGATCTCCTCGGAGCCGATGGGGGCTGCCTCGTAGCGGTCGAAGCCGGCGGGGTCGGCGTGGTACGGATCGGTGGCGCGGGGGGCCGCGGCGGGGCGGGAGGGCTCGGTCCTGAGCCAGTCGTTCAGGGAGCTGTTGAGTGCGGAGCCGGCGGTGAGCGCGAGTCCCGCGCCCATCAGGCCGCGTCGGTTGAGCATGAGGTCCATTCCCGTGAATTCGGTGAGGACCGCAGCCGTACGGTCGGGAGCCCAGGGCATTCCGTCAGGGTTCTCGTCCTTGTTCCTGACGGCCTGCCGTGTTCCGGCACGCCCGCGTCGTACGAACCCGAGGTCCTCGATGGTCACGACACGACCGAGTCGCTCGGTGAACAGGGCGGCCAGCACCCGCGGTACGGGATCGCGCGGGGTCTCGCCCTTGTCGATCCAGCGCCGCACCCGCGAGGTGTCGGTCGACAGCTGGGGGTGGCCCATGGCCGCCGCCTGCCGGTTGACCAGTCTCGCGAGTTCGCCCTTGGACCAGCCGGCGAGGCCGAAGAGGTCCGCCAGGCGGGTGTTGGTCTGTCCTGTCACGTCTAAGCCCCCAGGTTCTCGGCTGAGTTGACAGTAGCCCGGTGTCATAGGGCTGGCGACTATTCGCCAGGGTTCGCCAGGGTGCGCTCGATGTTCCGCCACCCGCGCGCGGGTGTCAGGTAGGTATGCGCCACCCCGCCCCGTCGACCGGCCCTCATTTTCCCCAGGGTGCGGACCGGGGGCGGGCGGGGCGACGCACGCGATTCGTCGGCACACGAAGGGATCTGTCACCTCCATGTACACAGCATCGTCCTCCGTGTCCGCCCCGCCCCGGCCGCAGACCCGCATGGCGCCGGCCGGTGCCGGACCGTACCTCGCCCCCGCGCAGCGGGCCGTGCGTCCGCGGTCCTGGGCGGCCGGGACCGGCACCGGACCCGGTGCCCGGCTCAGCGGCCGGATCGACCTCTCCGGTCCGCAGGGGGCGCAGCTGAAGGTCGTCATCGCCTCGGTGCAGCGGATCTGCCCGGAGTTCAACCCGGTGCAGGTGCTGCGCCGCAGCGGCCGGTCCGTCCTGATCGTCGGGACCACCGGGCGCATGACGGCGGTGGCGAAGTGTTTACTGGACCACTCCCCCGCGTGGGTCGAGCGGTTCCAGCACGAAATAGCTTCCTACCGTTCCTTCGTACGCCACCGTCCGCCGGTGCGGGTGCCCCGGCTGATCGCGGCGGACCCGGAGAACGGCGTCCTGGTGATCGAGCGGATGCCCGGGCGGGCCGCGGCCCTCTCGCGCCACCCGTTGGAGGCCCCGCCGCGGGCCGACGTGCGCACGGCGCTCGGGGCGATCGCCCGGCTGAACGCCTGGCGGCCGCCGGCCGGGACCTTCGACGCGCCGCTGGACTACGGCACGCGGATCGCCCGCCACCACGAGCTGGGGCTGTTCACCGACCGCGACCGTGACGACCTGCAGACGCTGCTGCACGGGCTGGCGCACGCCGGCGGCCGCCAGGGCACGGGGCAGTTCTGCCACGGTGACGCCCTGCTCTCCAACATCCTCCTCTCCCCCGCCGGTCCGGTCCTCGTCGACTGGGAGCACGCCGGCTGGTACCTGCCCGGCTACGACCTGGCGACGCTCTGGACGGTGCTCGGTGACGCGCCGCTGGCGCGTCGGCAGATCAGCCAGATGGCGCAGCAGCAGGGCCCGGCGGCGCGGGACGCGTTCCTGGTGAACCTGATGCTGGTGCTGACGCGGGAGATCCGCACGTACGAGACGGCGGTGCAGCGGACCATCAAGGAGGCCCCGCCGGCGGGCTCGGTCCCGACGGGCTCGGGGGCGCTGACCCCCGGGGAGGAACAGCGGCTGCTGCTGAGGCGGCTGCACGACGACTGCGCCATGGCACGGCGGGCCGTGCGCGCGGCGGTGGGGACGCGCTGAGCGTTCCTGCCACGAGACGGGGGTGTGCGCCGCGCACCCGGTGCCGACACACCGGGAGTGCGGCGCTTCGCCGTGTCCGGGACGGGGACCCCGCGCACCCATTGGTCGAGACCACCGACGCGCCGCCGGTGGGCGGGCCGCCACCGCGAAAGTGGCCCGCGTCGGCCCACACGGCCGCGCTGACGTGCGAAGTCGCCCGACGTGAGGCGTGATTGACGGATGGTCCGGGAGCCGCTACCCCTGTACGGGTTCGGTTCCCGCACGCCCCCGTGTCACCCCCGTCCCTGGAGGCTGCCTTGCTCCGTTCCGCGTCCCGAGGCCGTGCGCTCGCGCTCGCCGGGTCCGCCGCCCTGCTCCTCCCCCTCCTGTCGGGCGCGCCGCCCGCCGGTGCCGACGCCCCGGTGGCGGACTCGCTGCAACGCCAGTTCGCCGTGGCGGCCGCACGCCACGGCGTGCCGGAGGGCGTGCTGCTCGCCGTCTCGTACCTGCAGTCGCGCTGGGACGGGCACGCCGGCGCGCCGAGCGTGACCGGCGGCTACGGGCCGATGCACCTGACCGACACGGCGACCGCGCTGGCCCGCTCGGTACCGCACCACTCGGCGGACGGCGAGGACGCGCGCGGCGACGGGTCCCGGCCCGCCCGCGCGGGGGCGGAGGCCGCCCTGCCGGCGCCCGAGGAGCTGCCGGCGCGGCTGCGGACCTTGGAGCGGGCCTCGGCGCTCTCCGGGATCCCGGCGGAGGAGCTGCGGACCTTGACGGCGGCGAACATCGAGGGCGGCGCGGCCCTGCTGGCGGCGGCCCAGCGGGAGGCCGGTCTCGCGCCGAGCGCCGACCCCGGCGACTGGTACGGGGCGGTGGCGCGGTACTCGGGCGCCGACGACGCGGCCACGGCGGCGGCGTACGCGAACGACGTCTTCGAGGTGCTCAGGACCGGCGAGGCGCGGGTCACGGACAGCGGGCAGCGGGTCGCGCTGCCGGCCGTTCCCGGGGTGGCGCCGGAGAGGGGCCAGGTGGCGGCGCTCGGACTGCGGGCGCCGGAGCGGGGCCCGGTGGAGTGCCCGACGACGGTGGCCTGCGAGTGGATCCCGGCGCCGTACGAGGAGTTCGGCGACGGCGACTACGGCAACCACGACAAGGCGGACCGGCCGGTCTCGCAGTCGATCGACTACATCGTGGTCCACGACACGGAGGCGACCTGGGACGTCACCCTGAAGCTGGTGCAGGACCCGACGTACGTCTCCTGGCAGTACTCGCTGCGCTCCTCGGACGGCCACGTCGCCCAGCACCTGCCGCTGAAGGACGTCGGCTGGCACGCCGGGAACTGGTACGTGAACGCCAAGTCGGTGGGCCTGGAGCACGAGGGCTTCCTGACGGCCCCCGACTCCTGGTACACGGAGGCGATGTACCGGTCCTCGGCGCGGCTCGTGCGGTACCTGGCGAAGCGGTACGACATCCCGCTCGACCGACAGCACGTCATCGGGCACGACAACGTGCCGGGCACGGTGGCCTCGTCGATCCGGGGCATGCACACCGACCCGGGGCCCTACTGGGACTGGGCGCACTACTTCCGGCTGCTCGGGAGGCCGCTGACGCCGAGCGCGGGGCCGGCGGCCGGCGTGGTGACGATCCGCCCGGCGTACGGCGAGAACCGGCCGGTGTACACGGGGTGCGCGGGGGCCGGGGAGGCGTGCGCGCCGCACGGCAGCGGCGCCGTGCGCCTGCACACCGCGCCGAGCGCCGACGCGCCCCTGGTGAAGGACGTCGGGCTGCGTCCCGGCGGGCAGGACTCCACGACCGGCGTGAACGACACGGGGGCGCGGGCGTCGACGGGGCAGAGCTACGCGGTGGCGGAGCGCCGGGGCGACTGGACGGCGATCTGGTACCTGGGGCAGAAGGCGTGGTTCCACGACCCGGAGGCGGCGCCGACGGCGGTGGGCGCGCGCGGGCGGGTGCTGACGCCGCGGGACGGCCTCGCGGAGGTGCCGGTGTACGGGCGGGCCTACCCGGAGGCGTCGGCGTATCCGGCGGGCGTTCCGGTGCAGGCGGTGTCGCCGCTGCCGTACCGGCTGCCCGCGGGGCAGCGGTACGTGGTGGGCGGCAAGGTGCCCGGGGAGTACTACTACGCACCGGTGTTCGACAGCAGTCGGCATCGGGTGGTGCGCGGCCAGGAGGAGTACTACCAGATCCAGTTCGGCCATCGGATCGCCTTCGTGAAGGCCGCTGACGTGCGGGTTTCGCAGGGCTGAGCACGCCTGGCCGAAAAGGGCGGGGTGGCGTCGGAGTTCCCTTCCGGCGCCCCCATTTCTTGTGCTCATATGACTACTCCCGACCGGGGGTTCGGCGACCCGCACCCGGGTAAGGCTGGGCCGGAACAGCGCCCGCCGCCGGAAAGGCCCGCCCGCAGATGCCTCAGCCCTTCGTCATGCCGGATTTCTACGTCCCGTACCCGGCGCGCCTCAACACCCATGTGGAGGCGGCCCGGACGCACACCCGGGACTGGGCACGTGCCATGGGCATGCTGGAGGGCTCGGGGGTCTGGGAGACGGCCGACCTCGACGCGCACGACTACGCGCTGCTCTGCGCCTACACCCACCCCGACTGCGACGAGGACACGCTGAACCTCGTCACCGACTGGTACACCTGGGTCTTCTTCTTCGACGATCACTTCCTGGAGGTCTTCAAGCGCACCCAGGACCGGGACGCCGGCAAGGAGTACCTCGACCGGCTCCCCGCCTTCATGCCGGCCGACCCGGTGACCGGCATGCCCGAACCCACCAACCCCGTAGAGGCGGGCCTCGCCGACCTGTGGCGGCGCACCGTCCCCGCCATGTCCGCGGGGTGGCGGCAGCGGTTCGCCGAGGCCACCGAGGCCCTCCTCTACGAATCCCTCTGGGAGCTCGACAACATCAACGAGGGCCGGATCGCCAACCCCCTCGAATACATCGAGATGCGGCGCAAGGTCGGCGGCGCCCCCTGGTCCGCCGGTCTCGTCGAGTACGCCGCCGGGGCCGAGGTCCCGGACCGGGTCGCCCGCTCCCGGCCCCTGCGGGTGCTCCGCGACTCCTTCTCGGACGCCGTCCACCTGCGCAACGACCTCTTCTCGTACCAGCGCGAGGTCGAGGACGAGGGCGAGAACAGCAACGGCGTGCTCGTCCTGGAGCACTTCCTCGGCTGCTCCACCCAGGAGGCCGCCGAGGCCGTCAACGACCTGCTGACCTCACGGGTCCAGCAGTTCGAGAACACCGCGCTCACCGAAGTGCCCGCGCTGGCCGTCCAGGAGGGGCTCACACCGCTGGAGTGCGCGGCGATCGGCGCGTACACCAAGGGACTCCAGGACTGGCAGTCGGGCGGCCACGAGTGGCACATGCGCTCCAGCCGGTACATGAACGAGGGCATGGCCGACGGCACCGCCACCGGCGCGCTCGGCACCGGCGGCCTCGACATCCGCACCCTGCTCGGCGGACGGCCCGCCCAGGCACGGCGACGGAGCCTCACCCACACCCCGCACCAGCCCGTCGGGCACCTGCCGCTGCCCGACTTCGAACTCCCCTACGCCCTCACCCTCAGCCCGCACCACCGCGAGGCCAAGCGGCGCTCCGAGGACTGGGCCCAGGAGATGGGGCTGCTCGACGACATCTGGGACCGGCCCCTCATGGAGGGCTTCGACCTCGCCCTCTGCTCGGCCGGCATCGACCCCGACGCCACCCTGGAGGAACTGGAACTCAGCACCCTCTGGCTGACCTGGGGCACCTACGCCGACGACTACTACCCGCTGGTCTTCGGACGCACCCGCGACCTGGCGGGGGCCCGGGCGCAGACCGCCCGACTGAGGGCGTGCCTGCCGGTGGACGACCCCGCCTCCGCCCGGAAGTACGCCGGGAACCCGCTGGAGCGGGCGCTGGCGGACGTCTGGGCGCGGACCGCCGGTGCCATGGGTCCGGAGGCCCGGGGCCAGTTGTGGACCGCGCTCGACCTCATGCTGGAGAGCTGGATGTGGGAGCTGCACAACCAGGCGCAGCACCGCGTGCCCGACCCGGTCGACTACGTGGAGATGCGCCGCAGCACCTTCGGCTCCGAACTGACCCTGCTGATGGGCCGGTTGCGGGCGAAGGACGCCCTGCCGGAGGCACTCCAGCGCTCGGGCACGGTCCGCGCCCTGGAGAGTGCGGTGGCGGACTACGGGGCGCTGATCAACGACCTCTTCTCGTACCAGAAGGAGGTCGAGGTGGAGGGCGAGCTGCACAACGGAGTGCTCGTCGTGGAGAAGTTCCTCGACGTCGACCGCGACACGGCGGCCCGTCTCGTTCACGAGCTGATGCGCGGCCGACTGCGCCAGTACGAGCACCTGAAGCGCCATGAAGTCCCTTTGATGTACGCCCACTTCGAGCTCGGCGCCGAAGGTCGGGCGGCATTCGAGGCGCGGCTGCGGGAGCTGGAGGACTGGCTCGCGGCCGTCCTGAACTGGCACCTCGGCGTGCGGCGGTACGGCCCCGGCGACGTCCGCTCGGGCGCCGGTTCCCCGCTCCTGCGCGCCCGTACCGGCGGCGCCTCGCCGGCGCCCGACTGGACGGTGCCGCGCGGCCTCGGCACCACGGCGGCCCGCGCCGCCACCGCCTTCGCGGGCGTCCCGTCCTGACACGCGTGAGGGCCGCCCCCGGACGCTCCGGGGGCGGCCCTCACCGCGTCGCTAGGGGCGCCGGCCGCGCAGCTCGTCGAGTTCGCGGCGTTCGCGCTTGGTGGGGCGGCCCGCGCCGCGGTCGCGGACGGCGGCGAGGGCGACGTGCTCGCGCGGCGGCGGGGGCGGGCTGTTGTCGACGTACGCCTCGGCGGCGACCGGCGGGCCGACCCGCTTGGTCAGCAGTTCCTTGACCTCGACGATCCGCTCGCGGCCCGCCACGTAGACCCGGACCTCGTCGCCCGGCTTCACGGCCTGCGCGGGCTTGGCCCGCTCGCCGTTGACCTTGACGTGTCCGGCCCGGCAGGCCGCGGCGGCCTGCGAGCGGGTCTTGGTGAGCCGGACCGCCCAGATCCAGGCGTCGACGCGTGCGCTCATCGGCCCCCGCCCTCCCCGCTCAGCCCTGCTGGAACAGTTCGGCGGGCAGCGGCTTGAGCAGCGCGTACAGGTCGTCGGTGATGGGCCGGTCCCAACTGGCGATCGTCACCAGGACGTTGTCGCTGCGGTCGAACTGGACGCAGGAGATGCGGCTCTCGGAGAGCTTGAGGCGGCGCACGATGAGGAGGTTGTCGCCCTGCATGACGGGGACGTCCTCGGTGTCGAGCACCTCGACCGGCTCGTCGTTCTCCAGGGCGGCGAGGAGCTGGGCGACCTCGAAGGGGATCTGGCCCTCGGCGAGCTCCCGGGCCGGGGAGCCCTCGGGGAGGTTGCCGATGATCATCGCGGGGCCGCGGCCGCCGAAGAGGTCGTAGCGCAGGAAGACGCCCTGGCAGGAACCGTCGGGAGCGGGCAGCAGGCCCGCGCCGAGATTGCCGGGCCAGTCCCCCGGATCCATGGCCAGGACATCGAAGTCCGGGCCGGCGGGAGTGGCGCTGCGACGGCGGAGGAAGGACATACGGCCATGGTACGTGCCCGGGCGCGCGGTGCGGCGCCGGGCTCCTCCGTCCCGGCGCCGGACGGCTCACTCGGCCGGATCCGCCGGCTTGGGCTTCTCCGCCTCCGTGCGGGGCTCGCCGGTGTCGCCGAAGGCGTGGGCGAGGCCGGAGCGGTCGGTGCCCAGCTTGCGGTAGACGGCGGACAGCAGCCGGGCGGCCGTGGTGGCGTCGACGCCGAGCGCGGCGGCCGGGTCCAGGCCCCGGACACTGGCCCGCGCGGCGGCCCGCTCACGCACGGTGAGCGAGTGGCCGTCGGCGGTGTGCAGGGCGCGCGGGCGCAGCCCGGCGGCGGCCAGCTCGGCCCTGGCCTCGTCGACCAGGCCGTCGGCTCCGCAGTCCTGCGCGGTCTCCAGGCCCCGGTACAGGTGGTCGGCGGCCTCGGCGTGGCGTTCGGTCCTGCGGAGCGCCGCGCCGAGGGCGACCAGGGAGCGGGCGAGCTCGTACGCGGCCGGGGACTGGTCGAGCCAGTCG
Organism: Streptomyces sp. NPDC007945; assembly: GCF_042958885.1. Lineage (NCBI taxonomy): Bacteria > Bacillati > Actinomycetota > Actinomycetes > Kitasatosporales > Streptomycetaceae > Streptomyces > Streptomyces sp. NPDC007945. The sequence goes on from NZ_JBIBJV010000005.1 coordinate 384,665, forward strand.
ACGGACTCCTCCAGGAGCTTGATCCGCTCGGCGCCGTCGGTGACCTCGGCGGTCACCCGGAGCGCCTGGCCGATCGCGGAGGGCGCGCCGTACTGGCGGGCGCGGGCGAGGGCGCTCTCCGCGGTGGCGAGCGCCCTGGCCGGGGAGCCGGTGGCGGCCTCGGCGAGCGCCAGGTGGAGCTGCCAGGGGCTGCACGAGGGGTTGCGCTTGCCGCGCGGCTCCAGACGGCGGCCGATGTCGGCGAGCGCGGCGACGGCGTCCTCGGCGCGGCCGGTGGCGAGCAGCAGCTCGGCGTGGACGGTCTCGCAGTCCGGGATGGTGACGGTGGCCGGGAAGGGCTCGCCGAAGTCGTGGTCGCGGGCGACCCGCTCGGCCTCCTCCGTACGGCCCCGGGCGAGCAGGACCTCGATCATGACGCCGGTGGCGTACCAGAGGGCGGGGGTGCGGGGGCCGACGCGCTCGGCGAGGCGGAGTCCGGCGCGGGCGAAGTCCTCGGCCTCCATGAGCCGTCCGCGACGGAAGCGGATGTAGCCGAGGAGGGTGTAGGCGAAGGAGAGGTGCGCGCCGCGCCAGCCCTGCTTCTCGAACTCGGCGGTGCCGGCGGCGAAGAGCTCCTCGGCGCGGCCGGGCCGGTCGGCGTAGAGGTGGGTGAGGGCGACGAGGACCGGGACCTCGAAGCCGCGGCTCTCGTCGGCCCAGCTCAGGCCGCCTTCGAGGGCCCGCTCGGCGTGCCGGAGGGCGACGGCGGCGGGTTCGGCGCGCAGGGTGGCGTCCCAGGCGCGCAGGCCGATGATGTACCGCTCGGTGAGGTCGCGGCCGGTGAGCCGGTCGGCGAGGGTCGCGAGGCGGCGGGAGCGGGCCGGCGACTCGGGTTCGTCGGAGCGGAGCGCGTCCCACATGAACCGCTCGGCCTGCATGCGGAGGCGGCTGCGCGGGTCGGTGGTCTGCCGGGTCTCGCGTTCGAGCAGCTCGGATGCCTCGACGAGGCGGTCGCTGTGGGCGAGGACCTGCGAGAGGCGGTAGACGATGCCGTGCCGCAGGGCCTCGTCGGAGATGGGTTCCTCCAGGGCGGCCCGCAGTTGGTTGACCGTGGTGGCGGGTTCGGTGAGGAGCGAGGCGGAGCTGAGCTCGAAGAGGACGGCGGCCCGCGCGTCGGCGGTGGGAGGCTCGCGCAGGGCGCGGGCGAGGTGGCGGCGGGCCGCGTCGGGGGCGCCCGCGCGGAGGTTCTCGCGGGCGGCGGCGCGCAGTTGGGTGACGACCCAGGCGTCGCCCTCGGGGTGGGTCTCCAGGAGGTGGCGGGCCGCCGCGGCGGGGCCCAGTCCGGCGTCGATGACACACCAGGCGGCCTGGCCGTGGAAGGCGACCCGGATCGCGTCGGGGATGGCGCGGTAGATGGTGCCGGCGACGAGCGGGTGGACGAATTCGAGCGGTCCGTCGGCGGTGCCGATGTCGGCGAGGATCCGGGCCTCGCGGAGCCGTTCGGCGCAGTCGGCGACCGCCTCGTCGCCCAGTCCGGCGAGGGCGCCGGCGAGCGAGGGCGAGATTTCGGTGCCGAGGACGGCGCAGGCCCAGGCGAACCGCATGGTGGCGGTGCCGAGGCGTTCGATGCGGTGGACGAGGCCGCTGCCCTTGAGGGCGGCGGCGAGGTCGCGGAGCTCGTGGGCGCCGTCGGCGGTGGGGTCGAGGCCCCGGTCCCGGACCTTGGCGGCCAGTTCGACGGTCTCGAACGGGTTGCCGGAGGTGACGGTCCAGAAGTCGCGGCAGAACGCGTCGTCGGCATGGGCGCCGATGCGGTCCCGGACCAGCTGGGCGACGGCGTCGGCGGTGAGGGGCGCCAGGCCGTGCGGGCGCTGGCCGGACCGGCGCCCGGTGAACTCCGCGCCCTCCTCGGGGAGTTCGTCGGGCCGGTAGGCGACGACGAGGAGCATGGGCAGGTCGTCGGCGCGCGGGGCGAAGGAGGAGAGCCAGCCCAGGGACTCGGGGTCCGCCCAGTGGGCGTCGTCGAGGACGACGACGAGCGGGGCGCGGCGGACGGCGAGGTGGGTGAGGATCCAGTCGAGGCCGTCGCGCAGGCCCTGGGGGTCGGGCGGGGAGCCCGCGGTGGCGGCGCGCAGTCCGAGGGCGGGGCCGACGATGTCGTACCAGGAGCCGAGCCGTTCGCGGAGTTCGGCGTCGGAGGCGTGGGCGAGCTGGGGCTGGAGGAGCTGGCGGGCGACGTGGAAGGCGACCCGCTGCTCCTGGTCGCCGCCGCGGGCGGAGAGGACGGTGCAGCCGCGGGCGACGGCCCGGCGGCGGATCTCGGCGAGGAGGGTGGTCTTGCCGAGTCCGGCGGGCGCCGCGTAGACGAGCACGCCGCCCTGGGCGGCGGGCGGTTCGACGGGGCGCGGGGCGTCGGCGGCCGAGCGGGCGGAGCGGAGGGGAACGACGCGGGAGTCGCGCGGGGCGGGCACGGGCGCGGGCGGGGACGGGGCGGGCGCTTCCTGCGCGAGGCCGGTGAGGAGGTCGAGCGCCTCCTCCGCGGCGTCGAGCGCGGCCTCCCGTTCGAAGAGGCCGAAGCCCAGGCGGGCCGCCCTGCCGTCCTGTCGTGCCACGTTCCACCCCCACCCAGGGGGCGCACGCCCGGCGCGCGGTCGGGGCGCCGGGGCGATCACCCCACGAAAGGTCCAGCGTACGCCGGAACGAGCCGCGTGTAACGGCATTCTCCCAAGCAGTTCGGGTGGTCTTCGGCCCGGCGGACGGTCCGAAGCCGCCGCAGGTCGGGACGTGTTCGACGGACAGATGTACGAAGTCGGGTGCGGGGCGAGGGGGGCGTGTCTTCCTTGACCGAGGCCCCCGCGCGGACTCCCCTATGACAGACGGTCAGATCATGATCGTCGCACGATCCTGATGAGGGGATGAGCCGAACTTGAGACCTCCCATTTCCCGCGCGCGGTCCTGGGCCGCCCGCTCGGTGTGTTCCCTCGCCCTGTGCGCCACCGCGCTGAGCGCGCTGCCGGCCGCGACGCCCGCGGCCGCGGATCCCGCGGCCGCCGCGCCCGTGGCCCCGGCGGCGGGGGCGGCGGCCGCTGCGCCGTTTTCGGTGAGCGCGGCACGGGCGGCACTGGTACGGCTGCTGCCGAAGCACGCGCGCCAGTTCGAACTGGCCCTGACCCCCCGCGCCGCCTCCGGCGACCGGTTCACCGTGTCGGGCTCGGCGGGGCGGATCGTCGTCACCGGCACGACGCCCGCGGTGCTGCTGCGCGGGGTGCACTGGTACCTCTCCTACACGGTGGGCGTGGACCTCGGCGCACCCGGGGACAGCGTCTCGGCGCTGCCCGACCTGCTGCCGGGACCCGCCGGCACGATCACCCGGTCGGCGTCGGTGCCGCACCGGTTCGCCCTCAACGACACGGACGACGGCTACTCCGGGGCGTACCGCGACTGGGACGCCTTCGAACGACAGATCGACCTCCTCGCCCTCCACGGCGTCAACGAGGTGTTCGTCCAGATGGGCGCGGAGGCCGCGTACCACGCGGCCTTCCAGGAGTTCGGCTACACGGGGGCCGAACTGCGCGAGTGGATCCCGGGGCCCGCGCACCAGCCGTGGTGGCTGATGCAGAACATGGCCTCCTTCGGCGGCCCCGTCACCGAACAGCTGATCGCCCGCCGGGCCGCGCTCGGCAAGCGGATCGTGGACCGGCTGCGGGAGCTGGGCATGACGCCCGTCCTCCCGGGGTACTTCGGCACGGTGCCGCCGGGCTTCACGGAGCGCAACCCGACCGGCCGGGTGGTGCCGCAGGGCCGGTGGATCGGCTTCACGCGGCCGGACTGGCTCGATCCGCGCGGCCCGCTCTTCGCACGCGTCGCCTCCTCGTTCTACCGGCACCAGGCGCGGCTGCTCGGCACCAGCACGATGTACAAGATGGACCTCCTCCACGAGGGCGGCAACGCCGGGGACGTACCGGTCGGCGAGGCCGCCGCGAAGGTCCTCGAAACCCTCGACGAGGCCCGGCCGGGCGCGACCTGGGTGCTGCTCGGCTGGCAGCGCAACCCCAAGGCCGAGCTGCTCGCCGGCGTCGACAAGTCCCGGCTGCTCGTGGTGGACGGGCTCTCCGACCGGTACGACGGCCTGGACCGGGAGACCGCCTGGTCCGGGACGCCGTACGCCTACGGCACCATTCCCAACTTCGGCGGCCACACGACGATCGGCGCCAACACCTCGGTGTGGACCGACCGCTTCGAGGCGTGGCGGACGAAGCCGGACAGCGCGCTGACGGGAATCGCCTTCCTCCCCGAGGCCACCGCCGCCAACCCGGTGGCCTTCACCCTCTTCACCGAACTAGCCTGGCGGGACGCGCCGGTGGACCACGCCGACTGGTTCGCGCGGTACGCGGCCCGCCGCTACGGCGCCCCCGACCCGCACGCCGCCAAGGCGTGGGAGTGGCTGCGGCAGGGCCCGTACGGCACGAAGTCGAACGGCTGGAGCGAGTCCCAGGACAGCCTCTTCACGGCCCGGCCGAGCCTCACCGTGCGCACCTCGGCCTCCTGGGGGCCGAAGTCGATGCGGTACGACGCGGCGACCGTCGAACGGGCGCTGACCGAGCTGTTGCAGGTGGCGCCGGAACTGCGGACCACCGACGCGTACCGCTTCGACCTCGTCGACACGGCCCGGCAGGCGCTCACCAACCGCAGCCGGGTGCTGCTGCCCCGGATCAAGGCGGCGTACGAGGCGAAGGACCTGGCCGCGTTCCGGGCGCGGGCGGCGGAGTGGCGGGCGTCCATGACGCTCCTCGACGCCGTCCTCGCCACCGACCGGCGGTTCCTGCTCGGACCGTGGCTGGAGAACGCCCGCTCGTGGGCGCGCTCCGACGCGGAGCGGGCCGTCCTGGAGTTCGACGCCCGCTCGCTGATCACGACCTGGGGCCACCGGGCGGGCAGCGAGGCCGGACTCCACGACTACGCCAACCGCGAGTGGTCGGGCCTCGTCTCCGGCTTCTACGCGCCCCGCTGGTCGGCCTATCTGGACTCGCTGGAGAACGCGCTGGTGACCGGGCAGGCACCGGCCGCGATCGACTGGTTCGCCTGGGAGAACGCCTGGAACCTGCGGCGGGACTCCTACCCGGTGACGCCCAAGGGCGACCCGGTGGCCCTGGCGACGCGGGTACGGGACGCCCTGCGCGCCTGACCGACCGCGGGATGCGCGGGCGGCCTCAGCCGGCCGGCGGTTCGGCGCCCACCAGCCACATCGCGAAGAACTGGGCGCCGCCGCCGTAGGCGTGGCCGAGGGCCCGGCGGGCACCGTCCACCTGGTGCTCGCCGGCCTCCCCCCGCACCTGGAGGGCGGCCAACTTCGGTTCCACCGAGTCCGGATCGAACGGCCGGGCCACCGACGACGCCGGCCCCGAGAAGGACTTCCGGCTGGACGTCAACGAGCGGACCCAGGTCGTCGACCAGGTCACCCTCGAACCCGTCGCCGTCGGCGCGGTCGGCCGCCTCGCCCAGCGCGGGCACGTGCCCACGGTCGACGCGGACGGGGTGGTGACCGTCCGCGGCCGCGGCTCCCAGTGCATCAACACCGGGGGCGAGAAGGTCTACCCGGAGGAGGTCGAGCAGGCCCTCAAGTCGCACCCCGACGTGTACGACGCGCTGGTCGCGGGCGTCCCGGACGCGACCTGGGGCAACCATGTGGTCGCCGTCGTCCGGCAGCGCGAGGGCTCGGCCCCGCTGGGCCCGGCGGCCGTCCAGGACCACTGCCGCCGCCACCTCGCCGGCTACAAGGTGCCCCGCCGGCTCGTCCTCACCGACCGCATCCAGCGCTCCCCGAGCGGGAAGGCGGACTACCGCTGGGCGAAGGCGGTGGCGACGGCCGCGAACGCGAGCGAGGGCGCGGGCCCCGGCCCGGCCATGCTCGGGGGCGCCGCCGGCCGACAGCCCTGACGGCACGGGCGGCCGCGGACCGGGCGTACGGCCGGCACGGCCACGGGAGGGCCCGTACGGGCGCGATACGGTGGGATGACCGTCTCTCCAGCTGCTAAGGAATCGTTCCACCGTGCCCGACACCCGGGAATCCGCCCTGCGCGGCGACTGCGCGCAGTGCTTCGGCCTGTGCTGTGTGGCCCTGCCGTTCGCCAAGTCCGCCGACTTCGCCGCGAACAAGTCCGCCGGCGACCCCTGCCGCAACCTCCAGGACGACTTCAGGTGCGGGATCCACACCCGGCTGCGGCCGAGCGGTTTCCAGGGGTGCACGGTGTACGACTGCTTCGGCGCGGGTCAGCGGGTCTCCCAGGTGACCTTCGGCGGCGTGTCCTGGCGGGAGGCCCCGGAGACCGCCCGCCGGATGTACGAGGTCTTCCCGGTGATGCGGCAGCTCCACGAACTGCTCCGCTACCTCACGGAGGCCCTGGAGCGGCCCGCCGCCCGCCGGGTCCACGGCGAGCTGCGGACGGCGCTCGCCCGGGTCGAGGCGCTGACGGCGCTGCCCGCGGCCGAGCTCGAGGGCCTGGACGTCGGCCCGGTGCGGGCCGAGGTCAATCCGCTGCTGCTGCGGACGAGCGAGCTCGTCCGTGCCACGGCGGGCGGCAAGCCGCGCGGCCGGCGGGGCGCGGACCTCATCGGCAAGCGGCTGCGCGGGGCGAAGCTGCGGGGCACGGACCTGCGGGGCGCGCTGCTGATCGCCGCCGACCTGACGGGCGCGGACCTCACCCTGGCGGACCTGATCGGCGCCGACCTGCGGGACGCGGACCTGTCCGGGGCGGTCCTGACGGACGCCCTCTTCCTCACCCAGCCCCAGCTGAACGCGGCGCGCGGCGACGCCAGGACCGTCCTCCCGGACGGCTTCGACCGCCCGGCCCACTGGACGGCGGCCTGAGCCACCCGGCGCCGGCCCGGCCTCCCGGGTCGCGGGCCGCACCGAGCGGGCCGCACCGAGCGGTCCGCGCGGCGACCGCGCCGGGCTGCGCCGGGCCTGGCCGTGACCGCCGTCCGCGGGGCGTCCTGACGGCGCCTCGGCCCGCGAGCGCCTCAGTCGTGCACGTACGGAGTGGTCGTGGTGAGCGGGACGAAGCCGAGGCGCTGGAGGATCGGGCGGCTGGTGGGGGCGGCGTCGACCTGGAGCCAGCGGTGCCCGTGGGCGGCGGCGACGCGGGCGCGGTGGGCGACGAGGGCGCGGTAGAGGCCCCGGCCGCGCCACTCCTCGACGGTGCCGCCGCCCCACAGGCCGGCGAAGTCAGTGCTCGGGTAGAGCTCCAGGCGGGCCGCGCTGACCGGGACCCCGTCGGCGAGGGCGAGGACGGCGGTGACGGTGCCGGGGTCGGCGGCGAGCCGGTCCAGGAGGCGCCGGCCAAGGTCGGAGCTGTCGGTGCCGAAGGCCCGTTCGTGGACCTCGACGACCTGGCGTACGCCCTCCGGGTCGGTGACGTCGTGGAGTTCGACGCCGTCCGGCAGGTCGACGGGGCCGCCCTGCGCGGACGCCTCCGCGACGAGCAGCGTCTCCGGTTCCTCGGCCCGGAAGCCGGCGGCCAGGAGCCGTGCGCCGAGGTCCGGGGGCCCGTCGTGGCCGTACAGCTTCCACTCGAAGGGCACGCCCTCCGCGCGGTAGTGGGCGAGCTGGGCGGCGATGGCCGCGTCGGCGGTCCGGTCGTCGAGCCCGGACCAGAGGACGCCGTTCCAGGCGTGGGCGGGTCCGGTCTGGCGGACGACGGCGCCGGCGCGCTCGATGCGGCAGCCGGGGCCGTCGGGCCGCGCCGCCCGCCGCAACTGGTCGTCGTACCGGGCGAGGAGGTCGGGTGCGTGGTTCATCGCGGCCATTCAAGGGCGCGGCCGGTCGGCGGGCAACGCCTTTTCGGGCACCTCCCTCGCCGCGGGTGCTCCAGGGCCCCCCGGCTGCCACCGGTCGGCGGCTCAGTGGCCTCCCTCGTGCCGCAGCGGGGTGATCTGGTCGATGTCGTAGCGGACGCGGAGCCGTGCGATGGCGGCGTGGTCGACCTCGCGGCCGTCGCCCGCCTCCGCGAGGATCTCCATCAGCTCCTCGAAGTAGCGCTCGTGGTCGGGCGGTGGGGACGCCTGGAACAGCATGCGGGCCGGGGCGCCCGTCGGGTTGGCGAAGGCGTGCGGGCAGCCGGGCGGCACGAGGATGAGGGTGCCCGGGGTGGCGCGTACCACCCGCTCGCCCGAGGCCGACTCCCATGACCGCCAGCTGTCGGGGGTGCGCACGAGCGGTTCGAAGGCGAGGACGTCGAGTTCGCCTTCGAGGAGGTAGAACAACTCCTCGCTCCGGCCGTGGGCGTGGGCCCCGACGTCGAAGCCGGGCGGGACGACGACCTCGAAGGTGGAGGCCGTACGGGAGTGCTCGCCGGTCACCTTGAAGGTGACGTGCTGGGCGGCGGTGGCGAGGGTCCGGCCGTGTCCGGGCGGGACGACGAGGCCGCCGGCGGATCCGATGGCAGTGACGGTCACTGGAGCGCTCCTTCCGTCACCACGTCACGGGCAGGGTCTCGGGGCCCCGGATGAGCGCGCCGCGCTGCCAGCGGAGCTCCTCCTCCGGGACGGCGAGCCGCAGGCCGGGGAAGCGGGTCCACAGGGAGCCGAGGAGGATCTCGGACTCCATGCGGGCGAGGGTGGCGCCGGGGCAGTAGTGCGGGCCGTGGCCGAAGGCGACGTGCGGGTTGTGGGCGCGGTCGAAGTCGAGCCGGTCGGGCTCGGCGAAGACCTCCGGGTCGCGGTTGGCCGTCAGGTACGAGACGTAGACGGGGTCGCCGGCCGGGATGCGGACCCCGCCGACCTCGACGTCCTCCAGGGCGATCCGGGAGAGGCCGACGGCGTTGCGGTGCGGGATGTACCGGAGCAGTTCGTCGACGGCCTGCGGGATCAGCGCGGGCTCGGCGCGGAGTCTGGCCAGGTGCTCGGGGTGGGTGAGCAGCGCGTAGACCATGTTGGCGCTGTTGTTGCGAACGGCGTGGGCGCCGCCGATCTGGATGAGGACGGCGAGGCCGACGGCCTCCTCCTCGGTGAGGGTGCCGTCGGCGACGGCCTCGGCGAGGACGGCCGCCAGCTGGTCGTTGTCGGTCGCGTGGTCGCCCGCGATGAGGTCGGTGAAGTAGCGGCCCATCTCCTCCTTGGCCCGCTCGCTGGCCTCGCGTCCCGCGGCGGCCGAGATGATGGTGTCGGACCAGTGGGCCATGAGGGCCTGGTCCGTGTCGCGGACACCCATGAGCTCGCTCACCATGGCGAGCGGGAAGGGCCGGTTGAGCGCCTCCATGAGGTCGACGGGCGGGCCCTGTTCCGCCATCCGGTCGAGCAGGCCGTCCATGACGGTCTGGGCGTGGTCGCGCAGCGAGCGCAGCGCGCGGGGGCTGAAGGCGCGGGCGACGACGCGGCGCATCCGGGTGTGGTCCGGCGGGTCGGCAAAGCCGACGGCGTCGGCCATGGGGATGAAGTGGGGGGCGAGGCGGGTGACCTGGCGGCCCCAGACGGCCTGCCGGCTGAAGCGGGGGTCGACGCTGACGAACTTGACGTCCTCGTAGCGGGTGACGAGCCAGGCGTGGCCCTCGCCGTGCGGAAGACGCACCCGGGTGACCGGGTCCTCGTGGAGGAGCTTCGCGAGCATCGGATCGAAGTCGAGCCCGGTGAGGTCGGGTACGGCCCAGAAGTGCACCTGGGGGGTGTCGGCGGTGTCGGGGGCGGTGGTGGTCACGGCGTCACCCCGGTGGGGGCGGGCGGGTGCGGTACGGGCATGGGGGTCGCTTTCGTCCGGGCGCGCGGGCGGGCCCGCCGGTCCTGGCGCGGCCGGCGGGGTGCGGGGCCGCGGGGCCCCGGCTGGTCCCACGGGTCCCCGGGGCCTCCGGCCCGTATGCGTACGCCCGCGGGAACCCACCCCATGGGGTGATGGCGGCACGCCCACTCGCGTCGACCGGGCGGCGCGGGAGCGGGGGGCCGGCGGCGTGGAAGCGGGGCACCCGGCCGTGCGGAGGAGGGACCCCGGCGGCGCGGAAGCGAGGGACCGGCCCCGCGGAAGCGGGAGACCTCGGCCATGCGGAAACGCGGGCCCTGGCCGTGCGGAAAGTGGCGCCGTACCCTTGCCAAACCCCTCCCCGGGGACGTTTTACTGGCCCCCACACGTATCTACCGAATGATCGGTCGTCCGTTTTCGCGTGGGGTGGGTGCGCGCGTCGGCCGGCCGGGCGAGCGCGGAGGAGTGGCGGCGCATGAGGGAACTGCCGGACGGCGGCGAGCGGCTGGGGCGCGAGGAGCTGGCGGCGCTCCAGCTGGAGCGGCTGCGGGCCACGCTGCGGCACGCGTACGCTCACGTGGACTTCCACCGGCGTGCCTTCGACGCGGCCGGGGTGCACCCCGACGACTGCCGCTCCCTCGCCGACCTGGCCCGCTTCCCCTTCACCACCAAGGCGGACCTGCGCGAGCACTACCCCTTCGGGATGTTCGCCGTCGACCGGTCGCGGATCCGCCGGATCCACGCCTCCAGCGGCACCACCGGCCTGCCGACGGTGGTCGGATACACGGAGGGCGACCTGGACGTGTGGGCCGAGGTGGTGGCGCGCTCGCTGCGCGCGGCCGGCGCCCGCCCCGGCGACCGGGTCCATGTGGCGTACGGCTACGGTCTGTTCACCGGCGGCCTCGGCGCGCACTACGGGGCGGAGCACCTCGGCTGCACGGTGATCCCGGCCTCCGGCGGCATGACGGCGCGCCAGGTCAGGCTGATCCAGGACTTCGAGCCCGAGATCATCATGGTGACGCCCAGTTACATGCTGACACTGCTCGACGAGTTCGAGCGGCAGGGCGTGGACCCGCGCTCGACCTCGCTGAAGGTGGGCGTCTTCGGGGCGGAGCCGTGGACGGAGGCGATGCGCGCGGAGATCGAGGAGCGGTTCGCGATCGACGCGGTCGACATCTACGGCCTGTCGGAGGTGATGGGGCCGGGCGTGGCGCAGGAGTGCGTGGAGACCAAGGACGGACTCCACATCTGGGAGGACCACTTCTATCCCGAGATCGTGGACCCGGTCACCGGCGAGGTGCTGCCGGACGGCGAGGAGGGCGAGCTGGTCTTCACCTCGCTCACCAAGGAGGCCATGCCGGTCGTCCGCTACCGCACCCGGGACCTGACCCGGCTGCTTCCCGGCACCGCGCGGCCCGCGTTCCGGCGGATGGAGAAGGTGACCGGCCGCAGCGACGACATGATCATCCTGCGCGGGGTGAACCTCTTCCCCACCCAGATCGAGGAGATCGTGCTCCGCACCCCCGCCGTCGCCCCGCACTTCCAGCTCCGCCTCACCCGCGAGGGCCGTCTCGACGCCCTCACCGTACGCGCCGAGGCCCGCGCCGACGCGACGCCCGGGGCCCGCGCGGAGGCGGCGCGGGCGATCGCGGCGGCGGTGAAGGACGGCATCGGCGTCTCGGTCGGGGTCGAGGTGGTCGACCCCGAGACGCTGGAGCGGTCGGTCGGCAAGCTGAAGCGGATCGTGGACCTGCGGAAGGGCTGAGCGACCAGCGCCGGACGGCCACCGGATACCCACTTTTTTGTGGGTACTTGTCGTCGTCCGGCCTCCGGGAGAGAGTGGGGACGTCCACAGGGACGGCGCCTCACGGATCCGGAGGGAGTGAGTCAGGAGGCGGCGCGTCGCGCCTCGGCCAGCCAGTCGAGGTGTCCGTGGCCCCAGTCGGACAGCGGGGCCAGCACCCTCGACAGCGCGAGACCCTGCTCGGTCAGCGAGTAGACGGTCTTGAGCGGCACGACATCGTGCGTCTCGCGGTGCACGATCCCGTCCTCCTCCATCTCGCGCAGGGCCTGGGTCAGCACCTTCTCGCTGAGCCGCGGCACCTTCCGGCGCAGTTCGCCGGGCCGGTGCGGGCCCGATTCGAGCAGCCACAGCAGCGTGGTCTTCCATTTGCCGTCGATCACCGAGATCGCGGCGGCCACGCCGCAGATCCCCTCGTGGTCGTCGAGACCGATGCGCGCCATCTCGTCCCTCTCGCATTCGTGCGCGGCCTGCCTGCCGCGCCGCGTCGCCCCACCCCACCTTATTCCGTTTTCACTGCACAGGAGTTCCCGCATGTCCGCCACCCCGGAGTCCACCCCCCAGCAGTCCGCCGTCACCGTCCTCGGGCTCGGCCCGATGGGTCGCGCCCTGGCCGGCGCCTTCCTCGCGGGCGGAGTCCGCACCACGGTGTGGAACCGTACGCCCGGCCGGGAAGGCGACCTGGTCGAGCGCGGCGCCACCGTCGCGGCCAGCGCCGCCGAGGCGGTCGCGGCGAGCCCGGTGACCGTGATCTGCATGGTCAACTACGACGCCACGGACGCCGTGCTGCGGCAGGACGCCGTCACGGACGCCCTCAAGGGCCGCGTCCTGGTCAACCTCTCCGCCGACACCCCCGGCCGCGCCCGGGACACCGGGGCGTGGGCCGGCGAGCACGGCATCCACTACCTCGACGGCGCCATCATGACGCCGGCCGTCACGATCGGCTCGCCCGCCGGCGTGTTCCTCTTCAGCGGCCCGTCCGACACGTACGGGGAGCACCGCGCGGTCCTCGACGCGCTCGGCGGCACCCACACCCACCTCGGCGACGAGGTCTCCCGCGCGGCGGCCTTCGACATCGCGCTGCTCGACATCTTCTGGACGTCGATGGCCGGGTACGTGCACGCCCTCGCCCTCGCGGACGCGGAGGGCATCACCCCGCGCGAGCTCGCCCCGTTCGCGGTGGGCATCGCGCAGATCCTGCCGCCGCTCTTCGAGGAGCTGGCCGGGGACGTGCAGGACGGCACCTACTCCGGTGCGATCAACCCGGTGACGTCGGCGGTGTCGACGATGGCGCACATCGTGCACGCCGCCGAGGACCACGCCATCGACTCGGGCGTGATGCGCGCCGTCGAGGGCCTGGCCCGCCGCACCGTGGCGCTCGGCCACGGCACGGACGGCTTCTCCCGCGCCGCCGAGGTGCTGCGCCGGCGCTGAACCGGCCCGGTCAGGTCCCCGCGTGACGGTCGCGCAGCTCCCGCTTGAGGATCTTGCCGCTGGCGTTGCGCGGCAGGGCGTCGGTGAAGACGATCCGCTTGGGGGCCTTGAAGGAGGAGAGGCGGTCGCGGGCGTGGGCGAGGAGTTCCGCTTCGGTGACCTCGCCGCGCGGGACGACCACGGCGGTGACCGCCTCGATCCAGCGGTCGTCGGGAAGGCCGATCACGGCCGTCTCGGCGACCGCCGGGTGCGTGTAGAGGGCGTCCTCGACCTGGCGGGAGGCGACCAGCACCCCGCCGGAGTTGATGACGTCCTTCACCCGGTCGACGATGGTCAGATAGCCCTCGGCGTCGCGGACGGCGAGGTCGCCGGAGCGGAACCAGCCGTCGCGGAAGGCGGCGGCGGTCTCCTCGGGCTTGGCCCAGTAGCCCTCGCAGAGCTGCGGGGAGCGGTAGACGATCTCGCCGGGGGTGCCGTCGGGGACGTCCGCGCCGTCCTCGTCGACGACCCTGGCCTCGACGTGCCGGACGGGCCGTCCGCAGGAGTCCATCCGCCCCTCGTGCTCGTCGGGTCCGAGGACGGTGGCGAGCGGGCCGATCTCCGACTGGCCGAAGCAGTTGTAGAAGGCCAGGCCGGGAAGGCGCGCGCGCAGCCGCTCCAGGACGGGCACGGGCATGATCGAGGCGCCATAGTACGCCTTGCGCAGCCCGGACAGCTCCCGCCGCTCGAAGCCGGGGTGGCCGGCGAGCGCGATCCACACCGTCGGCGGGGCGAAGAGGCTGTCCGCGCGCCCCGCCTCGACGAGCCCGAACAGGGCCTCCGGGTCGGGCCCTTCGAGGAGGGTGTTCTCCGCGCCGACCGCCAGGTAGGGCAGCAGGAAGACGTGCGTCTGGGCCGAGTGGTACAGCGGCAGCGCGTGCACGGGCAGGTCGTCCTCGGCCAGGCCGAGCGCCTCGATCGCGCTCTCGTACTCGTGGACCAGCGCCCGGTGGGTCATCATCGCGCCCTTGGGGAGGGCCGTGGTCCCCGAGGTGTAGAGCAGCTGCACGAGGTCGCGGGGGTCGCTGTCGGAGTCGTACGGCTCCGGTGCCGCGAGCGCGTCGAGGAGCGAGCCGGGCGCGTCCCGCAGCGCCCTGACCCGCACGCCGGCGGGGATCCGCTCGGCGAGCCCGGGATCGGCGAGGACGAGGGAGCTCCCGGACTGGTCCAGGACGTAACCGAGGTCGTCGCCGGTCAGGTGATGGTTCACGGGGACGTGGACGAGGCCGGCGCGGGCGCAGGCCAGGAAGGCGATCAGATACGCGTCGGAGTTGTGGCCGTACGTGGCGACCCGGGCGCCCGGCACCAGCCCCGGCTCGCGGCGCAGCACGGCGGCGGCGGTGGAGACGGCGGCGTCCAGCTCGGCGTAGGTCCAGGCGCGGTCCGCGTAGCGCAGCGCGGTCCGGCCGGGGACGCGCGCGGCGCTGGCGCTCAGCACGCCGTCGACGGTGCGGGTGAGGAGTCCTCGTTCCATGGCTGGATCCTCGGCGCGGCGGTGCGGCCGGTCAAGTACCGCGGTCCGACGGCGAGCTGGGGGCCGCGCCTCCCCGCCTCGGATACCGAACGGGATGTTGACAGCACGGGCGCTTGCTGACTGGATGGCCCAACCGGCTCCGGCCACGTGCTCGTTGGGAGGGATCCTTGCGCGACAGCAGCTTCTTCGACCGCCGTTCCCGGGGACGTCTGGCGCTGGTGGGCGCCGCGCTCGCCGCCGTCACCGCGGGCCTGCTGCCCGGAGCGGCAGCGGCCGATCCGGGCGGACGGGGCGGCGAGCACCGGCCGTCCGACCGCGGGCTGAGCGCCGTCATCCGGTACACCGAGTACGGCGTGCCGCACATCCTCGCCGACGACTACGCCGGCCTGGGCTTCGGCACCGGCTGGGCGCAGGCCGCCGACCAGGTGTGCGTGCTCGCCGACGGCTTCCTGACCGTGAACGGCGAGCGCTCCCGCCACTTCGGGGCCGCGGGCGCGCCGGACGGCTCGCTCTCCTCCGCCACCTCGAACCTCTCCAGCGACCTGTACTTTCGGGGCGTCGAGGAGGCCGGCACGGTCGAGGCGCTGCTGCGCACCCCGGCCCCCGCGGGTCCCAGCCGGGAGCTGAAGGAGCTGATGCGCGGGTGGGCGGCCGGGTACAACGCCTGGCTGCGGAAGAACCGGGTCACGGACCCGGCGTGCGCGGGCGCCGCCTGGGTCCGGCCGGTGACGGCCCTGGACGTGGCCCGGCGGGGCTTCGCCGTCTCGGTGCTCGGCGGTCAGGGCCGGGCGGTCGACGGCATCACGGCGGCCCGCCCGCCTGCCGCGCCCGCCGCGGGGACGCGGCAGGGCGACGTCGACCCGGAGCGTACGGCGGAGGCGGCGCGGGCCCTGTTCGCCCCCGAGAACGCCACCATGGGGTCGAACGCGGTCGCGTTCTCGGGCGCGACGACGGCGAACGGGCGGGGGCTGCTGCTCGGCAATCCGCACTACCCGTGGCAGGGCGGCCGCCGCTTCTGGCAGTCGCAGCAGACCATCCCCGGCGAGCTGAACGTCTCCGGCGCCTCGCTGCTCGGCACGACCGTCGTCAACATCGGCTTCAACGACAAGGTGGCCTGGAGCCACACCGTCGCCACCGGTGTGCCCATGAACCTCCACCAGTTGAGGCTGGTGCCCGGCGACCCGACCGCGTACCTGGTGGACGGGAAGCCGGAACGCATGACCGCGCGCACGGTGACGGTCGCGGACCGGGACGGCACGCCGGTGACCCGTACCCAGTGGTGGACCCGGTACGGCCCGGTCACCGACGGGCTCGGCGCGGGCCTGCCGCTGCCGTGGACGACGACCACCGCGTACGCGCTCAACGACCCGAACGCGGCCAACCTGCGCGGCTCCGACACCGCGCTCGGCTTCGCCAGGGCCCGCTCCACCCGGGACGTCGCGGAGACGCTGCGCCGCACCCAGGGGCTGCCGTGGGTGAACACCATCGCCGCGGACTCCGCCGGGCACAGCTACTTCGGCCAGTCGCAGGTGCTGCCCCGGATCACCGACGAGCTGGCGGAGCGCTGCTCCACCCCGCTCGGCCGGGTCGTCTACCCGGCGTCGGGCGTCGCCGTCCTCGACGGCTCGCGGACGGAGTGCGCGCTCGGCTCGGACCGGGACGCGGTGCAGCCGGGGATCTTCGGCCCGTCGCGGATGCCGGTGCTCCGGGACGCGCCGTACGCGGTGAACTCGAACGACAGCGCGTGGCTGACCAACGCGGACCGGCCGCTGACCGGGTACGAGCGGGTCTTCGGGACGCTCGCCACGCCGCGTTCGCTGCGCACCCGGGGCGGGATCGAGGACGTGGCGGGGATGGCGGCCCGGGGCGGGCTGACCGTGGCGGACCTCCAGCGGCAGCAGTTCGCCAACCGGGTGCCGGCCGCGGACCTGGCGGCGGCGGACGTGGTCGCGGCCTGCCCGGCGGCGCTGCCGGCGGAGCCGGAGGCGTGCCGGGTGCTGGCGGCCTGGGACCGCACGATGGACTCGGACAGCCGGGGCGCGCTGCTCTTCGACCGGTTCTGGCGGAGGTTCACGGCCGCGGTGCCGGCGGCCCGGCAGTGGAAGGTGCCGTTCTCGGCGGCGGACCCGGTGCGGACCCCGCGCGGGCTCGACACCGGAGCGGCCGGTTTCGCGACGGCCCTCGCGGACGCGGTGGCGGAGCTGCGTACGGCGGGGATCGCGCTGGACGCGCCGCTGCGGGACCACCAGTTCGTCGTCCGCGGCGGGGAACGGATCCCGGTGAGCGGCGGGACGGAGTCGCTGGGCGTCTGGAACAAGACGGAGGCGGTGTGGAACGCGGCGGGCGGCGGCTACGTCGAGGTCGCGCACGGCACGAGCCACGTGCAGGCGGTCGGCTGGGACGGCGGGCGGTGCCCGGTGGCCCGCACCCTGCTCGCGTACTCCCAGTCCTCGAACCCGGCCTCGCCGCACCACGCCGACCAGACGCGGCTGTACGCGGGCGAGCGCTGGGTGACCTCCCGGTTCTGCGAGAGGGACATCCTGCGCTCGCCCGCGCTCAGGGTGGTGCGGGTCAGCGGGAGGTGACGCCCGTCAGGGGCTGAACGACAGGAAGACGAAGGCGGCGAAGATCGCGAGGTGGACGCCGCCCTGGAGGAGGGTGGCCCGTCCGGGCACCACGGTCAGGGCGCTCACCACCCCGGTGAGGGCGAGCAGGACCATGTGGAGGGGGCCCAGGCCGAGCAGCAGGGGCCCGGACAGCCAGATGGAGGCGAGCGCGATCGCCGGGATGGTGAGGCCGATGCTGGCGATCGCGGAGCCGTAGGCGAGGTTGAGGCTGGTCTGCACGCGGTCGCGGCGGGCGGCGCGCACGGCGGCGAGCGTCTCCGGCAGCAGGACCATGAGGGCGATGACGACACCGACGACGGCCTTGGGCAGGCCGGCGGACTGGACGCCGTTCTCGATGGTCGGGGAGATCACCTTGGCGTTGCCGACGACGGCCACCAGCGCGACGAGGAGCAGGCCGAGGCTGGCGGCGGTGACGGCCTTGGTCGGCGGCGCGGCGTGCTCCTCGTCCGAGGACTCCTTGCCCTCGACGGGGACGGGGAGGAAGTAGTCGCGGTGCCGGACCGTCTGGACGGCGACGAAGACGCCGTACAGGGCGATCGAGGCGATGGCGGCGAAGGCGAGCTGGGCACCGGAGAACTCGGGGCCCTGGTGGCTGGTGGTGAAGGTGGGGAGCACCAGGGTCATCGTGGCGAGGGTGCAGACGGTGGCGAGCGCGCCGCCGGAGCCCTCGGCGTTGAAGACCGCGACCCGGTTGCGGAGCGCGGCGACGAGCAGCGCGAGGCCCACGATGCCGTTGCAGGTGATCATGACGGCGGCGAAGACGGTGTCTCGGGCGTAGGTGGCGGTCTTCTCGCCGCCGCCGGCCATCAGGCTGACGATGAGTCCGACCTCAATGACGGTGACGGCGACCGCGAGGACGAGCGAGCCGAAGGGTTCGCCGACCCGGTGGGCGATGACCTCGGCGTGGTGGACGGCGGCGAGGACCGCGGCGGCGAGGCAGAGCGCGACGAGGCCCACGGCGAGGCCCGGTAGGTCGCGGCCCCAGGCGAAGACCAGCGCAAGCAGGGCCACCACCGGCCCCCACGTGGTCCACTCCCGGGTCAACGCCTTGGTGCTCGAAGTCATCATCCTCTTCCTGCCCTGAGGGGCCTCGGCTCCCGCCGTGGGAGGGCCGCGGCCCGTTTCCGTCATTGTTCTGCGTCGGCCGGACCCTGCTCGTACGCGGCGGGGGTGTCGATGAACATCCGCCGTTCGGCCGGTCCCACGCGGGCCGGTGGCAACCGCCGGGCGCCGGCGCCGCGGCCGAGCCGGCCGTCGAGGGCGCCGCGGCGCTCCTTGGCGATCGGCCGCGCGGCCGGTTCGCGCCGGCCCGCCCGACCGTCAGGGGCCCGAGCAGCAGCGTACGTCGGCGTCGTCGCCGACGTCCGGGCGGGGTGGGGGCGTGGCCCACTTCCCCCGGAGGGGGCGCGGCGCCGGAAGGCGGTGTGACGGCTCTCAGGGGGTGGTCGACGGGCGTCAATCGTCGTCGCCCAGGGGGCGGGTCGCCGGGCCTTGGAGGACGGTGCCGTCGGCGGCGAAGCGGGAGCCGTGGCAGGGGCACTCCCAGGTGTTCTCCGCGTGGTTGAAGCCCATGGCGCAGCCCATGTGGGTGCAGCGCCTGGTCCGGGGGACGAAGCCGGACGCGAAGTGGCGGGCGACGGACGCCTGGTGCCGCGCGACACCGGGGTAGTCGCGCAGCGGCAGGGAGCGGCGCGGGTCGACGAGGCCGGCCCAGGCCGGGAGGGCCCCGCCCGTCAGGCTCGCGGCGAGGAGCCGGCCGGCGGCCACCCCGTTGCTGAGCCCCCAGCCCCCGAACCCGGTGGCGACGTGCAGGTGCGCGGCGCCGGAGCCCTCGGGGCCGAGGGGGCCCACGCAGGGAAGCCCGTCGGCGGTGTGGACGTCCTGCGCGGCCCACCGGTGGACCTGCGGTGCGTCCGCGAAACCGGGCAGCTGGCCGGAGGCCCAGGCCTCCAGCCGCCCGAACCGGTGGCGTACGCCTCCCGCGCCCGGCTCGAACGCCTCGCCCGCGACGATCAGCAGCCTCCTGCCCTCGCCGGCCGGAGCGGAACGCACCGAACGCGTGCCGCCGTCGGACGTCACGTACATCCCGTACGGGGCGTGGCGCTCGTCGACGACGGCGGCGACGACGAGCTCCCGGCTCACCGAGAGCCGCAGCAGCAGCGCGGCGGGGCAGCGGAGCGGGAAGTTCGTGGCCAGGACGACGTCCCGGGCCCGGACGGTGAACCCGCCCTCGACCGTGACCCCACGGTCCGCCTCGTCCTCGCGTACCTCGGTGACCCGGCTGTTCTCGTACACGCGTCCGCCGCGGGCGATCAGATCGTCGGCGACCCCGAGGACGAAGCGGCGGGCGTGGAACTGGAGCTGGTCGTCCACGCGCACGGCCGCCGCCACCGCGTAGGGAAGTCCCGTGTCGGTCACCGCCTCCGCCGGCAGGCCGGCCTCCGCGGCGGCCTCGGCCTCGGCCCGGATCTGTTCCTCGTTGCCGCTGTCCAAGGTGTACGTGTACGCCGGACGGCGTTCGATCTCGGCGTCGATGCCGAGTTCGGCACACGCGTCCACCACGTCGCGGAGCGCGCCCAGCTGGGCCTCCGCGTACTGCGCCGCCGCCTCCGCGCCACGCTCACCGCGCAGGCGGGCGTAGCGCAGTCCGTGCAGGGCGGTCAGCTTGCCGGTGGTGTGGCCGGTGACTCCCGCCGCGATCCGGCCCGCCTCCAGCACGACCACCTCGCGCCCGGCGCGGACCAGTTCGCGGGCGGCGCAGAGGCCCGCGATGCCCGCGCCGACCACGACCACGTCGGCGTCGACGTCCCGGTCGAGGGACGGGTGAGGTGCGCCGGGCGGCGCCGACTCCATCCAGTACGAACCACCGTCATAGCCGTGCACGACGGATTCCTTCCACGAGGGGGTGGGGGGCGGGGGGCGGGGTGAGGGCGAGGCAGGGGTCTGATCGGGGTGAGGCCCGGGGCCGGCTCGGGGCCGGGCCTCGGGGGCGGTCCTGGGCTCGGGCGCTTCGGACCGAGGCTCCGGGAGCGGAGGCGGGTGGGGCGCCCCGGCCGTCAGGCGGCCGGTTCGTCGCCTTCGGGCGCGCCGTCCACGCCGTCCGCGCCGTTCACCGCCGTGTCCACGTGCATCGCGGCCTCCTCGGCCGGCGCCGTGCCGTCGTCCGGGCCCACGTCGCGGGCGATTGCGCGGTCGATGCGGCCGGATCCGGCTGCCTCCGGGGCGAGGCGTCCGGCCCGGGTGGCGCCGGCCTCCTGGTCCAGGGGTTCGCCCTCGCCTCCCGGGAGGTCCCCGATGCCGTCGCCCGGCAGCGGCGGCACCTCCGGCTCCTCCTGGCGCAGCCGTTCGTCGAGTGATTCGCCTTCCCGCTGCTCCCGCTGCGTGGTGCCGTACCGGTTGACGCCCCTGGGGCGGTCCGGCGGGGAGTATCCGGGGGCGGTCAGGTCCTCGGTGGGATCGGTCGCGAGCGCGTTGTCGGGGTCCAGGGGGTCGGAGGGGCGGTTGTCGCTGTCGGAGTGGGTGGGCTGGTAGACGTCGTCGCCGCGGCTCCCGTCGGAGTCGGACGTGGCGGAGGGATCGATGTCGGCCATGAGGGGCTCCTTTCGTCAGCCGGTCGCGAGGAGGATCGCGTACACGAGGAAGAACAGGGCGATCAGCACGGCGACCACCCACATCGCCAGGAGGGGGCCCTTGGTCCAGCCGCGGCTGAGCGGCCGGTACGGCCCGGTGGCCGTGCCGGTGCCCGATTCCGCCGGAGGGGTCTCGCCCGGGCCGACGCCTCCGGCGACGCCGCCGCCAGGGGGTCTCTCCGGAATGTTCCCGGGGGTGTCCCTGGGGTCGGGGTCGGGGTTGCTGGGGGTGGTGGTCATGGCATGCGGCTTCCTGTGGCGGGGTGTCTCGGCGCGGCGGCCCACGGTCGTCCTCATGAGGGGCGACTTGCCACCACCGGCCGTCTGAAACAGGTCCCGGCCGACGCTCTGGACACGGGCCCCGGCCCGCTCGCGGGCCACGACACCCCGTAGCGCCCGGCAGCGCACGGTCACGACCGCGGTCTCCCCGCGATCGGCTCCGCTCGCGCGCGGTCACAGGGGGCGCTCGTGGCCCTCCCAGTAGGGGTCGCGGAGCCGGCGCTTGTAGAGCTTGCCGTTGGGGTCGCGGGGCATCACGGCGACGAAGTCGAGGGACTTCGGACGCTTGAAGGCCGCCAGGTGCCGGGCGCAGTGGGCGAGGATCTCCTCGGCGAGCGCCGACCCCTCCTCGTGCCCCTCGGCGGTCTCCACGTCCGCTTTCACCTCCTCGACCCAGTCGGCGTGCGGGACACCGAAGGCGGCGGCGTCGGCGACGGCCGGATGGGGCAGGAGCGCGGCCTCGTTCTCGGCGGGGTGGATGTCGACGCCGCCCGAGATGATCATGTCGATCCTGCGGTCCCGGAGGTAGAGGTAGCCGTCCTCGTCGAGGTGGCCGAGGTCCCCGACGGTGAAGAAGTCGCCGGCGCGGCTCTTCGCGGTCTTGGCCGCGTCCTTGTGGTACCGGAAGCCGCCGGTGTTCATCTTGAGGTAGACGGTGCCGAGTTCGCCGGGCGGCAGCGGGTTGCCGTCGTCGTCCAGGATCGCGAGTTCGCTGATCGGCCAGGCGCGGCCGACCGTGCCGGGCCGCTTCAGCCACTCCTCGGCGGTGGTGAAGGCCCCACCGCCCCCGCTGGCCGCGTAGTACTCCTCCACGCACCCGCCCCACCAGGCGATCATGGCCCGCTTGACGTGCTCGGGGCAGGGCGCGGCGCCGTGGACGTATCACGACGTCGAGGCCGTACGGTCGTCCGTCGGTGTGCTCCCGCATCCAGTCGAGGTCCCCGGCGAGCTCGTCCGGGGCCGTGTGGCGGACCGCGCCAGCACCCCGAGACAGCCGGCCCGACTGGGGCGGCGGCCACGGCCGGGAACGGCGTGAGGCCGAAGATGGCGTGCTCGATCCCCAGGATGTGACTCAGCTCCGTCTGCATGGGCGGCAGGATGCCGCAGCGGGGCGGTGGAAGGAAGAGGTCTTCTGATGAATCGTCAGGTTTGTTCGGGTGGGGGTGGTTGCGACTGGATCCGAAGTCCCGGATCCCAGATTGTGGATGCGGGATCCGGGATCTTGGATCCGAGATATCGGATTTTGGATTCAAGGTGTCGGGAGGCGGGCGGATGGGTGTCGCGGGCAGTGGGCCGACCGGGGAAGCCCCCGGGCTGCGCTGGGGTACGGCGGAGGAGGCCGGCCTGCTGGGGCGCGAGCTGGAGGGGATGGTCGAGGACGTGCGCGGGTTCCTCGGCCCGTCTCCCGTGCACCCGTGGTGCGCGGGGGCCGTGCTGCTCGCGGGCCGGGGCGGGACGGTGGCGCTGCACCGGGCGGTCGGGTGGGCGGCGCGGTGGGAGGCGTACGACGAGGTGAACGACACCGGCGTCGGGCTCCCGCCCGCGCTGAGGGTCCCCATGACGCCGGACACGGTCTTCGACGTGGCGTCGCTGACCAAGCTGTTCACCGCGATCCTGGCGGTGCGCCAGGTGGAGCGCGGCGCGCTGGAGCTCGGGGAGCGGGTGGCCGCGTACCTTCCGGAGTTCGGCCGGGCGGGGAAGGCGGGGATCACGGTCCGGCAGTTGCTCGGCCACACCTCGGGGCTGCGGGCGGAGCTGCCGCTGTACGAGGCGCCGGACCGCGAGGGGCGGCTGCGGATGCTGTGGGAGGAGGAGCCGCTCGCACCGCCGGGGACCGCGTACCGCTACTCGGACCTGAACATGATCGTGCTGCACCTGCTCCTGGAACGGATCACCGGTCGCGGTCTGGAGACGCTGCTCCACGACGAGATCACCGCTCCGCTCGGGATGCACCGCACGCGTTTCGTGCCGCCGCTCGCGTGGCGGGCGGAGACCGCCGCCACCGAGGACTCCCGCCGGCCGTGGGCCCGGCTCGACCGGGGCATGGTGCGGGGCGAGGTCCACGACGAGAACGCGTACGCGATGGGCGGCGTCGCCGGTCACGCCGGCGTCTTCTCCCGCGCCCGGGACCTCGCCGTCCTGGCCCGCACCCTCCTCGACGGCGGCGCGTACGGCTCCGCCCGCATCCTCTCCCCCGCCTCCGTGGACCTCCTCCTCACCGACGTGAACGAAGCCTTCCCCGGCCACGCGCACGGCCTCGGCTTCGAACTCGACCAGCGCTGGTACATGGGCGCCCTGTCCGGCCCCCGCACCGCCGGGCACACCGGATTCACCGGCACCAGCCTGGTCCTCGCCCCCGACTCCGACGCGTTCCTGATCCTGCTCGCCAACGCGGTGCACCCCGCCCGCACCTGGCGCACCGGCTCAGCGCCCCGTCTGGCCGCCGCCGACCGCCTCGCCCGGGCGGTCCCCGTGCGTCCCCCGGCCGACGCGCCCGGCCCCACGGCCTGGTTCTCCGGCATGACGGCCCCCGAAGGCGCCACCCTCACCCTGCCCGCGACGGGCGCGGACGCCGTCCGCCTCACCTGTCTTCTCTGGTGGGACACCGTGCCGGCCACCGACCCCCTGGTCCTGGAGGCGGCACCCGCCGACGGCACCGCCTGGCGCCCCGTCCCCTTCCGCACCGCCCCGCTCGAACGCCCCTCGGAGCAGCGCGACCACCCGGACGGCACCGCGTCCGGCTGGTCCGGTCGCCGCTGGCACCGCCTCACCGCCACCCTCCCCCCGACCCCGAACTCGACATCCGCTCCCGCTCCCGCCGCCCGGCCCCTCCTCCGGCTCCGCTTCCGTCACTCCACCGCCGGCCGGGCCGTCGGGCGCGGGGTGTACGTGACCGGCGTCCAGGTCCTGGACGGAGCGGGCCGCGCCGTCTTCGACGAGGCCCGCCCGGCGGACGCCTCCCGTGTCGCCGCCGTCGGCTGGCACCGCTCGGCGGACTGAACGGCGGTACGGCGCCTCGGCTACGACTGCGGCGGACCCGCGACGCCGACGCAGACCTCGTTGCCCTCGGGGTCGGCGAGGACCGTGTTCGAGGGCGCGTCGGCGTCGTTCACGATCCGGCCACCGGCGGCCAGCGCCGCCGCGATCCGCGCCGCCGCCTCGTCGTGCGGCACCCACACGTCGACGTGGACCCGGTTCCGACCGCTCCGGGGGGCCTCCATCCGCTGGAAGTAGAAGGGCGCGCCGCGGCGCAGCGGGTCGATCAGGTCCTCGTCGCTGCCCGCGCGGTTCTCGTATCCGAGCACCGCCCGCCAGAACGGCAGCACCTCCGGCAGTACGAGCGCGTCCAGGGTCACCTGGACGGTCCGTATGCCCGACGGATCGGAGGCCAGGCCGTGGGCGCGGGCCAGCGCCGAGACCCGCAGGGCGAGGTCCAGGTGCCGTTCGGTGAGACCGTAGTAGTCGTCGGTGACGGTGATGAGGCGTACGAGGACGCCGTCGGGCCGCAGGTCCACATCGGGATCCGATCCGGCGGGCAGCGCCCGGGCGAGCGCGCCCACGAACGCGGCCCCGGCGGCGAACGACTCCGTTCGGAAGTAGGCGCAGGCCCCCTCGCCGACGACCCGCCAGTCCCGGAGGCCGGGCGTCTCGTGGAACCGCCGCGGCCTGATGTGCGCCGTCTTCTCCGTCTTCCCCGTCTGTTCCATCTTCTCTGTCTGCTCCGTCCTATCTGTCTCCGGCATGAGGAGAACCTAGAGGATCGCGGGGGTAGAGTCGGCGGCTCGGTCGGCACGGCCGGAGTGTGCGGACGGCGCGGAGAGGGTGGTGGGGCGGGGTCATGGCGGGGCGGCGGTCACTGGGGCGGCGGTTCGGGCGCCTGTGGGCCGCGTACGCGGTGAGCACGTACGGCACCTGGCTCGGCTTCGGTGCCTTTCCCCTGCTCGCGGTGGTCGTCCTCGGTTCGGGCCCGGCCCAGGTGGCCGCGCTGGCGGCGACGGGCCGGGCGGTCGGGGCGGTGCTCGCGGTGCCGGTCGGGCCGTGGGTGGAGTTCCGGCGGAAGCGGCCCGTCATGGTGGCGACGGACCTGGTCCGCTTCGCGGCTCTGGCGAGCGTCCCCCTGGCGTACCTCCTCGGGTGGCTGGGCTTCGTCCAGCTGCTCGTGGTCTCGGTGCTCGTCGCGACGGCGGACATCGCGTTCCGGGCGGCGAGCGGCGCCTTCCTGAAGGGCCTGCTGCCGCCGGAGGACCTCCTCGTCGCCCACAGCCGCTTCGAGGCGACGAACTGGACGGCCTCGATGGCCGGTCCGCCG
This sequence comes from Streptomyces sp. NPDC007945, assembly GCF_042958885.1. Classification (NCBI taxonomy): domain Bacteria; kingdom Bacillati; phylum Actinomycetota; class Actinomycetes; order Kitasatosporales; family Streptomycetaceae; genus Streptomyces; species Streptomyces sp. NPDC007945. The sequence continues at coordinate 409,963 of NZ_JBIBJV010000005.1, forward strand.
CTCGGCGGGGCGGCGATCGGGCTCCTGGGACCCGTGGTGACGATCTTCGCCGACGCCTGCAGCTACCTCCTGTCCGCCCTCGGCATCCGTTCCATCGGCGGTGAGGAACCCGAGCCCGCGCGGCGTCCGGAGGGACGGCTGCGGGCGGGCGAGCTGCTGGAGGGCTGGCGCCACATCCTGGGCCACCCGGTGCTGCGCCCGCTCTTCCTCAACGGCCTCACGGTCAACGGCCTGATCATGGCCTCGGAGCCGCTGCTCGCGGTGCTGCTCCTGCGCGACCTCGGTCTCTCCCCCTGGCAGTACGGGCTCGCCTTCGCCGCCCCGTGCGTCGGCGGCCTCGTAGGCTCCCGCCTGGCGCCCCGGTTGGTCGCCCGCTACGGCGACGCCCGGGTGCTCCGTACCGCCGGTGTGCTGCGCTGCTGCTGGTCGCTGGGGCTCGCGTTCGTCCCGTCCGGCGTCGCCGGCATGGCGGTGGTGATGGGCGTGCAGCTCGGACTCGTGGCGTCCTGCGGCGTCTTCAACCCCCTGCTCGCCACCCACCGCCTCCGCCACACGGACTCCGACCGCCTCGCCCGCACCCTGGCCGCCTGGTCGGTCAGCGCCAGTCTCTCCATCGCGGCCCTCACCGCCCTCTGGGGCCTGCTCGCCGCCGTCACCAGCCCCCGCGCCGCGCTCGCCGCCGCGGGCGTCCTCCTGCTCGCCACCCCTCTCCTGCTCCGGGGCGCCACCGAGAGTCGCGTGACGGCCGCCGTCTAGACGGGCGCGGGCCTCCGGGTCATCGCCGGTTCGGGCCGTTGTTGCGGCCGTGCTGGTGGGTGGAGTTCCCGCGGGAGTCGTCCGTCCGGTGGACGTACGCGGCGAAGTCGGCCTCCGGATGGTCGATCGCGTGGACGATCTGTCCGGCGATCGCCCGCAGCTCGTCCATGTTCGGCAGGGTCACGATCCGCACGGAGCCACCGGCCGTCTCGACCACGAGGACCGGTCGCGCCGGTCTCGCCAGCTCGCCGAGGAGGAGGACCACCAGACCGATCACGGCGGCGAGGAGGACCGGGCCGCCTTCCGACACCCGCCACGCCCTGCCGCCGGCGACCGCGCCGAGCAGCAGGTAGGCGAGGACGGCGAACCCCAGCCACTTCAGGAAGCCGACGAACGCCGTGTCCCTGTACGGCTTCGCCCTCAGCGCCTCGACCCGTGTGATGTTCCGCAGCGGAAACGCCGCCGAACCCACCCAGAGCATCCGGCGCCTCACCGCGATCTCCAGCAGCTCCTTCGGACGCGGCGGCTCCGGAAACCTCGGCGGCAGCACGACGGCCGGAGGCTCCGGCAGCACCGCCGCCGGCCCCGTGGACGACGAGCCAGGCCCGGGGACGGGCGGCGATCCCGACGGCGGCGTGCCGGACGGCGTGGGGAGGGGCCGGGCGGGCGGTTGCCCGGTGGGCGGCACGGGCGGGTGCGCGGGCGGTCGACCGGTGGGTGATGTGGGCGGGTGCGCGGTCGGCTGCTGCCCGGTGGGCGGTGCGGGCTGCTGCCCGACCGGCGGGCCGGGCGGGTGCGCGGCCGGCTGCCCTGTGGGGGGTACGGGCAGCGGTGCGGGCGGTGACGCAGGCGGCTGCGCGGGCGGTTGGGCCGGGGGGCCTGTGGGCGGTGTGCCCGGCGGCGGTCCGGGGCTTCCGGTGGCGGCCATGTGCTCCCCCATGCACTCGACGCTCCCCCGCGCCTCGCGGGAGCCCCATTAAGCGCCTGCGCCGCCGGACGCGGCAGACGAGAACCGGCCAATCCCCGGCGGCGTGGACCTACGGCGCGCCGAGGCCGAGCGCCGCGGCCGTGCGGAGGGCGGTGAGCACGGGGACGATGAGGGGATGGTCCTCGGAGCCCCGGCGTACGGCGGCGAAGACGCGGCGGGTGGGGGCGACGCCGTCGACGGGGCGGACCGCTACGTCCCGGAGGTCCATGCCGCGCAGGGCCGAGCGGGGTACGAGGGCCGCACCGGCGCCCGCGGCGGCGAGCGCGACGACGGCCCGGAAGTCGTCGGAGACGTGTTCGAATCGGGGCGCGAAGCCCGCGTACTCGCAGGCCAGGACGGTCACGTCGTGGCAGGGATTGCCCGTGGACTGGCCGATCCAGGCGTCCTTGGCGAGGTCGGCGAGCGCGATGCCTTCGGTGCCGCCGAGGGCATGGGCGGGCGGGAGCACCACGTCGAAGGGTTCCGCGTAGAGGGGGACCCGGGTGAGCCGGTCGTCGTCCTCGCCCGGCGCTCCCCGGTACTCGACGGCCACGGCCACGTCCACCTGCCGGTCGAGCACCATCAGCAGGCTCGCGTCGCCCTCGGCGTCCCGCACCCTGACCCTGATGCCGGGTGCCCCGGTGGCGAGGTCCGCGATGGCGGGAGCGACGACGAGGCCGATGCCGGTGGCGAACGCCGCGACGGTGACGGTCCCCGCCTCACCCGAGCCGTACGCGGCGAGTTCCGCCTCCGCCCGCTCCAGCTGGGCCAGCACCGCGTTGGCGTGGCCCAGGAGGATCTCGCCGGCCGGGGTGAGCCGCGCCCCTCGGGCACTGCGGTCGACCAGCCGGTGGCCGGTCTCCTGCTCCAGGGCGGCGAGCTGCTGGGAGACGGCGGAGGGGGTGAGGTAGAGCGCGGCGGCCGCCGCGGTGACCGTGCGGTGGTCGGCCACCGCACGGAGGATGTGCAACCGCCGTGCTTCGATCATGCGCCCAGTCTCCCAGGTCAGGGACGGGGGGAGCGCCCCCGGCCTGGGATGTGGATCCGACCTCCTGGATCCAGAAAATTGGATCCTCGATTCCGGATGCAGGAGGGCGGATCCTGGAGTGCGGATCCCTGTATCAGGGATTCAAGAGGTCGGATCCGATACTCCGGATCCAGGGGCCGCTCAGGCGCCCAGTTCCGCGCGGGCCGCCACGAAGGCGTCCACCGCGCGGTTGACGTCCTCCGTGGAGTGGGCGGCCGAGAGCTGGACGCGGATGCGGGCCTGGCCCTGGGGCACGACCGGGTAGGAGAAGCCGATCACGTAGACGCCGCGCTCCAGGAGGAGCTCGGCCATCCTCCCGGCGACGGCGGCGTCGCCGATCATCACGGGGGCGATGGCGTGGTCGCCGGGGAGGATGTCGAAGCCCTCCTCGGTCATGCGGCCGCGGAAGAGCGCCGTGTTGGCGTTGAGCTTGTCGCGCAGGTCGCCGGCGGACTCCAGGAGGTCGAGGACCTTGAGGGAGGCGGCGGCGATGACCGGGGCCAGGGTGTTGGAGAAGAGGTACGGGCGGGAGCGCTGGCGCAGCAGGGCGACGATCTCGGCGCGAGCGGCGACGTAGCCGCCGGAGGCGCCGCCGAGCGCCTTGCCGAGGGTGCCGGTGATGATGTCGACGCGGTCCATGACGCCGTGGAGCTCGGGGGTGCCGCGGCCACCGGCGCCGACGAAGCCGACGGCGTGCGAGTCGTCGACCATGACCATGGCGTCGTAGCGCTCGGCCAGGTCGCAGATGTCGGCGAGCGGGGCGACGTAGCCGTCCATGGAGAAGACGCCGTCGGTGACGATCAGCTTGCGCCGGGCGCCGCCTTCCGTGGCCTCCTTGAGCTGCTGCTCCAGGTCGGCCATGTCGCGGTTGGCGTAGCGGAAGCGGCGGGCCTTGGAGAGGCGGATGCCGTCGATGATGGAGGCGTGGTTGAGGGCGTCGGAGATGACCGCGTCCTCGGCGCCGAGGAGGGTCTCGAAGACGCCGCCGTTGGCGTCGAAGCAGGAGGAGTAGAGGATCGTGTCCTCCTGGCCGAGGAAGGCCGAGAGGCGTGCCTCCAGCTCCTTGTGCACCTCCTGCGTGCCGCAGATGAAGCGGACCGAGGCCATGCCGTAGCCCCAGCGGTCGAGCGCCTCGTGGCCGGCGGCGACGACGTCGGGGTGGTCGGCGAGGCCGAGGTAGTTGTTGGCGCAGAAGTTGAGGACCTCACCGGGTCGGCCGCCGGCCGTGACCTCGACGGTCGCGGACTGCGGGGTGCCGATGACGCGCTCGGGCTTGTGGAGGCCGGCCGCCCGGATCTCGTCGAGGGTGGCGCGGATGTCGTCGCGTACGGAATCGAACATGGGTCAGGCTCCCGCAGTCCAGTCGAGGATGATCTTGCCGCTCTTGCCGGAGGCCGCGTCGTCGAAGGCGGCCTCGAATTCGGTGTGGTCGTATCGGCCCGTGATGACCGGGGACAGGTCGAGCCCGCCCTCCAGGAGGACCGACATGGCGTACCAGGTCTCGAACATCTCGCGGCCGTAGATGCCCTTGATGGTGATCATCGAGGTGACGATCCTGGCCCAGTCCACGGCGAAGTCCTCGCTGGGCAGGCCGAGCATGGCGATCTTTCCGCCGTGGGTCATGTTGGCGATCATGTCGCGCATGGCGTGCGGGTTGCCCGACATCTCCAGGCCGACGTCGAAGCCCTCCTTCAGCCCGAGGGTCCGCTGGCCGTCGGCGATGGTCCGCTCGGCGACGTTCAGGGCGAGCGAGACGCCGGTCTTGCGGGCGAGGTCGAGGCGTTCCTCGCTGACGTCGGTGATCATGACGTTGCGGGCGCCGGCGTGCTTGGCGACGGCGGCGGCCATGATGCCGATCGGGCCCGCGCCGGTGACGAGGACGTCCTCGCCGATGAGCGGGAAGGACAGGGCGGTGTGGACGGCGTTGCCGAAGGGGTCGAAGATCGCGGCGACGTCGAGGTCGACCGGGACGCGGTGCACCCAGACGTTGGAGGCGGGCAGCGCCACGTACTCGGCGAACGCGCCGTCGCGGCCGACGCCGAGGCCGACGGTGGCGCGGCACAGGTGGCGGCGGCCGGCGAGACAGTTGCGGCACTTGCCGCAGACGAGGTGGCCCTCGCCGCTGACCAGGTCGCCGACGGCGACGTCGGTGACGTCACGGCCGACGGAGACGACCTCGCCGACGAACTCGTGACCGATGGTCATCGGTGTCGCGATGGTCTTCTGCGCCCAGCCGTCCCAGGAGCGGATGTGCAGATCGGTACCGCAGATCCCGGTCCGCTTGACCTTGATCAGTACGTCCCCGGGACCCGTCTCCGGCTCCGGCACGTCCGTGAGCCAGAGTCCCGGCTCCGCCTTCAGCTTGACCAACGCCTTCAATGCCACGGCTCCCGACGTGCGTGTCCTGTGATGTACGGGTCAAGGCACGCGGGCGTGCCCAAGATCCTCGGAGACGAATCTTCCGTACCGGGGGCTCGGGGTCCATCGAGGTTTTCTTAAGCGCGCTCGCAGTTCAGCTTCACGCCGGGGCGTCGTGGCTGCTCAGGAGGGTGCGCCCGGGGCTGGCGGCGGCGGGGAGGCGGTCACGAAGGAGGAGGGAAGCCAACTCGAACGGACCATTCCCGGCGTTCCCTCGACCGCGACGGCCGCCGCGTGTCCGTCGGCGGTGGTCACGTCCTGGACGGCCCAGCCCCGGGGGCGGGCGGCGGGGTCGTCGTCGCCGAGGTAGTCCTGGTCGAGGGAGCGGGCCACCCCGATGCCGAGGCCCTTGAGGTACGCCTCCTTGCGGCACCAGACGCGGGCGAACGCCTCGGGCGCGTGCCCGGCCCGGGCGATCTCGGCCCGTTCCAGCGGGTGGAGGGCCGCGGCGACGTCGTGGACGGTGGCGGTCCGGGGGAAGGCCTCGACGTCGACGCCGACGGGCCGGGCGGCGATGCCGATGAGGACGACGTCGCCGCTGTGCGAGAGGGAGAAGTGCGGGGCCCCGGGCGGGGCTTCGACGGCGGGACGGCCGTGGAGGGCGCCGCAGCCGGGGCAGGGCTCGCGGCGGTACGCGACGGCGGCGGGGGCGACGCCCAGGCGAGGGGCCAGGAGGCGGCGCAGGGCGATGTGGCCGATTCCGTACCGGAGCCGGTCCGCCGCCCGGAGGGGCACGGCGAGCCGGGCGCGTTCCTCGGCGTCGAGTTCGGAGGGGTCGAGGTCCTCCTCGGCGAGGTGGTCCACCCGGAGCTGCCACAGGTCGACGTCGACGCGACCGGGGACGGTGTCCGGGTCGGGGGCGGACGGGCGGGGCTCGGGGACGGATTCGTCGCGGCGGTCGGTGATCACATGGTCATTCAAGTCGGTGATCACGGGGGCGTTCAAGGGGGACGGGTGCCGACTCAGGGTGCTCCGGCGGCGGTCGGGCCGGCGGAGCCGCGTCCGGCCGTCCCGGTTCCGTCGGGTCCGTCGCCTTCGGGGGTCGGCGTGCCGCCCCGGCGGACGGCGTCGGCCTCGGTGTGGCGGCCGAGGCGGTCCAGGCAGTGGGTGAGGTCGGCGAGGGCGGAGAGGGTGTCCGGGTGCAGCGGCCCGAGGGTCCTGGCCCGGGCCTCGGCGAGCGAGCGCAGCGGGGCGAGCGCCTCGTCCCAGCGCCCGAGCCGGCCGAGGACGACGGCGGCCTCGCGGCGGCTGCGCAGGGTGTCGGGGTGGTCGGGGCCGAGGACGCGCCGGCGGGCGGCGTGGACGGCCTGCGCGGTGTCGAGGGCCTCCTGCCAGCGGCCGAGGTGGGCGAGGTGGAGGGCGAGGGCGTGCCGGACGCGCAGCGTCTCGGGTGCGTCGGCGCCCTGGGTGCGGGTCCGGACGGCGACCAGGTCGCGGCAGACGGCGAGCGCGTCGGCGGCCCGGCCGAGGCGGCCGAGGCAGGCGCTGGTCTCGTAGCGGGCGGCCAGGGTGTCCGGGTGGTCGGGGCCGAGCGAGGAGGCCCGACCCTCGGCCACCGCGCGGTACTGGTCGAGGGCTTCCTCGGCGCGGCCGAGGCGGCCGAGGGTGTGGGCGAGTTCGTGGCGGGTGACGAGGGTGTCGGGGTGGTCCGCGCCGAGCAGCCGGGTGCGGGTGTCGGCGACCGCCAGGGCGGTGCGGTACGCCTCTTCCAGGCGGCCGAGCCGGGCGAGGGTGTACGCGAGGTTGTGACGGCAGCGCAGGGTGTCGGGGTGGTCGGGACCCGCGGTGCGCTCACGGACGGCGAGGACCTCGGCGTACAGCGCGTGCGCCTCCGCGTGGCGGCCGAGCCGGCCGAGGGTGAAGGCGCGCTCCTGGCGGGCGGCCAGGGTGTCGGCGTGGTCCGGGCCGAGGACCCGGGCGCGGGCGTCGGCGACCCGTTCGAAGGCCTCCAGGGCCTCGGCGGTGCGGCCGAGGCGGCCGAGCGCGAAGGCGAGTTCGTAGGCGCTGGCGAGGGTGTCGGGATGGTCCGGGCCGAGGACCCGGGTGCGGTCGCCCGCGACGGAGCGGTGCAGGTCCTCGGCCTCCGCCCAGCGGCCCAGCCGGCCGAGGCCGAGGCCGGCCCGGTGGCGGGCGGCGAGCACGGCGAGGAGTTCCGGGGTGGCGTCCGCGGCGGGGCGGGCGGGGCCGTCCGCGCCGGCTCCGGCGGTGGTCCACTCGGTGGTGAGGACGGCCGCGGCGGGGTCGTGGCCGGCGACCCGGGGCGCCCCGGGGGCGGCGGGGCGGGGCCCGGCGGTGAGGGCCCGGGCCCACGCGGGCAGGGAGCCGGAGGTGGCGGCGGGGTCGGTGACGGCTCCGTGGGTGGGGTGCGACGGCTCGTACGGGAGGGGCGGCACGAGGCGGGTGTCGCCGCCGACGGTGCGGCCGCTGACGATCCGGCGGCGCAGGTCGGAGGCGTCGCGCGGGCGCTGGTCGGGCACCTTGGCGAGGAGGTCGACGACGAGCCGGTCGAAGTAGTCGGGCAGCTCGGACCGGAGGGCGCGCGGCGGGCTCGGCACGGTGTCCCGGTGGCCGACGAGTACGGCCCAGGAGTCGTCGAGGTCGAACGGCGGCGCGCCGGTGGCGAGTTCGTACAGGACGCAGCCGAGCGAGTAGAGGTCGCTGCGGTGGTCGATGTCGCCGCCGCCGATCTGCTCCGGGGACATGTAGTGGGGGGTGCCCATGGCGATGCCGGTGCCGGTGAGGCGGGAGGTGAAGCCCATGTCGGCGCCGAGCCGCGCTATGCCGAAGTCGCAGATCTTCACCGTGCCGTCGCGCAGCCTCATGATGTTGGCGGGTTTGAGGTCGCGGTGCACGATGCCCATGCGGTGGGTGTATTCGAGGGCGTCGGCGACCTGGTCGGCGATGTCGACGACCTCGTGGACGGGCAGCGGGTTGCGGGCGTTGGCGGCGAGGAGCTGGCTGAGGTTCTGCCCTTCGAGGAGCTCCATGACGAGGAAGAGCACGCCTTCGTACTCGCCGAAGTCGTGGACGACGGTGATGCCGCGGTGCTGGAGCGCGGCCGCAACCCGGGCCTCGCGGCGGAACCGCTCGCGGACCACGGTCTGCACGCCCGCGTCCTGGTGCGGACCGAGCGGTTTGAGGCACTTGACCGCGACCCCGCGGCCCAGGGCCTCGTCCGTGGAGCGCCACACCTCGCCCATGCCGCCGCGGCCGATGACCTCGTGCAGGCGGTAGCGCCCCTGGATCAGTCTGATGTCCCCCATCGTGTGCCGTCGCCCCCGTCGTCTTCGTGCACGCTCTCCGGCCCGTCCAGTATGGCCGCAGGCACCGACAGTGTGTACGGGTCGGGTCGGGTGTCGGGCGGAGTCGGTCCATGGCGCGCGGGATGCGGCGGGGCGGCAGCCGCCGGCGGAGGGCGGCGGGGACGCGGCGCAGCAGGCGGGCGGTGGTGACGATGCGCCGGGTGGCGGTGGCCTCGGGCGGCGCCGGCCGGCCGTAGAGGGCATGGGCCCGGTCCGGCAGGGTGTCGTACGCCAAGGAGCTGACCCGCCGCCACACCAGCGCCGGTCCGGCGACCGGCGCGGGCGGTACGGGCGGCCCGCGCGGGAAGGCGAGGCGGCGAGCGTGTCCTCCGGCCGTCGACGGCGCGGGTGAGGGCGGCCACCTCCAGGAGGGCGCTGCCGAGTTCGGTGTCGGAGACGGAGCCCGAGGTGTCGATGACGACGCCGACGTGCGGCGGGACGCGGCGGAGGCTGGGCAGGAGGACGCCGGGAAGGGCGGCGGAGCGCCGGGAGGGCCGACGGTAGGTGTAGTCCTCGCCGGCGCCGGCCGCGGAGACGGCGGCCGCGAGGGCCGCGCCGAGGAGTTCGCGCCAGGGCTGGGGCGGGTGGCAGACCTGTTCGGCCCAGCGCTCCCAGGCTTCGGGGGCGGTTCCGGGGCGGCCCTTGAGGCCCTGGGCGACGCGGTGGACGACGGCGGCGCGCTCCTGCGGGGTGAGGCCGTCGGCGCCGTCGGGTCCGAGTTCCCAGGAACGGGCGCGGCCGTCGGCGCCGCTTCCGCAGTCGAGCCAGGCCAGTGCGGAGGCGCGCGGGGTGATGCGCACGGCGCGGACGTACCAACGCGCCCGGTCGCAGCGGCGCCAGGGGTTTTCCGGATCCCCGCCGCACACCATCCGGGGCCCGCCGGGAGTCGTGCGCCAGAAGTTCCCCCACACGCCTCCGTGCCCGGCCCGGAGCCCTGCGCCAGGGGTTTTCCGGATCCCCGCCGCACACCATCCGGGGCTCCCGCCGGGAGTCGTCCAGGGCCTCCCCGCTCCCCCGTGACCGTTTCGTGCGATTTGACGGGCTTTTGTGGTGATGTCGGAATGGGAGGCGTCGTCCTTCGTCCCCGCCACCGCACGACGGGAGCAGTCATGACCACTGGACCGGAGCCCATCAGCGAAGCCGCCGGCGCGGCGCTGAACCGCGAACTGTCCGAGCTGCGCGCCGAGCGGGCGAGGGTCGCCGCCACGCTCGGTGACGCCGACGAGCCCGGCGACCAGGCCGATCAGGCGGACGAGTTGCAGCGGGCCACGGAAGCGGACCGGCTCGACAGGCGGATCGAGGAGATCGAGGCCCGGCTGCGGGAGGCCTCGGATGCCGGAGCGCCGTCGGTCGGCACCATCGGCGTGGGCAGCACGGTGGGTGTGCGGTTCGGCGACGGCACCGAGTCGACGGTGCACATCGGCGAGCTGGCCGACGCGGACGATCCGGGGCTGGTGACCGCCGACAGTCCGCTCGGCCGGGCGCTGCTCGGGCACACGGCCGGGGACACGGTCGCGTACGCCACTCCCCTGGGCCGTACGACCGCCGTCGTCCTCTCGGTCGGCGCGCCGGGCGGCGGCTCCTGAGCGGCGCGGCCGACGGCCGGGCCGACCCGGACCTCGCGGAGGAGCGCCGGGCCGACCGCAAGGGTGGCCCGGGGCACACCGTGCTCATCGCCCTGGCGCTCGCGGTGCCCGTGGCCAAGGTGGCGTACACGGTGGGCGGCGGGAACGCGGTGCGGGACGTGTTCGTCGGGATGGAGCCGGCGAACTGGCCGGACGTGCTGCTCGGCATGGTGATCACGGACCCGCTGCTCGGCTCGGTCCTCGCGGTCGTGGTCTCCCGGGTCGTCTTCGCCGTCTTCGCGGCGCGCGGCGCCGTACCGACCGGGCGCGGCCGGTCGGCCCATCTGCGCCGGGTCGGGCTCACCGTCCTGAACCCCCTCGCGGTCGGCGTCATCGACGCCTGCCTCTTCGGCCCGTGGTGGGGGCTGGGCACGGCCCTCGCCGCGTACGCGCTCCGCAAGGGCGTGGTGGTGGAGTACCGGACGGGGCGGCGGCGGGCGCGGCACGGTCACGGCACCCCGCACGGGCCTTCGCACGATCCGGACTACCGGCCGCCCGGGTGGCTGAGCCGGGCGGCGGCCGCAGAGCAGGGTGTGGCCCTGGTGCTCACCGCGGTCGTGCTGCCGGCGCTGTTCCTCGTCTCCGCGCTCGACGGCCAGGCGTGGACGTCGATCGTCGCCTGCCGGGTCACCGACGGGACCCGCACCACCGACGCCCGGCTGATCGAACTGAGCCGCAAGGGCAACGGCGTGGTGGGCTGGAACCTGGAGTCGGAGGAGATCTCCAACGGCCTCGGTTGTACCGCTACGGAGAGCCGTTATGTACGGGAGCCCTGGTGGCGTTCGTGAGCGCACGCGCGGGCGGGGGGGGGCGGTCATCGCTCCCCCGCCCGCGTGTCCCTCAGCGCGGCGCCGGGACGAACTCGGGCTGGTCGAGCACCCGCAGCCAGCTGCCGTCGGGCTGGCGCCTGACGACCTGGGCCCGGGCGCCGGTGCCGTCCTTCGGCGGGGTGGAGGTGAGGGCGATGTCGCCGTTCACGAGGGTGGGCAGGGGCTCCTCCGGTTCGAAGCGGGGCCGGTGGGCGAGCACCCTCTCCCACAGGACGCGGATCGCCTCCCGTCCCACCGTCACCTCGCCCGGCGGGTAGGCCAGTACGGCGTCCTCGGCGTAGAGCGCGGCGACGCCCGCCGCGTCGCCCGCGTTGGAGCGCTCCACGAAGAGACGGGTGATGTCCTCGGGGCGCATGGCCTTCTCGTACTCCGGCATCGGGTACCTCCTGACTGGGACGGGTTCCTTCGTTCCGGTCCCCAGCCTCGTCGCACGCCCACCAGAAGTCCAACAGATGATTCTGCTGCCTACTAGAATCTGTAGTCATGGATCTGAGGCAGTTGGAGTACTTCGTCGCGGTCGCCGAGGAGCGGAACTTCACCCGGGCCGCCGAGCGGGTGCACATCAGCCAATCGGGTGTCAGCGCGCAGATCCGGCGGCTCGAACAGGAGCTGGGAGCCGAGCTGTTCGACCGGTCGGCGCGGGCGGTCACCCTGACCGCCGCCGGGGAGGCCGCCCTCGCGCACGCGCGCGCGGCGCTCGCGTCGGCCCGGGCGGTCGGGCGGGCGGTCGACGAGGTGACGGGGCTGGTGCGCGGACGGCTGACCCTCGGGATGGTCGTCGGCTGCACGGTCACCCCGCTCTTCGACGCCCTCGCCGCCTTCCGCGCGGCCCATCCCGGGGTGGACGTCCTGCTCCGGGAGGGCGACTCGGACCGGCTCGTGGAGGGGGTGCGCGGCGGCACGCTCGACCTGGCGCTCATCGGCGTCGCCGCCGCGCCCCCCGAGGGCCTGGAGGCCATGACGATCGTCCGGGAGGGGCTCGTCGCGGCCGTCCCGCCCGCGCATCCCCTGGCCGGTCGGGACCGCCTCCGCCTCCGCGAGCTGGCCGCCCACCCGGTGATCTGCATGCCGCGCGGCACCGGGCTGCGGGCGGTGCTCGACCTGGCGTGCGACGCGCAGGGCCTCCGGCCGGCGATCGCCCTGGAGGCCGGGGCCGCCGACTCCCTCGCCGACCTCGCCGCGCGGGGCCTCGGGGTCGCCGTCCTGAGCACCTCGATGGCCGCTGCCTACGCCGACCGGCTCACCGCGCTCCCCCTCGACGACGTGGACGTCGCGGCCCTCCTCGTCCTGGTCTGGAAGCCCGCGCCCCACCCGGCCGTCCCCGCCTTCCTCTCCCACGCGCGCCCGGCGTTCGGCGTGACCGACGCTCCCGACGCGACCCGCTGAATCCCCGGCCGCCGCGACGCCGCCGAAGGGCTCTGGACGGGCGGGACGACACCGAGCGGTCGGGGGTCTCCGGCCTGGTCCGGGTGACGGGCTACCGCCAGGGTGGGCGGATGCCGAGGTGGCGGAGGGCCGCCGCGGCGGCGCCGGCGCCGGACATGCCGTGGGCGCCGGGCCCTGGCGGGGTGGCGGCGGAGCAGAGGTAGACGCCGGGGAGGCCGGTGGCGTAGGGGTCGAGGGCGGGGCGGGCGCCGAGGACCAGTTGGGGGACGGTCTTGGCGCCGGTGAGGATGTCGCCGCCGGCGAAGTTGGGGTTGGCGGCGGCGAAGTCGCCGGGCCGGGTGACGCGCAGGCCGACGACCCGGTCGCGGACGCCGGGGGCGAACTGTTCCAGGCGGGCCAGGATCGCGTCGGTCGCGTCGCCGTCGTAGCCGTGCGGCACGTGCGCGTACGTCCACACGGGGTGCACGTCGCCGACGGAGCGGGAGGGGTCGGCGAGGTACTGCTGCCCGACCAGGACGAAGGGGCGCTCCGGCATCCGGCCGTCGGTGACGTCCCGTTCGGCGCGGACGACCTCGGCGAGCGGGCCGCCGAGGTGGACCGTGCCGGCCCGGCGGGCGACCTCCGCGCGCCACGGCACGCCGCCCTCCACCGCCAGGTCGACCTTGAAGGCGCCGGGTCCGCGCCGGAAGCGGCGGTACGCGGCCGCCGTACGGGACGGCAAGCGGTCGCCGTACACGGCCGCGACCTGGGCCGGGTCGAGGTCCAGGAGCGTGAGGTCGGCGGGCGGCAGCTGGGACCGGTGGGTGATCCTGACGCCCGTCTCGATCCGGCCGCCGTGGGCACGGAGCGCGGCCGCGAGGGCGTCGGCGATGGAGCGGGAGCCGCCCTCGGCGACGGCCCAGCCGGCCGCGTGCCCGGCGGTCAGGATGCCGAGTCCGATGGCGGAGCTGAGGGGGTCGGTGAGCGGACGGTAGGCGTGGGCGGCGACGCCCGCCCACAGGGCGCGGGCGCCCGGGGTGCGGAAGAGGCGGGCGAGGACGGCGGCGGGCAGGACGGTCGGCAGTCCGAAGCGGGCGAGCAGCAGCGGGTGGTCGGGGACGCGGAGCAGCGGGCCCATGACGTCCCCGGAGAGGGCCTCCCAGCGGCGCACCGAGGGGGCGAGGAGGGCCCGGTAGCGGGCCGCGTCGGCGCCGAGTCCGGCGGCGGTCTCGGTGACCGAGCGGTGCAGGGCGGCGGCGGTCCCGTCGTCGAGGGGGTGGGCGCAGTCGACCTCGGGGAGCAGCCAGTTCAGCCCGTGCCGGTCGAGGCGCAGGTGGCGGAGGGCGGGCGAGGCGACGGCGAGGGGGTGGACGGCCGAGCAGTGGTCGTGGAGCAGTCCGGGCAGGATCGCCTCGTCGGTGCGGGTGCCGCCGCCGATCGTCGCCGCGGCCTCCAGGACCGTGACCTCGACGCCCGCCTCGGCCAGCAGGGCGCCGGCCGCGAGCCCGTTGGGCCCGGCGCCGACGACGACGGCGGTCGGGGTGGAACCGGCGGGGCGGGCGGGGCGGGGGCGCGTGCTGCTCATGGGGCGAGTCTGCCGGGACGCGGGGGCCCGGCGCACACCGGGGCGGCCGGGGCGGGCCCACGGGCGCGCGGAGGCGTCGGCGGCGGGGTGGGCGGCTCCGGAACCCGGTCAGCGGGTGACGATGCCGGTCACGAGGTTCACGGCGGTGGCGAGGATGCCGGCGCCGAAGACGTACGAGAGGAGGCAGTGGCGCAGGACGATCGCGCGGATCCCGGAGTCGGAGACGTCGGTGTCCGAGACCTGGTAGGTCATGCCGAGGTTGTAGGAGAAGTACAGGAAGTCGGTGTAACGGGGGCGGTCGTCGGAGTTGAAGTCGATGCCGCCTTCGGGCGGGCGGTAGTACAGGTACGCGTACCGGGTCGCGTACATGAGGTGGAGGGCGGCCCAGGCCATGGAGACGCCCCAGAGGGCGGTCGCGGCGGCGGCCCGGTCGTATCCGGAGTCGACGAGGAGCAGGGCCACGATGGCGACGAGTCCGCAGAGGGCCGCCGAGACGACGGCCGTCTCCTCGACGACCGGCCGGAACTCCTCGCGGCCCAGGTTGCGGCGGGTCGTGGTGGCGTCCATCGGCCAGAGCACGATCCAGCCGCTGACGACGAAGACGGTCTCGGCGGCCGCGATCCCGGCGAGGACGCCGAGCGCCGTGTCGGCGAGCGCGCCGGTGACGGCCCCGGCGGCGGCACCGACGCCGCCCGCGCCCGCCAGCCGGGGGACCGCGTACCGCCACGACCAGGCCCGCCCCCCGGTCACGCGCCGCCGAGGACGACGACCGCCTCGTCCGTGTACGTGAAGTAGGTGAGCGTCTCGTGGAGGTACAGCTCGACGGTGCCGGCGTCGTGGCGGGTGTAGCCGATGGAGACGTCCTGGCCGAGGCGGAGTTCGAAGTCGCCGCCGCGCGTGGAGAGCACGAAGCCGCCCGCGAGGGCGGGGGCCCAGATCGGCGGGCCGTCGAGCATCCGGCCGAGGTGCGCGGCGATCGGATAGCCGTGGTCGGAGGTCTCGCTGACGGCCCGGTACTCGTCGGCGCCGAGGAGCAGCGCGTACGGGCCGTCCACGCCGGCGAGCCGCAGGGAGGTGAGGGCGCGGCTGACGGCGTCGGGATAGTCGCGGGGTTCGGTGGGGAGCGCGACGACCGGGTTGGAGGAGGCGGCGCGCAGCCCGCGCACGCCGGCGGCCTCGTAGCCGTCGAAGACGACGCTGTCCTCGGCGAGGGCGAGGGCGCGGGCGGCGTCCTTGACGGGCTGCCAGTCGGAGTCCTTCGCACCGCGTTCGACGTCGTCGACGGCGGAGCGGTCGACGGTGAAGGGGACGCGGAGCTCCACCAGCGGGCGGGCCTCGCGCAGCCGGGCGCGGACGCCCGCCGCGGGCGCGGCGAGGTCGGTGAGGTGGCCGGTGCCGACGGCGGCGAGGGTGGCGCCGCCGGGGTCGGGGACGTCCACGACGCGGCGTCCGGCGACGGTGCGGCGGAAGGTGCGGCGGGCCTCCTCCTCGATCTCGGCCCAGGCGGCGGGGGTGATGGGGGCGAGTTCGCGGTGCAGGTTGCTGGTGGGGGCGGGGGTGCCGGGGAGGCTGGTCATGACGCCGGTACTCCTTTCAGGCTCCCGATGCCCAGGCCGAGGGCGGTGGCAGCGGGGTCCGCTGCTCCGGCTCCGGCGGCGACGGGCTGCGAGACGGTTTCCGGGGCGGCGGCCGGGCCGGGCTCCCGAGCCGCGGCCGGGGCGGCTTCCGGGGCGGCCGGGGCGGTTTCCGGCGCCGCTCCGAGGGCCGCGACCGGGGTCGCTTCCGGGGCCGGGAGGTCGTCGAGCAGGTCGGCGCTCGGCACGAAGAAGAGGCCGCCGGTGACGGCCGTGGAGAAGTCGAGGATGCGGTCGGTGTTGCCGGGCGGGTCGCCGAGGAACATGTTGCGGAGCATCCGCTCGGTGACGGAGGGGGTGCGGGCGTATCCGATGAAGTACGTGCCGAACTCACCGGCTCCGAGCCGTCCGAACGGCATGTTCTGGCGGACGATCCGCTGCTCCTCGCCGTCCTCGTCCTCGACGGTGTTCAGGGCGACGTGCGAGTCGGAGGGCTTGACGTCGTCGGGGAGTTCGACGTTGTCCGCCTTGGAGCGGCCGATGACCCGTTCCTGCTCCTCGGTGGAGAGCGCGTTCCAGGCGGTGAGGTCGTGGAGGTACTTCTGCACGACGACGTAGCTGCCACCGCGGAAGTCCGGGTCCTCGTCGGCGACGAGGACGGTGTCGGCGGCGGCCGGTCCCGTGGGGTTCTCGCTGCCGTCGACGAAGCCGAGCAGGTCGCGGTCGTCGAAGTAGGTGAAGCCGTGGACCTCGTCGACGACGGTGACGGCGTCCCCGAAGCCGTCGAGGACGACCCGGGCCAGTTCGAAGCAGAGGTCGGCCCTGCGGGCCCGCAGATGGAGCAGCAGGTCGCCGGGGGTGGCGGGGGCGCGGTGCCGGGGGCCCTGGAGGGGGGTGAAGGGGTGCAGTTCGCGGGGGCGTGGCCCGCCGACGAGCCGGTCCCAGGCGTCGGAGGCGAGGCCGGCGACGCAGGCGAGGGCGTCGTCGCGGGCGCGGAAGGCGACGGAGCGGGCGAGCCCGGACAGGCCGCCGAGCCCTTCGCGTACGTCGGCCTCCCGGCCGGGCGCGACGGTGAGGGTGAGGAAGAGGGCGGCCTTGGTGGGCGGCCCGAGGACGAGCTGGGGGGCGGGCTGGGGGACGGCCATACGACTCCCTTCGGGGCGGCGTGGATGGGGGGGGGCGGCGGGGCTGAGGCGGGGAGGGAGTGCCTGCCCGAAGGCGAGGGGCGGTAGCTGAGGCGGGGTGCGGGTGCGGCCCGAAGGCGAGGGGTGGGGGCTGAGGCGGGGGTGCGGGTTCGGCCCCTGCGCCAGGGGCGTCGGCATGAGGCCCGGGGGCGAGCGGCGGGGTGGGGCTCCTGAGGGACAGACGGGGGAGGTGGTTCGGGGACGGGAGACGGCTGCGGAGCAGGCGTGACAGGACAGCGGCGGAGCAGGCCTGGCGAAAGGGGCAAATCGGCGTCAGCGTATCCACGGTTCGGCAGGACCGCAGCCCGTCGCCCCGACCGGGCCCTGCCCCCCACCGCCGAATGGCGACGGGCCGGGGCCCGGCATAGCCTCCCGGGAGGGGGCCGTACGCGTTCCCTCGCGCCCTCGTGCGCCGGAAAGGTGGCAGGCCCATGAGCCTCGACCGAGCCAAGCAGCAGGACGGCACGGAGCCCCGGGTGGGCCCCGTGCCCGACGGGAAGCCGGAGGTCCGGCCGTACCACCATCCGGCCGCCGGATGGGGTGCCGCCAAGAGCGTGACCCGGTTCATGGTCCGGGAGGGCGCCCCGCCCCTGGACGGACCCCGGGCGATCATGAAGATGAACCACGAACGCTCCGGCTTCGACTGCCCGGGGTGCGCCTGGCCCGACGACACCAAGGGCCTCCACCTGGACATCTGCGAGAACGGCATCAAGCACGTCACCTGGGAGATGACCCGGAGGCGGGTCGGGCGGGAGTTCTTCGCCGCGCACTCGGTGACCGAGCTGGCCGGATGGACGGACCACGCCCTCGAGAACGAGGGCCGGCTCACGGAGCCGATGGTGTACGACCCCGCCACCGACCACTACGTGCCGATCACCTGGAAGGACGCCTTCGCGCTGGTCGGCGAGGCCCTGCGCGGCCTCGACGACCCCAACCAGGCGTCGTTCTACACCTCGGGCCGGCTCGGCAACGAGGCGACCTTCCTCTACCAGTTGCTCGCCCGCGAGCTCGGCACCAACAACCTCCCCGACTGCTCCAACATGTGCCACGAGGCGAGCGGCCGGGCCATGCAGGCGGCCCTGGGCACCGGGAAGGGCACGGTGGACCTCGCCGACTGGGAGACCGCCGACGCCCTGTTCATCCTCGGTGTCAACGCGGCCTCCAACGCGCCCCGCATGCTCACCGCCCTCACCGAGGCGTACGACAGGGGCGCGCGGATCGTGCACGTCAACCCGCTGGTGGAGGCCGCCGCGACCCGCGCGATCATCCCGCACGACTTCAAGGACATGGCGACCTTCCACTCCACGCCGACGTCCACGCTCAACCTCCAGGTCCGCATCGGCGGCGACATGGCCTTCCTCCGGGGCATGGCCAAGGCGGTCCTCGAACGGTCGGCGTCCGATCCGAAGGCGCTCGACCGGGAGTTCGTCGAGCGGCACACGGCCGGCTTCGAGGAGTACCGGGCGGTGTGCGAGGCCACGCCGTGGGAGGAGATCGAGCACCAGTCCGGGCTCTCCCGCGAGGAGATCCTGGAGGCGGCGCGGGTGTACCGGGAGGCGGACCGGTCGATCGTCAGCTGGTGCCTGGGCGTCACCCAGCACGAGCACGGCGTCGACACGGTCCGCGAGATCGTCAACCTCCTGCTGCTGCGCGGCAACCTGGGCCGCGAGGGTGCCGGCCCCTCCCCCGTACGCGGCCACAGCAACGTCCAGGGCAACCGCACCTGCGGCGTCGACCACCGCCCGGCCGAGGCCTTCCTCGACCGGCTCGGCGAGGTCTGCGGGATCGACCCGCCGCGCGCCCACGGCCTGGACACCGTGCGCACCATCGAGGCGATGGGGCGCGGTGACGTCAAGGTCTTCGTCGGCATGGGAGGCAACTTCGCGCTGGCCGCGCCCGACACCGCGGTCACGTTCGAGGCGCTGCGGAACTGCGAACTGACCGTCCAGGTCAGCACCAAGCTCAATCGCAGCCACGTCGTACACGGCCGGCGGGCTCTGATCCTGCCCTGTCTGGGCCGCACCGAGAGGGACCACCAGCGCAAGGGCGAACAGGCCGCCTCCGTCGAGGACTCGATGAGCATGGTCCACCTGTCGCGCGGGATGAAGAAGCCGGCGTCGCCGCACCTGCTCTCCGAGCCGGCGATCATCGCGGGCATGGCGCGGGCCGCGCTCCCCGACAGCGGGACGCCGTGGGCCTGGTACGTGGAGGACTACGACCGGATCCGGGACACCATGGCCCGCGTCCTGGACGGCTTCGAGGACTTCAACCGGCGGGTGCGGCTGCCGCTCGGGTTCCGCATCAGGCAGCCGGCGCGCGAGCTGGTCTTCCTCACCCCGTCGGGGAAGGCGGAGTTCTCCGCCGCCCCGCTGCCGGACGTGGTCCCGGAGCCGGGCACGCTCGCGCTCGGCACCATGCGCTCGCACGACCAGTGGAACACCACCATCTACTCCGACGACGACCGCTACCGCGGCGTGAGCGGGCTGCGCACGCTGGTCTTCATGAACCGCGCCGACATGCGCGAGCGGGGGATCGCGGAACTCGCGCCGGTGGACATCACCGCGACCGCCCGCGACGGCAGCCGGCGCTCCCTGTACGGCTACCTGGCGGTGCCGTACGACATCCCGCGGGGCTGTGCGGCGGGGTACATGCCGGAGATGAACGTGCTGTGCGCCCTCGGCGACTACAGCACCCAGAGCGACCAGCCGATCATGAAGCACCTCAAGGTCGTGATCGAGCCGACGGGCTGAGTCCCAGTCCGGCGGGAAGGGCCACGGGCCGGCGCGGCCCGTGGCCCTTCCCGGTGCGCGGGCGCCGCCGGGAGGGCGAGGGGGCGGCAGGCGCGGCGTTCGGCGCGGGCGGGTCCGGCCGGGTCCTTGCCGGCCGGACCCGCCCGCCGCTGCCTGCTCGCCCGCGCCCAGTCGTCGCCTCGGGCCGGCGGGCGCGGGGTGCCCGGCCGGGCCGGCGGGCACGGGGGGGTCAGGCCGCCGCGGCCGTCTCCGTTCCCGCGGCCGCGCCCTTGCGGATGGTGCAGTGCAGGGAGTCGTCGACGACGTCGGCGACGATCGTGTCGCCGGGTTCCGCGTCGCCGCCGAGGAGGAGGGAGGCGACGCGGTTGTCGAGCTCGGTCTGGATGGTGCGGCGCAGCGGGCGGGCGCCGAACTCCGGCTGGTAGCCGTGGGCGACGAGGAGCTTCGTCGCGGCCTCGGTCACCTCCAGGGTCATGCCCTGGGCGTGGACCCGGTGCTTGCTGCGGTCGAGGAGGTGCTCGACGATCTCGGTGAGGTCCTGCTCGGTGAGGCTGTGGAAGACGATGATGTCGTCGATGCGGTTGAGGAACTCGGGCAGGAAGCGGCCCCGGAGGTCCTCCATCAGCTCGTCCTTCAGGTCGGCGGCGTCGCCCTGATGGGCGAGGATCCGGTGGGCGCCGATGTTGGACGTCATGATGACGACGCAGTGGCGGAAGTCGACGGTACGGCCCTGGCCGTCCGTCAGGCGCCCGTCGTCCAGGACCTGCAGCAGGGTGCTGAAGACGTCCTGGTGGGCCTTCTCGACCTCGTCGAAGAGGACGACGCTGTACGGCTGGCGGCGGACCTTCTCGGTGAGCTGGCCGGCCTCCTCGTAGCCGACGTACCCGGGCGGGGCGCCGACGAGCCGGGCGACGGTGTGCTTCTCCTGGAACTCGCTCATGTCGAAGCGGATCATCCGGTCCTCGTCGCCGAAGAGGAGCTCGGCGAGGGTCTTGGCGAGTTCCGTCTTGCCGACGCCGGTGGGCCCGAGGAAGAGGAAGGAGCCGACGGGCCGGTCGGGGTCGCCCATGCCGGCGCGGTTGCGGCGGACGGCCTCGGAGACGGCGGTGACGGCCTCGTCCTGGCCGACGATCCGGTCGTGCATCTCCTGCTCCAGCTTGAGCAGGCGCTCCTTCTCGGTGGTGGTGAGCTGGCTGACGGGGATGCCGGTGCGGCGGGAGACGATGTCGGCGATGTCGGAGGCGGTGACGGAGACGACGCCCTCGCGGCGCTCCTCGATGCCGGCGAGTTCGCCCTCGACCTCGGCGATCTCCTCCTTGAGCCGCTTGGCCTTCTCGAACTCCTCGGCGGCGACGGCCTGGTCCTTCTCCCGGCGCAGCTTGGCGAGCCGGTCCTCGCGGCTGACCACCTCGGTGGAGCGGCCCGAGCTGCGGAGCCGTACGCGGGCCCCGGCCTGGTCCATGAGGTCGATGGCCTTGTCGGGGAGGAAGCGGTCGCTGATGTACCGGTCGGAGAGCTCGGCGGCCGCCGCGAGGGCGCCGTCCGCGAACCGGACCTGGTGGTGGGCCTCGTAGGCGTCGCGGAGGCCTTCGAGGATCTGGACGGTCTCCTCGACGCTCGGCTCGGGGATGAGGACGGGCTGGAAGCGGCGTTCGAGCGCGGCGTCCTTCTCGATGTACTTGCGGTACTCGTCGATGGTGGTGGCGCCGACGACGTGCAGCTCGCCGCGGGCGAGGGCGGGCTTCAGCATGTTGCCGGCGTCCATGGAGCTCTCGCCGCTCGCGCCGGCGCCGACGACGGTGTGCAGTTCGTCGATGAAGAGGACGATGTCGCCCTCGGACTTCTGGACGTCCTCGATGACCTTCTTGAGGCGTTCCTCGAACTGACCGCGGTACTGGGCCCCGGCGACCATGCCGGAGAGGTCGAGGGAGACGACCCGCTTGTCCTTGAGGGTGTCGGGGACCTCTCCGGCGACGATCCGCTGGGCGAGGCCCTCGACGATGGCCGTCTTGCCGACGCCGGGCTCGCCGATGAGGACGGGGTTGTTCTTGGAGCGGCGGGAGAGGATCTCGATGGTCTGCTCGATCTCCTCGGCGCGCCCGACGACCGGGTCGAGCCTGCCCGCCTTCGCCTCCTCGGTGAGGTCGCGGCCGAACTCGTCGAGGGTGGTCGCGGGCTCCTTGGGCGCGGCGGGCGCGGTGGCCTCGCCGCCGCGGGCGGCCTGGTCGGCCATGCCGCGGAGCTTGGAGACGTCGAGGTCCTCGGTGCGCAGGAAGCGGGAGGCGCCCGAGTCGGCGTCGCCGAGGAGGGCGCCGAGGATGTGCTCGGGGCCGATGTAGGAGACGCCGGAGGCCTGGGAACGGGCGTGGGCGAGGGCGAGGGTCCGCTTGGCCGCGGGGGTCAGGCCGGGTTCCGCGGAGGGTTCCGCGGCCTCGTGCGGCAGCACCTTGGCGATCTTGTCGGCGAGTTCGTCGGGGTCGACGCCGGAGCGGGCGAGCAGGCGGCGGGTGGGTTCGACCTGGGTGGCGGCCCACAGGAGGTGTTCGGTGTCGAGGTCGGTGGTGCCGTCGGCGACCGCCTTGGCGGTGGCGGTGTTGAGGAGTTCGTGGGACGACTCGGTGAGGAGGCGGCCGATGGGGACCCGTTGGACGGCGGGCGGCGACGACGCCGGGGACATTCCGAAGAAGCGGTTCAGCAGGTCGCCGAACGGGTCGGAGGGACCGAAGGAGGAACCGAACGCCATCGACATCTCTGTGCTCCTGAGGGGGCGTGGGGGGGGCATCCACACTCAAACCCGGCTGCTCCGGCTCCGCAAACGGAGGAGGTGGAAGGGACGGAGGAGGTGGAAGGGACGGGGCGGGTCATGCGGCCGCGTGCTGGCCGGCGCCGACCGCGACCTGCCCGGCGCCGTACCCGCGCCGGCCGCGGTGGCCCGGACCGGCGCCCGGTCACCCGGGCGCCGGTCGCTCGGTGCGGCCGAAGGCGAGGGAGAGGACGCGGCGCCAGTCGACGGCGGGCGGGGGCGGTGTGACGCCCGGGCGGTCGCGGGGGACCTGGACGCGGAGGGCGCCGGGGCGGAGGGTGCAGACGACGGGGGTGGACATGCGGAGGGCCTCGCCGTCGACCGCCACGGGGAGCTCCGCCGCGTCGGCGGCGGTCACCTCCACGCGGTGCGCGCTCAGGACGGTGAGGCCGGCGGACTGGGAGCCGCGTACGACCAGGTCGGCGGCCTGGGCCGCGTCCTCCACCCGGATCCCGAGGACGCCCAGTTCGCCGTCGTCGAGCCGGGGGCGGCGGCCGCCGCCGCTGATCTCGTCGGGTGAGAAGTAGGGGTTGTTGCTGACGAGCAGCGCCTGCTGGTCGTCGAGCGGGGCCCCGTCGACGAGCGAGTCGAGCCGTCGTACGCCGTCGCCGACCAGCAGGTCCGGCATGAGGCTGAGCGCCGTGCCGGCCTTGTCGTCGCGGTACTCGGGCCGCTGCACGACGTCGGCGTACACGCCGAACGAGACGGTGTTGACGAAGGCGCGCCCCGAGACGTCGCCGAGGTCGATCCGGAGCTCCTCGCCGTCGGTGAGGGCGTCGAGGCAGCGCGCGGGGTCGTTCCGGTCGAGCCCGAGGTCCATGGCGAAGTGGTTGCGGGTCCCGGCGGAGATCACCACGAAGGGCAGGTCGTGCTCGGCGGCGACGGCCGCGACGAGCGCCTGGGTGCCGTCGCCGCCCGCGACGCCGAGGAGGTCGGCGCCGTCGGCGACGGCCCCCCGGGCCAGCGCGGCGACGTCGGCCGGCACGTCGGGGTCGAGCAGGATCACCCGCGCGCCCAGCTCCTCCGCCCGCTCGACGAGCCCGAACCGTCCGACCTTCCCGCCGCCCGACTTCGGGTTCATGATCAGCACGGGCCGGTGCGGCCGGGCGGCCGGGAACGCCCGCTGCGGTCGCTCCGGCCGGGAGCGGCGCAGCGCGGCGCGGGCGCAGAGGACGGTGAGCGCCCAGCACAGGCAGAGGCCGAGGGCTGTCAGCCACACCCCCTGGTAGGCGAAGAGCACCACGATCCCTGCTGGGGCGAGGAGGACGAGGAGCGCCCCGAACAGCCGGAGCGGGCCGCGGTGGGCCAGGAACCACCAGATGCCGGCGGCGCAGAGGACCAGTCCGAGGAGCCCGGCGCCGACGACGAGGAGGCCGCCCTCGCCGACGGCGAGCACGAGCACGGCGAGCGAGCCGACCACCGCGAGCAGGGCGAGCCGCGCGAGGAGCCGCGCGGCTCCGAGGTCCGTCGCGCGAGCCGCCTCGGTACCGTCGGCCGTACCGCCGGTGTGCGCACCGCCCATGGCTTCCTCACCCGACCCTCTCGCCCAGGAGCCCCGCCCGAGGCACCAGCCTGCCCGGGCGGGCGGCGGGCGGCATCCCGGGCGGGGCCGGTCGGGCGGGGTCAGCGGCGGACGCGGGGCATGCCCAGGCCGATCCAGGAGATGATCTCGCGCTGGATCTGGTCGTTGCCGCCGCCGAAGGTGAAGACGACGGCCGAGCGGTAGCCGCGTTCGAGTTCGCCGTGGAGGACGGCGCCCGGGGAGCCCGCGTTGGTCGTCCAGATCTTCTGCCCGTCGACGACGTACGTGTCGCCCTCGCGCACCGCGCGGGTCCTGAGGGCGGCGAGGTCCGTGCCGGCGTCGGGTTCGCTGTAGCCGATGGCGAAGTCGAGCTCGCCGGAGAGGATGCGGGGCAGGAAGTACGCCTTCTGCTCCTCGGAGCCGTACCGCATGAGGGTCGGCCCGACGGTGTCGAGCGCCATGAGCGGCAGCGGTACGCCCGCCCGGGCGGCCTCGTCGAAGAAGACGAACTGCTCCATCGGGGTGAGGCCGCGGCCGCCGTACTCGACGGGCCGGCCGACGCCGAGTCACCCGTCCGCGCCGAGGCGGCGGACGGTCTCGCGGTAGAAGCGCTTCCGGGCGGCCGGGTCCCCGTACCGGCCGTGCGCGTCGCCGGGGACGAGCTCCGCGAAGTAGGCGCGCAGTTCGGCGCGCGGGCGGTTCTGTTCCGGCGTGTACCGCAGGTGCGTTCCGGCCTCCCGTGACGGCTGTCGGCGCCGGTGTCCGGCACGACGGCGGTCACGGTAGAACGTGTTCCATGAAGGGGGAAGGCCCGGGGCGGGGCGCGTACCGGCCCCGGCCCCGGGCGCGTGTCCTCGTGGAGGCTCGCGTGCCCCGTGAGGCTAGGGAAGGAGTTCGTCCAGGGCGGCGCGGCCCTTCTCCGCCATCCGGCGTTCGGCCCAGGCCAGCGTCTCCGGCGTCACGTCGCGGCCGGAGGCGAGCACCACGTCCTCGGCCGTGAACTCGCCCTCCGCACCGGAGTGCAGCACGTCGTCGGGGGTCGGCGCGTCCCCCCGGGACATCTCGTCGGACTCAGCGTTCATGCCGTCTCCTCCATGCTTCTGCGGGTGGGTCCCGGCACTGGCCATTCTGGTGCCCCCTCCCCCGCCCCGCATCCGGGCGCCGCGCCGTGTCACAGCCATGGCGTCCACGGGGTGCGGGTTCGACAATGGGGAGGATGACCGAAGACGATCCGCGGGCGCAGGGTGGCGGGATCGGTCCCGCCGAGTGGCTCGCCATGAACCGGACCGGCAGCTTCGACTGGGATCTCGACACGGGCACCATCGATGTCGACGCGTCCGGGCTGCTGGTCTTCGGCATGTCCCCGGACGGCTTCGACGGCCGGCCGACGAGCCTGGTGGCCCGGCTCGACCCGGCCGAGCGGCTGCGCCTCGACCATGTCGTGCGGGCCGCGGTGACCGGCGGCGAGTCCTCGTACAGCACCCACTTCCCGATCCCGCAGGCCGACGGGACACCCCATTGGACGCATGTGCTCGCCCGCATCCTGCGGGACGAGGACGGACGGGCGCACCGGATCGTCGGAGCGGTGCGGGACACCACGGCCGAGGTGTCGCACGCGGCCTTCGTGCAGCAGTTGGAGAAGCGCCGCGAGATGCAGACCAGCATCGTCGAGCGGACCACGCACGCGCTGTCGCGGGCGGTGACGGTCGACGACGTGACGGCGGCGCTGACCGGGCCGGGCGGGCTCGCGCGGCTCGGCGCGGACGGGCTCGCCCTCGGGCTCGTCGAGAACGGTTCGCTGAACGTGATCGCGCTGAGCGGCGACTCCCTGGACGTCCTCGACGGCCTGCGGACGCGGCGGCTCGACCCGGGGCTTCCGCTGGCGGAGGCCGTGCTGAGCGGCCGGCCCCGGTTCGCGTCCTCGTTCGCCGCGCTCGGCCGGGACTTCCCGGAGCTCGCGCCGTATCTGGACCGGCTGCCGTTCCGCGCGGCCTGCTACCTGCCGCTGGTCGCGCAGGCGCGTTCGCTGGGGGGAATGGCGCTGTTCTACCGGGGCCGGACGGCGTTCACCGCGGACGAGCGGAACCTGGCGCTCGGTCTGGCGGCGATCGTCGCCCAGTCCCTCCAGCGGGCCACCCTCTTCGACGAGGAGCGGGAACTGGCCACCGGGCTCCAGGAGACGATGCTGCCCCGCCGCATCCCGGAGATCACCGGCGGGGAGATCGCGGTCCGGTACCACGCCGCCTGGAGCGGCCGGCAGGTCGGCGGCGACTGGTACGACGTGATCGCGCTGCCGCGCGGCCGGGTCGGGGTCGTCGTCGGCGACGTCCAGGGTCACGACACCCACGCGGCCGCGATCATGGGGCAGCTGCGGATCGCGCTGCGGGCGTACGCGGGCGAGGGCCACGCCCCGTCGACGGTGCTGGCCCGCGCCTCCCGCTTCCTCGCCGAGCTGGACACCAACCGCTTCGCGACCTGCACCTACGCCCAGGTGGACCTGGCGAGCGGCACCGTGCGGGCGGTGCGGGCGGGGCATCTGGGACCGCTGATCCGGCACACCGACGGGCGGGTCGGCCAGCCGAAGCTGCGCGGCGGGATGCCACTGGGCCTCGCCACCGTGTTCGGCGAGGAGGAGTTCCCGGAGACCCGGCTCGACCTGGTGCCGGGCGAGACGCTGGTGCTGTGCACCGACGGCCTGGTCGAGCAGCCGGGCACCGACATCGAGGTGGGGCTCGCGGCCCTGTCGGAGGCGGTGAGCAGCGGGCCGCCGCAGGCGGAGGCGCTCGCCGACCACCTCTCGGAGCGGCTGTGGGAGCGGTGGGGCGCGGGCGACGACGTGGCCCTGCTCGTGCTGCGGCGCAGCCCCGACCCCGGTACGCAGCGGGCGCCGCGCATCCACCAGTACATCCACCAGGCCGACCCGCAGGGCCTCTCGGACGCGCGCGCGGCGGTCGGGCAGGCGCTGCGGGAATGGGGCATGCCGGAACTCTCCGAGGACGCCGAGCTGTTGACCGGCGAACTGCTGGTGAACGTGCTGCTGCACACGGAGGGCGGCGCGGTGCTCACGCTGGAGGTGCTGCCCGAGCCGGTGCGCCGGGTACGGCTCTCGGTGCAGGACCGTTCGAGCGCCTGGCCCCGGCGGCGCACCCCGGGCGAGGCCGCGACCTCGGGCCGGGGGCTGCTCCTGTTGGACGCGCTGGCCTCCCGCTGGGGCGTGGAGCCGCGCGGCGAGGGCAAGGCGGTGTGGTGCGAGATCGGCCCGGCGCGGGTGGGCGCGGACGCCCCGCGCGCGGGCGGCTGAGGAGCGTGGCATGGACCCCGTGGCGGCACTGAACCGGATCGCCTTCCTCCTGGAGCGCGGAGGCGCCCCGGGGTACCGGGCGCGGGCCTTCCGCACGGCCGCGACGGCGGTGGCGGCGCTGCCCGAGGGCGAGGCGGAACGCCGGGTGGCGGCGGGCACCCTGGAGTCCCTGAAGGGGGTGGGGCCGAAGACGGCGGCGGTGGTGCGGGAGGCCCTGGAGGGCCGGGTGCCGGGCTATCTGGAGGAGCTGGAACGGGAGCTGGCGGATTCCCTGGACGCGGGGTCCGAGGGGACGGAGCTCGGGGGTGAGCTGCGGGCGGCGCTGCGCGGCGACTGCCACCTCCACTCGGACTGGTCGGACGGCGGGGCCTCGATCGAGGAGATGGGCCGGGCGGCGATCGGACTCGGGCACGACTGGGCGGTGCTGACGGACCATTCGCCGCGGCTGACGGTGGCCCGCGGCCTGTCGCCGGAGCGGCTGCGGGAGCAGCTGGACGTGGTGGCGGAGCTGAACGAGCGGTGGGCGCCCTTCCGGCTCCTCACCGGCATCGAGTGCGACATCCTCGACGACGGCTCCCTCGACCAGGAGCCCGAACTCCTCGACCGGCTCGACCTGGTGGTCGGGTCGGTCCACTCGAAGCTGCGGATGGACGCGCGGGCGATGACCCGGCGGATGGAGGCCGCGGTGCGGAACCCGCTGATGGACGTCCTCGGCCACTGCACCGGGCGGCTGGTCGCGGGCGGACGGCTGCGCCCCGAGTCGGAGTTCGACGCGGAGCGGGTCTTCGCCGCCTGCGCGGAGTCGGGCACCGCCGTCGAGATCAACAGCCGCCCGGAACGGCTCGACCCGCCGCGCCGGCTGCTCCGGCAGGCGGTGGAGGCGGGCGCGTACTTCGCCGTCGACACGGACGCCCACGCCCCGGGCCAGCTCGCCTGGCAGCACATCGGCTGCGCCCGCGCCGAGGAGTGCGGCGTACCGGCGGAACGGGTGATCAACACCTGGGACGCGGACCGGCTGCTGGCGTGGACACGGGAGTGACGCCACCGGTGGCCCCGCGCTGATGTGACGCGCCGGCTCCGGGGACGGGTCGCGGCGGAACGGGTCCGGCCGGAGCGGGTCGGGCGTGCTGCCGGACCGGGGTCGTCCGTCAGGGCGGGTTCAGGCGCGCTGCCAGACGGTCGTCGCGTTGCAGAACTCCTTGATGCCGTGGCCGGACAGCTCGCGCCCGTAGCCGGAGCGCTTGACGCCGCCGAACGGGAGAGCGGGGTGGGAGGCGGTCATTCCGTTGACGAAGACGCCGCCGGCCTGGAGGTCGCGGACGAAGAGGTCGACCTCCTCGTCGCGGCGGGTCCACACGTTGGAACTGAGCCCGAACGGCGAGTCGTTGGCGACGGCCACCGCCTCCTCCGCGTCCCGGACCCGGTAGACGGTGGCGACGGGGCCGAAGGTCTCCTCCTGGTGGATCCGCATGGCGGGGGTGATGCCGGTGAGGACGGTGGGACGGTAGTACCAGCCGCGGGCCAGCGCCGGGGCGTCGGGCCGGGAGCCGCCGCACAGGACGTGGGCGCCCTGCCGTACGGCGTCGTCGACGAGCTCCTCCAGGTCGGCGCGGCCCTTCTCGGTGGCGAGCGGGCCGACGTCGGTGGCCTCGTCGAGCGGGTCGCCGACCGTGAGGGCGTTCATGGCGGCGGTGAAGCGCTCGGTGAAGTCCTCGTACACGTCCTGGTGGACGAGGAAGCGCTTGGCGGCGATGCACGACTGGCCGTTGTTCTGCACGCGCGCGGTGACGGCGGTCTTCACGGCCCGGACGATGTCCGCGGAGGGCATCACGATGTACGGGTCGCTGCCGCCGAGCTCCAGGACCGTCTTCTTGACGACGTCGCCGGCGACAGAGGCGACGGCCCGGCCCGCCGGTTCGCTGCCGGTCAGGGTGGCGGCGGCCACCCGCGGGTCGCGGAGCACCTCCTCGACCTCGGCGGAGCCGATGAGGAGGGTCTGGAAGCAGCCGTCGGGGTAGCCGGCGCGGCGGAACAGGTCGCCGAGGTACAGCGCGGTCCTGGGCACGTTGGAGGCGTGCTTGAGGAGGCCGGTGTTCCCGGCCATCAGCGCGGGCGCGGCGAAGCGGATCACCTGCCACAGCGGGAAGTTCCAGGGCATGACGGCGAGGACGGTGCCGAGCGGCCGGTAGTGGACGCGGGCCCGGTCGGCGCCGGAGTCGCGCACGTCGCTCTCGGCCGGGTGCTCGTCGGCGAGCAGCTCCGCGGCGTGTTTGGCGTACCAGCGCATGGCCTTGGCGCACTTGCCGGCCTCGGCGCGGGAGGCGGTGAGGGGTTTGCCCATCTCCAGGGTCATGGTGCGGGCGATGTCCTCGGTGTCCTCGTCGAGGAGGGTGGCGGCGGCGCGCAGCAGCCGGGCCCGCTCGGCGAAGGGAGTCGTGCGCCACTGGCGGAAGGCCTCGTGGGCGGCGGCGATCCGCCGCTCGACCTCCTCCGGTCCGTGCGCGTCGTAGGTGCGCAGCGTCTCGCCGGTGGCGGGGTTCACGGTGGCGATGGCCATGGCCTTCTCCTCCTGCGTCGGCCCCCACGGGAAACCTCCCGCTTCCGGGGCGCGGGCGCAAGGGGGGCGGGTGCGGTGGGGTGACGTACGCGCGGGAGGGGGCACGCGCGCGTGCGTCAGTCGAGCAGCCAGGAGAGGGCTCCGTCGAGGTGGGCGCGGAAGACGGGGTCGCGGTACGCCTCCGGGGTGTGGCCGAGGGCGGTGAAGAGGAAGCGGCCCCGGTCGACGGTCCGGCACCAGGCGAGGGGGTGGTCGTCGCCGAGCGTGCCGCCCTCGTAGGCGGTCTCGTCGGCGCGCAGCAGGACGCGGGCGCCCGGCACGCGCGGGTGGGAGGTGTACTCGTACCACTCGTCGGTCCACTCCCACCGGGCCGGCAGCGGGGCACAGGCCGGGTGCGCGGGGTCCTCGACGAGGACGGCGCCGGGCTGGAGCGGCGGGTGGCCGGCGAAGCGGGTGCCGAGCAGCTCGCCGTAGAAGGGCCAGTCGGGTTCGGCGTTGGCGGCGGCGTGCACGGCGAGGAGGGCGCCGCCGCCGCGCAGGTACGCCTCCAGGGCGGTGCGGCCTTCGGCGGTGAGGACGGTGCCGGTGGTGGAGAGCAGCACGACGAGGGCGCGGCCGGCGAGCCCCTCGGCGGAGAAGGCGGCGGGGTCCTCGGTGGTCTCCGCGGTGCGGCCGCGGGCGGCGGCGAGGCCGGTGAGGGCGGCGGCTCCGTCGGGGACGGAGTCGTGCCGGTAGCCGGCGGTGCGGGTGTAGACGAGGACGTCGGGGGTGGGTGACACGCGGGACTCCGGGGCGGGGGGACGGCTGCGGGGCGGGTCGACCGGCAACGACGGACACACGCTTTCCGGCTGCTCGCGCGGCGACCGTAGCCAGCGAAAACCACGCGCCGCAAGCCCGTGGCCTGCGGCAGACTCCTCCCATGACGACGACTTCCGCGCCCCGCCCCGCCCCTTCGCCGCTCCACGACACGGGGCGGCGTGCGCTGGCGCACGTGGAGGCCCGCTCGTCGGGCGGGCCGATCGACCCGAGCCTGCGGATCACGCTCAACTTCCATCCCCACTTCCTGGACCGGCTGGCCGACGAGGGCGTCTACCGCTCGCAGTTCGTGACCGGCACCGGAAACGGCGGGTTGACGGCCCGGCCGGGCGGCGACCGCTGGAACTGGGAGAGCCGCATCTTCGGCGGCGCCTACGACGAGGCGCCGGCGCACGAGCGTCCGGTGTACGGCGCGCTGGACTTCCGCCGGCGTCCGTACGGGGCCGCGCCCCGCTTCGGCTCGGCCCACCTGCGGCTGTCGCCGGAGGCCACCGCGCGGACGAGCTTCTGCTATCCGGACAGCTTCCTGGAGCCGGCGGACTTCGGCGTGGCCTCCCGGATGGCGCTGGTGGCGCTCGCGGAGGCCGACGAGCAGGACCCGCTGGACGACTACGTCGAGGCGCAGGTCCACGGTCCGGTCGAGATCGCCCGGGACGTGGAGGCCCTGGTCCTGGACCCGAGCCACCGGGGCACCGCGGTGGAGGAGGCCGCCCGCCGCCTTCCCTGCCCCGTCGAATGGCACCCCGGCTTCCGCCTCACCGTCGCCGAACTCCGCCGCCACCCCGCCTTCCGCGGCCCGGAGTACGTCGACCTCGGCGTCCGCATCGCCGAGGACGGCCTCCTCACCCCCCGCGTCGTCCAGGACGCCTCCCTGTCCGGCGCGTACGACCCCCAGGACGTCAAGAAGGTCTGGCACTACCTGGCCCGCTTCGGCGCCCCCGCCTCCTGACCGCCCGTCCCCGTCCGGCCGCCTCCGCTGACGGGGGTCGTCCGGATGCATTGATGCATCGGATACCGGCCGGTATCTTCTCGGGGCGTCGCGCAGTCTCCGCCGCATCCCCTGGAGTCGCCATGAGCACCGTGCCGCCCGCCCTCGCCGCCGCCGTGGGGCCGCTGCCCGAGGGGGTGGAACTGCCCATGCCGCCGACGTTCGGAAGCGTCGAGGAGGAGCGGCGGTACCGGAAGGAGCAGCTGGCCGCCGGGTTCAGGATCTTCGGACGGCTCGGGTTCTCCGAGGGGGTCGCCGGACACATCACCGTGCGGGACCCGGGCGACCCGGACACCTTCTGGGTCAACCCCTTCGGCATGGGCTTCGGCCGGATCAAGGCCTCCGACCTGATCCTCGTCGACCACGAGGGGCGGGTCCTGGAGGGGCGCCGGCCGGTGAACCGGGCGGCGTTCGTCATCCACTCGCGCGTGCACGCGGCCCGGCCCGACGCGATCGCCGCCGCGCACGCGCACTCCCTGCACGGCAAGGCGTTCTCCAGCCTCGGGATTCCGCTCGACCCGATCACCCAGGACGCCTGCGCCTTCTTCGAGGACCACGGCGTCCACGACGACTACCGGGGCGTCGTGAACGAGACCGAGGAGGGCGAGCGGATCGCCAAGGCGCTCGGCGCCCACAAGGCGGTCATCCTGAAGAACCACGGGTTGCTGACCGTGGGTCACTCCGTCGCCGAGGCCGTCTGGTGGTTCGTCACCATGGAGCGCTCCTGCCAGGCGCAGCTGCTCGCCATGGCCGCGGGCACCCCGCAGCTCATCGACCGGGAGACCGCGCTGCTCACCCGGGGCCAGATCGGCGGCCACCTGGCCGGCTGGTTCCAGGCCCGGCCGCTGTGGGATCAGATCGAGGCGTCGGACCCGGACCTGTTCGACTGAGACGGCCGCGCGGGGCGGGTCGAGGCCGCCAGGAGCGCCGGCAGGAACTCCCGTTCCAGATCACCCGGCGGGAGCGCCGCCGGCTCCACGTAGCTCTGCGCGAGACCGCCCTCCCGCAGGGCGATCAGCAGCCGCGCAAACCGGTCGGCGTCCACGGTCAGTTCAC
This sequence comes from Streptomyces sp. NPDC007945, assembly GCF_042958885.1. NCBI lineage: Bacteria > Bacillati > Actinomycetota > Actinomycetes > Kitasatosporales > Streptomycetaceae > Streptomyces > Streptomyces sp. NPDC007945. Next base: position 442,389 of record NZ_JBIBJV010000005.1, read on the forward strand.
GGCCCGCCCGGCGCAGCACGAGGGTCAGCCCGCGCGCGATCTCGGCCCGCAGCCGCTCGTCGTGGCGCGCCAGCACCCAGGCCGCCTGCGGGTCGCGGATCGCGTGCAGCGTGAACTCGGTCGTGACCAGGTACCAGTCGCGCTCGTCGGGCTCGATCCTGGCGGCCAGCTCGGCGAGCCGCGGGAGCGTGTACTCCTCCGGCGTGAGCGCGTCGATCGACGCCGCGAGCCGGCTCACCGTGCGCTCGCTGTGCTCGTCGAAGAGCGCGAGGAAGAGCTCTTCCTTGCTGGCGAAGTTCGAGTAGTACGCCCCGCGCGTGTAGCCGGCGCGCTCGCAGATCCGCTCGATGGTGGTGGCGTGGAAACCGTGCTCCGCGAAGACCTCCAGGGCGGCCTTCAGAAGCGCCGCCCGGGTGCGCGGCCGCCGACTCGTGACGCCCTTCGGCACGTCCGCCTCCCGTCGTCCGTCCGGCGCCGCTCCCCGCGGCGCCCGGGCCAGCCTACCCGCGCCCCGCTCCCCCGCCCCCGGGTCCGGCGCCGGGCGGGCCGGGGCCCCGGCGGATAGGATTCACGCATGGGAGAGCGGCCGGTCGCGCCCGCCGCACCCGGCCTGGTCCTCGTCGTCGACGGCGTCACGACGAGGATGGACCCGGGCCGCGTCTACCGCGTCGGGCGTGACCCCACCAGCGACATCGTGCTGTCGGACGCCCGGACGTCCTGGCACCACGCGGTGCTCCGCGCCGCGGGCGGCCAGTGGACGCTCGCGGACGAGGACAGCACCAACGGCACCTACGCGGACGGCGTGCGCGTACGGATCCCCCGGGTCGTCGGCCCGGGCACCGTCCTCCGCTTCGGCCACCCGCGGGAAGGCCCGCGCGCGGTTCTCACGGCGCCCCCGGGCGAACCCGTCCACCCGCCACCGCCGTCGCCCGCTCCACCCCCGTCGCCCGCTCCACCGCCGGAGCGGCGGCCCGCGGCCGACGGGCACCGAACCGCCCCACCGGGCTCGTCCCCGATCGCCGGCGACGCGGAGCTCGTACGGGATGACCTGGCGCGGCCCGCGGCGGTGTCGCGGCCGGGGGCCACGGGGACCTTCCGGCGGCCCACGGCGGTCCGGCCGCTTCCGGAGCACCGGGTGCGGATCGGGCGGGCGCCGGACAACGACGTCGTCGTGGCGGATCTCGTGGTGTCGCGGCACCACGCGGAACTCCTCGCCCGGCCGGACGGCACGTACTGGATCCACGATCTCGGCAGCCACAACGGCACCTTCCTCAACGGGCGGCCCGTCGTCGAGCCGGTACGGGTCACCGCGGACGACATCGTCGGCATCGGGCGCAGCGCGTTCTGCCTGGCCGGCGGACAGCTCGTCGAGTTCACGGACACCGGCGAGATCTCGCTCGACGTGCAGCGGCTGGCCGTCACCGTCGACCACGGGCGGAAGACGCTGCTCGACGAGGTCTCCTTCCCCGTCGGCGAGAAGACGCTGCTCGCGGTGGTCGGGCCCTCCGGGGCCGGGAAGTCGACGCTCCTCGGGGCGCTCACCGGGCAGCGGCCCGCCGACCGCGGCACCGTCCTCTACGACGGCCGCGACCTGTACCGCGACTACGCGGAGCTGCGCCAGCGCATCGGGCTCGTCCCGCAGGACGACATCCTGCACCTCCAGCTGACCGTCCGGCGCGCCCTCTCGTACGCCGCCGAGCTGCGCTTCCCGGGGGACACCGCGCCGGCCGAGCGGCGCGCTCGCGTGGAGGAGGTCATCGGGGAACTGGGGCTCGCGGAACGCGCCGACCAGGCCATCCACAGCCTCTCCGGCGGCCAGCGCAAACGCGTCAGCGTCGCCCTGGAACTCCTGACCAAGCCCTCGCTGCTGTTCCTCGACGAACCGACCTCCGGGCTCGACCCCGGCATGGACCGCTCCGTGATGCACATGCTGCGCGGCCTCGCGGACGACGGCCGCACCGTCGTCGTCGTCACCCACAGCGTCCTCAGCCTGGACGTCTGCGACCGGCTTCTGGTGCTCGCCCCCGGCGGCCGGGTCGCCTACTACGGGCCGCCCGACGACGCCCTGTCCTTCTTCGGCTTCGAGCAGTGGCCGGAGGCGTTCGAGGCGTTCGAGACCGAGCGGGACCGGGACTGGGCGGGGCAGTACGGGGGCTCGCGCTTCCACCGGCGGTACATCGAGGACGCCACCGTCCGGCCGTACGCGCCGGTGACGGGTGCCACGGGCGCGGCCGGCGGCGACGCGCCGGGGGCTCCGGCGCCTCCGCCGCCGCCCAAGGCGCAGAGCTGGGGCGGGCAGTTGCGGACGCTGGTGCGGCGCTACACCGCGGCGCTCGCCGCCGACCGGACCTTCCTCGCCATCATGATCGCCCTGCCGTTCGTGATGGGTGCCATGGCCCGCGCGCTCTCCGAAGGGAGCCTGAACCCCGAGTCCACCCTGAACGTGCTGCTGATCCTGTGCGTCGGCGGCGTCCTCACCGGTGCGGCCAACGCCGTCCGCGAACTGGTGAAGGAGCGGTCGATCTACCGCCGGGAGAGAGCCGTCGGCCTGTCCCGTTCCGCCTACCTCGCCTCCAAGGTCGTCGTCCTCGGCACCGTGACCATCGTGCAGGCCGTGGTGCTGACCCTGGTCGCCCTGATCGGCGTGCCGCTCAACGTGCCCGGCGGCAAGGGCGTGCTGATGCCCGCGCTCGTCGAGATCACCCTCGCGGTCGCCCTCCTCGCCTTCACCGCGATGATGCTCGGCCTGCTGGTGTCGGCGCTGGTGCGCAAGGAGGAGGTGACGATGCCGCTGCTCGTCCTCCTCGCGATCGTCCAGGTGGTGTTCTGCGGCGCGCTGCTGAGCGTCCGCGGCACTCCGGTCCTCGAACAGCTGGCGTGGCTGGTGCCCTCGCGGTGGGCGTTCGCCGCGATGGGGGCCACCATCGACATCGGGGCGGTGGCGCCGAGCGACAAGACGGCGGACCCCCTGATGGACCACACGGCGGCGGCCTGGCTCTTCGACATGGGCATGCTGGTCGTGCTCTGCGTGGCGCTCTGTTTCGCCGTGGCCCGGTTGCTGCGGCGGCACGAACCCGTCGTGATGCGTCGCTGAGGAGGCTGTGAGCGTGCCCGACCCCGGAGCGGAGCTTGGATCCGATATGCAGAATCCAGGATTTGGCAGGTCGGATTCGGGATCCGGCATCTCGGATCCACGATCCGACATGCCGGATACCGGATCCGACGGCTCGTACGCGGCCGACTTCCGTCCCACCCACGTCGTCCCCCGCGGCGGCCTCTCCACCTGGCAGGCGCCGGACCCGGCGTATCCGACCGTGCCGCTGGACGCCTTCCTGCCGGTGCGGCTCATGGAGCGGGCCGGCGACTGGGGGCGGGTGCTCTGCTCCAACGGCTGGTCGGCGTGGGTGGACGCGCGGCTCCTGGTGGCGGTCCCTGACGACCCTCCGGCCGCCGGCTCGGCGCTGTCGCGCACGGCCGACCCGCGTCCGCTCATCGCCCGCGCCGAGGACGCCGTCGGGCGCTACCGGCGGGCGGTGGAGGAACTGGCGGCGGGCCGGGCCGACGGGGAGACGTTCCGGCGGCGCACCCGGGGACTCCGGGTCGGGATGGTCGTCGACGGCGAGTCCGTCTGGCTGTACGACGCGGAGCACGAGCGCTGGGTCCACTCCGACGGGGCGGGGCTGACGACGTACGCGGCGCGGCCGCCGAAGGCGCCCGTCGCGTACGAGCCGACGCAGGTGGTGCCGCAGGCGGACGAGGCCTCCGCCCCGCCGCCCACGCAGTTCGTGAACCGGCCGCCCGACACGGACGGTGAGGGCTGATGGCGGGCGGGGCCGGGGACTCCGGGCTCCCGGCGGGGCGGCCTTCGGGGCTGGTCGGCCAGGAGATCGCGGGGTACCGGGTGGAGGCGGAGATCGGGCGCGGCGGGATGGCCGTCGTGTACCGGGCTCGGGACCTGCGGCTGGACCGGACGGTGGCGCTGAAGCTGCTGGCGCCGGAGCTGGCCCGCAACGACACCTTCCGCAAGCGGTTCGCGCACGAGTCGCGGGTGGCGGCGTCGATCGACCACCCGCACATCGTGCCGGTCTTCGACGCGGGCGAGACGGAGGGCGTCCTGTACATCGCGATGCGGTACGTGGCGGGCCAGGACCTGGTGGCGCTGTTGGCCCGGGAGGGGCCGCTGCCGGCGGGGACGGCGAGCCGGATCGCGACCCAGGTCGCCTCCGCGCTGGACGCGGCGCACGCGCACGACCTGGTGCACCGGGACGTGAAGCCGGGGAACATCCTCGTCGCGGAGGGAACGGACCGCGACCATCCCGAGCACGTCTATCTCACCGACTTCGGCCTGACGAAGAAGTCGCTGTCGCTGACGGGGTTCACGACGGTGGGCGAGTTCGTCGGCACGCTGGACTACGTGGCGCCGGAGCAGATCTCCGGGAAGCCGGTGGACGGGCGCTGCGACGTGTACAGCCTGGCGTGCGTGGTCTACGAGACGCTCGCCGGGGTGCCGCCGTTCCGCCGGGAGACCGACTGGGCGGTGCTGTGGGCCCAGCAGTACGACCCCCCGCCGCCGCTGGCCGAGCACCGGGCCGGACTGCCGGAGGAGGCGGACGCGGTGTTCGCGCGGGCGCTGGCGAAGACGCCGGAGGAGCGGTACGGGACGTGCCTGGAGTTCGTCGCGGAGCTGCGCGCCGCCCTCGCGCGCGTGCCGGGCGGTGTTCCGGTCACGGGGCAGGGGGCGGGCCTGGGGACCCGGGCCGGACCGTGGGGCGACGACCCGTCCCGGACGTCCGATCCCCCGCCGGAGCCTCCGGCATGGGCGCGGCCGGTCTTCCGACGCCTCTGAGGCGGTGGGCGACGCCGCCGAAACGGCCCCGTGCGAAGCGCCCGCGGCCTCCCTCCGGTCCCTTCCTCGTCACCCCTGGCCCGCGTCCTGCCCCGGCTCGTCCGCGCCCGGCGGGATCTGTCCCCGGTGCCGTACCCCGGTGGCGAGCAGGCCCGCCAGGAAGCCCGCGAGGAGGCCCCACACGAGGGCGAGACCCGCCGTGCGCCAGACCTCGGGGCGGAGCACCACCTCGCCGCCGAGGGCCGCCAGGTCGCCGATGCCGAGGATGGACAGGCCCACCCGGGCCTCGACCAGGGTGAGGGGGGTGATGGCGAGCATGGTGAGGGCGAAGGCGACGCCGACGTGCAGGGCGTGGTGCCAGGGCCGGAAGCGGGCCGGGGAGCGTACGGCGGCGACGAAGGCCGCGGCGAGGACGAGGACGGCGGCGACGGGCAGCAGCCACCAGGCGCGCCCGTCCTGGGCGGCGAGCGAGGGGAGGTCCACCGTGGACAGGTCGGGGCCGTCGCCGCCCCGCAGGACGGTGTCGAGGAGCTGGGGCATGGGGAGGCCGAAGGGCCCGTCGACGCTGCCCTCCCAGGAGCCGCCGATGCCGACGCCGAGGGCGAGCCAGCTGACGTTGGGCAGGCCGAGGAGGAGGACGGCCAGGGTCTCGGCGGCGTGCCCCTTGGTGGCGGCGACGACCAGGCCGACGACGAGGCCGATGGCCACGTAGGCGAGGAGCAGCAGGAGCATCGCCGAGGCGACGGGCCTGACGGCCTCGTGATGGCGGAGCACGCGCGCGGGGAGGGGGCTTCGGCGGGAGACCAGCAGGGCGACCAGGAGGACCCCGAGGATCCACAGGAGGCCGTAGCCGAGGGTGGGTCCGACGAGGGTGCGGAAGCCGACGGTGGGTTCGGCGGCGTCCAGGAGTTCGCCGAAGAGGTCGGTGAGGGGTTCCTGCGGGTCGCCGACGTCGATGGCCAGGCGGAAGTCGTGGCGGGCCACGGCGGAGAGCCCGGCGAGCGCGGCGAGCCAGAGGGCGGTCACGGCGGCGGCGCGGGCCGCGAGGCCCCCTGCCCGGGCCACGGCGTGGTGGCGGAGCGGGCGGAGGAAGACCGCGCCGGTGACGAGCGCGCCGACCAGGGTGACGGTGAGGGGCATGGCGGTGAGTTGGCCCTGGGTGCCGGCCAGGGAGCCGGCCGAGCCGGCGATCTCGACCTGGCCTCCCGCGGCCATGACCACGACGGCGGCGAGGACGGCCGCGAAGCCGCCGGGGAGGTCGGCCGCGCCGGCGGCCCACAGGCCGAGGGCGGCGGTGACCCCCATGGCGAGGTAGCCGGCGACGACGGCGGCGAGGGCCTGGACGGCGACACGGAGCGCCGTGGGGGCGGAGTCGCCGCCGGGAGCGCCACGGCCGGTGGCGGGGGGCGGGGTGGAGGGGAGCCGACTGCTCACTCTGCCCACGCTAGTCCGGCCCGGGCGGCTCCGCCTGCGGATGCGGTCCGTCCGGACCGCCGTCGGGGTGATGCCACCGCGGCGGTGACGCTCCGTGAACACAGGCCCATACGAGGCATCCCTAACCGCATACTGCGCCGCCAAACGGGCTTGCGTCAGCCAATGCAGTAACGCTCCCGTGACGGTACGAGACCACATGCAGGTGTTACATCGTCGTTATAAAGCAAAGTTTTGTCCGTTTTTATTTTACTTTCCCACCCTCGAATCCGTCGGACGATCGGCCGACCCCGGGCACTTCAGCGTCGCGCCATACCACGGGTCACCCTCTCTCCGTAACCCCGCAGGGCGAGGAAGTTCACGGCTGCGCTGGGTAACTTCGGCGCCCATGACCACAGCTCACACAGCACCGGAACACGTCCGGGACGCGGCGCCGGGCTCCGCCCGGGGTTGGACGGTCGGACGGCCACGGGCCGGCGACGGCGCCCAACTCTGGCGGCTCGCGCGGGAGTCCGGGACGCTGGACGTCAACTCCTCGTACAGCTACCTCCTGTGGTGCCGCGACTTCGCCGAGACGTCCGCCGTCGCCCGGGACGAGGACGGCCGCCCGGTCGGTTTCGTGACCGGCTACCTCCGGCCGGACGCGCCGGGGACGCTGCTGGTCTGGCAGATCGCCGTCGACGCCGCGTACCGGGGCCTCGGGATCGCCGGGGCGCTCCTCGACCACCTCTCGGAGCGGGTCGCCGCCGCGCGACCGCTCGACGCCGTCGAGACGACCATCACCCCGGACAACCAGGCCTCGGAGCGCCTCTTCGGTGCCTACGCCCGGCGCCACGGGGCCCGGGTGAGCCGGACGGTGCTCTTCCCGTCCGCCGCGTTCCCCGGCCCCGGCCACGAGGCCGAGGTTCTGCACCGCATCGCCCCGCTGGCCTTTTGAAGCGACCCGGCCGGCCGCTTCACCACCCTCACGCACTGGAGTCCCGCATGACGCTCATCGCCGAGACCGAACCCACCGTCTTCGAGACCGTCGAGTCGGAGGTGCGCAGCTACTGCCGCGCCTGGCCGACGGTCTTCGAACGGGCCACGGGCAGCCGCCTGTTCGACGAGCACGGCCGCCCCTTCCTCGACTTCTTCGCCGGCGCCGGCTCCCTCAACTACGGACACAACAACCCGGCCCTCAAGCGCCCGCTGCTCGACTACCTGGGCGGCGACGGCATCACCCACGGCCTCGACATGTCGACGACGGCGAAGCGGCGCTTCCTGGAGACGTTCCGGTCCGCCGTGCTCGAACCGCGCGCCCTCCCCTACAAGGTGATGTTCCCGGGCCCGACCGGCACCAACGCCGTCGAGGCGGCCCTGAAGCTCGCCCGCAAGGTGACCGGCCGGAAGACGGTCGTCTCCTTCACCAACGCCTTCCACGGCATGTCCCTCGGCTCCCTCGCGCTCACCGGCAACGCCGGGAAACGCGCCGGTGCGGGCGTGCCGCTGGCCCACACCACCCAGATGCCGTTCGACCACTATCTCGGCGGCCTCACCCCGGACTTCCTCTGGTTCGAGCGACTCCTGGAGGACTCCGGATCCGGTCTCGACCATCCGGCCGCCGTGATCGTCGAGACCGTGCAGGGCGAGGGCGGGGTGAACGTCGCCCGCGCCGAGTGGCTGCGCGGCCTCGCGGACCTGTGCCGCCGCCGGGACATGCTCCTGATCGTCGACGACATCCAGATGGGCTGCGGCCGCACCGGCGACTTCTTCTCCTTCGAGGAGGCCGGCATCACCCCGGACATCGTGACCCTGTCCAAGTCCATCAGCGGCTACGGACTTCCCATGTCGCTCTGCCTGTTCCGCGACGAGCTCGACGTGTGGCAGCCCGGCGAGCACAACGGCACCTTCCGCGGCAACAACCCCGCCTTCGTCACCGCCACCGCCGCCCTCGACACCTACTGGCGCGACGGCACCCTCCGCGACCGCACCCTGCGGCGGGCCGCCACCGTCGAGGCGGCGCTCCGCGAGCTCGGTCCGGCGGCCGAGCCGCGCGGCCGGGGGCTCGTGTGGGGCCTGGAGTTCGAGGACGGGGAGCGGGCCCGCGCCGTCTGCCGGCGCGCCTTCGAACTGGGCCTGCTCGTCGAGACGTCGGGGCCGCGCGACGAGGTCGTCAAGCTGCTGCCGCCGCTGACCGTCACCGACGACGAGCTGGACGAGGGCCTCGGCATCCTCGCCCGCGCCGTCCGCCACACCGCCTGAGACCCCCGCGAGAAGGGCCACCGTCATGATCGTCCGCACCTTCGACGAGCTGGAGAACACCGAGCGGCACGTGAGGTCCGCCTCCGGCACCTGGGAGAGCAAGCGCATCGTCCTCGCCCGCGAGCGCGTCGGCTTCTCCCTCCACGAGACCGTCCTGTACGCCGGGACCGAGACCGCCATGTGGTACGCGAACCACGTCGAGGCGGTCGTCTGCACCGCCGGCGTGGCCGAGCTCACCGACCACGAGACCGGGACGACGTACACGATCACCCCCGGCACGATGTACCTCCTCGACGGGCACGAGCGGCACACCCTCCGGGTCGAGGAGGACTTCCGCTGCCTGTGCGTCTTCAACCCGCCGGTGACCGGCCGCGAGGACCACGACGAGAACGGCGTCTACCCGCTGCTGACCGAGCCGGGCGACGCCTGACCCCCGCCCGGACGCCCGCCCCCACCCCGTACGTACGAGAAAGGCCCGCACCGCGATGACCACCGCCCCCGCCCGCCCCGTCGACCCGTACCCCACGCGCGGCACCGAGGAGGCCCTCGTGTTCCGCAAGGAACCCGTCGTCTGGTCCGAGGAGGGCACGCCCGGCCCGTTCTGGCCGCGCGAGCTGGAGAGTTACGACCGCAACGGCTTCTTCGCCGTCGACGCCCTCGTCACCCCGGACGAGGTGACCGAACTCCGCGCGGAGCTCGACCGGCTGGTCAACGATCCCGCGCTCCGCGACGACGAGCGCGCGATCGTGGAGCCGCGTTCCCAGGAGATCCGCTCGGTCTTCGAGGTGCATCGGATCAGCGAGGTGTTCGCCCGACTCGCCGCCGACCCGAGGCTCGTGGACCGGGCCCGGCAGATCCTCGGCTCCGACGTGTACGTCCACCAGTCCCGGATCAACGTCAAGCCCGGTTTCGGCGCCAGCGGCTTCTACTGGCACTCCGACTTCGAGACCTGGCACGCCGAGGACGGACTGCCGCTGATGCGGACGGTGTCCGTGTCGATCGCGCTGACGCCGAACTTCACCACCAACGGCAGCCTCATGATCATGCCGGGCTCCCACCGCACCTTCCTCGGCTGCGCCGGCGAGACCCCGAAGGACAACTACAAGCGGTCGCTGCGGATGCAGGACGCCGGCATCCCCTCGCGGAAGGCGCTCACGACCTTCGCCGAGGCCTGCGGCATCGAGCACTTCACCGGCGACGCCGGATCCGCCGTCTGGTTCGACTGCAACGCGATGCACGGGTCCGGTGACAACATCACCCCCTTCCCCCGCAGCAACGTCTTCCTGGTCTTCAACAGCGTCGAGAACGCACCGGAGCTGCCGTTCGCCGCGCCGGTCCGCCGGCCCTCGTTCGTCGCCGCCCGCGACACCACGCCGATCGGCGGCGCCCCGATCGCCGGCTGACCCGCCCGACGGGCCCCCCTCCCGCTGACGGCGCGCGGCGGCTCACGCGGTCACGGGGCGGATGATCAGGGGCGGAGCCACTGCCCGGCGGGACGGACGGTTGGTCCCCGCCGCCACCCGTGGTTCCCGTTCCGCCGCGCCCGGCCCCTCGCGGTCCGGGCACGGCGTCATTGCGCCACGTCCGTCGGAGCACCCGCCATGCACGGCGCCGGCAGCCTGGAGCGCTCACCGGTACCGGCCCCCGGCAAGGTCACCGCAGGCCGCGACCCGTCAGCGGCCCAGCGCGGCCATCGCCGCGCTGTGGCCCGGGATGCCGCTCACGCCGCCGCCGCGCACCGCCCCCGCGCCGCAGAGCAGGACGTTCGGATGGGCGGTCTCCACGCCCCAGTGGCCCGTCGCGCCGTCGGCGTACGGGAAGGACAGGTCGCGGTGGAAGATGTGACCGCCCGGGAGGCGGAGGTCGCGCTCCAGGTCCCGCGGGGTCTTGGCCTCGATGCACGGCCGCCCGTCGGCGTCGACGGCCAGGCAGTCGGCGATCGGCTCGGCCAGGTGGGTGTCGAGTTCGGCGAGGGTGGCCTTCAGGAGGGCGTCGCGGGCCGCGTCGTGGGCGCCGCCCGCGGGGTCGCGGGGGTCGCCGCCGTGGGCGTCGTCCGCGGGGAAGAGCCGGGCCGGGGTGTGGAGGCCGAACAGGGTCAGGGTCTGGTAGCCGCGGTCGGCGAGTTCGGGGCCGAGGATCGACGGGTCGGTCAGGGAGTGGCAGTAGATCTCCGACGGCGGCGCCTCCGGCAGCCGGCCGGCCGCGGCCTGCGCGTACGCGGCTTCCAACTGGGCGTATCCCTCGGCGACGTGGAACGTTCCGGCGAACGCCCGGCGTGGGTCGACCGCCCGGTCTCGGAGCCGCGGCAGGCGGCGGAGCAGCATGTTGACCTTGAGCTGCGCGCCCTCCGCCGGGGTGGGGGGCGTCTCGCCGAGGAGCTCCGCGAGGGCCTGCGGCGAGGCGTTCACGAGCACGTGGCGCGCGGCGACCGTGCCTTCGCCGTCCCGGGTGCGGAAGGCGACCTCCGCCGTCCGGCCGTCCGTGTCGACGCGGATCGCCTCGTGGCCGGTGACGAGCTCGGCGCCCGCGCGGCGGGCCGCGTCGGCGAGCGCGTCGGTCAGGGCGCCCATCCCGCCCACGGGGACGTCCCAGTCGCCGGTGCCGCCGCCGATGACGTGGTAGAGGAAGCAGCGGTTCTGCGCCAGCGACGGGTCGTGGGCTCCCGCGAAGGTGCCGATGAGGGCGTCGGTCAGGACGACTCCGCGGACCAGGTCGTCGGCGAAGTGCTCCTCGATCGCGGTGCCGATCGGCTCCTCGAACAGCATCCGCCAGGTGGCGTCGTCGTCGACCCTCGCCCGCAGTCCGGCGCGGGTCGGCAGCGGTCCGGTCAGCGTGGGGAAGATCCGTCCGGCCGCCCGCCGGATCCGGCCGTAGAACGCCTCCCACGCCTCGTACTCGCGCTCCGAACCGGTCAGCGCCGCGAAGGACTCGCGGGTGCCGTCCCCGCCGACCAGCAGTCCGGTGGGCCGGCCGCCGCGCACCGCGGGCGTGTACGAGGAGACGGTCCGCTTCCGTACGGCGAAGCGCAGCCCGAGCTCGCGGACGATGGTGTCGGGGAGCAGGGACACCAGATAGGAGTAACGGGAGAGGCGGGCGTCGACCCCGGCGAACGGGCGGGTGGAGATCGCCGCGCCGCCCGTGTTCCCGAGTCTTTCCAGGACGAGGACGGAGCGGCCCGCGCGGGCCAGATAGGCCGCGGCGACGAGGCCGTTGTGACCACCGCCGACGACGACGGCGTCGTACACGTCCCGGGAGAACTCCTGAGCTGCGCGCATGCCCCTTCGTAGCACGGGCCCGCGAGCGGGACCAGAGGCCGCTCGGCCTCGCCGACCGCTCTCCGCGGTCCGGGTGCGGTCCGGGTGCGGAGGCTCCGTCCCGCACTCAGAATGACGCCGAACGGAAGAAAGGGAAAAACGTGACTTCCCACCCGCCGCCGTCCGGCCCTCCGTCGGTCCCGCCCTCCGGTCCGCCCACCGGCCCGCCCTCGGGCCCCCTCTCCGGCGCGGCCACCCGCCCCGGCGTCGCCGGACCCCCGACACCGCCCACACCGCCCGACGACGGGTCGGGCGGCGGGGGCGGCGGAGGCGGAGGCGGCGCCACGCCGGGAGGCGGACACGGCGGCGGGGGCACGCCGTGGTGGCGGTCCGTGCCGAAGGTCGCCGCGCTGGCCGCCGTCGTCGTCGCTGCCGCCGCGCTGACCGTGCTGCTCGTCAGCCGGTCGGACGACAAGGGCGACACGGCCGGTTCCGGCGGCGGGGAGGTGTTCCTGCAGAACGCCTCCGCCTCCGGCCCCGACCCGTTCACCGCGTCGACCGCCCGTAAGGACAGTTCCTCCGGGGCGGCCTCGCTGCCCCCGCGCACCGGCGCGGCCGAGACCGGCACCCCGCGGGTCTCGGGCTCCACGGCCGGCCTGTACGGCGGTACGCGGGAGGCCGCGAGCTGCGACGTGGAGCAGCAGGTGCGCTACCTGGCCGCGGAACCCGCCAAGAACGCGGCCTTCGCCTCGGTCCTCCGCCTCCAGGCGAAGGATGTGCCCCGCTACCTCCGCTCCCTCACGCCGCTCCAGCTCCGGGTGGACACCCGGGTCACCAACCACGGCTACAAGGACGGCTCCGCCACCACCTACCAGGCGGTCCTCCAGGCCGGGACCGCGGTCCTCGTCGACGACCGGGGCGTCCCGCGGGTGCGCTGCGCCTGCGGCAATCCGCTGACCGAGCCGGTGGCCCAGCAGCGGCCGCGCACCACGGGCACCCCGTGGCGGGGCTACAACACCTCGCAGGTCGTGGTCGTGGCCCCGTCGGTGACGGTGGTGAACGTGTTCGTGGTGTACGACCCCGAGCAGGACTCCTGGTTCGCGCGGAAGCAGGGCGACACCGGCCGGCACGACAAGCCGACCCCGCCGCCGCCCCGGCCGACGCCGACGACCACCTCCCCGTCGACGTCGACGTCGTCGCCGTCGGAGACGCCGACCTCCCCGGTGCCGTGCGTGCCGGTGACCGGGGACGAGACGCCGACGCCTCGGCACGGCGTGACGCCGGCGCCGTGCCCGTCGACGCTCTCGCCGACGCAGACGACGCCCCCGCCGTCGACCGACACCACGTCGCCCTCGTCGGAGACGCCGTCGGACTCGCCCTCCGACACCCCGCCGGACAGCCCGGACACCTCCCCGGACGGCGGAACGACGGACGGCACGACCACCGCGACCACCGACGACACCGCCACCACGACGAGCGGCACGACGGACACGACGACGGACGCGACCGACTCGACCACGGACGGGGCCGACGGGGCGTCGTCGTCCTCGGTCTCCGTCTCCCGGCGTCAGCCGGTGGTCTGAGGCTCCGGCGCGGCGGACGGCCGACGGGCGAGGGAGCGGTCCCGCGCCCGCGGGACGCGCGGGACGCGCCGGGCGCGCAGGGCGCGCAGGGCGCGGATCCAGACGCCGAGGGGCAGCGGGCGCGCCGGGCGCTCCTCCGCGTGCCGCTGCCACCGGCGCTCGTCGCGGTCGGTGAAGTGGGTCGTCATGGTCGGACTCCTCTCGGTGCCGGGCGGGCTGGGCCGCAGTGGCCCGGTCTTCCGGGCCACTGGGGGGAGTCTGTAGCCTCATTGGCCTGGACAGCAGAGCCAATGAGGGGTGATTGGCATGACAGAGGGCCGTGTGGTCCACACCGCGGACCGGACCTTGTCGGGCCGCCAGTTGGCCTCGCTGCTGACCCCGCCGCCGGAGGGCCGGTTCGGTTACCGCGAGCTGGCACGGGCGGTACGGGAGGCGCTTCTGGACGGGCGGGTGGCGCTGCGGCTCCGGCTGCCCGCCGAACGGGAGCTGGCGCAGGTCCTGGAAGTGAGCCGGACGACGGTGACGGGGGCGTACGACCTCCTGCGGGAGAGCGGGTACGCCCACAGCCGGCGGGGCGCGGGGACGTGGACGGCGCTGCCGGACGGGCAGGCGCCGATCTCGCTGGGCGTCTTCCCGGACGGTGCCGACGAGCTGATCGACCTGGCGCTGGCGGCGCCGCACGGGCCGCAGGCCGAGCTGGCGGAGGCCCTGGCGGAGGCGGCGGCGGAGCTCCCCCGGTACGCCGCCGCGCCGGGCTACCACCCGTACGGCCTGCCGGAGCTGCGGGCGGCGGTCGCGGAGCGGTACACGGCCCGGGGACTGCCGACGCGACCCGAGCAGATCCTGGTGACGACCGGGGCGCAGCAGGCGCTGTCGCTGGTCCTCGCGCAGTTCGGCCGGCCCGGCGACCGGGTGCTGGCGGAGAACCCCTCGTACACCAACGCCCTCGACGCGATGCGGGGCCGGGGGATGCGCGTGACGCCGGTCCCGGTGACGGAGCACGGCTGGGACACGGGGCTCGTGGAAGCGGCGCTGCGGCAGACGGCGCCCCGACTGGCCTATCTGATCCCGGACTTCCACAACCCGACGGGGCGGCTCATGCCCCGTGAGCAGTGCCGGGAGGTGGCGCGGGCGGCGCGGGCCACGGGGACGTGGCTGGTGGTGGACGAGACGCTGACGGACATGGCGCTCGACGTCCCGGCCCCGGCGCCGTTCGCCGCGGCGGCCGGGTCCGGCGGCGGGGAGCAGATCGTGTCGGTGGGCTCGCTGAGCAAGACCTGCTGGGGTGGGATGCGAGTCGGCTGGGTGCGGGCGTCGGCGCGGGTGGTGACGGAGCTGGCGCGGACCCGGGTGACGGCCGACCTGTCGGGTTCGGTCCTGGACCAGCTGGTGGCGGTGGCACTGCTGCGGAGGTTGGACCCGATCGTGCAGGCGCGCGTGGCGGAGCTCCGGGCGCGGCGCGAGGCGCTCGGCGCGGCGCTGGCCCGGCACCTGCCGGAGTGGCGGTGGGCGGTTCCGCCGGGCGGCATGTGCCTCTGGATCGACCTGGGCCGGCCGGTGGCTTCGCAGCTGGCGGCCCGGGCGCTGCGGCATGGCGTGCGGGTGGAGGGCGGGGCCCGGTTCGGGGTGGACCCCGGAACCCACGAGCACCGGCTGCGGATCCCGTACACGCTGCCGGAGGAGGTGTACGAGACGGCGGCGGAGCGGCTGGCGGCGGCGCTGGAGGGGGCGCCCGGGCGGTTCTCGGATCCGGGACTGCCGGAGTGGGTGGCTTGAGCCGGGGATCGGTTCCCACCTACGGGATGGTGGATCCGAGATCCGAGATCCGAGATCCGGGGTCCTGGATCCACGGTCCGGGTGTACTGGATCCACTGGCCCGAGTGTCCTGGATCCACTAGCCGCGTAGTGGATCCACTATCCGCGTCCGCGTCGAGACGCCGGATATCCGGATGCCGGGCCCCCGGGCATCCGTGTACGGTCCAACGAGTGGAACCGTTGACTGAGAAAGAGATCCGTTCGTCGTTCGTGAACGCGACGAAGGGCGACGCCGCGCGGCTGAAGCTGCCCCTCGACTTCGCCGAGACGCCCTGGGAGCACCTGGACTTCCTGGGATGGGTGGACCCGGGCGCGCCGCTCCGGGCGCACCTGGTGGTGCCCCGCGAGGACGGGCCGCTCGGGGTGACCCTGCGGGTGCCGGCGACGGGCCGGACGAGCGCGGTGAAGACGAGCCTGTGCCAGATCTGCCTGACCGGCCACGCCTCTTCGGGCGTGACGCTGCTGGCGGCCCCGCTGGCCGGCGCACGCGGCCGGGAGGGGAACACGGTCGGCGTCTACATCTGCGCCGACCTGGCGTGCTCCCTCTACCTGCGCGGCAAGCGCGTCCCCAAGCTGCGCGGCCTGCGGCACGAGGAGACCCTCTCGGTGCCGGATCGGGTGGACCGTGCCATGGAGAACCTCGACGGGTTCCTCGCGCGCGTGACCGCGGGCTGAGCCCCGGGGCGGCCCGGCCGGGCCGCCCCCCCGACCCTCGCGGGGATCAGCGGAAGGCCTGCTCGCCGGTGAGCGCCTTGCCGATGACGAGGGAGTGGACCTCACTGGTGCCCTCGTAGGTGAGGACGGACTCCAGGTTGTTGGCGTGGCGCAGGACCGGGTACTCGAGGGTGATGCCGTTGGCACCGAGGATGGTCCGGCACTCGCGGGCGATGGCGATGGCCTCGCGCACGTTGTTGAGCTTGCCCACGCTGATCTGCTCGGGGGTCAGCTCGCCGGCGTCCTTGAGCCGGCCGAGGTGGAGCGCGAGCAGCATGCCCTTGCCGAGTTCGACGGCCATGTCCGCGAGCTTCTGCTGGGTGAGCTGGTAGGAGGCGAGGGAGCGGGCGAAGACGGTCCGGTCCCGCGCGTAGGAGATCGCGGTCTCCAGGCAGTCGCGGGCGGCGCCGAGGGCGCCGAAGACGATGCCGAAGCGGGCCTCGTTGAGGCAGCCGAGGGGGCCAGAGAGACCTCGGGCGTCGGGCAGCACGGCGTCGGCGGGGAGCCGGACGTCCTCCAGGACGAGCTCGGCGGTGACGCTCGCCCTCAGCGACAGCTTCATCTTGATCTCGGGCGCGCTGAAGCCGGGCGTGCCGGCGGGGACGAGGAAGCCGCGGACGCCTTCCTCGGTGCGGGCCCAGACGACGGCGACATCGGCGACGGAGCCGTTGGTGATCCACATCTTGGTGCCGTTGAGGATCCAGTCGGAACCGTCCCGCTTGGCGTTCGTCCGCATGGCGCCCGGGTCCGACCCGGCGTCGGGCTCGGTGAGACCGAAGCAGCCGATGTACTCGCCCGCCGCCATCTTCGGCAGCCACCGCTGCTTCTGCTCCTCGGAGCCGTGCTTCCAGATCGCGTACATCGCGAGCGAGCCCTGGACGGAGACGAGCGAGCGCAGCCCGGAGTCGACGGCCTCCAGCTCCATGCAGGCGAGGCCGTACGCGACGGAGTTGGTGCCCGCGCAGCCGTACCCGTCCAGGTGCATGCCGAGCACGCCCAACCCGCCGAGCGTGCGGGCCAGTTCACGCGCCGGGATCTCGCCCTTCTCGAACCATCCTGCGATGTGCGGGCGCAGCTCCCGGTCGGCGGCGGCACGGACGGTGGCACGGATCTCGCGCTCCTCCGCGCTCAGCAGGCCGTCGACGGCGAGGAGGGCGAGGGGGTGCGTGGCGGTGGACGGCGAGGACTTCACGGGCGGCCTCCTGGCGGCTGTGGCGAGGGTCGTGCTCGGCGTGGCGAGCCGAAGCGTAGCCGCAGATTGGATTTTGGATCCAGTATTGAAAATCCCATCTCCCGGCTCTACGGTCCGGATTGGATCCAATCTCTAACGTCCTGGATCCAGGATCCGAGGTACGGGATCCACCGCACTGGATCCAAGCTCCTGGATCCGAAGTCGCCCCGCAGGGAGCGCGGAATGCCCACGAACCATCCCGCCGGAAGCGAGCCCGCCCCCGAGGCCGACGCCTCGCCCACCGCCCCGCCCGACGCCCCATCCGGCGCCCCGTCCGGAGCCCCGCCCGACGCCCCGTCCGGCGCCCTGTCCGGCATCGTCGTCGCCGATTTCGGGCGGGTGCTCGCGGGCCCGTACATGACGATGCTGCTCGCGGACCTGGGCGCCGATGTGATCAAGATCGAACGGCCGGGGAGCGGCGACGACACCAGGGCCTGGGGCCCGCCGTTCGCGGACGGACAGGCGACGTACTTCCTGGGTGTCAACCGCAACAAGCGGTCCGTCGCCCTCGACCTCGCGGACCCGGAGGACCGGGCGGCGGCGCGGGCGATCGTCGACCGGGCCGACGTGCTGGTGGAGAACTTCCGGCCGGGCACCATGGAGCGCCTCGGCCTGGGCTTCGAGGAGGTGCGCCGGACCAATCCGGGCCTCGTGTACTGCTCGGTGACCGGGTTCGGGACCGACGGCGGTGCCTCGTTGCCCGGCTACGACCTGCTGGTGCAGGCCATGGGCGGGCTGATGAGCGTGACCGGCGAGCCGGGCGGTCGGGGGACGAAGGCGGGGGTCGCGCTCGTCGACGTCATCACGGGGCTGCACGCCGGCTTCGGGATCCTCGCGGCGCTGCGGCACCGGGAGCGGACCGGCGAGGGCCAGCGCGTGGAGGTGTCGCTGCTCGGTTCGCTGCTCTCCGCCCTCACCAACCAGGCCTCCGCGCACCTGGGCGCCGGTGTCGTCCCGCGCGCGATGGGCAACCGGCACCCGAGCATCACCCCGTACGAGGTTTTCGAGGCGCAGGACCGCCCGCTGGTCCTGGCGGTGGGCAACGACCGCCAGTTCCGGGCCCTCTGCGAGCGGCTCGGCCGCCCCGAACTGGCCGTGGACGACCGCTTCGTGACGAACTCGGCCCGGGTCGCCCACCGCGAGGCGCTCACCGCGGAGCTCTCGGGGGCGCTCGGCACGCGCACGGCGGACGCCTGGTTCGAGGAGCTGACCGCCGCCGGCGTGCCCTGCGGCCCGATCAACGACCTGGCCGGCGCCTTCGCCCTCGCCGACCGGCTGGGGCTCGGCGCGCGCGTCCCCGAGGAGGACGCGGGCCCGGGGCAGGTGGCGCACCCGGTCCGGTTCGGCGCGACCCCGCCCGCGTACCGGTCCGCTCCCCCGCGGCTCGGCGAACACACCGACGAGGTCCTGGCCGAAATCAGGCCTGTGGACAACTCGAACGCGGGTCGGTGATCCGTAGGAAGATGACGGCGGTCACACGAGCAACGGCAGGGAGAGGTCGGATCGATGAGCGGAGCGGTGGAGAGGCGACGGCCCCAGACGGCGCAGCAGTTCGTGCTGGAGGAGCTGCGGGGCGCCATCACCAGCGGTGAGCTCCGTCCCGGCGCGCCCATACGACAGGACGCGCTCGCCGCCCGCCTGCAGGTCAGCCGCGTCCCGCTCCGGGAGGCACTCAAGGCACTGGAGGCCGAGGGCCTCGTCGTGCACCACGTCCACCGCGGCTATTTCGTCGCCCAGCTGTCGCTCGCGGACCTGGAGGAGATCTACCGGATCCGCGCCCTCCTGGAGACGGAGGCCGTCGGCCGGTCCCTGGCGCTCCCCCCGGACGGCTTCTACGAAACCCTCGCCGGCATCCAGCGCGAGGTCGAACGCGCGGCGGCGGCCGGGGACGTGACGGCGATGGCCGAGGCCAACCGCCGTTTCCACTTCGCGCTCGTCGAGGCCTGCGGGATGCCGCGGCTGGTCCGCATGATCACCACCCTGTGGGACTCCACGGACGCCTACCGCTCCCTCTACTACACCGACCCCGCCCATCGCTCCCAGGCCGTCCACGAACACCGGGCCGTCCTCGACAGCATCCTGCGGAACGACAGGGCCGACGCCCTCCACCGGCTCGACGACCACCGCGCCCACGCGGTGACGGCCCTCCGCGCCGTACTGCCCCCGCAGGAGGGCTGAACAGGGCGGACGCACCATCCGGGTGCCCCGCCCCGCCCGGCCTTCTACGCTCCGCGCATGGAATCCCACCAGGTGGTCGACGTCGTCGATGTCGAAGCCACCTGCGGGGACGCGCCCCCGCCGCCGGGGGCGGTGAGCGAGATCGGCGAAGAGGGCCGACGAGACCCTCGACAAGGTCGCCGCATGCTGCCGACGAAACTCCGACTCACGACGCCGGCGCGGCAGAGTCAGGAAGACGCCCCGCTGTCATTCCGCAGCACTTTCCGCAGGTTCTCGAGGCTGTCCTCCACCGGGACGTCGAACTTCACCTTCAGCCACAAGATGATCATCCCGCAGCCAGTGGCGAGGTCCGACAGGAGGCGGAGGTAATCTGCCTGGTTCCCGGCGAAGGCGCGGGTCAAGGTCTCCATGCCGTCACTGCTCTGGTCGTGCAGCATGCTGTGGGCCACCTCGGCGACCAGTCTTGCCGCCTCCAGCCCTTCTTCGTGGGCGAAGCGGGCCATGTCGGCGAGGTACTCCCCGGAGCTCCTCTCGTCACGGGTCACGAGTTCCAGCATCAGTACGCTCGCCGATCTGGCGAGTTCCGCACCTAGCCTCAGCAGACGCTTCGTGTCCTGATCGGCGGTGGCCTCGCGGGCCTCGGCCAGAATCAGCCGTCCGGTCGGAAGATCCGCCAGTTGCGCGCGTTCACGGTGGCTGGTGGGATCCAATGAAGCTCGGATGATCTCCATGACGGGCTCGTGTGTCTGTTCGGCCATGCCCTCCATTCTGTCTGCCGGGAAGGCTGCCCCAGACCTGAACGGGAAGTCGTTCCGCCCCGGGGACAAGCGGCCCGGGGCTGCCGAGAGGTCTGTGATGAGGCCCGCGCCCGGCAGGTGCGGGTCTCGTCCGGTCAGGGTTGTGGCGTCTTGGCGCCGGTCCGCTGTCGGATGCCGGCGAGCTCCCGGCCGAGCGCCTCGCGGGCCGTCTGCTGGACGTCGGGCGGGAGGGCGCCGAGCGCTCTGGAGATGCCGCCGAGGATCTCGTCGTAGACGGCCGCGTCCGCCTGGGTCCTTCGAGCGCGCGCGCCGTCGACCTCCCGGCGGGTTTCCTCCGCGGAGCCGGCGAGCCACGCCGCCGTGGCGAGCTCCCTCAGGTGCTCTGCACCCGCGATCACGTTGCCGACGGCGGCGAGTTGCGCGGCCTGGGCGGGGTGGTTCTGATCGGCCTGCGGCGGACGACGGAGCTGCTTTCGCACCTCGCGGGACGAAGGCTTGCCGACGAGCGGTGCGCCCTTCGCCAGCAGGGACCGCCACGCCGCGTGCTCCACGCTGTGACGGATCACGCCGGCCAGGGCGCTCAGCTCGATCAGGTAGTGCTGCAGGTCCTTGGGGGACGCGCAGTCCTCACCGATCTGCAGCAGCTCCCTGGCCATCTGGCGGAAACGGGCCTGGAGTTCGTGGTCGAACGGATCGTGCACAAGCACCTCACTGGCACCTCTCTGTGGCTGTCCCGGGAAGCGCGCAGGTCGCCCGCCCCCCTGGATGCAACGTTCCCCGTTCGGTCGATGCTGCGGCTCCAGGGCCGAGGACCGAATCGGGTGGGTCTCGCCGCTCCGGCTTCCCTGCGATGGCGCGAACGGTCTACCCCGGACACATCTTTCTGGAAATTCGTTCCAATTCTGGGGGTAGGCTAGCGCCTCTGAAGACGCCTGGATCGGTGGTGTGCGGGAGGGCCGCACGGAGGGTAAGGAGGACAGGGGGCGGGTCCGTGGGGGCACCGTTTCTCTGGCTGTCTATGACGCGATGGCGTGCATTGAGTGATACCGAGGTCGTCGAACTCGCGACACGGTTGCAGGCACTGGACCGCACTTGGGAGTTGGGCGCCACGCCCAGTGCGAGGCGGTCGCCGGGGTTCACTCGGCGGGCACTGGTGATCCGGCCGCAGTGGGACGCGCTCGACACGGTGTTCGTGAGGGAGGAGCGTGAGGGGGCCCGCCGCAGCCGAGAACGGGAAGAGGAGACGGTCGAGCGGGTCCGGCTGCGCCTGACCGACCACACGGACCGGTGGGACCAGACCCTCGACGCGTTCGCGCGGATGTCGACCGCCCTCCGCGCCGTCCTGGGCGAGCCTACGGACCGGAGGCCGGGCAGGTACGCCGCGATCCACTGGGCCGGCACCGACACCACTCTGGTTCTGGAGCGGTCAGGAAGCTCGGTGTACCTGGAGTTGGTGACCGACAAGCGGCTGGCTCTCGACGAGGAGCTGCGACAGCTGAACGAGATGGACGACGAGGAGCAACCGTGACGGAGTGGGGCGAGTTCAGCGAGCGGCTTGCCGAACAACTCTCCACGCTGACCACCGGCTCGGTGCTCATCATCAGGGAGGGCGGACCGCCGGGCCGGTACGCACAGTTCCTCCAGGCCGACGAAAGGCTGGAGGCCCAACTGGTCGCCGATCACTATCTCGACCCTGCGGCGCGCGCGGGTGAGACCGGACACCGGCTGATCACCGAGGCAGGCTGGCGGCAGCCGGAGGACACTGTCCACGGCCACAACTGGGAGACCGAACTGCCCTGGCCCTCGACGTCGGCCGCCTATCGCCGGCTGGGGGCGATGACGGTGACCGGACTGCGCGACGCCCTGCGGATCACCGGCCCGGAGACCCTGGTGTACGAAGCCTGGACACGCGGACACCGCCCCCTGCGTCTCCCCTCGCTGGGCCTCAGAGGCAACTGAGCTCCGGGACGCCGTACGGCCGTCGATGTTCCACGTCGGAGCCCCTGCCACCATCGCCGGCGCCGTGGCGTTCCCGCTCTCCGGGGACGCGGCATGGATGACCGGCCGTTCTCTCAGCGGCGGGCGGTGCCTGAGGGACCCGCAGCCGCCAGCCCTCCTGCGGCGGTAGAGCTCGGCGAGGATCATCGCGCGCTCGATGGTGGCGGCTTCGAGGGTGGCACGGGGCGGCCGGGGCCGCGCCGATCCCGCAGGTGGCGGTGATCTCGATGGCACCGACGCCGGAGAAGGTCGCTGTGCCGTCGATCGCGGCGGCGACGGCAATCCGGTGGCTCGCCCAAGGCAGGCGTTCCAGGTCGACGGGTGTCGGCCTGGTCCGTCGGGCCGGATGGGGGGCGGGGCGGGGGCGGGTGTCTCCAACCTGCTGATGACGTACGTGGCGA
Source organism: Streptomyces sp. NPDC007945 (assembly GCF_042958885.1). Classification (NCBI taxonomy): domain Bacteria; kingdom Bacillati; phylum Actinomycetota; class Actinomycetes; order Kitasatosporales; family Streptomycetaceae; genus Streptomyces; species Streptomyces sp. NPDC007945. The sequence goes on from NZ_JBIBJV010000005.1 coordinate 464,839, forward strand.
TGCCCGCCGCAGGCCGTCAAGTGGCCCGGCTCCTCGGGACCGCAGAACGTCTTCCACGGCAACACGCCGACGAAGCAGCTGTCCCCCGGAGGCCCGTACGTCGACTTCCTGCCCTACGGGAAGACCTCGGGCGGCGCCCAGCCGCTCTACCGGTTCGGCTCCAGCCCCACCGACCCCGCCCGCTTCCAGCACCTGACCCAGGGCGGCTCACCCATCCCCGACCGGAGCGGCCGCGAGGCCACCGACTACACGTCCGGCACGGGCGTGAACACCACCCACACCGCGCCGACCACCTCGGTCTTCCTCAAGAGCACGGGCTGACGGCCCCCTGACGGGCGGCCCGCTCGCGGACCCTCCGCGCCTGCCGGGCGGCGGTGCCGGCCCGGCCCGGTCACGGCCCCGGTGCCTCGCTGAGGACGGCCCAGACCGTCTTGCCGCCGGGCGGGTACGGGGTGACCCCCCATCGGTCGGCGAGCGCGGTGACCAGATGGAGGCCCCTGCCGCCTTCGGTCTCGCCCGGATCCCCCGTGACCGGCGGTCGGTCGCCGCGCGCGTCGGTCACCTCGATGCGGAGCTCGCCGGCCGTCGCGTCCAGGGCCAGGCCCAGGCGGAAGTCGCGGCCGGGGAGCACGCCGTGGAGTACGGCGTTCGCCGCGAGTTCCGCGACCACCTGTTCGGCACGCTCCGTGACGCCCTGCGGAGCTCTCCAGAAGTACAGCTCCGTGAGCGTGAGCAGGCGGGCCAGGCGGGCTCCGCGTCGGGTCGACGAAATCAACTGACTGAACGTTTGTACGGCTGAGGTGAGTTGAGGAGCGTGTCGGTCCATGGGGCAACGGTGACGGTCCGGAGGTGCCGTCCGCGAGAGCCCCGGCCCGTACGCTTCGTCAGCGTACGGGCACCCTGGGTGGACAGTACGAGCCGTCGGCCGTCACTCTGAGTACGCCGACCGCGGGAGCTGCCGCGGGTGCACGTGGAGGTGGCGGCTGATGAGCATCGTCGAGATCGAGGGCGACGACCCGGAGCAGGCCGACGACGGGGAGCGGGAGCCGGATCCGTCGGACAGTCTGCGGACGTTCGGCGCCGTCGTCCAGGCCCTGCGCGAACACGCCGGACTCAGCCGGACCGAGTTCGCCGAGCTGGTCCAGTTCTCCAAACACACGGTGGAATCCGTCGAATTGGGGCGGAGAATGCCCGACGAGGCCTTCGTCGACCGGGGGGACTCCGCCCTGGGCGACACCGGGGCGCTGCGCCGGGCCGCCCCCTTCCTCTCCCGGGCCGAGGCCGGTCTCGCGGTGTGGTTCCGGCGCTGGGCCCGGCTGGAGAAGACGGCGGTGAGCCTCAACACGTACGAATGCCGGCTGGTTCCCGGGCTGTTGCAGTCCGAGGCGTACGCCCGTGCCGTGTTCGAGGGCGCGGTCCCGCTCCTGACGGACCGGAAGCTGGAGACCCAGCTCCTCGCCCGTCAGAAACGGCAGAGGATGCTGACGGAGCGGCCGACCGTGCCCTTCAGCTTCATCGTGGAGGAGCACGTCTTCCGGCGCAGGTTCGGCAGCGCGGAGGACATGCGGGCGCTCCTCGACCACGTCCTGGAGGCCAGTTCCGCGCGCAACGTGACGTTGCAGGTCGTCCCGGTGGACGCGGGGTTGCACGCCTGCCTGGACGGGGCGGTACGGCTTCTCGAAATCCCGGACGGACGGCGGTTCGGCTACTCCGAGGGGCAGCAGAACGGTCGCCTCATCACCGACCCGAAAGAGGTGCGACTGCTCTACCAGCGCTATGACACACTGCGCTCGCAGGCCCTCAATCCCCAGGAATCCCGGGGCCTGCTGGAGCGACTGCGAGGAGAGCTATGACCGCCACGAAGGAACTCGCCTGGTTCAAGTCCAGCTACAGCGGCAGCCAGGGCGACGACTGCGTCGAGGTCGCCGTCGCCGGGGCCGCCGTGCACGTCCGGGACTCCAAGGACGTGTGCCGTCCCGCCCTCGCGGTCGGTCGTGAGGGATGGGGACGGTTCGTGTCCTTCGCTTCGGAGAAGTAGCGGACCCCGCCCCCGCTCTTCGTGGGCGGGTGGGGGCCGGCGTGGCCTCCGCCCGCCCCGGGCGGGTCGGTCGGACGGGGCGATGACGCCCGGAAGCGGCACGTCCTCCTCGGTCCACCGGCACAGACCCTCCCTGCCGACGGGCCGGACGCGGTCGGGAGGACGCCGCGCCCTTCGGGGGTCCGCCGAGGTCCCTCACCGGCGGGCCGTCACCTCAGGGGGGCGGTTACCCTGACGCCCGGACCCGAGGAGGAAGCATGGCGCGGATGCCGTCGGCGGAGCGACGCCGGCAGCTGGTCGAGGCGGCGATCAGGGCGATGAGCAGGGACGGGGTGGCCAGGACGACCACGCGGTCCATCTCCGCCGAGGCCGGGGTCTCGCTGAGCGTCTTCCACTACTGTTTCGACTCCAAGCAGGCGCTCCTGGAGGCGGCCATCGAGACGATCATCGGCGACTACGTGGCGCGGGTGATGCGGGCCGTCGAGCCCCGGGCGACGCTCCGCGAGACGGTGCGGGCGGCGCTGCGGACGTACTGGGAGGACGTCACCGCGCATCCGGAGCATCACCTGCTGACGTACGACCTCACCCAGTACGCGCTGCGCGAGCCGGGGTTCGAGCACCTGGCGCGGGCGCAGTACGAGCAGTACGTGCGGTCGGCGACGGCGCTGGTGGAGCAGGTGGGGGCGGTACGCGGGGCGGAGCCGAAGGTCCCGGTGCCGACGCTGGCCCGGCACCTCGCGGCCGCGGTGGACGGGATGACGCTCCAGTACCTCGTCCTGCGTGACGAGCAAGCCGCCGAGGAGCAGCTGGAGTTGACGGCGGATCAGCTGGTGCTGCTGATCGAGGGCTGAGCGCGGGGAGCGCCGGGGCGAGGGCCGCGAGGAAACGTGAACCCGCCAGTAGGTCATGTGACCCGGACTCTTGACTCGGTCCTTCAACACCGCGATCCTCGGGGCGCCCGGTACACCCCACCGACCGGAGGCCCCCGACCATGTCCCCACGCACGAACCGGATGTCCCCCCGCACCGCCCGGACGCGCCGCCTCGGCCTCGTGTCCCTCCTCCTCGCGCTCGCGGCCGTGCTCTTCGGCGCCGCGCCGGTCCCCGCCGCCGGCTCGTCGTGGTGGGAGCCGGCGGCGCGGCCCGCGCCCGACTCGCAGATCAACGCCACGGGCGCGCCGTTCACCGGCACCGACGCCCAGGGGCGGGTGCGCGGCTTCGTCGACGCGCACAACCACGTGATGTCCAACGAGGGCTTCGGCGGCCGGCTGATCTGCGGCAAGCCCTTCTCCGCCGCCGGGGCGGCCGACGCCCTGAAGGACTGTCCCGAGCACTATCCGGACGGTTCGGGCGCCCTCTTCGAGAACCTGACGGGCGGGGCGAACGGCAAGCACGACCCGGACGGCTGGCCGACCTTCGCCGACTGGCCGGCGCACGACTCGCTGACGCACCAGCAGAACTACTACGCCTGGCTGGAGCGGGCGTGGCGGGGCGGTCAGCGCGTGCTCGTCAACGACCTGGTGTCCAACGGGCTGCTGTGCTCGCTCATGCCCCGGGACCGCGGCTGCGACGAGATGGAGGCCATCCGCCTGGAGGCCCGCAAGACCTATGAGATGCAGGATTACGTCGACTCCATGTTCGGCGGCCCGGGCAAGGGCTGGTTCCGCATCGTCACCAGCGCCGACCAGGCCCGTTCGGTGATCGAGCAGGGCAAGCTGGCCGTCGTCCTCGGTGTGGAGACGTCGGAGCCGTTCGGCTGCAAGCAGATCCTCGACGTCGCCCAGTGCGACAAGGCCGACATCGACCGCGGCCTCGACGAGCTGTACGGGCTCGGCGTGCGCAGCATGTTCCTGTGCCACAAGTTCGACAACGCGCTGTGCGGCGTCCGCTTCGACAGCGGCACGACCGGGGTGGCGGTCAACATCGGCCAGTTCCTGTCCACCGGCACGTTCTGGTCGACCGAGCGGTGCGCGGGTCCGCAGCAGGACAACCCGATCGGGCTCGTCGCGCCCGCCGCGATGGCCCAGAAGCTGCCCGCCGGGGTGAGCGTGCCCGCCTACGCCTCCGACGCCCGCTGCAACACCCGCGGCCTGACCCGGCTGGGCGAGTACGCGCTGCGGGGCATGATGGAGCGGGGCATGATGCTGGAGCTCGACCACATGAGCGTGAAGGCGGCCGGCCGGGCCCTCGACATGCTGGAGGCCGAGGAGTACCCGGGCGTGCTGTCCACGCACAGTTGGATGGACCTCGACTGGACCGAACGGCTGTACAAGCTGGGCGGGTTCACGGCCCCGTACATGCACCCCGCCCAGGGCTTCATCGGCGAGGCGAACGGCAAGGCCGCGCTGCGCGAGAAGTACGGCGTCGGCCTCGGTTACGGCACCGACATGAACGGCGTCGGCGGCTGGCCGGGTCCGGTCGGCACGGACGCGCCGAACGCGGTCAGGTACCCGTACCGCAGCTTCGACGGCGGCACGGTCCTCGACCGTCAGGTGACCGGCGAGCGGACCTGGGACCTGAACACGGACGGCGCCGCGCACGCCGGCCTCGTCCCGGACTGGATCGAGCAGATCCGGCTCACCCCGGGCGGCCCGGACGTCATCGACGACCTGGCGCTCGGCGCCGAGTCCTACCTGCGGACCTGGCGGGCGACCGAGCGGCACGAGCCGGGCGTCGACCTCGCGGCCGGCATGCCGACCTCGGCGAGCAGCACCGAGTGGAACCCCTTCACCAGCTACGCCTCCGGGCGGGCCTTCGACGGCGACACCGGCACCCGCTGGGCCAGCGACTGGTCGGACGACCAGTGGCTCCGGGTGGACCTGGGCGAGGTCCGGCGGGTGGGCCGGGTGACCCTGGACTGGGAGCGGGCCCACGCCCGCCAGTACCGGATCGAGGTCTCCGAGGACGGAGGGACCTGGCGGACGGTCTGGTCGACGGAGGCCGGGGACGGCGGCTTCGACACGGCCGAGTTCGCGTCCACCCCGGCCCGTTACGTACGGATCCACGGGGAGCGGCGGGCCACGCAGTGGGGCTACTCGCTCCACGAGGTGACGGTCACGCGCTCCTGAACGGGCGCGGGTGACGAGGAGGGGCCGGCCGGATCGGCGTCGATCCGGCCGGCCCCTCCGTCCGCGACCCGACGGGTCGTCAATTCGCCGTCGTGCCCGTCCAGTCGGCCGGTACGCGGGCGAGGCGGACGCGCTGCGGGTGGTCGCCGACGGGGACGCTGGCGACGCGCTGACCGGTGGCGAAGTCGATGGCGCTGACGCGGTCGGCGCCGCTCTCGGAGACGACGCAGGCCTTGCCGTCGCCGCTCACGGTGGCCCAGTACGGCTTGCTGGTCGGGACGAGCGGCCCCTGGGCGAGCGTGGCGCGGTCGACGACGGTCGCGTAGTCGTCCATGGTGCCGGCGACGCAGAGCTTGCTGCCGTCCGGGCTGATCGACAGGCCGTGGTGGCGCGAGTCGTTGACCCAGGTGGTGCGGTCGGGGTCGGTGGCGGGATTGCCCGGCAGGGCCTTGAGGCGGGTGATGCGGTCGCTGTCGACGTCGTACTCCAGGAAGCCGTTGAGGAACGAGACCTGGAAGTAGAGCTTCTTCTCGTCCGGGGTGAAGACGAGGGGGCGGACGGCGTCGGAGAGGTCGTCGCGGCCGAAGGCGTCGAGACGGGAGCGCATGTCGATCACGCGGACCGTCTCGAAGGTCGTCGCGTCCACGACGGTGATCTTCCGGTCGCCCTTGGTCCAGTCGAGCCAGGGCGCGTCGAGGGCGGTGGTGACCTCGCCGATCGACATGTTCCAGAGTCGACCGTCGGCGGTGAAGACGTTCTCGTGGGGCTTGTCGCCGGTCTTGAAGCTGCCGAGCTCGCGGCCGGTGGAGATGTCGAGGACGTGCACGGTGTTCGCCGTGGAGGCGGAGACGGCGACGCGGGTGCCGTCCGGCGAGACCGCCATGTGGTCGGAGCGGTACCCGGCCACGGGGAAACGCCAGTTGATCCGCCCGGTGCGGAGATCGATGGAGACGACGTCCGCGAAGCTCGGGCGGGAGACGACCATCGCGCCGCCGTCGGGCGTGGCGTACATGTCGTCGACGAACTGGTCGTGGCCCTCGCCCGGTCCGCTGCGGACGCCGAGGAAGAAGGCGAGCTTCACGGGGTTGAGGTAGATCTCCCGGAGGCGCTCCTCCTTGTCGGGGATGACGTTCACCCGGCCGATCCGGTGGAAGTCGCCGCGGGAGGCGATGACATCGGCGGTGCCGTCCCAGTTGTTGCCGACGAACATGACCTCGCGCAGGGGCGCGTCGGAGGCGTTCGCGGGGACGACGGCCGGCCCGGGGGCGGCGACCGCGGGGGCGAGGAGGGTGAGGGAGGCGGCCAAGGAGGCCGCCGCGGCGAGCACAAGCCGGCGCGGCCGGGGGGTCCTGGCGGGCCGGGGGGTGCGGACCGTACGCATCGAGGGCATGGGGGAGCCTTCTTCCGAGTGGGACGTCGGTGGGGGCGTTCCGTGCGGAGCTTCCGTGCGGGGGCCGCCGCGCGAGGACCGCCCTGGGGGCTGCCGTGCGGGAATTCCTTGCGGGGACTGCTACTTACCGGAGGTAACTCGCAGGTAACCACGGACCCGCGCCGCCCACAAGACGTCTTCCGCACCCCTGTTCCCCCGTCCTTGCGCCACCCCGCCCTCACTCACCCCGCGGCCCGTGCGGGATCATGGAACCTTCACCCGCAGAAGGGACGGAACGGACGATGAGGAACCGCAGTGTCGCGGACCTGATGACGCCGACGGCGGTCGCGGTCCAGCGCGGGACGCCGTTCAAGGAGATCGCACGACTCCTCGACGAGTACGGCATCACGGCCGTCCCGGTCGTCGACGACGAGAACCGCCCCGTGGGCGTCGTCTCGGAGGCGGACCTGCTGCGCCGGCACACCGCCAAGGGCGGCCCCAGCACCGCGGAGGCGATGATGTCCAGCCCGGTGCACACCGCCCGCCCCTCCTGGACGGCCGTCGAGGCGGCCCGGCTCATGGAGCGGCACCGGGTGAAGCGGCTGCCGGTCGTGGACGCGGACGGGCGGCTCATCGGCGTCCTCAGCCGCAGCGACCTGCTCCAGCTCTTCCTGCGCCGCGACCGGTCGATCCAGGAGGAGATCCGCGAGGACGTCGTGGTCCGCATCCTGGGCCTCTCCCCCGCCGCCGTCCACATCGACGTGGACGAGGGCCGGGTCACGCTCAGCGGCACGCTGGGGCGGAAGGACCTCGGGCCGATGCTCGTGCGGCTGTGCGAGTCCGTGGACGGGGTCGTCGAGGTCGTCGACCACCTGGTGGTCGAGACGCCCGAGGCGTAGGGGCGCTCGGGACGGGCCGCGGCCCGGCGGGAGCAGTGCGGCTCGCGCCGGGCCGCGGCCCGCACGGTGGCGGGCTCCTCAGGGCGCCACGCTCCTCAGGAGACCGCCTCCGGCCAGCCGTATCCAGGACCGGTGCGCGACGGCACGGTTCCGGCCCCCACGGCCTCCATCTCACGGTTCGCCTCCCGCATCAGCTTCGCCGCCAGGTCCTTCATGGCCCGGCTCGCGGCGAGCTCGTCACCGATCGCGGGCACGTCGGCGTCCGTCGGGTTGCGGCGGGCCGATCCGTGCCCCGTGAAGGTCGCCGTCCCCGTGTCGAGCCGCGCCTCGGCCTCGGTGCGGCCCGCCTGCTCGTTGAGCTCCAGGCCGACCCTCCATTCCAGGTTCCGCGCCATGGTCCGCCTCCTCGCACGCCGTTCGGCACCGCCGGGGCCGCCTCGCCGCGCCCGGGGCGCTGCTTCCCCCGCTCCTTCCAGGATCCGCCCGCGGGAGCCGGGGCGCACGGGGAGCGCCGGAGGGTGGAGGCACGTGTTCCGCACCGGTGCGGCGGGAACCACCCCCCGCACGGGGCACGCACACGTCACGGCGAAGGGGTACCGCTATGGCCGGCCGGTTAGGCGCCCGGAGACGGCTGGAGGTGCTCCAGGTCGCCGTGGCCGGGCTCGGGGTCCCCGCGAGCCTGGGCATCGGCGTGCTCCTGAACGCGAACGGGTTGCACGTGGGCGTCGGCCTCGCCGCCACCGCCGTCGTCCTCATGGGCACGGCCGCCGCGCTCGGGAGGATCGACGCCGCGCTGTCCCGCCATCCCGCGCCGCCGTCCCAGCGGGGCCGCCGCGCGGACCGTGACCCGGACGACGGCCGGGACGACGGCTTCCTCTGACCGCCGCGCCCGCCCTGCCCGCCCGGGCGCCGCGGCACCGGCGGGGTCGCGGGCCTCCGCTCAGGCCGGCGGGTCCTGCTGCTCGCCGTCGGGAACGGCGTGCGCGAGCAGGAACTCGGTCGCTCCCGCGATCGCCTCCGCGTAGGTGCCGTGGACCGGCCGGGATTCCTCCTCCGCCTGATCCGCGGCGGTGGCGGCGTACCACCAGGCGTCGGCGTCGACGTCGTGGTGGACGACGGCGGTGCCGCCCGCGTAGTGGAGCGGGATGGACTCGGCGGAGGACTTCCCGACCACGGCGTGGGGCCACTTGACGCGGGCGGACTGCCGCTTGATCCCGCCCCAAGCCGCTCCGAGCTGGGCGTAGGTGGCCCCGCTGCGGCCCGCCACCGTGGCGGCGGACTCCGCGAGCCGGTCGACGGACAGCTTGGCCTCGTACAGGGACCGCAGGACGGCCAGCTGCACGTCGGGCGAGGCCATGAGGACCGGGTCGTGCTCCTTGCCCGCGGCACGGTAGGCCAGCAGGCGCGTCGAGATCCGCTCCGCCAGGGCGCGGACCGCCTCGTGGATCCGCTCGTCCATGGTGAAGGCGTCGTCCTGGGTGGGCTCGTTCCAGGGGGGTTCGACCAGGTCCGCGAAGGCGGCCCAGAAGTCGTCGTCGGTCTTGTCGGGGGTCGGCACGGCCGACCCTGTCGCATCACTCATACGACAACTTTAACTGTCACTCCCGCCCATCGACAGTTATTTCTGTCGCACCGCGATTCGCCGTATGTTCCTCCTACTGGGGTCGCATCCACCACGGGTGACCCCACAAGTCTGTTGCAGATGCGAGTGATCGCGGCCTACCGTGTCGCACATGCAGTCCTACACCATCGGGCAGGCCGCGCGGCTCCTCGGCGTCAGCCCCGACACCGCCCGGCGCTGGGCCGACGCGGGCCGGGTCGCGACCCACCGGGACGAGAGCGGTCGGCGCGTCATCGACGGCACGTCGCTGGCCGCGTTCTCCGTGGAGCTCGCGCAGTCGGAGGGCGACGACGACGTGCCGTACACCTCCGCCCGCAACGCGTTCCCCGGGATCGTCACGGCGATCAAACTCGGCGACGTCGCGGCCCAGGTCACCATCCAGGCCGGTCCGCACCGCCTGGTCTCCCTCCTCACCCGGGAGGCCGTGGAGGAGCTGGGACTGGAAGTCGGCATGCAGGCCACCGCCCGCGTGAAGTCGACCAGCGTGCACATCGACCGCACCTGACACCCCTCACGCAGTACCGCGCCGCCGCCCCCTCCCGGCCGACGGCGCGAGCGGCCGCATCCCGCGCCTTCCGGTCTTCATCAAGGAGTTCACGCCCCCATGGCCCTCTCCCTCCCCCTCGGCGGACGCCGCGCCACAGCCGCCGCGCTCACCGCCGTCCTGCTCGTCCCGCTCGCCGCCTGCTCCGGCGGCGACGACGGCGACGCGACCGCCGCGGACACGAAGCTGACCGTGCTCGCCGCCGCCTCGCTGACGGACGTCTTCAAGACGGCGGGAGCCGCGTACGAGAAGGCACACCCGGGGACGCGCCTGACCTTCTCCTTCGCCGGCTCGCAGGAACTCGTGGCCCAGGTCTCGCAGGGCTCGCCCGCGGACGTCCTGGTCACCGCCGACACCAAGAGCATGGACAAGGTGAGGGCCGACACCGGCACGCCCGTGGTCATCGCGACGAACCGGCTCGTCATCGCCACCGGCGAGGGCAACCCGCACCAGGTCGACGACCTGAAGGACCTCGGCGACGCCAAGCTGAAGGTCGTCCTCGCCGCGCCCGAGGTCCCGGCGGGCAAGTACAGCGAGCAGATCCTGGCGAAGCAGGGCATCCAGGTGAAGCCGGTCTCCCAGGAGCCCAACGTCCGCGCCGTGCTCAGCAAGGTCGAGCTCGGCGAGGCCGACGCCGGGCTCGTCTACCGGACGGACGCCGCGAGCGCCGCGGACAAGGTCGACGCCGTCGAGATCCCCGACGCGCAGAACGCCGTCGCGCAGTACCCCGCCGCCACGCTGAAGGACTCGGAGAACGCCGAGGACGCCGAGGCGTTCGTCGCCTGGCTGGCCTCGGCCGACGGCCAGAGGATCCTCCGGGACGCCGGCTTCCAGAAGCCCTAGGGACACCGGAGGGACGCCGCAGAGAAACCGCAGAGCAGTCGCAGAGAAGCCGTAGGGAACCGCGGGGACAGTCATGAGACGCGCAGGCACACGTACCACCTCCGGGGCCCGTCCGCCCCTCGCCCTGGCGCTGCCCGCGCTGCTCGGCGTCGCCTTCCTGGCGCTCCCGCTGATCGGCATCCTCGTCCGGACCGAATGGGGGGAGCTCGGCGACCACCTGGGCTCCCCCGGGACCGTCGAGGCGCTGAAGCTCTCCCTCGTCGTGTCCTTCTGGGCGCTCGGGCTCTCGCTCCTCCTCGGCGTGCCGCTGGCCTGGCTGCTCGCGCGGGTGCCGTTCCCCGGCAAGGCGCTCGTCCGCTCCCTCGTCCTGCTGCCCATGGTGCTGCCGCCGACCGTCGGCGGTGTGGCGCTGCTGCTCGCCTTCGGGCGGCGCGGGCTCCTCGGGCCCTGGCTGGAGGACACGTTCGGGATCACGTTCCCGTTCCACACCTCCGGCGCGGTCCTCGCCGCCACCTTCGTCGCCATGCCGTTCCTCGTCATCAGCCTGGAGGGCGCGCTCGGCGGGCTGCGGCCCCGGTACGAGGAGACGGCTGCCTCACTGGGGGCCCCGCCGGTCCGGGTCTTCTTCACCGTCACGCTGCCGATGGTGGCGCCGGGGGTCCTCGCCGGGGCGGCGCTCACCTGGGCGCGGGCGCTGGGCGAGTTCGGGGCGACGATCACCTTCGCGGGGAACCTGCCGGGGACGACGCAGACCCTGCCGCTCCAGGTCTACCTGCTCCTCCAGGAGGAGCCCGAGGCCGCCACCTCGGTCTCGCTGCTGCTCCTCGCCATCGCGATGGGCGTGCTCGTCGCCCTGCGCGGACGCTGGACGGGGACGCCGCGTGAGCGCGACCGCGCCGCCGCGGCGCCCGACCCGGACGGGACGGGCCCGGCCGCCGTCGCACCGCGGGAGGCGCCCGTCGCACCGCCGGAGGGGGCCGTCGCACCGACCCCCTCCGCGGGGCGCTGGTCGCTGCACGCCGAGGTCACGGGCTTCAACCGGCTCACCCTCGACGCGGAGCCCGGCACCACCATCGCCGTCGTCGGCCCCAACGGCGCCGGGAAGACCACCCTGCTGCGCGCCCTCCTCGGCCTCACGCCCCGCGCCCACGCCGACCTGACGCTCGGCGGCGAGGACGTCACGGCCCTGCCGCCGCACCGGCGCCGGGTCGCCTGGGTGCCCCAGGACGGTGCGCTCTTCCCGCACCTGTCGGCGCTCGCCAACACCGCGTACGGGCTGCGCGCCCAGGGCGTCCCGCGGGCCGAGGCCCGCCGCGCGGCGCAGGCGTGGCTGGACCGGCTCGGCGTCGGGCACCTCGGCCACCGGCGCCCCGGCCAGCTCTCCGGCGGCCAGGCGCAGCGCGTGGCACTGGCCCGGGCGCTCGCCGCCCGGCCCCGGCTGCTCGTCCTCGACGAACCGCTCGCCGCGCTCGACCAGACGACCCGCGCGCACGTCCGGCACACCCTGCGCACCCATCTCGCCGGTTTCGGCGGCGTCTGCCTCATCGTCACCCACGACCCGGTGGAGGCGGTGTCGCTCGCCGACCGGGTCCTCGTCCTGGACGGGGGCCGGGCCCTCCAGGACGCCGTTCCCGCCGAGGTCACCCGTCACCCCCGCTCGCCCTGGGTGGCGCGGATGCTGGGCCGCAACGCCTGGCCGGGCACGGCGGACGCGGAGGGGGTCGTCCTCGACGGCGGCGGCTTCCTCGTCGCGGCGGATCCGCCGCCGCCCGGTACGCCGGCGCTCGCGATCGTCGCCCCCGAGGCGGTGTCCGTGCACCGCGAGAAGCCCGCGGGCAGCCCCCGCAACGTCTGGCCCGGCACCGTACGCGAGATCACCGGCAGCGGCAGCCGCCTCCGGGTCCTCGTCACCTCGGCCGAGGCGCCGGACCTCGTCGCCGAGATCACCCCGGGGGCCGCCGCCGAACTCGGCCTCGCCGAGGGGGTTCCGGTGTGGACGAGCGTGAAGGCCACGGAGACGACCGTCGTGCCCCTCTGAGGGGCCGGGGGCCCCGCGGCGTGCCCTCCGGATCGGGCCCGGTCCCCGGAGGGCCCGCCCTACGCGTCGGGGAGTTCGGCGCGGACGCGGCGGGAGGGGCTGAAGGCGTAGAGGTCGAGGACGCCCGGGGGGTCGGCGAGGCCGGGGCCGCCGGCCGCTATCCAGTCGGCGATGTCCTGGGCGGCGTCCGCGTCGTTGACGAGGCCGAGCCAGACCGGGCGGCCGCCCGCCGCCCGGCCGGCGGCGGAGGGCTGGACGACGACGACGTTGGCCTGCTCGCAGGAGTCCAGGCAGCCGGTGACCCGGACCTTGGCGCCGTCCGGCACGGCACTGCGCAGGGCCGCGAGCTGGGCGGCGTGGTCGACACCGGGGATCTTGGGGGTGCCGCAGCAGCAGCCGCGGCACACGGTGACCGTGCAGGTGGCGGACGCGCCCGCGACGGCTGTCCTGCGCTTGTCGGTGCGGCGGCTCATCACGTCTCCTGGTGGGGGGTCGGGCGGGATCGGCGCCAGGCGCCGTCGGCGAGCAGGCGCAGGCCGTTGAGCCCGACGAGGACGGTGGAGCCTTCGTGGCCGGCGACGCCGAGGGGCAGGGGCAGCGTACCGACGAGGTCCCAGACCGCCAGCACGGCGATGAACGTTCCCGCGACGACGAGGTTCTGGATCACGAGCGCGCGGGCCCTGCGGGACAGGTTCACCACGGTGGGGATGGTCGCGAGTTCGTCACGTACGACGACGGCGTCGGCGGTCTCCAGGGCGAGGTCGGAGCCCGCCCGGCCCATGGCGATGCCGATGTGGGCGGCGGCGAGTGCGGGGGCGTCGTTGACGCCGTCCCCGACGACGAGGACCTTGGCACCCGCGTCGCGCAGCTCGTGGACGGCGGCGACCTTGTCCTGGGGCAGCAGCCCCGCCCGTACGTCGGTGATGCCGACCTCGGCGGCGAGGCGGGCGGCGGCGCGCGGGTTGTCGCCGGTGACCAGCACCGGTGCGCGACCGGTCAGTTCGGCGAGGGCGCGGGTGGCGGTGGCGGCCTCGGGGCGGAGCCGGTCGGCGATGCCGAGGACTCCGACCGGGAGCCCGTCGACGGTGACCACGACGGCGGTGTGTCCCTCCGCCTCCAGGCCGTCGGCGAGGACGGCGGCCGGGTGCGCGGGGTCGTCGAGGAGGCGGGCGGGGCTGCCGACGGCGACGACGCGGCCGTCCACGGTGGCGCTGACGCCCGTGCCGGGGGTGGAGGCGAAGCCCTCGGCCGGCGGCGTCTCGAGGCCACGCGCGCGGGCCGCTTCGACGACGGCGCGGGCGAGGGGGTGCTCGCTCGGGTGCTCGGCCGCCGCGGCGGCACCGAGGACGCCGTCGGCGTCGAGGCCGGCGCCCGCCAGGGGGTGGACGCCGGTGACGCGGGGGGTGCCTTCGGTGAGGGTGCCGGTCTTGTCCAGGGCCACCGCGTCGATCTGCCCGAGGCGTTCCATGACCACGGCCGACTTCACCAGGACGCCGTGGCGGCCGGCGTTGGCCATGGCGGAGAGGAGCGGGGGCATGGTGGCGAGGACGACGGCGCACGGTGAGGCGACGATCATGAAGGTCATGGCCCGGAGCAGGGTGGACCGGAGGTCGGAGCCGAGCAGCAGCGGGACCGTGAAGACCAGCAGGGTGACGGCGACCATGGCGAGGCTGTAGCGCTGTTCGACCTTCTCGATGAAGAGTTGGGTCGGCGCCTTGGTCTCGGCGGCCTCCTCGACCATCGCGACGATCCGGGCGATCACCGATTCCGACGGGTCGCGTTCGACCCGCACGCGCAGGGCGCCGGAGCCGTTCAGGGTGCCGGCGAAGACCTCGTCGCCGGGCCGCTTGGCCGCGGGCAGCGGTTCGCCGGTGATGGTGGCCTGGTCGACGTCGCTCGCGCCGTCCAGGACCCGGCCGTCGGCGCCGATCCGCTCGCCGGGCCGGACGAGGACGAGGTCGCCGACGGCGAGGGAGCCGGCCGGGACGACCTCCTCCGTGCCGTCGGCCGCGATCCGCGTCGCCGTCTCCGGTGCCAAGTCGAGCAGACCGCGCACGGAGTCCGCGGTCCGGGCGGTGGCGACGGCCTCCAGCGCGCCGGAGGTGGCGAAGATGACGATGAGCAGCGCGCCGTCGAGGATCTGACCGATGGCGGCGGCGCCGAGCGCGGCCACCACCATCAGGAGGTCCACGTCGAGGGTCCGCTCCCTGAGCGCCTTCAGGCCCTCCCAGCCGGGCTCCCAGCCGCCGGTGGCGTACGTGGCCGCGAACAGCGGGCCCCACAACCAGGCCGGGGCGTCCAGCAGGTACGCCGGGAGCGCGGCGAGGAAGCACAGCAGGGCGGCGAGCGCCCAGCGGACCTCGGGCAGTGCCAGGAGGCGGGTGCGTCGGCGGGGCGGTACGCGGTCCGCGGGCGAGGGGGCGACGGGGGTGGGCGGCCCGGGGCTCTGCAGGACGGAGGACATGGCGAAGCAACCCTTCACGGGGGCCGGCGGGACGACAGGCCCACCATACAGGAACACATGAATAGGTCTTCAGGTGTCGTCCGTATCATGGTCCCATGGGCCACGGACCGATTGCCACCAGCACCACGCGCGAACGCCTCGACGCGGTCGGCGCCACCGACGTCGCCGCGACGCTCCAGGCCCTCGCCACGCCCTCGCGGCTGTACATCCTGGCGCGCCTGCGCGAAGGCCCTTCGTCGGTCGGCGAGTTGGCGACGGCCGTCGGCATGGAGCCCTCCGCCTGCTCCCACCAACTGCGCCTGCTGCGCAACCTCGGCCTGGTGACCGGCGAGCGCCACGGCCGCTCGATCGTCTACGCCCTCTACGACAACCACGTCGCCGAACTCCTCGACCAGGCGCTGCACCACGTCGAGCACCTGCGCCTCGGCGTCCGCGACCTGCCCGCCGAACTCGACGCGTCGGCCGCCGGGACCCCGGCGGGCGCGGACGCGGGCGGCGCCGCGCGCGGGTAGTCCGCCGAGGGGAGCAAGATCGGGCCGTGGTAGTTTGCCGAGGCCAGTCGAACCTCTGCACGTATCCACGCGGTACGCGCACGGGTCAGGGAATCCGGTGGGAATCCGGAACTGACGCGCAGCGGTGAGGGTGACGGGCGGGACATCGGCCACTGGGCCCCGAGGGGGTCTGGGAAGGCGTTCCGTCCGGACGACCCCGAGTCCGAAGACCTGCTGGCGGCCCGGGCGGCGATCGTACGGCGTCCGGGAAGCACCGTACATCAGGCTCCGCGCATGAGCCGTGACGCAGAGGACCCTTCCCGTGCCCTTCGCACCTCCCGCCCGCACACCCCGGCCTTCCCGTTCGCTCCGTTCCCTCCGTCCCTTCCGCTCCCGCCGCGCCCGGGCCGCCGCGCCGCTCCTGGCCGGTGCCGTGCTCCTCGCCGGCTGCGGCGCCGGCGGGACGGCCTCGCCCGGCCCGTCCGGAGCGAAGGGGTCGGACTCCGCCGGGTACCCCGTCCGCCTCGACAACTGCGGACAGCGCGTCGAGGTCGCCGCCCCGCCGCGCCGGGCCGTCGCCCTCGACCAGGGATCGGCCGAGATCCTGCTCTCCCTCGGCCTCGCCGACCGGATGGCGGGCACCGCCACCTGGACGGACCCCGTGCTCAAGGGCCTGGAGAAGGCGAACGCGTCCGTGCCACGGCTCGCCGAGCGCTACCCGTCGTTCGAGAAGGTCCTCGACGCCGAACCCGACTTCGTCAGCGCCTCCTTCCTCTACACCCTGGGCAAGGGCGGTGTGGCGCCCCGCGAGCGGTTCACGAAGCTCGGCGTCCCCACGTACCTCTCCCCTGCCGACTGCGTCGGCAAGGACAACGGCGGGGACGGCGACGGCGTGCGGACCGAGCCCCTCACGATGGACGCCGTGTACGGCGAGGTCCGCGACCTGGCGAGGATCTTCGGCGTTCCGGAGCGCGGCGAGAAGCTCGTCGCGGAGCTCCGCGCCCGGGTGGCGAAGGCCAAGGCCGGCGCCGACTTCGGCGGCGCGTCCGTCCTGTACTGGTTCTCCGACTCGCAGGGGCCCTACATGGCCGGCTGCTGCGGCGCGCCCGGGATCATCAGCGGGACGCTCGGCGTGAAGAACGTCTTCGACGACACCAAGGAGGAGTGGCCCCAGATCAACTGGGAGACGGTCGTGGACCGCGACCCCGACGTGCTGGTCATCGCCGACCTGACCCGCCAGGCGCAGTCGGCCGAGAGCGCCGCCAAGAAGATCGAGTTCCTGGAGTCGCACCCGGTCACCCGGAACATGACCGCGGTCAGGAAGAAGCGGTACGTGATCCTCAGCGGCCAGGCCATGAACCCCACCATCCGCACCGTGGAAGGCATCGAGCAGCTGGCCGCCGCCCTGCGCGCGCACGGGCTCGCCACGTGACCCCGGCACGGTCCTCCCGCGCGCTCACGCCGCTCGCCGGGGCCGCCGGGACCGCCCTCCTCTGCCTCTCGGTCGCGCTCGCCGTCACCCTCGGCCCGGCCGACATCCGAGTCGCCGACGCCTGGTCCGTCGTCGCCGCGCACCTCGGCGGGGAACCGTCCGGCCTGAGCGCGATCCGCGAGGGCATCGTCTGGGAGCTGCGGCTGCCCCGCACCCTCCTCGCGGCCGTGTGCGGGGCCGGACTCGCCGTCTGCGGGGCGGTGATGCAGTCGCTGCTGCGCAATCCGCTCGCCGACCCGTTCGTCCTCGGCGTCTCCTCCGGCGCGTCGACCGGAGCGGTCGCGGTGGTCGTCCTCGGCGCCGGCGGCGGCCTGGTCTCCGTCACCGGCGGCGCCTTCCTGGGCGCGGTCTGCTCCTTCGCCCTGGTCCTGCTGCTGAGCCACACCCTGGGCGGGTCGACGGACCGCGTCGTCCTCGCGGGGGTCGCGGCCATGCAGCTCTTCTCCGCCCTGACCTCCTTCGTCGTGATGACCGCCGCCGACGCCGAGACCACCCGCGGCGTCCTCTTCTGGCTGCTGGGCTCGCTCAGCGGGGCGGACTGGACCGACGTCGCGGCGTGCGCGGCCGTGCTCGCCGGCGCGCTCCTCGTGTGCGGCGGACACGCCCGTACCCTCGACGCCTTCGCGTTCGGCGAGGACGCGGCGGCGACCCTCGGCGTGTCCGTGGCGCGGACCCGTCTCGTCCTCCTCTCCGTGACCGCCCTGCTGACCGCCGTCCTGGTGTCCTCGGCGGGCGCGATCGGCTTCGTCGGCCTGGTCCTGCCGCACGCGGTCCGCGCCCTCACCGGCCCGGGGCACGCCCGGTTGCTGCCGCTGGCCGCGCTCGCCGGTGCCGTGTTCCTCGTCTGGGCCGACACGCTCGCCCGCACGGTCCTCGACCCGCAGGAGGTACCGGTCGGCGTGGTCACCTCGCTGATCGGCGTCCCCGCGTTCGTCCTCGTCCTGTACCGCACCCGGAGCGCCCGATGACCGCCACGCCGTCGGCCCGTACGACTCCCGTCGACACCGGCACCGGGCTCCGCGCCGAGCGGATCTCCCGCACGGCCGGGGGCGCGCTCGTCCTGGACGGCGTGACGCTGGCGCCGCGCCCGGGCACGCTCACCGGGCTGCTCGGTCCGAACGGCTCGGGGAAGTCCACCCTCCTGCGGGTCCTGGCGGGCGTCCTGGCGCCGGACGCCGGGATCGTGACCCTGGACGGCGCGCCGCTCGCCGCCGTGCCGCGCCGCGCCCTGGCCCGGCGGGTCGCGGTCGTCGAGCAGCACGCCGACACCCAGGTCGACCTCACCGTGGCCGAAGCCGTGCGCCTCGGCCGGGTCCCGCACCGCAGGGCCTGGTCGCCCGCGACGGCCGCCGACGAGGAGGCCGTACGGTCCGCCCTGGCCCGCACCGGCCTCACCCACCGGGCCCACCGCACCTGGCGGACCCTGTCCGGCGGGGAGCGGCAGCGCGTCCAGATCGCCCGCGCCCTCGCGCAGGAACCGCGGGAACTGCTGCTCGACGAGCCGACGAACCACCTCGACATCCAGCACCAGCTGGACCTCCTGGCCCTCGTCTCCGCCCTGCCGCTGACCTGCGTGGTGGCCCTGCACGACCTCAACCTCGCCGCGATGCACTGCGACCACCTGGTGGTGCTGCGCGAGGGGCGCGTCGTGGCGGCCGGACCGGTCCGCGAGGTCCTCACCGAGCGGCTCGTCGCGGAGGTCTACGGCGTCCGGGCCGCCGTCACCCACCCCGGCCCTGACGGCCGCCCCCACATCCGGTTCCTCGGCACGGCACACCGGGACGACTGACGGCCGGTGGCCCGTTCGCGCCCTGCCGGGGCGGGCCGCCGAGATCCTGACGCGGACCCGGGAGACCTTCTTCGCCGTCGACCGGGTCGACCTGCCCTCCCGGGGTGAGGCCGTGGAACGCGCCTGCGAGACCTTCACGGCGGAGGCGGCGGAGGCGCCGGCCGCGGAGCAGTGACGGCCGGGCACCTCCCGGGGTGCGGTCGGCGGGTCAGGGGCCCGGGCGCGCGACGGGAGCCGGCGGCGAGGCGAGGTCCGGAGCCGGGGCGATTCTCTGGACGGCGACGAGCGCCGCGTCGCCGCCGAGGTGGCCGCCCGCGTACGCCTGGAGGTCGGCGCGCAGCCGGTCGAGGAGCGCCGACGGCTCGTCTCCGGCGCCGGCCCAGGCCGCGAGCCGTTCCCTGAGGGGGTAGAAGGCGCGGCTGTGGTCGCGGGCCTCCGTCACCCCGTCCGTGTGGAGGAGCAGGACGTCCCCGGCCGCGAAGGGGAAGGTCTCGACGGTCACGTCCGCCGCGAGGACGTCCGAGAGTCCGAGCGGAGGACTCGTCCCGTCCGACACGAGGGGGATCACCCGGCCCCCGCTGAGGAGCAGCGGCGGCGGGTGGCCGCAGTTCACGAGGCGTACGAGCGGTTCGCGGTCGGGGACGTCGAGGAGGAGCGCGGTGACGAAGGCCTCGTCGGCGCCGTCGGCCTCGGTCGTCGGGTGGCTCCGCTCGGCCGAGCCGACGCCCGCCTCCAGCTGCCCGACCAGTTCGGGGAGGCCCGGCTCCCGGCGGGCCGTGACCCGGAAGGCGCCGAGGACGAGCGAGGCCTCGCTGACGGCGTCGAGCCCCTTGCCCCGGGCGTCGCCAATGAGGAGCCGCGTCCCGGAGACCGTGCGGGCGGCCGCGTAGAGGTCGCCGCCCATCTGGGCCTCCTCCTCCGCGGCGAGGTACAGCGAGGCGATCCGCAGGGGTCCCGCGCGCTCGGGGAGGGGCGGCAGGACGACGCTCTGGGCGGCGTGGGCGATGGAGCGGAGTCGGGCCATCCGGCCCTCGTCGCGTTCGCGGAGGTGGGCGAAGAAGGTGGCGATGACGGAGATCAGGACCAGGGCGACGATCTGGTACGTGTGGTTGAGGTCCGTGACGCTGGTGCGGGCGACGGCCACCACCGTCTGCGCGAGGACCGCGACGGCACCGACGAAGGCCGTCATCCGGGCCCCGGCGAAGGAGGCCGTCACGGCGGGCGCCGCGATGAGGAACGGCCCCAGGTGCACCTCGGGCGGGACCAGGAGGTCCACGACCGTGACCGCGGCGATCAGCGCGAACGGGACGGCGAGGAGGAACCGCCGCCCGGGGCGCCGTGGCGGCCGGGGACCGGGGTCTCGCCGGAGGGGGCACACGTAAAAGGCATACCTCAGGCTCGGGAGCCTGTCCTGTCCTGCGGCGGCCGGTCCTGTCCTCCCCCGTGCCGCCGCGATGTTTGACAGCGCATCGAGGGTGAAGACGCCGGGGGAACGGGCGACGCCAGGGCTCTTCCCTGGCCGAGTGCCCTGGTCCCTCCGGAAAGGCGGCTGCAGATGTCCGCGAGATTCGGTGCGGGGCGGCGCAGGCGCCGGTGGGGCGTCGGCCGGACGCTCCTCCGGTGGACGCCCAAGGCCCTCCTGTGGCGGGGCCTCGTCCACGCCACGAGGTGGGGGTTCCGCCTGCTCGGCTGGGGCGCGCGGCGGACGCTGCGGCGGACCGCGCGCGCGAGGATGCCGAAGGCGGTCCGGCACAGGAGGTAGGGCGGCGATCGGCGTGCGGCTCCCGGTCGGGAGCCGGTCGGGGCGGGAGCCGGTCGAGGTGGGAGCCGGTCGGGGTGCCGGCTGCGCCGACGCGTGGCAGGAGGGGTACTCCGACGAGGCGGAGTGCGAGAACGGCGAGAAGGAGGACCGGGACGAGGACGCCTACCCAGTAGCATGGGCGCGGGCGCGGTGAGATCACGAGGAGTCGACTTGACCGCGGTCAGTCTCGAACACGCCGCCGTTCCCGCCGACACCGGCGAGGTGACCCTGCTGATAGCCCGCCGGGTCGAGCCCGGCCACGAGGCCTCGTTCGAGCGGTGGGCACGGGGCATCCTGGACACCGCCGCGACCTTCCCCGGACACCTCGGGTACGGGCTCTTCCGCTCCTCCGGCGGCGACGCCCCCTGGTTCCTGGTGCACCGGTTCCGTGACGCGGAGGCCTGCCGGGCATGGCAGGAGTCGCCGCAGCGGGCGGCCTGGTTCGCCGTCTGCGAGGGGCACCACCACACCGAGATCGCGCGGCGGCAGCTGACCGGCATGGAGACCTGGTTCGCCGAGCCGGGCTCCACCCGGCCCGCGCCGCCCCGCTGGAAGATGGCGGTGAGCGCGACCCTGGCCGTCTATCCGATCTCCGTCCTCGGCGGCCTCTTCCTGACGCCCCGCCTCGCCGGTCTCCCTTTCCTCCTCGCCGGCCTGGTCACCGCCGTCGTGTTCAACGTCCTCATGACGTACGTGTCCATGCCGGCCGTCAGCAGACTGCTGCGCCGCTGGCTCGCTCCGTAGCGGACGCCCGGGGCGACCCGGCCAGGGGGGTCAGGCGCCGTTCGGGAGCGGGGCGGCGGGGCTGACGAGGGCGGCGGCGCGCAGGTCGGTCCAGAAGGCGGCCGGGATCGCCTCGGCGAGCGCCGCGGTGTCCTCGGCGACGCGGCCGGGGCGGGAGGCGCCGGGGACGGCCGCGGCCGCGGCGGGGTGGGCCAGGGAGAACTGCAGGGCGGCGGCCTTGACGCTCACGCCGTGCCGCTCGGCCAGCGCCTTCAGCCTCGCGACCCGCTCGATGATCTCGGCGGGTGCCTGCTGGTACTCGAAGTGGGTGCCGCCGGCGAGGACGCCGGAGCTGTAGGGGCCGCCGACGACCATGTCGACGCCCTGCTCCCGGGCCATGGGGAGCAGTCGGGTCAGGGCGTGCTCGTGGTCGAGGAGGGTGTAGCGGCCGGCGAGGAGGAAGCCGTCGGGGCGGGGCTCGTCGAGGGCGAGGGTGAGCTCGATGGGTTCGGTCCTGTTGACGCCGAGGCCCCAGGCCTTGATGACGCCCTCGTCGCGCAGCCGGTCCAGGACGCGGAAGGCGCCGGTGCGGGCCTCCTCGAACTTCGCGAGCCAGGCGTCGCCGTGGAAGTCCTGGGCGATGTCGTGGACCCAGACGATGTCGAGGCGGTCCGTGCCCAGGCGCTTGAGACTGCCCTCGATGGAACGCTCGGTGGCGTCGGCGGTCCACTCGTGGAGGATCTTGTTCGGGTTGCCGTGCTCGAACAGGCCGCCCTTCTCGCCGAAGTCGGGCACGTCGGTCTCGTGCTCGTCGAGGATCACCCGGCCGACCTTGGTGGACAGGACGAACTCGTCGCGCGGCTTGCCGGCGAGCACTTCGCCGAGCCGCTCCTCCGCGAGGCCCGCGCCGTAGAAGGGCGCGGTGTCGAAGAAGCGGATGCCGTGGTCCCAGGCTGCTTCGACGGTGGCGCGGGCCTCCTCGTCGGGGATCGCGCGGAACATGTTGCCGAGCGGGGCGGTGCCGAAGCCGAGACGGCCGGGAAGGATGTGCTGGAGCGACATGCGGGTGCCTTCGTGGGAGGGAGGGGGGCGAGAAGGGCCGGTACGGCCTTCCGGGGTGCGCCGCGCCGTGGGGAGCGGGCGAACCGTACGGGAAGAGACGTTACTTGCATGCGCCGACTAATGCAAGCGCTCATTTCACGCGCTCGCCCGTAAGCGTCTCCAGGGTCCCACGGAGGGGTGTCACTCCGGAGCGTTCCGGATGCCGTGTCGTCCGTGCGTCCTCCTACCGTGTCGGCGGAACCCGCCAGACCGAGCAGTACGGAGCCGGAGGAGCATGTTGCCGACGACCGCCAGCGGCCGACCCACCGCCGTGTCGCTCGGCCCCCTGGAGCGGCGGGTGCTCACCGGGGTCGGGTGCGGTCTGCGGGACGACGAGATCGCCGCGTCCCTCGCCCTCCCCGAGGAGCGGGTGGCCGAGCACCTCGAACGGATCCTCGTGAAACTCGGTCTGCGCGACCGGGCCGCCGCGATCGTCCACGCCTTCGACGCGGGCCTGGTCTCCCCCGGGCACGGCCCCCGTGCCCGGCCCGCGGAGCGCCCGGTGCCGCGGGCCCGCGCCCGCCAGGAGGAGGCGCCGGAGATCCGGATCTCCGTGCTGGGGCCGCTGCGGGCGTGGCGGGACGACCGGCCGCTGGGGCTGGGGCATCCGCGCCAGCAGGCCGTACTGGCGGCGCTCGCGATGGCGGCGGGGCGGACGCTGAGCCGGCGGGAACTCCTCGACGGCATCTGGGGCATGGAGCCGCCGGCCGCCAACGTGGTGCCGGTGTACGTCTACCGCCTGCGCGGCACCCTGCGCGCCGACGACCGGCCGGACACCGTCATCGAGCACGACGGGCGACGCGGCTACCGCCTCGTCCCCGGTCGGGTCGACGTGGACCTCACCCGGCTGGAGGGGCTGGTGTCGGCCATCGGCGCGGCGGACCGGGCGGACGATCCGGCCGAGGCGCTCCGCCTCTGCTCCCGTGCCCTCGGCCTCTTCCGCGGCGAGCCACTGGACGGGCTGCCGGGGCCGCTCGCCGAGCTGGAGCGGGTCCGGCTCGGCGAGCGCAGGGTCGCCCTCGCGCGGTGGAGGGCGGAGTGCCGGTTGCGGCTCGGCCAGTGCGCGGACGCCGTGGGCGAGTTGTTCGCCCTGTCCGCGGAGCAGCCGTGGAACGAGCCGGTCGCGTCGCTGCTGATGCGCGCCCTGTACCGCACGGGCCGGCAGGCCGAGGCGCTCGCCGTCTTCGACCGCACCTGCCGGCGCCTCGCCGACGACCTCGGGGTCACGCCGAGCATGCAGCTGCGGCGGACCCGCCGGATGATCCTGTGCGGGGACGAGGCCGGTCTCGGCCGCCCCGCCGGGGCGGACGTGTCGATGCCCTTCGCCTGACCCGCGCACCACGCCTCCCCGGGCGGCGCCCTCGGCAGGCGCGCGGCGGCGTGCCCAGCGGCGTCCGCGCCGGGATTTCCGGTGCGGCGTCCGCGTCGGCGTTTCCGGTGCGGCGTCCCCGGCCCGGCGTCCGCGCCGGCGTTCCCGATCCGGGGTCCGCGCCGGGGTCTTCCGGTCCGGCGTCCCCGGCCCGGCGTCCGCGCCAGCGTTCCCGATCCGGGGTCCGCGCCGGGGTCTTCCGGTCCGGCGTCCCCGGCCCGGCGTCCGCGCCAGGGTTCCGGTGCGGCGTCGCCGGTCCGGCGTCCGCGTCCGCGTTTCCGGCGCGGCGTCCGCGTCGGCGTTTCCGGTGCGGCGTCCCCGGCCCACCCTCCGTGCCGTCCGCGGGAATCCGTGGCGGGCGTCGATTCCATCCTTATTTCATCGCCCGCTCCTAGGGTCGGCCGCCGACGACCTGGGAGGTCCGAGTGAAGACGTCACGTTCATGGTGGGGCGGGTTCCTCCTGCCCCTGCTGGCCGGCGCGCTGCTGCTGGCCGGCGTCGCGCCGCCCGCCGCGGCGCGCGTCACCGCCGCGGTCTCCTCCGACCGCGGCGGACCGATCACCCGCGGCGAGGTGATCCAGCGTGCGCAGATCTGGGTGGACCAGCGGCCCCCGTACAGCCAACGGGCCTACTGGCCGGGCCCCGGCGGCGACTTCGACTACCGCACCGACTGCTCGGGGTTCGTGGCCATGGCCTGGCACCTCGACGCCAACCCCAGCACGCAGGGCCTGCCGAACTTCTCGTACGAGATCGCGCGGAGCGAGCTGCGGGCCGGGGACGTCCTCAACTCGTTCTACAACCACGTGATCGTCTTCCACGAGTGGGTGGACGACCGTGGCGGCTTCTCCTACTACAGCTTCGGCGGCGGCTCCAGCGGCGTCGAACCGCCGGGGCACTTCTACGGGAACATCCACGGCTCCACCATCGACGGGCACCCGAACGGCGACTACCGGGCGCTGCGCTACCGGAACATCGTCGACGAGGGCGAGACGCGCACGGCGCACCCGGCCGGGTCGGGCCGGGTGGTGTCCGCGCGGTCCGCCGACGGACGGCTCGAAGCGTTCGCCGCCGGCGCCGACGGCGTGTACCACTCCTGGCAGACGGAGGTGAACGGCGGCTGGTCGCCGTGGCAGTTCAAGGGCGGCCCGCGCAACGCGCAGCTGGCCCTCGCCGCCAACGCGGACGGCCGGCTCGAACTGTTCGCGCTCTCGGACGCCACCTTCGACCACATGTGGCAGACCGCGCCCAGCGCGGACTGGTCCGGCTGGGCGAACTTCGGCACCGGCGGCCACCGGCTGGCCGCGGGCGCCAACGCCGACGGCCGCGTCGAGGTGTTCGCGTCCAACGCCACCGGCGTGTTCCACCGCTGGCAGACGGCGCCCGGCGGCGGCTGGTCGTCCTGGGAGGGCGTCGGGGGCGGCCCGGCGCTCTCCCGGCTCGCCATGGAGACCGCGCCCGACGGGCGCCTGGAGGTCTTCGCCCTCTCCGACTCGACGTTCGGCCACCTCTACCAGACGGCCGTCAACGGAGGCTGGTCCGGCTGGGAGGACTTCGGCGGCGGCGGGCACGACCTCGCCGTCAGCCACAACCAGGACGGCCGGCTGGAGGTGTTCGCCTCGAATTCCGACGGTGTCTTCCACAAGTGGCAGACCGGCCCCGCCTCGTGGTCGGCGTGGACGGGCACCGGCGGGATCCCCGACGCCGAGCTGACCACCGCGCGGACGGCCGACGGCCGCGTCGAGGTGTTCGCGATCAACGGCACCACGGCGAGCCATTCGTGGCAGACGGGGCGGAACGCACCGTACTCGGCCTGGGAGACGTTCGGTGGCGGCGGCACCGAGATCGCCGCGTCCACCAACGCCGACGGACGCATCGAGGTCTTCGGCACCAGCCACGCCGGTGTCTACCACCGCTGGCAGACGGGCTTCGCCGCGTGGTCGGACTGGTCCTGGCTGAACGGCTCCGGCCCCGCGATGCCCTGACCGGCCGGCCGTAGAGGCGAGAAGCCCGCCGCCGCCCCGCGCCCACCGTGCAGGGGGTGCGGGGCGGCGGCGGACGCCCGAACCGTACGGTCAGGCGGCGAAGGCCCGCTCCAGCCGGGGGATCAGGTCCAGGAGGGACTGGGACCAGCAGCCCGCGTTGTGGCCGCCGTCGCAGCGGGTGCCCCAGCCGGAACCGTCACCGTAGTTCACGAAGTAGTAGGGCATGCCGAGGGCGTCCAGGCGGGCCTTGACGTTCTTGGACGCGCCCGAGACCCAGAACTCCATGTTCACGGGCGAACCGCCGCCGTCGCCCGTGTAGATCGAGATCCCGATGCCCCGGAGCCGGTCCATGTGCTGCGACGGGTCGACCTGGTTCCACCGCCAGTCGACGTTGAACACCGGGTAGGGCGAGCCGAAGAGGGCGTCGCTGTCCACGCCGGGCTTGTACGGCGAGTTCTCCGGGTCGCAGGTGCCGGACGACGAGGCGCACACCGCGCCCATCGCGTCGGTGACCGAGGCGACGACCGCCATGCGCAGGTCCATGGAGTTGGCCGACAGGTCGATGTCCCCCGACAGCGACGCGGTCTGACCGAAGAGGTCGGGGCGGGCCTGGGCGTAGTGGAAGGCCCCGAAGCCGCCCATGGAGATGCCGGCGACCGCGCGGGACTTCTTGGCGGCGAGGGTCCGCAGGTTCGCGTCGACGAACGGGATCACCTGCTCCAGGTGGAAGGTCTCCCAGTTCTGGGCGCCGAGGACGGTCTTCTGGTTGAGCCAGTTCGCGTACCAGCTCCGCGCGCCGCCGTCGGGGATGACGGTGATCATCCGGTCCGACATGGACAGGGCCGGGTAGGTCTGGTCGACGGGGTCGTCGGGCGAGCCGTGCAGGAAGTACAGGACGGGGTAGCGCCGGTCCGGGTCGTCGTAGTAACCGCGCGGAAGGATGATCCTGATGTGCTGCTCGCCCGACACCTGGGGCGTGGTGACCGTGAGGTAGAAGTCGTGGGCGTCGCCCACGGCCGGTGCGACCTGCGTCAGGCCGAAGCCGTTCGGCAGCGGAGGCGGGGTGGCGCCGCCGTCGGCCCGGGCCGAGCCGACGGGCGCGATGACGGCCGCGGCGGCAACCGCCCAGGCCACCACCGTCCTCCACCAGAGCGATGTCCTCTTCATCGTGCCGTTCCCTTCCTGGGTGATGTCGTTCGTGGGTGATGTCGTTCGGCGGGGATGGCGTTCATGGGGGGATGTCGTGCTGGGTGACGGGTCTTCAGTCCAGGACCACGGTCCGCAGGTCCGAGGCGGCCGCGATCTGTTCCTCGGTGAACCGCTCCGTCACCCAGCCGCCGGCCGCGAACAACTTCGTCTGGTCGGAGTGGTGCGGCGAGTTCGGGTTCGCCGACTGCGAGTAGGCCAGGACGGAGTACGTCTCCGGCGGCCCCTCGGCGGTGAACCGCACCTGCTGGACGAAACTGGACCCGAAGACGATGTCGAGCCGGCCGTCCACCTGGCCCGGCTCGATCACGTTCAGCACCCCGAGGAGGCCGTACGAGCCGTGCACCGGGATCTGTTCGCCGCCGCGGGTGATCCTCTGCACGTCCGAGAGCGCGGCGTCGAGCGGGATGCCGGCCTTGCGCAGCCCGAGGACGGCCCGGGCGAGGGAGTCGCGGACGGCGGAACTGCCGCCGTCCAGTGAATTGGGCGTGTGGACGGGGTCCTTGGGGTCGAACGGGACCCGCCAGGGCAGCTTCTCCAGGCGCTGCCCGCCCTGCAGGT
Organism: Streptomyces sp. NPDC007945; assembly: GCF_042958885.1. Classification (NCBI taxonomy): domain Bacteria; kingdom Bacillati; phylum Actinomycetota; class Actinomycetes; order Kitasatosporales; family Streptomycetaceae; genus Streptomyces; species Streptomyces sp. NPDC007945. The sequence continues at coordinate 492,237 of NZ_JBIBJV010000005.1, forward strand.
GGTGCCAGTAGGCGGCGAACAGCCACGAACCCCGGCTGTCCGCCGTGTAGTCGTGGCTCTTCCACCCGGCCAGGACCGGGCAGGCCTCCCTGATGTCGACGAGGTTGCCGTCGACGAGGACGAGCCCGAAGGCGACCCCCCGGCACGCCGCCACCGTCGTGTCGAGCGTGAGGTCCGCCGCCCTGCTGTTGTCCGCGAAGAGCAGCTTCCCCATGGTCTCCGGGGTGAAGCCCCTGCCGGGCAGGCCGTCGGTGCCGTCGATCCGCCGTCGCGCCGTCAGGATCAGCTCCTGGGTGCGCAGGGACCGGGGCGCCGCCATGTCCCCCATCACCCGGGGGAAGGTCAGCGGCTGCTCCGGGTTGGCCAGCCAAGGGCTGTCGTTGGCGTTGCCGACGAAGTCCGTGCGGATCAGGCGCGGTTGCGTCGCCGGATCGAGGAGGCCCGGCGCGGCCGCGTTCGGATCGTCCGGCCAGTCGCAGGCGCTGCGCTTGCCGTCCAGGATGGAGACCGGCGGCACGTTCGACAGCGGCAGCGACTGGTGGAACAGCAGCTTGCCGGTCTCCGTCAGGCAGGACCGCGCGTGCGCGTCGGTGATGTTCGGGACGGCCTGGATGTCGGCGTAGAGCGCGTTGCCCCGGCGGTCGGTGGCGACCGTGTTGAAGAAGGGGACGCCCTGGGTGGACTCCAGGACGTCCACCACCTCGTGGACGTCCTTGGCCCGGTCGAGCCCGAACCAGGTGTTCAACGCGCGCAGGTTGTTCATGTTCACGTCGCGTACGGCGTGGGCGCTGACCACCCAGGGCAGCGGGTAGCCGTGGATCGAGGTGGTGACGGGTCCGTAGCGGGTGGACCACAGGGTCCGGGTGACCGTGCCGGTCGTGCCGTCCGCGTTGCGGACCGCGACGGAGACCCGCTGGGACCTCATGCGCTCCCAGGCGCCGTCGACCAGGTACATGGTCGGGTTCAGCGGGTCGACCTGCACGTCGAAGAGCCCGAACGGCGCGACCGTGGCGACGGTGTGGCTCCAGGCGACGTCGTCGTTGTGACCGATGTTCACCGCGGGCAGGCCGAGCAGGCTGGCCCCGGAGACGTTGACCTCGCCCGGGATCGTCAGGTGGCTCTGCCACATCCGGTTCTTGCCGTGCCAGGGGAAGTGCGGGTTGGCGAGGAGCATGCCGGTGCCGCCGGAGACGCCCTGCGAGCCGACCGCCAGCGCGTTGCTGCCCATGCCCTGCCGGCGGCTCTCCGCCAGCGCTTCGCCGATCGCCCGCGCGGTCTTCCGCGCGGTCCGCGCGCGTTCCTCCGCCGACGGCGCGGGCGCCTTCGCCGCCGACGCCCCCGGGGGTGCGGCGGTGACCTGGCCGTCGAGGAGCGGATCGGCGCTGCCCATGATGATCTCGGCGTGCGCGTGCCGGTAGACGTCCATCTCGGTGATGGGCCGCACCCAGGCCGCGCCGCGGCAGGCCGGGTCGGAGAGGTTCGCCGCGCCCGTCTCCGCGAGGTACCTGTTGTACCCCTGGACGTAGCCGCGGATGGCCTCCTTGACCTGGGGTTCCGGTCCGTCGGGCGCGGGCTGGGCCAGCAGTCGCTCGACGACGCCGTCGTCCTTGATCCGCTGGAAGTACAGGTCGCTGTGGAGGTTGGTCGTGGTGTTCTGGTTCTGGCCGGGGCTCGTCCTGCCGTCGGGCCCCAGGTGGCGGGACCGCTCGGCGTTGACCATCAGATAGGTGTCGGCCAGGGTGCAGATGTTGTCCTTGGCCGCCGCGTAGCCGTATCCCGTGCCCAGGCCCTCCCAGTTCGAGGCGATGATGTGCGGGATCCCGTACTCGGTGTAGCGGATCGTCGGCCGCTCCGGGGCCGTCGCGGCGGCGCCCGCCGGAGCCCCGCCGATCGCCGTGGTGCTCGCCACCGCCACCAGGGCCGCGACCGCCACCGGCAGTCGTGCCCTCCGTCTTCTGCGTGCCATCGGTGCACCCCTCCGTGAGGTCCGGGCCTTCGTCCGGACGCGGCCACGCTAGGGAGGGGCGATGAAATACCGATGATGCGCCGTCCGGAGGCGGTCAGCGGGCCGCGGCCGGGCGGCACGGAGGAAGGGTGGGGCTCTCGCGGGTGCGGACGGCGGGGAGCCAGGCCTCGGCCGGCACGGAGACGCGGGAGAGGCGGACGCGGAACCAGCGGGTGGACCGCAGGTCCTCCTCGTCGACGATGGGCTGCCCGTCGTCGACCACGCAGTCGGCGGTGAGGAGGTCGCCGTGCCAGACCCGGGTCCGCACGACGTTCTCCGCCGTGTAGGGGCGGTGGGGATCGATCGCCAGGCCCAGGCTGCAGTGCCGGTCGCGGTCGGCCCGCTCCTGGCAGCCCCGCTCGGCGTTGAACACCCGGACCGTGCCGGCCGGCGCCCCGGGGCCGTGCCCGGCCGTGTCGGCGCCCAGGGCCGCGCCGGTGCCGCAGAGCACGGCGGCGAGGACCGCCGCCCGGGTCCCGCGGCGGAGCCCGCGCCGGGGGCCGCCGGGTCCGCCGGGTCCGCCGGGCCGCCGGGCGGTGACGCGGGCGAGCAGGCTCTCCGCCGTGTGCGGGGCGCGGGAGGCGTGGGTGGGGGCGAGGCAGTCGGCGATGACGCCGCGCCAGAACGGCGGGACGGCGGGGTCGAGCCGGAGGGGCGCGCGGCCCGCCCCGTACTCCTGGGCGGCGGCGCTCCGGGCGATCGGCGTGGCGCCGGGGAACGGGGAGGCGCCGGAGGCGAAGAGCTCGTGGAGGACGATGCCGAGGGCCCAGACGTCGGCGCTGGCGCGGACCTGGACCCCGCGTTCGCCCAGGGGTGCCCGGCGGCGTTCCGGGGGCAGGTAGTCGAGCGTGCCCAAGGGCGGTGCGTAGCCGTGGGTGCCGGTGAGTTCGGTGGCGAGGCCGAAGTCGGAGAGCTTCACGGAGCCGTCCGTGTCCAGCAGGACGTTCTCCGGTTTGAGGTCGGCGTGGACCCATCCCGAGCGGTGGAGGTGGGCGAGCCCTTCGCAGATCCCCTCGGCGATGCGGTCGCGGTCGGCCTCGGCGGCGCCCGTGTCGAGGAGGTCCCGCAAGCTGCCGGCGGCCCGCTCCATGACCAGCACCAGGGCGCCGTCCAGCGAGGGACGGTCCGGCGCGGAGAGCACGAAGGAGTCCAGGAGGCCGATCAGGCGGGGGTGTCCGGCCGTGCGGCCGAGGGCGACCTCGCGGCGCGCCGACTCCTCGATCCTGCGCGCCTGGAGGGGCGCGAGCCCGGCGGTCGGCATGATCTTGAGCGCGACTCCGGCGCCCTTCCGGGGCCGTCCCGGGGAGCCGGACCGCCCGGGGGAGCCGAACCGCCCGGGAGCGCCGGACCGCTCGGGCGGGTCGGACCGTCCGGAATGGGCCCGTCCCGGGGAGTCGGGCCGTCCGGGTCCGGGGGCCGGGCGCGCCGCGTAGACCGTGGACCAGCCGCCGGTGCCGATCCGCTCGACGACCTCCCACGCCCCCACCCGGTGGCCGGGCGGGAGTCGTTCCGGGAGGTCGTCGTCCCGGCCCGGGGTGTCGCCGCGCGCGGGGAGGGACGTCATCGTGCGGCGTTCCGTTCGTGGCCGGCCGGCCGGGGCGCGGGCGGCAGCAGGGCGAGGTGCTCCTCCCGTACGAGTCCGAAGCGGAGGGCGAGCCCGACGATCTCCTCCCGTTTGCCGTTGCGGCGGTCGCCCTGGCCCTGGGCCGGGCCGTCGATGCGCAGCTTCTCCTCGGCGAGGTAGTCGATGTGCGAGCTGACGGCCCGCGCGGTGAGCGGGCCGCGGCCGGTGTGGGCGCTGAGCCGGTCGACGATCTGGGGCGTGGTGGGGACGGCGACGCGGGACTGGTCGCGCAGCCGAGGTTCGCAGAGCGCGACGAGGACGAGGAAGTAGGCGGCGGTCTCGTCGAGGGAGTACGCCGTGACCGTGCGGCTCTCCCAGGGACCGCCGACGGCCCCCGGGTCGAGGTACACGTGGTCGGGCGCGAACACCTGGAACGTGACGGGGAGTTCGCCGCGCGTGGGCAGCACGACCCGGGCGAACTCGAAGGGGACCGGGGCCCCCACGCGGCGCGGCGGGACCCTGAGGTACTCGCCCGCTCCCTCGGGGTTCTCCACGAGATACGTGTGGGTGGGGCTGTGGTTGGTCAGCTGCCAGTGGTCGTCGGTCACGCGGATCTCCCCGGCGAGCCGGGAGACCGCGGCGTCGGCGAGGCGGAGTTCGACCGGGGTGTCCGCGGAGCCGCGGCCGAAGCGCGCGGCCTCGCCGGGACCGAGTCTCAACGTCACCGCCTCGGACCGCCGTTCACCGGCCTCGGCGCCTCCCCCGCCCTGTGGCAGATGTACGACCACGCCGCTCATCGCGCCCCCTTCCGCATCGCCCGCCAGCCGGACGAGCGGAACGATACCCACCCCTTACCGGGGTGTACCGGCATGCTTCGGCCACCCCGGGGCGGCCCCCGATCCGGCCGCCTCCGGGCCGGGTCGGGGGCCGGCCGGCACCTGGGCGAGGCGGTCCCGGGCTCCGCCGGGAGGGGGTCGGGGGTCGGCGGGCCTCCTGTGACGGGGGACACCTCCCCGCTCCACCCTGGGCGTCTTTTAGAACGCTTTTCCAGTTTTCGGAGCGCCCGGAGGGAGTTATTCCGCCGAGTGTGAGGAGGCGCCGGCAGCGGCGAACCCACCGGAGCACCCCAGGACGCCGCGCCGGGTCGGGCCCCCAGGACCGTCCCGTTCCCGGACGCAAGGTGGGAAAGGTCACGGCCCCGGCCGACCGATCGGGCCGCCGTTCCGCCCCTCCCGGCCCGTCCAGGGCCCATGACGTGGCGCGATCCGTACGTCGGGACCGGCGATGACCCCCGCTCAGGGGACCGGAGCGCCCACAACGTGCGGCGCCCGCAGGTGCTCCTCCGTGGTGAGCGGGGGCAGGGGGTGAAAGCGGATCGAGGGCGACGGCGAGGGTGGGGGCGTCGGCGCGGGTCGTCCACGGCCCGTGCGGAGGGGGCGCGGAGGCGGGTCCGCCCGTCGGTCGGCCGCGGGTCAGTCGAGTCCCGGTCCCGCGGAGTCGTTGACCCAGCCCCAGGCGGACCAGGTGGAGAAGCCGGTCTGCCACCGGTGGAAGGTCCCGGTGGGGTTGGTCCCGAAGAGCTCGATGCGGCCGTCGGCGTTCGCCGCGGCGGCGACCTCCGTGCCGCCGGTGCCGAAGGTCTCCCAGGGGCTGTACGGGGCGTTGACCCCCGTCTGCCAGGAGTGCGCGGCGGTGCTGCCGTTGATCGCGAAGACCTCGACCCGCCCGTCCGGACCGCGCTCGCTGGTGAGCCGCGCGTCCGCGGGGCCGCCCGTCGGCTCCCAGTCCGACCAACTCGTCTGCGCCGTCTGGTACTTGTGGAAGACACCGGCCGGACCGGAGGCGAAGACCTCGATCCGGCCGTCGGCGTTGTGGTCGACGGTCAGGTCGTGCCCGCCGCCGCCGAAGGTGTCCCACCGCGACCAGCCCCCGTTCGGCGAGGTCTGGTACTGGTGCTGGAAGACGTCCCCGTTGAGGGCGAAGACCTCAAGGCGCCCGTCGCGGGACTTCTCCATCTCCACCCGGGCGCCCGCCGGTCCGCCGCCGGTCGGCTCCCAGTCCGACCAGCCGCCGTTCGGCGCCGTCTGGTACTTGTGGAACAACCCCGTCGGCCCGGACGCGAACACCTCGATCCGGCCGTCCGCGTTCACCCCCGCGGCCGCGTCCTCGCCACCCCCGCCGAACGCCTCCCAGCCCGACCAGCCGCCGGACGGCGACAGCTGGTACCGGTGCTGGAAGGTGTCGCCGTCGATCGCGAAGAGCTCCAGGCGGCCGTCCGCGTTCGGCGCGACGGCCAGCTCCGCGCCGGCCGGGCCGCGCAGCGGCTCCCACGCCGACCAGGCGCCGTTCACCTCGACCTGCCACGCGTGGTGCACGCCGTCGGCGCCCGCGGCGAACACCTCCAGGCGGCCGTCCGCCGACCGGGCGGAGACCACCCGGCCCGAGTCGGCCGGGTACACGACCGGAGCCGGTCCCGGCTCACCCGGGTGCCCGAGGCGGTCGACCGCGGCCCTCGCCTCGCCCATGTGCCGCTCGTGCAGGCCCTGGTTGTAGGTGGACCAGGGCTGCCAGTTCGTCCCGCCGGAGGAGATGGCGAAGGCGGCGTGCGCGTTGCACTGCGCGTCGTAGGCGCAGGCGTCGTCGACCTCGCGGTGCCAGTAGTCGTTGATCTGCCACAGGCCGCGGTCCGTGGAGGCCGGGGAGTTGTTCTGCGTGTTGGACGCCAGGGGATCGCAGCCGGACTCGGCGAGGGCCACGGCTACGGCGGTCACCAGCGCGTCGCCCCGGAAACCCGCCTGGTGGCCGACCTGGGCGCACAGATCGCTCGCGGCGGCGTGCGCCGGGGACGCGCCGGCGAGCGCGCCGGCGGCGAGGAGCAGCGAGGTGAGGGCCGACACGGCGATCCGGTGCGGAGCACGGCGTCGGGAGGGCCGGGGGCCGCCCGCTGCGGGGCGTCGAACGCTCGTCACCTGCGGTCTCCTTGGGGTGGGGTGGTACGTCGTGACATCGGTGCGGCGGAACTTCCGTGTCCCGTCGGACTGTCTGAGCGGCTGAACCCCCTTGGCCCGTCGCAGCGTCCGGAACGGCCGCGGTCCGTCGGAACGTCGCCCATCGGTCGGTCGTCCGTCGGTCGGCACGGGTGGAGGGGTGCGCGGCCCGCCGCTCGGGCGCGCCGCGCACCGGGACTCACGCCTTGCGGAGCCGGCCGATGATGCCGTCGATGTCGCGCTGCATCATGTCGTGGCGGATGTAGTGGCCGCCCGGGACCTCGTGCCACTCGTGCGGGATGCCCGCGTTCCCGAGGAGCGAGCGGAACTCCCGCTGGCCCCAGAGGACATGGGACTCGTTGGCGGAGTCGAACCAGTTGACCGGGTCCGGGCTGGTGCCGGCGACCAGGAAGACCCGCTTGTGGCGGTAGCTCTCGATGCGCTGGACCGGGTTGTCGGCGCTCACGCGCGCCTCGTCCCAGAACGGCGCGCCGTAGACCGTGCCGCCGCCCAGTTCGAGCGCCGCCGAGGTGGCGTTGGCCCAGTGGACCACCATGCCGTTGTCGCGGCGGAGGCTGGCCGGGCCCGAGTGGGAGCTGACCGAGGCGAAGTGGCCGTAGTACTTGGCCGCGTACTTCAGGGCGCCGAAACCGCCCATGGAGAAGCCGGAGACGGCACGGCCGTCGTACTCGGCGTAGGTGCGGAAGTTGGCGTCGATCCAGGGGATCAGCTGCGCGATGTGGAAGTGCTCCCAGTTGCGCGGGCCGACGTTGGAGCTGACCGGGTTGGAGTACCAGCCCGTCCGCCCGCCGTCGGGCATCACGACGATGATCGGTTTGCCCGCGGTCCAGGCTCGGACGCCCTCGCGGTCGAAGGTGATGAAGTCCTGCTCGCCGCCGTGGAGCAGGTACAGCACGGGATAGCGGCGGCCGCTCCAGTGGTAGTCGTCGGGCAGGAGCACGTTCACGGCGGGGTTCCAGCCGATGGCGCTCGTGGAGAACCGGTAGTACCACATGCGGTGGTCGGCCTCGCCGCGCTCCACGATCCGCAGTCCGAAGCCGTCCCCGACGGCGGCGGCCGGCCCGGCCGCGGCGACGACGCCCGCACCGCCCAGGGCCAAGGCGGCCGACAGGCCGCCCACGGACTTGAGGATGTTCCTGCGCGAGGGATGCTGCGCGCCCAACGTGACCTCCGGGTCGAGAACGTGGAAAGGCCCGGAGGGCGCCGGGGCTCGCGCCCCGCCCCGCCCCGGACCGTACGGTCGAACGGTCCGGAAGCTAGCAATCGGACGGGCGGGCCGGGACCCGGAAGGTTACGGACTGACACACCGAAGCCGGTGAGCTAGGGCCATGCGGGGGTGGGGGCGGTGGCGCCTGCGGCTTCGTCAGGGGGCGGACAGTCCTTCGAGGGGCCGCGGTCGTGTCGGTCCGTCGCGCGACCGTGGCGAAGGCGCGGGCCCTGACCGGGCCCGGTTTCCGGCCGCGACGACGAGGCCGACCGGTACCGTCCGGTCCGGCGGCCTCGCCACGGGGACCGCTCGCATGCCGTACGGCACTCCGAGGACGTGCAACCGGACGTGCGGGACGACGCTCGTGCCGGAGGACGTCCTCGGAGCGGAGGTCCGCCCGCACCCCACCGTGACCAGGGGGTGTTCCGCCCAGAAGGAGCCGGTCGGCTGGGCGAGGGCGCCGGACGCGGTGGGGACCCCGCCGCGTCCGCAACCGGCCGGTCAGACCACCGCGCGGGGCGGTGACCCCGCTCGTCCGGGCGTCGCGGTCGGCGAGGATCCGCCGCGCCCGCAGGACGATCCGCTCGCCCCTGCGTGAGCCCTCGTACGCGCGGCGCCGTCGGACCAGCGCGACGCCCGGCTCCGCGCCGCCGCACCGGGGCGGCCGGCCGCACCACGGCCGCGGACGGGTCCGCCCGCCCCTCGGGCTGCCGAGTGGCACGTGCCCGTGCGGCGGCGCTCCCGAGGCGTGCCGGGGGCCGCCGCATGGACGGGTGCGACCGGGTCAGGCCGTCGGAGTCAGGCCCCGACGGCTGGGTCAGGCCGCCGGAGTCAGGCCCCGACGGCTGGGTCAGGCCGCCGGAGTCACGCCTGGACGGCCGGGCCAGACCATCACAACGTCACGCCCCGACGACCCGGTCGTACCCTCGACGCCACGCCCCCACGACCCGGTCGTACCCTCGACGCCACGCCCCGACGACCCGGTCAGACCATCGACGTCGCACCCGACGCATCGGTCAAACCATCCGCGTCACGCCTCCGGCTTCTGGAAGAGGAGCAGTGTCGAGGCGCCGAAGGCCTCCGTGTCGGTGTGCGTGCTGCTCACCAGGGTGAAGCCGTGGCGCCGGATCTCCTCGACCAGGGCGTCGCCCTCGCGCTCCGCGTAGGGCAGGACCTCCAGGCCGATGTTCTTCTCGCCGTCCGCGACCCGGATCTTCCGGGGGATCACGCGGCCGGGCACGAGGTCGGCGGCGACCTCCTCGTAGTCCGGGATGGAGAAGAAGCCCTTGCCCCAGTCGCTCGCGCAGTGGTCCACGACGAAGTGACCGCCCGGGCGGAGGATCTCGAAGACGCGGGAGATGTGGCCGGCGCGCTGCGCGTCGTCCACGAGCATGTGGAGGCAGCCCATGTTCATGGCCAGGTCGAAGCTGCCCTCCTCGAAGCCGCGGAGGTAGATGATGTCGCGCTCCATGAACCCGGACGGGTCCAGGTTCGCGGCCGCGGCCCGCTCACGGGCCCGGGAGAGGGCCGAGTGCGACACGTCGACCGAGACGACCTGGTGCCCCTGGGACAGGAGGTACAGCGAGTCGCGGCCCTCGCCGCAGCCGAGGTCGATGATCCGCTGGGAGAAGATCTCCGGACGCTCCCCCATCAGCTGGAGGAGCGAGGCGTTCGGCTCCTCCGACTCCCAGAGCTCGGCGCCGTGCTCGTACACGGTCCGGTAGCGGTCCTCGTAGCCGAAGTAGTAGTCGTCGATCGAGCCGACGATGTTCCGCACGTCGTCGCTGGTGGGCGAGAACTCGACCGGCGAGGCCGTGACGTCGGCCTCCCCGCCGAGCACCATCAGCGCCGTGTCGTCGACCAGGCCGATCGCGAGCAGGTACTGCGACTCGCCGCACTCGACCGGTTCGCCGACCCCGAAGGGCGCACAACACTCCTTGAGTGTCTCCAGGGTGATCGCGGCGGCCTTCTCGCACCGGAAGATCGCCGCGCGTCCCTGGGTCACCTTGGCGACGAAACCGGCCGTGCCGTCGAGCTGCCACACGGTCTTGCGGTCCTGGAGCGGGATCGCGGTCAGCTGCATGCCCTCGGGCGCGATCTCGTCGGATATCGCCTGGTAAAGGCTCACGTCAGTACCCCCTGTGAATGGTTCTCGGATGTGCGCAGTTCCGCCAGGCGCTCTTCGTAGCGCTGGATGACGGGGCCTTGGTGCCGGAAGATCCGGCCGGAGTCGCGCAGGTGGCGCGCGAGTTCGTAGTTCCGGGAGCGCAGGGCGGCCTCGATGCCGGTCATCTCGATGACGTCGCGCTGGGCGTTGCTGCCGCCCATCTCGGACGAGTGGCGGAAGGACCGGGCCAGGCGGGCCGCGGCGTCGGCGTAGTCGCCGGTGGTGAAGGAGCGGAAGCCGAGGAAGATGTCGACCATCTCCTCGGACACCTTCTCGCGCCGGGACAGGACCGCTTCCAGGAGGGAGTCCGCGCGCCCGTGGTCGCCGACCTGGCAGTAGGTGAGGTAGGCGTGGAAGTCGTTGAAGAGGTACCAGTTCTCGTCCGTGTACGGCTTCCAGTCCTCGTAGAGCGACTGCCAGTACGCGGAAAGGTCGAGCGACGGCCTGACGAGGGCGAGCCGCCAGAGCAGCGTCACGGCGTCCAGGTCCTCGGCCGAGCGCGCGGACGTCTTGCGGCGGATGCCGATGCGGTAGCACGCCAGGACGTCCTGGACCCGGTCCGCGTACAGCTCGAAGAGGGCGTAGTGCCACCAGACGTGGATGCGCATGGGCGTGGAGGCGTCCCTGCCGCGCATGTAGTCCTGGATGTAGCGGGCGCCCTCTGCGTGCCGGCCCGTCTCGTACAGGCAGTGCACCAGGGCGTGCATGGCGTAGATGTCGTCCGCGTGGGCCTCCAGCGCGACCCCGCAGCGCTCGATGGCCGCCGTGATGAGGCCGTTCTCCTCCAGGGCGAAGCCGTGGAGGCCGATGAGGTAGCCGGTGACGGGGTCGTCGTCCGTGAACCGGCCGATGGCGGCCTCGATCGAGGCCAGCATGTGCGGGGCGTCGCCGAGGTAGAAGTCGAGCATGTGCGCCGCGTAGACGGACACGGCGTCGCCGGGGTACGTGTCGACGAGGGTCTGGAAGCCGTTCCTGGCCGTCACCAGGTCGCCGGCCGCCCAGGAGCCGAGGGCGGAGAGCATGGCCCGGGTGCGCGGCTCGGCCGGGTCGGTCTCGCTCAGGGAGTCGCAGATCCGCGCGGCCTCCATGGCCGAGGGGCGCTCCATGGAGCACAGCAGGTCGACGGCGAGCATGAGCGCCAGGGGCGGGGTGGATCGCGCGTACCTGCGACATCGCTCGTGGTCCAGTTTCATGGAGACGAGTTGGACGGTCGCCTTCTCGACGACCTCCATGTCCGCCGGTTGTTCCACAAGATGCGGAACGCCTCGGGAATCGTGCATCACTGTCATTCGGACACCTCACTCGGAATGAGTCGACGGCCTTGGACTGCGTGGATCCGGTGGAATGAGAGAACAAGCAACAGCGTCAGGGCGAACGGGGCCAGCCAGATGTGGGAGGCGACGTACCTTCCGCCCGCCAGGACCGCCGAGAGCAGGATGAGCGAATAGGCGTTCGCATGGGCCACGATGGCCCCGACCTGTTGCGGCGAGAAATTCGATGCCGCTTCCGAGCGCAGAATCACCCGCAGTGATCCGAAGGCGCACCCGAGGATGAAGATGGCGATGGACTGCGGCACCCCGAATGCGGGGAAGAAGAGCCAGATCGCCATGGCGGCGACGACCGCGGCGGCGGCTCCCATGAGAATCCAGCGCAGCCCGGGGTTTTTCGCGAAGCGATGCAGGAACGTTCCGGCAACGGCCATTCCGATACCGAGGAGCATGTCCAGGATGCCGACGGTGAGCATGCTCCCGCCGTTGGCCAGCACCTGCAGGGGCAGCATGAAGTTGAACGTCCCCAGGATGGGCCAGACGAACATGAAGGCGAGGAGGTAGAGGACGCCGAGGCCGCCCGTGATCCTCGGCCTGGCCTCCCGCGCCGCCTGCTCCGCGGGGGAGGCGGCGGCCCGCTGGACCCCCAGGCTCAGGACCGCCACCACGGCGAACAGGGCGGCGCAGACGACCAGCACCCACTCGGCCCGGACCACCCGCGTGAACAGGGGGGCGAACAGCGGGCCCACCATGAGCGCGACCTGGTTGACGGTCATGGTCAGCGAGCTGGATCTGCGCAGGGCGTCGCCGTCGAGGCCGGACGCCTCGTCGTTGAACCAGACCTCCCACGCCGATTCCAGGTAGAAGAAGAAGATCCAGAGGACGAAGTTCAGGGCGACGACGGCCTGGACGTGGCTGTAGCCCGCCGCGATCACCAGGAGCGTCAGGGCGACGCCCGCGAGCCCCGCGGCGGTCATCCGGGCCCCGCCGGCGATCGGCACGAAGCGGATCAGCGACGGGACGAAGACGGCCGGCACGAACGACAGGGCGGTGGAGACGGCGAGCACGTCGTACCCGCCGTCCTGCGCCGACGCGATGTGCCAGTTCAGCAGGAGCAGCACGACCCCGCTGAAGAACCGGTAGAGACCGGAGTAGAGCGTGTACCGACTCACTCCCCCGCCGCCTCGTCGACGACGAAGATCTGGTCGGCCAGCTCCTTCGCCACGTCGACCGGGAGGGAGGTCTTCTCGTCGAAGAGCCGGTCCCAGTCGAGTTCGACGAGGCCCTCCCTGTTGCTCCAGTTCTTGGCGCTCTGGGAGAGGTCGCCGCTCTTGGCGCTGATGTTGAGGCTGCGCACCTCGGGCGGCAGCGGCTTCCCTTCGAGCACGTCCTGGATGCGGCCCTCCCGGGCCTTCAGGAAGGCGATGGCCGAGGTCCTGACGGGCGCCGCGGCGGCGACGACGTCGAACAGGTCCTCGCCGAGGTACGAACCGACGTGGACCCGGTAGGGGTTGAGCTCGTAGGCGCGCTCGACCTGGTCCATGATGCCGTCGCCGCCCGGGCGGGCGGCCACCTCGATCACCCAGGGCGTCCCGTCCGCGGCGAACTTGATCTCCACGTGGGCAAGGCCCCGGTCGACGCCCAGCGCGACGCAGGCCCGGACGGCGAGGTCGTTCAGCTCGGGGTCGTCGGTGCGGTGGCTCGGCACCAGGTGCGCGGTCTCGGCGAACCAGGGCCGCGGGGAGAGGTACTTCTCGGTGACGGCGAGGACCCGGGCCCGGCCCGCGCCGCACAGGACCTCGACGGACACCTCGTCGTCGGAGTCGACGAACTGCTCGACGAGGTACTTGTCGCCGAGGATGTTGAAGGACGATCCGTACTGGGCGATGACGGCCTTGGACTCCGCGAGACCGGCGACGGCCTCCTCGCGGGTCGTGGCCAGGACGACCCCGCCGCTGCCCCCGAAGTCGTACGGCTTGATGACGACGGGCAGGCCGACGGCGTCGAGGGCCTCCAGCAACTCCTCCTCGGACTCCACGAGAAGGGAGCGGGGCGTCCTCACGCCGGCGTCGAGGAGGGCCCGCTTCATGGCGTGCTTGTTCCGGGCGTTGTTCACCGCGTCGACGCCCAGTCCGCCGAGACCCAGGGCGCGGTTGACGGCGTTCGCCGAATCCACCGTCCAGTCGTTCAGCGGGACGACGACCTTGGGGGTCCAGCCCCTGGCGGCCTCCGCGCGGATGGCGCTCAGCAGGGATTCCGGGTCCTTGGGATCGGCCGACAGCATATTGTCGAATGTGCGATTCCGCTTGCGCACGGCGTCTTCCGAGGCCGCCCACACAGGAAGATCGGTAATCTGCTTCGCTCCCGAAAAGGCCCGTTCCCGGAGATACTGGTCGGCGCCGAGCAGGAGTACATATTCCTTGGAGTGCACAGATTTTCCCCATCTTCCATGGGTTCAGAAATACTGGGATTCACTCGGCGTCTTCGCACGTCATCGGGTCGGAGACGAGTGCGGAATTCAATGCCGAGGGGGCGCCGGGACGCGGCAGCAGCGATCCATGATTGTCTCTAGCTGCGCCTCATTTTAATTCCCCCATGCCCATTCTCCCCTTCCGCCGCCAGAGCGTAGCCGCGCCCTACGGGGCGTGCAAGCGATCGTTTTCAGACGTGGCGAAAAAAGAGCGGCGCCTTGTGGGGCGCTGACGGAAGGGCGAATACGTGTAGCAGACAATAGGTCTCACGGCGTCCCGCGTCTCCGCGCAGACACCCTATTGACCTGGGAAGACGAGGGGGACGACCCGCACCCGCCGACGTCCCGGCCGACCGCGCTCCGCCCCGGCGCGCCCGCCCGGCCGGAGCGGTACCCCGGTCGAGCGGCGCCGTCCTGGCCCATGAAGCACCGCGCCGGACGGCCGTCGGTGGTCGTGACGGTGGAACCCACCGACGAGCAGAACTGGCCGAAACCGATTCCGAAGCGGTGCCGGTGTCGTCGGAGGTGCCGGTGCCGGTGTCGTAGGAGGTGCCGGTGCCGGTCCCGCTGCCGGTCCCTCCCCACGGGCCGACCCCGTGGGGAGGGGTGGCGGCCGTCGCTCCGCCGCAGTGCTTGAATAGACCGTCGTTCCTGGTCATGCAAGGAGAAGTGCTGTGCCCCTGGTGTCGGTCGTGATGCCCGTGTACAACTCGGCGGCCACTCTTGGCGCGGCCGTCCGGTCGGTGCTGACGCAGACGCACAGCGACGTGGAGCTGCTGGTCACCGACGACCAGTCCTCCGACGGCTCCATGGACCTGCTCCGGGAGTTCGCCGAGCAGGACGAGCGCGTCCTGCCGCAGTCGGCGCCCGAGCGGGGCGGCGCGGGCCGCGCCCGCAACCTCGCGATCTCGCGGGCCCGGGGCGACTACATCGCCTTCCTCGACAGCGACGACATGTGGCTCCCGGAGAAGACCGAGAAGCAGCTCGCCTTCGCCGCCGAGGGCACGGCGCCGCTGACGTTCACCTCGTACTACAAGATGGACGCCGACCACGCCGGCGAGAGCACCGACTGGGTGCCGAACGGGCGGGTGATCCGCGCGCGCGAGCACGTGGACTACCGCGCGATGCTGGTCCGGGACTACATCGGCGCCCTCACCGCCATGTACGACCGCAGGGTTCTGGGCACGAGGCTGATGCCGGAGATGCGCAAGCGCCAGGACTACGCCCTCTGGCTGTCGATCATGCGGGACGGCGCGGACGCCCGCGGCCTGGTCGAGCCGCTCGCGGTCTACCGGGCCCACCAGGCGAACTCCCTGTCCTCCAACAAGGCGTCCCTGATCAAGTACAACTGGGAGCTGTACCGCGAGCACGAGCACCTGTCGGTCCCCCGGTCGGCGCGCGCGCTGGCCGGCGCGGCGTGGCAGTCTCTGCGGAACTCCCGGATCTGACCCCTCGCCGCGCCGGAGCCGGTGGACCACCGGCCCCTGCGGGGCGGCCCGGGCACCGGCGCCTGCCACCCGCGCCGGTCGAGGGTCACGCACACCGGCCGTGTCCGTCCCGGCCGTGACCGCCACCGTGACCGCCCCGTCCGTGACCGCCCCGGTCGGCCGCCCTTCCCCGTACACCACACCCCCGCCCCGGTCGCAGCCCACGCCCCGGCCGTCGGCCGCACGCCCGGCCGTCCCTGTCGGCGATGCCCCTCGGACGGCTGTCCCACGGTCGCACCCGCCGACACCGGCCGGTGCGCACCGGTGCGCGCTCGCACCTCCGCGTCGATAATCGAGCCGTGTCGCGCCCGCTCGAAGACGCCCGGCTCGCTCGCCCGTCCGACGACCGCCAGGAGGTACGCGTGAAGATGCTGATCAATGTGCCGGAGACCGTGGTGGCCGATGGGCTGCGGGGGCTTGCCGCGGCTCATCCGGAGTTGACCGTGGACGTCGAGCAGCGGGTGGTGGTGCGGCGGGACGCGCCGGTGGCCGGGAAGGTGGCGCTGGTCTCCGGGGGCGGGTCGGGACACGAGCCGTTGCACGCGGGGTTCGTGGGGCCGGGGATGCTGGACGGGGCCTGCCCCGGAGAGGTGTTCACGTCGCCGGTGCCGACGCAGATGGTGCGGGCGGCGGCGGCCGTGGACAGCGGTGCCGGGGTGTTGTTCGTGGTGAAGAACTACACCGGGGACGTGCTGAACTTCGAGATGGCCGCCGAGCTCGCCGAGGACGAGGGCATCCAGGTCGCCAAGGTGCTCGTGGACGACGACGTGGCCGTGACGGACAGCCTGTACACGGCGGGGCGGCGCGGGACCGGGGCCACGCTGTTCGTGGAGAAGATCGCCGGGGCGGCGGCCGAGGAGGGCGCGCCCCTGGAGCGGGTGGAGGCCCTGGCGCGGCGGGTGGTGGCGCGGTCGCGGTCGTTCGGGGTGGCGCTGAGTGCGTGCAGCACGCCCGCGAAGGGCGGTCCCACCTTCGATCTGCCGCCGGGCGAGCTGGAGTTGGGGGTCGGGATCCATGGGGAGCCGGGGCGGGAGCGGCGCGGGATGATGACCGCGGGAGAGATCGCCGAGGTCGCCGTCGACGCCGTCCTGGACGACCTGCGGCCCTCGGACCCGGTGCTGCTGCTGGTGAACGGGATGGGCGGGACGCCGCTCCTGGAGCTGTACGGGTTCAACGCGGAGGTGCGGCGCGTGCTGGACGCCCGGCGGGTGCCGGTGGCGCGCACGCTGGTCGGGAACTACGTGACCTCGCTCGACATGGCGGGCTGCTCGGTCACCCTGTGCGCCGCCGACGAGGAGCTGCTGCGGTTGTGGGACGCGCCGGTGGCCACGCCCGCGCTGCGCTGGGGACGGTGAGCCGGTGACGAGCACGGAGGCGTACGGCGCCGCTTTCGCGGTGCGGTGGATGGAGGGCGTCGCGGCGGCCGTGGCCCGGGAGGCCGGACGGCTCACCGACCTGGACGCGGCGATCGGCGACGCGGACCACGGGGCCAATCTGAAGCGGGGGTTCGCCGCCGTGGCCGACGCGCTGGCGAAGGAGCCGCCCGCGACCCCGGGCGCGGTCCTCGTCACCGCCGGCGGGCTGCTGATCGCGACCGTGGGCGGGGCATCGGGGCCGTTGTACGGGACGTTGCTGCGGCGCGCCGGGAAGGCGCTCGGCGAGGCCGGCGAGGTGTCGCGGGCGGAGCTGGCGGACGCGCTGGCGGCCGGGGTCGCGGCGGTCGGGCAGCTGGGCGGGGCGGTCCCGGGCGACAAGACGATGCTGGACGCGCTGACCCCGGCCGCGGAGTCGCTGCGCGAGTCGTTCGCGGCCGCGCGGTCCGCGGCGGAGGCGGGCGCGCTCGCGACGGTGCCGCTGCGCGCCCGGAAGGGCCGGGCCGGCTATCTCGGTGAACGCTCGGTCGGACACCAGGATCCGGGGGCGACATCGTCGGCTCTGCTGTTCGCGGCCCTGGAGGAGGTGGCGGCCGGATGAGCGGGGACAGGGTCGGGATCGTGCTCGTCTCGCACAGCGCGGCCGTCGCCGACGCCGTCGCGGAGCTGGCCCGCGGGCTCGCGGGCGGCGGTGACCTGGCGCCGGTGGCGGCGGCCGGCGGCCTCCCCGGCGGCGGCCTGGGTACGAGCTCCGCGCTGATCACCGCGGCGGCGAAGGCCGTCGACGCGGGCGCCGGCGTGGCGCTCCTGGTGGACCTGGGCAGCGCGGTCCTGACGGTGAAGGCGCTCCTCGCGGAGGGCGACGAACTCCCGGCGGGGGCCCGGCTCGTGGACGCCCCCTTCGTCGAGGGCGCGGTGGCCGCCCTGGTGACGGCGAGCGCGGGCGGCGACCTCGACGCGGTCGCCGCCGCGGCCTCGGAGGCGTACGGCTACCGCAAGACCTGAGCGCCCGGCGCCGACCGGCTGGGGCCGTCGGGGCGTGCGGGGAGGGGCCGAGCGGGGGCGGCGGGGTCGGTGCTCCGGAGCGCGAGTGACCGACCCCGCATTGTGATGAAGCAGGTCAACACACTAATGTCACAGGGCCTTGGTGTTCGGGAAACCGGTGCAGTACCGGTGCGGCCCTCGCCACTGTGATCGGGAGGTCCGGCTCCATCCCCTCGGGGAAGCCACTGCTCCGCCGCGGGAGACCGTCGCGGGGTGGGAAGGCGGAGTCGGGCGGCACTACCGTCAGCCAGGAGACCGGCCAGGGCGCGTTGTCCATCCACGAGGTGCTGGAGAGGGTCTCCCGATCATGCATATCGCCGAGGGGTATCTACCCCCCGTCCACGCGGCCGCCTGGGGCGTCGCGTCGGCTCCGTTCGTCGTCCACGGCGTCCGCGCGCTCACCCGCGAGGTGCGCGCCAACCCCGAGTCCACCCTGCTGCTCGGTGCCGCGGGTGCCTTCACGTTCGTCCTGTCCGCCCTCAAACTGCCCTCGGTGACGGGCAGTTGCTCCCACCCGACGGGCACGGGGCTCGGCGCCATCCTGTTCCGGCCGCCGATCATGGCGGTGCTCGGCACGATCACCCTGCTGTTCCAGGCGCTGCTGCTCGCCCACGGCGGGCTGACCACGCTCGGCGCCAACGTCTTCTCCATGGCGATCGTCGGCCCGTGGGCCGGATACGGCACGTACCTGCTGGTCAGGCGGTTCGGGGCGCCGCTGATGGTGGCGGTGTTCGCCGGCGCGTTCGTCGCCGACCTCTCCACCTACTGCGTGACCAGCGTCCAGCTGGCCCTCGCCTTCCCCGACCCGGGCAGCGGCGTCGCGGGGTCGCTCGCCAAGTTCGGCGGGATCTTCGCGGTGACGCAGATCCCGCTCGCGGTGAGCGAGGGGCTGCTGACCGTCCTGGTGATGCGGCTGCTCACCCAGTCCAGCAAGGGCGACCTGCTGCGGCTCGGCGTGCTCGCCGCGTCGAAGCCGGCGGAGCGGCGCGAGGAGGCGGCGGCGTGATGAGCAGGAACGCGAAGATCAACGGTCTGCTGCTCCTGCTGGTCGCGGCGCTGGCCGTGCTGCCGCTGGCGCTGGGGCTCGGCGACCACAAGGAGGAACCCTTCACCGGTGCCGACGCCGAGGCGGAGACGGCGATCACGGAGATCGAGCCGGACTACGAGCCGTGGTTCTCGCCACTGTACGAACCGCCGTCCGGTGAGATCGAGTCGGCGCTGTTCGCGCTCCAGGCGGCGCTCGGCGCCGGCGTCCTCGCCTACTACTTCGGGCTGCGGCGCGGACGGCGGCAGGGCGAGGAGCGGGCGGCGGCCCGGAGCGGCGGCGGCGCGCCCGCCACGGGCGCGGAGAAGGACGCGTAGCCGCCGATGCTGCCGATCGACGCGGCGGCGCACAGCAGCCGCTGGCGCCGCCGCCATCCGGCGGAGAAGGCCGTCCTCGGGTTCGGCCTGACCCTGTGCGCGGTGTGCCTGCCGCCCTGGCCGGGGGCTCCCCTGGTCGCGGCGGCCACTCTCGCCGTGCTGCTCGGGCCGGCCGGTGTGCCGGGCCGGCAGCTGTGGCGGGCGTTCCGGATCCCGCTGGGCTTCTGCGTCACCGGTGCCGTTCCGCTGCTGTTCTCGGTGGGCGGGTCCGGCGGTCTCGTCGCCTGGGCGCCGGACGGCCCGGCGCACGCGGGGGAACTGCTGCTGCGGACGGCCTCGGCCTCGCTGGGCGTGCTGCTCTTCGCCTTCACCACCCCGGTGTCGGACGTGCTGCCGCGGCTCGTGCGCGCCGGGGTGCCGGCTCCGGTGGTGGACGTGGCCCTGGTGATGTACCGGATCGTGTTCCTGCTGCTCGACGCGCAGGGCAAGGTGCGCCAGGCGCAGGCCGCGCGGCTCGGGGCGACGACCCGGGCCGCGGTGTGGCGCTCGCTGGCGGGGCTCGGCGCGACCTCCTTCGTGCGGGCCTTCGACCGGGCGCAGCGGCTCCAGAGCGGACTCGCCGGGCGCGGTTACGACGGCACCCTGCGGGTCCTGCTGCCCGAGGCGCCCGTCTCCCGCCCGTTCCTCGCGGCGACGGGCGGCCTCCTCGCGGGGCTCGTCGCCCTCACCCTCGTCCTGGAAGGACTCCTGCCATGACGGCCCCCACCCCGGTCGTGGAGTTGGTCCGCGCGGGTTTCGCGTACGAGGACGGACCCGCCGTCCTCACCGACGTCGGCTTCGCCGTGCACGAGGGGCGGGCGGTGGCGCTGCTCGGGCGCAACGGCGGGGGGAAGACGACGCTGCTGCGGCTGCTGAGCGGCGGGCTGCGGTGCGGGAGCGGGGCGCTGCTCCTGGACGGCGCGGAGGTGGCGTACGACCGGAAGGGCCTGACCCGGCTGCGGAGCTCCGTGCAGCTGGTGGTGCAGGACCCGGACGACCAGCTCTTCGCCGCGTCGGTGGCGCAGGACGTGTCCTTCGGGCCGATGAACCTGGGGCTGCCGGAGCGCGAGGTGCGGCTGCGGGTGGCCGAGGCGCTGGAGGCGCTGGACATCACGGCGCTCGCGGACCGGCCGACGCACCTGCTGTCGTACGGGCAGCGGAAGCGGGCGGCGATCGCGGGCGCGGTGGCCATGCGCCCCCGGGTGCTGATCATGGACGAGCCGACGGCGGGCCTGGACCCGCACGGCCAGGAACGGCTCCTGGAGACCCTGGAGCGGCTGCGGGCGGCGGGCACGACGGTGGTCATGGCGACGCACGACGTGGACCTGGCGCTGCGCTGGGCCGACGAGGCGGCCGTCCTCTCCCCCGCCGGTCTGCGCACCGGCCCGGCGGCGGAGCTCCTCGCGGACGACGCGCTGCTGGACGCGGCCCGGCTGCGCCGCCCGTGGGCGGTGCCGGTCGGCCGGCTGCTGCGGGCCCAGGGCCTGCTGCCGGAGGGCGTACCGGCGCCCCGGACGGCGGAGGAGCTGGACGTGCTGCTGGACGGGGTGGGCTGAGCGTCCCCGGCGGCGGGCGGACGCGGTCCGGCCCGCCGGTCCGCGCCGCCGGTGGCCGCCCCGGAGACGGGGCCGACGCTGCTGCCGCGCACCTCGGCGGTCGGCCCGCCCCGAGACGGTGACGCTCGGCCCCGAGGACCAGGAGGCCGACGGCGGCCTCGGCCCGACACGTACGGCGTGGTCCGGTCCGGCCGGGTGCGGGAGCCGGGCGAGCGGTTCGGGAAGCGGCGCCGGGTGCCCGGCTCGCCGGGCGGCGCGCCCTCCTGCCTGCCGGACGACCGGCGGCCCGACGGCCCCTCGCGCGTGGGCGCGAGGGAGTGCGCGGCGCACCTGCTGGAGGGGATCGACGCGCCGTCGGCGAAGAACCTCGGCGGTCGGCTGGGGTGCCTCGTCGTCGGCGGGCGCCGCCGCGAGGGGCCTTCCTCATCGACCGAGCACATCACGTCGGCTTCCGGCCACCTTCTACCGAGTAGTAACCATCACACCCCGATCCTTCTGCAACTAGTTGCAAAACTCGTGCCGGGTCGCCTACAACAGGATCCGACGATCCCTGCGCGAGGAGGCGCCCCGTGACCGCGACGACCCCGTACCCGCATCTGCTCAGCCCGCTCGACCTCGGCTTCACCACCCTGCCCAACCGGGTGATCATGGGGTCGATGCACGTCGGCCTGGAGGAGACCGAGCACGGCTTCGAGCGGATGGCGGCCTTCTACGCCGAGCGGGCGCGCGGCGGCGCCGGCCTCATCGTCACCGGCGGCATCGCGCCCAACGAGGCCGGCCGGCCCTGGGACGGCGGCGCCAAGCTCACCACCGCCGAGGAGGTGGCCGAGCACCGGCTGATCACCGACGCCGTGCACGCCGAGGGCGGCCGGATCGCGATGCAGATCCTGCACTTCGGCCGTTACGCCTACCACCCCGCCCTGGTGGCGCCGAGCCCGATCCAGGCGCCCATCAGCCCCTTCGTGCCCAACGAGCTGACCGACGCCGAGGTCGAGCAGACCGTCGAGGACTACGCCCGCTGCGCCGAGCTCGCCCGGGAGGCCGGCTACGACGGCGTCGAGGTCATGGGCTCCGAGGGCTACCTCATCAACGAGTTCATCGCCGCCGCCACCAACCACCGCACGGACCGCTGGGGCGGCTCCTACGAGAACCGGGTCCGCTTCCCGCTGGAGATCGTGCGCCGGATCCGCGAGCGGGTCGGCACCGACTTCATCATCGTCTACCGGCTCTCCATGCTGGACCTCGTCCCCGGCGGCTCCACCCTGGAGGAGGTCGTCCGGCTCGCCCAGGAGATCGAGTCGGCCGGCGCCACCATCATCAACACCGGCATCGGCTGGCACGAGGCCCGCATCCCCACCATCGCCACCTCCGTGCCGCGCGGCGCCTACACCTGGGTGACGAAGAAGCTGATGGGCTCGGTGTCCGTGCCGCTCGTCACCTCCAACCGCATCAACACCCCGGACGTCGCCGAGGAGATCCTCGCCGACGGCCGCGCCGACCTCGTGTCGCTCGCCCGCCCCTTCCTCGCCGACCCCGCCTTCGTGAACAAGGCCGCCGCCGGCCGGGCCGAGACCATCAACACCTGCATCGGCTGCAACCAGGCCTGCCTCGACCACACCTTCAACCTCAAGATCACCTCCTGCCTGGTCAACCCGCGCGCCTGCCACGAGACCGAGCTGATCCTCTCCCCCACCCGCCTCGCCAAGCGGATCGCCGTCGTCGGCGCCGGCCCCGCCGGTCTCTCCTGCGCGGTCTCGGCCGCCGAGCGCGGCCACACGGTCACCCTCTTCGACGCCGCCTCCGAGATCGGCGGCCAGCTGAACGTCGCCAAGCGGGTCCCCGGCAAGGAGGAGTTCGACGAGACCCTCCGCTACTTCCGCGTCCAGCTCGCCGAGCGCGGCATCGAGGTCCGCCTCGACACGTACGTCTCCGCCGCCGACCTCGACGGCTACGACGAGGTCGTCGTCGCCACCGGCGTCACCCCCCGCGACCCCGGCATCGAGGGCCAGGACCACCCCAGCGTCCTCAGCTACCTGGACGTGCTCCGCGACGGCGCGCCGGTCGGTGAGCGGGTCGCCGTCATCGGTGCCGGCGGCATCGGCTTCGACGTCGCCGAGTTCCTCACCGACGGCGGCGAGGGCGCGAGCCAGGACCCCGAGACGTACTTCCGCCAGTGGGGCGTCGACACCTCCTACGAGAACCGCGGCGGCCTGCGCAAGCCCGAGCGGAACGCGCCGCCGCGCCAGGTCCACCTGCTCCAGCGCAAGACCACCAAGGTCGGCGCCGGCCTCGGCAAGACCACCGGCTGGATCCACCGCACCGAGCTCAAGCACCGCGGCGTCGCCATGGTCGCCGGCGTCACCTACGACCGGATCGACGACGAGGGCCTGCACCTCACCGTCGAGGGCGAGCCGCAGGTCCTGCCGGTCGACACGATCGTCCTCTGCTCCGGCCAGGAGCCGCGGCGCGGGCTGTACGAGGAGCTGGTCGCCGCCGGCCGCACGGCACACCTCATCGGCGGGGCCGACGTCGCCGCCGAACTGGACGCCAAGCGCGCGATCGACCAAGGCACGCGGCTCGCCGCCACCCTGTGACCCGCTGACCCGCCCGTACGCCGCGCGGCCCGAACCTAGGATGCGAGCATGTCCCTCCCGCACGCGATCCTCACCGCGCTGCTCGAGAAGCCGTCCTCGGGCCTCGAACTGACGCGCCGCTTCGACAAGTCGATCGGCTACTTCTGGTCGGCGACGCACCAGCAGATCTACCGGGAGCTGGGGCGTCTGGAGGAGGCCGGGCAGATCCGGGCCCTGCCCTCCCCCGTGCCGGTGCGCGGGCAGCGCAAGGAGTACGAAGTGCTGCCCGCGGGGCGGGAGTTCCTGCGGGAGTGGGTGGGCAGGGCCGAGGACCCGAAGCCGCTGCGGTCCGCGCTGCTGCTGCGGTTGCGGGCCGCCGCGGTGGTCGGCTCGGCCGGGCTCCGGGCCGAACTGGAGCGGCACCTCGCCCTCCACCGGGCCCAGCTCGACGAGTACGCGGCCATCGAGGAACGCGACTTCCCGCCCGAGCGGCGCACCGGGGAGCCCGACCGGCTGCGCCACCTCGTGCTGCGCGGCGGCATCGACCTGGAACGGTTCTGGGTGGAATGGCTGACGGCCGCGCTGGCGGAGCTCGGACCCCCGGAGGACTGAGCCCCGCACCCCGCGGCCCGCGCGCCCGTTCCGCCCCCTTCCGCCCCCGGCGCGCTCCGGTGCGCGGCCCCTCCGCCGTGGATACTGGTCGGTATCGACACCGGTACCGGTTCGTGATCCACGGAGGAAAGGGCGGGTATGGCCGACGACTTGGGGCGCCGCGGCGCACGTCACGCGGTGGTCATCGGGGGAAGTCTCGCCGGACTGCTGGCGGCGCGGGTGCTCGCGGAGCACGCGGAGCGGGTGACGGTCGTCGAGCGCGACCGGCTGCCCGAGGGGCCGGACGCCCGGCCGGGGGTGCCGCAGGGCCGGCACCTCCACGTGCTGATCGAGGGCGGCCAGCGGGCACTCGACGAGCTGCTGCCCGGTTTCATGGACGAACTGCGGGAACTGGGCGCGCCGAAGGTGGCGATGCCGACGGACATGGTCCAGTGGCAGGCGGGCCAGTGGTACACGCGCTTCCCCGCCTCCGCGTACTTCTACAGCGGCCCGCGGCCCCAGCTGGAGTGGCTGGTGCGGCGGCGGGTGCTCGCCGACCCGCGCATCGAACTCCTCGACGGCACCGAGACGGTGGGCCTCACCGGGACCGCCGCGCGGGTGACCGGGGTGCGGCTCCGCGAGCGAGGCGCGGGCGCCGGGCAGGAGCCCCGCACCCTCGCCGCCGACCTGGTGGTGGACGCCGCCGGGCGGTCGACGAAGGCAGCGGACTGGCTGGCGGGGATCGGCGCGGAGGCCCCGCACGAGGAGACCCTCGACACCGGGCTCGCCTACGCCTCCCGGATCTACCGGGCGACGGACGGGGTGCCTTCCACCGACGCGAAGGGCTACTACATCGTGCCGGGCCCGCGGCAGACGTACGCCGGGGTCATCGTGCCGCTGGGCGACGGCCACCACATGGTCACCTTCTCGGGACTGCGCGGGGAGGCGCCGCCCACCGAGGAGGAGGCCTTCGAGGCGTACGCGAAGCGGCTGCCGCACCCGGTGCTGAGCGACTGGGTGTCCGCCGCGGAGCCGGTGACGCCGGTCCACGGATACCGGCGGACCGCCAACGTCCGCCGCAGGTACGACCGTCCGGGCCGCCGACCGGCCGGCTTCCTCGCCACCGGCGACGCGCTGTGCGCGTTCAACCCTATCTACGGGCAGGGCATGACGACGGCGGCGCTCGCCGCGGTCGCCCTGCGCCGGACGCTGGCCGACACCCGCCGGGTCCCGACCACGCGCCGGGTGCAGCGGGCGCTCCTGGACGCGTCCCGGCAGGCGTGGGAGATCTCGGCGGGCGCGGACCGGAAGATGCCGGGTGCCACGGGCGACGCGGCCCGCCTCCAGCCGGCCGACCGTTTCGCCGACTGGTATCTGGGGCGGATCCAGGCACTGGCGGCGGGCGACCCGGCGGTCGGGGCGTCCTTCCGGGCGGCGCTGAACCTGATGGCGCCGCTGAGCAGCCTCTTCGCCCCGTCGCTGGTCCGCGCGGTGCTCTTCGCGCCGGTGCCCGAGACCCCGGCGGAGCCGCCGCTGCGCCTGGACGCCTGACCCCTCGTCCACCGGGGGCGGGCGGCCGTGGCCGCCCGCCCCACCGGCCGAGATCCGGCGTTCCGTCAGACGCCCGGGGCCGCCGTGATCATGCCGGCGGCGATGCCGGCGCCGAGGGTGGCGTAGTCGTCGGCGTTCTGGGCGGCGTAGGCGAGGGAGAAGTCGGCGACGGCACGGTCGAAGACGTCGGAGGAGCCGAGGTAGGCGGCGATGGCGATGCGGTCGCCGGAGCGCGCGTGGGCGCGGGCCAGGGCGCGGCCGCAGAGCCGGGCGTACTCGCGGAGCAGGGCGGGGGTCATCGTCTCGACCTCGGCGGAGCCCTTCATGTCGCGCAACTGGCGCCAGTAGAAGTGGCGTTCCTCGGGTCCGGTCATCCAGCCGAGGAAGATGTCGCTGGCGGCCTGGGTGAGCCGCTGGCCGCAGACGACGCGCCGGCCCTGGTGGGGGTGGACGGACGGCGCGAGGTACGCCTCCAGGACCGAGCGGGCGGCCTCCTTGATCTGCAGGATCAGCGGGTCGCCCTCGTCGCGGCCTTCGAGGAGGACGACGAAGCAGCGGGTGCCGACGCTGCCGACGCCGACGACCTTGCGGGCGGCGTCGCGGAAGCGGTAGCGGTCGAGGAGGACGCGGCGCTCCTCGGAGAGCGAGCTGCGGTAGTCGCCGAAGATCTTGCCGAGGGTGATCCGGTCGAGGTCGGCGACGCGCTCCAGGAGCGGCGGGTCGTCGGTGATGCGGCGGACGCCGTCGCCGTCCCGGGCGGTGAGCTTGTCGAGGGCCTGGAGGCTGGTGCGGCGGCGGGCCTTGGCGAGGTTGCGGTCGAGCCTCTCGCGTTCGCGGGGGCGGGCGAGGGCGGCGAGGTCGTCGGCGGCGATCCGCTCGTACCAGACGGCGAGCTCCCCGAGGCCGGCGAGCCGGCGCATCGTCGTGCGGTACGCCTCGACGGCGGCGAGCGCGGCCCGGTGGGCCTTGGGGCGCGGGCTGCCGTTCTGGAGGGCGGCGACGGCGACGCTGGCGGCGAGGCGCTTCACGTCCCACTCGAAGGGGCCGGGGAGGGTCTCGTCGAAGTCGTTGACGTCGAAGAGCAGCGTCCGTTCGGGTGAGGCGTAGACGCCGAAGTTCAGCAGATGGGCGTCACCGCAGAGCTGGACGGTGAGTCCGGTGTTCCGCGTGGCGCCGAGGTCGGCGGCCATGACGGCGGCGGCGCCGCGCAGGAAGGCGAAGGGGGAGGCGGCCATCCGTCCGTACCGGACGGGCGCGAGGTCGGGCAGGCGGTCGGCGGCCTGCTGCTCCAGGACGGTGAGCGGGTCGGGGCGCTGCGAGCTCGGTATCCAGCGGCCGTGCGAGGACCGCGGAACCCGCTTGCGGGCCGCGCGGCCGCGGTCGGCGCGTTCGGAGGGCGTCGTCATCCGGCCTCACCCCTCATCCACCGCCGGCGTCGGCCGGCCCTGTCGCCTGGTCCCCATTACAAGTCGCCACGCGGGTTTCGGCCACTCTGCACGGTCGCCCTAGCAAAATGGTTTAGACCAATGATAGGAATTGATCACCCATACGGCCCACGCGGTGACGCTGAGCGAAGAAGGGGTCCAATCATGGCCGTACCCGATTCCGCGCCCGATTCCGAGCCCCCGGAGGGGGTGGTCCCGCGCTATCTGCGGGTGGCCGCCGCCCTGCGGGACGACCTCGTCCGCCACGCCCTCGCCCCCGGCAGCAGGCTCCCCTCGGAACGTTCCCTGGCGCAGCGGTACCACGTCAACCGGCAGACCGTCCGCAGCGCGCTCCAACTGCTGCGCGAGGAGCGGCTCGTGGTCACCGACCGCCGCGGCACCTTCGCCGCGCACGACCCGTCGCTCGGCGGGACCCCGCGGCCCGGGCCGCCGCCGGCGCCGTCCGCCTCCCGGCCGGTCTTCCCCGGCGGGCCGCGCGCGGCGGACGCGCTGGTGCGGGCCTCGCTCGGCTGGGAGCCGCCGCCGTCGGCACTGGCCCCTCGACTGCACCTGGCGCCGGGCGAACCGACGCTCGTCCACCGGCACCGGGTGCTCGCCCCGCAGGGCCCCGAACTCCAGCGGGCGGTCTCGTGGTTCTCGCGGGCGGCGCTGGAGGAGATCCCGCAACTGGCCCGCTACCGCCGGGCCCGGTACGGCGTGCGCCAGCCGGACCTGCGGCTCCTCTACCACTGGATGCACCAGGCGGGCCTGCGCGCCACCCACCGGGAGTCGGTCCGGGTCCCGCCCGGTCCCGGGGGCGCGGCGGCGGACGGGGCGGCCCGGCTGAGCGTCCACCGGGTGGTGAGCGACCAGCACGGGCACGTCCTGGAGGTCACGGACATCGAGTTCTCGGCCCGGGAGGCGGCCTGGACGTACGAGTACAGCCTGTGACACGGCCCCTGACGGAACCTCAGACGATGTTCTCGGTGAGCTCCGCCTCCTCACGGGCCGTACCGCCGTACGGGGTCGGCGTGCCGTACGACCGGCGGGCGGCATACCACCAGACGGTGGCCAGCAGGAGGACGACCGCGAGGGCGATGACCGCGTAGTTCATGGTGTCGACGGTCACCGGGCTCTTCTGGGGCAGGCAGAAGAGGACGGTCACGACCGCGACCCAGCCGACGGCGGTCCACCCGATCGGCCGGCTCCAGCGGCCGAGGCTCCACGGGCCGGGCGTGAAGTCGCGCCCGGCCCTCAGCCGCAGCAGGATCGGGATGGCGTAGGCGGGCGTGATGCCGATGACGTTGATCGCGGTGACCGCGCCGTACGCGGTCGGCGAGTACAGCGACGGCAGGGCGAGCACCGCGGCGGCGCCGACCGACAGCCAGACCGCCGGCACCGGCGTCTGGGTGCGCGGGCTGACCTTGCGCCAGGTCGCGGACGCCGGAAGGGCGTTGTCGCGGCTGAAGGCGAAGACCATGCGGCTGGCCGCGGCCACCTCGGCGTTGCCGCAGAAGAGCTGGGCGACGATGACGACGAGCAGCAGGGCGGTGGCGCCGCCGGTACCGAGGGCGTCGAGGAAGATCTGGGCGGGCGGCACGCCGGTCGCGCTTCCGACGGTGCCCGCGTAGTCCTGGATGGCGAAGGTGAGCCCGGCGAGCAGGGCGAAGCCGGCGATCCAGGAGACCCAGATGGCGCGGACGATGCCCTTGGCCGCCGTCACGGAGGCGTTGGCGGTCTCCTCCGAGAGGTGGGCGGAGGCGTCGTAGCCCGAGAAGGTGTACTGGGCGAGGAGGAGTCCGATCGCCGCGACGTAGAACGGATTCGCCCAGCCGGTGTCGTTGACGAACTCGGTGAAGACGAACCCGGCCGACTGGTGGCGGTCGGGGACGATCGCGAGGGCGCCGACGATCACGGCGACGCCCCCGAGGTGCCACCAGACGCTGATCGAGTTGAGGACGCTGACGAGGCGCACGCCGAAGAGGTTGAGGGCGGCGTGGAGCAGCAGGATCGCCAGGAAGATCAGGAAGGTGGAGCCCGGCGTCGGTTCGAAGCCCCACTGGAGGTTGAGGAAGGCGCCGGTGAAGAGCGCCGCGCCGTAGTCGATGCCGGCGATGGCACCGAGCAGGCCCAGCAGGTTCAGCCAGCCGGTGTACCAGCCCCAGCGGCGGCCGCCCAGCCGGTCGGCCATGTAGTACAGCGCCCCGGAGGTCGGGTAGGCGCTGGTGACCTCGGCGAGGGCGAGGCCGACGCAGAGGACGAAGAGGCCGACGCCCGCCCAGCCCCAGAGCATCACGGCGGGGCCACCGGTGCCCAGGCCGAAGCCGTACAGGGTCATGCAGCCGGAGAGGACGGAGATGACCGAGAAGCTGATGGCGAAGTTGCCGAAGCCGCCCATGCGGCGGGCGAGCACCGGCTGGTAGCCGAGCTCGCGCAGCCGGGCCTCCTCGTCGGGTAACGCCGGGGACGGGTGGCGCGGTGCCTCGGGTGGAGTGGCGGGGGACATCGGGGAACCTTTCCGGAAGGGGGTGGGACTGCTCAGCAGGGGGCCGCTCCGACGGGGATCGCTCCTCAGGAGGGCCGCCGCCCTCAGGGGGCTGCCGCTCCGAAGGGGGTCGCTCAGCCGGCGAGGCAGCGGGCGCGGGCCCGCAGGAAGACCTCCTCGGCGAGGGCCCGGTCGCCCGGCCGCGGGGTGCGGTAGGCCCAGGGCACGGTGGTGTAGTACGGGCCGAGGGCCTCGAAGACCCGTGCCGCGTCGGCGAAGCGCAGGGCGCCGAAGAGGGCGTGCGCGAGGTGGTTGAGGTCCAGCTGGGAGGCCTCCGGCACGGCGCAGAAGAGGAACCAGGCGTCCATCGCCCGCCGGGCCTCTCGGATCGCGTCCTCGGCCACCCAGTGCAGGTCCAGGGCGTGTTCGTGCCCCCGGTCGCGCCGGTAGCGCTCGACCCGCACGTAGAGCGGCAGGGCGTGCAGGGCGGAGCCGCGCGGCGCGGCGGCGGCCACCCACTGCGCGTAGTTGACCGCCTCGGAGAGCGGGCCCTCGCTGCGCGCGTACACGAACTGCAGCATCCGGTGGTAGGCCTCGCGGTTGTACGGGTCGCGCCGGTCGGCCTCCGCGAGCAGCGCCCACGGGCCGGGCGGCAGCATCGGCGCGGGCGGCGCGGCGCGGAGCTCGGGGGCGTCCTTGCGGGGGTCGAGCGCGGCGAGGGCGAGGAGGCAGATCCACGGCACCGGGTCGGCGGGGGCGCGTTCGCCGGCCTCCCGGCAGGCGGTCCAGGCCTCCTGCCGGAGGGTGCGGGCGCGCGGGTGGTCGGAGCGGTGGGCGCGGACGGCTCGCTCGACGGCGACGCGGGCGTGCATGACGCAGGCGGCGGCGCTGCCGGGCCGTTCGGCCCGCCAGCTGTGGACGACGTCGGAGCCGGCGGCGACGGTGGCGAGGACCTGGGTACGACGCGTCCAGGCGTCCCAGTGGCCGGCGCCGGTGCGGTCGTCCGTGCCGCCGACCGCGTGGGCGTCCGGGCCCTCGGTGCCGTCCGGGCCTTCGAGGAGGCGGGCCATCTCCCCCCAGCGGCCGGTGCGCAGGTCCTGGAGCGCGTGCCGCAGGGCGTGGTCGTGGCCCGCCGGATGGAAGACGGGCCGGAAGCCTTGCCCGGGCATCAGCCGGCGGGACGGGGGGCGGGCGGGACGACGGGCCGCCCGGCTGTCCGGGCGGCGGGCCGCGCGGCGGGTCTGGAGCGGGGGCGTGCGGCGGGTCGGGCGGGCGGGCGGGCGGTGAGCGTGGTCATCGGTCCTCGGTCGGGCGCGGTCGGTCGGCGAGCGGCGCCCGCGCGTCCGACGGCGAGCGGCGATCACTATAGGCGCGACCGAAGGTGATCGTCCGGATCATTCTTGTGACCGTAACTATCTGGCCACTGCCATGTTTTGAACTACCGTCGCGTAACCACCGGTGACCTGACAGGCTCGGCCGGAGAGGGTTGACGACGAACCCTCCACCCACCAGCCTGACCCCTTTCCTCCGGCGAACCCCACGACGGGAGCAGG
Source organism: Streptomyces sp. NPDC007945 (assembly GCF_042958885.1). Taxonomy (NCBI): domain Bacteria; kingdom Bacillati; phylum Actinomycetota; class Actinomycetes; order Kitasatosporales; family Streptomycetaceae; genus Streptomyces; species Streptomyces sp. NPDC007945. The sequence goes on from NZ_JBIBJV010000005.1 coordinate 522,964, forward strand.
CACATGACGGGCGGCCCGGTACTCGCCGTCGACCAAGGCACCTCCGGAACGAAGGCACTCGTCCTGTGTCCGGAACGAGGGGTGCTCGGCACCGGCACGGCACCGGTGAGACCCCGCCATCTGCCCGGCGGGCGGGTCGAGGCCGACCCCGCCGAGCTGTACGGCTCCGTGGTCGCGGCGGGCCGCGCCGCGCTCGCCGAGGCGGGTGTCCCGGTGGTCGCCGTCGGCCTCGCCAACCAGGGCGAGACGGTCCTCGCCTGGGAACCGGCGACCGGCGAACCGCTCACCGACGCCCTCGTCTGGCAGGACCGCAGAGCCGCCGGAATCTGCACAGAACTCGCGGGACACCACGATGAGTTGACGGACCTGACGGGCCTGCCCGTCGACCCCTACTTCGCCGCGCCGAAGATGGCCTGGATCCGTCGCCACGCCACCGGCGCGGGGGTGGTGACGACGAGCGACGCCTGGCTGGCCCACCGGCTGACGGGCGCCTTCGTCACCGACGCGGCGACGGCCGGACGCACCGGCCTCCTCGACCCGTCCGCCGTCGCCTGGTCCGCGCCCGCCCTCGACGTCTACGGCCTCGGCGGCGAGTCGCTGCCCCGGATCGTCGACTGCGACGAACCGGTCGGCACCACCACCGCGTTCGGGCCCACGCTGCCGCTCACCGGACTCGTCGTGGACCAGCAGGCCGCGCTCCTCGCCCAGAGCGCGACCGCCCCCGCCGCCGCCAAGTGCACGTACGGCACCGGGGCGTTCCTCCTCGCCCGCACCGGACCGCACCCCCGCCGCACCACCACCGGCCTCGTCGGCTGCGTGGCCTGGCGGCTGCGGGGCCGTACCGAGCACTGCCTCGACGGGCAGGTCTACACCGTCGCCTCCGCCGTCCGCTGGCTCACCGACCTCGGGGTCGTCTCCGGCGCGCGGGACCTGGACGCCGTCGGCGGCTCGGTGCCCGACAGCGGCGGCGTCACCTTCGTGCCCGCCCTCGCCGGGCTCGCCGCCCCCTGGTGGCGCGCCGACGCCCGCGGCACCGTCACCGGCCTGGGCCTCGACACCGGCCGCGGGCACCTGGTGCGGGCCCTCGTCGAAGGCATCGCCGCGCAGGTGGTCGACCTCGCCGACGCGGCGGCCGCGGACCGGGGCGCCCCCCTGGACGCCCTGCGCGCCGACGGCGGCCTCACCCGCTCCGCGCTCCTCATGCAGACCCAGGCCGACCTGCTCCAGCTCCCCGTGGAGGTCTCCGCGCTCCCCGACGCGACCGCCCTCGGCGTCGGCGCGATGGCCCGCCTGGGCCACGACCCGCACCTCACCGTCGCCGAGGCGGTGGCACCGTGGAAACCCTCCGCCGTGTACGAGCCCGCGATCTCCGCGGACGAGGCGGCGGACCGGCTCGGCCGCTTCCGGGCGGAGGTCGCGGCGCTCCTCGACCGCCCCGCGGCGCACGGCGACCCCCACCCTGAGGCCGCGGCCGCCCCCGAGGCGACCGCGTGACCCGCCCCGCGTGCCGCCGGCCCGGCGGCACGGGCGGCGGCCGGAGCACGGGCGCGCACGGGCGGGGAGCGCCGGGGCCGGCCGACCCGGCAGAGGGCGCCGGGCACGTCAGCCGGCGCGGACCGCTGCCGGGCGGAGCGGCGGACGGCTACGACGTCGTCGTGGTGGGAGCCGGGGTCGTCGGGTGCGCGATCGCGCGGGCCCTGGCCCGGCACCGGCTGCGGGTCGCGCTGGTCGACGCGGCCGACGACGTCGGCGAGGGCACGTCCAAGGCCAACACCGCCATCCTGCACACCGGCTTCGACGCCGCCCCCGGCACCCTGGAGGCCGGCCTCGTCCGGGCCGGCCACCGATTGCTCACCGGCTACGCGGCCGAGGCGGGGATCCCGATCGAACCGATCGGCGCGCTCCTCGTCGCCTGGGACGAGGAGCAGCGGGCCGCCCTTCCCAGCCTCGCCGCGAAGGCCGCCCGCAACGGCCACCGCGCCACCCGGATCGTCGGCGCGGACGAACTCCGCCGCCGCGAACCGCACCTCGGCCCCGGCGCGCTCGGCGCGCTCACCGTGCCCGGCGAGTCCATCGTCTGCCCCTGGAGCACCACCCTCGCCTACGCCACCCAGGCCGTCCTGTCCGGCGTCGACCTGCTGCTCGGCTGCCGGGTGACGGACGTCGCCCCCGGGCCCCGGAACGGCGCCGGCACGCCGCACCGGCTGTCCACCACGCGGGGCCCGCTCGCCGCGCGGTTCCTGGTCAACGCCTGCGGCCTGCACGCCGACGCCTTCGACGCGCTGCTCGGCGTACGGGACTTCACGGTCACGCCCCGCCGGGGCCAGCTGCTCGTCCTCGACGGGTACGCCCGGCCGTGGGTGCGCCACATCCTGCTGCCCGTCCCCGGGCCCCTCGGCAAGGGCGTCCTCGTCACGCCCACCGTGTACGGGAACGTACTGGTCGGCCCGACCGCCGAGGACCTCGACGACCGCACCGCCACCGGCACGACCGCCGACGGGCTCGCCGGACTCCGGGAGCAGGGCGCGCGGATCGTACCCGCACTGGCCGAGGAGGAGGTGACGGCCGCGTACGCCGGCCTGCGGGCCGCCACCGGACGCGAGGACTACCGGTGTGCCGCCCACCCCCGGCTGCGGTACGTCACGGTCGGCGGCATCCGCTCCACCGGCCTGTCCGCCTCCCTGGCCCTCGCCGAACACGTCCTCGGCCTGCTCGCCGAGTGCGGGCTGCGGACCGGCCCGGAGCACCCCCTCGCGCCGGTCCGGATGCCGAACCTCGGCGAGGCGCTCCCCCGCCCCCACCGGGACGCGGCGGCCGTCGCCCGCGATCCCGGACTCGGCGCGGTCGTCTGCCACTGCGAGCACGTCACCCGCGGCGAGGTGCGCGCCGCGCTCGCCTCGCCCGTCCCGCCCGCCGGCCTCGCCGGCCTGCGCCGCCGCACCCGCGCCGGTTCCGGCCGCTGCCAGGGCGGCCACTGCCGGCCGACGCTGCGGGCCCTGTTCGAGGAGTACGGGAAGGGGGCCGGGGCCCGGTGAACGCACCGTCACCGGAGGCGCGGGCGGTCGACGTGCTGGTCGTCGGCGCCGGTCCGGCCGGGCTCGCCGCGGCCGCGCGGCTCGCGGCGCTCGGGGCCGGGCGCGTCGAGGTCCTGGAGCGGGAGCCCGAGGCGGGCGGCGTACCCCGCTTCTGCGGCCACCCGGGCTTCGGCGCCGACCCGCGGGGACACGCCCTCGACGGGCCCGGGTACGCGCGCCGCGCCGTGCGGGCGGCGGTGCGGGCCGGGGCTCTCCTGCGCACCGGCGTGTCGGTCGTCGGCTGGGCGGGGCCGCTCGCCCTGGAGACGGCGGCGCCCACCGGGCCGGAGACCGTCGTGGCGCGGGCGGTGGTCCTGGCGACCGGCGCCCGCGAGCGGTCCCGCGCGGCACGGCTGCTCCCCGGCACCCGTCCCGACGGGATCCTGACGGGAGGTGAGCTCCACCGGACCGTGGCTCTCTTCGGCCCGCGCCCGGAGCGGATCGGCCGGCGGGCCGTGGTCGTCGGCGGTGGCCCGACGGCCGGACACTCCGTCAGCCTGCTGCGCCGCGCCGGGGTGACGGTCGCGGCGGTCGTGGTCGGCGACGAGCGGTACGCGGCGGCCCTCCGCGCCCCGGTGCTGGCCGGCACGGTCGTGACGGAGCTGTCCGGCCGGGGACGGCTCGCCGGGGTGACCGTCCGCGACCGGCACGGACGCGACCGTGCGCTCCGCTGCGACACCCTCGTCCTCACCGGCGACTGGGTCCCCGAGCACGAACCGGCGCGCGCCGGCGGCGTCCCGCTCGCGCGCTCCACGCGCGCGCCCCTGGTGGACGCGTCCCTGCGCACGGGTGTCCCCGGCGTGTTCGCGGCGGGCGGCCTCCTGCGCGGCGGCACGCCCGCGGTGCGGGCCGCGGCCGAGGGCCGGACGGCCGCCGAGGCCGTGTGGACGCACCTGAACGTCGGTGGATGACGGGGCGACGGGTGGCTCCGGACGACGGGCCGACGCGGTGCGGCGGGGGCGCCTGACCGTCGGGCCCGGCCGGTCCGTCGGGCGGGCTCTGTCCGTCGGGGCACCCGGCTCGTCGAGGCGTCCGAGTGTGCGGGCCCGGCTCGTCGAGGCATCCGGTCGTGCGGGTCCGGCGCGGTTGGGCGAGACTGGCGGCATGGCGGTCGGACGCAGCGCGGGTCTGCTCGTCTTCCGCCGGTCGATGGCGGAGGACGGCGGCGTCGAGGTGCTCATCGGCCACATGGGCGGACCGTTCTGGGCACGCCGGGAGGAGGCCGCCTGGTCGGTGCCGAAGGGCGAGTACGGACCGGAGGAGGAGCCCCGGGACGCGGCCCGCCGGGAGTTCCGTGAGGAGCTGGGGCTGCCGGTGCCGGAGGGCGAGTGGCTCGACCTCGGGGAGGTGCGGCAGGCCGGCGGAAAGACCGTCACCGTGTGGGCGGTGGAGGGCGACCTCGACCCCGCGGCGGTCGTGGCGGGGACGTTCTCGATGGAGTGGCCGCCGCGCTCCGGGGTCCTGGCGGAGTTTCCGGAGCTGGACCGGGTGGGGTGGTTCACCGTGGAGGAGGCGGCTCCGCTGCTGGTCGCGGGTCAGCGGGAGTTCCTGGAGCGGCTTGTCACGCGGCTGCACGGGCGGGCCTGAGGGGCATTGTCAGACCCGTGCGAGAGGGTGGGGTGCGTCAAGCCGTCGAGAGGGAGCCCGACATGACCACCATCACCGCCACCGAGCGCGCCGCGGCCCAGGCGTACCTTCGCCTCCTCGAATCCACCCAGGCCGTCATGACAGACCCGCGCCTCGCCCCGTACGCGGGGGTGATGCTGACGAACCCCATGGCGGAGGCCGACGAGGCGCTGCGCGCCGCCGGCCTCGCCGGGAACGAGGACCGGCTGCTGCGGCTCGTCTCCACCCTGCGGGCCTCCCCCGCCGCGGCGCCCGGCGCGCCCGCCCCCGTCAGGGACCTGGACCGGGGCGGGCGCCGCTGAGCGGTACGGTCACCGCGCGGCGGGGCCGAGCCGGACGGGCAGGTCGCGGACGCTGTTGCCGACGAAGCCCGCGTGGCGGGTCAGTCCCGCCTCCGGGACCGCGAGGTCGAGCTCCGGGAAGCGGGTGAAGAGCGCTTCGAGGGCGACGGCCGCCTCCATGCGGGCGAGGGGGGCGCCCAGGCAGTAGTGCGGGCCGTGACCGAGGGACAGGTGCCTGGTCGCGCCCGCCCGCGTGAGGTCGAAGCGGTCGGCGTCGGGACCGTGTGCCGCCGGGTCGCGGCCCGCCGCCGAGTATCCGGCGAGCACGGGGGTGCCGCGCGGGACGAGGGTGCCGTCGACGGTCAGGTCGCGGGTGGGGTAGCGGAACGGGAAGTAGCTGACGGGACTGTCCCAGCGCAGGGTCTCCTCGACGGCGTCGGCCCAGCTGTGGCGTCCCCCGGTGACGAGGGCGAGTTGGTCCCGGTGGGCGCACAGGGCGCGGACGGCGTTGGTGACGAGGTTCAGGGTCGTCTCGTGTCCCGCGACGATCATCAGCATGAGGGTGCCGATGAGCTCCTGCTGGTCGAGCCGGTCGCCGCCCGCGTCGCGGGTGGCGATCAGGGCGCTGGTGAGGTCGTCCCCGGGGTGCGCCGCCTTGTCCTCCGCGATGGCGGTGAGCAGTCCGTGGAGTTCGCGGTTGGCGGCGACGGCCCGGGCCGGCTCGGTGTCGGTGGCGACGACGAGACTCGACAGGTGGTGCAGCCGGTCCTGGTGGGCGGGATCGACGCCGAAGAGTTCGCAGATGACGCCGAGCGGCAGCGGGAGGGCGTAGTGGCGGCGCAGGTCGGCGACGCCGCCGTCGGCCGCGGCGGCCTCGGCGAGGCCGTCGAGCAGACCCTCCGTCACCGCCGCCACGCGCGGCCGGAGCTCCTCGACGCGCCGGGCGGTGAAGGCGCTGCTGACGAGGGTCCGCAGCCGCCGGTGGTCGGCGCCGTCGGCGGTGGTCATGCCGGGCACGGTCGCGAAGGTGCGCAGCGGCCAGCCCTCCGGTACGCGTCCCTCGGCGAGCGCGGTGAAGTGCTGCGGCCCCTTGGCGACGTCGGGGTCCGAAAGGAAGTCGCGCAGGGCGTCGTGGCCGAGGACCACCATGCCCTCGACGTCCCCGGGCAGCAGCACCGGGACGACGGCCCCGCGAGCCCGCAGCCGCGCGTTGACGGCATGCGGACACCCCCCGGCCGCGTCGAGCCGATACGGCTCCGACCCGGGCTGCGGCTCGGACCCGGGCTGCGGCTCCGGCTCCGGCTCCGGCTCCGGCTCCGGCTCCGGCTCCGGCTCCGAGGAGCGTCGGGCCGGCTCCGGCTCCAAGGAATGAGGGCCCGGCGTCGGCTCCGAGGAGCGAGGGCCCGGCGTCGGCTCCGAGGAGCGAGGGGCCGGTGTCGGCGTCGAGGGGCGTGGGGCCGGCTCCGCCGCTCCGGCGGGCCCGCTCGGCGCGGGCACCGAGCCCGTCGGCGGGGCGAGGGCCTCGGTGGGGTCGGGATGTGCGTCCATGTCCGCTCCTGACGACGGGTGAGCCGCCCGGCGGACGCCGGCGGATCCGCCGCATCCTAGGGTCAACGCGGTCCGCACCGCACGGAGTTGCGACGACGGCCCTCGGGGGTGGGCGGGCTCACCCGGTCGGCAGAGCGCGACCACCCGCCCGGCGGCACGACGCGCCGCCCGCCGTCGCGTTCTCTAGGCCGGGTGGCGCACTTCCTCCTGCGCGCCGCGCACCCCCTTCCTACGGTGGCTGAATGATCGTCACGTCAGCTGTTCGCCATGCCGCCGCGGGCTCCGCCGCGATGCTGCTCGTGCTCTCCGCCCCCGTGGCAGGCGCCGCGACCCCGCCCCGCGCCGCGGCGGCCGCCCCCGTCGCCCTTCCCGCCCTCGGACCCGGCTCCGTCACCGAACCGACGCCTCCCGCACGGCGGTTCATGGACCGGACGCGGCTCGACCGGGACGGGACGCAGGTGCAGCCGCTGCCCGGTGCACCGGCCCTGCCGACCCCCTCGGCGCTCTCCTGGGTGGTGGCCGACGCCGGCACCGGCGAGGTGCTCGCGGCCCGCGCCGCACACCGCAGACTGCCGCCCGCCAGCACGCTGAAGACCCTCTTCGCGCTGACACTGCTCCCGCGCCACGAGGCGTCCGCGCGGCACACGGTGGCCGATGAGGAGTTGACGGGGATCGGCGAGGGCAGCAGCCTCGTCGGAGTGAAGGAGGGGTACACGTACCGGGTCGCCGACCTGTGGAACGGCGTCTTCCTCAGCTCCGGCAACGACGCCGTGCATGTCCTCGCGGCGATGAGCGGCGGCTGGGAGGCGACGGCCCGGCAGATGCAGGAGAAGGCACGGTCGCTGGGGGCGATGGACACCCACGTCGTCTCCCCCGACGGGTACGACGCGCCGGGCCAGGTGTCGTCCGCGTACGACCTGGCGGTCTTCGGCCGGGCGGGGGTGCGGGACCCCGAGTTCACCCGCTACTGCTCGACGGCGTACGCCGACTTCCCGGCCGGTTCGTGGTCGTACGGCATCGCCAACACCAACCGCCTGGTCACCGGCGCGGACGGAGTGGGCCGCTACCCCGGGATCATCGGCGTCAAGAACGGCTACACCAGCAACGCGGGCAACACCCTCGTGGCCGCCGCCCGCCGCGGCGACCGCACCCTGGTGGTGTCGGTGATGAACCCGCGGGCGGGCGGCGGGCTCGCCGTCTACGAAGAGGCCCGCGACCTCCTCGACTGGGGCTTCGCGGCGGCGGACAAGGTCGAGCCCGTGGGCTCCCTGCTGCCGCAGAGGTCCCAGGAGTCCGCGGGGTCCCCGGCGTCCGAGGGCCAGAAGCGCACCGAGGCCCGGGACGTCTCCGTGCGCGGCGGGGCCGGTGCTCCGCCCGCCCTCGGCGCCTCGGCGACCCGGCCCGGCACCGCCGCCGAGGAGCCCGCCGGCGCCGGCCCCTCGGTGGCGCTGCCCCTCTCCCTCGTGGGCTCGGCCTGCGCGGCGGCCCTCGCCCTGTGGGCCTGGCGCCGCCGAGTGCCGCGCACCTGACCCGCGCCCACGACCCCCGGCGGACGCTCAGTCCCCGCCGGAACCCCCCGCCGTCCGCACGCGCCGGTGCGCGGCCACCCGCTCGCGGGTGGCGCAGCGGCGGGAGCAGTAGCGGCGCTCGGGCCCGCTGCCGTGGGCGACGAAGACGTTCCCGCAGCTCGTGGAGGCGCAGGTGCGGCCGGGCGGGGCCTGCCGTTCCCAGAGGAGGACGGTCAGGGACAGGCAGCCGGAGGCGCGGAACCACTCCGTCCAGGGCGCGTCGTCGTCGGCGTCCGCGTGGGGGTGCCAGGGGGCGGTGCCGCCGTGGGAGGTGAGCCGGAGGGGACCGGTGTGGGCGGCGAGCAGGGAGTTGAGGAGGGCGGCGGCCTCGTCGGCGGAGTCGGCGGCGAACACCTGTCGGAGGTCCGTGGCGGCGGACCGCAGTCCCGGGACGTCCTCGGCGGTCACCTCGACCGGCGCGGGTTCGCCGTGGGCGAGGAGCACGGCGGCGATCTCCCGGGGCCCGGCCGCCGGATCGGCCAGGGCGTTGACGAGGGCGGCGGTGCGGAGGGCCATGGCGACGGTGGAGTGCCGGGTGGACCGGTCGGGGAGCACGGGCATCGGCCGAATGTAACGCATATTGCGGGTCTTTGAGTTACCTCCGTAGCCTCTGCCGCCATGCGCAGCCCTTCGTTCCGCCTCGCTCCCCGCCCGTCCCCTGCCGTTCATCTGACGGGGGCGCTGGCGGCCCGGACCGGTGACGAGGCGGCCGGTCCGGCCCTGGCCCTCGCCGGCTTCGCCGCCGCCGGCTCGACCTCCGGGGCCGCCTCGCTCCTCGCCTGCGTCACGGTCGCGGCGGCCGTCGGCGGCCCCGTCGTCGGGGCGCTCCTCGACCGTTCGCCCCGGCCGGGACGGATCCTCGCCGGCGCGCTCGCCCTCTACGCGGCCGGGCTCGGGGCCGTGCTCCTCGGGCTCGGACGGCTGCCGTTCGCGGTGACGGCGGCGCTCGCGGTGGTCACGGGCCTGATGGGACCCGCGCTCTCGGGCGGCTGGACGGCGCAGCTGCCGGGGCTCGCGCCCGCCGACCGGAGGTCGCGCCTGCACGGCCTGGACTCGCTCACCTTCTCCGCCGCCGCGCTCGCCGGGCCCGCGCTTGCGGGCGGCGCCGCGCTGGTGCTCGGCGCGCCGGCGGCGGTGGTCGTCGCGGCGGCCCTGATCGCGGCGGCGGTGCCCGTCGCGTGGGCGTTGCCACCGGCCGGTCCGCCGCGCGGCGGGCGTCCCGGGGGCGGCGGGGTGCGGGCGGTGTTCCGGCGGGGGCCGCTCCTGCGGGCCACGGTCGCCTCGGTGGGGGGCGCCACCGCGCAGGGCGTGGTGGCGGCCTGTCTGCCGGCGCTCGGGGCGCGGGCGCTGGGCGCGCCCGGCCGGGGGGTGCTGCTGCTCTCCGTCGCGGCGGCGGCCTCCCTCGCCGCGACGGCGCTGCACGCCCGGCTCCCCCACTCGGTGCCGGCGGGGCGGGTGCTGTGGGGGGCGGCGCTGGCGCAGGCGGGCGCGTGGGTGGTGGCGGCGACGGGCGGGGCGGTGGCCCTGGTGGTGGCGTTCGCGGTCGCGGGGGCCGCGGAGGGGCCGCAGCTCACCGCGTTGTTCGCGGTCCGGCACGAGGAGACGCCCGAAGGGCTGCGCGGCCGGGTCTTCGCGGTCGGGACCAGTGTGAAGATCACCGGCTTCGCGGTGGGCGCGGTGGTCGCGGGGTGGGTGGCGGCCCGGTCGGTTCCGGCGGCGCTGCTGCTGGCGGCGGTGCTCTGCGCCGTCTCGGCGCTTCCCTACGCGGGCGCCCGGGGGCGACCGGGTCAGAGGGACGCCCGCGAGGCGACGTAGCGTTCGGCGGCCCGGAGGGCTTCGGCGGTCGAGCGGACGCCCATGAGGACGCACAGGGTGTAGGCGGTGTCCTCGAAGCGGCGGCGCGCGGAGAGGTCGCTGGGGCCGGCCAGGACGCGCTGTTCCTGGGTGCGGTAGTGCCGGAGGAGCCGTTCGACGGTGTTGCGGTCGGGCAGCAGCATGGGTTCCTCCGTTGCGGTCCCCCTCTCGTGCGTCGCTCCATGGTGCTCGCGAGCGGCCATCCTCGCGACCCGCACGGTCACCCTCGGTGACGCGGTGCGGGCCGAGGTGCGGGCGCCGCCCGGATGGCGGAGGGTCGAAGACATGGAGACGAGCAGCGGAAACAGCGGAGGCGGCGGACTGAGGGTGGTGGTCACCGGCGCCACCGGGAACGTGGGCACCAGCGTCGTACGGGCCCTGGCCCGCGAGCCGGGGGTGGGCTCCGTCCTGGGCCTGGCGCGGCGACTGCCGGAGCTCGACGTCCCGGGCGTCGAGTGGGGCGCCGTGGACCTGTCCGCCGACGGCGACGAGCCCCGGCTGGGCCGGTACGTCGCCGATGCCGACGCGGTCGTGCACCTGGCGTGGCGCTTCGGGCCGACGCACGATCCCGTGACGACCTGGCGGGCCAACGTCCTCGGCACGCTGCGGGTCGCGGAGGCGGTGGCGGCCGCCCACGTTCCCGCGCTGGTGTGCGCGTCGTCCGTGGGCGCCTACTCTCCGGGACCGGAGAGCGGCGCCCCGGTCTCCGAGGCGTGGCCCACGCACGGCTGGCCGGATGCCGCCTACAGTCGCGAGAAGGCCTATCTGGAACGGGTCCTGGACACCTTCGAGCGCGATCACCCGCAGACCCGGGTGGTGCGGATGCGGCCCGCGTTCCTGTTCAAGGAGGAGTCGGCGAGCGAGCAGCGCCGGATCTTCGCCGGCCGTTTCGTGCCGGGGCGGCTCTTCCGCCCCGATCTGCTGCCGCTGCTGCCGGAGCCGTCCGGGCTCCGCTTCCAGGTCCTGCACACGGACGACGCCGCCGACGCCTACGTGCGGGCCGTGCTGCGGGACGTGCGCGGCGCGTTCAACCTGGCGGCGGACCCGGTCGTCGACGGGGCGCTGCTCGGCGAGATGTTCGGCGCGCGCCCGGTGAGGGTCCCGGCGGGCGCCGTCCGCGGCGCCCTCGCGACGGCCTGGCACCTGCGCCTCGCCCCGGCCTCCCCCGGCCTCTTCGACCTCCTGCGGCACATCCCGGTCATGTCGACGGACCGGGCGCGCGACGAGCTCGACTGGTCGCCGACGGCGAGTTCGGTGGAGGCCCTGGAGGCGTTCCTGCGCGGCGTGCGCGCCGGCGCGGGCGACGACACGGCGCCCCTGGCCGGGCGCCGCGTCGCCTGAGTCCGGACCCCGCCGGCTCAGCGGCCGGTGCCGGCCGCCCCCCAGTCGACGATTCCGATGGCCGCGCCGGCCGCCTCCCGCCCCGCGCAGTGCGCGCGGTGCCGGCGGAGGACGGCGGGCACGTCGAGGTGGCGGCCGAACTCCGGCCGGGCGGCGAGTCGTTGGGCGTAGGCCCAGAGGGCGCGGTGCCCCGCGACGCGGCGCACCGCCTCGGCGTCGAGGTGCCAGCGGTGCACGGTGTCGAGCCGGACGAGGGCGCACCAGACGTACACGTCGGCGAGGGTCGGCGCGTCCCCCAGGACGTACGGCCGTCCCGCGACCCGCGCGTCGAGCTCGCCGAGCGCCCCGAAGAGCGCTCCCAGCGCCTCCGCCGCGTCCCCGCGGGCGCCGGGCACCGGGTCGAGCCCGAGTTCCCCGGCGCGCTGCGCGGCCCGGTGGATGCCGTCCTCGCAGAGCGCGGCGAGCGCGTCGATCTCCCGCCCGTGCTCCTCCGGCAGCAGTTCGGGACCGTCGCCCCGGAACCGCAGGGCCAGGTCGCGGAGGATGTCGGGGACGTGGGTGGTGACAATGCGTCCGGTCCAGTCGTCGCCGAGGACGGGCGCGGCGGCGGGGCCGGTGTAGAGGTGGGCGCTGGCCTCGTAGAGCGGCCGGAGCGCGTCGTACGAACCGTCCGGGGCGTCGGGCACCTCGGGCAGCAGCCTCAGCGGCAGCGTGGCGTCGAGGCCCAGGAGTCCGTGGGTGACGGCGATGGCCAGACAGTCGGGGTCGGCGGGGGCGATGTGGAGGCGGTAGCGGAACGGCACGGCGTAGTGGCCGCTGGCCGCGTCGCGGCCGATCCGCCCGCGGAAGGCGGGCACCGCGGAGGCGGGCAGCAGCGAGGAGGGGACGACGACGGACATGGTGCTCCAAGGGTTGGCTCGGCGCCGGCACCGGCCCGCCGGACGCCACGTCAGGCGGGAACGCCCGCAACGGCGACGGCGGGGACGGCACGACGGCGGAGGGGCGGAGAGGCTGAAAGTCGGCGGAAGGCGGCGGAAGGCGGCGGAAAGGAGGAGGGAAGGAGGAGGGAGCGGAGCCGGCGGAAGTCGGTCCCCGGCCCCGGCCCGAGGCGCGGTCAGCCCGCGCTGCACACCCGCAGCAGGTCGATGTGACGGCGCGAGGTGAGTCCGAGCGGGCGCGGCAGCGCCCGGGCCGCCGAGGACTCCGGGCTCCGCGCCGGTCCCCCCACGGGGGCCGGACGTTCGGCACCCGTCAGGCGGGTCACACGCATCCCGCGGACCGGACGGGTCGGGCGGGTGCGGGTCGGGCGGGCCGGAGGGGCGAAGCCGACACGGCGGCCGGGGCGGTCTCGGCGGGCGACCCCGCCGCGGACGGCGCGGCGGTCACGGCGCCCGGGGCGGTCCGGACGGCGGACCGGATCGGTCCCGGTCCCCTCGCACCCGCCGACCCGTCGCATCATTCCCTACCCGTCCGCTCGGATTCCTGTCCCGAGTGTCGGGCGGTACGAGGCCGCCGTCAAGGGCGCGAACACGACGGCCGACCGCGCCTCCCGGCCCGCCCCCGGACCGCTCCGCCACCCCTCCGGAGGCCGCCCCGCCGCACCCGGCACCGGCGGAGTCGCGCGCCCGGCCCGGCGGTCCGACGCCCTTCGGAGTCGTACGGAATAATGCGCCGCATGCGCATTTCAGCCAGGGCCGACTACGCCGTGCGGGCCGCCCTCCAGCTCGCGGCCGCCCGGGACTCGGGGCCGTTGAAGGCCGAGGCGATCGCCGAGGGGCAGGGCATCTCGCACAAGTTCCTGGAGGGGATCCTGGGCGACATGCGCAAGGGCGGGCTGGTGGAGAGCCAGCGCGGGGGACGGGGCGGCTACTGGCTGGCGCGGCCGGCGGAGGCCATCTCGGTCGCCGACGTGATCCGCTGCGTGGACGGTCCGCTGGTCTCGGTGCGCGGCGAGCGCCCGCCCGCGCTCACCTACACGGGCCCCGCCGAGTCGCTGCTGCCGCTGTGGATCGCGCTGCGGGCCAGTGTCCGCGAGGTGCTGGGCGTCTCGCTCGCGGAGGTGGCGTCGGCGCGCCTGCCGGCCGGGATCACGGAGCGGGCGGACGATCCGGAGGCCTGGACCAACCCCTGACGGGAGTCCGCCCGACACGTCCCTCCCACCCTTCCCCCGCCGGGGGCGACCTGACGCGGTCTCATCCCACGGAACCCCTCCGCCCGCATGCTGGACGCCCCTTGGGGCCCCGGACCTCGCTCTGCCACTATCCCTAGCGATCCAGTGGGATTAACGGGAGGGCAGGAGGGGTGGGATGAGCACACAGCAGACGACGCCGAGGGACGACACGCTCTGGCGGCGGATCGTGAGGGAGCTCGCCGACGACCTGGCCGTCGACGCGCACGCCCGCGACCGGGCCGGCAAGGTCCCCGGCGACGAGGTCGAACGCCTCCAGGAGGCGGGGCTCCCCGCCTTCCTGACAGCGGCGGAGCCCGACCCCGCGCTCGGCGGCGGCGGCCACGGCGCGGACCTGCGGACCGCGTGTTCCGCCGTACGGGAACTCTCCGCCGCCGACAGCTCGGTCGGCGAACTCCTCGCCCACCACTACGCCCTGTCCTGGACCAGCCGCTTCCTCGCGGCGCCCGCGGGGCCGCCGGACCTCTCCGGCCGGAGAGGCGAAACCTTCCCTCGCCTCGACGCCCGCACGGCGGCCGAGGGCTGGCTGCTCGCCGGATCGACCGAGCCCCCGCCGCCGGTGGCCGCCGCCGGGCTCACCCTGACCCGCGCCGACCGCGGCGGCTGGCTGCTCGACGGCCGCCGCGCCTTCGACTCCGCCGTGACGGTCGCCGACCGCCTGGTGGTCGCCGCCCGCCCGGCGGGCACCGGCGAGTCGGTGCTCGTGCTGGTGGACCCGGCCCACCCGGGGGTGTTCACGGAACCCGCGGCGGACCGCGTCGGACAGCGGCTGGCCGGCGCCGGCACGGTCGTCTTCGAGCACGTGCCCGTCCCCCGGGCCCGGGTCCTCGGCAGCCTCCCCGCCGACGAACACGCGGTCGCCCCCTTCACCACCCTCGCCCCGCTGGTCCTGCGGCTGCTCCTCGTGCACGTGGCGCTCGGCATCGCGGAGGGCGCGCTCGCCGAGGCCCGGGACGTCAACCGGACGGCCCCGGCGCCGGAACCGGCCCCCCGCGCCTCCGCCCCGGACCAGGACCAGCCCGTCGACCCGTACCTGCTGCTCTCCTACGGCGAGCTCGCCACCGCCGTGCACACCGCCGCCGCCGTCGCCGAGCGCGCCGCCGACGCCCTCGCGGGCGGGCTGCGGGCGGGCTGGACGCTCGGCTTCGAGGAGCGCGCCGACCTCGCCGTCCTGGTCGCCGCCGCCGAGACCGTCACCGGCCGGACGGCGGTCCAGGTGACGACCCGCATCCTGGAACTCGTCGAGGGCGCCCCGCCCGCCGCGCCGGGCGCGGGAGGCGGCGGCCCCGGCTTCGACCGCTTCTGGCGCAACGCCCGCGCACTGACGGCCCGTACGCGCCCCGCCCACCGGCTCCGCGACATCGGCGACCACTACCTGCACAACGGCCACACCCGGCTGGCCCGCAGCGCCTGACCCCGGGGGCGGACCGTCCGGCATGTCGGGACCTCCGGCCCTCGCCTGCGACGGCCGAGGGGCGCAGGCTGGGGGGTGGAAGGGGAACGGTCACGGGCCGGACCCGACACGCGAGCCGCTGCCAGGAGGACGTCGGATGAGTCGCGAGGCCCAGGAGTTCCGCACCGGAACGGAGATCGTGGCCGGGGTGGACGGATCGCCGGAGAGTCTCGCCGCCGCCGAGTGGGCGGCGCGGGAGGCCGGGCAGCGGGGGGTCGCGCTGCGGCTCGTCCACGCCTGGCGCTGGGAGCCGCTCGACCTGCCGCTGGTCCAGGACGAGGGCGCGCAGGCGCGGGCGGCGGAGGAGGTGGTGCGGGCGGCCGAGCGGGAGATCACCGAACGGCACCCGGGCCTCGCCGTCACCGCCGAGGTGCGGACGGACACCCCCGTCGCGGCGCTGCTCGCCGCGCAGGAGGACGCCCGGATGCTGGTCATCGGCTCGCGCGGGCACGGGGCGGTGGCCGGGTTCCTTCTCGGCTCCTACGGGCAGCAGGTGATCGCCGCCGCGACGCGGCCGGTGGTCGCCGTCCGCGCCCGCGACGACCGGACGGCCGAACCGCCCACGGGCGAGATCCTGGTGGGTCAGCAGGGCACCCCGGAGGACAGCGAGGGAGTGCTGCGCTTCGCCTTCGAGACCGCCGACGCGCGCGGCGCCGCGATCCGCGCCGTGCGCGCCTGGAGCCTGCCGTCGCTGTACGCGTTCAGCCCGGCCTCGCTGCGGCTCGCCGACGACTCCGGCGGACTGGTGCCGTTCGAGGAGCAGGCGCTCCGCGAAGCGCTCGCGCCCTGGCGCGAGCGCTACCCGCACGTCCCGGTGACCGAGCACGTCGAACTCGGCAGCGCCGGCCAGGTCCTCCTCACCACCTCGGGGGCCGCGCAGCTCCTCGTGGTCGGCCGCCGCGCCAGGCGCGGCGCGCTGGGTCAGCGGATCGGCTCGGTGGCCCACGCGGCCCTGCACCTGGCCCCGTGCCCGGTGGCCGTGATCCCGCAGGGCTGAGAGCCGGGCGGACGCCCTGCACCCGCGCGGGCGCCGTGTCAAGCCGACTCGGCGGGTTGCCACGAGGTGTTGACCCGCCGGGTTGACGTGGGGTGTCGGGGCGGGGACGGGCGGAAAGCTTGACCCCGTCGCCCCGGGGCCCACCCGGGCGCCGACGCAGCCGAGAGAGCGGAGCCCCATGCGCTACGACGGTCCCCCCGCCCCCGACCCTTCCCACCCCCACGGACCCACTGACCCCACCCCCTCCACCGCCCACCACCCCGGCGCCCCCGACCACTCCGACCCCCACGAACCTCCGGACCCCGGCCCCTCCGCCCTCCACGGGCGCCCCGGATGCCTCTCCCCCGCCGCCGGCCGCCGTCGCCGTCGTGGCCCGGCCCGGCGCCGGGCGCCCCACCGACCGGGGCTCGCCGTGTCGGTGCTCGCCGCGGGCACGGCCGCCACCGCCGTCACCGTCCTCCTCGGTCTGTACGGGGCCCACCCGCCCACGGCTCCCCCTCCCCGCGCGGCCACGCCCCCCACCACCGAGGCCCCACCCCCGTCCCACCCCACCCGGGTTCCCACCTCGCCCCCGGCCCGTGTCGGGGAACGGGGAGGGACCGCGCCCGACGGGCTCGCGCCGCGGACCGGGGCCGTGCTCGCCGCGCCGGAGGCGGTGCCGTCGCGCGCCGCCGGCTACGTCGAGGACGTCATCGCCCTCGCGAACGCCGAACGGGAACGGGCGGGTTGCGGGCCGCTGCGGTCCGAGGCGCGGCTCGCCAGGGCCGCCCAGGGGCACGCCGACGACATGGCGGCACGTGACTACTACGCCCACGACAGCCCCGAGGGACGCGACGGCGGCGACCGGATGACCCGGGCGGGCTACGACTGGTCCGCGTGGGGCGAGAACATCCACAAGGGGCCGAAGACCCCGCGACGGGTGATGGACGACTGGATGGACAGCACGGCGCACCGGGCGAACATCCTCAACTGCTCCTTCCGCGACATCGGCGTCGGCGTGGCCCTGACGGCCGACGGACCGTGGTGGGTGCAGGACCTCGGCACGAGGAACTGACCGGTCGGGGGCGTCAGTTCGCGGGCGCGGCCAGTTTCTGCACCCAGACCGTGCCGCGCGGGCCGGGCGCGGCGGCCACGCCGGTGTCGCGGTAGGCGCAGTCGAGCATGTTGCGCGCGTGACTGGCGTCGTCCCGCCAGTCGGCGACGACCGCGGCCGGGTCCTTCTGGCCCTCGGCGAGGTTCTCCGCCCAGGCCGACCAGCGGTAGCCGGCCTCCGTCATCCGGGTGTCCGCGAACTCGCCCTCGGGGCTGGCGTGGCCATAATAGCCGCGGGCCGTCATGTCCCGGGCGTAGGCGCGGGCGGCGGCCGTCAGCCGGCGATCGGTGCGCAGCGGGGCGCAACCGGCGTCCGCGCGGAGCCGGTTGACCAGCTCGGTGACCCGTTCCCCCGGGTCGGCCGGGGGCGGTGGGGTGGTGCGCGCCGGGGTGGGCGGGGCGGTCGCGGGAGTGCGGGTGGGCGTCGCCGGGCCGGTGGCGACGGCGGTGGCGGTGCTCGGCGCGGGGGTCGGCGGGGGCGTCGTCGCCGCGGGGGTGGTGGCGGGCGGCGCGGCGGCGGGCCGGGGCGCGGGCGGGGGCTCGGGCGCCTCGGGGAGGTCGAGGAGGAGCGCGCCGAGCACGGCGACGGCCGCGGCGGCTCCCGCGGCCCCCGTGCGACGCCCGGTCGACCAGTACGGCGCGGCGTGACCGCCTCCGGACTGCGCCCCGCCCGACGCCCCCGTGGGTCCCGCGGACTCCACTCCGCCCGAGGGCTCCGTCACGGCCGTGGGCTCCCCCGCCCCCGTGGGCCCGGTCCCGCCCGAGGGCCCCGCGTGACCCGAGGGCTCTGCGTGGCCCACCGATCCCGCCGCGTTCGACGGCTCCGCGTGGGCCACCGATCCCGCCGCGTCCGACGGCTCCGTGTGGGCCACCGATCCCGCCGCGTCCGACGGCTCCGCCGCGAAGGCCGGGGTCGTGCCGGCGTCGAGGAGTGCGCCCGCGACGGGCGGGACGAGGCCGATGCCGACGAGGAGGCCCTCGACGGGGGCGAGCCCTCGGCGGGCATTGCCGGTCGCGCAGGTGCGGCAGTCGCGCAGGTGGCGGGATATGCGTTTGCGCCACAGCGGGGAGGGGCGGCCGTCCCACGGGGCGAGGGTGGCGGCGAGGTCGGGGCAGCGGGGGTCGGCGGCGAGGGCGCCGACGACGGCGCGGCCGGTCTCCAGGCGTTCCTTCATGCGCTGGACGCGCACGGCGGTGTGGGCCGGGGGCAGCCCGAGGGCCTCGGCGAGCTCCGCGCGGGTCAGTTCCCCGGCGGCCTCCAGCCACCACAGCGAGAGCAGCTCGCGGTCGTCCTCGTCGAGCCAGCGGGTGGCGCGGGCGACGTCGCGGCGCTGCCCGGTGAGGCCCAGGCGGAGGATGGTGATCTCGGTGAAGTCGCCCGCCGGGTCGGCGAGGTCGACGGCGCGGTCGAGGCCGGGCACGGGTGCCTGGCTCCGTTCCCGCCAGCGGCGGCGCACCCCGTTCATGGCGATGGCGACGAGCCAGGACCGGAAGCGCTCGGGGTCGCGGAGCCCGGGCAGGCCGTCGAGGGCCCGTACCAGGGTCTCCTGCACGATGTCGTCGGTGTCGGCGTGGCCGTCGAGGGCACGTCCCACGACGGTGTGGACGAGCGGCAGGAAGGCGCGTACCAGTTCCTCCCGCGCGTGCGGATCGCCCGCGCGCGCCGCCTCCACCAGGGCGGTGGTGCGCTGCTCGTCGTCGTGCATGGATGGTGCTCCCTCGTGCCCGGTCCGTCCCCGTCCTGCTGGAGACGCGCGGCGCCGGGTGGGGATAACACTTTTTCTAGCCGGTCGGATGGGGCAGTCGGGGAACGGTGGCCCCGGCGCCCTCCCTCACGGCCTCCACGACCGCGTCGTGGAGTTCACGGCTCTCTCCCTCCGAGGAACAGGGGACGGGACTTCCCGACATGGTGAACCAGTCGGAGGCGCCGCTGTACTGCACGGCCACGCGTGCCTCACCGTCGGCGAAGGTGGTGTGCACGGTCAGGTCGCCCGTGACGATTCCGCCTTCGACGGTCAGCACCCCACCACGCCCGGTGTAGACACCGGCGGTCGTCCAAGATGCCCAGCTCATGCCCTCCAGGGTCACACCCGGATGGCGTACGCGCCACCGACGCGACCGCCCCGGCCGGAATCGCTCCGGCCGGGGCGGTGTGCGTCGGACGCGGATCAGGCGAGGGACGCGACGGCCTCGTTGAACGTGGCGGACGGACGCATCACGGCCGCGGCCTTGGCCGGGTCGGGCTGGTAGTAGCCGCCGATCTCGGCCGGGGAGCCCTGGACGGCGTTCAGCTCGTCGACGATCTTCTGCTCGTTGGCGCCGAGGGTCTCGGCGAGCGGGGCGAAGGCCTTGGCGAGCTCGGTGTCCTCGGTCTGCCGGGCCAGCTCCTGGGCCCAGTACAGGGCCAGGTAGAAGTGGCTGCCGCGGTTGTCGATGCCGCCGAGGCGACGGGTCGGCGACTTGTCCTCGTTGAGGAAGGTGCCGGTGGCGCGGTCCAGGGTGTCCGCGAGGACCTGGGCGCGGGCGTTGCCGGTGGTGGTGGCCAGGTGCTCGAAGGAGGCGGCCAGCGCGAAGAACTCACCGAGGGAGTCCCAGCGGAGGTAGTTCTCCTTGACGAGCTGCTGGACGTGCTTCGGGGCGGAGCCGCCGGCGCCGGTCTCGAAGAGGCCGCCGCCCGCCATCAGCGGGACGACCGACAGCATCTTGGCGCTGGTGCCCAGCTCCAGGATGGGGAAGAGGTCGGTCAGGTAGTCGCGGAGGACGTTGCCGGTGACGGAGATGGTGTCCTCGCCGCGGCGGATGCGCTCCAGGGAGAACTTGGTGGCCTCGATCGGGGACAGGATCCGGATGTCCAGGCCCTCGGTGTCGTGCTGCGGCAGGTACTCGTTCACCTTGGCGATGAGCTGCGCGTCGTGGGCGCGGTTCTCGTCCAGCCAGAACACGGCCGGGGCGCCGGTGGCGCGGGCGCGGGTGACGGCGAGCTTGACCCAGTCCTGGATCGGGAGGTCCTTGGTCTGGCAGGCGCGGAAGATGTCGCCCTCGGCGACCTCCTGCTCCAGGAGGACGGTGCCCTCGGAGTCGACGATGCGGACGGTGCCCGCCTCGGCGATCTCGAAGGTCTTGTCGTGGGAGCCGTACTCCTCGGCCTTCTGCGCCATGAGGCCGACGTTCGGGACGGAGCCCATGGTGGCCGGGTCGAAGGCGCCGTTGGCCTTGCAGTCCTCGATGACGGCCTGGTAGACGCCGGAGTAGCTGTGGTCCGGGAGGACGGCGAGGGTGTCGGCCTCCTGGCCGTCCGGGCCCCACATGTGGCCGGAGGTGCGGATCATGGCCGGCATCGAGGCGTCGACGATGACGTCGGACGGCACGTGCAGGTTGGTGATGCCCTTGTCGGAGTCGACCATGGCGAGGGCGGGGCCCTCGGCGAGCTCGGCGTCGAAGGAGGCCTTGATCTCGGCGCCGTTCGGGAGGGCGGCGAGGCCGTTCAGGACGGTGCCGAGGCCGTCGTTGGCGGAGAGGCCGGCGGCGGCGAGGTCCGCGCCGTACCGGTCGAAGGTCTTCGGGAAGAAGGCGCGCACGACGTGGCCGAAGACGATGGGGTCGGAGACCTTCATCATGGTGGCCTTGAGGTGCACGGAGAAGAGCACGCCCTCGGCCTTGGCGCGGGCGACCTGCTCGCTGAGGAAGGTGCGCAGGGCGGCGGCGCGCATGACGGACGCGTCGACGACCTCGCCGGCGA
This sequence comes from Streptomyces sp. NPDC007945, assembly GCF_042958885.1. NCBI lineage: Bacteria > Bacillati > Actinomycetota > Actinomycetes > Kitasatosporales > Streptomycetaceae > Streptomyces > Streptomyces sp. NPDC007945. The sequence goes on from NZ_JBIBJV010000005.1 coordinate 543,725, forward strand.
TCACCTTGAGCGGCGCGCGCAGCTCGGAGGTGGTGCCGTCGGCGGCGGTGAACTCGAAGCGCAGGGTGTCGTCCTGGGCGATGACGACGGACTTCTCCGTGGAGGCGAAGTCGTTCTCGCTCATGGTGGCGACGTCGGTCTTGGACTCGGAGGTCCAGGCGCCCATGCGGTGCGGGTGGTTCTTGGCGTAGTTCTTGACCGAACCGGGGGCGCGGCGGTCGGAGTTGCCCTCGCGCAGGACCGGGTTGACGGCCGAGCCCTTGATCTTGTCGTAGCGGGCGCGGACGTCCTGGTCCTGCTCCGTCTTCGGGTCGTCCGGGTAGTCCGGGAGGGCGTAGCCCTGGCCCTGGAGCTCGGCGATCGCGGCCTTCAGCTGCGGGATCGAGGCCGAGACGTTCGGGAGCTTGATGATGTTGGCGGCGGGGGTCTTGGCCAGCTCGCCGAGCTCGGCGAGGGCGTCGCCGATGCGCTGCTCCTCCTGGAGGAACTCCGGGAAGCTGGCGATGATGCGGCCCGCGAGCGAGATGTCCCGCGTCTCGACCGTGACGCCTGCCGTGGAGGCGTACGCCTGGATCACGGGCAGGAACGAGTACGTCGCCAGGGCAGGCGCCTCGTCGGTGTGGGTGTAGATGATGGTCGAGTCAGTCACCAGGTGCTCCGCTCCACGTCTGCGAATCGAGATTGCTCGACATCAAGATATCTCGTGATCGTGGTTCTCCGTAAAGGGCCCCACGAGCTCACCTTGCTCGGGGGCTCCGGAGTCCTCCACGAAGGGGCCTCCGAGCCGGTACGAGGCGGGGCCGCCGTCCAGGTCGACGTGGCGGACGAGGGCGAGGAGGGCCAGCCCCGCGGCGGCGCCGACCCCGGCGGCGAGGGCCTGGCCGCAGCGGTGGGCGAGGCGGAGCTCGTCGGGGTCGTACGGGGCCGTGGCGGGGAGTCCGAGGGTGTCGCCGAGGAGCAGGAATCCGGCCACGAGCCCGCCGGCGGCGAGGAGCGCCAGGGGCAGGGTGGTGGGGAGGCCGCGCAGGGTGGTGCCCCGGTGGCTGCCGGGGCGGACCTTGCCGCGGCGGGCGAGCAGGGCGATCAGTCCGCACTGGACGGCGAGGGCGAGCAGGGCGGCGGCCATGACGTCGCCCGGGCGGTGGTCGCCGGCGGCGATCGAGTACGCGCCGAGGAGGACGGCCCACAGGGTGGCGGCGCCGGTGACGAGGCCCCGCGAGCGCCGTGGTACGACCAGCGGGAGGGCGAGGGCGACCCCGAAGGCGAGGGTGGCGGTGGCGCTGGGGAAGCCGCTGGGCACGAGCGCCCCGGCACCGTCGGCGAGCCGGGGGCGGGGGGCGTACCGCTGGAGGAGTCCGGTGACGGCGAGGGAGACGGCGACGGCTCCGGCGGCGGCGCCGGTGAGCGCGTACCGCTTGCGGACGACGCCGATACCGACGAGGAGGACGCAGGCGAGGACCAGCGAGAGGGTGGCGGCCCCGGCGAGCGAGGGATGGTCGCGGACGAAGGCGGCGACGCGGGTGTCGGCGCGCCGGCCGGTGACGGCGGCGTCGCCCCAGCGGCGGCCGGTGGCGGTGAGCACGAGTCCGGCGTAGACGAGCGTGAGGAGCAGGATCGCCCCGAGGCAGGCACGCCGGGTCCGGGTGCGGACGCGGGTGCTGAAGGAGTTCGCGGCCTCGGCGGCCACGGCGGCGTACCACCAGGTGTCGCCGGCCTTCGGCGGCCTCGGGGAGCCGCCTGTGCGCCTGTCGTAGGGAGCCATGCCCCGATTCGACCCCACGCGGGCCCGGGCCGCCTGCTGGGATCACCCGAACGACACGCCGGGGCGTGCCCTCCGTCGCCGCGGGGGCCGGGGCGGGGCACGAGGAGGGACCCGAACCCTCGCGGAACGGGGTCCGGAGGGTGGCCGACGGCCGTCGTCAGGAGGACGCGCGGACGACGAGTTCGGTGGGGAGCATCCGCCGGGGCTGGTCGTCGGGTTCGCTCGGGGAGGCGATCTCGGCCAGGAGCATGCGGGCCATGGTGCGGCCCATCTCCTCGATGGGCTGGCGGACGCTGGTGAGCGGCGGGTCCATGAGGCGGGCGACGGCGGAGTCGTCGACGCCGACGAGGGCGACGTCCTCCGGAACGCGGCGGCCGGCCTCGCGCAGCACCGCGCGGGCGCCGGCCGCCATCACGTCGGAGGCGGCGAAGACGGCGTCGAGGTCCGGGGCGCGGTCGAGGAGTTCGCGCATGGCGCGGCGGCCGCCCTCCTCGGTGAAGTCGCCGGTGGCGACGAGGGCGTCGTCGGCGGGGAGCCCCGCGTCGGCGAGGCCCTCGCGGTAGCCGTCGAGGCGGCAACGGGCGCCGTACATGTCCAGGGGGCCGGTGACGGTGGCGATGCGGCGGCGGCCGCCGGCGGCGAGGTGGGCGACGGCGGTGCGGCCGGCGCCGGTGTTGTCGGAGTCGACGAAGGCGACGGGTTCGTCCTCGCGGCGGCGGCCGTTGAGGACGGCGGGCAGGCCGAGGGCGCGGACCTGGTCGGGCAGCGGGTCGTCGGCGTGCACCGAGACGAGCAGGACGCCGTCGACGCGCTGGGCCGCGAGGTACTGCTCGAAGCGCTGCCGCTCCTGGTCGCTGCGGATCAGGGTGAGGAGCAACTGCTTGTCGGCGGCGGCGAGTTCGCCGCTGACACCACGGATGATGTCGAGGAAGTACGGTTCGGCGAAGAGCCGGGCCTCGGTCTCGGGAACGACGAGGGCGACGGCGTCGGTGCGGCTGCCGGCCAGGGCGCGGGCGGCGCGGTTGGGTACGTAACCCAGTTCGGCGACGGCCTTCTCGACGGCGGCCTTGGCCTGTTCGCTCACCTTCGGCGAGCCGTTGATGACCCGGGAGACGGTGCCGCGGCCGACTCCGGCCCGGGCCGCGACCTCCTCCAGGGTGGGCCTGCCGGTCTGTCGCCCGCTCACCGCCATGTGCCGCCTCTCCCCTCGGCCCCGGGCCCGCCGCCCGCCGACCGCCCGTATGTGCGGCGAACCTATCAGGCGGGCGGCGGGCCCCGGCGGGATCAGACGTCGGCGGGCGCGAGCTCCGCCATCGGGCCCCAGCCCCGCTGTTCCGTCTTCACGTTGATGATCTCGGGGGTCGTGGCGACGGCGCCGGCCATGGCGGCGAGCCCGGCGGCGAAGTGGTCGGAGGCGACGTGGACGGCGCCGGCCTCGTCGTCGGCGAAGCCCTCCAGGAGGGTGAAGACGTTCGGGTCGTCGACGCCGCGGGACCAGTCGAAGAAGAGGTTGCCCGGCTCGGCACGGGTGGCGGCGGTGAAGTCGGCGACCAGGTCGAGCCACTGGTCGGCGAGGTCGGGACGGACGGTGAAACGGACTGCGATGAAGATCATGCCGTCAGGCTGCGCCGGGCGGCCCCGGGCGGGCCAGGCCGGCCGGTCAGGTTTCCGGCAGGGCCGGAAAGTCGGGCACCGCACGGGCCAGCGCGGCCCGGACGGCCCCCTGGCGGCGGGCGAAGTCCACGGTGGGCAGGGAGACGGAGAGGGCGTGCACGATGCCGTCGCCGCGGTCGGGCACGGCGACCGCGAGGCAGGTGTACGCGAGGTCGGCCTCGCCGACGGAAACCGCGTAGCCCTGGCCGCGGACGGCGGCCATCTCGGCCTCGAAGCGTTCGGCGCCCGTGATGGTCCGCTCGGTGAAGCGGGCCATGCCGTGCTCGGCGAGGTAGCGGCGGCGGCGGGCGCGCGGCAGGGCGGCGAGGAGCGCCTTGCCGTGCGCGGTGGCGTGCGCGCGGGCCTCCGGGCCGGGGGCGAAGGGGTGGGCGGTGTCGGTGACGGGGGCGGTGGTGTCGACGACGGTGATCAGGCCGTCGCGGTAGGCGGTGTGGTACGCCTCCGCGCCGGTCGCCCGGCGCAGCCGCCCGAGGAGTTCGCCGGTGGGGGCGCCGAGGCCGTGGTGGCGGAGGTGGGCGCGGTGCAGGGCCGGGACGCGGGGTCCCGGGGCGTATCCCTCGGCGGTGCGGACGAGGTGGCCGCGGGCGAGCAGCGGCCCGGCCAGGTGGTAGACGGTCGAGAGCGAGCAGCCGAGCGTCCGCGCGAGCGCCTTGGCCCCGACGGCCCGTCCGGCGTCGGCGACCAGGTCCAGCAGCTCCAGCGCCCGCTCCACCGACCGCGGCCCGGCGCCGGCCCGCTGCGGGTCGGGCTGCGGCTGCGGCTGCGGCTGCGCAGGCGCGTGCGGGAGCGGCAGCGGGGCGTCGGCGGGCATCGGACCAGGGTAGCCGGGCGGGCGGGGCGGGTCCGCGCAGGCCCGAGGGCGGGCCCGAGGTGGGCCCGAGGCGGGCCGGGTGCCGGGCTCGTCAAGGCCCGCGCCCCACCCGGTCCCGCACCCTCCGTCGCGCCTCCGTCACGGCTCGTATCTCCGCAGGTCAGCCCGGCTTTATGTGCATTTGACACTCTTTCGACGTACCGTCGTGAGGATCCCCTTGTCACCGACGCACCCGGGAGAGCGTGTGCCCCGCCCCAGGACCGACCATGCCCCGACGCACGCGGCCGCGAGCCGCCCACGGTGGCGGACGGCCGCGATCGCCACGGGCGTCGTCGCCGTCGCGGCGGGCGGTCTGTACATGGCCGGCCTGGTGGCCACCGGCGACGACATATCCGCCGGCACCCGGGCCGGCGGCGTCGACATAGGCGGCCTCAGCAGGGCCGAGGCCGCCGAGCGGCTGCGGGCGCAGGCCCCGGCGGCGTGGACGGCGCCCCTCGTGGTGAAGGTGGGCGAGCGCACGGAGAGCGTCTCCCCCGCCGCCGCGGGGCTGACGGTCGACGCGGAGGCGACGGCCGAGAAGGCCGCGGACCCGTCGAAGGACCCCTTCACCGTCATCGGACGCCTCTTCTCCTCCGGCGACCGCGAGATCGAGCCGGTCCTCGCCCAGGACCCGGCGAAGACCGACGCCGCCGTCGCCGCGCTGGCGAAGCGGAACGACCGGGCGGTCAAGGAGGGCTCGGTCTCCTTCCGGGACGGCGAGGCCGTCGCCACCCGGCCCGTCACCGGCCGGAAGCTGGACACCGCGAAGGCCGCCGAGGCCCTGCGGGCCGCCTATCCGGCCGCCCCCGGCGCCGCGGCCGTCTCCCTGCCGGTCACCCTGACCGAGCCGAAGCTGCCCGCCGCCGAGCTGACCCGCTTCCTCGACGCGTACGCCCGGCCGGCCGTCTCGGGGCCCGTGACCCTCACCGTGGGCGACGAGCGGCTGCGCATCTCCCCCGAGACCCTCGGCGACCACCTGACGGTGAAGAACGACGGCGGCCGGCTCACCGGCGCCCTCGACACCACCGCCCTGCTGCGCGACCCGGACGTCGCCCGCCCGCTGGCCGCCATGACGGGCGCGCCGGTGGAGGGCACCCTCGGGGTGCGGGACGGCAAGGTCGTCGTGGTGAAGGAGGGCAAGCCGGGCCGCGAGGTGACCGAGAAGTCGCTGGCCGCCGCCGTGGACCCGCTGCTCACCCGGACCGGGGAGGCGGCCCGTACCGCGGCCGTGGCCACCAAGGTCACCCAGCCGCAGGTGAGTTCCGCCACGCTCGACGAGCTCGGCGTGAAGGAGCAGATGTCGACCTTCACCGTGAACTTCCCCGCCGCGCCCTACCGGACGATCAACATCGGCCGGGCCGCCGAGCTGATCAACGGCTCGCTGGTGCAGCCGGGCGAGGTGTGGAGCTTCAACAGGACGGTCGGCGAGCGCACCGAGGAGAACGGCTTCGTCGACGGCACGATGATCCTCGACGGCCGCTACCAGGAGGCGCCGGGCGGCGGCGTGTCCGCGGTGGCGACCACCGTCTTCAACGCGGTCTTCTTCGCCGGCGTGCAGCCCGTCGAGTACGGCGCCCACTCCTTCTACATCGAGCGCTACCCGGCCGGCCGGGAGGCGACCGTGGCCTGGGGCAGCCTGGACCAGAAGTTCCGCAACGACTCCGGCAAGCCGATCTACATCGCGGCGAGCGCCACGGACTCCTCGGTGACCATCACCTTCTACGGCACCAAGAAGTACGACTCCGTGGAGGCAGAGGCCGGCCCGCGCACGAACGTCACCAAGCCGGAGAAGCGCGAGGCCACCGGCGAGAAGTGCGTGCCGCAGGAGCCCCTGGAGGGCTTCGACATCGCGGTCGACCGGGTCTTCAAGAACGGCGGCGAGGAGGTCAAGCGGCAGACCTTCAAGACCCACTACACCCCGCGCGACGAGGTCGTCTGCAACTGATCCGGCCGGGCCGGGAGGGTGTCCTCCCCGCCGCGGGCGGGCATGCATCCCGGGTGCGGCCGGACCGGGCCGCTCCCAGCCCTGCCGGAGGCCTCCGTGGCGGAGCGCAGCGACCTTCCCCCTTACGCCCGACTGCTGGCCGCCGCGGTCGAGGACGGCGTGTGTCCGGGTGCCGTCTGGGCGGTCGGCGACCCGCCGGGCACCCGCTCCGCCGGCGCGGTCGGCGTCCTCGACCCGGCCCGGCCCGGGGAGCCGATGCGCCCGGACACGCTCTTCGACGTGGCCAGCCTCACCAAGATCCTCACGGTCTGGGCGGTGACGGGGACCCTGGTGGACGCGGGAAAGCTCGACCTGTCGATGCCGCTCGGCGCGTTCTGGCCGGCGGCGGCCGGCCGGCCGGTGGGCCGGGTCACCGCGCACCACCTGCTCACCCACACCGCCGGAATGCCGCTCCGGGCCAATCTGCGCTTCCTGTACGGCTCCGATCCGCAGGACATCAGGGACGGGGTGCTGTCCGAGCCGCTGCGGCATCCGCCCGGCGCGGCCGTCGCGTACACCGACCGGGCCGCGCTCGTCCTCGGCTGGCTGACCGAGCACCTGACCGGCCGGCCGCTGGCCGAGCTCGCGCGCGAGCGGGTCTGGGCGCCGCTGGGCATGCGGGAGACCCGCTGGGGCCCGCTGCCGCCGGCGGAGGCGGCCCGCTGCGCGCCCACCGAGTACGACGAGGAGACCGGCCGCCGTCTGCGGGGCACGGTCCACGACTTCTCCGCCCGGCTCCTCGGCGGGGCGTGCGGGATCGCCGGCGTCTTCACCACGGCCGGGGACACCGGCCGCTTCCTGCGCGGCGTGCTGTCCCCGCCGCCCGGCACCTTCTCCGCCGCCTGGACGGAGGCCTCGCTGCGCGTCGGCACGGGCTTCCTCGACCCGCCGCGCGGCCTCCTGTGGCATCCGGCGCCCGGCACCGGGCCCGCGGACGACGTGTGGGCGCACTTCGGCTTCACGGGCACCGCGATGTGGGTCTCCCCCGCCCGCGCCCGCTGGGCGGTGCTGCTCACCAACCGGCTGTACGTGACGCGGGACCCGGCTCCGCTGGCGCGGGTCCGCGAGGCCTTCCGCGCGCACGCCTTCGCCTGAGCGGCGGGGCGATCGAGCCCCCGAAGTGTGAGCTCGCGGACAGACGTTCGGGCCCCCTTGTGGGGGCCGAGGACCTGCGGGTTACCATATGAGCGCCGTCTAGCTCGAAAGATAAATCTTGTGACTGTCAATGATGACTCGTTCACCAGCTGGAAGAACCGTGAGGAGATCGCGGAGTCGATGATCCCGATCATCGGGAAGCTGCACCGTGAGCAGGACGTCACCGTCCTCGTTCACAGCCGCTCCCTGGTGAACAAGTCGGTCGTCAGCATCCTCAAGACGCACCGCTTCGCCCGCCAGATCGCCGGCGAGGAGCTCTCGGTCACCGAGACGCTGCCTTTCCTGCAGACGCTCACCACGCTCGACCTCGGTCCCTCGCAGATCGACATCGGCATGCTCGCCGCCGAGTACAAGGCCGACTCGCGCGGCCTGACGGTCGAGGAGTTCACCGCGGAGGCCGTCGCCGGCGCCACGGGTGCGAACAAGATCGAGCGCCGTGACGGCCGGGACGTCGTCCTCTACGGCTTCGGCCGCATCGGCCGCCTCGTCGCCCGCCTCCTCATCGAGAAGGCCGGTTCGGGCAACGGCCTGCGGCTGCGCGCCATCGTCGTCCGCGGCGGCGGCGAGGCCGACCTCGTCAAGCGCGCCTCCCTGCTGCGCCGGGACTCGATCCACGGCCAGTTCCAGGGCACCATCACGGTCGACGAGGAGAACAGCTCCATCGTCGCCAACGGCAACACGATCAAGGTCATCTACGCCAACGACCCCTCCGAGGTCGACTACACGGCGTACGGCATCGAGAACGCCATCCTGATCGACAACACCGGCAAGTGGCGGGACCGCGAGGGCCTCTCCAAGCACCTGCGCCCCGGCATCGACAAGGTCGTGCTCACCGCGCCCGGCAAGGGCGACGTGCCGAACATCGTGCACGGTGTCAACCACGACACGATCAAGCCGGACGAGCAGATCCTCTCCTGCGCCTCCTGCACCACCAACGCCATCGTCCCGCCGCTCAAGGCGATGGACGACGAGTACGGCGTGCTGCGCGGTCACGTGGAGACCGTCCACTCGTTCACGAACGACCAGAACCTGCTGGACAACTACCACAAGGCCGACCGCCGCGGCCGTTCCGCGCCGCTGAACATGGTGATCACCGAGACGGGTGCCGCCTCGGCCGTCGCCAAGGCGCTGCCGGACCTCAAGGCCCCGATCACGGGCAGCTCGATCCGCGTCCCCGTCCCGGACGTCTCGATCGCCATCCTCAGCCTGCGCCTGGGCCGCGAGACCACCCGCGACGAGGTCCTGGAGTACCTCCGCGACGTCTCGCTGCACTCGCCGCTGAAGCGCCAGATCGACTTCACCACGGCTCCCGACGCCGTCTCGATGGACTTCGTCGGCTCGCGCCACGCCTCCATCGTGGACGCCGGCGCGACCAAGGTCGACGGCGACAACGCGATCCTGTACCTGTGGTACGACAACGAGTTCGGCTACTCCTGCCAGGTCATCCGCGTCGTCCAGCACGTCTCGGGCGTCGAGTACCCGACCTTCCCGGCTCCGGCGGCCTGATCCCGCCCGCGCCTCACGCGAACGGCGCGCCGCGCTCCCCGAGGGGAGGGCGGCGCGCCGTTCGCGCGTGCCGGGGCGTCAGTTCTTGCGGACGGAGCGGAGGGCGCCGGCCGCCGGCTCGACCGGCTCGTCCCTGGCCTCGGCCCAGAGCGAGCGGACGTGGCCGAGGTGGCGCATCATGCACGCCTCGGCGCCCGCCCGGTCCCGGGCGAGCAGGAGGTCGAGGAGTTCGACGTGCTCCTCGGCGGAGCTGATCAGCTTGCCGGCCTCGTCGAGCCCCGTCAGGCCGTAGAGCCGCGACCGCTTGCGCAGGTCGCTCACGGTCTCCACCAGCCGGTCGTTCCCGGACAGGCCGAGCAGGGTGAGGTGGAACTGCCGGTCCGCCTCCAGGTAGCCGATGAGGTTGTGGTCGCGGGCGTTGGCGACGATCTCCTCGGCCAGCGGGCGCAGCGACTCCAGTTCCTCGGTGGTCGCGGTCTCGGCGACCCGGCCGACGGTGGGCACCTCGATGAGCATGCGCAGTTCGGTGCACTGGTCGAGCTCGCGCTCGCTGACCTCGGTGATCCGGAAGCCCTTGTTGCGGACCGGCTCGACGAGGCCCTCGCGGGCCAGGTCGAGCATGGCCTCGCGGACCGGGGTGGCGGAGACGCCGAGTTCGGCCGCGAGCCCGGGGGCCGAGTAGACGGTGCCCGGCTTCAGCTCCCCTGCGGTGAGCGCCGCGCGCAGTGCGTGGCCCACCTGGTCGCGAAGCCGCTCCTGGGCCTTGATGAGACTGTGCTGCTTCAGGTCACCCACGCCGTTCCTCCACACTTCCGCAGGCGACCAGCGTACAATGTCACGTTTCTCAGTCGATGGCCGCACGGTGGACCGCGACGGCCACGGCGAGATCCTCCCAGGCCATCCCCACGCTCTTGAAGAGGCGGGGAGCGGGTCCCGGCGCCGGCAGCGCCGGTCCCCGGACGAGGTCGGCGAGGGTGCCGGTGAGGTGCCCGGCGCCGATCGCCCCCTCCGCCTCGGGGATCAGCAGGTCCCCGGCCTCGCGCAGGGCCGCCGACCGGGCCTCGACCCAGACCTCGGAGCGGCGCACGAGCGCGGTGTCGGTCTCGCGGGCGTCCGGCTCGTGCGAGCCGACCGCGACGACCACCGCGCCCGCCGCCACCCGCCGTCCGTCGAAGAGGGGTTCGCGCGCGGTGGTGCAGCAGACGACCAGATCGGCCCCGCCCACCTCGTCGGCGGTGCCGGTGCGGCTCTCCGGCACGCCGATCCCCCGGGCGTACGCGGCGAGCCCCTCGGCCCTGCCGGGGTCGCGGGCGACCACCGTGACGGAGGCGAGCCTCCGCACCGCAAGAAGCGCCTCGACGTGGCCGTACGCCTGGGGGCCGGAACCGAAGACCACCACCCGCAACGGCCGGTCGTGCGCCGTGAGATGACGGACGGCCAGGGCAGAGACGGCCGGGGTGCGCAGCGCGGTGAGCGCGGCGCCGTCGAGGAGGGCGCGGGGCCGGAGGGTGGTCCCGTCGAGGAGGAGGTAGCTGCCGGTGATCCGGGGCAGTCCGAGGGCGGTGTTGCCGGGCGCCACCCCGGCAATCTTCACCCCGGCCCACCGGCCAGCGGCGGCCGGCATGAGCAGCAGCTCGCCGGCCGGGACGGGGACGGCGGAGCGCGGCGGGCAGGTCTCGGGGTCGAGGCCGTCGCGCAGGACCCGGGCGAGCGCCTCGACGGCGGCGGCCGGGGCGAGCGCCCGGGTGACGGCGCCGCCGTCGAGGTACGGGACCGGCGGGGTGCTCACAGCTGGAACCCCGCGCCGAGCGTGTCGTCCGGGTCGAGGGTGAAGTGCGCCGTGCCGGTGCGGTGGGCGGTGCCGGTGACCTCGGTGACGAGTCCGCCGACCGGGTCGCCGCCGGGAAGGGCTCGGCCGGTGAAGGCCGTCCCGGCGACGGACTCGTGGGTGAGGGCCTGGCCGTCCTTCAGGCGGCCCTCGTCGGTGAGGAGGGCGAGCCGGGCGGAGGTGCCGGAGCCGCACGGGGAGCGGTCGATCTGGCCGTCGGCGAAGACGGTGACGTTCCGCTGGTGCGGCCCCCGCGGGGTGTCGGGCAGGTCCTCGTGCAGGATGACGCCGTAGACGCCGGAGAGGAGCGGGCCGTCGGGGTGCCAGGTGGCGGGGTGGCCGGCGAGCGCGCTGCGGATCTCGCGTCCCGCGCGGACGAGTTCGGGCAGGGAGGCCCGGTCCACGGTGAGGCCGAGTTCGCGGGCGGGGACGGAGGCGTAGCAGGCGCCGGCGTGGGCGAGGTCGGCCTCGACGATGCCGCGGCCGGTGGCGACGGGGATCCTGCGGGCGGTGACGCGGGCGGGCACGTTGCGGAAGGTGACGCCGGTGGTGCGGCCGGCGGTCCGGTGGACGGTGGCGGTGACCCGCCCGGAGGGCACGTCGACGCGGACCGGGACGTCCCGGTCGCCGTCGCCGGCCGGGACGAGGCCGCTGTCGACGGCCCAGGCGGCGAGCGCCATGGTGCCGTGGCCGCAGGCGGTGGAGAAGCCGTCCTTGTGCCAGAAGAGGACGCCGAGGTGGGCGCCGTCGTCGTCGGGCGGGACGACGAAGCCGCCGTACATCCCGGCGTGGCCGCGCGGCTCCTGGACGAGGAGGCGGCGCAGCGCGTCCAGGGGGCCGGGGCGGGGGGCGGTGCCGGAGCCGCCGGGGCCGACGGCGGTGGCGCACCGCTCGGCGACGGTGTCGCCGGGGACGGGCGGCAGCCCTTCGGCGACGATCCGGAAGGGTTCGCCGGCGGTGTGGTAGTCGATGACGCGGATCCCGTCCGCGGGGAGGGCGGTCACAGCAGGAATCCGGCGGGGAAGGGGTCGGTGGGGTCGAGGAAGTACTGGGCCGTGCCGGTGATCCAGGCCCGTCCGGTGACGGTCGGGACGACGGCGGGCCTGCCGGAGACGGTGGTCTCGGCGACGAGCCGTCCGGTGAACTCGGTTCCGATGAACGACTCGTTGACGAAGTCGGTGTCGAGCGGGAGGAGTCCGCGGGCGTGCAGCTGGGCCATGCGGGCGCTGGTGCCGGTGCCGCACGGGGAGCGGTCGAACCAGCCGGGGTGGATGGCCATGGCGTGCCGGGAGCGGCGGGCGTCGGAGCCGGGGGCGGCGAGGTAGACGTGCTTGACGCCGGCGACGGCGGGGTCCTCAGGGTGGACGGGCCGGTCGTCGCCCGCGTTGATCGCCTCCATGATGGCGAGTCCCGCGGTGAGCAGGTCCTGCTTGCGGGCGCGGTCGAAGGGGAGGCCGAGGGCGTCGAGTTCCACGAAGGCGTAGAAGTTGCCGCCGTAGGCGAGGTCGTAGGTGACGGTGCCGTGGCCGGGGACCTCGGTCTTGAGGTCGAGTCCGACGCCGAAGGCGGGGACGTTGGTGAGGGTGACGGAGCGGGCGGCGCCGTCCTCGACGCGGACGGCGGCGGAGACGAGGCCGGCGGGGGTGTCGAGGCGGACGGTGGTGACCGGTTCGACGACCGGGACCATGCCGGTCTCGACGAGGACGGTGGCGACGCCGATGGTGCCGTGGCCGCACATCGGGAGGAGGCCGGAGACCTCGACGAAGAGGACTCCGTAGTCGGCGTCGGGCCGGGTCGGGGGCTGGAGGATGGCGCCGCTCATGGCGGCGTGGCCGCGCGGCTCGTACATGAGCAGGGTGCGCAGGGAGTCGCGGTGTTCGAGGAAGTGGAGCCGCTTCTCGGCCATGGTGGCGCCGGGGATCACCCCCACTCCGCCGGTGATCACCCGGGTGGGCATGCCCTCGGTGTGGGAGTCCACCGCGTGGTAGACGTGTCGGGTGCGCATGGGCTGTGTCTCTCCTCGGGTCAGCGGAGGCCTTCGGCGAGGACCTTCTCGGTGGCGGCGCGGACGGCGGCCTCGACGGCGCCGGTGAGCGGCAGGCGCGGGGCGCGGGTGGGGCCGCCGGGGCGGCCGGCGATGTCCATGGAGAGCTTGATGGCCTGGACGAACTCGGTCTTGGAGTCCCAGCGGTAGAGGCTGTGCAGCGCCTTGTAGAGCGGGAGCGCGGTGGCGAGGTCGCCGGCGACGGCGGCGCGGTAGAGGGTGGCGGCGGACTCGGGGAGGGCGTTGGGGTAGCCGGCGATCCAGCCGACGGCGCCGGCGACGGCCAGTTCCAGGAGGACGTCGTCGGCGCCGGCGAGGAGGTCGAGTCCGGGGGCCAGTTCGGCGATCTCGTAGGCGCGGCGGACGTCGCCGCTGAACTCCTTGACGGCGACGATGGTGCCGTCGGCGTGGAGGGTGGCGAGGAGGGCGGGGGTGAGGTCGACCTTGGTGTCGATGGGGTTGTTGTAGGCGACGATCGGCAGCCCCGCCCGGGCGACCTCGGCGTAGTGGGCGCGGACGGAGGCCTCGTCGGCGCGGTAGGCGTTGGGCGGCAGGAGGAGGACGGAGCCCGCGCCGGCCTCGGCGCCCTGCTCGGCCCAGCGGCGGGACTCGGCGGAGCCGTAGGCGGCGACGCCGGCCATGACGCGGGTGCCCTCGCCTGCGGCCTCGACGGCGGTGCGGACGACCGCGGCGCGCTCGGCGTCGGTGAGGGTCTGGTACTCGCCGAGGGAGCCGTTGGGCACGACGCCGTCGCAGCCGTGGGCGATCAGCCATCGGACGTGCTCGGCGTAGGCGTCGAGGTCGACGGAGAGGTCCTCGCGCAGCGGCAGCGTGGTGGCGACCATGATGCCGTGCCAGGGGCGGATGCGGGTGTCGGTCATGACGTACTCCTTTGTAGTGTGTGACATTTTACTAAGGGGTGTGCGGGGGCCACAAGAGCGCGGTCCCCACGGAACGGGCCTACTCGACGGGAAGCCCGGCGAGCTCGCCGAGCCGTACGGGGCAGGCCAGCGGGCGGCGGTCGGCGGCGGGTTCGCCGCCGGCGAGGGCGGCCACCGCCGGGCCGCACATACGGCCCTGGCACCAGCCCATCCCCGCCCGGGTCAGCAGCTTGACGGTGCGGGCATCGGTGGCGCCCAGCTCCTGCACGGCCTCGCGGACCCGCCCGGCCGGCACCTCCTCGCAGCGGCAGACGGCGGTCTCGTCACGGAGCCAGCCGGTCCATCCGCCGCCGGGCCGGTGGGCGGCGCCCATCGCGTCGGCGAAGGCCCGCAGCCGCTCGCGGCGCCGGGCGAGCGGCGCCGGGACGGGCCGCCCGGCGATCGAGTGGGCCGCGATCTCGCCCTCGGTCAGGGCCAGCGCGGCGCCGCCCACGCCGCCGGTCTCCCCCGCCGCCCAGACCCCCGGCACCGAGGTGCGCAGCGCGGGGGTGAGGACGAGCGCCGCGGTGCCGTCGGCGGCGGTACGGGTGGCACAGCCGAGGGCGGTGGCGAGGGAGAGTTCGGGGACCAGGCCGTGGCCGACGGCGAGCGCGTCGCAGGGGACGCGGCGCTCGGTGCCGGGCACGGGACGCCAGTCTCGGTCGAGCCGGGCGACGGTCACCGCCTCGACGCGGTCGCTGCCGTGCGCCTCGACGACCGCGTGCCGGAGCAGCGGGCGGACCTGGTGGCGGAGCAACGCGCCGCCGTAGAGGGCGCCTTCGGCGAGCTTGGCCGGGTTGCGCAGCAGGGTGCCGGTGTGGCGGGCGTACCCGCCGTACCCGGCGGCCTCGACGACGGCGGGCACCCGGGCGCCCGCGGCGGCCAGCGAGGCGGCGACGGCGAGCAGCAGCGGCCCGCTGCCCGCGACGACCACCCTCCCCCGAGCTCTCGGCTCCGCTCGACCAGGGGGCGCCCCCATCCCGGGCAGCACGAGCCCGCTCTTGAGCATGGCCTGCGCTCCCCCGGCGCCGACGACGCCGGGCAGGGTCCAGCCGGGGAAGGGGAGCTGTCGTTCGTACGCCCCGGTGGCGAGGAGCACGGCGCGGGCGCGCACGGCCTCCGCCGCCTCGTCGTCGGCGCGGGTGTGGAGGGTCCAGTCGGTGCCGGAGCCGGTGACGCTCCACACCTGACGGTTCGCCGCGTACCGGATGCGCCCCGCTCGTTCGTACGCGCGCAGCGCCGCCTCGCGGTCCGTGAACGCCTTCCAGTCGTGGTGCAGGGCCTGGGGCCGGGCGGCGCCGAGGGCCGGGTCGGGGTGGCGGTAGTACTGGCCGCCGGGGCGGGCGCCCGCGTCGAGCAGGGTGACGGTGCGGCCGAGCGCGGCGGCGGTGACGGCGGCGGCGAGCCCGGCGGGCCCGGCGCCGACGATCGCGAGGTCGGCGCCCTTGGCCGGGTCAGACGGCGAGGTCGTCATGGCCGGTTCCCTCCTGGCTGGTGACGAGGCCGCCGGGGCGGGCGGGGACGAGGCAGGCACGGCGGTTGGGGGTGCCGTCGACGGTGACGAGGCAGTCGAAGCACTGGCCGATCCCGCAGAAGGCGCCTCGGGGTTCGCCGCCGTGCCGGGTGGTGCGCCAGGCGAGGACGCCCGCGCCCCAGAGGGCGGCGGCGACGGTCTGCCCGGCGGCGGCCGGGACGTCCCGGCCGTCGAAGCGGAAGGTGAAGGTCTCCTGGGGTGCGCCGCCGACGAGGGCGCGCGGGGTGCGGCGGCTCAACTCTGCTGCTCCTGGGTCGGGGCGTCGGCGGGACCGAAGTCGCGCTCGGGGCGGAAGGGCGCCGGGTCGAGCGGGGGTTCGGCGCCGGTGAGGGCGGCGGCGACGAGGGCGCCGGTGGCGGGGGCCAGACCGATGCCGGCCCCTTCGTGGCCGCAGGCGTGGTGGAGGCCGGGGACCCTCGGGTCGGGGCCGATCGCCGGGAGGTGGTCGGGGAGGTAGGGGCGGAAGCCGTGGTAGGCGCGGAGCACCTGGACGTCGGCGAGGACCGGGAAGAGCGCGGCGGCCTGGGCAGCGAGCCGGCGCAGGGCCTCGGTGGAGAGGGAGCGGTCGAAGCCGACGCGTTCGCGGGTGGCGCCGATGAGGACCGGGCCGCCGGGGGTGCCCTCGACGACGGCGGAGGACTGGAGGGCGGCGGAACCGCTGGCCACGTCGGCGATGTAGTCGGCGGCGTAGACCTTGTGGCGGACGACCCTCGGGAGGGGTTCGGTGACGAGGACGAAGCCCCGGCGGGGCAGCACGGGGAGGTGGACGCCGGCGAGCCGGGCCGCCTCGCCGCCCCAGGTGCCGGCGGCGTTGACGACGGCGGGGGCGAGGAGTTCGCGGCGTGCGGTGCGCACCCCGCGGACGGCGCCGGCCGGGTCGCGGAGGATCGCGGTGACCTCCTCGCCGAGGTGGAGCGCGGCGCCGGAGGCGGCGAGCAGCCGGGCGGCGGCCTGGGCGGGCTGCACCTGGGCGTCCTGCGGGTAGTGGAAGCCGCCGGCGAGGCCGGGGGCGAGGTGGGGTTCCAGTTCGGCGAGCCGGTCGGCGGGGATCTCGGCGGCGGTGACGCCGGCCTTCCGCTGGCCCTCCGCGAAGGTGCGGAGGGCCTGGAGGGCGGGCTCGTCGGGCGCCACGACGAGCCCGCCCTTGGGCTCGTACTCGGTCTCCGGCGGGAGTGCCGCGGAGAGTTCTCGCCAGAGTCTCGTGGACAGCAGCGCGAGGTCGAGCTCGGGGCCCGCCTCCTTGTCGGAGACGAGCAGGTTGCCTTCCCCGGCGCCGGTGGTGCCGCCCGCGACGGGACCGCGGTCGACCACGGCGACGGTGAGTCCGGAGCGCGCCGCGTAGTACGCGCAGGCGGCTCCGACGACGCCGGCGCCGATGATCACGACGTCCGGGGAGTGTCTGTTGGGCACGGCAGTAATATGTCACATTCTTCAGGCGTTGCCCAGGGGCCCACGGCCCCTGGGCGGGACGGGCACGGGTCAGCTGCGGAGCGGGCCCTCGCAGCGGAAGTCCGAGGTGCCGGCGACCCGGTTGGACCAGATGTCGATCGGTCCGAAGCTGCAGTTCATGTCGGCCAGGTTGTTCAGCGCCGCACCCGAGCGGTCGAGGATGAAGTAGTCGACGGTCTCGGACATGTCCTTGAAGTTCTGGTCGTCGCTGCCCGCGTTCGACAGGTTCGCCGTGATCCGGCCGGTGCAGACGAAGCGGCGCTTGCCGGGCTCGCCGTTCTCGACGCAGTCCGGGGTGTTGTACGTGGCGTTGGCGAAGGCGGCCTTCACCCCGGCGACGGTCGAGTACGTGAGCTGCGCGTTGGGGGTGTACGTGGTGTTCGGCACGAACAGCCGGTCGACCTGGGCGATCTGGGCGTCCAGGAAGCGGTCGTACGCCTGCTGGAGGCCGGCGTCGGAGCTGAGCCGCTCGCGCCAGGCGTCATAGCCGGCGACGTCGTCGTTCCGCAGGCGGGTGTACATCTCGCGGATCAGGGAGGGGCGTTCGGTCCACAGGAACTCGAAGAAGGTGCCCGCGTAGTTGTAGAAGCGGAAGCCGTCGCCGTCGTAGGTCGCGTGCAGGATCTGGCGGAGGTTCATCCGCGGACCGCCGCCGGCCGTGTCGTTGATGATGCCCCGGACCAGGGACTTGCGGACGGCGATGCCGTCGTCGCGGGTGGCGCCGTCGAAGAACTCGGCGGTGCCCTCGTCCATGAAGGTGGTCCGGTCGCCCTGGTACCAGGGCCCCTGGCCGAAGAAGCCGGGGACGGCGAAGCGCCCGTTGAGGTAGTGGGTGTACTCGTGGCGGAACAGCTCCTCCAGGGTGAGGGAGGAGTCCTGCGGGACGCGGCGCTGGTACGTGTAGAAGGTGGCGCCGTTCTCGATGTAGATGCCGCCGTTGTTCGTGTCGTACCCGGTCAGGATCGGGTGGTAGTTCTCGTAGTCGGCCCGGGAGCCGTACAGCACGATGTTCAGGGTGGTGTTGGGGTCGCCGGCCAGCGGCCGGTCGCTGCCCACCACCCGGTGGAACTGCGCCTTGACCTGCTTGCTCGCGTAGTACAGCTGGTCGACGGTGGCGCGGTCGAGGCCGGTGCGGACCTTGAGGGCGGCGCCGGTCCCGGTGTCGTAGGTGTAGGTGTACGGGAGGATGCGGGCCTCGATGTCGGCCTTGCAGACGTTGTACGGGGCACAGGCGTCGTAGAAGTTCAGCCAGGACACGATCTTGGCCCAGGGCTGGCTGCCGGAGCCCCAGGCGCTCTCGACGGGGCCGATCATCGCGCCGAGGTCGGCGACGATCCCGTTCCGCAGCCCCGCGACCTCGCCGAAGCGCCCGTACTCGCTCAGGGCGTCGCGGGCGACCCAGGCGTTGGCGGTGCCCTTGAGGTGGGTGTGGCCGGCGAAGGCCTTGAAGGCGGCGCGGTAGGCGGGGTCGGCGGCGACGGCGGCATGGAAGGCGGCGTCTTGGTTGCCGGAGTAGATGCCCAGGTAGTTGACGGAGAGTCCGGCGAGGGCGGCGCCCGCCCAGGCCGGGTCGTGGTGGGTGGCGGGGTGCGCCGGGTCCATGGTGGCGAGCACCTTGACGATGAGGCCGAGCTGGTGCTGGCGCAGCCCGGGGGCGCTGCCGATGTAGAGGGCCTCGCGGAGGGTGCGGGCGTTGGACGCGGTGACGTCGAAGGTGCGGGCGGCGGAGCCGAAGGCGGCGATGGCGCGGCGGACGGCGTCGACGGTCGGAGCGTCGGTGATGTCGATCTCGTCGCGCGAGAAGTCGTGGTAGGCCACCGCGTGGAGGTAGGTGAACATCTCCTCCAGGTGGGAGGAGTTGCGGCCGTCGTGGGCGGCGGCCAGACCGGAGATGCGCTGGGCGACGGCCTGCACGTGGGCGTCGGACATGACCGGGGCGAGGCGGGCGTCCCACGTCCATATGAGACCGCTCAGACAGCCGCCGGCGGTGACGGCGGGGTCGGCGAGGAAGTCCGCGAAGGCCGCCGGGGAGAGGCGGGTGATGCCGTCCAGGGTGCAGGGCACGCCGGCGACGGTGACGGCGGGCGCCGCCTGGGCCGTGCTCCGCTCGGCCGTGGCCTGGGTCGTCTTCTTCGCCTGGCCGGGGACGCGCGCCCTGGTGTCGCCGGTGCCGCCGGGGGCGGGAGCCGGGGCGGGCGTGGTCGTACGGGCGTCGGCGAAACGCTCCACCTCGTCGAAGGGGTTCGGCTCGGCGGCGGTGGGCGCGAAGGCGCCGGGCAGGTCGGCGGGCGCGGCGGCGGTGCGCGCGGCGGGCGCCTCGGCGGCCTGCGTCGCCGCCTGACCGGCGGAGGCCACGAGGGTCACCGCGATGGCGGTGGCGAGGAGGGAGGAGCGCACGACTCTGTGCTGGGACACGAGGTCTCCTGGATGCGGGTGGGGATGAGGGGGGTTGCGCGGCCGTTCGGCGGAAGCTGAACGCGAGTTGACGGACAGGCAGCCGTCCGCGGCATGATGGGTAACATAGTAATGTGAAATTGCACTGACAACCCCTGTGCAGGGGTCAGTTGCGACGACCGGGCGTCCGTCTCCGCGAGGAAACGGGGGGAGGCGGACGCCCGGCCCCGGACCCGGGGCCGAATCCGCTGGTCAGCGCGGTGAGTTCGGTACGACTCCGAGTCCGGGCGCCGTCGGCATCAGGCCCTTCGTCGCTCCCACCGCCCGCTCGCGCGCCACCGCCGCGAGCGCCGCGTCACCGATCGCGTCGGCCAGCCGGGCCCTCCCCAGCCAGTTGTACGGACTGTCCGGGCGCAGCCCGTCCCGCTCGCTCAGCAGCAGCCGCGCCCGGTCGTGCTCCCCCGCGGCGAGCGCCGATTCGAGGAGGGTGCGCTGGACGGCGTCGCGCTGGGCGTGACTGCCGCCGAAGACCTGGATCCGGCGCCGCAGCGGCCAGAGCAGCTCCACCACGGCCGCGTGGTCACCGCCCCCCTGCGCGAGGAGCGCCTCGCAGACCGGAAGGCCGATCTCGGCCGTCATGGCGTGGTTGGAGAGGGTGCGCCGCTCGCCCTCGCCCTCCCCTTCGCCCTCGGCCAGCCACCGGCGTCGGTCGGCCACCAGCGCCTCGGCCTGCGCGATCCTGCCCGCCCCGACGTACGCCATCACGGCGTGGGCGTCGTTGAAGGCGTAGAACGGCGGATCGGCCCGGGCGGCCCAGGCGTCGGCGAGCCGCGCCCAGCGCTCCGGTTCCTCCCGGCCCGCGAGCCGCAGGCGCCACAACAGCGCGGCGGCGTCGAGGAGTTCCATGGCGAGCCCCGCCGACTCGGCCGGGTGGACCGCCGCGTCGTAGACCCGCAGGGCGGTCTCCTCCGCGCCCGCCTCCAGGGCGTACAGCGCGTAGTGCCACCAGTTGTGCACCGTCAGGTAGTTGCCGCGCGCCCAGTCGTCCGCGCGGCCGTCGAGGAAGGCGACACCCTCGGCGACCCTGCCCTGCATCTCGTAGACGTGGGTCACCGCGTGCACCGCCCACACGTCCCTCGGATGCCGCTCGACCGCGGCGAGGCCCGTCTCCTCCGCGCGCCGGTAGTGGCCCGACTCCTCCAGGCCGAAGGCGTACATGCCGAGCAGCGGACCCCGGTGCTCGTCCGCCCTCCCCCACGCCGACAGGGCGCCGCCGATCCGGTCCCGCAGCCGGACGGCGTCGCCGGTGAGGAAGTCCAGCTGGTGCCCGGCGAAGAGGGCGAGGACGTCCCGCGGGTACGCCAGGGACAGCTCCTCCAGGAGATCGCCCGCTCCGTGCAGGTCACCGGCGAGACAGGCGCCGGCGGCGGCCAGGTGCAGCCGCTCGCGCTCGGGCAGCGCGGAGGCGTCGCAGCCGGCCAGGAAGCGCTCGAAGCGGGTCCTGGCCGCCGCGGCGCCGGTGTGCTCGGTGCCGAGCACACCCAGATAGGCGGCGAGGGCCTGGGCGTCGGGCGAGCCGGGGCTCGCCGCGAGGGCGTCGGCGACGGCCTGGGTCACCTCGGGCCGGAAGAAGAGCAGGGCCTCCACGGCCCGGTCCAGATGTTCGGCCCCCTCCGGGCCGCAGGCGTACAGGGTGTTGCCGTAGCGGTCGGTCGCCAACGCGGATCCTCACCTCGGTTCGTCGGATGCCTGGGGCCCGGACGGTCGGGGCACGGCCCTCCCGCCGACATCGGGAGCGTGCCCCGGCCGTCCCCGCGCCACTCCGCGCGGACCTCGGCGAGGGGGGTGGTCCGGCAGCGTGATCCACTGGTCCCGCACCGCGGCGCACCACTCGGAGCACCCAGCACCCACGCAGCACGCAGCACGCAGCACAAGGAGAGTGAACGTTCATGTCCGTCGCCGCCGACGCCGCCGTCCGGATCCGTCCGGTCCGGGAGGACGACTTCGCGCAGTGGCGCGCCCTGTACCGGGGCTACGCCGAGTTCTACCGGGTCGAGCAGAGCGAGGAGGCGGCGGCGCTCGTCTGGTCGTGGCTCCACGACCCCGGACACGAGGTGGAGGGACTGGTGGCCGAGGGGGCCGACGGGCGGCTCGTGGGGCTCGCGCACTTCCGGGCCTTCGCGCGGCCGCTCTCCGCGTCGGTCGGCGGCTGGCTCGACGACCTGTTCGTGGACCCGGCGAGCCGGGGCACCGGCGCCGCCGACCTGCTGCTCGCCGCGCTGCGCGGGATCGGCGCGGAGCGCGGCTGGAGCGTCGTCCGCTGGATCACGGCCGACGACAACCACCGCGCCCGCTCCAAGTACGACCAGGTGGCCACGCGCACGATGTGGATCACGTACGACATGGCCACCGGGACTTGACCCGGAGGACCCGGCCTAGCGAAGTTCCTCGGCGACGATCGCCGCGGCGCCCGCGACCAGTTCGTCCACGGCCGGGGCCGCCTGCTCGAAGCGGGTGGTGAGGACGGCGAGGAGGATGGGGCCGCCGTCCGGCGGCCAGGTGACGCCCACGTCGTTGTTGCCGCCGTACGAGCCGCCGCCGGTCTTGTCCGCCACCGTCCAGTCCGCCGGCAGGCCCTTGCGGAAGCGGGTGGGGCTGGTGGTGTTGCGGAGCAGCCAGTCGGTGAGGAGGCCGCGGTCGGCGGGGTCGAGGGCGCGGCCGAGGACGAGCCTGCCGTAGGTGCGGGCGATGGCGCGCGGGCTGGTGGTGTCGGTGGTCCGCCAGGGCTCGGCGGAGTTCAACTCGGGCTCCCAGCGGTCGAGCCGGGTGACCGGGTCGCCGAGCGAGCGGGCGAAGCGGGTGATGGCGGTGGGGCCGCCGAGCTCGCGCAGGAGGAGGTTGCCGGCGGTGTTGTCGCTGAACCGGATGGTGGCGTCGCAGAGTGCGGAGACGGTCAGGCCGTTCGCGATGTTCTCCGGCTCCTTGGTCACGGGGGACCAGCCGGACTTCTCGACGTAGGCGGCGGTGTAGTGCACGCGGCGGGCCAGGAAGGTGCCGTCGTGGTCGAGGTCGCGCAACACGGCCGCGGCGGCGAGGGTCTTGAAGACCGAGCACATCGGGAAGCGTTCACGGTCCCGGTGGGCGATCGTGCGGCCGGAGCGCACGTCGTGGGCGTACACGCCGAGGCGGGCGTCGTACCGCTCCTCCAGGGCGCGCAGGCGGGCGGTGATCCGGTCGTCGGCGCGGCCGGACGGCCGGCTCGCGGCGTGCGCGGTGCCCGCGCCGGCGAGGCCGAGGGTGGTGAGCGCCGTCGCGGCGCCGAGGGTGAGGGCGGTCCGGCGGGAGGCGCCGGAGTTCTGGGTGTGCACGGACGTCCCTTCGCAGGCGATCGTCGACGATCGCGGGTGATCGTTTCCGCAGTGCACCACGCCCGGACGGGCGGTCCGGTTCCGACACCCCCGGTTACCTGACGGTACGTGACGAGTGGTTCACTTTCTGATCATGACACCAGGGAGCACCGTGCTCCGACCGTGGACGAAAGGACGCGCATGCCCCACCACGAGCGGGAGAGCGGCACGGCGCCGACCCTGATCCAGTCGGTGCGCCGAGCCGTACGACTGATGGACCAGCTGGAGCGGCGCGGGGGCACGGGGAGCGCCAAGCAACTGGCCCGCGAGGCGGCGCTGCCGCTGCCGACCGCGTACCACCTGCTGCGCACCCTGGTCCACGAGGGCCTGGTACGCAACGACAGCGGCGCCTACCGGCTCGTCTCGCCGCTGCGCCGCGGCCCCGGCTCCGGCACCCACGAGCCGGCCCTGGGGATCCAGGCCTGGGTGGACACGCTCAGCCGGGAGCTGGACGCCGCCGTGTACTTCGCGCGCTACCTGGACGGCGAGGTGCGGCTCGACACCGTGTCCCGCAATCCGGCGCGGCCGCCCGTCGCGGAGTGGGCCGACTTCCGGGCCACCGCCCACGCCCACGCCGCCGGCCAGAGCCTGCTGCTCCAACTGGAGCCGGAGCAGCGCGACGAGCACCTGAACCGCCACCGGGTGACGGCTCTCACCGCCCACACGGTCGCCACGCGGGGCGAGTTCGACCGGCGGCTCGCGACGACCCCAAGACGGCGGCCGGTCCTGGAGCACCAGGAGTACGCGCTGGGGACCGCGTGCGCGGCGGTGCCGATCACGGTGGGCACGGCGGCGGCCGCGGTGGCCCTGTCGATCCCCGCCGCCGAGGGGGCGCGGCTGCGCGGGCTCGCGGACCGGCTCCAGGAGCGGGCGGAGCGGGTGCTGATCGCGCAGACCTTCGCCGTCGCCGCGGCCGGCCACGAGCCTTGACCCGGCGGACGCGGGACGGCTGAACGGCCCGAGGGGGGAGACGGAGAGGGGCGCCACCGGGAGACCGGCGGCGCCCCTCTCCCTTGCCCGCCGACTCCCTCGCACCCCTTCCCCCTGTGACGCTGAATACCTAGGGGGGTATTTGACGTGGCGCGATACCGGCCCGTACGGTCGTACTCGTACATACCCGGGGGGGTATTCAGCCCGCTCGCGGGAGGTTCCGCCGTGTTCTTCGCCCAGTACTACCTCGACTGCCTGTCCCACGCCTCGTACCTCGTCGCGGACGAGGGCACCGGGCGCGCCGTGGTCGTCGACCCCCGCCGGGACGTCTCCGAGTACCTCGCGGACGCCGCGGCGCACGGCTTCACGATCGTCGGAGTCGTCAACACCCACGTCCACGCCGACTTCGTCGCCGGTCACCTGGAGCTGGGCGACGACACCGGCGCGTGGATCGGCTACGGCCGGCGCGCCGAGACCGAGTACCCCGTCCGCTCGCTCGACGAGGGCGAGCGGATCGTGCTCGGCGAGGTCGTCCTCCAGGTCATGGAGACCCCGGGCCACACCCCGGAATCGATCAGCCTCCTCGTGTACGAGCACGCCGGCGACGCCGTCCCGTACGGCGTCCTGACCGGGGACGCGCTCTTCATCGGGGACGTCGGCCGGCCGGACCTGCTCGCCTCGGCCGGGGTGTCCGCCGAGGAGCTCGGCGGGATGCTGCACCACAGCGTCCAGCACAAGCTGATGGGCCTGCCCGACGAGGTCCGGGTCTTCCCCGCCCACGGCGCCGGATCGGCCTGCGGCAAGAACCTCTCCACCGAGAGGTCCTCCACCATCGGCGAGCAGCGCGCCACCAACTACGCCTGCGCGCCCATGGACCGGGACGCCTTCGTCGCCCTCGTCACGGCCGGGCAGCCGGCGGCGCCCGGCTACTTCGCCCACGACGCCGACCTCAACCGCAAGGACCGCCGCCGGTACGACTCCGCCACCGCGGCCCGGGCCCTGACGCTCGAAGGGTTCGCCGGGCCGCGGACCGCCGGGGCCGTCGTCGTCGACGCCCGCGACCCGCGGGAGTTCGCCGCCGGGCATCTGCGCGGCGCCGTGAACGTGCCGGCTGACGGACGGTTCGCCGAGCAGGCCGGAACCGTCCTCGACCCGGCCGACCGGCTCCTCGTCGTCGCCCCCGAGGGGCGCGAGGAGGAGGTCGTCACCCGCCTCGCCCGCGTCGGATTCGACCGGGTCGAGGGGTACCTCCCCGATCCGGAGGCGGCGCTGGAGGCGCTCGCCGACGAGGTCGTCCCGGCGAGCCGCGTCACGGCGGCGCAGCTGCGGACCGCGCTCGCGGGCGACCGGCCGCCGCTCGTCGTGGACGTGCGGACCTGCGGCGAGCGCGCCGCGGACGGCTTCATCGACGCGGCCCTGCACCTGCCGCTCGCCGAACTCCCCGCCCGGCTCGGCGAACTCCCCACGGACCGGCCCCTCGTCCTGCACTGCGCGGGCGGCCACCGCTCCTCCGTCGCCGCGAGCCTGCTGCGCCGGCGCGGCTTCGAGGACGTCTCCGACATCCTCGGCGGCTACGCGGCCTGGGCCCTGACGGCGGCGGGAAGCCCGGCCGCCTGAGCCCTCGCGCCCCCCTCAGAAGCCCTTCACACGAACGGAACCGCTCCCCCATGACCACCGCTCCCTCCCTCTCCCCCACCGTCCTGCACCGCCTCGCCCAGGAGGGCCGCGCACCGCGCCTGCTCGACGTCCGCACGCCCGGCGAGTTCCGTACGACCCACATCCCGGGCTCGTACAACGTGCCGCTCAGCACCCTGCGCGAGCACCGCGCCGAACTGCTGGCCCACCTGGACGACGAGGTCGTCCTCGTCTGCCGTTCCGGGCAGCGGGCGCGGGAGGCGGCGCGGGCCCTCGCCGACGCCGGTCTGCCGAACCCTCGGGTCCTGGAGGGCGGCATCGTCGCCTGGGAGGGGTCGGGCGCACCCGTGGAGCGGGGCCCCGAGCGGTGGGACATGGAGCGTCAGGTCCGGCTCGTGGCCGGCTCCGTCGTCCTCGCCACCGGCCTGATCGGCATCGCCGTCCCCGGCGTCCACCTCGTCGGGACCGCGATCGGCGCCGGGCTCACCTACGCCGCGCTCAGCAACACCTGCGCCCTGGGCGTCCTGCTCTCGAAGCTCCCCTACAACCGCGGGCCCCGCGCCGACCTCCGCACCGTCGTCGCGGAGCTGCGGAGCGCCCGGTGACCGTGCTCGTCCTCGCGGCCTCGCTGCTGGTGGGCGTCGCCCTCGGCGTCCTCGGCGGCGGGGGCTCGATCCTCACCGTACCGATCCTGGTCCACCTCGCCGGGCTGGGCCCGAAGGAGGCGATCGCGACCTCGCTGTTCGTCGTGGGCGTGACCAGCCTCGCCGCCCTCGTGCCGCACGCGCGGGCGCGACGGGTCCGGTGGCGGACCGGTCTGCTCTTCGGCGCCTTCAGCATGGCGGGCGCGTACGGCGGCGGGCGGCTCGCGGAGTACGTCCCGGCGACGGCGCTCGTCGTCGCCTTCGCCCTGATGACGCTCGCCACGGCCGCCGCCATGCTCCGCGCCCCCCGCACCGCCCGGGCGCCGGGGCCGGCCGGCGGCGGGCCGTCCGTGCGGCGCGTCGCCGGCGAGGGGGTCCTGGTGGGCGCGGTGACCGGACTCGTGGGCTCCGGGGGCGGCTTCCTGGTGGTTCCGGCCCTCGCGCTCCTCGGCGGGCTGCCGATGGGCGTCGCCGCCGGCACCTCGCTGCTCGTCATCGCCATGAACTCCTTCGCGGGTCTCGCCGGGCACCTGTCCGGCGTCACCCTGGACCTGGGCCTCGCCCTGACGGTCACCGCCGCGGCCGTCCTCGGCGGCCTCGCCGGGGCGCGGGCGGCCGCGCGGGTCCCGCGGGCGGCCCTCCGCCGGGCGTTCGGCTGGTTCGTCGCGGCGACGGGGTCCTTCGTGCTCGCGGGGGAGCTCGACCCGGCCGTCCGGACCCATCCGGCGACCTGGGCGGTCCTGGGCGCCGCCGGACTCGCGGCGGTAGCCGGGGCGATCGCCCGGCGGGCCCGGGGCCGTACGGAGACCGCCCACGAGTGAGCGGCATCCCCGGAAGCAGTCCGATCTGATACCCCTCGGGGTATTCTGGCGGGTGGGGGCGACGAGAAGGAGGACGCCCGTGCGAGTCGACGAAGAGGCCATGACACCCGTGCTGAACCGCCTGCGCCGGGCCCAGGGCCAGCTGGCCGGAGTGATCGCGATGGTCGAGGCGGGCCGCGACTGCAAGGACGTCGTGACCCAACTGGCCGCCGTCTCCCGGGCCCTGGACCGGGCCGGGTTCAAGATCGTGGCGAGCGGGATGCGGCAGTGCCTGTCCGAGGAGCCGGCGGGCGGTCCGCCGATGACGGAAGCGGAGCTGGAGCGGCTCTTCCTCGCCCTGGCGTAGCGCCCGCCCCCGCCGCCGGCCGCCCGCGGCCCGCGCGAGGGGGTCGGACGGCCGTCCCGCCTCCTATGCTGACCAGGTACGGAAATCACCAGGCCAGCCATGGCGCACGGACAAAGGGGCACCCCGCTCGATGAGCCGGAAGCAGCAGCGCGGAGAAGTCACCGTCGAGCGCGTCCTCGACGCGGCGCTCGACCTCTACGCGCACGAGGGGGAGGCGGGCCTCACCGTCGCCGCCCTCACCCGGGCGAGCGGCGTCAGCACCGGCAGCGTCTACCACCACTTCGGCAACCTCCACGGCGTGGTGTCCGCGCTCGCCCTGCGCTGGCTCGGCCGTCTCCTCGACCGGCTGGGCACCGCGCTGCTCGCGCATCAGGACGCCCGCTCCGGCATCGAGGCGGTCGTCCACGCCTATCTGGACTTCGTCCGTACGGAGCCGGCCGCCTCCCGTCTCCTGCACTCCCCCTTCGCGGACCAGGAGGGCTCGGCCCGCGCCGGCGAGATCCGCGACAACCAGGAGGCCCGGCTCACCCCCATCGAGCTCTGGCTGGACGCCCACCGCACGGCGGGCGAGCTGGCCGACCTGCCGACCCCGGTGATCGAGGCCCTCGTCCTGGGCCCCGTCATCGGCATGGCCCGCCGCTGGCTCACCCTCGGCGACGTCGACCTCGAAGAGGCGAGCCGCGTTCTCCCCGACCGGATCTGGCGGGCGGTCGGGCCCTGACGGAGACCGGCCCCGAACTCGACGCGCCCCACCCGCCACGCGACGCGGCCCACCCGGCGCTCAGCCAGGCCCGACCGCCGCTCAGCCCGGCGCACCCCCGACCGGGCTCCCCCCGCCCCCGGCGGGCGGGGCGGGCGGGGCCGGGGTCGCGCCGCCGGAGGGGCCCGGGCCGATGCGGAGCTCGAAGTCGCCGTCGTACCGCTCGTGTCCGGCGATCACCGCGACCCCGACGATCTCCTCGCCGACCTGGCCGCGCACGATCAGCGGATCCTCGCGCAGGTCCCGCATGAGGGCCACGCACATGCCGATCATGACGAGGACGAACGGGGCGGCGACGAGGATCGTCAGGTTCTGCAGGCCCGCCAGGGCGTCGCCCTGCCCGTCGCCGATGAGCAGCATGATCGCGGCGACGGCGCCGGTGACCACGCCCCAGAAGACCACCACCGGGCGCGTCGGTTCCATCGCGCCGCGCTGCGACAGGGTGCCCATGACGATCGAGGCGGCGTCCGCGCCCGAGACGAAGAAGATCCCGACGAGGACCATCACGAGCAGGCTCATCACGCCCGTCAGCGGGAACTCCTGGAGGAGGCCGAACAGTTGCCCCTCCGGCGTCGTCTCCCCCGAGAGCTCGCCCCGCTCGCTCATCCGCATCGCCGTGCCGCCGAAGATCGCGAACCAGACCAGGCTGACCGCGCTCGGCACCAGGATGACGCCGCCGATGAACTGACGGATCGTCCGGCCCCGGCTGATCCGGGCGATGAACATGCCGACGAAGGGCGTCCAGGAGATCCACCACGCCCAGTAGAAGACCGTCCAACCGCCCAGCCACGCGTGGATGTTCTCGCCGCTGGTGGCCTCGGTGCGGCCGGCCAGCTGCGGCAGGTCGCCGATGTACGCGGCGATCGAGGTCGGCAGCAGGTCGAGGACGATGATCGTGGGTCCCGCGACGAAGACGAACAGGGCGAGCAGCAGCGCGAGCACCATGTTGATGTTGGAGAGCCACTGGATGCCCTTCTCCACGCCGGAGACGGCGGAGAGCACGAAGGCGACGGTGAGCACGGCGATGATGCCGACCAGCAGGCCCGTGCCGGCCCGCTCCATCCAGCCCAGTTCCTCCACGCCGCTGCCGATCTGGAGCGCGCCGAGCCCCAGCGAGGCGGCGGAGCCGAAGAGGGTGGCGAAGATGGCGAGGATGTCGATGACCCGGCCCGGCCCGCCGAGCGCCCGGCGCTTGCCCAGGAGCGGCACGAAGACGGCGCTGATCGTCTGCCGGCGCCCGCGGCGGAAGGTCGAGTAGGCGATGGCGAGTCCGACGACGGCGTAGATGGCCCACGGGTGGAGCGTCCAGTGGAAGAGCGTGGTGGCCATCGCCGTCTCCATCCGCTCGGCCGAGTCGGCCGGGGAGGTGCCGGGCGGCGGGGTGCCGTAGTGGGCGAGCGGTTCGCTCACCCCGTAGAACATCAGGCCGATGCCCATGCCGGCGCTGAACATCATGGCGATCCAGGAGACCGTGCGGAACTCCGGCCCCTCGCCCTCGCGTCCGAGCGTGATCCGGCCGTACCGGCTGACGGCCAGCCACAGCGCGAAGACGACGAAGCCGGAGGCGGCCAGCATGAACGCCCAGCCGCCGTCCCGGATCAGGCCGTCGAGCAGACTGCTCGACACCGACTCCAGGCTGTCCGTGGCCGTGGCACCCCAGACGACGAAGGCGAGGGTGAGGACGGCGGTGACGCCGAAGACGACCGGATCGGTGTGGGCGGGGTGGCGGTGGCCGTGAGCGGGCAGGTCCGCCGTCACCGCCCGCGCCCCGCGCCCGCCCCCGTCCCTGCCGCGCCCTTCCTCCTCGCCCGCACCCGGTTCCTGTTCGACTCTCGCCATCCACGGCCTCTTTCCTCACCAGCGGGACAAAGGGTTTATGTCCCGATAAGGCAGTACCACAGGAGACGGCCGACTCGGCGGACCAACAGGCTCGTTCGACTCCTGGACACCTCCCGCAAGGGATGGTTAGGTTAGCCTTACCTAAAAATCGATCAAGGAGTCTCCGTGCCTGCCGCCCCCTCCCCCGCCCTGCCCCAGCAGACCGCCGCGGAGCAGGTCCGCTCCGTGCTGGCCCGGGCGATCTCCCTCTCCCTCACCATCGACGGCGCGACCTACGACCTCCTCGGCGCGCACACCGTCGGCGCCCGCGGCCGGATCACCCTCCACCCGCCCGCGGACACCCCCCTCTCCGACCACCTCTCCCGCGCCCCGCTCGGCCGCCCGGACGCCCGGATCGACCTCACCGACATCGCCCCGACCGCCGTGCGCGACCGGGTCCGGGCCCGGGTCACCCTCACCGGACGGCTCGCCCCCGCCACCCCGGGCGACCTCGGCTCGCTCCGCCTCGACCTCGCCGGCGTCACCCTGCGCACGGGCACCGGGACCCAGGACGTCGCACCCGGCGCGTACACCCTCGCCGCCCCCGACCCGCTCGCCCTCGAAGAGGCGGCCCTCCTCACCCACCTCGCCGACGCCCACGCCGACCTCGTCTCCGACCTCGTCGTCCTCGCCGGCTCCCGCCTCCCCCACGGCGTCGTCCGTGCCCTCCCCCTCGCCATCGACCAACACGCGGTGTCGCTGCGCTGCGAGTACGGCGAGGGCCACTGCGACCTCCGCCTCCTCTTCCCCGGCGAGGCCCGCGACGCCGCCGAGGCCGGCGACATGGTCCGCCGACTGCTCACCGCCCCGCGCTGCGCCCACCACCACGACCACCCCTGACCCGACCCGTCGGGCCACCCCGGCTGCCCGGCCACCCCGCCACCCGGCGGAAACCGCACACGCGCGCGGGCGCGTCCCCTCCCGCATGGACCAGATCAGGCACGGATTCCGCCAGCTCCTGCGCTTCGCCCTCCTGGAGGCGCGCTGCTGCGCCTTCGCCGTCGCGCTCGTCGGCGGCATCGCCGTCTCCGCGCTCCTGCCCGAGCTGCCCGTCGCCCGCTACGACCTGCTCCTCGGCTACGGCGTCCTGCTCACCGTCCTGGCCTGGCGGCTCGGCTGGGACAGCGGGCGGGACGTCGTGGTCATCGCCGTCTGCCACCTCATCGGCCTGGTCTTCGAGCTGGTCAAGGTCCGCATGGGCTCATGGAGCTATCCGGAGGACGCCGTCACCAAGTTCGGCGGCGTGCCCCTGTACGGCGGCTTCCTGTACGCGGCCGTCGGCAGCTACGTCTGCCGCGCCTGGCGCCTCTTCGACCTGCGGGTGACCGGCTACCGGCCCCGAGCCATGGCGGTCCTCGCCGGGGCGGTCTACCTCAACTTCTTCAGCCACCACTGGCTGCCCGACGCCCGCTGGCCCCTCGCCGCGCTGCTGCTCCTGGCCACCGCGGGCACCTGGGTGAGCTTCCGCGTCGGCGAGGAGGACCACCGGATGCCGCTGGCCCTCTCCTTCGTCCTCATCGGCTTCTTCCTCTGGATCGCGGAGAACGCCGCCACCTACGCCGGCGCGTGGAGCTATCCCGACCAGCTCGACGGCTGGCAGCCCGTCTCGATCGCCAAGTTCGGCGCCTGGGCGCTCCTCATCTCCGTCACCTTCGTCCTCGCCTACGGGACGGGCTCCTCGCCCCGGCGGATGCCGAGCGTCGCCAGCAGGTCCTCGTGAAGCTCCATCCAGACGGTGTGACAGGAGTCGGCGCGCGGCCGGTCCACCCAGGACAGCTCGCCGCGCCGCACCCGTGCGAGGGCGCCGGTGAAGCGCTCGCCGTAGCCGCCGAAGCGCGGCAGCAGGGCGCCGAGCTCGCCCGAGAGGGTGTCGATGACCCCGCCGAGCACGGTCAGCTCGTCAAGGACCCGCCCGTCCCAGACCGGGTCCCCGTGGGTGTTGACGGCGAGGCGCCCGTGGTCGTCGGGCCGCAGCTGCCAGTCGGTGCAGGCCTTCAGGCAGCGGGCGTTGTACGCCAGGAAGGTCCCGTACCGCTCCCGGACGAAGGCCTCTTGCCCGGACCCGGCCAGCTCCTCGGCGAGCAGCCGCTCCCCCTCGGCCCGCCCCCGGTCGGTGAGGCTCCAGCCCGAGGTGCCGGCGAAGGAGGACCGGGTGACCCTCCCGTACGCCTGGAGGTCGAGCAGCAGTTCGCCCACGGCGGCGGGATCGAGCCCGAAGCGCGCCGCGGCCTCCTCCTCGGTGGTCATGCCCCGCAGCCGTACGGCGTGCAGGACCAGCAGTTCGGGAGCGGAGGGGATCGGGGAGGTCGCCATGGAGGGAGCCTAGGGGGTGTCGTCCGGATCCCCGGCTAGCGTTCCGCCCGGGCAACCCGTCCGGCCGCCGGTGCGTCTTTCTCCGTACGAAGCCGTGCCGGGCCGTGCCGGGCCGGCCCACCCTCACCGAAGGACCCGCCATGAGCGACAGGGCCCGCGTCCTCTTCGACGCGCTCGACCTCGACCACGACGGCACGCTGACCCGTACGGAGGTCATCCGGGCGCTGCGCGAGAAGGGTCCCACGCTCGCGGCGCGCGGCGTCATCCCCTTCTGGGGCGTCGGGGGCGACGACGCGTCCGCCGCGCTGTTCGACGCGGCGGACCAGAACGGCGACCGCGTCCTCAGCTACGAGGAGTTCGCCGCCGTCGTGGACCGTCGCTTCGGCTGGTGACCCCCGCGGGGCCGCCTCCGGCGCGGAGCCGGGCGGCCCCCGAAAGGGCACGGATGGGTAACGGACGGGGCGAGCGGGATCCCATACCTTGTCAGTGCAATTTCACATTACTATGTTACGGGTCACATTCCGGCCGCTTGCGGCTGTCCGAACGCCCTTCCGCTCTCCTCGGAGTGACCCATGACCAAGCGCACCCACACCCTGGCCATCGCCCTGGTGTCGACCCTGACCCTCGGCCTCGCGGCCTGCTCCGGGGGCTCGTCCGGCGGCAAGGCCGGCGGCCCCGAGCGGAAGAACCCCGCCGCCGCCAACGCCGGCGCGGTCCTCGGCGGCACCCCGCAGCGCGGCGGCACCCTCACCGTCCTGTCCAACCAGGACTTCTCCCACCTCGACCCGGCCCGCAACTGGGTCATGCCCGACATGGACTTCGGCACCCGGCTGCTCTACCGCACCCTCGTCACGTACAAGGCGGCGCCCGGCGCCCAGGGCAGCGAGCTGGTCCCGGACCTCGCCGAGGACCTCGGCACCCCGTCGAACGGGGCCAGGACCTGGACCTTCCGGCTGAAGCCGGGCCTGAAGTACGAGGACGGCACCCCGATCACCGCCCAGGACATCAAGCACAACGTCGAACGGTCCTTCTCCCCCGACCTGCCCGGCGGCCCCGACTACGCGGCCCGCTACCTGGCGGGCGCCGCGGGCTACCAGGGTCCCGCGCGGGGCCGGCACCTCGACTCGGTGAAGACCCCCGACGCCCGCACGATCGTCTTCGAACTCCACAAGCCCTTCGCCGAGTTCCCCTTCGCCGCCACCCTGCCGACCTTCGCCCCGGTGCCGCCGAAGCAGGACAAGGGCCCCCAGTACGACAACCGCCCGTTCTCCTCGGGGCCGTACAAGATCGAGAGCTACGCCCGCGACAAGCGCATGGTGCTCGTCCGCAACACCCACTGGGACCCGAGGACCGACTCCGTCCGCAAGGCCTACCCGGACCGGATCGTCGTCACCATGGGCCTCAAGGGCAACCAGGTCGACGACCGCCTCATCGCCTCCTCCGGCGCCGACGCCTCCGCGATCTCCTGGGCGCAGCTCCGCCCCGAGTCCCTCTCCAAGGTTCTCACCGTGGCCGACGTGAAGGCCCGGCTGCTCGCCGAGTCCAGCAGCTGTACGGACATGCTCCAGATGCACACCGGCCGCGCCCCCTTCGACGACCTGAAGGTCCGCCAGGCCGTCCAGTGGGCCCTCGACCGGGAGGCCGTCGTCACCGCCGCCGGCGGCCCGGCCGTCACCGACGCCTCCAGCGCCGCCATGCCCGGTGCCCTCTTCACCGGGGGCAAGCAGCCCGACACCCTGAGGATCCCGCTCGCCGGCGACCCCGAGAAGGCCAAGGGGCTGCTGAAGGAGGCCGGGAAGCCCGACGGCTTCGCCACCCGCCTGACCGTCTCCACCGGCGACAAGGCGATCGGCGAGGCCATCCAGCAGTCCCTCGGCAAGGCCGGCATCGAGGTCACCATCGACACCGTCGACCCGTCGGCGTTCTACGACACCATCGGCGACACCAGGAACCGCACCGACCTCGTCTACACCGGCTGGTGCCCCGACTTCCCCTCCGGCACCACCTTCCTGCCCTTCGTCTTCGACGGCCGCTACATCAAGGAGAAGGGGAACTCCGGCAACCACTCCCTCTTCAAGGACGAGGCCACGATGAAGCGGATGGACGAGATCGCGGCCATGACCGACGGCGCCGCCGCCCACAAGGCCTGGCAGGAGCTCGACGCCCGGATCCTCGCCCAGGCCCCGGTCGCCCCCGCCGCCACGAAGCGCCGCTCCCTCCTCGTCGGCACCAACGTCGCCGGCGCCTACGGCCACACCTCCTGGGGCGGCCAGATCGACTACGCGACCGTCGGTCTCAAGGACCCGTCGAAGAGCACGGACTGAGGGACGGCGCCCCGATGACCACCACCACACCCGCACCCGCGCCGGGGTCCGGCCCCGCGCCCGAGCCCGTGCCGACGCCTCCGACGAGCGCCGTCGCCCCGGTCCATCCGGCCGACGGTGCCTGGCGGCTCGTCCGGGCGGAACTGCGCCGCCGCGCCTCCCTGAAGGTCGCGCTCGCCGTCGTGGCCCTCTTCGCGGTGATGACCGTCGCCGCCCCGCTGATCAGCGCGCTGGGCGGCTGGGGCCCCGAGGAGTTCGACAAGTCCGCCGTCGACCCGTACCTCGGCGGGCTGCCCATCGGGCCGCTCGGCGGGGTCTCCGCCGACCACTGGCTCGGCGTCGAACCCGTCACCGGCCGCGACCTGTTCGCCCGGGTGGTGCACGGCGCCCAGGTCTCCCTGCTCATCGCCTTCGCCGCCACCGCGATCGTCGTCCTCGCCGGCACCACCGCCGGCATCGCCGCCGGATACTTCGGCGGCCGCACCGACACGGTCCTCTCCCGGCTGATGGACCTCACCATGTCCTTCCCCTCCCTCATCTTCATGATCGCGATGATGTCGGTGGCCAGGGACGTCGACCGGATCCTGCTCATGACCCTCGTCATCGGCCTCTTCGGCTGGCCCGGCGTCGCCCGGGTCGTCCGCGGCCAGACCCTCTCCCTCAAGCACCGCGAGTACGTCGACGCCGCCCGCGTCGGCGGCTCCGGACCCTGGCGGATCCTCGCCCGCGACATCCTCCCGGGCGTCGCCGGACCGGTCATCGCGTACACCACGCTGATGGTCCCCGGCATGATCGCCACCGAGGCCGCGCTGAGCTACCTCGGCGTCGGGGTCCGCCCGCCGACCCCGTCGTGGGGCCAGATGATCGCCGAGAGCGTCGCCTACTACGACACGGACCCCATGTACTTCCTCGTCCCGAGCCTCTGCCTCTTCCTCACCGTGCTGGCCTTCACCCTCCTCGGCGACGCACTGCGCGACGTCCTCGACCCCCGGGGGAGCCGCACGTGATCCTCTACCTCGGGCGCCGGCTCCTCGGGATGCTCGGCGTCCTCCTCGCCATCGCCGCCGTCACCTTCACCATCTTCTACGTCCTCCCCTCCGACCCGGCCGCCGCCGCCTGCGGCAAGGCGTGCAGCGACGAACGCCTGGAGGCGATCCGCGCGCACATGGGCCTGGACGCCCCCGTCTGGCGGCAGTTCGCCGACTTCGTCACCGGGATCTTCACCGGCCGCACCGTGGGCACCGGCCAGTACGCCCTGCACTGCGACTTCCCCTGCCTCGGCTACTCGTACGAGAACAGCGAGGGCGTCTGGGACCTGCTCGTCGACCGGCTGCCGGTCTCCGCCTCGCTCGCGGTCGGCGCCGCCGTCCTCTGGCTGGCCCTCGGCCTGACGGCCGGCGTCACCGCCGCCCTCCGCAAGGATACCCTGACCGACCGGGCCCTCATGGTCGGCGCGGTCGCCGCCGCCTCCCTGCCGGTCTACTTCACCTCCGTCCTCCTCGTCTACGGGCTGATCCGGCTCACCGGCCTGCTGCCCTACCCGCAGTACGTGCCGTTCACGTCCGACCCGGCGTCCTGGGCGTCCAACCTGCTCCTGCCCTGGCTGGCCCTCGCGATCCTGTACGCCGCCATGTACGCCCGGCAGAGCCGCGGCGCCATGATCGAGTCCATGGCGGAGCCGTACATCCGCACCGCCCGCGCCAAGGGCCTGCCGCGCCGCACGGTCGTCGTCAAGCACGGCCTGCGGGCCGGCATGACACCGATCCTCACCCTCTTCGGCATGGACCTCGGCGGCCTCCTCGCCGGCGCCGTCATCACCGAGTCCCTCTTCGGACTCCCCGGCATCGGACGCCTCTTCTACGGCGCGCTCACCACCGGCGACCAGCCCGTCATCCTCGGCGTGACCCTGCTCGCCGCCACCTTCATCGTCGTCGCCAACCTCGCCGTGGACCTGCTGTACGCCGTCGTCGACCCGCGAGTGAGGTACTGATGGCCGACACCGCCACCACCCCGCCCCCGCTGCTGACCGTCCGGGACCTCCGCGTCACCTTCCCGACCCCGCGCGGCCCCGTCCGGGCCGTGGACTCCCTCTCCTTCGACGTCCCGCACGGCCGCACCCTCGGCATCGTCGGCGAGTCCGGCTCCGGCAAGTCCGTGACCTCGCTCGCCGTCATGGGCCTGCACACCGGCGCCGAGGTCACCGGCTCCGTCGCCCTCGACGGCCGCGAACTCGTCGGCCTCCCCGACCGGGAGCTCAGCCGGCTCCGCGGCCGGCGGATGGCGATGATCTTCCAGGACCCGCTCTCCAGCCTCCACCCGTACTACACCGTCGGCGAACAGATCGCCGAGCACCACCGCGTCCACTTCGGCACCCGCAGGGCCGCCGCCCGCGCCCGCGCGATCGAGGCGCTCGCCGAGGTCGGCATCCCGGAGCCGAAGCGGCGCGTCGGCGAGTACCCCCACCAGTTCTCCGGCGGCATGCGCCAACGGGTCATGATCGCCATGGCGCTGGTCTGCGAACCCGACCTGCTCATCGCCGACGAGCCCACCACCGCGCTCGACGTCACCGTCCAGGCCCA
Organism: Streptomyces sp. NPDC007945; assembly: GCF_042958885.1. NCBI lineage: Bacteria > Bacillati > Actinomycetota > Actinomycetes > Kitasatosporales > Streptomycetaceae > Streptomyces > Streptomyces sp. NPDC007945. Next base: position 580,462 of record NZ_JBIBJV010000005.1, read on the forward strand.
GATCCTCGACCTCCTCGCCCGCCTCCAGCAGGAACGCCGGCTGTCCGTCGTCATGATCACCCACGACCTGGGCGTGGTGGCCCGCGTCGCCCACGAGGTACTCGTCATGTACGGCGGCCGGGCCGCCGAACAGGCCCCGGTCGACGCCCTGTTCGCGGCCCCCTCGCACCCGTACACCCGCGGCCTCCTCGACTCGCTGCCCCGGCTCGACGACCCCGACGACGTACCGCTCCGCGCCATCCCCGGCACCCCGCCGTCCCTCCTCGACCCCGCCCCCGGCTGCGCCTTCGCCCCCCGCTGCGCCCGCGCGGCGGCGGGCACGCCCGAGGAGCGGAACCGGTGCGCGACCGAACGCCCGGCGCTCACCGGGCTCGACGGCCGCACCGCCGCCTGCCACTTCGCCGCCTTCCCGGCCGCCGCCCACGAAGGGACCGCCCCGTGAGCTCGACGACTCCCCCCGGTACGCCGCCGCTGCTGCGGGTCCGGGACCTGGAGATGACCTTCCGCGGGCGACGCGGCTCGGCCCCCGTGCGCGCCGTCGACGGCGTCGGCTTCGACCTGGCGGCCGGGGAGACCCTGGGCCTCGTCGGCGAGTCCGGCTGCGGCAAGTCGACCACCGGCCGGACGATCGTCCGGCTCCTCGAACCGACCGCCGGCTCCGTCGAGTACGACGGCCGCCCCATCGCCCACCTCTCGCAACGCGCCATGAAACCGCTCCGCCGCGAGATCCAGATGGTCTTCCAGGACCCCCACTCCTCACTCAACCCGCGCCAGTCGGTGGCCCGGATCATCGCCGACCCCCTCCTCGTCCAGGGGAGCACGGCGGAGGAGGCCCGCACCCGCGCGCTGGAACTGATGGAACTGGTCGGCCTCATCCCCGAACACGCCGACCGCCGCCCGCACGAGTTCTCCGGCGGCCAGGCCCAGCGCATCGGCATCGCGCGGGCGCTCGCGACGGGCCCGCGCCTCGTCGTCGCCGACGAGCCGGTGTCGGCCCTCGACGTCTCCGTCCAGGCCCAGATCGTCAACCTGATGGAACGGCTCCAGGACGAACTCGGCCTCGCGTACCTCTTCATCGCCCACGACCTGTCGGTGGTGAAACGTGTCTGCGACCGGGTGGCGGTCATGTACCTCGGCCGCATCGTCGAGATCGGCGCCAAGCGGCACGTGTACGAGGCGCCCGCCCATCCCTACACCCGGGCCCTGCTCTCCGCCGTGCCGCTGCCGGATCCGGCGGCGGAGCGCGCCCGCGAGCGCATCACCCTCCTGGGCGACCCGCCCAGTCCCGCCGCTCCCCCACCCGGCTGCACCTTCCACCCCCGCTGCCCGAAGGCCCAGCCGATCTGCCGCGCCGAACGCCCGGTCCTGCGCAGGCCGACTTCGGCCGAACCCCGGGAGGTGGCCTGCCACTTCCCGGACTGACGCATCCCCTCGCACCCGCCGTGTCAGGAGTCGTCCCCGGCGGCTCCGGCGGCGCGGCGCGCCTCGTCGAGGGCGGACTCGGCGGCCCTCAGGGCCGTTTCGGCCTCCGCCGCGATGCGCTCGGACTCGGCGGCGGCCGAGCGGGCCTCCTCCCGCTCGCGTTCGGCGCGGCGGAGCCGCCCGGCGGCCTCCTCGGCCGCCGCCTTCGCCGCGTCCGCCGCCTCCCGGGCCGCGTCCCGCTCCCGCACCCGCCGCGCGAGGAGCACCCGAACCCGTTCCGCCTCTCGGGCCTTCTCTTTCGCGCGAGCCTGCTTCGCTTGGCGGGCGTTCTCCGCCTCCCGTGCCTGCTCCGCTTGGCGGGCGTTCTCCGCCTTTCGGGCCTCACGGGCCGCACGGGTCTCGCGGGTCGTGCGGGTCTTGCGGTCCCCTCCGGTTCTGCCGTCCTCGACCGTCCCGCTGTCCTCGGGGCCCTGCTCGTCCCGCGCCGCGGCGGGCCGCGGCCGGGCCTCGGGCGAGACGTCGGGGAAGCCGACCGCGGCCTCCGGGAGGGTCGCGAGGCTGCCGCGTGACCAGGGTCCCGCGACGTCGGGGTGGGCGAGGACGGCGTGGAGGGTGCGTTCGACGTCGCCGAGGACCGTGTCGCTCAGGGGCTGCCCGGCTGCCTCGGCGAGCCCGGCGGCGGTGCGGACGAGTGCGGCGACCAGCCGGTGCTGCTGCCCGCCGGCCTCCCGCAGCCGCTCGCCGTCGAGCATCCGGTGCGCCTCGCGGAGGGCCGCGCCCAGGGCGAGGAACCGCTCGGCCTCCTCGGGCCGTTCACGGGCCAGCAGGTTGGCGGCCCAGACGGCGAGCGGCGGCCGTCGCAGCGCCGCGATCTCCTTCGCGGCCGCCGTGTCCTTCGCACGCCGCGCCTCGGCGACGTGGGCGTCCCGGGCGGCCGTGAACTCGGACGGCCGCAGCCCGTACAGCTCGTGGGTGATCCGCTCGACGTCGACGTTCATGCGCCCCACTCTGCGGGGTCCGGCACGGACGGCCGGGCCGAACCTCCGCCGCCCGGCCGCCCGTCACCCGGTCGGGGGCCGGGCCCTCAGGCGTCCTGGATGCGCCGGAAGGGCCGCTCGGCCTCCAGGGCGAACGCGGCCTCCAGGAGGGTGCGTTCGCTGCCGGGGCGGCCGGAGAGGAGGACGCCGACCGGCAGGCCGTCGGCGGTGGTGCGGGCGCTGGGCAGCGAGATCGACGGGGTGCCGACCACGTTGTCGACCGGGGTGTAGGCGACGTACGCGAGGATGCGCTCGACGAGGACCTCGTACGGGACCGCGGGGCTGAGGTGCCCGATCGGCGGCGTGGTGTGGGCGAGGACCGGGGTGAGGACGAGGTCGAGACCGCGCAGCGCGGCGGCGTACGCCTCCTTGGTGCGTCGCAGCCGGCGCAGCACGCCCGGGGTGTCCCGCCACCGTTTCACGTACTCCTCCCGCAGCCCCCGGCTCAGCCCGTCCATGCGGTGGCGGTCGAAGTCGGGGGCGAAGGTGCGGCCGGTGGCGCCGAGGAGGAAGGAGAGCATGCCCCAGTAGGTGAGGAAGTCGCCGGTGAAGCGGGGGTCGAGGTCCATGGTGACGGGCTCGACGGTGTGGCCGAGGCCCCGGAGCGTCACGGCGGTCTCGGTGACGGCCGCGCGGGTGTCGTCGTCGCACGTGACGCCGTTCGGCGAGTCGAGCAGGAAGCCGATGCGCAGGCGGCGGTCCGAGGGCCCCTCGACGAGTCCGACGGGCGGCAGCTTCGGGTTGCGCCGGTAGCGTTCGGCGGCGGCGAGGAAGGCGGCGGAGTCGCGGACCGTGCGGGTGACGACGCCGTCGGCGACGAGGTCGACGGGCAGGTGCCGGCTCTGGTCGTTGCCGACGACCCGGCCCCGGGTGGGCTTGAGGCCGACGAGTCCGCAGCAGGCGGCGGGGATCCTGATGGAGCCGCCGCCGTCGTTGGCGTGCGCGAGGGGTACGGCTCCGGCGGCGACGAGCGCCGCGGCGCCTCCGGAGGATCCGCCGGAGGAGTGTCCGGTGTGCCAGGGGTTGCGGACCGGCTCGGCGTTCTCGTACTCGGTGGCGGGACTGAAGCCGAACTCCGGCAGCCGGCTCTTGCCGAGGACGGTGACGCCGGTGCTCAGGAACTGCCGGACGAAGGGCGCGTGCCGGCGGGCGGGCCGGGGCGTGAAGGCGGCGCTGCCGTGGCCGGTGGGCAGCCCGGCGAAGTCGGTGTTGTCCTGGACGAGGGTGGGGACCCCGGCGAAGGCCCCGCCGTTCCCGCCGCCGAGGGCTCGGGGCCTCGCCTCGCTGGAACGAAGGGGAGAGCCCGGGGAAGGGTCGAGCAGGGTCTGCACCGCGTGGAGCCCGGCGACCGCATGGAGCCGGGCGGCCGCGTCCCGGGCGGCCTCGGCGGGACTCACCTCGCGCCGTCGGATCGCCTCCGCGAGTCCGACGGCGTCGTGCTCCCCGAGGGAGTCGTCCCGGAAGGCGTGCACCGTGTTCCGCTCGTCGTCGCTCACCGCTGCCTCAGCCCCCGGGATCGGTCGTGGTCACCTGCTGCCGCCATGATGGCGTACCCGCGGGTAACACGCGAGGGGCGTAGCGGACGCGGTACACGCCCGACCGGTGCGCGGCCGACGGGACGCGGTGCGCCCGCCGGGGGGAGGCGGTGCGCGCGCCGACGGGACGGGGTGCGCCCGTCGGCGTGCCGCTAACGGCCCTGGAGTCGTTTGACGTTGTCGCCGAAGGTCCAGTTCTTCGAACCGTCCCAGTTGGCCGACCAGGTCATCAGGCCCTTCAGCTTGCCGCCGTAGTGGTTCCAGGCCTGGGCCACGAGCGAGGGCGCCATGTAGCCGCCGCCCGCCCCGGGTTGCGCGGGCAGGCCGGGGACCTGCTTGTCGTACGGGACCCGGATCGTGGTGCCCTGGATGACGAGACCGCGGTCGAGGCAGTCGGTCTGCGCGGTGAACCCGGCGACGGTGCCGGCGGAGTAGGAGTCGCCGGAACAGCCGTACATGCTGCCGTTGTAGTACTGCATGTTCAGCCACCACAGGCGCCCGTTGTCGGCGTACTTCTTCACGATCGGCAGGTACGCGCCCCAGATCGAGCCGTACGCGACGCTGCCGCCGGTGACGTACGCGGTCTCGGGCGCCATCGTCAGCCCGAAGCCCGCGGGCATGCGGGCGAGGACGCCGTCGATGATCCGGACGAGGTTGGCCTGGGAGGCGGAGAGGGTGGTGATGCTGCCGCTGCCGACGAGACCGGTCTCGATGTCGATGTCGATGCCGTCGAAGTTGTACCGCTGGAGGATCGGCACGATCGTCGCGACGAAGCGGTCCGCGACGGCCGCGGAGCTGAGGTCGATGCCGGCGGCGGCACCGCCGATGGACATGAGGATGGTGGCGCCCGCGGCCTTGGCGCGGCACATCTCCGCGGGGGTGGCGACCTTGACGGTGTTGTCCATGCCGTCCTCCCACAGCACGGTTCCGTCGGAGCGGATCACGGGGAAGGCGGTGTTGATGACGTTGTACCCGTGGGCGGCGAACCGGGGGTCGTCGATCGGGGCCCACCCGAAGGGAGGGTGGACGCCGTTGGCGGCGCCGTCCCAGTTCTCCCAGTAGCCCTGGAGGACCTTGCCGGCGGGACGGGGCTTGAGGGCGCAGGTGTCGGCGGAGTGGGCGGTCGGGGTGGGGGTGGCGGCGGCCTGGGAGGGGACGGCCGCGACGGCGGCGAGCAGGGCCGCGAGGCCCGCTCCGAGGGCGCGGACGATCCGTGAGCCTGGCATGCGGATGCTCCTTGGGACGTGGGGGCGGTCCGGGGCGTGGCGCGCGCTTCAGGAGACCGTAGATTGGTCCAGACCTTCCGTCAACCATCCGCGAGCGTAGGGGAGTTGACGGTATGGGCGAGGGCGCGGCGGGGCACCCGCCGGACGCGGAAGCGGACCCTGGCGAACTCACCCGCGCACCTCGCGGCACCACCCACGCGCCACCCGACACACCTGCGGCACCACTGGCGCCATCCGACGCCACCTGTGGCACCACTGACGCCATCCGGCACCATTGCGGCGCCATTTCAGCGCCACGCGACACCACGTGACGCCACAAGGGGTTGCATGTAGCGCCACGATGGTGCCATGATGGCGTCATGGACCTCACCCCGTATGTCGACACCCTCCGCCGCGAACTGGCGGTGGCCGCCGAAGCCGGTGGCGACGCGGCCCGCGAGCTGGCGGAGCGGCTCACCGCCCCGCTGGAGTCGGCGGCCCGTCTCACCATGCTCAACGTGCTCTCCGCGGCGACGGACGAGATCACCCGCGAGCTCGCCCCCGGCTCGGTCGACGTACGGCTCCGGGGTCTCGACCCGGACTTCGTGGTGACGCGGCCGCCGACCGACAGCGGCACGGCGCCCGTGGAGCCGTCGGAGCCCGCCGGGCCGCCCCCGGCCCCGCCGCTCCCCGAAGCGGAGGAGGGCGCGGTCGCCCGGGTGAACCTGCGGCTCCCGGCCCACCTCAAGGCGCGGGCCGAGGAGGCCGCGAGCCGCGAGGGCCTGTCGGTGAACGCCTGGCTGGTACGCGCCGTGTCGTCGGCGCTCGACGGCGGCGGCGCGACCCGCCCGCGCACGGCGGAGCGGCCCCGGTCCGTCGGGCAGAGCATCACGGGCTGGGTGCGGTAGCCCGCCCGGCATCCGCGTTCCACTCCACTCCACCCCATTCGCGTCCCACCAGCGGGGACGTTCCAGAGACCCAAGAGGACGGGACAGCCATGCCTTCTTTCGACACTCCCGCAGCGATCTCGGCCCTGACCCGCGTCGAGGCCGGTTCCCTCCAGTTCGTCGCCGGCGACCGTGCGGACACGGTGGTCACGGTGGCGCCACGCAATCCGAAGAAGGACCTGGACGTACGGACGGCGGCCCAGACCGAGGTGTCGTACGCCAACGGCACGCTGACCGTGCGGACGCCCAAGTCGAACCTCTTCGGCCGCACCGGGATCGTGGACGTGACGGTGGAGCTGCCGGCCGGCTCCCGGGTCGAGGTCGACGGCGCCTGGACCCAGGTCCTGGGCGAGGGCCGGTTCGGCGAGGTCCGGGTGAAGACCTCCTCCGGCGACGCCCGGTTCGACACCACCGGCCCGCTGCACCTCACCGCCTCGCACGGCTCCATCACCGTGGACCGCGTCGAAGGGGCGGCCGAGATCACCACCAGCTCCGGCAGCGTGCGCGTCGGTTTCGTCGACGGCCCGGCCGTCCTGAAGAACTCGGCCGGCACCACGACGGTCGGCGCGGTCACCGGCGAGCTGCGCGTGAGCGGGGCGCACGGCGACATCACGGTGGACCGCGCGGAGGACTCGGTCACCGCGACCACGGCCCACGGCACGGTCCGCGTCGGCGAGGTCGCCCGTGGGACGGTGCGGCTGGAGACGAATTACGGTGCCATCGCCGTCGGCATCCGCGAGGGCACTGCCGCGTGGCTCGACGCCGTCTCCGGCAGCGGGCAGGTACGCAACGGCCTGGCGGCCTCCGACGCCCCCGAGGCGACGGAGGAGACCGTCAAGGTCCACGCCCGCACCCGGCACGGAAACATCGACATCCGCCACGCCCGCCCCTGACCCCGCGCCCGTCGGCGGGGCGGCCGACGACGCACGGCACCTCATCCGACCGGGCCCGCCCCGGGCGCCGTACGCGGCTCCCGGCCCTGCCCGCACCGGGACGGCCACCGCCCGGCCACTCGACCTCGTTCCCGAACACGGCGCAGCCACCAGCCGCGCCCTGCCTCCTACGGCGATCCCCGGCCCGGCCCGGCGGACCCCTCTCCGGCACCGCCCAGGGGCGGCCGCGGCGCGCGACCCGGACCGCCTCGGCGGCCCCCCCATCCCAGACTCCGACCGGAGGCCTCCATGCCCTCGCCTGTCATGCCCACGCCCAATTCACCGCTCCCGAACCAGGGCGGCGCTCATCCCGCACCCGCCGCCATCACCGCCGCCGGCCTGAAGAAGTCGTACGGCGACAAGGTCGTGCTCGACGGCGTCGACCTCCACGTCCCGGCCGGTTCCGTCTTCGCGCTGCTGGGTCCGAACGGCGCGGGCAAGACCACCGCCGTGAAGATCCTCTCCACCCTCGTCGCCGCCGACGCCGGACGGGCCACCGTCGCCGGACACGACCTCACCACCGACGGCCACCGCGTCCGCGCCGCCATCGGCGTCACCGGACAGTTCTCCGCCGTCGACGGACTCATCACCGGCCTGGAGAACATGCTCCTCATGGCCGACCTCCACCACCTCCCCCGACCCCAAGGCCGCCGCACCGCCACCGAACTCCTCGAACGCCTCGACCTCACCCACGCCGCCGGCAGACCCGCCTCCACCTACTCCGGCGGCATGAAACGCCGCCTCGACATCGCCATGACCCTCGTCGGCAGCCCCCGCGTCATCTTCCTCGACGAACCCACCACCGGCCTCGACCCCCGCTCCCGCCACACCCTGTGGGAGATCGTCCGCGACCTCGTCGCCGACG
>NZ_JBIBJV010000006.1:0-572888 GCF_042958885.1 Streptomyces sp. NPDC007945
ACCACACGCCCGCGCGACCTCCTCGATCACGATCACCGTCGCCAGCGCGTCCGCGCCCGCACCCCCGTACGCCTCCGGCACGTGCACCGCGTGCAGATCGTTGGCGACCAGCGCGTCCAGGGCCTCCTGCGGGAAACGCCCCTCCTCGTCCACCGCCGCCGCGAACGGAGCGATCTTCGCCTCCGCCAGCGCACGCACCGACTCCCGGAGCATCTCGTGCTCCTCCGACGTCCGGTACAGGTCGAAGTCCTTGCCCATGCTGTCGAGCTCCCTGGAATGCGTGTGGCACTGAGTACCCTCAGCAAAACACACTCAGTGCCATGACGCCAGAGCGCCCCGGCGGCGGAGGGCCGTCGGGGCGCTTACAAGACCGGTCGGTATGTTTCTGTGGACGCTCGGGTCAGGCGTGGACGTCGGCCGGGACGTCGTCCCGACGGTGCCGGCCGGCCTCGTACTCGGCCGCGAGGGCGCGCGCCCGCTCGGCGCTCATGTCCAGCTCCAGCAGGATCGACGGCGTACATATCGACGGGATCAGGTGTTTCATCAGCACCGTCGTCCGATGCGGAAGATCATTGCGATCGCACAGCACCGCGGACATCGTCTGGATCCCGGTGAAGGCGCCGGAGAACAGCTCGGCCGTGTCCGTCACGTTCACGTGGCGGAGCAGCTCGCCGCGCGCCCGCGCCACGGTGAGGATGTCCGAGACCTGGTCGACCCAGGCCTGGAACGGGATCGCGCGGTTGACACTCACCGCCCCACTGTCCAGCGCGAGCGCGACGCTCGCCTGCACCAGCGGGTCGTGCTGGAGGCGGTGGGCCAGCAGGAAGCCCTGGTCTATGAGCTCTTGGAGCTTGACCTCCTGCGGAGTGAGCGGCTCGTCGAGCAGCTGGGCGTCGAGGACGCCCATGGCGACCTCTTCCTTGGATGCAAAGTGGAAATACAACGCACCCTTGGTCACTCCGGCGCGCGCGAGGATCTCCCCGACGGTGGCCCGCTCGTATCCGCGCTCCGCGAAGACGGTGGCGGCTGCTTCGAGGATCGTCCGTCGTGTTCGGATGGCACGCGCTTGTTGCGCCACAGGGCCCTCCCGCTGTCTCACTGTGTGCTTTCGCCATGTGACGTGAAGCATTGAAAAAGAAACCGGACCGTACGTACCCTACGCCGGGCCGGGTACGACGCCCGGGGGGAAGGGTCACAGGGGGAAACATGGACCGGCGCAATCCACTCAGGGAGACGACGGGGACGACGGTCCCGGGAGAGTTCGTCCATCGGCACGATCCCCTGGACATCATCCCCACCGGTTGGAAGCAGCTCGCGGAGAATCGATTCTCCGTCTCCGCCGCCTGGTCCACCGAGCATCCCTTCTTCTCCCCGGTCGCTGGCGACCGGCACGATCCGATTCTGGTCGCGGAGACCATACGCCAGGCGACGATGCTCATCGCCCACGCCGAGTACGGCGTCCCGGTCGAGTCGCAGTTCGTCCTCTGGGACCTCTCCTACGACGCCGAGCCCGACGCGCTCCTGATCGAGGACGGCGACGCGGACCTCACCGTCGACGTGATCCTCTCCGACGTGCGCGGCCGGGGCCGGGGGCTGCGGGCGCTGCGCACCACCACGGTCCTCACCCGGGACGGACGCCTCGTGGCGACCGGGCGGGGCGTGGCGAGCTGCACCTCCGCCGCCGCGTACCGCCGGATCCGCGGCCCCCAGCTGGCCCTCCTCGGCCGCCCGGTGCCGCTGATACCCGGCATCGACCCCCAGACCGTGGGCCGGGAGCGGCCCGAGGACGTCGTCCTCGGCGCGGGCCCCCTGCCCGGTCAGTGGCAGCTGCGGATCGACACCGGCCACCGCACGCTCTTCCGCCGCCCCAACGACCACGTCCCCGGCATGCTGCTCCTGGAGGCGGCCCGCCAGGCGGCGCACGCCACGGTCGGCTCGGAGAAGTTCTTCCCCTCGGTGATGAACGTCTCCTTCCACCGGTACGTCGAGCTCGACACCCCGTGCTGGATCACGGCCGAGGTCGTCCCCGCCCCGGACCCCGAGACGTACGCCGTGCGGGTCTCCGGCCGCCAGGACGGCCGGTCCGTCTTCGCCTGCACCTTCTCCTCGCCGACCGGCGCCGTCGCACTCGCCGACGTCGACCGCCGGCTCGCCGGCTGACCGCCGGTCCGGCCGCGTCCACCCCCTCTCACCGGAAGAACGTCATGGGAACCCGCCTCCTCGTCACCGGCGCCACCGGCTTCATCGGCGGCCGGGTCGCCGCCGCGGCCGCCGCGCACCCCGACCTCGACCGGGTGCGCCTGCTCGTCAGGGACCCGGACGCGGCCCCGGCCGCCCACCCGGGCACCGCCGGCGGCGGGCCCGTCGTCGAGACCGTCCAGGGCGACGTCCGCGACGCCGAGAGCCTGCGCCGGGCCTGCGAAGGGGTCGACGCCGTCATCCACTGCGCCTCCGCGATCGGCGGCGAGGAGGAGCTGCTGCGGGCCGTCAACGAGCACGGCACCCGCGACCTCGTCGACGCCGCCCGCCGGGCCGGAGCCGGCCGGATCGTCTCCCTCAGCACCGCCTCCGTCCACGGCCGGGGCCCGTTCCGCGCCGCCGCGCCGGACACCCTCCCGCTCGCCCCGGTGTCCGCGACCAGCCGGACCCGCGCCGCCGGGGAGCGGCACGTCCTCGACGCCGGCGGCACCGTGCTGCGCCCGCACCTGGTCTACGGGACCGGGGACCGGCAGGTCGTCCCCGGGATCCTGACGCTGCTCGGGGCGCTGCCCGGGCCGCTGGCCGGAAACGGCTCGCTGCACTCGCTCATCGAGGTGGAGAGCCTGGCGGGCGCCCTGGTCGGCGCGGCGCTCTCCCCGGCGACCAGGCCCGGCGCGTACTACCTCGCCCACCCGGACCCGGTCTCCGACGAGGAGCTGCTCGCCGCCGTCGAGCCCCTGCTCCCGGAGCCGGTGCGGGAAGCCCGGGGCCCCGTCGTGGAGTTCGAGGAGGCCAGGGCGCTGCTGGCCGGGAACCCGCTGGCCGCCCACCACCTGGAGATGTTCGGCCTCGACCACTGGTTCGCCGACGAACGCCCCTGGACCGACTTCGGCCGCGGCCCCGGCCCCGGCTTCACCGCCGTCTTCCCCCGCCATCTGGGCTGGTACCGGCGAGTTCTCGCCGAGCGCGCGGAACGGACATAGTCCGTCACCTCCGCGACCGCACGGCGCGTCTAAGGTGGGGGCACGATGACCAGTTTCCGTGAGAGTGTGCGGTCCCTGCTCCGGGAGCAGGTGCTCGATGCCGCCCATGGACTCGTGGCGGCCGACGGATGGGGCGTGCTGCGGATGACCGCGATCGCGCGGGCCGCGGGGATCAGCCGGCAGACGCTCTACAACGAGTTCGGCTCCAAGGAGGCGATCGGCGGCGCGCTCGTGCGGCGCGAGCTGGAGCGGTTCCTGGTGGGGATCCGGCGGGAGCTGGACGCGCACCGGGGAAGCCTGGAGGGGGCCGCGCGGGCGGGGGTGGAGTACACGCTCCAGCAGGCCGTCGACAATCCGCTGATCAAGAGCGTGCTGCTGGCCGCGCGGGGCGGGGCCGACGCCGATCTCCTCGCGTACCTCACCACCCGCACCGAGCCGGTCTTCGGGACCGCGATGACCCTGCTCGACGCGTACGCCGTCGAGGCCTGGCCCGACGTGGACGAGGAGTCGCGGGGGCTCGCGGTCGAGACCATCGTGCGGCTCACCGTCAGCCACATCGTCCAGCCGGTCGCGCCGCCCGAGGAGTCCGCGCGCCGGATCGCCCGCATCACCGCGCGGGTCGCCCACCCGGGCGGCGCGCCCGCCGGCTGACCCGGGGCGAGCCGGTCGGGGCGCGGCCGGGGGACCGCGGCCGACAGGACCGTGCCCCGCTCGGCGGCCGCGAGTTCCCGGCGGGTGCGGACCGGGTCCGCGATGAGCTCGCGCCGTCGCCGGGTCCGCTCGTCCCCGCGGACGGAGTCGACGACCAAGACGGTGGCCAAGACGGCGACGAAGACGGCCGACGCGGACGGGGCGACCCCGTTCAGAGCCAGCCGTTGCGCCGGAAGCCCCGGTGGATGACGTAACAGGCGATCGCGATCACCCCGAGGACCACCGGGTAGCCGTAGGTCCAGCGCAGCTCCGGCATGTGCTCGAAGTTCATGCCGTAGACGCCGCAGACCATGGTCGGCACGGCGACGATCGCCGCCCACGCGGTGATCTTCCGCATGTCCTCGTTCTGCGCCACCGTCACCTGCGCCAGGTGCGCCTGCAGCACCGAGTCGAGCAGGGTGTCGTACGAGGCGATCTGCTCGGTCACCCGCGAGAGGTGGTCGGTGACGTCCCGGAAGTACGCCCGGATCTCCGGGTCCACCAGCGGCATCGGCCGGGTCGCCAGGGCCGTCAGCGGGCGGGCGAGCGGGGCGACGGCCCGGCGCAGTTCGAGCAGCTCCCGCTTGAGCTGGTAGATCCGGCCCGCGTCGCGGCGGTCGGTCTGCGAGGAGAAGACCGCGTTCTCGATCGCGTCGAGGTCGGTCTGCACGGCGTCCGCCACGGCCAGGTAGTCGTCCACCACGTGGTCGACGACGGCGTGCAGCACCGCCGACGGGCCCTTGGCCAGCTGCTCGGGCAGCTCCTCCAGGGCCTCGCGCAGCGGGCCGAGGGAGCCGTGCCCGCCGTGCCGGACGGTGATGACGAAGTCGGGACCGACGAAGGCCATCAGCTCACCGGTCTCCACCACCTCGCTGGTGGCGGTCAGTTCCTCGTGCTCGACGTACCGGACCGTCTTCAGGACGGCGAACAGCACCCCGTCGTACTCCTCGATCTTGGGGCGCTGATGGGCGTGGACGGCGTCCTCGACCGCCAGCGGGTGCAGTCCGAAGAGCTCCGCGAGGACCGTCAGCTCCTTCTCGGCCGGCTCGTGCAGGCCGATCCACACGAAGCCGTCGCCGGTGCGCCGCACGTGGCGCAGCGCCTCCTCCGCGCCCCCGCCCCGGACGGTGCGCCGCACGCCGTCGGCGTACACCACGCAGTTGACGACCGCGCTGCCGAGCGGCGAGCGCGCCGGGTGGCTCAGGTCCACGGTGCGGCGATAGGTCCGGCGGACGGCGGTGCGCAGACGCTGGATCACGGACACGGTGGTACTCCTTCGGCAGACCGGGCCAGTGTGCCACCGCCCGGCCGTGCCGTCAGCCCGCCCCCGGAGGTGCGCCGAGGACCCGGTCGAGGTACGGATTGGAGAGGACGCCGGAGGGGTCGAGGGAGTCGCGGAGGGCCACGAAGTCGTCGAAGCGCGGGTAGAGCGGACGCAGGTCCTCCGCGCCCAGGTCGTGCATCTTGCCCCAGTGCGGGCGGCCGCCGTAGGAGCCGAGGATCCGCTGGCAGGCGTCGAAGTACCGGCGGTACGGCATCCGGTGGTACTGGTGGAAGGCGATGTAGCAGCTCTCCCGGCCCTGCGCGGTGGAGAGCCAGATGTCGTCGGCTGCGGCGAAGCGGACCTCCAGCGGGAACGACACCGGTTCCCCGTGGGCGTCGATCCACTTCCGCAGCTCGCGCAGCGCCTCGGTCGCGTGGGCGCGGGGGATCGCGAACTCGCCCTCGTGGAAGCGGACGTCGCGCACCGAGGCGAAGATCCGGTACGCGTGGTCCGTCCAGGTCCGGGAGGACATCGCGCGCGCGGCGAAGCGGGTGATCGGCGGCACCAGGCGGGGCACCCGGGTGCCGAGCCGGTTCAGCGCCTCGAAGCCGGGGCCGCTCACGGCCTCGTCCAGGCGCCGGGAGAGGCCCCCCAGGGGGGAGAGGGGGGTGTCGCCGGGCAGCCGGCGAAAGCGGCGGGTGAGCGTGGTCTCGCTGTGCGGGAACCAGAAGAACTCGAAGTGGTCGTTCTCCGCGACGAGTTCGTCGAGCCGGCCGAGGGTCTCGGCCACCGGCGTCGAGACGTCCCGGGCGTGCAGGGCGTACAGCGGGACGGTCTGGAGGGTGACCCGGGTGATGACGCCGAGCGCCCCGAGACCGACCCGGGCCGCCGCGAAGAGCTCCGGCCGCTCCGTCTCCGAACAGGTCGTCACCGACCCGTCGGCCAGCACGAGTTCGAGCGCCCGCACCTGGGTGGCGATGCCGCCGAAGCGGACGCCGGAGCCGTGGGTGCCGGTGGAGATCGCGCCCGAGACCGTCTGACGGTCGATGTCGCCCATGTTCTCCAGGGCCAGGCCGTGCGAGGCGAGCAGCGGGTTCAGTCTCCACAGCGGCATGCCGGCCCCGACGGTGACGAGACCGCTCTCCGCGTCCACGGAGAAGGCCGCGTCGAGCCGGTCGAGGCGGAGCTGGACGCCGGGGGCGACGGCGACCCCGCTGAAGGAGTGGCCCGCGCCGATCGCCTTGACCCGCAGTCCGTCCCGTACGGCGTCCCGCACGGCCGCGGCGACCTCCTCGGTGCTCGCCGGGCGCAGCACGCGCCGGGGGCGGGCCTCCTCGTTCCCGGCCCAGTTGCGCCAGACGGCGCCGTTCTCGCTGCTGCTCATGCCGGGCGGTCCCTTCGGGGCGGGCGGTCGGGCGGGGCGTCCGGGGAGCTTTCCCCCGGGGCGGTGGCGGGTTACCGCCGGTTCTCGCTGTCCGGAAGGGTGAACTTGGACAAGCGTCCAAGTCAAGGGTCGGGGAGTCTTGACTTGGACGGACGACCAAGAGACCGTGGCGGCGTCGCCACCGGTTCCGGAGAAGCCGCGCACGCTCCCCGAGCGGGTCCCCGAACGGGTCCGCAGGTTCCCGGACGGGTCCGCAGGTCCCCGAACAGGTCCACGAAAGGCCGCCCACCATGGCAAGCGCCCGCCCCGACGCCGCAGCCGCTGAGCCCGCCCCGCGCCCCGCCGGCTTCGCCGACCTGGAGAAGGCGACCTCCGGCCTCCAACCGCCCTTCGCCGTCGTCGACCTGGGCGCCCTGCGCGCCAACGCCGCCCAGATGGCCCGCCGCGCCGGCGGCAAACCGATCCGCCTCGCCAGCAAGTCGCTCCGCTGCCGCGCCCTCATCGACGACGTCCTCGCCCGCCCCGGCTTCTCCGGCGTCCTCGCCTTCACCCTCCCCGAAGCCCTCTGGCTCGCCGCCCGGAACCCCGCCGCCGACGTCCTCGTCGGCTACCCCACCGCCGACACCGACGCGCTCCGCCGCCTCGCCGCCGACGAGGACACCGCCGCCCGGGTCACCGTCATGGTCGACTCGCCCGAACAACTCGACCTCCTCACCACGGCCATCGGCCCCTCGGGGCCGCCCGTGCGGGTCTGCCTCGACCTCGACGCCTCCCTGCGGCTGCTCGGCGGCCGCGTCCACCTCGGCATGCGCCGCTCCCCGCTGCACGCCCCCGCGCAGGCCGCGGCCCTCGCCCGCGCCGTCACCGCCCGCCCGCGGCTGCGGCTCGTCGGCGTCATGGCGTACGAGGGCCAGATCGCGGGCGTCGGCGACGCCCAGCCGACCCAGGCCCGGCCGATGCGCACCGCCGTCCGCGCGGTCCAGCGGCTCTCCGCCCGCGAGCTGCGCGCCCGCCGGGCCGCCGCCGTCCGCGCCGTACGGGAGGTGGCGCCGCTGGAGTTCGTGAACGGCGGCGGCACCGGCAGCCTGGAGTCCACCTCCGCCGAGCCCGCCGTCACCGAACTCGGCGCCGGGTCCGGGCTCTACGCCCCCGCGCTCTTCGACCACTACCGGGGCTTCAGCCCGCTGCCCGCCGCCTTCTTCGCGCTCGCCGTCGTCCGCCGCCCCGCCCCCGGCCACGTCACCGTCCTCGGCGGCGGCTGGACGGCCTCCGGCGCGCCCGGCCCCGACCGGCTCCCCGTCCCCGTCCACCCGGCCGGGCTGCGGATGCTCGGCGCCGAGGGCGCGGGCGAGGTGCAGACCCCGCTGACCGGACCGGCGGCCGACACCCTCCGGGTCGGCGACCGCGTCTGGTTCCGGCACGCCAAGGCGGGCGAGCTGTGCGAGCGCGTCGACACCCTCCACCTCGTCGAGCACGACCGGATCGTCGACGCCGTCCCCACCTACCGCGGCGAGGGCATGGCCTTCCTGTAGGCGGCGGGACCGGGATCCCGCCGCGCCCCCTGCGGTACCTTGACCCGGCCCGCCACCCCCGGGCCCGCCCGCACGACATCCGAGGAGCCCGCGCCATGCCCCGACTCTCCGCCGCCGAGCGCCGCGAGCAGCTGGCCGAGGCGGCGATCCGGGTCATGATCCGCGACGGGGTCGACCAGACCACCACCCGGGCCGTGGTCACCGAGGCCGGGGTGCCGCTCGGCGCCTTCCACTACTGCTTCCGTTCCAAGGAGGAGCTGCTCCAGACCGTGATCGAGCGGATCATGGAGCGGAACCTGCCGCCCGCGGACCTCGCGCACCCCGAGGACGCCACCCCCTTCGAGAAGGTCCGCGCCGTGCTCCGCGCCTACTGGGAGCAGGTCCTGGCCCGCCCGGACGAGCACCTGATCACGTACGAGGTCACCCAGTACGCGCTGCGCCGCCCCGGCCTCGCCGACCTGGCCCGCCGTCAGTACCGGCACTACCTGGACGTGAACCGCGCCTACCTGGAGTCGATGGCCCGCGCGGCCGGCCTCGCCTGGACCGTCGACCCGGCGGTCCTCGCCCGGCACGGCCTCGGCGTCCTCGACGGCCTGACCCTCACGTGGCTGATCGACCGCGACGACGAGCAGGCGCTGGCCGCGCTCGACGAGTACGCCCGCTACCTGGCCTCGGTCGCGGAGCCGCTCCCCGGAGCCTGACGCCGGGAGGCGGCGTCTCCGGTCGGTGCTTCTCGTCAGTGCTTCTCGGCGGCGGCCGGGGCCTGGGCCTGGGTCTGGGTCTGGGCCGGGGTCTCCCTGATCGTGTACGTGGCCGCCGGCTCCCGTCGGGTGCCGTCGGCCTTCATCTCCCGCGCCTCGGCCTTGAGGATCCGCGCGGCCTTGCCGGCGTTGCGGGCGAGCTCCGGGAGCTTCTTCGCGCCGACCACCAGGGCGACGACGACCAGCAGGATCGCGATCTCGCTCAGACCGAACATGGAATGACACTCCTGGCGGGGACGGGACGGGGGTCCTACCCGCGTCAATCTACAGGGACGTAGAAGAACGGGGTAGGGTCGCCCCCCGAACGATGAACGGCACCCGGGTGGCGCGGACGAGCGGCCGGGAACGGGAAGGCGGACGAGCGGTGAAGAAGAGGGACGCCGAAGCGGCGGAAGGCGGCGGCACGCGCCGGCGCGGGCAGGGCGAGCTGGAGGCGCAGGTCCTCGCGGCGGTCCACGCCGCCGGGGGACCGGTCACCGCGGGCGGGGTGCGGGAACGGCTCGGTGGAGACCTCGCGTACACCACCGTCATCACCATCCTCACCCGCCTCCATGCCAAGGGCGCCGTCGCCCGCGAGCGCACCGGCCGCTCCTTCGAGTGGACCGCCGTCGCCGACGAGGCCGGGCTCGCCGCGCTCCGCATGCGCCGGCTCCTCGACGGCGAGGGCGACCGCCAGGCCGTCCTCACCCGCTTCGTCACCACCCTCCCCGCCTCCGACGAGCAGCTCCTGCGCGAGCTGCTGGCCCGGGCGGAGGAGCCGGCGGAGGAATCGATGGAGGATCCGGGCGAGGACTCCGTGAAGCGAGCGGCGGAGAGACCGGCGGAGGAAGCGGAGGGGGAGGACTGACCCCGTGGGCGTCTTCGTCTTCCTGCCGCTCGTGCTGCCGCTGACCGCCTGGCCCGTCGCGCGCCTCGCCGAACACCACCTCCACCCGCGCTCCGCGACCCGGCTGCTCACCGCCGTCGCCGCCGTGCTCGCCGTCTGCAGCACGCTCTGCCTCGCCCTCCTCATGGTCGTGGGCACCGCCCAGCTGCCCGGCAACCCGCTGCCGGACGCCTGGTCGGACCCCGAGGTGCGGGCCGCCGTCCCCTACGACGAGATCGCGGGCCGGGCGGCGATCCCGGCGCTCCTCGCGCTGGTCGCGGTCTGCGGCCGGGTGCTGCTGCGCCACCGCAGTGTCCGCCGGCGGGCCGCCCGCGCGCTCGCCGGACTGCCGGACACGCCGGTCGCGGTGCTGCCGGACCCCGAGCCGTACGCGTACGCCCTGCCGGCGCCGACGCGCCGCTCCCGGGGGCGGATCGTGGTCAGCCGGGGCATGCTCGCCCGGCTCGGAGCGGCCGAGCGGCGGGCCCTCTTCGCCCACGAGCGGGCCCATCTGACGGGGCGGCACGACCGGCTGCTGCTCGTGACGCGCCTCGCCGCCGCGGCCAATCCGTTCCTGCGCCCGCTGCGGACGGCCGTCACGTACTCGGCGGAGCGATGGGCGGACGAGGAGGCGGCCGTCCGGGTCGGCAGCCGGCGCGTGGTGGCGCGGGCCATCGGGCGGGCGGCGCTGGCCTCCGGTGGTGCCCGGCCCGCGGTCCTGCCGGGCTTCGCCGTCGCCGGGCCCGTGCCGCGCCGGGTGGCCGCGCTCCTGGCGCCCCCGCCGTCCCCGCGCGCCTGGCCGCCGGCCGGCACCGCCGTCGGCCTCGCCCTGTGGGGCGCGGTCGTCGGCGTCACCGTCTCGGCGCTCTCCTCGGCCAACTCGGCGCTGACGCTCTACGCGGTCCTCAAGGCGGCGACCCCGCTCTGAACGCCGCCGGCGGAGCGCCCTCCCGGGGCCAGGGGCCGCCTTCGGGCGGAGCGGTCCGGGGCGAAGCCGGCGTCGCGGACGACGCCCCGCGCCTCGGCCGGCTCCTTGCCCGCCCCGGCTGCCTCCTGGGACGCGTCACCGGCCCGGAAAGGCGTGGCCGGAGGCGGCGGAGGGCTGTTACGGTCGGGCCCATGTGCTCCGTCATCCCGAACTTCCGGGCGAACCGGCTCCGTTCCGCGCGCTGACCACGGCTCCGGCCCGTCCGCGTGCCCGCCACGGGTGCTTCCCGGTGCGTTCCCGCGCGCCCTCGCATGCCCGCGGGCTTCCGCGTCTCCGCGAGCATGCGCGCTCCCGCGTGCTTTCGCCCGCCTTCGCGTCCGCCGGTCCCGGGGTCCACGCGTCCACCCTTTCGCCTCAGGATGACGAGGAACCCTCCCATGCGCTCAGACCAGCGCCCCACCTTCGTGTTCGTGCACGGCGGTTCCAGCAACGCCCGTGCCTGGACCCCGCTCCGCAACGAGCTGGCCCTGCGCGGGCACCGCTCGTACGCCGTCGACCTGCCCGGTCACGGCGACTCGGCCACCGGACCCGCCGCCTACCACCGGCCCGGTGCGGACCGCACCGCCCTCACCCACGAGCCCTCCCCGATGAGCGGGGCCACCCTCGCCGACAACGTCAGGCACGTCGTCGGCGTCCTGCGCCGGCTCGCCGCCCACGGCCCGGTGGTCCTCGCCGGCAACAGCCTGGGCGGTCTCACCCTCACCGCCGTCGTCAACGCCGCCCCCGCACTCGTCGACCGGGTCGTGTACCTCTCGGCGCTGTGCCTCGCGGACCCCGCCATGCTCACCGAGCCGTGGGACGTCGCCGACGACAACCTGCTCGACGCCGCCGCGGCCCGCGTCGCCGTCCCCTACGAGACGCCGGCCGGCGACCCCGGCGTCGTCCGCCTCGACTGGCGCCGCGCCCACGCCGACCCGGAGGCCTTCGCCGCGCTGAAGGCCGCCATCATGGCCGACGCCCCCGACCCCCTCTTCCGCCACTTCCTCGACACGCTCGACGCGGACGAGAACCACGCCGTCCTCGAACCGGCCGCGCTGATCCGGCCCGAGGCCTGGCGCGGGGTCCGCCCCACCTACGTCCGCCTCTCCGCCGACCGCGCGCTCACCCCGGCCGTCCAGGACCACATGATCCGCAAGGCGGACGAACTGACCCCCGACCACCCCTTCGACGTCCACACCCTGCCCGCCTCGCACGTCGGCTACTGGAACCGGCCCGAGCTCTTCGCCGACCTCCTCGCCCGTCTGACCTGACCCGCCCGGCCGCTCCGGTCCGCCGCCCGGTGGCCGCCGTACCCCCACGGTGGACACCGGGCCGTCCGGCCGCGTCACCCGATGGTGTGCACTGTCCCCCGCGCCGGGGGCGCACGCCTCGGTGGTGGCCCGGAGGCCGCGCGCCCGGTCCCTAGACTCCGCGCCCATGTCGCTCTGGCTGCTCAACCACCTCGGCTCCTTCACCCTCTCCCTCGTCCTCGTCGGCGGGACCGTCGCCCTCGCCGTCGCGGGCAGCGTGCTGCTCCGGCGCCGCCACCCCTCGCTCGCCGCGGGGGAGCACAACGACATGGTCGGCGTGACCCTCGGGATGTTCGGCGCGATCTACGGGATCATCCTCGCCTTCGTCATCGTCACCCTGTGGACGCAGCGCGAGACCACCCAGACCATCGTCGCCGCCGAGGCCACCGACGTCGCCCTCATCGCCCGGGACGCCGCCGCCTTCCCGCCGCCCGTCCGCGCCGGGCTAGACGCCGCGCTCGGCGACTACGTCCACGCCGTCGTCGAGAAACAGTGGCCGCTCATGCGCGACGGCGTGCCGCGGTACGGCGCCACCGAGCGCAGCCTCGTCGACGCCTTCGACGTCCTCCAGGCGTACGAACCGGAGGGCGCCCGCGAGGAGGTGTTCTACGAGGAGGCCGTCGCCCACCTCAACGACGTCGCCGCCCAGCGCCGCGCCCGGATCACCATGGCCGAGCAGGAACTGCCGCCGCTGCTCCAGGTACTCGCCTTCGGCGGCGCGCTGGTCCTCATCCCGCTGACCTTCCTCTACGGGATGCGGCGGCTGCGGATCCAACTGCTGTTCGTCGCCTCGGTCGCCGCGCTGATCGGCTTCAGCCTGCTGCTCGTCCTCGTCCTGGACCGTCCCTTCGCCGGAGACCTCGGCGTCAGCCCCGCCCCGTACAAGGAGGGCGCGCTGGCCCGGTACTGGGAGCCGTGAGCCGCCCGATCGGCCGCCGCCGGATGGCCGGGGGAGCGGCGGCGGCGTCTCATGGCGGAAGGACCGGCGAGGCGGGGCGGGAGGCGGCGCGATGTCGTGGGTGAACCGGCTGCGGAGCCTGCGCGCCGGCGCCGAGCGGCGCTTCCCGGTGCTGACCGAGGTCACCGAACGGCTCGTCGGGGGCAACCTCCTCGACGCCGGCACCCGCCTCGCCGCCCAGGCCTTCCTCGCCGCGATCCCGCTGCTCTTCGCCCTCGCCGCCTTCGCCCCCGCCCCGGTGCGCGACCAGCTCCGGGAGTCCCTGCGCGCCATGTTCGGCCTCACCGGCGCCGCCGACCAGCAGCTCCAGCAGGTCTTCGACCGGAGCGCCGACGACACGGCACGGGAGACCAGCGGCGCCGTCGGCGCCCTGGTCGCCCTGATCTCCGCCACCAGTTTCAGCCGGGCCATGGCCCGGGTCTGCGAGCGGGCCTGGAGCCTGCCCAAGGCCCGCACCCGGATCGCCGCCTGGCGGTGGGCGGTCTGGCTGATCGCCCTGGTCGTCGTCGTGTTCCTGCAGGCGCCGATCCGGGACGGCTTCGGGGCCGGCGCCTGGCTCGGCTTCCCGCTCTTCTTCGTCCTCGCCACCGGCGTCTGGCTCTGGACCCAGCACCTCCTGCTCGCCAACCGCGTCCCCTGGCTGCCGCTGCTGCCCGGGGCCGTGCTGGGCGCCGCCGCCTCCACCGCGCTCGGCGTCACCGCCCACCTGTACATGCCGGGCGCGCTCAACCGGGCCCTCGCCGAGTACGGTTCCCTCGGTCTGGTCCTCACCCTGCTGTCCTGGCTGATCGCCGTCTGCGCCGCGCTGACCTTCGCCTTCACCATCGGAGCCGTACTCGCCCGGGAACCGGCGTTCGCCCGCCGGCTCGGCACCGACCGGATCGGGGAGCCGCGGGGCGACTGACCCGCCCCGCCCCCGTCACCGGGCCGGCGCGGTGCTCTCGCCCGGGGTGAGGGTGGGGAGGAGGAGGCGGGGGACGGCCGTGCGGGGGGCGGCGGGGGCGAGGGCGAGGTCGACGGCCTGCCGGGCCATGGCCCGCTTGGGCAGGGTGACGCTGGTCAGGGCCGTGCCGGAGAGCAGCCCGGCGGGGGTGTCGTCGTGGGCGACGACGGACAGGTCATCGGGGACGGCGCGGCCGAGGGAACGGGCGGCCTCCACGGCGGCGACCGCGAGGACGTCGTGGGTGGCGAAGACGGCCGTGGTGTCCGGGCGGTCCCGCAGGGCGTCGAGGGCGGCGTCGAACCCGCCCCGGAAGGTGGGTTCCGCCGCCGTCCTGACCGCGTCCTCGGGCAGCTCGACGCCGTCCTCGCGGAAGGCCCGCCGGAACCCGGCGGCGCGGACGGTGTGCGCGGGGCTGGCGAGCACCAGCGCCCGCTCGTGCCCGAGCGCCCGCAGATGGCGGCCCGCGAGGTGGCCGCCGTGCTCGTAGTCGACCGTGACGACCGGGAAGCCGCCCGGCAGCGCGGCCTCCCAGGCACAGAGCACCACCGGGAAGCGGGCGTCCGCGAGCAGCGGCAGATGACCGGTGAGGTCCTGGTCGCCGGCGATCAGGAGGGCGTCGACGGAGCGGCTGGCGAGCGCGGCCAGATGGCGCCGGGCCCGCTCGCCGTCGAGACGGGTGGTGCAGAGCAGCAGCCGGTACCCCCGCTCCTCCAGGGCGTCCTCGACCTCCTCGACCACGTCCGCGTAGAACGGCACCGAGACGGTCGGCACGAAGAGCCCCACGGTGCGGCTGCTGCCGGTGGCGAGCGAACGGGCCACCAGGTTCGGTACGTAGCCGAGCTCGGCGATCGCGGCGCGGACGCGCGCCTCCGTGGCCGGGCGCACCGCCACCCGCCCGGTGACGACGTTGGAGACGGTCTGCTTGGTGACGCCGGCCCGCTCCGCCACGTCCCGCATGGTGACCATGACGCCCCCGTCGCCCCCGCCCGTCGCTCCCGCCGGCTCGCAACGTAACCGGGCCCCCACCTGCGGTCAAGGCGCCGACGCGGCTCCCCGTACCGCCGACCACCGGCCAACTCCCTTGGACCGAAAGAGAGTCACCGGACGCAGAGCTCTTGTTTTACCGGTCAAATGAGCCCTAGGGTCCGAGCCGTCAGCGGCCCGACTCCTCCACCCAGGGAGTACTCGTGCACCTTCCGCGCAGCCGATTCGTGAGCACGCTCGTCGCGGCGGCCCTCGCCGTGTCCGCCGGTGCGGCGCTCGCCGCCCCCGCACCGGCCCCCGCCCCCACCGCCGCGCCCCCCTCCGCGACCGCCACCTACACCGTCACCGTCGGCGCCAAGGGCACCTGGAACCGGCCCGACGACACCCCCGCCAGCCCGTACGTCGACAAGGACGGCACCTTCTACTACCAGCAGGCCCACGCCCTCTACGGGGCGACCGACCCCCGCAGGTGGACCTTCTACACCGGCACCGACTTCGACTCCGCCGCCCGCTCCGCGGCCATCAGCGACGCGGTGAACCCGGCGAACTCCGCCGACCGCAACAACGACACCACCTGGCGCTGCAACAACAGCGTCACCGGCGTCGAGTCCACCCCGGCCCCGGCCGGCAGCGGCTACGCCCACCGCAACTACTGCGACCTGACCGGCCTGTGGGTCGACCCGGACACCGGCGACTGGTACGGCCTCGTCCACAACGAGTTCACCCCCCAGCCCTTCGCCGACGGCATCCACTACGACGGCATCGACTACGCCGTCTCCAAGGACCAGGGCAGGACGTGGACCATCAAGGACCACGTCATCACCTCGCCGTACAGCACGGACCGCGGCGACACCGCCGCCTTCCCCCAGCAGACCTACCACTACGGCACCGGCGACCCCCGGCTCTTCGTCGACACCGCCTCCGGCTACTTCTACGCCTTCTACGGCTCCCGGATCGTCAACAAGGGCGGCGGCTGGGCCGCGTTCTACGGGCACGTCGCCCGCGCCCCGATCTCCGGGAAGATGGCGCCCGGCTCCTGGCGCAAGTGGTACGACGGCGCCTGGACCCAGCCCGGCGTCGGGGGCCGCGAGTCCACCATGGTCCCGGTCGGCGCGGGCAGCACCACCGGCTACGTGCCGACCGCCTCCGAGTACGACCCCGCCAACGCCGGCACCGTGGCCCAGCAGGTCGCCGCGGGACTGACCCCCGC
This sequence comes from Streptomyces sp. NPDC007945, assembly GCF_042958885.1. Taxonomy (NCBI): domain Bacteria; kingdom Bacillati; phylum Actinomycetota; class Actinomycetes; order Kitasatosporales; family Streptomycetaceae; genus Streptomyces; species Streptomyces sp. NPDC007945. Next base: position 16,051 of record NZ_JBIBJV010000006.1, read on the forward strand.
GACCTCCCCGCTCTTCGTCATGGACATCACCTACAACGCCCACCTCGGCCTCTACATCGGCGAGCCGCAGGCCGTCGACCAGAGCGGCGACGCCCCCCAGGAGATCTACGCCACCGCCGACCTGACGACCCAGAAGTGGTTCCGGCTCGGCGACACCGGCAGCTACCGGACCGCGTCCTGGTACCGCTGGTTCCTCGACGCGGGCAACCGCACCTCCTCCGGCATCGTCGGCAAGGACTTCCGCGCCTACTGCTCCTTCGGCTGCTCCGGCGGCGCGAGCGGCGAGTACGTCAACCTGAGCATCGGCACGAACGAGCCCGCGGCACCCGTCGACACCGGGCGCGCCTACCGGATCGCCGCCGGCGGCGGCCGGGTCCTGGCCCAGGTGTCCGGCGGCTCCGCCACCACGTCCACGGCGGCCGCCACCGGATCGGCCCTGGAGCACTGGACCTTCACCGCCAAGGGCGACGGCTCCTACCGCATCGCCAACGCCGCCACCGGCGGACTGCTCGGCGTCGCCTCCCACGGCGCCGCCACGCGCGCGTGGGGCACGAAACCCACGGTGACGGCGGCCGCCTCCGGCACCGGCCAGGACTGGTTCGTCCTGCCCGGAGCCTCCGCCGCCGACAACGCCCCCACCGGCACGTACAAACTGGTCAACCGCCACAGCGGCCTCGTCCTCGGACTCTCCGCCACCGCCACCCGCACCGCCGAGACCACCCCGGCCCGCAGCTGGACCGACACCAGCGGCAGCCCCGTCGGCGCGGGCCGGACCGCGGCCGAGCAGACCCTCACCCTCACCCCGGTCGGCGCCGCCCCCCGGACGGTCACCCTCACCACCGGGGGCAAGGCCCTCGACAACCCGGACAGCGGCACCGCCAACGGCACCGGGCTCGTCACCTGGACCGCGAACGGCGGCGCCAATCAGAAGTGGACCCTCACCCCGCACGCCGAGGGCGGCCACGAACTGCGCAACCTCTCCTCCGGCAAGTGCGCGGACGTCGAGGGCGGCTCCACCGCCGCCGGCGCCCGGGTCGTCCAGTGGACCTGCCACGGCGGCGCCAACCAGCGCTGGACCCTCACCACGCTCCCCGACGGCACCACCACCGTCGCCTCCGTCCGCAGCGGACTCCTCCTGACCACCGCGTCCACGGCCAACGGCGCCCAGGTCACGCAGCAGCCGGACACCGGAAGCGCCCGGCAGCGCTGGACGATCCGCTGACCCGGGCCACGGCCGGACGGACGTAGGTCATCATGGGCATGCCGGAAGACCGACGGGGAGCACGGGGAAGGGGAGACGCCATGGAGCGTGTCACGAGGAAGCGGCGGTGGATCGCGGTGGCCGTCGCGGGCCTGGTGGTGGCGGTGGCCGGACTGGTGTGGTTCAAGCCCTGGGCGCTGTGGGTGGACGAGACGGTGAACGAGGCACTGCCGTCCGCGCCCTCCGCCCCCGCGACGGCCACCGCGAGCGCGGCCCCCGGCGGACCGCCGGCCGGCACTCCGTCCCCGGCGGGCCCGGTGACGGTCGCGCGGGGCGGCTTCATCAGCCACGAGCACGCCACCACCGGCACGGTGAAGATCGTCCGCCTCGCGGACGGCAGCCACACCCTCCGCCTCGAAGGGCTCGACACCAGCAACGGCCCCGACCTGCGCGTCTGGCTGAGCGACGCCCCCGTGAAGGAGGGCAGGGCGGGCTGGTCCGTCTTCGACGACGGGGCGTACGTCGACCTCGCCAAGCTGAAGGGCAACAAGGGCGACCAGAACTACCCGTTGCCCCCGGGCGTCGACTGGTCGGCGTACCCGAGCGTCAGCATCTGGTGCGACCGCTTCGACGTCTCCTTCGGCGCCGCGGCTCTCGCCCGCGCCTGACGGCGTACGGCGGGGCCGGACCCCACGGGGTCCGGCCCCGGCCGTACACGCGTCAGGCGGCCTTGACCAGGGTGGACCGGTCCCGCGCGGGCGCGGCGAGGCCGGCGGCCGTGGTCGCCCGTCCCTCGTGGCGCGGCCACAGCAGGAGGGCACCGGTCGCCCCCGCCCCGGCGAGGACCGCGAGGACGGACCAGGTGACGGTGAAGCCGGCGGCCGTGCCGAGCCACCCGGCGAGGGGATAGGTCACCAGCCAGGCCAGGTGCGACAGCGAGAACTGGGCCGCGAACGCCTCGGGGACCGCGTGCGGCGCCACCGAGGCGCGCACGACCTTGCCGGTCGGCGTCACGACGAGCGCCATGCCGACCCCGATCGCGCTCCAGACGAGGGCCGTGGCGGTCCAGGTGAGGAGGCCGGTCGCGGTGAGCGCGACGGCGGCCACGGTGCCGCCGGTCAGGACCCCGGCGCCGGTCGTCATGACGGTGCGCGCGGCGACCCGGTCGAGGACGCGGGGGAGGACCAGGGCGGCCAGGAGGGTGCCGGTGCCGGAGGCGGCGAGCATCCACGCCACGTCCGACCGCGTGCCGCCGAGCACGTCCCGCACGTGGTTGACGGTGTTGACGACGACGATCGAACCGGCCGCCGCGACCACCAGGTGGAGCGCCAGGACGCCGCGCAGCCGGGGCGTCCCGAGGAAGGTCCTGATCCCGGCCGCCGCCTTGTCCCACGCCTTGGCGTGGCCGTTGGGGCGGGCGTCGGGGACGCGCGTCGACAGGACGAGCGCCGCGGAGAGGAGGAACCCGGCCGAGGTGCCCAGGAAGAGGCGGTCGAAGCTCAGGAACGTCAGGGCGACCGCTGCCAGGACCGGGCTCAGCAGGCTCTCCATGGTGGACGCCACCTGAGAGGCGGACAGGGCGCGCGTGTAGGCGGACTCGTCGGTGACGATGTCGGGGATGACGGCCTGGAAGGTGGGGGTGAAGGCGGCCGAGGCGGCCTGGAGCAGGCCGATCAGCACGTAGACGTGCCAGACCTCGGTGACCAGCGGCAGGGCCAGGACCACCGCGCCGCGGAGGACGTCGAGGACGAAGAGGAAGGTCCTCCGGGGCAGCCGGTCGACGTACGCGGCGGCCAGAGGGGCGATGACCACGTACATGACCATCTTGACGGTCAGGGCCGTGCTCAGCACCGCGCCGGCGTCCGGACCGGCGAGGTCGTAGGCCAGGAGTCCGAGGGCCACCGTGGTCAGCCCGGTGCCGAACAGGGCGATGACCTGGGCGCCGAACAGGCGGCGGTAGTCGCGGAGGGCGAAGAGGCGCATGGCGGTTTCCTTCCGTGTCCATGCGGCGGGGGCGGCCCCGGCGGTGGGGGCCGCGCCCCGCGGAGACAGCCGGGGGAGTCGTCGGGCATGGGGATCGCTCTTCCGTCAGTGGTGCGCGTGGTGTCCGTGGTGCGTCCCGCCCGTGTGAGGCGGCCGGCCGTGCGCGGGCGCGGCCTCCGCGGTGTGCACGGTGAACTCGGCGGTGCGGACGACGCCGCCGTGCTGGAAGTCCAGGTACAGGCGGTAGGTGCCGGCCGTCGGCGCGACCGCCACGAATCCGATCTCGGGACCGGGCGCGGTGACCCCGTCGCCCGGGTGGCCCTCCGGGTGGACGTGGAGGTAGCCCAGGTCGCCGACGCGCAGGGCGACGAGATGCCCGTAGGCGGCCAGGTAGGGCTCCAGGTCGGTGACGGGCCGGTCGTCGCGGTGGACGGTGAGGGTGAGCTCGCTCGCCTCGCCGGGCACGAGGGCGCCGTCGAGGGTGACGGCGTACGCGCCGATCCGCGCGGTCCGGGTGGCCTCGGGGAGCGGGCGCGGGGCGTACGCTCCGGCGACCGCGACGTCGATCCCCAGGGTCAGGGTGCCGTCGTGGCCGGCCGGGTGGATGTCGGCGAAGAAGCGCCAGTCCCCGGCCTCCAGGTCCAGCTCGGTGCTCCAGCCGCCCTTCTCGTCCCGCACCGGGTGGACGTGCTGGAACCCGGCCGTGTCCCGCCGGACGGCGATGAAGTGCAGCTCCTTCTCGTGCTCGGCGACGAAGTCGGTCACCGGCTCCCCGTCGGGCCCGATCACCCGGAAGCCGACGGGCCGGCGCGGCCCGGCGGTGAGGATCCTCGCGTCGACGTCGAGCGTGTACCCGTCCACCGAGACCGCCAGCCCCCCGGGCCCGCCGTGTCCAGCGTGCCCGCCGTGGTGGCCCTGCCCGCCGTGGGCGCCGTGACCGTCGTGGCCGATGTGGTCGTTCATGACGTGTCTCCTCGGGTTGTCGCGCGGGCTCCCCGCGTCGCCGTCCGCTCTGGACGATGATCAGAACCATATACCCCCGGGGGGTATTCCGAAAGGGTGGGAATTCCCTCAGAGGGATCGCGCGGATCTCCGTCGGGCCGCGCCGCGCCGAGGCGCCCCACGGTGCGAGGACGAGGGGGTGGGGCGGGGTGGGGCGGGGCCTGGCGTAGGGCGCCCGGGCGGGCTCCTACGGCGCGGCGCGACGGCGCGACGGCCGCCCCTGGCGACATGAGCGTGCCGCACGCGCCGCTCGGCGGCTCGCGGCTCGCGCCCGAGCCGGGGGCGCCGTTGCTCCGGCACCTGCTCGACGGGGGTGCCGGCGTCAGCGCCGTGGGGCGGCTACAGCCAGTCCTTGCGTTTGAAGATCACGTACAGGCTCGTGCAGACGACAGCCATCAGCAGGACCGCGAACGGGTAGCCGGCCGCCCAGTGCAGCTCCGGCATGTGGTCGAAGTTCATGCCGTAGATCGTGCCGACGAGGGTGGGGGCGAAGAGGATGGCGGCCCACGAGGAGATCTTCTTGATCTCCTCGTTCTGTTCGAAGCCGGCCTCCGCCAACGCGCGCATCTCCGCGTTCTGTTGCTGGGTGACCAGGGTGGCGTTGACGGTGAGGATCTCCGTGAGGGCCTGGCGGAAGCCGTCGACGCGTTCGCTGGTGTGGGTGACGTGGTCGGCGACGTCGCGGAGGTAGCGCTGGAGCTCCTCGTCGGTGCCGTACTTCGCGAAGCCGGCCATCAGGCCGTGGAGCATGCCGACGAGGGGGCGGGTGGCGCGCTGGAACTCGACCATCTCGCGGGAGAGTTCGTAGATGCGGCGGGAGACGGCCGGGTCGCCCCCGAAGACCTCGGTCTCGATCTCGTCGACGTCGTTCTGGACGCCGGCCACGACCGGGGCGTAGCCGTCCACGACCGCGTCCAGGATGGCGTAGAGGACGGCCTCCGGGCCGAGGGCGAGCAGGTCGGGGTTCTCCTCCATGCGGTGGCGGACCGCCGACAGGTCCGGGGCGGCGCCGTGCCGGACGGAGATGAGGAAGTCCGGGCCGACGAAGACGTGCAGCTCGCCGAAGTCGACCTCCTCCTGCGCGTCCAGGTAGCGGGCCGCGCGCAGGACGACGAACAGGGTGTCGCCGTACCGCTCCAGCTTCGGGCGCTGGTGGGCCTCCAGTGCGTCCTCAACGGCGAGCTCGTGCAGGTCGAACTCGGCCGCCAGCGAGTGGAGTTCCTCCTCGGTCGGGCGGTGCAGGCCGATCCACGCCATGCCGTCCGGGTGTTCCCGCAGCTGCCGGTACGTCTCCGCCAGCGTCGCCGGCGACGCCACCTTGCGGCCCTCCCGGTACAGGGTCGCCTGGATGACGCTCGGCGCCTCGGCGGAGGACTCCGGGGCCACGGGAGCCGGCGCGGGCTCCGGCTGGCGGCGCCGGGCCGCGCGGGGGCGGCGTTCGGACACGATGCGTACCTCCGTCGACTGCTGCTGGGCCTCCGCACCCTTCCCGAACACGGCCGGGGAGGAGGCGATCATCAGGATATATGGGTGGGAATCGTGCCGCCGGGGCGTGTCCGCCGACGGCACGGTTCCCGCCTGCCCGGGAGGTTCCGTGCGACGCCCCTTCCATCGGCGATGGAGGACAGGTTCTGTCCTCGATGGACGGTAGCGTCCCCGCATGGACTCCCTCCCCGTGCTCTCGCCCCGCGCCCTGGGCCGTGCGACCCTCGCCCGTCAGCTGCTGCTCCGACCCTCCGAGCTCGGGGCCGAGGAGGCCGTACGGCACCTGGTGGGGCTCCAGGCGCAGAACACCAAGCCCCCGTACTACGCCCTCGCCGCCCGGCTCGCCGGTTTCCGGCCCGAGGAGCTCTCCGGCCTGATGGAGTCCCGGGCGGTCGCGCGGATCGTGTCCCTGCGCTCGACCGTCCACACCCACACCGCCCGGGACGCCGTCGGCCTGCGGCGACTCGTCCAGGCGGGGGCCGTCGAGCGGGAGCTGAAGGCGTTCCGGAAGGGGCTCGCCGGCGTCGACCTCGACCGGCTCACCGCCCTGGCGGCCGCGTACGTCGAGGAGCGGGCCCGGACGCCGAAGGAGCTGCGGGAGCGGCTGCTGCGCGAGTGGCCGGACGCCGATCCCCTGGCACTCACGATCGCGGCGCGCTGCCTGCTGCCGATGGTGCAGGTCACCCCGCGCGGGCTGTGGCGGCGCAGCGGGCAGGTCGCGCTGACCACCACCCGGGAGTGGTTCGGCGCGGGCGACGAGGAGGCGGCCGCGATCGACGAGACCGTACTGCGCTACCTCGGCGCGTTCGGGCCCGCCTCCGTCAAGGACATGCAGACCTGGTGCGGGCTCACCCGGCTGCGCCCGGCCTTCGAGAGGCTGCGGCCCCGGCTCCTCGCCCTGCGCACCGAGCACGGCACCGAGCTCTTCGACCTGCCCGACGCGCCCCGGCCCGACGAGGACACGCCGGCCCCGCCGCGGCTCCTGCCCGAGTTCGACAACCTGCTCCTCTCGCACGCCGACCGGACCCGGATCGTCGCCGCCGATCTGAAGGGGCGCACCTGGACCGGCAATCAGGCCCACCGCGTCTTCCTCCTCGACGGGGTCCTCGGGGGGCTCTGGTTCCTGGAGGAGTCCAAGGGCCGTACGACCCTGACCGTCGAGCCCTTCGGGCGGATCGCGCGCGCCGACCGGGTCGCCCTCACGGACGAGGCCGAGCGGATCCTCCGCCTCACCGCCCCCGAGGGCGACGCGTACGACGTCGCCTTCCGGGCGGGGTGAGCGGCACACCGGGCCGCTTCGCCCACGAGGAGGGGCGAGCGGCGTCACGGTCGCTCGGGCCCGTCCCTCGGCGCGCCGAGCCGCCCGGCCTCCCCAGCCGTCCCTGCCGCGCCCGGGCCGCCCGGGATCCCCAGCCGTCCCTGCCGCGCCGCCCCCCCCGCGCCCCGGCCTGCCGGCCGCCCACGCCGCTCCCCGTCCCTCCCCGCCTACGGCAGCGCCCCCGCGCGGCGGGCCGCCACCACCGCCTCCAGGCGGGTGTGCGCGCCCAGTTTGCGCATCGCCGAGCGCAGGTAGCCCTTGACCGTCTCGGGGCGCAGCCCGAGGCGGCGGGCCGCCGTCGCGTTCGTCGCGCCGGAGGCCACCGCCGCCAGGACGTCCGTCTCGCGCGGGGTCAACGCCACGGCGGGCAGCGGCGCCCGGGTGCCGGCCGCGGACTCCAGGCGGCCGCAGACGGCGAGCAGCCGGGCCCGCAGGTCCTCGTCCGCGAGCCGCGGGGCGAGGGCCCGGAGCTCGCCGTAGGCGTGCCGGACCTCCTCCCACGCCGGGCCGGGTCCGGCGGTGGGGCGCGGCGGCTCCGGCTCCCGGGCGAGGCGGCCGAGCTCGTCGCGGACCACCAGCGCCTGCTCCACGTCCCGGGCCGCCGCCATCGCCGCGTCGAAGACCCGGTCGCCGAGCGGCAGGGCGTCCCGCAGCGCCCCGTACAGCACTCCGCGCACCCGCCGCCGGACGACCACCGGCACCGCGATCACCGAGCGGAGGCCCTCCGCCGACACCGGCAGGTCGTACTCGTGGGTGATGTGCCGGGCCACCGGGTAGTCGGTGACCGCGCACGGGCGGGCCAGCGCCAGGCACTTCCCGCCCAGGCCGTTGCCGGGGGAGATCACCAGGCCCCGGAGCGCCGGGGTGAGCGCCCCGTGGAGTTCGGCGATCCGCAGCGGCCGGGCGCCGTCCGGCACGAGGCCGCCGAAGACCACGGGCAGCCCGCTGCCGCGCCGCAGCCGTACCAGCGCGGCGCGCAGCTCCGCCTCCTCGATCCGCTCGGACACGGAAGAACACCCCTCCTTCACCCCCGAACGGGGGTAGTGGGACCCGGGGCACCGATTACACGATGGGCGGACCCCGTCCCGCAACGAGGAGGACACATGACGGCCACCGGTGCCGCCCGGGACCTCCCGGTCCCGGAGGCCGCCACCGGGCCCGCGCGGGCCGGCCCGGCGCCGTCCTGACGGAGACCGGTTCCTCTGTTTGGATGGCGCGTGAGGCGTTCGGGTCCAACGGTCGGCACCACCGGCGACGCCGGGGGAGCGGCCCCTATCTGCGAAGAGGCGACACCGATGCGTGTACCGATGACGATCACCGACTTCCTGGAGCGGGCCGAGCTCGGCTTCCGCGAGGGCGTGGCGGTGGTGGACGAGCCGGACCAGCCCGCGGGGGCCGTGCCCACGACGACCTACGGGACCTTCGCCGAGCGGGTGCGGGCGTGGCAGGCCGGGTTCGACGCCCTGGGCGTGCGGGAGGGCGAGCGGGTGGCGGTGGCGAGCCACAACTCCGCCCGCCTCCTGGAGCTGTTGTTCGCGCTGCCGATGAGCGGCCGGATCTGCGTGCCGGTCAACTTCCGGCTGAAGCCGGAGGAGGTCGCGTACGTGGTGGCGCAGAGCGGCGCGTCGGTGCTGCTCGTCGACCCGGAGCTCGACGCCGCCCTGTCGGGGGTCAGGACGCGGCACCGTTTCGTGCTCGGGGAGGCGACGGACACCGGGCTCATGCGGTTCGGGGTCGAGCCGCGCCCGTGGTCGGCGCCGGACGAGGACGCGACGGCGACGATCAACTACACCTCCGGCACGACGGCCCGCCCCAAGGGCGTGCAGCTGACACACCGCAACATCTGGGTCAACGGACTGACCTTCGGCCTGCACACGCGCGTGTGGGAGCGGGACGTCTACCTGCACACGCTGCCGATGTTCCACTGCAACGGCTGGGGCATGCCGTACGTGATGGCCGGGCTCGGGGTGAAGCAGGTGGTGCTGCGGAAGGTCGACGGCGCGGAGATCCTGCGCCGGGTCGACGAGCACGGCGTCACCCTGATGTGCGGGGCGCCCGCCGTGTGGAAGGCGGTCGTGGACGCGGCGGCCGACTGGGACGGTCCGGTGCCCGGCCGGGACCGGGTGCGGATCGTGTGTGCGGGCGCGCCGCCCCCGAGCCGGCTGATCCAGCGGGTCGAGGAGGAGCTGGGCTGGGAGTTCACCCAGATCTACGGCCTGACGGAGACCTCGCCGCTGCTCACCTTCAACCGCCTCCGCCCGGAGGACGCGCACCTGCCGGCGGAGGAGCGGGCCCGGAAGCTGTCCCGGGCCGGGCTGCCCGCGCTCGGCGTGAAGATGGAGCTCTCCGGCACGGGCGAGGTGCTGGCCCGCTCCAACACGGTCCTCGACGGGTACTGGGAGAAGCCCGAGGAGAGCGCCGCCGCCCTGGAGGACGGCTGGTTCCACACCGGCGACGGCGGCACCTTCGACGAGAAGGACGGCCACCTGACGATCTCGGACCGGAAGAAGGACGTCATCATCACCGGCGGCGAGAACGTCTCGTCGATCGAGGTCGAGGACGTGATCTTCCGTCACCCGGCGGTCGCCGAGGTGGCCGTGATCGGCGTGCCGGACGAGAAGTGGGGCGAGACGATCAAGGCGCTCGTCGTCACGGCGCCCGAGGAGACGGTCTCGGAGGCGGAGATCATCGCGCACTGCAAGGAGCGGATGGCCGGCTACAAGGCGCCGACGAGCGTGGAGTTCCGTCCGGACATCCCGCGCACCGCCACCGGCAAGATCCAGAAGTTCAAGCTCCGCGAGCCGTACTGGGAGGGCCTCGACCGCGGTGTGAACTGACGCGTTCCGCCGTCCCGGGTCCGCGAGGCGCGCGCGGCCCCGGGACCCGTACGGCCGCCGAAGGGGCCCGCGCCGACACCGACGTACACCACCGAAGGGACCCGGCATGACCGCCACGGAGCTCTCGTACGCGCACGGGGTGGCGGACACCCCGCTGCTCGGCGACACCATCGGAGCCGACCTCGACCGGGCCGTCGCCGCCTGGCCCGACCGGGAGGCCCTGGTCGACCTCGGCGACGGACGGCGTTGGACCTACGCCGAGTTCGGAGCCGACGTCGACCGGATCGCCGGCGCCCTGCTCGGCAGCGGTGTCCGCAAGGGCGACCGGGTCGGGATCTGGGCCGTGAACCGCGCCGAGTGGGTCCTCGTCCAGTACGCCACCGCCCGCGTCGGCGCCGTCATGGTCACCATCAACCCGGCCTACCGCGCCCATGAACTCGCCTTCGTGCTGCGCCAGTCGGGCATCTCGCTGCTCTTCGCCTCGCTCGCCCACAAGACCAGCGACTACCGGGCGATGGTCGAGGAGGTGCGCGGCGCGTGCCCGGAGCTGCGGGAGGCGGTGTACTTCGGCGACCCGACCTGGGACGCCTTCGTGGCCCGCCCCTCCGGAGGCCTCGTGCCCGAGCCGCTCTCCGCCGACGAGCCGGTCAACATCCAGTACACCTCGGGCACCACCGGCTTCCCGAAGGGTGCCACGCTCTCCCACCACAACATCCTCAACAACGGCTACTTCGTGGGCGAGATGATCGCCTACACCGAGGAGGACCGGATCTGCGTGCCGGTGCCCTTCTACCACTGCTTCGGCATGGTGATGGGCAACCTCGCGGCCACCTCGCACGGCGCCTGCATCGTGATCCCGGCCCCGTCCTTCGACCCCGCGGCGACCCTCCGCGCCGTCCAGGACGAGCGCTGCACCTCCCTCTACGGCGTACCGACCATGTTCATCGCCGAGTTGAACCTCCCCGACTTCGCCGCCTACGACCTCTCCTCGCTGCGCACCGGCATCATGGCGGGCTCGCCGTGCCCGGTGGAGGTGATGAAGCGGGTGGTCACCGAGATGAACATGGCGGAGGTGTCGATCTGTTACGGCATGACGGAGACCTCGCCGGTCTCCACCCAGACCCGCCGCGACGACGACCTGGAACGGCGCACCGGCACCGTCGGCCGGGTCCTGCCGCACGTCGAGGTGAAGGTCGTCGACCCGGCCACCGGCCTCACCGTCCCGCGCGGCACCGCGGGCGAACTGTGCACCCGCGGCTACAGCGTGATGCTCGGCTACTGGGACGAGCCGGAGAAGACCGCCGAGGTCGTCGACGCGGGCCGCTGGATGCACACCGGAGACCTCGCGACGATGCGCGAGGACGGCTACGTGCAGATCGTCGGCCGCATCAAGGACATGATCATCCGCGGCGGCGAGAACATCTACCCGCGTGAGATCGAGGAGTTCCTCTACGCGCACCCCAAGATCGCCGACGTGCAGGTCGTCGGCGTGCCCGACGAGTGCTACGGCGAGGAGATCCTCGCCTGTGTGATCCCGCGCGACCCGGCCGACCCGCCCACCCCCGACGAACTCGCCGCCTTCTGCCGCGACCGCCTCGCCCACTACAAGGTCCCGCGCCGCGTCGAGATCCTCACCGAGTTCCCCATGACGGTCAGCGGCAAGGTCCGCAAGGTGGAACTCCGCGAGCGCTACGGCCCCCAGGGCGGGTGAGCGCCGGTCGGCCCCGACCGCTCCCACGACTCCTGCCCCAGCTCGCGGCGCATGCAGACGCGCGGCCACGCGGCGAGGCCGTGGGCGGCCTCGGCGCGGCTGATCTCCCGCAGGCCCTCGGTGAGGGCGGGGTCGGCGTCGGCGAGCGGCCGGAAGCCGAGACGGGCGTAGTACGGGGCGTTCCAGGGCACTTCGGCGAAGGTCGTCAGGGTGAGGGTCGTCAGGCCCTCCTTCCGGGCGACCTCGGCCAGGTGCTCGATCAGGGCCCGGCCGACGCCCCGGCCGGCCGCCTCCGGGTGGACGGAGACCTGCTCGATGTGGGCGGCGCCGTCGACCGCGTCCGCGATCAGATACGCGACGGGACGGTCGGTCCCGTCGACCGCCACCCAGGCCCGGCCCGCCGCGCGATACCCCTCCAGGACGTCGAGGGGGAGCGGCTCGTCGTCGGCGATCGCCGCCATGCCGAGGGCGCGGAACGACTCGCCCGCCGCGCGCTCGATGGACCGGAGCAGCGTGAGTTCGGCCGGTGCGACCGCTCGGGTGCGCATACGCCAGTATCGCCCGGCCTCACCGCCCCTCGGGGGGCCGAGGGGCGAGCAGGCCCCCGTCGCGGGCGAAACGCGGCAGGAACAGCGCCAGCGCCGGATCGCCGTACAGCGCCACGTACAGCTGGACGAGCCGGCCGTCCGTCACCTCCCGCCGGTGCGCGGGCAGCGGATGTTGTTCCCGCAGGTCGGAGAGGAGCCGCCGGGCGGCCCCGGTGACCGGCGGCAGCCGCAGCAGCGCGACCACCGCCAGGAGCGCGGGCGCCCCGGTGACGAGGACGAGCACGGGACCCGGACCCTTCTGCGCCCCGGCGCCCGCGAGCAGCCCGGCCGCGAGCGTGGCCGGCGCCGCCGCGAGCAGCAGCCGGGCCGCGCGCCGCCGCCCCGGCGGGCGCAGCAGCCCCGCCCGCCCCAGATCGGCCTGCAGCCCGTCGACCGCCCGTCGCGCCTCCGGGCGCGCCGCGAGCGCCCGCGGCGTGAGGGCGTTGCGCAGCGAGCGGTGCACGCCGAGCTGCACCGGTTCTCGGGTGCGCCCCGGCCCGCCATTGGCCCGAACCGTGTGTTTACGTCCCGCCGCGACCGCGCCGCGCTGGTGCAGCGCGACGAGCGCCACCGTCACCGCGGCCTGCCGTCCGCCGCGCAGCAGCGCCAGTGCCTCGGGGCCGGGCGGGGCGTCGTCGCCGCCGCTCCCGGCCCGGACCCGCAGCAGCACCGCCGCGACCAGCACCTCGGCCCACGCGGCGCAGGCCGCCGCCAGGAACCACCCCGTCCCCGTCCCCATGCCGTCCACCCCCCCAGGAGGGTTCTGCCCGGGGGAGCGTGATCGTCACGCGTGGATGGCCGGATCCATATCCCCGATCGGCCCCCGAGGGCTCAGCCGGCACCGCCGGACGTCAGTTCGTCGGCGGCGTCGTTGACGGGCTGCGGGGTGCCGGTGAGGTCGAGGACGTAGAGCGGGAGCCCTATCTCGGCGGCACGGGAGCGGGCCTCGGGGGTGTATCCGGCGAGTGAGAAGAAGACGCTCACGGAGGAGGCGCCGAGGCCGTTCAGCCACAGGCACTCCACGGCCCGCAGCCCGGCCGGCCGGGTGCTGGGGTCGACCTGGGCGACCAGCCCGTCGCCGCGCAGGTCCACGCCGGGGGTGTGCCGGTCCTCCGGCTGCACGATCTCCCGGAAGCCGAGCCAGTGCAGATACGTCGCCGCCGCGGCGACCGCGTCCCGGGCCGTCCGGATCGTCACCGGCCGGTAGACGCCCCGTCCGGGGGACGGCCTCGGCACGGTCGGCGGGGGCGGGATGTGCGCCGGGTACCGCTCGGCGAACGACCGGGGCGAGGCCCCGAACCAGTCCGAGACGGGCCCCGACCACCACCCCTCACCGGCCCCGTCGTCCGGGTCGGCGAACGGACCGGGGCGGTCGGGGCGGTCGGGGCCGGGCCCCGGGCCGTCGGGAGCGGCGCCGGGGAAGCCGTCGGAGGCGGGGCCGGGGAAGCCGCCGGGCGGGTACGGGGCGGGCGCGGGACCGGCGGAGTCGTCCGGTGCGTGCGGGACGGGACCGCGCGCCTCGGAGCCGTACCCCTCCTCGGGGCCGTGCTTCCGCCCGGAGCCGTACCCCTCCCCGGGGCCGCGCCTCTCGGAGTCGTACCCCTCCCCGGAGCCGTGCCTCCGCCCCGAGCCGTGTCCCTCCTCGGGGCGGTACCCCTCCGCGGGGTCGGGCCGCGGCGGTGGCGGGACCGTGGTGCCCGGTCCCGTCCGGCCGGGCGCGGGTGCCACGGGGATCCTCAGGACCGTCCCGCAGGCACAGCCCAGCTCGGGGCGGGGCCACTCGCCCTCGCGGCCGCAGGCTCCGCAGCGGACGGTCACCCACTGGTCCTGCCAGGTCCGGTGCCGGACCGGTTCGGCGGTCGCGTCCGGGTCGACGCGCGGCGCGACGGGGGTCCCGCAGGCGCAGGGGAAGGCGGGCGGCGCGTACGCATGGCTCCGCCGGCACTCAGGGCAGCGCACCGACACCGACTCACCCACACCGAACCCCCTCTTCCCGTGCGTCCATGGTCCACCCATCCGGTCGCGCGGGGGTGCGACTTCGGCCATCCCGGCGGCCTTTCGGAGCCCGCGGGGGCCAGGTCCGGGCCCGTTCCGGTGCCCGGCTGGTGGGCGCTCCCTTGACGGCTTCCCGAGCCCCACCTACATTGCTTCCGTATAGCAGAACAGTTCTTCCGCATTACGGAAACAGGGACGGGCGGCCCGCCCGGAACCTGCGACCGACCGGCCGAGCAGGAGCACTCCCATGCCTCGTATGACCGCCGCCGCAGCGGCCGTTGAGATCCTCAAGCGCGAAGGCGTCACCAACGCCTTCGGCGTGCCCGGCGCGGCGATCAACCCCTTCTACCGCGAGCTCAAGAACGTCGGCGGCATCGGTCACACCCTGGCCCGCCACGTCGAGGGCGCCTCCCACATGGCGGAGGGCTACACCCGCGCCAAGGCCGGCAACATCGGTGTCTGCATCGGCACCTCCGGCCCCGCGGGCACCGACATGATCACCGGCCTGTACTCGGCGATCGCCGACTCCATCCCGATCCTGTGCATCACCGGCCAGGCCCCGGTCTCGAAGCTCCACAAGGAGGACTTCCAGGCCGTCGACATCGCCTCGATCGCCGCGCCCGTCACCAAGAAGGCCACCACCGTCCTGGAGGCCGCGCAGGTCCCCGGCGTCTTCCAGCAGGCCTTCCACCTGATGCGCTCCGGCCGTCCCGGCCCGGTCCTCATCGACCTGCCGATCGACGTCCAGCTCACCGAGATCGAGTTCGACCCCGAGACCTACGAGCCGCTGCCCGTCTACAAGCCGACGGCCACCCGCGCCCAGGCCGAGAAGGCGCTCTCCTTCCTCCTGGAGGCCGAGCGCCCGCTGATCGTCGCCGGCGGCGGCATCATCAACGCCGACGCCTCCGACCTCCTCGTCGAGTTCGCCGAGCTGACGAGCATCCCGGTCATCTCCACCCTCATGGGCTGGGGCACCATCCCGGACGACCACGAGCTCGCCGCCGGCATGGTCGGCGTCCAGACCGCGCACCGCTACGGCAACGCGACCTTCCTGGAGTCCGACGTCGTCATCGGCATCGGCAACCGCTGGGCCAACCGCCACACCGGCTACAACCTCGACGCGTACACCCAGGGCCGGAAGTTCGTCCACGTCGACATCGAGCCCACCCAGCTCGGCAAGATCTTCGCCCCGGACTACGGCGTCGCCTCCGACGCCAAGGCCGCCCTGGAGCTCTTCGTCGCCATCGCCAAGGAGTGGAAGGCCGAGGGCAGGCTCCCCGACTTCACCGCCTGGGCCGCCTCCGCGCAGGACCGCAAGGCCACCCTCCAGCGCCGGACGCACTTCGACAACGTCCCGATCAAGCCGCAGCGCGTCTACGAGGAGATGAACAAGGCCTTCGGCCCGGAGACCCGGTACGTCACCACCATCGGCCTCTCCCAGATCGCCGCCGCGCAGTTCCTCCACGTCTACAAGCCGCGCCACTGGATCAACTGCGGCCAGGCCGGCCCGCTCGGCTGGACCATCCCCGCCGCCATCGGCGCCGCCACCGCCGACCCGGAGACCCCGGTGGTCGCGCTCTCCGGCGACTACGACTTCCAGTTCATGATCGAGGAGCTGGCGGTCGCCGCCCAGCACAAGGTCCCCTACGTCCACGTCCTCGTGAACAACGCCTACCTCGGCCTCATCCGCCAGGCGCAGGGCGGCCTCGGCATCAACTTCGAGGTCAACCTCGAGTTCGAGAACATCAACACCCCCGAGATCGGCGTCTACGGCGTCGACCACGTCAAGGTCGCCGAGGGCCTCGGCGTCAAGGCGATCCGCGTCGAGGACCCGGCCAAGCTGGGCGAGGCCCTGGAGCAGGCCAAGAAGATGGCCGTCGAGTTCCAGGTCCCGGTCGTCGTCGAGGCGATCCTGGAGCGCATCACCAACATCGCGATGAGCAAGACCGTCGACATGAGCGACGTCACCGAGTTCGAGGAGCTCGCCACCGAGCCCGGCCACGCCCCCACGGCGATCAAGCCGCTCGCGGTCTGACCGCCGGGCCCCTCCGGGCCCGGCCCCGGCTCCCGCCCGCCCCCGTCGTCCACGCGGGGAGGCGGGCGGGCCCACCCGGGACGCTCCCGTCCCCGTCGCACCGTGCCCGGCCGGCTCCCTCCGGCCGGGCACGCGGCGTCTACGGTGGACCCATGAGCCCCGGCACCCCCACCCGACCCGTCACCCCCGTCCGCCTCGTCACCCACGTCGAACTCGACGAGGCCCACACCACCGACCGGCAGCTGTCGGTCTCCGCCCGCCTGGAGGCCGAACTCTCCGACGGACGCGGCCTGGTCCTCCTCGACGACCGCGGCTGGAGCGAGAGCGCCCTGGGCGACGGCGACGTCCGCGCCCTCCTGACCCGCGCCTCCGTCGAGGAGACCGCCCGCACGGTCGTCGGCCCCGACGAGCCCCACGGGGACGAGACCCAGGAGCAGGCCGCCGCCGGCCACTGGGCCGCCCTCGCCGGCATCCTCGCCCGCCGGGGCGTGGACGCCGACCCCGCCGCCCTCGCCGGCCTCGCCCACGCCGTCGTCCTCGGCGAACGCCTCCGCGCCTGGGCCGGTTTCTAAGGAGCCGACCGCTGCGCCCGGACGAGCACCGCGCCGGCCTCCGTCCAGTCGTACAGCACCGACCGGCCCGCCCTCCTCCGCCGCACCAGCCCCGCCTCGTGCAGCACCTTCAGATGGCGCCCCACCGAGCCGAGTCCCTGGCCCGTCAGAGCCACCAACTGGCTGGTGGAGAGCGGGGCTTCGAGGCGCAGCAGGACGCCGGCCCGGGCCGGGCCGAGCAGCGCGCCCAGCGCCGACGGCACCGCCGGTCCCGTCCCGTCGGCGAGCACCCCCGCGCAGGCGTAGACGATCGCGTACCGCTCCTCGCCCGGCCGCTCCGTGTCCCAGGACACCCAGCCCGTCGCCGGCGTCACCGGCACCAGCAGCAGCCGGCCGCCCTCGACCGAACGCGGCGGATAGTCACGGGCGTTGACCTGGAGCCTGCCGTTCCCCAGCCACCGCAACTTCCCCGGGCACAGCTCGTCGAGCGCCGCCGCCCAGCCGTCCCGCGCCAGCCGCGCGGTCCTGGCCGCCACATCGGCCTCCAGCACCCTGCGCCGCCGAGGCCACTCCGGCAGCACCGTCTCCCGCCACACCCAGTCCAGCAACTCCGCGAGGCGCCCCGGCAGATCGCCCGCCGAGGCCAGCGGCTCCGGCACCGGGCCGCCGACCGAGACCGCCAGGTCGGCCAGGGCGGCCGACTGCCCGGTCGCCCGGACCACCGCTACCTCCTCCTCGAAGCACCGCTCGCCCTCGCCCAGCGGGGTGGGCGTGAGGAAGTCCGCGTTCCAGGTGGGGCTGATCGCCGCCCGGACCAGCAGTCCGTCCAACGGCTCGGCGGCGAGCCGCGCCCGATAGGCCGGGAGGTGCTCCGCCAGCCAGCGCCGCTCGCCCGGGTGCCCGGCCCGCCCGGTGTGCAGCGCCTTCAGCGCGGCGACGGTCTCGGCGAGCGGCGACACCACGAACCGGCCGCCCGCCAGCGTGTCCGCCCCGATCCGCCACCACCCCATGCCCGGCCCCCTTCCCCGTCCGGTCGAGCTTCCCGTCCGGTCGAGCGTCCCCGCCCGCCCCGGCGCGCGCCCACTGTTTCGCGGTCCCGCGAAACAGTACCGGCGCCCCTCCCGGCCTCACAGAATCCCCGGCATGCCCCTCTCCGCCTCCGAGGCGCCCGCCCAGCCGGGCTACCGCGACCTGTTCCGCACCCCCGAGTTCACGCCCCTCTTCCTCGCCGGCTCCGCGCAGACCGCCGCCCAGACGGTCGCCGGGCTCGGGCTCGCCCGACTCGTCTTCGACGCGACCGGTTCCCCCCTGCTCAGCGCGCTCGCCATGTTCGGGCCCTCGCTCGCCCAGCTGATCGGGGCCACCACGCTGCTCTCCGCGGCCGACCGGCTGCCGCCGCGCACCGCGCTCGCCGTCGTCGCCGTCGTGTTCGCGGCGGGCACGGCCGCGCAGGCCGTGCCGGGGGTGCCGCTCGCCGCCGCCTTCGGGCTGCTCGCCGTGCTCGGCGCCGTCGGCTCCCTCGGCGGCGGAGTGCGGCTCGGACTGCTCGGGGAGATCCTGCCGCCCGAGCGCTTCCTGCTCGGGCGGGCCGTGATGAACATGGCCGTCGGCGTCTGGCAGATCGCCGGCTTCGCCACCGGCGGCGTCCTGCTCGCGGTGCTCTCGCCGCGCGGCACCCTCCTCGCCGCCGCCGCCCTCTACCTCCTCGCCGCGCTCCTGTACCGCTTCGGCCTCACCCCCCGCCCGCCGCGCGCCTCCGGCCGAGCCTCGGCCGCCGAGACCTGGCGGACCAACGGCCGGCTGCTCGCCGACCGCCACCGCCGCCTGCTCTACCTCGCCCTCTGGGTGCCCAACGGCCTGATCGTCGGCTGCGAGGCGCTCTTCGTCCCGTACGCCCCCGGCCGCGCCGCGCTGCTCTTCGCCTGTGCCGCCGCCGGCATGCTCGCCGGGGACACGGTCGTCGGGCGGTTCGTCCCGCCGCGGCTGCGCGGACGGCTCGCCGCGCCCCTCCAGGCCCTGCTGGCGGCCCCGTACCTGCTCTTCGCGCTCGGTACGGGGCTGCCGGCGGCCCTGGCGTGCGCGGCCGTCGCCGTCTCCGCGGCCGGTTACGGCGCGAGCCTGCTGTACCAGGAGCGGCTGCTCGCGCTCGTCCCGGAGGAGTCCCGCGGCCACGCGCTCGGCCTGCACGGTTCCGGGATGCTGGCCTGCCAGGGCCTCGCCGCGGCGCTGGCGGGCGGTCTGGCGCAACTGACCTCTCCGGCGACGGCGATGACCCTCCTCGCGGCGGCCTCGCTCGCCGTCACCGCCGCGCTCACCGCGGGGCTGTCGAGCGCCGCACGACCGTCTCCTCGCACGGGCCGTCGCCGAACAGCTTGAGCGCCTCCTTCTCGTCCTTGTCGACGGAGAGCTCCCAGCGCAGCTTGGTGCCGACCCACTCGCCGACGTAGCGGCAGTACGCGGCTCGGTCGTCGGGGACCCACGCGGCCGGGTCCTGCCCGGCCTTCGCCCTCAGGCTGCGGGCGGTGACGGCGACCAGGGTGGCCGCCGCGCCCTGGTCGTTGGCGTACGCCGCCCGCCTCGCCGCCGTCCAGCCGGACGCCCCCGAGGCCCACGCCTCCTCCAGCGGCACCAGGTGGTCGACGCGCAGGAGGGACGCGTCGGTGACGCTCTGGCCGTCGTAGAAGGAGGTCCACCGGCCGCCGGTGAGGGCGCAGCCGGCCCCGATCGCCGGTGCCTCGACGGCCTCCTCGAGGAGCACCTCGGCGCGGGTGTCGCAGCCGTCGGCCGCGTCGAGGCCCTCGTCCCAGTGGGGGAAGGCCGACTTCTCGTACCCGGCCGGGTCCTCGGTGGCCTCGGTGAGTTCGGCGAGCGCGTCGGGGAAGAGCTGGACGCCCGCGGAGGCGGTGGGCGCGGGGGCGGCGAGCGGGGACAGGACGAGGGCGAGCGGGACGAGCCCGCGCATCAAGTTCTTGATCACGTACGGGTGGATAGCGCCGGGTCCGGGGCGCGCGGACGGCGAATCGCGGTGCGCTCCCCCGGGCGGGTGCGGATCTTCACCGCAGAAACGATGCGCTGTGCTCGCGCGCGGCGGCACGGAGCAGCGCCGGTGCGCCGGGCTCGCGCACGGTGGACGGGAGGACGGGGGCATGGAGAAGAGCGCGGAACCAGGGACCGTAAACCTGGTTCCGCGCTCTCGTCGATGACCGCCCGGCGGTGCGAGGCCGGCGCGACTGGACGTTCGTGCCGCCGGGCGGAGTGCGGGGCTCCCCCCCCGTGGGGGGAGGGCGTTGGGACCGCGGCGGCTCCGGCGGACGCTCCGGCCGGTCCCTTCCTTCAGGTCTGGAAGGGAGGCCGGGCGTCCTGGCCACCGCACTGGCTCGCAGCCGCCGCGGTCCTCACGCTGTCCATGAACACCGGCCACCCCTCATCCGGGCCGGTGTTCCGGACGGCGTACGACAGTGACCTCCCGTCAGCTGTCGTACGCGGTCTGGGATTTCGAGACGACTAGTCCTCGCGCAGGGCGCGGACGGCCTCCTCGACGCGCTTGCCGTACTCGGGGTCGGCGGCGGCGAAGTGGGCGATGTTCTTCTCGATGACGTCCTCGCGGGACACCTGGGAGAGGCCGCCGGCGATGTTGGCGATCAGACGGGACTTCTCCTCCTCCGACATCAGGCGGTACAGCTCGCCGGCCTGGAAGAAGTCGTCGTCCTTGGTGTGCTGCGGGGCGGCGTGGGTGCCGGTCCAGCCGTGGATCGCCAGCGGCGCCGAGAGCGGCACGTCGGTCTGGGCCGGGCCCCGGTAGGAGTTGGGCTCGTAGTTCTTGTCGTAGCGCGAGCCGTTGCGGGTCGCCATGGCGCCGTCCCGGCCGTAGTTCTCGGCGACCGTCGCCTTGGGGGCGTTCACCGGGAGCTGGGTGTGGTTGACGCCGAGGCGGTAGCGGTGGGCGTCCGCGTAGGCGAAGAGGCGGCCCTGGAGCATCTTGTCCGGCGAGGGGCCGATGCCCGGCACGAAGTTGTTCGGGGAGAACGCGGCCTGCTCGACCTCGGCGAAGACGTTGTCCGGGTTGCGGTCGAGGACCATCCGGCCGACGCGCTGGAGCGGGTAGTCGGCGTGCGGCCACACCTTGGTGAGGTCGAACGGGTTGAAGCGGTAGTCCGCGGCCTCGGCGGCCGGCATGACCTGCACGTACAGGGTCCAGGACGGGTTGACGCCGCGCTCGATGGCCTGGAGCAGGTCCGTCTGGTGCGAGTTGGCGTCCTTGCCGACGAGCTCGGCGGCCTGCTCGGCGGAGAGCGAGCGGATGCCCTGGTTCGTCTTGAAGTGGCACTTGACGAAGAAGGCCTCGCCCGCCTCGTTGGTCCACTGGTAGGTGTGCGAGCCGTAGCCGTTCATGTGACGGTACGAGGCCGGGATGCCGCGGTCGCCCATGAGCCAGGTGATCTGGTGGGTGGCCTCGGGGGAGTGGGCCCAGAAGTCCCAGACGTTGTCCGGCTCCTGCTTGCCCGTGAAGGGGTCGCGCTTCTGGGAGTGGATGAAGTCGGGGAACTTGATCGGGTCCTTGATGAAGAACACCGGGGTGTTGTTGCCGACGAGGTCGTAGTTGCCCTCGGCGGTGTAGAACTTCACCGCGAAGCCGCGCGGGTCGCGGACCGCGTCCGCGCCGCCGAGCGAGTCGGCCACGGTGGAGAAGCGGATGAAGAGCTCCGTCTTCTTGCCCACCTCGGAGAGGAAGTCGGCCTTGGTGAAGCCGGTGACGTCGTCGGTCACCTCGAAGTAGCCGTAGGCGCCGGAGCCGCGGGCGTGCACCACGCGCTCCGGGATGCGCTCACGGTTGAAGCGCGCGAGCTTCTCCAGCAGGTGCTGGTCCTGGAGGAGGAGGGGGCCGCCGACACCGGCGGTGGCGGAGTTCTGGTTGTCGGCGACGGGGGCGCCGGACTCGGTGGTAAGCACGCGCTGCGTCATTTGTCGGGGCGGCCTTTCCGTACAGGAACCTGCTGACTGCCGTGGAGCGTAAGTTCGCTCAGAACAGGGCGTCAACAGTTTGTTGAAAATGAAGTGTGGTGTTCCGGTCGGCGGCGGCGCCTGGGCGCGACAGGACAGGTGTCAGCACCGCCGCCGACCGGAAATCTGGGGCCCCGCCGAGACGGGGCGTCGGATCAGACCTGGGCGCCGGAGAGACGCTCGACGGCGCGGAGCAGGGCCGAGTGGTCCAGGCCGCCGTCACCCTGCGCGCGCAGCGAGGCGACGAGCTGGGCGACCACGGCGCCGACCGGGAGGGCCGCGCCGACGTTGCGGGCGGCGTCGGTCACGATGCCCATGTCCTTGTGGTGCAGGTCGATCCGGAAGCCGGGCTTGAAGTCCCGGTTCAGGAAGTTGTCCTTCTTGCGGGTCAGCACGGTGGAGCCGGCCAGACCGCCGTTGAGGACGTCGAGGGCGGCGGCCAGGTCCACGCCCGACTTCTCCAGGAAGACCACGGCCTCGGCGCACGCCTGGATGTTCACGGCGACGATGAGCTGGTTGGCCGCCTTGACCGTCTGGCCGGAGCCGTGCGGGCCGCAGAGCACGATGGTCTTGCCGAGGGCCTCCAGGATCGGGAGGGCCTCGTCGAAGTCGGCCTGCTCGCCGCCGACCATGATGGAGAGCACGGCCTCGATGGCGCCGGCCTCGCCGCCGGAGACGGGGGCGTCGATGACGCGGATGCCCTTCTCCTTGGCATTCTTCGCCAGGTCGACCGAGGTCTGCGGGGTGATCGACGACATGTCGATGACCAGCGCGCCCTGCCTGGCGTTCTCCAGGATGCCCTCGGGGCCGTAGGAGATCGCCTCGACCTGCGGGGAGGCGGGCACCATCGTGATGATCACGTCGGCGTCCTCGACGGCCTCGGCGATCGAGCCGGCAGCGGTGCCGCCGGCGGCGGCCAGGCGGTCCAGCTTGTCCTGCTCCAGGGTGAAGCCGGTGACCGAGTAGCCGGCCTTGATCAGGTTCTCGGACATGGGGGAGCCCATGATGCCGAGGCCGATCCACGCGATCGCCGGGCGGGTGGGCTGGGAGGAGCTCGCAAGAGTGCTCATGGTGAGGGTGCCTCTCAAAACAAGGTGGTACGGGGAGGGGGCCTGCGTCAGCGGGCGGGGCGGGCCTCGGCGGCGAGCCATTCGAAGGAGGCGGCGGCGTCGGCGGCCTTGTACTCCAGGCCCACGAAGCCGTCGTACCCGGCCTTCCTCAGCTCGTCGAGCAGCTGCTCCAGCGGGAGTTCGCCGGTGCCCGGGGCGCCGCGGCCCGGCATGTCCGCGATCTGGACGTGGCCGGTCTTGTCGGCGTACCGCGCGATGACCTCGCCGACGTCCTCGCCGTTCATGGCCAGGTGGTAGATGTCGAGGAGGAACTTGGCGTTGCCGAGCCCGGTGGCCTCGTTCACCTTGTCGACGACCTCGATCGCGGAGGGCGCGCTCACCAGCGGGTAGAGCGGCGACTCCGGCTCGTTCAGGGTCTCGATCAGCAGGATCGCGCCGACGCGGTCGGCGGCGCGGGCGGCCAGGACCAGGTTCTCCAGGGCGAGGGTGTCCTGGACCTCCGGGTCGACGCCCTCGACGCGGTTGCCGTAGAGCGCGTTGAGCGCCTTGCAGCCGACCGAGGCGGCGAAGTCCGCGGCGACGTCGATGTTGGCCCGGAAGCGGTCGGACTCCTCGCCCGGGACCGAGACGGCGCCGCGGTCCGGGCCGGGGAGCTGTCCGGCGTAGAAGTTCAGACCCACCAGCTGGGTGCCCGCGTCCTCAAGAGCCTTCTTGAGGGCGTCGAGCTCGCTCTGCTCGGGGGTGGCGGTGTCGATCCAGGGCCACCACAGCTCGACCGCGGTGAAGCCGGCCGCGGCGGCGGCCGCGGGGCGCTCCAGGAGCGGGAGTTCCGTGAAGAGGATCGACAGGTTCACATCGAAGCGCTGGTCCGAGTATCCCATGAGGGGCGGCGCTCCTTCCGTATTGCGGAAGTCGTTTTCTGTCTGACGGAAGGTTGCCCGGCGGGCGTCCGACTTGTCAAGAGGTCCCCGCAGGTCCGGGGCTCCCCAGCCGCCCGAACGGCCCGTAGCGTGGGGGCATGGTGCGTTTGAGAGTGGAGTTCACGACCGAGCCGTTCGACCTCGACGAGGCGCCGGCCCACGCGGTCGTGGCTCGTGAGGTCATCCAGTCGGCCGAACTGGACGCCGTCGATGTCGGCCCCTTCGGCAACACCGCGGAAGGCGGCGCCGACGCCGTCCTCACCGCCGTCGACGAGCTGCTGCGCAAGGCGCTCGGTGCCGGTGCCACCCGGGTCTCGCTCCAGGTCAACGTGATCGGTGAGGGCGGGGAGGACGAGAAGTGATCGAGCATCCCTTGGCGGCGGCGGTGAAGCCGCTGGTCGACGCGATGGGCGCGGAAGTGCTGGAGCCGGCGCAGGCGGCGGTCGACGACATCGTGCTGTCGTGGGAGGGCGAGGACGTCCTCGCCGTGCGACTGCCGCAGCTGTCGGACTCCCTGGACCGCATCCTCGCGGCGATGGAGCGCCGGCACGGGATGCCGCTGGCCGAACTGGACCGCAAGGCCAAGCAGGAGATCGTGCGGCTCCTGGAGGCGCGCGGTGCCTTCTCCGTGCGTCATGGAGTGGAGACGGTGGCGGGTGCACTGGGTGTCAGCCGCTTCACCGTCTACAACTACCTGAACAGGGAAAACGCCTCCAAGAACGCTTAGTTGATCAAGAATGGCCACAAGCCGTCGTCCGCATGTCGGGACGACGGCTTTTGTGTCACCGACTTTTCAACAAAGTGTTGACGTCGTGTTGTCGAGGGCGTTAGCTATCCGCAGCCCGTCCGACGCACAGCGAAAAACAGCCACGGAGGCTTCCCGTGACTTCAGGTACGACACCGGGTCTCACCCGGTTCAACACCTCGGCGGACAGCGAGGCTCTCGCCGCGCTCCACGAGGTGTGCTCCAGCTCGGCGTGGGGGAGCAAGATCCTCGACCAGCGCCCGTACACCACCGCCGAAGCCCTCTTCCTCGCCAGTGACGCCGCCATGGCCGAGCTGACCGCCGAGGACCTGGCCGAGGCGATGGCGGGCCACCCGCCGATCGGTCGTCCGAAGGAAGGGGATGCCACCTCCACCCGCGAGCAGAGCGGGATGGCCGGCTCCTCCGCCGAGCTCAAGGCCGAGATGCTCGAACTGAACCTGGCCTACCAGGAGAAGTTCGGCCACGTCTTCCTCATCTGCGCCACCGGCAGGACCGGCGAGCAGATGCGGGACGCGGTCAAGGACCGGATCGGCAACTCGCCCGAGCAGGAGCGCGAGATCGTCCGCACCGAACTGGGCAAGATCAACCGCATCCGGCTCACCCGTCTCGTAGAGGAAGAGAGTGCCGCATGAGCACCGACACCACGGCCTCGGTGTCCACGCACATCCTGGACACCAGCATCGGTCGCCCCGCGGAGGGCGTGGCGATCACCCTCGCCGCCCGCGCCGGCTCCGACGCCGCCTGGGTCGCGCTCGGCGGCTCCGCCACCGACGCCGACGGACGGTGCAAGGACCTGCCGGCCCTGCCGGTCGGCACCACCCACGTACGCCTCGACTTCGAGACCGAGGCGTACTTCCTGAGCAAGCAGAACCAGCAAGCCGAGGCGCAGCAGGACGCCCCCGCGAATCGGGACAGCGGTCCGGCCGGTGCTTTCTTCCCGGAGGTGGCGATCACGTTCGCCGTCAAGCCGGGCGAGCACTACCACGTACCGCTGCTGCTCAACCCGTTCGGCTACTCCGTTTACCGAGGGAGCTAGCAGACATGACACCCCTTTCCCGCCCTGCCCACCCTGTGATCCTCGGCCAGAACCAGTACGGCAAAGCGGAGAACCGCGTCGTCAAGATCACGCGGGACGGCGCCACCCACCACATCAAGGACCTGAACGTCTCCGTCGCCCTCTCCGGCGACCTCGACGACGTCCACCTCACCGGCTCCAACGCCAACTGCCTCCCCACCGACACGACGAAGAACACCGTCTTCGCGTTCGCCAAGGAGTACGGCATCGAGTCCGCCGAGCAGTTCGGCATCCACCTCGCCCGCCACTTCGTGACGAGCCAGGAGCCGATCAAGCGGGCCCGGATCCGGATCGAGGAGTACGCCTGGGAGCGCATCGCCTCCTCGGACGCCAACTCCAAGTTCATCGGGGCCGACGAGGTCAACCACTCCTTCGCCCGCAAGGGCCAGGAGACCCGCGTCACCCAGATCACCTACGACGGCGAGAAGTGGGAGGTCATCTCCGGCCTCAAGGACCTCGTCGTCATGAACTCCACCAACTCGGAGTTCTGGGGCTACATCAAGGACCAGTACACCACCCTCCAGGAGGCGTACGACCGCATCCTGGCCACCCAGGTGTCCGGCCGCTGGCGGTTCAACTGGACCGACGACGACCAGCGCATGCCCAACTGGGAGCGGTCCTACGAGCAGACCCGCAGGCACATGCTCGAAGCCTTCGCGGAGACCTACTCGTACTCCCTCCAGCAGACGCTGTACCAGATGGCCACGCGGATCATCAACCACCGCGCGGAGATCGACGAGGTGCGCTTCTCGCTCCCCAACAAGCACCACTTCCTCGTGGACCTGGAGCCCTTCGGGCTCAAGAACGACAACGAGGTCTACTACGCCGCGGACCGCATGTACGGCCTCATCGAGGCCACAGTCCTGCGCGACGGCGCCGAGGCGCTCATCCCGGTCGACATGACCAACCTCTGAGTGGCACCACATCTCTGAGCGGCACTGAGTGACCCGGTCCCCGCCCGCCCGCAGTCGGGCGGGGACCGGCACCGGACCGGAGGGAACCCAGCATGGCACTGCCCGCACCGGGGCCGGCGACCGCCGAAGGCCCGTGTTCCACCCCGTCGACCAGCGAGGCCCCTGCCCAGGCCGCCTGCCATCCGGTCGACGAGAAACTCCCCGCCTCGCGGCTCGTCCCCGCGGCGCTCCAGCACATCGCCGCCATGTACGCCGGCGTCGTCACCCCTCCGCTCATCATCGGCCAGGCCGTCGGCCTGGACGCGGCCGGGATGACCCGGCTCATCGCCGCCAGCCTCCTGATCGCCGGTCTCGCCACCATCCTGCAGACCCTCGGCATCCGGAACATCGCCGGCAACCGGCTCCCGTTCGTCAACGCGGCCTCCTCCGCGGGCATCGCCCCCATGCTGGCCATCGCCGAGACGAGCGCCCCCGGACACCAACTCCCCGCCATCTACGGCGCGGTCATGGTCGCGGGCGTCTTCTGCCTCGCCGTCGGCCCCTTCTTCGGCCGGCTCCTGCGCTTCTTCCCGCCGCTCGTCACCGGCGTCGTCATCACCCTGATCGGCGTCACCCTGATGCCGGTGCCCGTCAGCTGGGCCCAGGGCGGCGACAAGACCGCCGCCGACTTCGGCGCCATGAAGTACCTCGCCCTCGCCGGCTTCACCCTGGTCGTCGTCCTGCTCTTCCAGCGCTTCGGCCGCGGCTTCGTCAAGCAGATCGCCCTGCTCCTCGGCCTGCTCATCGGCACCCTCGCCGCGATCCCCTTCGGCATGGCGGACTTCTCCGCCCTGCGCGAGGCGCCCGTCGCCGCCCTGCCGTCCCCCTTCGCCTTCGGCGCCCCCGAGTTCCAGCCCGCCGCGATCCTCTCCCTGTGCATCGTGATGCTGGTCCTCATGACCGAGTCCAGCGCCGGCATGCTCGCCCTCGGCGAGATCTGCGAGCGCCCCAGCGACGGGAGGACCATCACCCGCGGTCTGCGCACCGACGGCATCGCCACCCTGCTCGGCCCCGTCTTCGGCGGCTTCCCGACCTCCGCCTTCGCGCAGAACGTCGGCGTCGTGTCGCTCACCCGGGTCCGCTCCCGCTACGTGGTCGCCGTCGCCGGCGGCGCCCTCCTGGTGCTCGGTGCCTTCCCGGTCCTCGGCGCGGTCGTCTCCATGGTCCCGATGCCCGTCCTCGGCGGCGCCGGCATCGTCCTCTTCGGCTCGATCGCGGTCAGCGGCATCCGGACCCTCTCCGAGGCCGGACTCGACGACAGCTCCAACATCATCCTGGTCGCCGTCGCGCTCGGGGCGGGCATCATCCCACTCGCCGCCCCCACCTTCTACGCCGGCTTCCCCGCCTGGGCACAGACCGTGCTCGGCTCCGGCATCAGCGCGGGCGCGCTCGTCGCCGTCCTGCTGAACCTGTTCTTCCATCATCTCGGCACCCGGAGCCGTCAGGCGGCCCCGGCACTCAAATCCTCCTAGGGTCCTGCCGTGCCCACCCCACCCATGAGGAATGAAGGAAGCACCGCCATGGCAGCACCTTCGGCAGCCCAGCGCATCGTCATCGAGAACGCGGCGATCGCCACCGTCGACGCGAACGACACCGAGTACGCCTCCGGGTACCTCGTCGTCGCCGACAACAGGATCGAGTCCCTCGGCCCCGGCAAGGCCCCCGAGAACCTGGAGAACGTGGTCCGGCGGATCGACGCCACCGGCCACCTGGTCACCCCGGGCCTGGTCAACACCCACCACCACTTCTACCAGTGGATCACCCGGGGCCTGGCCACCGACCACAACCTCTTCGACTGGCTGGTCGCGCTCTACCCGACCTGGGCCCGCATCGACGAGCGGATGGTGCGCGTCGCCGCCCAGGGCTCGCTCGCCATGATGGCCCGCGGCGGCGTCACCACCGCCATGGACCACCACTACGTCTTCCCGAAGGGCTCCGGCGACCTCTCCGGCGCGATCATCGGCGCCGCCTCCGAGATGGGCGTGCGCTTCACCCTGGCCCGCGGCTCCATGGACCGCAGCGAGAAGGACGGCGGCCTGCCGCCGGACTTCGCCGTCGAGACCACCGAGGGCGCGCTCGCCGCGACCGAGGAGACCGTCAAGAAGTTCCACGACGCCTCCTTCGACGCGATGACCCAGGTCGCCGTCGCCCCCTGCTCGCCCTTCTCCATCTCCACCGAGCTGCTCCGCGAGGGCGCCGCGCTCGGCCGCCGCCTCGGCGTGCGCATGCACACCCACGGCTCGGAGACCGTGGAGGAGGAGAAGTTCTGCCACGAGCTCTTCGGCATGGGCCCGACCGACTACTTCGAGTCGACCGGCTTCCTGGGCGAGGACGTGTGGATGGCGCACTGCGTCCACATGAACGACTCCGACATCGCCGCCTTCGCCCGCACCAAGACAGGTGTCGCCCACTGTCCGTCGTCGAACGCGCGCCTCGCCGCCGGCATCGCCCGCGTCCCCGACATGCTGAAGGCGGGCGTCCCGGTCGGCCTCGGCGTCGACGGCACCGCCTCCAACGAGTCCGGCGAGCTCCACACCGAACTCCGCAACGCCCTGCTGATCAACCGCCTCGGCGCCCACCGCGAGGCCGCGCTCAACGCCCGCCAGGCCCTGCGGCTCGGCACCTACGGCGGCGCGCAGGTCCTCGGCCGGGCCGACAACATCGGGTCCCTGGAGGCCGGCAAGCTCGCCGACCTCGTCCTCTGGAAGATCGACGGCCTCGGCCACTCCTCGATCGCCGACCCGGTCACCGCCATCGTCTTCGGCGCGGCGGCCCCGGTCACCGCGTCCTTCGTCAACGGCAAGCAGATCGTCGAGAACAACCGGCTGCTCACCGTCGACGAGGACACCATCGCGCGCGACGCGCGCGCGGAGGCCCAGCGCCTGGCCCGCATCGCGGCCCAGGCCTGACCCTCCCCCCGGAGTCCGGTCGGGGGGGACGGCCCCCGACCGGTCGCCGCGGACCCGAGCAGGGTCCGCGGCAGCCCGACCGGGCGGCGCCGTACGCACCCGTCGTACGGCGCCGCCCGCGACGGCCGCAGCCGCCCGTCCCCCCACCGGGCGTCCAGTCCCCGCGCCGCACCCCTTCCTCCGGCGCACCGCACCGCCCCGCGACGAGCCGCACCTCCCGCACTTCGCACCGCATCGCACCACCTCCCTGACACCCGCGTCACCGCCGACGCGTACCCGACCGGAGGAACCGCCGTGGCCGATGAGCCCCAGGTTCGCAATGCACAGGACGCAGGCACCACCGACCCCGGAGACCGGAGACATCCGGTCGACGAGACCCTGCCTCCCCTGAAGATGTTCACCAGCGGCCTCCAGCACGTGGCCGCCATGTACGCGGGCGTGGTGGCCCCGCCGCTGATCGTCGGAGCGGCTGTCGGCCTCTCCGGCACCGAACTCACCTTCCTGACCGGCGCCAGCCTCTTCACCGCCGGCCTCGCCACCTTCCTCCAGACCCTCGGCGTCTGGAAGATCGGCGCCAAGCTGCCCTTCGTCAACGGCGTCACCTTCGCGGGCGTGGCCCCGATGCTCGCCATCATCGACACCACGAAGGACAAGGCGGACGCGCTGCCCGTCATCTTCGGCGCGATCATCGTCGCCGGTCTGCTCGGCTTCCTCGCCGCGCCGTGGTTCTCCCGGCTCGTGCGCTTCTTCCCGCCGGTGGTCACCGGCACCGTCATCACCCTCATCGGCATCTCGCTGCTGCCGGTCGCCTTCGGCTGGGCGCAGGGCCCCAACCCCGCGGCGAAGGACTACGGTTCGGGGAAGTTCCTCGCCCTGGCGGCCGTCACCCTCGCGATCGTCCTGCTGCTGCGCCGCTTCACCCGCGGGTTCCTCAAGCAGATCGCGGTCCTGGTCGGCCTGGTCCTCGGCACGCTGATCGCCATACCCTTCGGCGTCACGGACTTCTCCCCGGTCACCGAGGCGGACGTCGTCGGCTTCCCGAGCCCCTTCCACTTCGGCGCCCCGCAGTTCGCGCTCGCCGCGATCATCTCCATGTGCGTGGTCATGCTGGTCTCGATGACCGAGTCCACCGCCGACATGCTGGCGCTCGGCGAGATCGTGGAGCGGCCCGCCGACGAGAAGACCATCGCGGCCGGTCTGCGCGCCGACACCCTCGGCTCGGCGATCAGCCCGCTCTTCAACGGCTTCATGTGCAGCGCCTTCGCGCAGAACGTCGGCCTGGTCGCCATGACCCGGATCCGCAGCCGCTTCGTCGTCGCCTGCGGCGGCGGCATCCTCGTCCTCATGGGCCTCTCGCCCATGATGGCCTCGCTGATCTCGGTGGTGCCCCGCCCCGTCCTCGGCGGCGCCGGCGTCGTCCTCTTCGGCTCGGTCGCGGCCAGCGGCATCCAGACCCTGGTCAAGGCCGGCCTGGAGAAGGACAACAACGTCCTCATCGTCGCCGTCTCGCTGGCCGTCGGCATCATCCCGATCACCAAGCCGGACTTCTACCACGCCTTCCCGCAGACCGCGCAGATCATCCTGGACTCCGGCATCTCCACCGGCTGTGTGGCCGCCGTCCTGCTCAACGTGGTCTTCAACCACTTCGGCCGGCGCGCGGACGACGACGAGGTGACCGCGCCGATGGAACCGGGCGAAGAGATCTCCGAGACCCGCACCGCCAAGGCGGCCCACGTCCACTAGCCGGCGCGGGAACCACCGCACCCGCGTCCCCCGTCCCGCCCGCCCCGGCTCCCGCGCACCGCGCGGGGCCCGGGGCCGCGGCGTGCGGTCCGGCGCCCTCACCGCGACTCCACGGCGATCCGCCGGGCGCACTCGGCCGCGAGCGCCGGATACGCGGCGGCGATCGCCTCGTACTGCCTGCGCCGCAGCAGCCGCTCGGCCTCGTGGCGGCCCGTGTCGCCGTACAGCCCGTCGAGCAGCGTCTCGTACCGCGCCAGCGTCTGCCGCAGATAGCCCACCTGCCACCGCGTCAGCGCGCCGGGGGAGACCCCGCCGCCTCCGCCGCCCGCACCGCGCGCCGTCAGCAGCCTCCGGTGGCGGGCCGCCCGCCGCTCCAGCTCGGCCGCCGGGAGCCTCGGCACCAGGAGCGGCTCGGCCCGGATCGCCGCGAGGACGGCCGCCCGCCGCCCCTCGGCCAGCACCCCGACGGCGCCGCTCCGCCCCGACGCGGCCAGGGCCGACGAGGCCGCCGCGAACTCGGGCGTCCGCTCCACCGCCTCCACCCGCGCCAGCAGGTACAGCCGCAGCGGCGTGAGCGCGTACCGGCGGGGATCGCGCCCCTGCACGTCCGGAAGCCCCAGCAGCTCCCGGATCATCGTGTCGCTCCAGCCGCGCCGCCGCACCCCGGCCGACGACACGTAAAGCCAACGGTCCGTCATGATCCCCCCAAGAATCGACTACGGAGAGTAACGATTCCAGTGAAGCGCACCCCACTGACAACGCCCCCTTGCCAACCGCCGGACCCGCGTGCGATATAGGTCTGGACCATTCCGACGGATGGAGGCCGGACCGTGCAACGCCCGCTCGCCGCAAGCCTGTCGACCGCGCTCGCCCTGACCGCCGCCACCGTCCTCACCGCCTGCTCCGGCCCCGGCCCCGCGGACACCACCCCGCCCGCCACCCCCACCGGCCTCACCGCAGCCTCCGGCAGCTCCACCACCGTCCACGTCATGTGGGAGGCCGCCACCGACGACCGCGCCGTCACCGGCTACCAGGTCCTCCAGGACGGCCGCCCGGTCAAGGACCTCCCCGCCACCACCGTCATGACCGACATCACCGGCCTCGCCCCCGGCAGCCGCCACACCTTCGCCGTCGTCGCCCGCGACGCCGCCGGCAACACCTCACCCGCCACCCCCGCCGTCGCCGCCACCACCCTGCGCGCCACCGCCGAGGACCGCGAACCCCCCACCGCCCCCCGCACGCTGCGCGCCACCCCGGACGGCACCACCGCCGCCGTCCTCACCTGGACCCCCTCCCGCGACGACACCCGCGTCACCGCCTACGACGTCCACCAGGCCGGCGTCCGCATCCACACCGCCCCCGGCACCGCCACCACCGCCCGCCTCACCGGCCTGCGCCCCGGCACCGCCTACTCCCTCACCCTGCGCGCCCGCGACGCCGCCGAGAACTCCTCCCCGGACAGCCCCCCGGCCGAGCTCACCACAGCCCCCGCCCCCGGCGCACCCGCCAACACCTCCCCGCGCGCCCTCGCCGCCACCTCCGCCGACGGCGAGATCACCCTCACCTGGACCCCGCCCGAGACCGGCGGCCCCGTCACCCACCACGAACTCCACATCGACGGCCGCTTCGCCACCACCATCGTCTGGGGCGCCGCCCCGCCCGCCGGCCGCGCCACCTACACCTTCCCGGCCCAGGCGAAACCCGGCACCACGTACACCCTCACCCTCCGCGCCCGCCTCCCCGACGGCACCTGGGGCGACTTCTCCGCCCCACGGACCGTCACCGTCCGCTGAGCCCGGACCGGTTGCGGGGCGGCCCTCCGCCGCCGAGGCGACGGGTCATAGGATCGGGCGATCAGGGCGGAACGACGGGCCCGGCACGGCCGGGGCCGTCGAGAACGGACGAGTGGGACCAGCGTGACGAACCCGATCGCCTCCGGCGGCGGCGAAGCCGAGGAAGCGTTCACGGCGATCCCGGCCCTGGACGCCCTCGCCCACGAGTTCGGCGTGACCCCGCCCCGCGACCTCGCCGCCGCCGAGGAGCTCTGCGCGCTCGTGGCCGCGGCCGGCGAGGACCACCGCCCCCTCGACCGCTGGCTCGCCCCCGGCGGTCCCGCGGAGGCCGAGGACGCGGCGGTACGCGTCACCGCCGACGCCCTCCGCGCCTTCCTCGCCCGCCGTGCCGAGGCCCTGGCGGCGCGAGAGCGGGCCGCCGTTGAGGCCGGCCCCCGCTGGACCGCCCTGCCCCCGGACCTCACCGGACAGCCCCCCGCCGTCGAGCGGGCGCTCGCCGGGCTGCGCCCCGAGGGCCTCGGCCTCGCCCCGCTCACCCGCGCCCGGGCCGCCGGCCTCGCCCGCCGGCTCACCGGCCTCGCGGCCCATCTGGCGGAGACCGACGCGCGCGCCTCCGCCCTCGCCGGACTCCTGGGCCGCGACGCGCCCCGGAGCACCCGGGAGGCCGAGGAGCTGACCGCCCTCGCCGGCCTCGGAGCGGGCCCCCACCGGGCCCCGGAGCACTGGCTGGACCCGGCGGTGCTGCGGCGGGTCCGCGAGGTCCGCGTCCAGCTCGCCGACGCCCTCCGGCGCCTCGCCGAGGCGGAGGCGGCCGCGTCGGCCACCTTCCGCCCCGAGATCGTGACCCTCCCCGAACTCCCCGACATCGCCCGCCGACTGACCGAGGGGGCGCGCGGCCTCGGCGGGGCGCTCTCGGGCACCGTGCGCGCCGACCGCGGGATCATCGGCGCCTTCACCACCGCCGGTACCTGGCGCGGCGACCTGTACGACAAGCTGCCCCTCGCCCTCGCCTGGAAATCCGCCCACGAGCGGCTGCGCTCGCTCGTCCGCGCCCACGCCGCACTGCTCGGCCGGTACGCCGCGGAACTCCCCGACCTGACGCTCCTCGACGCCGCCCTCGGCCACGCCGGGGTCCTGCGCCGCCTCGCGCCCGACACCCTGGCGGACCCGCGCCGTCGCGCCCTCCTCGCCGGGCAGCTCGCCGACGGCCGCACGCCCACCCCCGAACTGACCGGCCACGCCGCCGCGGTGCGGGAGGCGCTGGCCGGCTGGCGGACGGTACTGCGCGGGCCGTGGCTCGCGGAGCGCGCGGAGGCGCTCGCCGGGCAGCCGCTCGGCCGGGCGGCCCGCTGGGCGAGCGCCCACCTGGCCCCGCTCGCAGCCGCCCTGGACCTCCTGGACGCCGTCGCCCCGGCCGGCCGGGGCGACGACGACCCCGCCTACGCCCCCACGGTGGAGGAGGCGCGGACCGCCCTCGCCGCCGTCCGGGAGGCCCGTCGGGCGACCGACGCCCTCGACGCGCGGGCCGAGGCGGACCGGCTGCTGCTCGGCCCCTGGTACCGGGGCCTCGACACGGAGCCGTCCGCGATCGGCGCACCCCTCCCCGACGCCACGCCGGCACAGGCGGCCGTCGGTGAACTCCTCGCCCGCGCCCGGGACCTCGCCGACCACGCCGACGGCCCCGCCGCCGAGGACCGCCACCGCGAGCTCCTCGGCCGGTACGCGCCCGACGCGGGCACCGGCCCCGATACGGCGGTAGGCCCCGGCACCTTCGCCCTGTGCCGGGCCCTCGACATCGCCCGGACGGCGGAACGGCTCGCACCGGACGCCCTCGCCGACCCGGAGCGCCGGGCCCGCCTCGCCGACCGGCTCGCCGACGGCCGCCCGGTGCCTCGCGACGCCCTGCGCCGGGCCGAGCGGATCCGCGCGCGGCTGTCGGCCCGGCGGCGGGGCGCCCCCGGGGGAGCGGCCGGGGGCTCGCCCGGGCGGGCGAGGACAGAGGACCCCCGGGGACGGTCGAGGCGACGACAGACCCGGCGGAGGCGACGAGGGGAGGGCTGAGAGCCGCCCGGGACGACCGGGGAGGGGCGGGCGCGTCCGTCGGGGCGTCCGCGGAGGCGGTCCGGGCACGACAGGCCCTCGCCGCCCGGGGGTGTTCCTCAGGCCGTTCCCGGTGCCCCCGAACTACCCTGGAACCGTGGCCGAGACCGTTCTCACCAATACCGGGCTGGACAGGTTCCTGGAGCTGCTCGACGGCAGGCCGGAGCACCGTGACCCCGCGTTCCGCCGGGCCGCCGAGATCGTCCTCGGCCTCCTCTCGCTGCGCGGCGCCGACCGGGCCGGCGGCCTGCCCGAGCCCACGCCGGAGCTGGTGCGGCGCCTCCTCGTCGAGGACCTGCCCGCCTTCGTCCACATCGCCCCCGGCGAGGAGGCCCGCTACCGTGCGGTCGTCGGCGAGCTCGCCGGGCGGTTCGACGACGGGCTGCGCGAGCGGATCGCGGCCGTCGTCGAGGAGAGCGCAGGGGACTTCGAGCGCGCCATGGCCGACCCCGGGAACCTCACCTGGTACCGGTGGTACGCCTCGCTGCTGCGGACCATCGGCACCGACCTCGACGACCCCGACGACGTCCGGCGGCGGATCGGCGCCCTCGACGGCGCGCCGCTGCCCGACGGGGTCCTCCGCGCCGACCTCATGGGCCGTACCGCCCTCGCGGACACCGTGCTCGCCGAGGCCGTCGCCCGCGCCTACGTACGGGACGCCGAGGAGCCGCCCGCCGCGGGGCCGCTCCTCTCCGACCACGCCGTGGCCGGGGGCGTCGGCCGGGTCGCCGCCGCCCTCCTCGACCGCTGGACCGCCGCCGGCCTCGCCGAGCAGCTCGCCGGCGCCTACGCCCGCTTCGCGCCGGGCCCCGACGACTTCCCGCACCTCGTCCTCGCCGACGCCCTCCTCGACGAGCACATGGACTACTACGGCGACCCCTCGATCCCGGTCCCGCCGCCCTTCGCCGTCGAGCCCGCCCCGTGGGACGACGCCGAGCGGGACGCCGACGCCCTGCTGGCCGCCGTCGAGGAGCTGGCCGAGGAGGAGTACGAGCCCTACGGCGGCGAGGCCCCGCACCTGCTGTACGCGCTCTACCAGCGCGGCTGCGCCGCCGACTCGATCGCCCGGCGCGCCGCCGAGTACGAGGACTGGACCGTCGACCCGGCCCTGGAGGACGTCCCCGTCGCCGTCCCGGAGGGCGTCACCGGCGCCTACGTCACCCCGCCCGTGCCCGAGCTCGTCCGGCTGCTCGGCTCCGCCGGACTCGGCGAGGACGACCGGGTCCGCCTGGAGGGCCCGGCCCGCGAACTCGCCGCCGTCGCCGACCGGCTGGCCGCCACCGGTCTGGTGCTGCGCTCCGGCGACGCCTTCGGGCTCACCCCGCGCGGCGCCGCCACCGTCCGCTACCTCCTCCGGGTCCGCCGGGTCGCCGCGCCCACCACCGCGGAGGCGGTCGCCTGGCCGGCCGCGGAGCTGGTGGCCGCCGCGGCGCAGTGGCCCCACGCGCCCGCCGCGCGCGTGCTCGCCGACTGGCTGCACGCGCGCGGGGACACCGCCGCCGCCTGGTCGGAGCTGCTGGCCGCGCTGGGCTCCGTCCACGCCCACGCCGCCGAAGGGGCCGACGTACGCGCCCTGTTCGGGCTCCTCGACACCGCCACCGCCCCGCCCGACGCGCTGCGCGCCGCGCTCCGGGACCCGGTGGTCGGCGCCGACGCGCTGGACGCGCTGCGCGCCCGCGGCGAGGAGGCCGACCCGGTCCAGGTGCCGGCCTCGGCCCGTGCCCTGCGCGTCCTGGACCGGCTGCCCGGCAAGAAGGGGCCGCTGGAGTCCCGGCGGGCCGCCTTCGACGCGGCCGCCGCCGAGTGGCCGGGCGGCTCGGCCGCCCTCGTCCGGGAGATGGCCGAGGCCGACCGGCACGGCACGGAACGGGTCCTCGGACCGCTGGGCATCCGCCTGCCGTGAGGGGCGTCAGCCCGTCGTGAGGTACATCCCCGAGGGGCCCGCGCCGGCCGTGTTCCGGCAGGAGCGGTGGCCCGACGGGACGGCGTGGATCAGCGCCAGGCAGCGCCCGAGGGCCTGCTGGCCGTACGCGTTGGGGTGCATGGACTCCTGGACGAGGCCCTGGGTGGACTGGCTGTCGATCCACCGCGCCCACTCGCTGGACGCCCCGGACGGAGGCAGGGACGCCGTCACCTGGCGGCTCGCCTTCGCGCACACCTCGCGCCCCTGGAGGGCGTCCCGCAGGTCGAGGAACTGCGCGCCCTTCGCCACCGCGACCTGCCGCAGCCGCCCGGCGAGCTGGGGGACGAGGGAGTCCCGCGCCCAGTCGGAGTCCTTGTTCCAGAACGGGCAGCCGCCGGTGTTCGTCCGCGCCCAGCCGCTCTCGGAGTAGCGGTTGTCGGCGGCGCGGGGGAGCGGGGAGGGGTAGGACTGGAGCACGATCCGGTAGTCGGAGGCCGTGTAGCCCGCGCCGGCCATGACCGCCCGGATCTCGTCGACGGCCTTGCCGACGGAGGCCATCACGGCGTCGATCCGGGCGTCGACCTCGGCCTGCTGGTCGTCGTGGCAGTAGGAGTACCAGACGATGTAGTCGGTGGCGCAGGTGGTGATGATGTCGGCGAAGCCGAGGTCGTTGCCGCCGATCGACAGGGCGATCAGTTCCACGTCGTGGGAGGCGGCGACGGCGGCGAGCCGGTCGGCCTGCGGGGCCTCGCCCTTGTACGGCAGGCCGCCCTGCGAGGCGCGGAAGACGTTCGCGGTGGTGGCCCCGGAGCAGGCCAGGTTGATGAGGGAGCTCGCGACCGGTCCGGCGCTCCTGACCTCGGAGACGTCCGAGCGGTGGCAGCCGCCGGCGGTGGAGCCGTACACCCGGGAGGGGTCGTAGCCGCTGCCGGTCCAGGCGCGGTCGGTGCCGTCGCGGCCGGCGGCATTGGTGAGGCTGTTGCCGAGCCAGCGGCCGGCCTCGCCGGAGATGTAGCTGTCGCCCAGGGCGACGACGGCGGTGGGGCCGCTGCCGGGGGACGCCTGGGCGGCCGGGGCGGCGGCGGTGGCCAGTCCGGCGGCGGTACACAGTGCCAGGAGTGCGCGCAGCGCGCGGCGGGGGGTCGAGGGCATGGCTGGGTGCTCCTGCGGTACGCGGTGACGTGGGGGACGGCCGCCGGCCGGTGGCATGGCGGAATCTCGCACGCGCCGACTTATTACCGCTAGGTAGCTGCATATCTCGGTTGCGTCACTTCCCCTGTGACGCGCCAGGGCCCGGGCCCCGGATCTGTGCGTTTCCCGGGGGCCGGGCCCTGACGTGGTGGTGCGGGGGTCAGCCGACGAGCTGCTCGTACGCGGGGAGGGTGAGGAAGTCCGCGTAGTCCGCGTCGAGGGAGACGTGGAGGAGGAGGTCGTGGGCCTGCTGCCACTTGCCGGCCGCGAAGGCCTCCTCGCCGATCTCGGCGCGGATGGCGGCGAGCTCCTCGGCGGCGACCTCGCGGGCCAGCTCCGGCGTGGCCCGCACCGTCTCTCCGGCGCGCTCGAACTCGACCCCGGCGTTGATCCACTGCCAGATCTGGGAGCGGGAGATCTCGGCGGTGGCCGCGTCCTCCATGAGGTTGAAGATGGCGACGGCGCCGAGGCCGCGCAGCCACGCCTCGATGTAGCGGATGCCGACCTGGACGGCGTTGCGCAGGCCGTCGTAGGTGGGCTTGGCGTCGAGTGAGTCGATGGCGATCAGGTCGCCGGGCGCCACGGAGACGTCCTCGCGGAGGCGGTCCTTCTGGTTCGGCCTGTCACCGAGGACGGCGTCGAAGGACGCCATGGCGATCGGGACCAGGTCGGGGTGGGCGACCCAGGAGCCGTCGAAGCCGTCGCCGGCCTCGCGGTCCTTGTCGGCCTTGACCTTCTCGAAGGCGACCTTGTTGACCTCGGCGTCCTTGCGGGACGGGATGAAGGCCGCCATGCCGCCGATCGCGTGCGCGCCGCGCTTGTGGCAGGTGCGGACGAGGAGTTCGGTGTACGCCCGCATGAACGGGGCCGTCATCGTGACCGCGTTGCGGTCCGGGAGGACGAACTTCGGCCCGCCGTCACGGAAGTTCTTGACGATGGAGAAGAGGTAGTCCCAGCGGCCCGCGTTGAGGCCGGCGGCGTGGTCGCGGAGCTCGTAGAGGATCTCCTCCATCTCGTACGCGGCCGTGATCGTCTCGATGAGGACGGTGGCGCGGACGGTGCCCTGCGGGATGCCGACGTAGTCCTGGGCGAAGACGAAGACGTCGTTCCAGAGGCGGGCCTCCAGGTGCGACTCGGTCTTCGGCAGGTAGAAGTACGGGCCCTTGCCGAGGTCGATCAGGCGCCGCGCATTGTGGAAGAAGTACAGGCCGAAGTCGACGAGCGCGCCGGGCACCGGGCGTCCCTCGAAGGTGAGGTGACGCTCCTCCAGGTGCCAGCCGCGCGGCCGCATGACGACGGTGGCGAGCTTCTCGGCCGGCTTGAGGGCGTACGACTTGCCGGTGCGGGCGTCGGTGAAGTCGATGTTCCGGGTGTAGGCGTCGATCAGGTTGACCTGGCCGAGGACCACGTTCTCCCAGGTGGGGGCGGAGGCGTCCTCGAAGTCCGCGAGCCACACCTTCGCGCCGGAGTTGAGCGCGTTGATCGTCATCTTGCGGTCGGTCGGACCGGTGATCTCGACGCGGCGGTCGTTCAGGGCCGCCGGGGCCGGCGCGACCTTCCAGGAGTCGTCGGCGCGGATCGCCGCGGTCTCCGGCAGGAAGTCGAGGGTGGAGGTGCGGGCGATCTCGGCGCGGCGCTCGGCGCGGCGGGCGAGCAGCTCGTCCCGGCGCGGAGTGAAGCGGCGGTGGAGCTCGGCGACGAAGGCGAGGGCCGCCTCCGTCAGCACCTCCTCCTGGCGCGGCAGGGGCTCGGCGTCGACGACGACCAGGGGGGACGGCGCTGGTGCGGACATGAACTGTCACTTCCTTCAGCGGACGGGCGGTGCCTGCGGCCGCCGGGCGTCACGGACGGCACGGAGTGCCGCGATGCCGAGATACGGCCGCGAGCGCTCTCACACGGGGTGAGGCGCTTCTATGCAGTGGATATTAGTTTCCTCATGGTGGAAGTTCAATCGTTTGTTGATGTCGAGATTCTTCGGGTCGACAGAACATGGCTCCGAGTGCCAACCCCCTCACTCCAGGTGCCCACCGCGGGCCCTCCTCACCCGTCGAGCCGGTACAGATCCGCCTCCGTGTCGATGTCGAAGGGCTCCGCCACGTCGCCGCACTCCACCAGCGCCACCGCCTCCCGGTGCGCCGCCAGGTACCCCCGCGCGCCCCGGTCGCCCTCCGCGCCCGCCGCGATCCCGGCCCACCGGTCCGCCCCGAACAGCACCGGATGCCCGCGCTTCCCGTCGTACGAGGCCGCCGCCAGCGCGTCCCGCGCCCCGTACGCCCCCCGGACCCGCGCCACCGCCGCCGCGCCGATCCCCGGCTGGTCCACCAGCGACACCAGCGCCGCGTCCACCCCGCGCGCGTCCGCCGCCAGCGAGGCGAGCCCCACCCGCAGCGAGGAGCCCATACCGTCGGCCCACTCCGGGTTCTCCACCACCACGCACCCCGTCAGATCGGCCCGCTCCCGTACGCGCTCCGCCGAGGCGCCGAGCACCACGTGCACCACCGGGCAGCCGCCCTCGCGCAGCACCCGCACCGCGTTCTCGACCAGCGGCCGGCCCCGGTACGGCAGCAGCGCCTTCGGCCGCCCGCCGAGCCGGCGGCCGCCTCCGGCCGCGAGCAGCAGCCCGGCGACGACGGGCGTCCTCCGGGTCTCAGCAGTCCGGGGAGGCATGGGATTCATGGGAGTCATGGAGGACTGCATACCGCATGACACGGAATGACACGGTCGCATGAATGCGCCGCACTGCCTCTTCCCCGCCGGGCGGCCGGGGAGTTAACTGTCCGCACTCCGGGCGCCGACCGCCGTCCCGGGGCACCTGGACGGACGTCTCGGCGTGGGGGGAGACCGTGGTGCGAAGCGTGGGGCAGAGGCGAGTGACCGGCGAGGCAGTGGACCCGAGGGTGGCCGGACTGCGGTCCGCCGTGGCCCGGCTCCGGCGGGAACTGGCCGGACACCGGGTGGACTTCGCCGACCGCGAGATCGCCGAGGACGAACTCGCCGCGCTCGACGCCATGGCCGCCGGCGGTGCCCCCGAGGTGTGGCGGCTGCGCCGCAGCCTGCTGCTCGTGGCCGGTTCGCTCGGCTCCGTCAGCGCCCTCTCCCAGGCGCTCAGCGGCGTCCGCAACGCCGTCGAGCTCTTCGGCCCACCCGGCCCGCCGACCCCGCGCTGACCGCGCCGACCCCGCGCTGACCGCGCCGACCGCGCCGCTCCCGCGCCCGCGCGCACCGCGCCGACCCGCGCGCGTCGCGCCGCGCTCGCGGGTCGCGCCGACCCGCGCGCGTCGCGGCGGCACCCGCTACCGCCGGATCAGCCGTCGCTCGCGGGCCGCCGCCACCGCCGCCGTGCGCGAGTCGACGCCCAGCTTCGCGAAGACGTGCACCAGGTGGGACTTCACCGTCGCCTGGCTGAGGAACAGCACCTTGCTGATCTGCTGGTTCGACAGCCCGTCGCCGACCAGCTGGAGCACCTCCAGCTCCCGCTTCGTCAGCGCCGCCGCCGGCGTCCGCATCCGGTCCATCAGCCGGTGCGCCACCGCCGGGGCCAGCGCCGACCGGCCGGCCGCCGCCGTCCGCACCGCCGCCGCCAGCTCCTCCGGCGGCGCGTCCTTCAGCAGGTAGCCCGAGGCCCCGGCCTCCACCGCCGCCAGGATGTCCGCGTCCGTGTCGTACGTCGTCAGCACCAGCACCCGCGGCCCGCCCGGTACGGCCGTGATCGCCGCCGTCGCCTCCGAACCGTGCATCCCCGCGCCGAACTGGAGGTCCATCAGGACCACGTCCACGCCCCCGGCCGCCGCGCGCTCCACCGCCCGCTCCGCCGTCGCCGCCTCGCCGACCACCGTGAAGTCCGGCTCGGTGTCGAGCACGGCGCGCAGCCCCGCCCGGACCACCGGATGGTCGTCGGCGAGGAGAAGTCGGACGGTCATGAGGCGGCTCCGGCGGGGAGGGGGAGGGAGACGGCGACGGCGGTGCCCTGGCCGGGGCCCGACTCCACGGTGAACGTGCCGCCCAGCGACTCCGCCCGCGAGCGCATCGCCGGAAGGCCGAAACCGCCGTCCGAGGACGGGCGCACGGAGACCGGGTCGAAGCCCCGGCCGTCGTCGACCACGTCCAGCGTCACCGACGCGTCCATGAACGACAAGGTGATCTCCACCCGGGACGCCGAGGCGTGCCGCACCGTGTTCCCCAGCGCCGACTGCGCGATCCGCAGCAGCGCCACCTCGTACGGCGTCGGCAGCTCCACGGGCGTCCCGCTCACCGAGAACC
Source organism: Streptomyces sp. NPDC007945 (assembly GCF_042958885.1). Classification (NCBI taxonomy): domain Bacteria; kingdom Bacillati; phylum Actinomycetota; class Actinomycetes; order Kitasatosporales; family Streptomycetaceae; genus Streptomyces; species Streptomyces sp. NPDC007945. Next base: position 58,440 of record NZ_JBIBJV010000006.1, read on the forward strand.
GCGCCCGAGGCCCCGCGCCGGGCTCGCACAGCCGCTCCAGGGCAGCCGCCAGCGAACCCCGCTCCAGATCCGGCGGCGTCAGCGCCCGCACGAAACGGCGCGCCTCCGCGAGGTTCTCCTGTGCCGCCCGCCGCGCCCGGTCGATGTGCCCGGCCGCCGGCGACCCCGCGGGCAGCGCCCGCTCCGCCGCCCGCAGCAGCAGCTGGATCGACGACAGCCCCTGCGCCAGCGTGTCGTGGATCTCCCGGGCCAGCCGCTCCCGCTCGGCCAGCGTCCCCGCGTGCCGCTCCGCCGCCGCCAGCTCCGCCCGGGTCGTGACCAGCTCCTCGATGAGGCGCCGCCGCCCCTCGCTCTCCCGGTACAGCGCCTGGTAGCCGAGGACCGTCGCCACCGCGACCGCGGCGCCGAGCAGCGGCCCGATGAAGACGCCCGGGTTCAGGGCGGCGCCGTGGCCCACGTACGAGAGGATCGCCGCCCCGGCCGTCAGCGCCACCGCCGGCAGCGACCAGCGGACCGGCAGCAGGTGCAGTTGCAGGAAGTACAGCGGGAACGCCAGCCACAGCGCGTCCGGTGTCGCCCACAGGAGCGCCAGCCAGGACAGTGCGAGGACCGCGAGCCAGCCGCCCGCCGCCCGCTGCGAGCGCCGTACGGCGGGGAGCCAGGCCCCGGCCGCGTACACACCGCCCACGACGGCCGCCAGGACCGCGCCCGCGGTGGAGCGGTCGCGCACCGCCACCAGGACGAGGAGCCCCGCCACCAGCAGGTGCAGACAGAGCCGGAGGGCGCGCAGGACGGGGGTGAGGGTGAGCGGATCCATGACCCCACCAGCGTAGACACGGGCGGGGCCCGGCCGGGTCAACCAAAAGTTTGAAGGGGGAGCCATCCGTGGCGCGATGCCCCGGGCCGGGCCCGGGCACCAGGCTGGTCCCATGTTCGTGGCATGGAGAGACCTGAGATTCGCCAAGGGGAGGTTCGCCCTCATGGGCACGGTGATCGTGCTGATCACCCTGCTCGTGGGGCTCCTTTCCGGGCTGACGGCCGGACTCGCGCGGGAGAACGTCTCCGCGATCACCGGCCTGCCCGCCGACCGCGTCGCCTTCGCCGCCCCGCCCGCCGGCCAGTCCGTCTCCTTCACCAACTCGACGGTGACGGAGGAGCAGTGGACCGGGTGGGCGGAGCGGCCGGGAGTGACCGCGGCGGCACCGCTCGGCATCCGCACCCTCAACGCGGTCGCGGGCGACCGGACCGCCGCCGTCTCCGCCTTCGGCACCCGGCCGGGCGACGGGCTCGCGCCCGGCGCCGTGACGCCCGGCGAGGCCGTCCTCTCCGGGGCGGCGGCGGAGGAACTGGACGCGCGCCCGGGGGACACGGTCCGGCTCGGCCCGCTGGAGGCCCGCGTCTCCGCCGTGGCAGGGGACGCCTCGTACAGTCACACGCCCGTCGTGTGGACCTCCCTCGACGACTGGCAGGAGCTCGTGCGGGGCGGCACGACGGCGGGGGAGCAGGCGACGGTCGTGGTGCTCCGCGGCGACGGCGCCGACTGGGCGGCCGGCGACGCGGCGGCCGGCACGGAGGCGCGGACCGTCGACGGCGCGCTCACCGCCATAGGGTCGTACCAGGCCGAGAACGGCTCCCTCCAGCTCATGCGCGGCTTCCTCTTCGCGATCTCGGCGCTGGTCATAGGGGCCTTCTTCACGGTGTGGACGATCCAGCGCAGCGGTGACGTCGCCGTCCTGAAGGCGCTCGGCGCCTCCACCCCGTACCTGCTGCGCGACGCGCTCGGCCAGGCGGTGCTGATGCTGGTGGCGGGCACGGTGCTCGGCACCGGTCTCGCCCTCGGCGTCGGCGCGCTGGTCTCCGGCGGCGACGTCCCCTTCGTCCTCTCGCCGCTGACCGTCCTCGGCCCCGCCGGCGTGATCGTCGTGCTCGGCGCGGTCGGCTCCGCCCTGTCCATCCGGCGGATCACCGCCGTCGACCCCCTCACCGCGCTCGGGAGCGTCCGATGAGCCTCGCACTCGATGCCGTGACCCTGACCTACCCGGACGGCGAGGGGCGGCTCACCGCCCTCGACGAGGTCTCCCTGACGGTCCCGGCCGGACGCCTCACGGTCGTCGTCGGCCCCTCCGGGTCCGGCAAGTCCAGCCTGCTCGCCGTCGCCGCGACCCTCGTCACCCCCGACCGGGGCCGGGTCGTCGTCGCCGGCACGGACACGGCCGGCCTCGACGCGGCCGGGCGGGCGCAGCTCCGCCGCACCTCCATCGGGATCGTCTTCCAGCAGCCGAACCTGCTGCCCTCCCTGACGGCGGTCGAGCAGCTCCAGGTCATGGCGCACCTCTCGGGACGCCCGCCGGCCTCCGTACGCGCGCGGGCCATGGAGCTCCTGGACGCGGTCGGCCTCGCGGACCGCGCCGCCCGCCGCCCCCACCAGCTCTCCGGCGGGCAGCGCCAGCGCGTCAACATCGCCCGGGCCCTGATGAACGAGCCGGCGGTGCTGCTGGTCGACGAACCCACGAGCGCCCTCGACCACGAGCGGGGCGCGGCCGTCGTGGCGCTGCTCGCCGCCCTGACCCGCGACCGGGGTACGGCGACGGTGCTCGTCACCCACGACCGGACGCACCTGTCGGTCGCCGACGAACTGACGACGGTCCACGACGGCCGCCTGACGGTCACCACCCCGGCCTGACGCACCCCCGTTGCGGGCAGGCGTCCCGCCCCGCGGAGCGCCTGCCCGCTACGGAGCGGGCGTCAGGCCTGGCCGTTGCCCGCGGTGTTGGCGAGGGCCGTGGAGAGTTCGCGGGCCACCTGCTGGAGGATGGGGACGATCCTCTCCGTCGCCGCCTCGGTGACCCGGCCCGCCGGGCCCGAGATGGAGATCGCCGCGGCCGTGGGCGAGTCGGGGACCGAGACGGCGAGGCAGCGGACCCCTATCTCCTGCTCGTTGTCGTCGACGGCGTACCCCGTCTGCCGCACGTCCGCGAGCGCCGCGAGGAAGCCGTCCGCCGTGGTGATGGTCTTCTCGGTCGCCGCCGGCATGCCGGTGCGGGCGAGCAGTGCCCGCACCTCCTCGTCCGGCGTGTGCGCGAGGAGCGCCTTGCCGACGCCCGTGGAGTGCGGCAGCACGCGCCGACCGACCTCGGTGAACATCCGCATGGAGTGCTTGGACGGCACCTGCGCGACGTAGACGATCTCGTCGCCGTCGAGGAGCGCCATGTTCGCGGTCTCGCCGGTCTCCTCGACGAGCCGTGCCAGGTAGGGGCGGGCCCAGGTGCCCAGGAGGCGGGAGGCGGACTCGCCGAGGCGGATGAGCCGGGGACCGAGCGCGTACCGCCGGTTCGGCTGCTGCCGTACGTAGCCGCAGGCGACCAGGGTGCGCATCAGGCGGTGGATGGTCGGCAGCGGCAGCCCGCTGCTCGCGGACAGCTCGCTGAGCCCGACCTCGCCCCCCGCGTCGGCCATCCGTTCCAGAAGGTCGAAGGCGCGCTCAAGGGACTGGACGCCACCGCTCGCGGCGGGCTTGGCGGCGTCGGTGGTGCTGGCGCTGGACGTCGGCACGTCAACGGTCCTTTCGGGGCAGGCGGGCAAGTCAGCAGCCTACCGGGCCGCCGGGCCGGGCACCGCGTGCGGGCCCCGGCGAACCGGCCGGTCAGCGGGGTGTTTGTCCGTTGTCTGCGGCTGCTCGGCGTGGGTCTGGACCACCCCGCCTGTGCGGAGCTACCTTCTACTGTACGAAATATTGATTCCACTTTGTGGAAACATCTAAGCGAGTCCGGCCGGACCCGACCCGGAGGGGGCTGCCCTTGACGGCATGTCGTCCCGGCCGCACACTCCTTCAACAGTTCGTTGAATTCCTGCTTCCCGGAAGCGGAACGGAAAGGGGCATGGTGGACGTCAACCTGGTACTGCGCTCGACTCGGGTGATCACCCCGGAGGGCACACGGCCGGCGGCCATCGCCGTCTCGGGCGGAACGATCGCGGCGGTCCTGCCGTACGACGCCGAGCTGCCCGCCGGAGCCGTGCTGGAGGACGTCGGCGACGACGTCGTCCTCCCCGGCCTCGTCGACTCCCACGTCCACGTGAACGACCCCGGCCGCACCGAGTGGGAAGGCTTCTGGACCGCCACCCGCGCGGCCGCCGCCGGCGGCATCACCACCATCGTCGACATGCCGCTCAACTCGCTGCCGCCGACCACCACGGTCGAGAACCTCCGGGTCAAGCAGGACGTCGCCCGCGCCAAGGCCCACGTCGACGTCGGCTTCTGGGGCGGCGCCCTGCCCGACAACGTCAAGGACCTCCGGCCCCTGCACGACGCCGGCGTCCACGGCTTCAAGTGCTTCCTGTCGCCCTCCGGCGTCGAGGAGTTCCCCGAGCTCGACCAGGAGCAGCTGGCCCGCTCCCTCGCCGAGATCGCCGGCTTCGACGGGCTGATGATCGTCCACGCCGAGGACCCCCACCACCTCGCCGCCGCCCCGCAGAAGTCCTCGCCCCAGTACGCCGACTTCCTCGCCTCCCGGCCGCGCGACGCCGAGAACACCGCGATCACGAACCTCATCGACCAGGCCCGCCGGCTCGGCGCCCGCGTCCACGTCCTCCACCTCTCCTCCTCCGACGCGCTGCCGCTCATCGCCGCCGCCAAGGCCGAGGGCGTCAAGGTCACCGTCGAGTCCTGCCCGCACTTCCTCACCCTCACCGCCGAGGAGATCCCGGACGGGGCCACCGAGTTCAAGTGCTGCCCGCCCATCCGCGAGGCCGCCAACCAGGACGCGCTGTGGCAGGGGCTCGCCGACGGCGTCATCGACTGCATCGTCTCCGACCACTCGCCGTCCACCGCCGACCTCAAGACGCCGGACTTCTCCTCCGCCTGGGGCGGCATCTCCTCCCTCCAGCTCGGCCTGCCCGCCATCTGGACCGAGGCCCGCCGCCGCGGCTTCGACCTCACCGACGTCGTCCGCTGGATGTCCGAGGGTCCCGCCCGCCTCGCCGGCCTCGACCGCAAGGGCGCCATCGAACCCGGGCGCGACGCCGACTTCGCCGTCCTCAACCCCGACGCCACCTTCACCGTCGACCCGGCCGAGCTCCAGCACCGCAACCGCATCACCGCCTACGCCGGCAAGACCCTCCGCGGCGTCGTCAGGTCCACCTGGCTCCACGGCCGCAAGATCAACGACGGCGGCGCCCTGACCGAGCCCTCCGGCCGCCTCCTCGAAAGGAACAACTGACCCGTGACCGGCATACCCTCCTTCACCGGCGACGCCAGCCCCTACGGCGGCGGTGACCCGTACGCCGACTACCGCACGGCCGAGTTCCCCTTCACCCGGTACGCGGACCTCGCCGACCGCCGGCTCGGGGCCGGCGTCATCGCCGCCAACGACGAGTTCTTCGCCGAGCGCGAGAACCTCCTCAAGCCCGAGGCCGCCGAGTTCGACCCCGAGCACTTCGGCCACAAGGGCAAGATCATGGACGGCTGGGAGACACGCCGCCGGCGCGGCGTCTCCGCCGCCGAACCGCACCCCACCGCCGAGGACCACGACTGGGCCCTCGTCCGGCTCGGCGCCCCCGGCGTCATCCGCGGCATCGTCGTCGACACCGCCCACTTCCGCGGCAACTACCCGCAGGCCGTCTCCGTCGAGGCCACCTCCGTACCCGGCTCCCCCTCGCCCGAGGACCTCCTCGCCGACGACGTGAAGTGGACCACCCTCGTCCCGCGCACCGCCATCGGCGGCCACGCGGCCAACGGCTTCGCCGTCGACGTCGAGCAGCGCTTCACCCACCTCCGCGTCAACCAGCACCCCGACGGCGGCATCGCCCGGCTCCGCGTGTACGGCGAGGTCGCCCCCGACCCGGCGTGGCTCGACGTCCTCGGCACCTTCGACCTCGCCGCCCTGGAGAACGGCGGCCGGGTCGAGGACGCCTCCGACCGCTTCTACTCGCCGGCCACCAACACCATCCAGCCCGGCCGCTCCCGCAAGATGGACGACGGCTGGGAGACCCGCCGCCGCCGCGACAAGGGCAACGACTGGATCCGCTACTCCCTCGTCGCCGAGGCCGCGATCCGCGCCGTCGAGATCGACACCGCGTACCTCAAGGGCAACAGCGCCGGCTGGGCCGCGCTCTCCGTCGCCGCCGAAGGCTCCGAGGACTGGACCGAGATCCTGCCCCGGACCCGCCTCCAGCCCGACACCAACCACCGCTTCGTCCTCGACACCCCGGCGGTCGGCTCCCGCGTGCGCATCGACATCTACCCGGACGGCGGCATCTCCCGCCTCCGCCTCTTCGGCTCCCTCACCGAGGCGGGCACCGCCCGCCTCACCGCCCGCCACCAGGAACTCGGCGGCTGACCCACCCGGCCCGCCCCGGGGGCCGAGCGGCCGACACCGCCCGGTCCCCGGCGCGCTCCCTCGGCCCACGCGCCGGGCCCATGCGACCGGGCGGGCACGACACCCCGCCCGGCCCGCGAGGGCGCACCGACCCGACAGCACCGGTGCGCCCTCGCGAACCCCTGCGCCGCGGGGCCGCCGCCGCGCGGCGACGGATCGGCGGCCCTGAGGGACGGCCCCCGCGCGTCGGTACGCCGTCGGGCGCCGTCCTCGGCGTCGCCCTCCAGACGTACGAGCGCGCCGGGCGCCCCACGTACGGCAGTTACGCCTGAGGACGGGGGCAGGGAAAGGTGTAGTCACCACGGGCCGTGCCGGGTACGGTGAGCCTCCCGTGTGCGAGCCGCCGACGTCTCCACCCCTCCGGAAGAGTGGGAGACCCGGTCCGACATGGCCGCTCCGTCCGCCCCCGCGCCCGCCCTCACCGCCCCCCTCGGGACCCGCCGCCGCGCCTGGCTCACCGACCTGCCGCTGCTGTTCGTCGCCGTCTTCTGGGGCGGCAGCTACCTCGCGGCCAAGGGCATCACCACGAGCCACACCGTGGTCGCCGTCCTCGTGCTGCGCTTCGCGCTCGTCGTGCCCGTCCTCGTCGCCGCCGGGTGGAGGGGCCTGCGGGCGCTCACGGCCGCGCAGTGGCGGGGCGCCGCGCTGCTCGGGCTGATCCTCGCCGGGATCTTCCTCCTGGAGACCTACGGCGTCGTCCACACCTCCGCCACCAACGCGGGCCTGATCATCAGCCTCACCATGATCTTCACCCCGCTCGCCGAGGCCGCCGTCACCCGGACGGCGCCCTCGCGGGGTTTCCTCGGCGCCGCCGCGCTCTCCGTCGGCGGCGTCGTGCTGCTCACCCAGGGCGCCGGGTTCACCGCGCCGTCCCTCGGCGACCTGCTGATCCTCCTGGCGGCCCTCGCCCGGACCGTGCACGTCCTCGCCATGGCCAGGACGAAGGCCGTGCGGTCGGCGGACCCGCTCTCCCTGACCACCGTGCAGCTCGGCACCGCCGTGCTCGTCTTCGCCGCGCTCTGCGCCGTCGGGGGAGGGCCGACCCCCTGGGCCGCCGCGCTCGACTTCGGGCCCGGCGAGTGGGCCGGTCTGGTCTTCCTCTCCGTCTTCTGCACGCTCTTCGCCTTCTTCGTGCAGATGTGGGCCGTGCGCCGCACCTCCGCCTCCCGGGTCAGCCTGCTGCTCGGCACGGAGCCGCTGTGGGCCGCCGTCGCCGGCATCGCCCTCGCCGGCGACCGGCCCGGCCTCCTCGGCCTGGCCGGCGCGGTCCTCGTGCTCGCGGGCACCGCCTGGGGGCGCCGCGGGGCAGGCCCCGCCGCCCAGTAGGTTGTGATCATGTCAACCTCCGGCGCCCGTACCCGCCCCGAGTCCCCGCTCCTCGTCCGCGCCCGCCGCTCCCAGGGCCGGGGCCTCCTGCTGCTCGCGGTGGCCGGCCTGCTGTGGGGCTGTTTCGCCGTCCTGCTGGTCACCCCGTACGGCGACGACGGGGAGTGCCCCGCCCTCGTCACCAGCGCGTACGCGCACGAAGACGACTGCGTCGAGAGCCGCGACTGGCCCCTCATGACCCTCCTCCTCGGCGGCTCCGTTCCCTTCGCCGCCCTGGGCGCCGCCGTCTACGCGAGCGCGAGCACCGAGCGCCGCGTCGCCGAACACCTCGACGCCCCGCCCCGGGACTGACTCAGCCCTTCCCCTCCACCCGGTCCGAGACGATCATCAGGACCAGGCCGAGGGCGGCCACCACCAGGTTCGTGAAGACCTCCCGGCCCTCCAGGAACCACACGTTCTCGGTGAGGAACCGGGTCGCTCCCATGAACGAGAACCACCCGTCCGTCAGCTCGCGCACCACCCCGCAGACCCCGAACACCGTGAGCAGGAAACCGGTCACCTCGAGAAATCGCCTCATACGGCGATCATGGGCGCCCCCGTCGGCCCCCCGCGTCGGCCACCGGTCCACCGCCGTGCGACCGAAGTATCGGCCCGCGCGACTTCGGTAGCGGCCGGACGCCGCGGACCGGTGCGGCGGGCCCCGGCTGCGTACATTGCGGATATGACGCGAACGGACCGGCAGCGCTGGCTGCTCCCCTCCCACCTGGTCCAACCGGGCCGGACCGGGGGCGCCCGGCCGCGCCGTACCGTCCGCGACTGGGTCGTGGACCTCCTGGTCTTCCTGCTCGCCGTCCTCTTCGGGCTCGTCGCCCTCGACGCCGGCGCCCGCTACGACAGCGACCCCGTCCATCTGGCGGACCAGATCGTCGGCGCCCTCGCCTGCTGCTCGCTGTGGCTGCGCCGCCGGTGGCCGGTGGCGCTCGCCGCCGCCCTCGCGGTCGTCGGCGCCCTCGTCCCGGCCGCCGCCGGGGCCATGCTCGCGAGCCTCTTCAGCGTCGCCGTCCGCCGCCCCTTCCGGGACCTCGCCTGGATCGTCGCCCTCGCCCTCGCCGGTGCCGTCGCCACCGTCTTCGTCCGGCCCGACCCCGAGACCGGCCGGCTCCTCGGGATCGTCCTCGGCGTCGCCCTCACCCTCCTCGCCGTCGCCTGGGGCATGCTCGTACGGGCCCGCCGCCAGCTCGTCGAGGCACTGCGCGAGCGTGCCGAGCGCGCCGAGTCCGAGGCCGAGCTGCGGGCCGCGCAGGCCCAGCGGCTCGCCCGCGAGGCCATCGCCCGCGAGATGCACGACGTCCTCGCCCACCGGCTCACCCTGCTCAGCGTCCACGCCGGCGCCCTGGAGTTCCGCCCCGACGCCCCGCCCGAGCAGATCGCCCGCGCCGCCGGCGTCATCCGCGACAGCGCCCACGACGCCCTCCAGGACCTGCGCGAGATCATCGGCGTCCTGCGCGCCCCCGGCGAGGACGGCGGCGGCGACCGGCCGCAGCCCACCCTCGCCACCCTCGGCGAGCTCGTCGACGAGTCCCGCGCGGCCGGGACGCGCGTCGTCCTCGACTCCACCGTCCGCGACCCCGGCGCCGTGCCCGCCGCCACCGGCCGCACCGTCTACCGCATCGTCCAGGAAGGCCTCACCAACGCCCGCAAGCACGCCCCCGGCACCGAGGTCACCGTCACCCTGACCGGCCGGCCCGGCGACGGGCTCACCGTCGAGGTCCGCAACCCCGCCCCCGCCGGAACCGTCCCGCACGTCCCCGGCTCGGGGCAGGGCCTCATCGGCCTCTCCGAGCGGGCAGCCCTCGCCGGCGGCCGCTGCGACCACGGCCCCGACCCCGGCGGCGGCTTCGTCCTCACGGCCTGGCTACCGTGGCCCCCATGACCATCCGGCTGCTGGTCGTCGACGACGACCCCCTGGTCCGCGCGGGCCTCACCCTGATGCTCGGCGGCGCCCGGGGCATCGAGATCGTCGGAGAGGGCTCCGACGGCGGCGAGGTCCCCGGCCTCGTCGCCCGGCTCGCCCCCGACGTCGTCCTCATGGACATCCGCATGCCGCACGTCGACGGCCTCACCGCCACCGAACGGCTCCGCGCCCGCCCCGGCGCCCCCGAGGTGATCGTCCTGACCACCTTTCACGCCGACGAACAGGTGCTGCGCGCCCTGCGGGCCGGCGCCGCCGGCTTCGTCCTCAAGGACACCGCGCCCGCCGAGATCGCCGGCGCCGTCCTCCGGGTCGCCGCCGGCGACCCCGTCCTCTCCCCGGCCGTCACCCGCCAGCTCATGCGCCACGTCGCCGGCGCGCCCGAGGCCCGTCCCCGGCGCGAGACCGCCGCCGCGCGGCTCGCCGGGCTCGCCGACCGCGAGCGGGAGGTCGCCGTCGCCGTGGGACGCGGCGCCTCCAACGCGGAGATCGCCGACCGGCTGTACATGAGCGTCCCCACGGTGAAGACGTACGTCTCCCGGCTGCTCGCCAAGCTCGGCCTCAACAACCGTGTGCAGATCGCCCTGTTGGTCCACGACGCCGGTCTCCTCGATCACGACCCGCCGGAGGGTACCGGCGAGTAGGGTGGCGAGGGTGACCGACCACGCCACCCTCGCCATGGCCCGGGGCATCCTGCGGGCCCAGCCCTTCAGCCGCCTCGTCGGCGCCGACGTCCGCGCCTTCGGCGACGGCGGCGCCACCCTGGAACTGCCGATCCGCGAGGACCTGCGCCAGCAGAACGGCTACGTCCACGGCGGAGTCCTCTCCTACGCCGCCGACAACGCGATCACCTTCGCCGCCGGCACCGTCCTCGGCCCGTCCGTCCTCACCGCCGGCTACTCCATCGACTACGTCCGCCCCGCCACCGGCGTCACCCTCCGCGCCCGCGCCGAGGTCCTCCACTCGGGCCGCCGCCAGGCCGTCGTCCGCTGCGAACTCCTCGCCGTCGACGAGGAGGGCGACGAGACCCTCTGCGCCCTCGCCCAGGGCACCGTCCGCACGGTCGGCTGAGTCCTCAGCCCTCAGCCCTCCACCGCCACCGGGCGGCGCTCCCGCCGGGACAGCTCGCATGCCTCCGCGACCCGCAGCGCGGCCAGCGCCTCCCGCCCGTCGCACGGGTTCGGGGCCTCGCCGCGCACCAGGCGCACGAAGGCGTCCAGCTCCGCCTCGTAAGCCGGGCCGAAGCGCTCCAGGAAGCCGGGCCACGGCTTGGGCGGGGGCGCCGGGGAGTGGGGTTCGAGCGAAGTGAGCGGGGTGCGCTCGTCGAGTCCGACCGCCAGCTGGTCGAGGTCGCCCGCCAGCTCCATCCGCACGTCGTACCCGGCGCCGTTGCAGCGGGTCGCCGTCGCCGTCACCAGGGTGTCGTCGTCCAGGGTCAGCAGCGCGGCGGCCGTGTCCACGTCCCCGGCCTCGCGGAACACGGCGGGGCCCGCGTCCGCGCCGCGCGCGTACACCTCCACGACCTCCCGGCCGGTCACCCAGCGGACCATGTCGATGTCGTGGATCATGCAGTCCCGGAAGAGGCCGCCGGAGAGCGGCAGATACGCGGCCGGCGGCGGCTCCGGATCCGAGCTGACCGTCCGCACCGTGTGCAGCCGCCCGAGGAGCCCCGCGCGGACGGCCGCCCGCGCCGCCCGGTAGCCCGCGTCGAAGCGGCGCATGAAGCCGAGCTGGAGCTCCGTGCCGGCCTCCGCGACGGCCCCGAGCGCGGCCAGCGTGCCCGGCACGTCCAGGGCGATCGGCTTCTCGCAGAAGACCGGTAGCCCGGCCCGCGCGGCCCGGACGATCAGCTCCGCGTGCGCGGCCGTCGCCGAGGCGATCACCACCGCGTCCACGCCGGCGCCGAGCAGCGCCGCCGCGTCGGGCGCGGCCTCGGCGCCCAGGGCCGCGGCCACCGCCCGGGCCCGTGGCGCCTCGACGTCGGTGACCACCAGCGAGCCGACCTCCGGATGCCGGGCGAGCGCCCCCGCGTGGAAGCTCCCGATCCGGCCCGTACCGATCAGTCCGATGCGCATGGCCCCACCGTGAGCCGCCCCGCCGGGCGGTGTCAAGGCGGTCCCGCCGCTGGTCCGTACGTAGGCCGCGCCGGAGCGGGGTAGGCCCCCTGGCGAGCCGCGGCACCCGCATGACCGATACTGCAATGCACGCAGAAGGACACAAAGGAGGGCACGGCCTCGTGACCAGGCTTCGGACAGGAGGGGTACGCGCCGCCATCGGCGCCGTGCTCGCACTCGCGCTCACGGGAGCGCTCGCCGGGTGCAGCAGCACGGGCGGCAAGCGGGCGGAGGACGCCCGCAAGGCGGCCGCGGCCCAGGGCCGGGCGGCCGTGGACACCCCCCGCTGGACCTTCGCGATGGTGACCCACTCGGGCGACGGGGACACCTTCTGGGACATTGTCCAGAACGGCGCCGAGCAGGCCGCCGCCAAGGACAACATCAACTTCCTGTACGCCCACGACGCCGAGGCGCAGCAGCAGGCGCAGCTGATCGACTCGTACGTCGCCAAGGGCGTCGACGGGCTGATCGTCTCCCTCGCCAAGCCCGACGCCATGAAGGCCTCCGTGGAGAAGGCCGTCAAGGCCGGCATCCCGGTGATCACCGTGAACTCCGGCGCCGAGCAGTCCAAGGCCTTCGGCGCCCTCGCGCACATCGGCCAGGACGAGACCGTCGCCGGCCAGGCCGTCGGCGAGGAGCTGAACAGGCGCGGGCGGAAGAAGGCCCTCTGCGTCCTGCACGAACAGGGCAACGTCGGCCACGAGCAGCGCTGCGCCGGCACGAAGGAGACCTTCGACGGCGAGCTGGTCAGCCTCTACGTCGACGGCACCAACATGCCCGACGTGAAGGCGTCCGTCGAGGCCAAGCTCCAGTCCGACAAGGACGTCGACGCCGTCGTCACCCTCGGCGCCCCGTTCGCCGACGCCGCCGTCCAGGCCGCGAAGAGCGCCGGCAGCGAGGCCGAGATCGACACCTTCGACCTCAACGCCAAGGTCGCCGCCGCCCTGGAGGCCGGCACCCTCGGCTTCGCCGTCGACCAGCAGCCCTACCTCCAGGGCTACGAGGCCGTCGACCTGCTCTGGCTGTACCGCTACAACGCCGACGTCCTCGGCGGCGGCAAGCCCGTCCTCACCGGCCCGCAGATCATCACCCAGGACCAGGCCGGCGAACTGAAGAAGTACGCGGAGCGGGGGACCCGATGAGCGCCACCGCGCCCCCCTCCGCGCCGGGCGACGGCCTCGACCACGTCGACGAACGCCTGCTGCGCACCACCCCGCTGAAGAAGCTGCTCGCCCGCCCCGAGCTGGGCTCGGTCGTCGGCGCGATCGCCGTCTTCGTCTTCTTCGCGGTCGCCGCCGACGGCTTCCTCCGCCCCTCCAGCCTCGGCACCGTCCTGTACGCGGCCTCCACCCTCGGCATCATGGCCGTGCCGGTCGCCCTGCTGATGATCGGCGGCGAGTTCGACCTCTCCGCCGGCGTCCTGGTCACCAGCTCCGCGCTGGTCTCCTCGATGTTCAGCTACCAGATGACCGCGAACGTCTGGGTCGGCGTCGGCGTCTCGCTGCTCGTCACCCTGGCCGTCGGCGCCTTCAACGGCTTCATGCTGACCCGCACGAAACTTCCCAGCTTCATCATCACGCTCGGCACGTTCCTCATGCTGACCGGCCTGAACCTGGGCCTCACCAAACTGATCACCGGCACTGTCTCCACCAAGTCGATCGCCGACATGGAGGGCTTCCCCTCCGCCCACGCCGTCTTCGCCTCGACCCTCACGGTCGGGAGCGTGGAGCTGAAGGTCACCATCCTGTGGTGGCTCGCCCTGGTCGCGCTCGCCACCTGGATCCTGCTGCGCACCCGCTTCGGCAACTGGATCTTCGCGGTCGGCGGCGGCGCCGACGCGGCCCGCGCGGTCGGCGTCCCGGTCCACCGGACCAGGATCGGCCTCTATCTCGGTGTCGCCCTCAGCGCCTGGATCGCCGGCCAGCACCTGCTCTTCTCCTTCGACGTCGTCCAGTCCGGCGAAGGCGTCGGTAACGAGCTGATCTACATCATCGCGGCCGTCATCGGCGGCTGCCTGATCACCGGCGGCTACGGCTCGGCCATCGGCTCCGCCGTCGGCGCCCTCATCTTCGGCATGACCAGCAAGGGCATCGTCTACGCCGAGTGGAACCCCGACTGGTTCAAGTTCTTCCTGGGCGCGATGCTGCTCCTCGCGACCCTCCTGAACGCCTGGATCCGCAAGCGCGTGGAGGCCACCAAGTGACGGCACCGACGACGACCCCGCTGGTGGAGCTCGACGAGGTCTCCAAGTACTACGGCAACATCCGCGCCCTCGAAGGGGTCTCCCTTGAGGTCCGGGCCGGCGAGATCACCTGCGTCCTCGGCGACAACGGCGCCGGGAAGTCCACCCTCATCAAGATCGTTGCCGGACTGCACCGGCACGACGCCGGCACCTTCCGCGTCGAGGGCGAGGAGGTCACCCTCGCCAACCCGCGCGACGCCCTCGACCGGGGCATCGCCACCGTCTACCAGGACCTCGCCGTCGTCCCGCTGATGCCCGTCTGGCGGAACTTCTTCCTCGGCTCCGAGCCCACGAAGGGCAAGGGCCCCTTCAAACGGCTCGACGTCGAACGGATGCGGACCACCACCCGCGAGGCGCTGCTCCGCATGGGCATCGACCTGCGCGACGTCGACCAGCCGATCGGCACCCTCTCCGGCGGCGAGCGCCAGTGCGTGGCCATCGCCCGCGCGGTCCACTTCGGCGCCAAGGTCCTCGTCCTCGACGAGCCGACCGCCGCCCTCGGCGTGAAGCAGTCCGGCGTCGTCCTCAAGTACGTCGCCGCCGCCCGCGACCAGGGCCTCGGCGTGGTCCTCATCACCCACAATCCCCACCACGCCTACCTCGTCGGCGACCGCTTCGTGCTGCTCAAGCGCGGCCTGATGGCCGCGAGCCACACCAAGGACTCGGTGACGCTCGACGAGTTGACCCGCCAGATGGCGGGCGGCAGCGAGCTCGACGACCTCCGCCACGAGCTGGAGCGGCCCGCGGGACCGTGACCCGCCCCGGCCTTTCGTCACACGGACCCGACCTCCCTCCTGGCAGAATCGACCCGATGAGTACCTACCGTGATCCCGCCGCCCGGGGCGGTGTCCTGCGGACCGTGGGGTCCCGCGAGCGGCGCTCCCACCTGTCGGCGCCCCGGGTGCCGACGGTGGGCATCGACATCGGCGGGACCAAGGTGATGGCGGGCGTCGTCGACGCCGACGGCACCATCCTGGAGAAGATCCGCACCGAGACGCCCGACAAGTCCAAGAGCCCCAAGGTCGTCGAGGACACCATCGTCGAGCTGGTCCTGGACCTCTCCGACCGGCACGACGTGCACGCCGTCGGCATCGGCGCGGCCGGCTGGGTCGACGCCGACCGGGCCCGCGTCCTCTTCGCCCCCCACCTGGCCTGGCGCAACGAACCGCTCAGGGACGCCCTCCAGGACCGGCTCGCCGTCCCCGTCATGGTCGACAACGACGCCAACACCGCCGCCTGGGCCGAATGGCGCTTCGGCGCCGGCCGCGGCGAGGACCACCTCGTCATGATCACCCTCGGTACGGGGATCGGCGGCGCCATCCTGGAGGACGGCAAGGTCAAGCGGGGCAAGTTCGGCGTCGCCGGCGAGTTCGGGCACATGCAGGTCGTGCCCGGCGGCCACCGCTGCCCCTGCGGCAACCGCGGCTGCTGGGAGCAGTACAGCTCCGGCAACGCCCTGGTCCGCGAGGCCCGCGAGCTGGCCGCCGCGGACTCCCCGGTGGCGTACAACATCATCGACCGGGTCAAGGGCAGCGTCCCCGACATCACCGGCCCCCTCATCACCGAGCTCGCCCGCGAGGGCGACGCCATGTGCGTCGAGCTGTTCCAGGACATCGGGCAGTGGCTCGGCGTCGGCATCGCCAACCTCGCCGCCGCCCTCGACCCCTCGTGCTTCGTCGTCGGCGGCGGCGTCTCCGCCGCCGACGACCTGCTCATCGGCCCCGCCCGGGAGGCCTTCCGCCGCCACCTCACCGGCCGCGGCTACCGCCCCGAGGCCCGGATCACCCGCGCCCAGCTCGGCCCCGAGGCCGGCATGGTCGGCGCCGCCGACCTCGCCCGGCTCGTCGCCCGCCGCTTCCGCCGCGCCAACCGGCGCCGGGTGGAGCGCTACGAGCGGTACGAGCGGTACGCGCAGGCCTTCCGGGCCGGCACCCACGGGCGCACCCCGCGCACCCCCGAGGACCCCGGCTCATGACCGTCCACCAGCAGCCCGGGAGCCCGCCCGAGGAGCGGCTCCCCGAGCAGCGCCGCGACCGGCCGCGGCTGCCGGAGGAGCGGGGCCGGATGCTGCGCCGCCGCTGGCTGACGGCGGTCACCATCGTGCTGCTCGTCGGCATCCCCGCCGGCTATCTGGTGATCTCCGCCGGGCAGAGCCGGGAGAGCGGCATCGACAAGGAGCGCGAGTCCTCCGTCGTCGGCCTCCAGGACAACTGGCCCTCGCTGATGAAGCGCCGGGTCTTCGAGGTCCCCGTACCGGCCGGCGCCTCCGGCGTCGCCTACTACGAGACCAGCAACTGGAAGACCAGCCGGCTGTACGTGCAGTTCACCACCACGGCGACCGGCCTCGACACCTTCCTCGCCGAGTCCGGCACCGGCCGTTCCGCGCTGACCCCGGGCCGCGTCACCGTCTCCGACCGGGACGCCGACATCGTCGGCTGGGCGTTCCCCGACGGCCTGAGCTGGTCGGGCGCCACCGTCGACCGCGAGGACCCGCGCCCCTCCACCGACATCACCGTCGACCTCACCGACCCGGCGTTCCCCCGCGTCTTCGCCGTCTCCACCACCAGCCCCTGACCGGGCCCGCCCGGCGACCGGTCACAATGGACCCCATGAACAGCTCCCCCCGTCCCGCCGCCGAGGACGACTTCACGCAGCACGCCGGCAGCACCCCGGCGCTCCCCGCCGTCGACTCCTTCGACGCGCTGGGGCTGCCCTCCGCGGTACGGGAGCTGCTCACCGCACAGGGCGTCGTCACCCCCTTCCCGATCCAGGCCGCGACCCTGCCGAACGCCCTCGCCGGGCGCGACGTCCTCGGCCGCGGCCGGACCGGCTCCGGCAAGACCCTCGCCTTCGGGCTGCCGCTCCTGGTGCGGCTCGCCGGACGCCGGGCCGAGGCCCGCAAGCCCCGGGCCCTGGTCCTCGTGCCCACCCGGGAGCTGGCCCAGCAGGTCGCCGACGCGCTCGCCCCGTACGCGGCTGCGCTGGGGCTGCGCCTCGCCACCGTCGTCGGCGGCATGTCCATCGGCCGGCAGGCGACCGCGCTGCGCGACGGCGCGGAGGTCGTGATCGCCACCCCCGGCCGCCTCCTCGACCTGGCGGAGCGCAAGGACGCCCGGCTCGACCGGGTCGAGATCACCGTCCTCGACGAGGCCGACCAGATGGCCGACCTGGGCTTCACCGACCAGGTGACCGCCCTCCTCGACCTGGTGCGCGAAGGGGGCCAGCGGCTGCTGTTCTCCGCCACCCTCGACCGGAACGTCGACCTCCTCGTCGAGCGCTACCTGCACGACCCGGTCGTCCACTCCGCCGACCCGTCGGCCGCCGCCGTCACCACCATGGACCACCTGGTCCTCCAGGTGCACGGCCCCGACAAGTTCGCCACCGCCACCGAGATCGCCGCCCGCGACGGCCGCACGATCATGTTCCTCGCCACCAAGGCGTCCGTCGACCGCTTCACCGCCCACCTGCGCGGCAGCGGCGTCCGGGCCGCCGCCCTGCACGGCGACAAGTCGCAGCCGCTGCGCACCCGCACCCTGGAGCGCTTCCGCGCCGGCGAGGTGACCGTTCTCGTCGCCACCAACGTCGCCGCGCGCGGCATCCACGTCGACGAGATCGACCTCGTCGTGAACGTCGACCCGCCCGCCGACCACAAGGACTACCTCCACCGCGGCGGCCGCACGGCCCGCGCCGGCGGCTCCGGCACCGTCGTCACCCTCGTCCTGCCCGACCAGCGCAAGGACGTCCTGCGCCTCATGGCGGACGCCGGACTGCGGCCCCGGGTCACCCAGGTCCGCTCCGGCGAGGCCGAGCTCAGCCGCCTCACCGGCGCCAAGGCCCCCTCCGGCGTCCCCGTCGCGGGCAGCGCCCCGAGCACCGAGGGCCCCAAGCGGGGAGGCGCGCAGTTCCGCGGCATGGGCACCGTCCCCGGCAAGCCCGGCCGCGCCAAGAACGAGTCCCGCCGCTCGGCGGAGGAGCGGAAGCTGGCCGAGGCCCGCAAGGCCGCCCGGGTCCGCCGCGGCCGCTGACCCTCCCGGCCCTGCCGGCGGCCCCGCACCCCTCCGAGGAGGACGGGTGCGGGGCCGTCGTGGCTCGCGGACCGTGAGCCGAGCCCTACTCGGGCATGAGGACGGTGTCGATGATGTAGACGTTGGCGTTGGCGGTCTTCACGTTGCCGCAGACCACCTTGGCGCTGTCGTCGACCTTGTAGGACTCGCCGGACCCGGTGGTGGTGATCGTGCCCTTCTGGAGGGTCTCGAAGCTGCCGTTCTCCAGCTGCTCGGGCGTGAGCCTCTGGCCGACGACGTGGTAGGTCAGGACCTTCGTGAGCATGTCCTTGTCGGCGAGGACCTTGTCGAGGTCGGCCTTCGGAATTTTGGCGAAGGCGTCGTTCGTCGGGGCGAAGACGGTGATGTCCTCGGCGTTGTTGAGGGTGTCGACCAGGCCGGCCTTCGTGACCGCCGTGACGAGGGTCGACAGGGCGGGGTTGTTCGAGGCGGCGGTGGCGACCGGGTCCTCGGCCATGCCGTCGAAGGAGCCCGCGCCCTCCTTCGGCACGCCGGCGCAGGCCGGGCCGAAGGGCTGGTCGTCGGTCATCGGCTTCTGGGAGGGGGTGCTCGTCCCCGCCCTCGCCTCGTCTCCGGCGGCCGCGGTGGGGGCGGCCTCGGTCTCGCTGCCGGAGTCGGAGCACGCGGCCAGGGAGAAGGGCAGCGCGGCGGCTGCGACGACGGCGATCGCGGTACGGCGGATCCTCATGCTGTTCATAGTCGGTCGCTCCTTGCTGGTTCTTCAGTGGTGTCGAGGTGGTCGGTGGTGCTGCCCGGCGCGGCCCTCGCGGCCGGCCGGGTGGTTCAGGGGACGGTGACGAAGACGCTGTGCCGGCCGCTCGCGCCGTCGGGGACGGTGCGGGTGCGCTGCTCGGTCTGGACCCGGCCGGTGCCGTCGGTGGCGCGGACGGTGAGGTCGTGTCCGCCGGGGGTGGCGTTCCAGCGGTAGGACCACTGGCGCCAGGTGTCGACGCCCGCCCGGGCGGCGAGGTCGGCGTCCCGCCAGGGCCCGTCGTCCACGCGGATCTGCACGCGGGTGATGCCGCGTCGCTGGGCCCAGGCGACGCCCGCGACGGTCACGGTGCCGGCGGCGGGGCGGGCGAAGGGGCGGGGGGTGTCGATGCGGACCTGGGTCTTGACGGGCGCGCGGCGGGCCCACCCCCGCTTGACCCAGTAGGGGTCGTAGGCGTCGAACGTGGTGAGTTCGATGTCTTCGATCCACTTGCAGGCCGAGACGTAGCCGTAGAGGCCGGGGACGAGCATGCGGACGGGGAAGCCGTGGTCGAAGGGGAGCGGTTCGCCGTTCATGCCGACCGCCAGCATGGCGTCGCGGCCGTCCATCAGGTCCTCGACGGGGGAACCGAGCGTCATGCCGTCCACGGAACGGGCCACCAGCTGATCCGCCCGGCCGCCCTTCGACGGCGGCCTGACGCCGGCTTCCTCCAGGAGGTCGGCGAGGGGCACCCCGAGCCAGCGGGCGTTGCCGACGTAGGGCCCGCCGACCTCGTTGGAGACACAGGTCAGGGTGATGTCGCGCTCGACGAGCGGACGGGCGAGGAGCTGGCTGAGGGTATAGGTGCGGGAGCGGGCCACGCCCGCGCCGTGGATGCGCAGCCGCCAGGTGTCGGCGTCGACCCGGGGCACGGTCAGAGCGGTGTCGACGCGGTAGAAGTCGCGGTTGGGGGTGGTGAAGGCCGTGATGCCGGGGACCTTCAGCCGGGCTCCGGCCGGGACGGCGGGCGCCGGGGAGGCGGGCTCGGGAAGCACCAGGCCTTCCCGGGAGGCGACGGCGCCCCGGCCCTGCCGCCCGGTGAAGTACCGGCCCAGCGCGCCGGCCGAGCTCGCGGCGACCGCGGTCACACCGGCGGCGGTGAGGAAGCTCCGCCTGCTCCACGCGCCGGGGCCTGCCCGGCCGTCCGCACCCGCCGGGGCGGGGACGGAGGCGGCCGCGGCCGCCAGGACGTACAGGGCCAGGGCTCCCGCGATGGCGCCGACGATCGAGGGCAGTGCGTCACCGGCGCCGGAGGAGTCGGGGCGGCTGAGAGCCGCGGCGGCGCCGACGACCCCGAACAGCAGCACCCCCGCGGCACCGGCGCGCCGATGGGACACGGCCAGGAGGCCGAGGCCGACGGCGGCGACGGCGAGGATCGTGAGGATCCCCAGCCGGAGAACGACCTTGTCGTCCTCTCCGAACGTACGGATCGCGAAGTCCTTCACCGCGGCAGGCGTCCGGTCGATCACCGCTCCGCCCACCGCGGTCACCGGCCCGGCCGACGGCCGCACCGGTCCGGCCACCAGCTCGGCCACGGCCAATGCCGTGTACGCGGCCAGGAGTCCGGCCAGTGCGCCGAGTGCGGCGCGGACGAGTCTGCTGCGGAAGCTGCTCACATGGTGCATTCGGCAACCCCCGCCCGGCGGATTGGCCCGACCCCCGAAAGAGCGGAATCCCTCGTCGGCCCGCCTTCCGCGAGGGCCGCGGAGCGGCGGCGCGGCCAGGGCCACCGGCGGGCGGAGCGGCACCCGTGGCGGGGCGGCACCGGCGCCGGGGGACCGTCGGGCCATCCCACGGCCCGGCCGCCGCGCCCGCGTTGCCTCGAACGGGTCGATCAGGGACGGCGAGGGAGACGAAGCGCCACCCATCCACGGCCCCGTCCGCTACGAAGAACGGGCAATACACCCCCAGGATTCGGGGACCGGGTCGCCCCAGGGCGGCCCGACCGGATCGAACGACGACAAAGGACCGGCATGCGATGCACGCCCCGCCCCCCGACGGCTGGCCCGGGCCGCCCCGTCGCCCTCTCACCACGACCGGGGCGGCACAGGTGAACCAGCCGCTTCCCTTCGGCACCGGCCGCGAAGGTCGCTCCGCCCCCGGTGACCTCGGCGAGATCATGGGCAAAGTGGCGCGGGGCGACAAGCAGGCCTTCTCCGACCTCTACGAGGCCCTGGCCCCCCTGGTCTTCGGCATCGTGCTCAAGGTGGTGCGCGACCGGGCGCAGTCCGAGGAGGTGGCCCAGGAGGTCATGATCGACCTGTGGCGGCAGGCGGCGCGCTACCGGCCCGAGGCCGGCACGGTCACGGCGTGGGCGGCGACGATCGCGCACCGGCGGGCCGTGGACCGGGTCCGTTCGGCCCAGGCCGCTGCCGACCGCGAGCAGGCCCAGGCCGCCCGCGAGCACACCACCGCTTTCGACGAGGTCGCCGAACAGGTCGAGACCCGCCTGGAATCCGAACAGGTACGCCGCTGTCTGCGCGGCCTGACCGAACTGCAGCGCCAGGCGGTGACCCTGGCCTACTACCGGGGGCTGACCTACCGTGAAGTCGCCGAAGCCCTGCGCGCGCCGCTTCCCACCATCAAGACACGCATGCGCGACGGGCTCATCCGGCTCCGCGACTGCATGGGGGTGACCACATGAAACACCACGCCACCGACGCCCACACCCTCGCCGCCGCCTACGCCCTGGGCGCACTCGACGACGCCGAACGCAGGGACTTCGACGCCCACATCGAGACGTGCGAGGCATGCCGCCTGGAAGCCGCCGAGTTCCAGGCGACCACGGCACGCCTGGCGGCCGCCGTCGCCCAGCCGCCGCCTCCGGGCGCCAAGGCACGGGTCATGGCAGCCATCGACGGCGTGCGTCAACTGCCCCCGCGCGTTCCCCCCACAGGTGCGACGCCCTTGCTCGGCGGCATCCTGCGCCGCCGTGCCCCTGCCCTGGCGCTGGCCGCCAGTGTGGCAGCGGCCGCACTGGGCGGCGTCGCCGTGTGGCAGACGCAGAACGGACAGGAACTGGAACAGCGGGCCCGTCAGGCCCAGCGGCAACTCGACGCGATCAGTGGCGTCCTGGCGGCCCCGGACGCCCGGACCGTGCACGGAAAGGCCGTCAACGGAGCCCTGACCACCGTCGTCTCCTCCGACCAGCAGAACCGGGCCGTCTTCACCGCCGCCGACCTGCCGGCGCCCGGCGCCGGGAAGACGTACCAACTGTGGCTCGACCACGACGGCACCATGCTCCCGGCCGGACTGATCGACCACGACGGCACCGTGCTCCTCATGGGCGACCCCGCCGACGCGGGCGCCGTCGGCCTCACCCTCGAACCCGACGGCGGTTCCGCCCAGCCCACCACCGACCCCCTGTTGCTGATGGCCCTGCCCACCTGACCGGGCGTTCCGCATCGCCCGCATCCCGCCCCATCCGATCGCCCGGCCGCTCCGAAGTACCGGTGAAACGCAGCAGCCGGGCGGCGTGTCGAGTGGCGGGAGAGGCCGTGATGGAAGACCGGAAAGCAGCGGTCATCGGAGCGGGGGTGGCGGGCCTGACCGCCGCCTACGTGCTGGCGTCCTCGTACGAGGTCACCCTGTACGAGGCCGACGGACGGCTCGGCGGTCACGCCCACACCCGAGAACTGGCCGTACCCGGCGGCCGGGCGGTGCCCGTGGACTCCGGCTTCATCGTCCACAACGAACGCACCTATCCGACCCTGCTGCGGCTCTTCGGCGAGCTGGGGGTCGACACGCAGGACGCCGAGATGAGCATGTCGGTGCGGTGCGACGGCTGCGGCCTGGAGTACGCGGGCGCCCGCGGCCCGGCCGCCCTGTTCGCCTCCCGGGCCGCCCTGCGCGGCCGCCACCTGCGGCTCCTGGCGGAGGTTCCGGTCTTTCACCGCCGCGCCCGCCGCCTGCTGGCCCGCGCCGCGCACTCGGGAGTCACGTTCGGGGACTTCCTGCGCGAGGGCGGGTTCTCCGCCTACTTCGTCAGCCACTTCGCCCTCCCCCTGGTCTCCGCGGTCTGGTCCTGCCCGGCACACACCGCCCTGTCCTACCCCGCCGCCTACCTCTTCGCCTTCCTCGACCACCACGGCCTGCTCTCCGTCACCGGCTCCCCTCGGTGGAAGACCGTCACCGGCGGCTCCGCCGCCTACGTCGAGGCCGCCGCCAAACGCGTCCAGCGCGTCCGGGTCTCCAGCCCCGTCCACACGGTCCGGCGCACCAGCCGAGGTGTGCTGATCACCACCGGCGACGGAACCACCGACGCCCACGACGCCGTCGTGATCGCCACCCACCCCGACCAGGCACTGCGCATGCTCGCCGACCCCACCACGGACGAGAGACGGCTCCTGGGTGCCTTCACCTCCTCCCGCAACCCCACCGTCCTGCACACCGACACCACCGTCCTGCCCCGGTCCCCGCGCGCCCGCGCCTGCTGGAACTACCGCATGACCGGCTGCGACCCCACGACCGAGCCGGTCCGCGTCAGCTACGACATGCGGCGGCTCCAGCGGCTGCCCGCCGGTGCCGACTACCTCGTCACCCTCGGCGGTGAGGACGGCATCGCCGCGGACCGGGTGGTGGAGCGGATGGTGTACGAGCACCCGGTGTACACCCCCGCCTCCGTCGCCGCCCAGCGGGAGCTGCCCCGACTCGACACGGCCACGACCGCGTACGCCGGGGCCTGGCGCGGCTGGGGCTTCCACGAGGACGGCTGCCGTTCCGGGGTGGAGGCCGCCCGCTCCCTGGGGGTGAACTGGTGACCGGGACCGACTCCGCCACCGCGCTCACGGCGGCGCGGACGCCGGCGCTGTACGAGTGCGTGATCACCCACGTCCGCCACACGCCCCTGCGCCACGTCCTGCGGCACCGCACCTATCTGTGGTGCGTGGAACCGGAGCGGTTGCCGGTGCTGCCCCGGGCGCTGCGTCCGCTGGCCCGCTTCGACGCCCGCGACCACTTCGCCGGCACCACCGGTTCCGTCCGTGCCGGACTCGACGCCTTCCTCGCCGCCCACGGCGTCGATCTGGAAGGCGGGCGGGTGGTGATGCTCGCGCACGCCCGCGTCCTCGGATTCGTCTTCAACCCGCTCAGCGTGTTCTGGTGCCACGACTCGACCGGCGCCCTGGTGTGCGTGGTCGCGGAGGTCCACAACACCTACGGGCAGCGCCACTGCTACCTGTTGCGGACCGACGAGGCCGGTGAGGCGGAGGCCGACAAGGAGTTCTACGTCTCGCCGTTCTTCGCCGTCGAGGGCCGCTACCGCATGCGGCTGCCGCTGCCGGGCGAGCGTCTCGGCCTGACCATCCGGCTGGAGCACGGCGGCGGCCGGGCGTTCACCGCGGTGGTCCGGGGCATCCGCCGCCCCGCGAGCGTGCCCGCCCTGCTGTCCGCGTCCGTGCGCAGGCCCTGGTCCACCGTCGCCGTCTGGGCCGGCATCCGCCGCCACGGCATCCACCTGCTGCTGCGCGGCCTGCCCGTCCACCCCCGTCCCCGTCCCACTCCGCAGAAAGGCATGCTGCCGTGACGCGCCCCGCCTCCACCCCGCAGGCCCGCCCCCGGCCCGCGGGCCGCACCGCCGCAATCCCTCTCCGGGCGATCCCGGGCGGCGGGACCGCGGCCACCGCTCCGACCGTCCGCCGTGCGGACGTCGACGCCGGCCGGTGGCCCGACGTCGCCCGGCTCCCCGCGGCCGGGTCCGCTCGTACCGCCCTCGCCCGACACCTGGTGGACCGCGCCCTGCACCGGCTGGACCTGACCGCGCCCACCGGAAGGACTGGCGCGGACGCGGCCGGCCCGCGGATGACCGTCCACGATCCCGACGCGTTCCACCGCCGCATCGGCCGGCACGGACTGATCGGCTTCGGCGAGTCCTACATGGCCGGGGAATGGGACAGCGACGACCTGGCCGGCGTCCTGACCGTCCTCGCCGCCCACACCGAGGAGCTGGTGCCCGCTCCGCTGCGCCGGCTCCGCGGCCTGTGGGTGTCGGGACGTCCCGTCGCCGACCGGAACACCCGTGCCGGTGCGCGCGACAACGTCCGGCGTCACTACGACCTGTCCAACGATCTGTTCTCCGCGTTCCTCGATCCCACCCTCACCTACTCCTCCGCGGTCTTCACCGGCTTCCCCGCGCGCCCCGAGTCCCTGGCCGCCGCCCAGCACCGCAAGATCGACCGGCTCCTCGACCTCGCCGCCGTCGGTGCGGGCACCCGGCTGCTGGAGATCGGCACCGGCTGGGGCGAACTCGCCCTGCGGGCCGCAGCCCGCGGCGCCCGGGTCACCACCCTGACCCTCTCCGCCGAACAGGCCGCCCTGGCCCGTGAGCGGATCGCGGCAGCCGGTCTCGCCGACCGGGTGGACGTGCAGCTGCGTGACTACCGCGACATCGAGGGCCGCTATGGCTCCGTGATCAGCGTGGAGATGATCGAAGCGGTCGGCGCCGAGTACTGGCCCGCCTACTTCTCGGCCCTGCGCGGCGCGCTCGCGCCCGGCGGCAGGATCGCCCTGCAGACCATCACCATGGGGCACCGGCAGATGCTCCACACCGCCGCCACCCACACCTTCATCAGCAAGTACGTCTTCCCCGGCGGCCTGATCCCCTCCCGGGAAGCCATCGCCGGGCACTCCGCCGCCGCCGGTCTGCGCACGGCCGCCGACCACGGCTTCGGCGAGCACTACGCCGAGACGCTGCGCCTGTGGCGGGAACGGTTCACCGCCCACCGTCCCGCCGTCACGGCGCTCGGCTTCGACCCGGTGTTCCAGCGCATGTGGGAGTTCTACCTCGCCTACTCGGAAGCGGGATTCCGCTCCCGCTACCTCGACGTCCGCCAGCTCCTCCTCACCGAAGGAACCCCCCGATGAAGTCCGCCGCCGACCTGCTCGCCCAACTCCTCGGCCACTTCCTGCCGGGGCCGCTCCCCGTGCGGGTGCGGGCCTGGGACGGCACCCTGACGGGCCCCGCCGACGCGCCGCTGGTGATCCTCCGCTCGCCCGACGCGCTGCGCCGCCTCGTGTGGCAGCCGGGCGAACTCGGCCTCGCGGAGGCCTACATCACCGGGGACCTGGACGTCGAGGGCGACCTGGCCTCCGCCCTCTCCCGGGCCGGCCGGAGCGTACGCGACCGGCGCCCGGCCCGCCCCAAACCGGCCGGCATGGCCGCGGCCACCGCTCTCGCGGTACGCCTCGGTGCCGTCGGCCCGCCCCCTAAGCGCCCCGACGGGCGGGCCCGCCTGACCGGCGCTCCGCACAGCGTCGCGCGGGACCGTGCGGGCATCAGCCACCACTACGACCTCTCCAACGACTTCTACGCGCTCCTCCTCGACGAGACCATGGCGTACTCCTGCGCCTACTGGACCCGGCCCGACGACCCGACCCACACCCTGGCCGACGCGCAGCGCGACAAACTCGACCTGATCTGCCGCAAGCTCGGCCTGAGCGCGGGAGAGCGGCTGCTCGACGTCGGCTGCGGCTGGGGATCCCTCACCCTCCACGCGGCACGCGAACACAAGGCACGCGTCACCGCCGTCACCCTCTCCCGCGCCCAGCACCGGCACGTCACCGAACGCGCCGCGCTCGAAGGGGTGTCCGATCTCGTGGACGTCCGGCTACGGCACTGGCGCGACGTCGACGGCGGCGGCTACGACGCGGTCGCGGCCGTCGAGATGGGCGAGCACGTCGGCGACACCGAGTACCCCGCCTTCGCCACCAAGCTGCACGACGCGCTGCGCCCCGAGGGCCGGCTCCTGATCCAGCAGATGTCGCGCGGTGCCCACGCGCCCGGCGGGGGCGCCTTCATCGAGACGTACATCGCCCCCGACATGCACATGCGGCCCGTGGGCCGCACCGTGGACCTGCTGGAGACGGCCGGTTTGGAGGCCCGCTCCGTCGAATCGCTCCGCGAGCACTACACGACCACCATCGATGCCTGGCGCTCCACCCTCGAACAGCGCTGGAGCGACATCGAGGCACTCGTCGGCACGACCACCGCCCGGGTCTGGCGGCTCTACCTGGCCGGGGCGTCACTCGCCTTCGCCGAGCGCCGCATGGGCGTCGACCAGATCCTCGCCGTGCGGGCCACCCGCGACGGGGCCTCCGGCATGCGGGCCACCCCCGCCGCCTGGTACTCCCGGGCGGTGCCGGCATGAGCGGCACCGCCTGGGGCGCCCTGGGCGTCAACACCGCCGTGGCCGCGGCGACGGCCGGGGCGGTGCTTCTCGCCACCTCCATCATCGGCGTACGACGCGGGCTGCACCGCGTCGTCGACATCGTCTGGGGCCTCGCGTTCGCCGCCGTCGCCGCCGTGACCTGGCTGCTGTCCGCCGGGCACGGCGACGACGGCCGTCGGCTGCTCGTCGCCGCGGCGACGAGCCTGTGGGGACTGCGGCTGTCGGTGCACATCGCACGGCGCTCCCGCGGACACGGCGAGGACCCCCGCTACACCGCCCTGCTCGACAAGGCCCCCGGCAACCGGACCCGGTACGCGCTGCGCACCGTCTACCTGGGCCAGGCGGCTCTCGTCTGGCTGATCTCCCTCCCCGTCCAGGCCGCCTCCTACAGCTCCGTGCCCCTGGACGCCCTGGCGTACGGCGGCCTCGCGGTGTGGGCGACCGGACTCGCCTTCGAGGCCGTCGGCGACCACCAGCTGGCCCGCTTCAAGGCGGACCCCGCCAACCGCGGACGGATCATGGACCGGGGACTGTGGGCCTGGACCCGGCACCCCAACTACTTCGGGGACAGCCTCGTCTGGTGGGGCCTGTACCTGCTCGCCTGCACCGCATGGCAGCCGGCCCTGGCCGTCCTCGTCTCCCCGGTCCTGATGACCCTGCTGCTCACCGTCGGCAGCGGCAAGCGCCTCCTGGAGAGGCACATGGCCCACCGTCCCGGTTACGCCGCGTACGCCGCCCGCACCAGCGGCTTCCTCCCCCTGCCACCCCGGAGGACTTCTCGCGGCACACCGGAGAGGACCGGATGAGCGAACCCGGGCGAAGGCGCGCCGTCCGTGCGCTCCACATCCCGAGCCGCGGCGGACGGGAGCGGCTCCTGCTCACGGGCTCCCCGGAATCGTCCGAAGCGTCGAACGTTAGGCTGCTCGTGGTGTTCCACCCGGCCAGGATCACCCATTCGGACCCGTCGCCAGAGGGGCTGTCGTGACAGATGTAGGTGTGAACCGGTGAGCGAGACCAAGATCGATACGCTGCAGTTCCGCGTCGACGGGCCCGAGGACGCGCCCGTCCTGGTCCTGGGCCCCTCGTTGGGCACCACCTTCCACATGTGGGACCGCCAGATCCCGGAGCTGATCCGGGACCGCCGGGTGGTCCGCTTCGACCTCCCCGGACACGGCGGCGCGCCCGCCCAGCCGTTCACCTCCGTCGCGGAGCTCGGCGACCGCCTCCTCGCCACCCTCGACGTCCTCGGCGTCCAGCGCTTCGGCTACGCCGGCTGCTCCCTCGGCGGCGCCGTCGGCCTCGACCTCGCCCTGCGCGCCCCGCACCGGGTCGCCTCGCTGGCCCTGGTCGCCACCGCGCCCCGCTTCGGCACCGCCGACGAGTTCCGCCAGCGCGGGGTCGTGGTCCGCACCAACGGCCTGGAGCCGATGGCGCGCACCGCGCCCGAGCAGTGGTTCACCCCGCACTTCGCCGCCAACCAGCCCGCGATCGTCGACTGGGCCGTGCAGATGGTGCGGACCACCGACGCCGCCTGCTACGTCGCCGCCTGCGAGGCCCTCGCCGTCTTCGACGTCCGGGCCGCCCTCGGCAGCATCGGGGTGCCGGCGCTCGTCCTCGTCGGCTCCGAGGACCGGGTCACCGGCCCCGCCGAGGCCCGCACCCTCGTCGCCGGCATCGCCGACGCCAAGCTCGCCGTCGTCCCGGGCGCCTCCCACCTCGCCCCCGTCGAACAGCCGGCCGCCGTCACCGACCTGCTCCTGGAGCACTTCGCGGCCATCTCCCACGACACCAGCGGCACCCTCGCCGTACCGCCGCCCGTCCCGGCCCCGGCGGTCCAGGCGGAGCCCGCGCCCGCCCCGGAGGCCGTCCAGGACGGCGTGGAGGCCCCGGCCGGCCGGCCCGACCCGTACGAGAAGGGGCTCGGGCTGCGCCGCGAGATCCTCGGCGACGCCCACGTCGACCGGGCGCTCGCCGACGAGGACGCCGCCGACTTCCAGGAGCTCGTCACCCGCTACGCCTGGGGCGAGGTCTGGGCCAGGGACGGCCTCGACCGGCGCACCCGCAGCGTCGTCACCCTGACGGCGCTCGTCGCGGGGGGTCACCGCGAGGCGCTCGCCGACCACACCCGCGCCGCCCTCCGCAACGGCCTCTCGCCCGCCGAGATCCGCGAGATCGTGCTCCACACCGCCGTCTACTGCGGCCTCCCCGCCGCCGAGACCGCCCTCGCCACCGTCGGCCGCGTCATCACCGAGGAGACCACGCCGCCGGTGTAGCCGGCACCCGAGCCGGGCCCGCACGCCCGGCGTAGGGTGTGGCCGTGAAGCTGACGAAGAAGTCCCACGCCTGCGTCCGGCTGGAGAAGGACGGGCGGACGCTCGTCCTCGACCCCGGGACGTTCACCGAGGAGGACGCCGTGCTCGGCGCGGACGCCCTCCTCGTCACCCACGAGCATCCGGACCACTTCGACGAGGGCCGGCTGCGCGCCGCGCTGGACGCGCACCCGGCCACCGAGCTCTGGACGCTGCGCAGCGTCGCCGAGCAGCTCGCCGCCGCCTACCCGGGCCGCGTCCACACCGTCGGCGACGGCGACGCCTTCACCGCCGCCGGCTTCGACGTCGAGGTCCACGGCGAGCTGCACGCCGTCATCCACCCCGACATCCCGCGCGTCACCAACGTGGGCTTCCTCGTCGACGGCGCCGTCTTCCACCCCGGCGACGCGCTCACCGTCCCCGGCCGCCCGGTGGACACCCTGCTGCTGCCGGTGATGGCACCGTGGAACAAGATCTCCGAGGTGATCGACTACGTCCGCGAGGTGAGGCCGCGCCGGGCGTACGACATCCACGACGCGCTCCTCACCGATCTGGCCCGGCCCATCTACGACCGGCAGATCGGCGCGCTCGGCGGCACGGACCACCAGCGGCTCGCCTCCGGCGCCTCCGTCGGGCTCTGAGCCGGGTCCGGGCCGTTGTCGGTGCCCGCCAGTAGGGTGGAGCCCATGCGCATCGCCACCTGGAACGTCAATTCGATCACCGCCCGGCTGCCCCGGCTGCTGGCCTGGCTGGAGAGCAGCGGCACCGACGTGCTGTGCATCCAGGAGACCAAGTGCACCGCCGAGCAGTTCCCCACCGAGGCGCTGCGGGAAGCGGGCTACGAAGCGGTGGTCAACGCCACCGGCAGGTGGAACGGCGTCGCCCTGCTCTCCCGGGTCGGCTTCGAGGACGTGGTCAGCGGCCTGCCCGGCGGCCCCGAGTACGACGGAGTGCAGGAGCCCCGTGCCGTCTCCGCCACCTGCGGCCCGGTCCGCGTCTGGTCGGTCTACGTGCCGAACGGCCGGGAGGTCTCCCACGAGCACTACGCGTACAAGCTGCGCTGGCTGGAGGCGCTGAAGGCGGCCGTCGCCGAGGACGCGGCCGGCGGGCGCCCCTTCGCCGTGCTCGGCGACTACAACATCGCCCCGACCGACGCCGACGTCTGGGACGTCTCCCTCTTCGAGGGCGCCACCCACGTCACCGGGCCCGAGCGCGCCGCCCTCGCCGGCCTGCGCGAGGCGGGCCTCGCCGACGTCGTCCCGCGCCCCCTCAAGTACGACCACCCGTACACGTACTGGGACTACCGCCAGCTCGCCTTCCCCAAGAACAACGGCATGCGCATCGACCTGGTGTACGGCAACAAGCCCTTCGTCGAGGCCGTGAAGGACAGCTACGTGGACCGCGAGGAGCGCAAGGGCAAGGGCGCCTCCGACCACGCGCCGGTCGTCGTCGACCTGGACCTCTGAGCCGGGCCGCCCGCCGGGGCGGTCCCGATGATCTCCGCGTGCCGGGTGGTGGTCCGGCAGGTGGCGGTGCGACGCTGTTGCGATGAACATCCCGTTTCTCGACCACTGGCGCAGACGGCACCGGCCCGAGCCGTCCCCGCTGGTCGCGGTGGACGACCGGGACCCCGAGGGCGTGGCGGAGCTGCTCGCCGAGTGCGAGCTGCTCCGCGCCCGGGTGGAGGCGGCGGGCGTCGAGCTCGACGACACCCCGCGCTCCCTCGCGGCGCTGGACCAGCTCCCGCCACGCTGGCGCGACGACCCCGAGGAGCTGCCGTGGTTCGGCAACGACGCGGGGCTCTACCTCGGCACCGTCATCGTCCGGACCGTGCCGGGGGCCCGCTGGCAGGTGTGGCCGAACGGCGGTCCGGTCGTCGTCCTGGAGTCCGGACGCGAGATCCCCGTCGTCGAGTACGGCGTGGAGTGGGCCATGACGGGCGCGCCCGAGCTCTCCCAGGTGTACGCCGAAGCGGCCGAGCAGTGACATAAATACGGCTAATCCCCGATCACCCCTTTCGTGCGTGTCGGGGTGTGAAGTCCCTTTCCCCGCCGGATAGTTTGCGCTGTCGCGACACACCGCACCGGCACACCGCCGAGGAATGGGGCAGGGCAGCGCATGACCGTCGATCCGCTGATCGAACTGCGTGGCGTCAACAAGCACTACGGCACGCTGCACGTCCTCCAGGGCATCGACCTCACCGTCGGCCGCGGCGAGGTCGTCGTCGTCATCGGCCCCTCGGGCTCCGGCAAGTCCACCCTCTGCCGTGCGATGAACCGCCTGGAGACCATCGCGTCCGGCGAGATCCGCATCGACGGCCGCCCCCTCCCCGAGGAGGGCAAGGACCTCGCCCGGCTGCGCGCCGAGGTCGGCATGGTCTTCCAGTCCTTCAACCTCTTCGCCCACAAGACCGTCCTCGCCAACGTCTCGCTGGCGCAGACGAAGGTCCGCGGGCGGAAGCGGGAGGAGGCCGACCGCCGCTCCCGCGAACTCCTCGACCGCGTCGGCCTCGCCGCCCACGCCGAGAAGTACCCGGCCCAGCTCTCCGGCGGCCAGCAGCAGCGCGTCGCCATCGCCCGGGCCCTCGCCATGGACCCCAAGGCGCTCCTTTTCGACGAGCCGACCTCCGCCCTCGACCCGGAGATGATCAACGAGGTCCTCGACGTCATGCGGCAACTGGCGGACGAGGGCATGACCATGGTCGTCGTCACCCACGAGATGGGCTTCGCCCGCTCCGCCGCCCACCGCGTCGTCTTCATGGCCGACGGGCGGATCCTGGAGGACCGCGCCCCCGAGGAGTTCTTCACCGCCCCGCGCAGCGAGCGCGCCAAGGACTTCCTCTCCAAGATCCTCTCGCACTGACCGGGGTGGGAACCATGCAGCGCACGCACCGACGCCCGGGCGCCCTCGCCCTCGCCCTGCTGCTCGCCACCGCGGGCTCGCTGCTGGCCGGCTGCGGCCGGCCCGGCAGCCCGCCCGTGAAGGGCCCGCAGCCCGACCAGCTCCCGTCCTACCGGATCGCCTCCGGCTTCCGGCTGCCGGACTCCTCCACCTGGAACCGGGCGCGCACACGCGGCCGGCTGATCGTCGGCGCCAAGGAGGACCAGCCGTACCTCGGCGAGAAGGACCCCGCCACCGGCCGCTACTCCGGCTTCGACATCGAGATCGCCAAGATGATGGCCGCCTCCCTCGGCTTCGACCCGGCGACCGGCGTCGAATTCCGCACCATCGCCTCCGCCAACCGCGAGACCGCCCTGCAGAACGGCCAGATCGACTACTACGTCGGCACCTACACCATCAACGACAAGCGCAAGCAGCTCGTCGGCTTCGCCGGCCCCTACTACGAGGCCGGCCAGTCCCTCCTCGTCCGCGCCGACGAGGACTCCGTCCACGGACCGCAGGACCTCGCCGGCAAGCGCGTCTGCTCGGCCGCCGGATCCACCCCCTACCAGCGCATCCAGCAGGAGTACCCGAAGGCCGAACTCGTCGCCTACGACACGTACTCGATCTGCGTCGACAACCTCCTCACCTACCAGGTCGACGCCGTCACCACCGACGACACCATCCTCATGGGCTACGCCGCCAAGGTCCCCGACGAACTCAAGCTCGCCGGCAAGCCGTTCTCGAAGGAGCCGTACGGGATCGGCGTGCCGCGCGGCGACACCGCGCTCCGCCTCGCCCTCGACGACGCGATCGCCGCGCACGAGAAGAACGGCGACTGGAAGAAAGCGTACGACGCGACCCTCGGCCTCTCCGGCGTACCGGCCCCGGCGCCGCCGCCCATCGACCGCTACCCGACCGACTGAGGACCCCCACCGCTGACATGGACGTACAGACATGGACGTACTGACCGAGAACTTCTCGCTCTACGGCGAGGGTTTCCTCGGCACCCTCGAACTCACCCTCTACGCCTCGGCGCTCGCCCTGGTCCTGGGCTTCGTCATGGCCGCCTTCCGGGTCGCGCCCGTCGGTTCCTTCCGGGTCTTCGGCACCGTCTGGGTGACCGTCCTCCGCAACACCCCGCTCACCCTGCTCTTCTTCGCGGTGATGCTGGGCCTGCCCCGCTTCGGACTGGTCCTGCCCTTCGAGCTGTTCGCGGTCCTCGCGCTCGGCTGCTACACCTCCGCCTTCATCTGCGAGGCGCTGCGCTCCGGCATCAACACCGTCCCCGTCGGCCAGGGCGAGGCGGCCCGCAGCCTCGGCATGAGCTTCACCCAGACCCTCGGCGCGGTCGTCCTGCCGCAGGCCTTCCGCTCGGTGATCCCGCCGATCGGCTCCACCCTGATCGCCCTCGCCAAGAACTCCGCCATCGCCGGCGCCTTCAGCGTCACCGAACTCCTGGGCACCTACAAAACCTTGAGCGAACTCGGCTACAACATCATCTGGACCTTCGTCTGGATCGCCGTCGGCTACCTGATCATCACCCTCTCCATCAGCGCGGTCTTCAACGTGATGGAGAAGCGCTGGGGGGTGGCCCGATGAGCCGCGCGGAACGGGCCAGCGCCCTCTACGACATCCCCGGCCCGCAGGCCCGCCGCCGGCACCTGCTCTACGGCCTGGCCTCCACCGTCGTGCTCCTCGGCCTCGCCGCCTGGATCCTCCACCTCCTCTTCGACACCGAGCAGTTCACCGCGGTGAAGTGGCGGCCCTTCCTCTACGACGGCATCCAGGAGCTGATCCTGGAGGGGCTCGGCAACACCCTCAAGGCCTTCGCGCTCGCGGCCGTCCTCTCCCTGGCGCTCGGCGCGGTCCTCGCCACCGGGCGGCTCTCCGACCACCGGCCGGTGCGCTGGATCGCCACCCTGCTCGTGGAGTTCTTCCGCGCCATGCCCGTCCTCGTGATGATCTTCTTCATCTTCGTGGCGCTCAAGGTGCAGCCGCTGCCCGCGCTGGTCGCCGGACTCACCCTCTACAACGGCTCGGTGCTCGCCGAGGTCTTCCGCACCGGCGTGCACGCCGTGCCGCGCGGACAGGGCGAGGCCGCGTACGCCCTCGGCATGCGGAAGACCCAGGTCATGACCTGGGTCCTGGTCCCGCAGGCGGTCCGGGCGATGCTGCCGGCCATCATCAGCCAGCTGGTGGTAGCCCTGAAGGACACCTCGCTCGGCTATCTCATCACCTACGAGGAGTTCCTCCACGCGGGCAAGCTGATCGCCTCCAACCTCGACTACGACCTGCCCTTCATCCCCGTCGTCCTGGTCATCTCGCCGATCTACATCGGCATGTGCATGCTGCTCTCCTGGTTCGCGACCTGGGTCGCGCGACGGGAGCGCCGCGACCCCCGCACCAAGGGGGTGGACGTCGCTCCCGCCGCACCGGTGACCACGCTGCCGGGCCGTGAGTGACCCCCGTACGGGCCCCCGCACGGGCCTGGAACCGGCCCGGCAGCAGCCGTGATCACTCCTTCCGCAACGGCACCGACAGATACGAGGGGTCGGTGGCGGGGGAGGAGAAGGTCAGCTGCGCGCCGGCCGGGTTGTGCTCGATGTACAGCGGGTCGACGGTGTCGACGACCACCGCCAGGCGATGGCCGGCCGGCACGTCGTAGGCCGTGGAGAACAGCTCCAGGTCCACGGCGAACGGCCGGCCCGGCGTCTTGTCGTGGAAGGTGTACGGGGCGTTGCTCACCAGCTTCCCGACGCCGAGCGGCCCCACGTCGTAGAGGTACGCGACGAAGGTGCCGCTCGACGCGGTCGGGGTGACCGTGGTGTGCAGCACCGGCGTGCCGCGCACCGCGGCGCCCGAGTCGTACCGGCCGGACTGCCACACGGCGGCGAAGGAGCGGGGGAGCAGCGGGACGGAGACGGTCGGCGGGGTCTGCGCCAGTTGGTCGAGGAGGTTGCTGAGCAGCACGATGCCGCCGTCGGCGCCGGAGTTCACGTTGGCCCAGACGTGTTCGGAGTCGTTCAGCGCGATCCGCTCGCGGTGGGCGCCCACGGACTTCCAGTCGGCGTAGCCCTCGTAGCCGCCGTCCGAGCGGGGCTTCAGCCGGACCGGCGGCTCGCGGTCGACGCCGTTGTCGGTCCCCTTGAGGTGGCGGTCGAACCAGCGGTGGGCGCTCGTCCAGGTGTCGTTCGGCAGCCCGAGGAGACCGGTGGCCTCGGCCGTGGCGTGGTCGCCGGGGCGGAACTCCAGGCGCTTGGGGCCCGTGAGCTTCTCGTAGAAGCTCGCGTACTGGTTGGGCGGGAAGATCGTGTCGCCCCAGGCGTTGCCGAGCATGACGGCGGTGCCGTTGGCGTTGATCCGGTCCAGGTGGGTGGCGGCGGAGCGCTGCCGCCCCCAGGCGATCATCTCGTCCTCCTGGTCGAGGTTCGAGGAGAGGAAGTCGCCGAGGACCTTCTTCAGTTCGGGCCCCGGACGGCCGGTGAGGTAACCGGCTCCGCCGAGCAGGGCGGCGGCCTGGAGGTGCTGGGTGCGGCCGCTGTAGATGGAGTCGATGAGGTCGGCCCAGCCGCTGAGCGCGGCGACGGCCTTGATCCGGGGGTCGTGGGCGGCGGCGAGCAGGCTGATGCCGGCTCCGTAACTCACTCCGGCCATACCGACCTTGGCGGGGTCGGCGGGCGTGTGGGCGAGCGCCCAGTCGATCACCTTCGACGCGTCGGCGACGTCCTTCGGTCCGGCGGTCTCGATCTCCCCGCCGGACTCCCAGAAGCCGCGCGAGTTGTAACTCACCACGACGTAACCGGAGTCGGCGAGCTTTCGGGCCTGTGCCAGGTATTCGACCTGGGGCATGGCCCAGCTGGTGGGCAGCACGACGACCGGGAAGCGGGCGGAGCCGTCCGCCCCGGCGGGCGTGACGACGTTGGCCTTGAGCACGGTGCCGCCGTCCCCGGCGATGTCGACGAACCGGATCGACGTGCCGCTCGTCGCGGACTCGGCGGCGTGGGCGGCGGGGGAGAGCGACAGGGCCGTCCCGGCCAGCAGCGCGGCCGAGACGGCGAGGGCCAGGGGTGTACGCACGGGCCACTCCTCGATGGGGGGTCGCCGATGGGGGGTCGGCGAGGTGGCCCGACGGTAACCGGAGCGTGCTACCCGAGGTAACCGGTCGGTAAGTTACGTGCGGGTAACGATTGGGGGCGGCGGGGCGGGCGCGCCGGACACCACCGACAAGGCACCCGAATCGTGCCTGCCGCCCCGCTCGGAACGCGACGCTCCGACCTGGCGCCATGGACACCTCTCCACCCCTGCTCCAGGCTGGACCCCGTGGAGCAGACGAACCTTCCCGACGTCTTCGACCCCCGGATCCACGCCGCCGGGCCGCCGCACGACGCCTTCCGCGCGCTGCGCGACCGGGCCCCGGTCGCCTGGCAGGAGGAGCGGGCGGTGCTCGGCTGGCCGGCCGGGCCCGGCTTCTGGGCGGTGACCCGGCACGCCGACGTCGTCCGGGTGCTCAAGGACGCGGGGACGTACTCCTCCTGGCTCGGCGCCACCCAGATCCGCGACCCCGACCCCGCCGACCTGCCGTTCATCCGCCGCATGATGCTCAACCAGGATCCGCCCGGGCACGGCAGGCTGAGGCGGCTGGCCGCCCGGGCCTTCACCCCCGGGCGGATCGCCCGGTTCGAGGCGACCGCCCGCGCCCGGGCCCGGGAACTGCTGACGGCGGCCCGGGAGGCGGGCGGCGAGGTCGACCTCGTCCGGGCCGTCACCGACGACTACGCGCTGCTCAACCTCACCGACCTGCTCGGCGTGCCCGCCGCCGACCGGGGGCTGCTGCACGCCTGGACCGAGCGGGTCATCGCCTACCAGGACCCCGACGAACCCGCCGTCCTCGACGCCGACGGCAGACCCCTCAACCCCCGGTCGCCGGCCATGCTCGCCGAGATGTTCGCGTACGCCCAGGATCTCGCCGCCCACAAGCGCGCCCACCCCGCCGACGACCTGATGACCGCCCTCGCCACCACCGAACTCGGCGACGCCGAACTGGAGATGTTCTTCTTCCTCCTCACCGTCGCGGGCAACGACACCGTGC
The DNA here is from genome assembly GCF_042958885.1 of Streptomyces sp. NPDC007945. Classification (NCBI taxonomy): domain Bacteria; kingdom Bacillati; phylum Actinomycetota; class Actinomycetes; order Kitasatosporales; family Streptomycetaceae; genus Streptomyces; species Streptomyces sp. NPDC007945. The sequence goes on from NZ_JBIBJV010000006.1 coordinate 95,729, forward strand.
GCTCCGCCGCCCCGGGCGGCGTGCTCGCCCTCGCCGGAGACCCCGGCGAACAGCGCAGGCTGCGGCGGGGCGAGGTCGGCGTGGACACCGCCGTGGAGGAGCTCCTGCGCGTCCACCCTCCGGTGCTCTCCTTCCGCCGCACCGCCGCCCGCGCCACCGAACTCGCCGGGGTTCGGATCGCCGAGGGCGCCAAGGTCGTCGTCTTCCACGGCTCCGCCAACCACGACGAACGCGTCTTCGCCGACCCGCACCGGCTGGACCTCGGCCGCCGCCCCAACCCCCACGTGTCCTTCGGTGACGGCCCGCACGTCTGCCTCGGCGCCCACTTCGCCCGGCTTCAACTCCGGGTGTTCCACGAGGAGCTGCTGGCCGCGTGTGGGGGCGTCGAGCTCGCCGGACCACCCCGGCGGCTCGTCTCCAACTTCATCAACGGCGTCAAGTCGCTGCCGGTGCGTCTGCGACAGCCCTGAGCGCCGCCCGCGACGGGCGCGGGCGAGCCGCGGCCGGATCCGGCTCGGCATGCGTGGAGAGGCCGGGCAGCAGTGTGCCGAGGTGGGCGGCCGTCGGCCGATCGGGGCGCGTGCCGGCGGCGGTCGGGTGACCCTTCGACGGGGGCGGCCGGCGGTCCTGCGGACCGCGCCGACAGAAGTTACCCTGCCTGAACGGTCATTGACGGGAGGTCAGGATGCGTCGTTCCACGGTCCGGTACGGGGTGTTCGCGGCGGCGGCCGCGACGGTGCTCTCGGTGGGGGCGGCGGCCCCACCCGGTACGGCCCCGCACGCCCCGACGGTCGCCCCACCGGCCCCGGCGGTCGCCCCACCGGCCCCGGCGGTCGCCCCCGCCGCGCCGGCCGCGCCGGGCAAGGTGCCGGTGGCCGTCGGCCACGGCGGGGCCGTCGCGAGCGTGGACGCGGACGCCAGTGCCGCCGGCATCGAGATCCTCCGCCGGGGCGGCAACGCCGTCGACGCGGCCGTCGCCGTCGCCGCCGCCCTCGGCGTCACCGAGCCCTACTCGGCCGGCATCGGCGGAGGCGGCTACCTCGTCCACTACGACGCCAGGAGCCGTACGGTCTCCACCGTCGACGGCCGCGAGACCGCACCCGCCTCCGCCGACGCGGGCCTGTTCACCGAGAACGGCGCCCCGCTGCCCTTCGAGGAGGCGATGACCAGCGGGCGCTCGGTCGGCACCCCCGGCACCCCCGCCACCTGGGCGACCGCCCTCGACGCCTGGGGCAGCAAGCCGCTGGGCGAACTCCTCGCCCCCGCCGAACGGCTGGCCCGCGACGGCTTCACCGTGGACGCCACCTACCGCGCCCAGACCGCCGCCAACGAAGCCCGCTTCCGCGACTTCCCGGCCTCCACCGACCTCTTCCTGCCCGGCGGCCGGCTGCCCGAGGTCGGCTCGGTCGTCCGGAACCCCGACCTGGCCCGCACCTACGCCACCCTCGCGAAGGAGGGCGTGGGCGCGCTCTACCGGGGCCCGCTCGCGCGTGACATCGTGCGGACCGTCCGTACGCCTCCCGTCCGGGAGGGCGCGTCGCGCGTGGTCCGCCCCGGCGACCTGACCGAGCGCGACCTCGCCGCCTACCGGACCGTCCGGCGCGCCCCCACCAAGGTCGCCTACCGGGGCCTCGACGTCTACGGCATGGCCCCGTCCTCGTCCGGCGGCACGACCGTCGGCGAGGCCCTCAACATCCTGGAGTCGACGGACCTCTCCGCCGCCCCGCGGGAGCGCTACCTCCACCGCTTCATCGAGGCGAGCCGGATCGCCTTCGCCGACCGAGGCCGCTGGGTGGGCGACCCCGCCTTCGAGTCCGTACCCGTCCGCGGCCTGCTCTCGCAGCGGTACGCCGACTCGCGGGCCTGCCTGATCCGCGACGACGCCGCGCTCACCAGCCCGCTCGCGCCCGGCGACCCCCGGAACCCGGTGCCGTGCGCCGCCGGCGGGACGGCGGCCCCCACGACGTACGAGGGCGAGAACACCACCCACCTCACGGTGGCCGACCGGTGGGGGAACGTCGTCGCCTACACCCTCACCATCGAGTCCACCGGCGGCAGCGGCATCACCGTCCCGGGCCGCGGCTTCCTGCTCAACAACGAACTGACCGACTTCTCCTTCGTCCCGGCGAACCCCGCCGTCCACGATCCCAACCTGCCCGGACCCGGCAAGCGCCCCCGCTCCTCGATCTCGCCGACGATCGTCCTCGACCGCCACGACCGGCCGGTCCTCGCCCTCGGCTCGCCCGGCGGCGCCACCATCGTCACCACCGTCCTGCAGACCCTGACCGGCGTCGTCGACCGGGGCCTGCCGCTCGTCGACGCCATCGCCGCGCCGCGCGCCAGCCAGCGCAACCAGGCGACCACCGAACTCGAACCCGCCCTCTGGAACAGCCCCCTGCGGGCCCGCCTCGAAGCGCTCGGGCACGGCTTCCGGCAGAACCCGGAGATCGGCGCCGCGACCGGAGTCCAGCGCCTCCGCGGCGGGCGCTGGGTCGCCGCCGCCGAGACCGTCCGCCGGGGCGGCGGCTCGGCGATGGTGGTCCGCCCGGACAAGTGAGGGCCGGGCGAGCGGCGTTCGATCAAGTGACGCCCGGACAGTGACGCCTGGAGACGCCCGGACAGTGACGCCCGGACAAGTGGCGCCCTGACGAGCGGTGGGCGGCCCCGGCGGACGCGTGTCAGGCGCCGGGGCCGCTCCCCCCCACCGTCCACCGCGTGGGGCGGCGACCGTCCGGCGGGTGACGGGAGCGGCGGCGCCGGGCCGCGCCTACAGGGCCGTCAGCACGCGCGGCCCCGCGTCCGTGACGGCGACGGTGTGCTCGGCGTGGGCGGCGCGGGAGCCGTCGAGGGTCCGGATCGTCCAGCCGTCCCGCGCCGTGTAGTGCCCGTCGCCGCCGCCCCCCACGAGCATCGGCTCGATCGCCAGGACCATGCCGTGCCGCAGCCTCATGCCGCGCCCGGGCCGCCCTTCGTTCGGCACGCCCGGGTCCTCGTGCATCGCCCGGCCGATGCCGTGTCCGCCGAAGCCGTCCGGGATGCCGTAGCCGGCCTTCCGGCACACCCGGCCGATGGCGTGCGCCACGTCCCCGATCCTGTTCCCGACCACGGCCGCCGCGATGCCGGCCGCCAGGGCCTCCTCGGCCGCCCCGATCAGCCGGGTGTCCTCGGCGCGGGCGCGGCCGACGGTGAAGCTCACCGCCGCGTCCCCGGCCCAGCCGCCCAGCAGCGCCCCGCAGTCCACCGACACCAGGTCGCCGTCGGCGAGCCGGGAGGCGTCCGGGATCCCGTGCACGATCGCGTCGTTGACGGAGACGCAGACGACGGCCGGGAAGGGTGTCGGCGCCCAGTCCGGCCGGTAACCCAGGAAGGGCGAGCCGGCGCCGGCCTCCGCGAGCACGTCCCGGGCCGCCCGGTCCAGTTCGGTGACCGGCACCCCGGGCGCCGCCGTCTCCCGCGCGGCGGCGAGGGCGCGGGCCACCACGCGGCCCGCCTCGCGCATCGCGGCCATGTTCTCGTCGGTCTTGATCTCTACCATTCCCATTACTATACCGGTATAAAAATGGGGGCGAGGGCGGGTAGGGTGGGGGCATGGTGCGCACCCCCCTCACTCCGGAAGAGCGCGAGCGCGGCGAGCGGCTCGGGCGACTGCTGCGCGAGGCCCGCGGCGAGCGGTCGATGGTGGAGATCGCGGCGGCGGCGGGCCTCTCGGCCGAGACGCTCCGCAAGATCGAGACCGGCCGCGCCCCCACCCCGGCCTTCTTCACCGTCGCGGCCCTCGCGGGCGTCCTCGACCTGTCGATGGACGACCTGCTGGTCCGCACCGCACCGCTGCCCGCCTGAGTCCGGCCCCGGTCCGGCCCCGGGCGCCGAGTGGCCGCCGCCCTGCCGGGGGAGGACGCTTGAGGGGAGTACGTCCGGGTGGACCGTGGGCGTACCGCACGGCGCCTCCGCCCGGCCGGGATCGGAGCTGTGCCATGCGCATGCTGCTGAAGGTCGAGATGGACACCGCGGCCTCCAACGAGGCCATCAGGCAGGGCAGCATCCCGGGGCTCATGCAGGAGGCGATCGCCCGGATCCGTCCAGAAGCCGCCTACTTCACGGTCGAGAACGGCTGCCGCACCGGCTACTTCTTCTTCGACCTCACCGAGACCTCCGACCTGCCGGCCATCGCGGAGCCCTTCTTCATGAGGCTCGGCGCCAAGATCCACTACTCGCCGGTGATGAACCCGGAGGAACTGGCCCAGGGCCTGAGCCGACTGAGCGGCCAGAGCTGACCCCGGACGGAACCAGGCCCCGGCCGTAGGCCGGCGCGCGAGGCGCGTCGGGAACCTCGGGACCCGGTCCCGTCACCCTGTCCGGGTCGCCGAGAGGGCTCACGTCGAGACCGCCAGGAGGGCGCGGCTGTGGTCCGGGGGGTCTCGATCTCGTCGAGCGGGGCGAGTGCCAGGTCGGCGTGGGCGAGGCGGCCGGGGCCGTCGAGGACCGTGCCGACCGCCGTCCGGTAGCCGCCCGTGGGCTCCGCCTCGGCGTCCAGGTCCAGCGGCGGCACCACCATCAGTCAGTCGAGCCCCGGTCCCGCTCCCGTCCTCAGGAGCTCGAACTCCGCCACGTGGCCTTGGGCGAAGGCCCGCCACTCCGCAGGGAAGCCCGGCGCGTCCGTCAGCCGGACGCCGGACGCGACCTCGAGCGTGGTGGCGATCCCGAGGGTCGGCAGCCTGCCGACGCCGGCCGCGGGAAGTCCGGAGAGCAGCGCCTTCGCCGTCGCGGTGAAGTTCTCCTTCGACGGCACGTCGAGCCGGACCGAGGCGCGGCGACGCGCGGGCCGTGTACCCGGACCGCCCGGTGGCGTGACGCCGGACGCGTCGCCCGGGACGCCCCGGCGCACGTCCGCCCCGCTCCGGCATAGGCTGCGCGGTCATGACGACCGACCGACGAATCCCCGAGGAGCTGCGGCGCGGCCGCTACCTCAGCCTCACCACCTACCGGAAGGACGGGACCGGGGTCGCCACCCCGGTCTGGTACGCCGTCGACGAGGAGCGGGTGTACGTGTGGACCCGCGCCGACTCCTGGAAGGTCAAGCGGCTCCGTAAGGACCCCCGGGTCGAACTGGCCGTCTGCGGCCTGCGCGGCGACATCCCCGAGGGCGCCGCCCGGATCCCCGGCACCGCCCGCCTCGTCACCGGGGAGGAGCTGCGCCGCATCCGCCGCCTGCTCTCCCGCAAGTACACCTACCAGTACTGGCTGGTGGACTGGCCGGCCACCCTCGTCCGCCTCGGCAGGCGCCCGCACACCGGGATCGTCGTCACCCTGTGAGCCGGACCGTGCGCACCCGCCGGTACAAGATCGATGTGGTCTCCGGGGCACGGGGAGGAAAACGGTCCGTAGCCGTCCCGTAACACGACTGCGGTGCAATGCCCTGCGGCGGACCGGAAGGTCCCCTTCTCCAAGCGCGGGGCAGGTGCATGCAGATGACGTCTCCTCACATCCCCTCCGGGATGGCGGATTTCACCCGCTGGCTGAACGGTCTGGCCGCCCGCGCCGAGCAGGTCGGCGGCTGGTGGGCCGTCTTCGCCGCACGCGACCCGGAGGGCCTGCGCGCCTGCCTCGACGGCGCCGAGCTGCTGCCCTGGGACGTCGTCGAGTCCCTGCTGCGGGACGTGGGGGAGGCCCCGGACCGGGGCCGGGAGCTGTACGAGGCCGCCGCCGCCGCGCACGACGGGGCGCCCGGCGGGGCCGAGGCCCTGGCCGCCCGCCGGGACGCGATGGAACGCGAACGCCGGCACGCCGAGGCGCGGATCGAGGAGGGGCGGCGACGCCTCGGCGCCCAGCCGGCCCCGGGCCCCGAGGAGACGGCCCGGCTGGTCCACGACCTGGCCTGGGCCCGCGACGACCACGCCCGCGCCACCGCCCGGCTCGCCGACCTCGCCACCCGCCTCGCGCACCTGCGCGGCGCCACGGCCCCGGACGGCACCCCGGCCGAGCGGGCCGGGTCCGACGGCCCCGCGCCGGCCGCGGTCCGGCGGCGGCCACGGGGTGCCCGGTACGCCTGGGCGGAGGCGGACGACGCCACCGGGACGGCCGTCCCCGTCGGCGGGCCCGACCTGCCCGTCGGCGGAGGCGAGCCGCCGCGCGGCGCCCGGTTCCGGGGGAGGGCCGGGGCCCGTACCGCCGAGACGGCCGCTCCCGTCCCCGGGGCCGCCTCCGGGGACGGCAGGGAGGAGGCGGAGGAGGCCGCGCGCGCCGCCGCCGACGCGGTCCACGCCCTCCGGCGGCTGCGGTCCGAGGGCCGTACCGGCGAGGCGCACGTCCTGCTCTTCGAGGCGCTCGGCGGACCGCCCGGCCGGCTCCCCGCGCTCGCCGCGGAGCTGCACCGGGCCGGTCTCGGCGCCGACTGGGGCACCCTGCTCTGGGAGGCCGCCTCGCTGCCGCCCGCCCGGCTCGCCGCCGTCGCCGGGGCGCTCGCCGACGCGGGCCGCGCCGACGACTGCGAGCAGTTGCTGCGCCAGGGCCTGGCCCGGCCGGTGGAGGAGCTCGCGGGGGCCGTCGCCGCCCTGGTCGCGGAGGCCCGCGAACGCGAGGCCCACGCCCTGCTCACCGCCTTCATCCGGGTCCGCACCCCCGAGGAGGCGGCCCGGCTCGCCGCCGTCGACCCGGCCCTCCTCATGCCCCGGCTCGGCGCGGCGGCCCGCGCCCTGTCGGCGGCCGACGACCGGGCGCTGCGGCACGCCCTGCGGGTCGGCGGAGTCCTCGGGCCCTGAGGACCGGCCCCTCGGGAGAACGGGAGCAGTCGGCACGTGTCGGTACGTGTCCGGTGTGGACCACTCCGGTATGAAACATGATCGACTGCGCGGCTTCCGGGCGGCGGTCTTGCTCCGGGGTGTGACGGGGCTTACGTTCTCCTCCTACGCACCGCGTCTACGGGCGTAGAGGCTCATCGACGCCGCGCCGAAGGAGCTGCTCATGACCGTCGTACGCGCCGCCCTCGTCCAGGCGACCTGGACCGGCGACACCGAATCCATGATCGCCAAGCACGAGGAGCACGCCCGTGAGGCGGCCCGCCGGGGCGCCCGGGTGATCGGCTTCCAGGAGGTGTTCAACGCCCCCTACTTCTGCCAGGTCCAGGAGCCCGAGCACTACCGCTGGGCCGAACGCGTCCCGGACGGCCCCACCGTCACGCGGATGCGGGAGCTCGCCCGCGAGACCGGCATGGTGATCGTCGTCCCGGTCTTCGAGGTCGAGGCAGAGGGCTTCTACTACAACACCGCCGCCGTCGTCGACGCGGACGGCAGCTACCTCGGCAAGTACCGCAAGCACCACATCCCGCAGGTCAAGGGATTCTGGGAGAAGTACTACTTCCGCCCGGGGAACGCCGGCTGGCCGGTCTTCGACACCGCCGTCGGCAAGGTCGGCGTCTACATCTGCTACGACCGCCACTTCCCCGAGGGCTGGCGCCAACTCGGGCTCAACGGAGCCCAGTTGGTCTACAACCCGTCGGCCACCCACCGCGGCCTCTCGTCCTACCTGTGGCAGCTGGAGCAGCCCGCCGCCGCCGTCGCCAACGAGTACTTCGTCGCCGCCATCAACCGCGTCGGCGTCGAGGAGTACGGCGACAACGACTTCTACGGCACCAGCTACTTCGTCGACCCGCGCGGCCGCTTCGTCGGCGACGTCGCCTCCGACAAGGAGGAGGAACTCGTCGTCCGCGACCTCGACTTCGGCCTCATCGAAGAGGTGCGGCAGCAGTGGGCGTTCTACCGGGACCGCCGCCCCGACGCGTACGACGGGCTGGTCCGGCCGTGAACAGCCTGTACGCCCGCCACCGTTCCGTCCTGCCCGACTGGCTCGCCCTCTACTACCGGGAGCCGATCGAGATCACCCACGGAGAGGGCCGCCACGTCTGGGACGCCCAGGGCCGCCGCTACCTCGACTTCTTCGGCGGCATCCTCACCACCATGACCGCCCACGCCCTCCCCGAGGTGACCAAGGCGATCGCCGAGCAGGCGGGCCGGATCGTCCACTCCTCCACCCTCTACCTCAACCGGCCGATGGTGGAGCTCGCCGAACGGATCGCCACCCTCTCCGGCATCCCCGACGCCCGGGTCTTCTTCACCACCTCCGGCACCGAGGCCAACGACACGGCCCTGCTCCTCGCCACCGCCCACCGCGGCTCGAACCAGATCCTGGCGATGCGCAACAGCTACCACGGCCGCTCCTTCTCCACCGTCGGCGTCACCGGCAACCGCTCCTGGTCGCCCACCGGCCTCTCCCCGCTCCAGACCCTCTACGTGCACGGCGCGGTCCGCGGCCGCGGCCCCTTCGCGGGCCTCGACGACGAGCGCTTCACCGCGGCCGCCGTCGCCGACCTGGAAGACCTCCTCGGCCACACCCACGGCGCCGCCGCCCTCATCGCCGAACCCATCCAGGGCGTCGGCGGCTTCACCTCCCCGCCCGACGGCCTGTACGCCGCCTTCCGCCGCGTCCTCGACCGCCACGGCGTCCTCTGGATCTCCGACGAGGTCCAGACCGGCTGGGGCCGCACCGGCGAGCACTTCTGGGGCTGGCAGGCGCACGGCCAGGCGGGTCCGCCCGACATGCTCACCTTCGCCAAGGGCATCGGCAACGGCATGTCCATCGGCGGGGTCGTCGCCCGCGCCGAGATCATGAACTGCCTCGACGCCAACTCCATCTCCACCTTCGGCGGTTCCCCCGTCACCATGGCCGCCGGCCTCGCCAACCTCGGTCATCTCCTCGACCACGACCTCCAGGGCAACGCCCGGCGCGTCGGCGGCCTCCTCATCGAGCGGATCCGGGCCGCCGCGGCCGGGGTCGACCTGGTCCGCGAGGTCCGCGGCCGGGGCCTCATGATCGGCATCGAGCTCGCCGACCCCGTCACCGGCGCGGCCGTCCCCGACGCCGCCTCCGCCGTCCTGGAGAAGGCCCGCGAGAACGGCCTCCTCATCGGCAAGGGCGGCGGCCACGACACGAGCTGCCTGCGCGTCGCGCCCCCGCTCTCCCTCACCGTCGCCGAGGCGGAGGAAGGCGCCGCCCTCCTCGAACAGGCCCTCCGATCCCTCTAGTCGACAGGGGAGCACTCCCATGAGCACCCGAACCCTGATCCGGGGCGGCCTCGTCGTCACCGCCTCCGACGAACTCCACGCCGACGTCCTCGTCGAGGACGGCCGCGTCGCCCTGCTCGCCGCCCACGGCTCCGAGGCGGCGGCCGGGCTGACCGCCGACCGCGTCCTCGACGCCACCGGCCTCTACGTCATCCCGGGCGGTGTCGACGCGCACACGCACATGGAGCTCCCCTTCGGCGGCACGTCCGCGTCGGACACGTTCGAGACGGGGACGCGGGCCGCGGCGTGGGGCGGGACGACGACGATCGTCGACTTCGCGGTGCAGGCGCAGGGCGAGTCGCTGCAGGCCGGCCTGAACGCGTGGATGGAGAAGGCGAACGGGAACTGCGCGATCGACTACGCCTTCCACATGATCATGTCGGACGTGAACGAGTCGACGCTCAAGGAGATGCCGAAGCTCGTCGAGCACGGCGTTCCCTCCTTCAAGCTGTTCATGGCGTATCCGGGCGTCTTCTACTCGGACGACGGTCAGATCCTGCGGGCGATGCAGGTGGCCGCCGAGACCGGCGGGCTGATCATGATGCACGCGGAGAACGGCATCGCGATCGACGTCCTCGTGGAGCAGGCGCTGGCCCGGGGCGAGACTGATCCCCGCTACCACGGGGAGGTCCGCAAGGCGCTCCTGGAGGCGGAGGCCACCCACCGCGCGATCCAGCTCGCCCGGGTCGCGGGCTCCCCGCTGTACGTCGTGCACGTGTCGGCGCGGGAGGCGGTGGCCGAGCTGGCGGCGGCCCGGGACATGGGGCTTCCGGTCTTCGGCGAGACCTGCCCGCAGTACCTGTTCCTGTCCACGGACAACCTGGCGGAGCCGGACTTCGAGGGCGCCAAGTACGTGTGCTCGACCCCGCTGCGGCCGAAGGAGCACCAGGCGGCGCTGTGGCGGGGACTGCGGACGAACGACCTCCAGGTGGTGTCGACGGACCACTGCCCGTTCTGCTTCACCGGGCAGAAGGAGCTGGGGCGAGGGGACTTCTCGAAGATCCCCAACGGCCTGCCGGGCGTGGAGAACCGCATGGACCTCCTCCACCAGGCCGTCGTCGACGGGCACATCACCCGCCGCCGCTGGATCGAGATCGCCTGCGCCGCGCCGGCGAGGATGTTCGGCATCTACCCGCAGAAGGGCACCATCGCCCCCGGCGCGGACGCGGACATCGTCCTCTACGACCCGCACGCCACCCAGGTGCTGTCGGCCGAGACGCACCACATGAACGTCGACTACTCGGCGTACGAGGGGAAGACGGTGACCGGTCGGGTCGAGACCGTCCTCTCGCGGGGCGAGGTCGTCCTCGACCGGCGGAAGTACGTGGGGCGCGCGGGGCACGGGGTCTTCGTGCCGCGCGGCCTCTGCCAGTACCTGGGCTGAGCGGCCCGGGGTCCCGTCGCACCGACTCGAACTTGGAGGCCCCGAAGTGGACTTCGGACTCGTCCTGCAGACCGACCCGCCCGCCTCGCAGGTCGTCGGCCTGATGCGCCGGGCGGAGCGCAACGGCTTCCGCTACGGCTGGACCTTCGACTCCGCCGTGCTCTGGCAGGAGCCGTTCGTCATCTACAGCCAGATCCTCGAACACACCACCAAGCTCCACGTCGGCCCGATGGTCACCAACCCGGGTACCCGTACGTGGGAGGTCACCGCCTCCACCTTCGCCACCCTGAACGACATGTTCGGCAACCGGACCGTGTGCGGCATCGGCCGGGGCGACTCCGCCATGCGCGTCGCCGGACGCAGGCCGAACACCCTCGCCCGCCTGGGCGAGGCCATCGAGGTCATCCGCGACCTGGCGGAGGGCAGGGAGGCGCGGGTCGACGGCAACGCGATCCGCATCCCGTGGGTGAAGAACGGCAGGCTGCCGGTGTGGATGGCGGCGTACGGCCCCAAGGCCCTCGCCCTCGCCGGGCAGAAGGCCGACGGCTTCATCCTCCAGCTCGCCGACCCCTTCCTGACCGAGTGGATGGTCAAGGCCGTCCGGCAGGCCGCCACCGACGCCGGTCGCGACCCCGACGCCCTCACGATCTGCGTCGCCGCTCCCGCCTACGTGACCGCCGACGACTCGCCCGAGGCCCTCGCCCACGCCCGGGACCAGTGCCGCTGGTTCGGCGGCATGGTCGGCAACCACGTCGCCGACCTCGTCGCCAAGTACGGCGAGCACTCCTCGATGGTGCCGGAGGCGCTCACCGCGTACATCAAGGACCGGCAGGGCTACGACTACTCCCACCACGGGCGCGCCGACAACCCCGACACCGCGTTCGTCCCCGACGAGATCGTCGACCGCTTCTGTCTCCTCGGCCCAGCCGAGGCCCACGTCGAGAAGCTGCGCCGGCTGGCGGAACTCGGGGTCGACCAGTTCGCCGTCTACGCGATGCACGACCACCGCGAGGGCACCATCGACGCCTACGGCAGCGAGATCATTCCCGCCCTGCGTTGACTCGGGCGGCGGCTGCGTCCCGCACGCTGCGCGGGCGCATGTCGGTCCAGACCTCGGCGATGTGGTCGAGGCATTCCGCCTTGGTGCCCGTCTTTCCGCCGTCCGTCCAGCCCGGCGGGATCTCCCGGTCCTCCGGCCAGATCGAATACTGCTCCTCGTGATTCAGGACCACCCGGTAGATCGTGTCATCCATGCTGTGCCTTCATCCTCGATGAACTCCGACTGCGCCCTACGGTGATCGAAACGGCGGCGCCGCGTCAACCTCTCCCGGAAATGCGGATGGGGCAGGACGCCGGTCCCGCGGAACGAGGGAAAGGGCGCACAGGGGGAGTACCGCGACGGACGGAATCCGTGGATCCGGATATTCCGTCCGCGTCCGGAAGTCGCCCGCCGGATGGTGCGCGACACCGGACGGTCCCCCGAGCGTCTGATCGTGTGGGCTCGACGATCCCACCCGACCGCGACCCTCGGAGTGACGCGGATCACAGTGGAGGTGTGGCGCGAACGCGCCACCGCCCGGGCGGAGGTCCGCGTCGTCGAGGGCGGACGCTTCCCTCTCGTCGCCCACCCCCTGTATTTCCTGGAGCATATGCAGGGCATTCTCGGGATCGCCTCGGTGGAATCGGAAGCGATCTGACAGATTTTCGGCCACATGTTTCATCCTGCCGGAACACGGGAAGTCAAGCGCTTTCCACCGGGTATGCGCCGGATGTCTGATCCCTCCTTCTCCGTGTGAATTACCGGTGGTGGACCGGCGGACGTCGGCGAATTCCCCCTTGCGTCACGCCGGTCGTCTGAACAAGACTGCGGCCGAGACCAAGATCGTGGTGGCCGGACTTCGCGCGTTCCCTTCGAACGCCGTTCCCGGCGAATCGATCTTGTTCGGTGCCGGCTTATGGGGGAATTCGTTGAGCGGCCTTTTCCGCGCCACCGGGGCGCACTGCGATGTCCGTGCGGGGAACGGTTCCACGGGAGCGGCACGGCCGCGTCGGCGCCCGGGCGCGCCCGGGGCGTGAGCACCATGGGATTCGTCGAGGAAGAGATCGCCCGGTACTGGTCCGAGCTGCTCGGCGTCACCGCCGTGGCACCGCGATCCCGCTTCGCCCGGCTCGGCGGAGCCGCGGACACCGCCGCCCGGCTCTCCGACCGCGTCGACGAGGAGCTCGGCGTCCGCGTCCCGGCCGAGGACCTCCTCGGCGCGGACACCCTGGAGGCGATGGGCGCGCTCGTCCGCGCCGCCATGGAGGCCCCCGGGAACGGCCCGTCCCCCGGCGCGGAACCCGCCGTCACCGGCCCCCGCCCCGGCTCCCGCGACGAACGGCCGGTGCTCTCCTTCGGCCAGCAGCGCCTCTGGTTCATGCAGCAGCTCGACCCCGGAACCACCCTCTACAACGTCCCGACCGTGCTCCACCTGAACGGCCCGCTCGACCGGACCGCGCTCGGTGCCGCGCTCGACGCGCTGGTGGCCCGGCACGAGGTGCTCCGCACCACCTACGCCGCCCCCGGAGGCCGCCCGTACCAGGTGGTGGCGCCCCCGGCGCTCGTACCCCTGCCGTACACCGACGTCTCCGGGCACCCCGAGCCCGCCGCCGAGGCCGGGCGGCTCGCGGACGAGGAGGCCCGGTGGGTGTTCGACCTGGCCGCCGCCCCGCCGCTCCGCGCCCGACTGCTGCGGGTCGCCGACCGGGAGCACCGGCTCGTCCTGACTTTCCATCACATCGCCGTCGACGGCTGGTCACTGGAGATCCTCCACCGGGAACTCGGCGCCCTGTACGGAGCGGCCACCGGGCGGACGCCGACGCCACCCGAACCCGGCCTCCAGTACGCCGACTTCGCGGCCTGGCAGCGGGCCCGACTGGACGGCCCGGTCCTCGACGACCTCGTCGGCCACTGGCGCGCCGTCCTCGGCGACGACCCGCAGGCCCTCGCCGTCCCCACCGACCGGCCCCGCCCCGCCACGCGCGGCTTCCGCGGCGCGGTCGCCCGCCATGAACTCGGACCCGAACTCGTCGGCCGCTTACGCGACTTCTGCCGGAGCGAACGCGTCACCCCCTACATGGCGGCGCTCGCCGGCTTCGACGCGCTGCTCGGCGGCTGGTCCGGCGCGCGGGACATCACCGTCGGCACCCCCGTCGCCGGGCGCACCCGGCCCGAGCTGGAACACCTCGTCGGCTGCCTGATCAACATGGTGCCGGTCCGCGTCCGGCTCGACGGCGCCGCCTCCTTCCGCGCGCTCGCCGCCGCCGTCCGCACCGCGGTGCTCGACGCCTCCGCCCACCAGGACCTGCCCTTCGACAAGCTCGTCGAGGCCCTGGTGAACCGCCGCACCCGCGACCTCCTGCCGGTCTTCCGCATCATGTTCAGCTTCCTGAGGGAGCGGGAGAACCCCCGCTTCCCCGGCCTCGACTCCTGCGTCGTGGACCTCACCGGCCCCGAGGACACCGCCAAGTACGACCTCAGCCTCTACGTCGAGGAACGCGGCGACCGGCTCGCCCTCACCCTCGAGTACGACACCGACCTGTTCGCGCCGGACACCCCGGCCGCCCTGCTCGCCGCCTACGAGCGGACGCTGCACGAAGCGATCGCTTCCCCCGACAGGCCCCTGGCGGACCTGCCGACGGTCCGGCCCGGCGCGCCCGGCACCGAGAGGAGCCCCCACCGTGACCTCTGACGGACGCGCCACCGACGAGCCGGGCACCCTGCACGCCCGCTTCGCGCGGCAGGCCGCCGCACGCGGCGACGCCGTCGCCGTCACCGCCGGCGCCGACCGGCTCACCTACCGCGCCCTCGACCGGGAGGCCAACCGGCTCGCCCACCACCTCCGGGCCCTCGGCGTCGGCCCCGAAGCCCGCGTCGCCGTCCGCCTGGAGCGGACCGCGCACCTGATCACCGCCCTCCTCGCGGTGGTCAAGGCCGGCGGCGCCTACGTGCCGCTCGACCCCTCCGCCCCCGACGAGCGCCTCGCCCGCACCCTCGCCGACGCCGGAGCGGACGTCCTCCTCACCGACACCGCCGACCGCGACCTCGGCGCCCGGCACACCGTCGTCACCGGCCCCGGCGGCACCGACCTCACCGACCACCCGGACACCCCGCCCGCCGACCCCGGCACCGGCCCCGCGAACCTCGCGTACGTCATCTACACCAGCGGCTCGACCGGCACCCCCAAGGGCGTCATGGTCGAGCACCGCCAGGTGCTCGCCCTGCTGGACGGCACCCGCGAACGGTTCGGCTTCGGCCCGGACGACGTGTGGACCCTCTTCGCCTCCGCCGCCTTCGACGTCTCCGTCTGGGAGATGTGGGGAGCGCTGCTCCACGGCGGCCGGCTGGTCGTCGTCCCCGACGACGTGCGCCGCGCCCCCGAGGAGTTCCACGCGCTGCTGCACCGCGAGCGCGTCACCGTCCTCAACCAGACGCCCGCCGCCTTCCGGCAACTCGTCCGGTACGAGGAGGAACACCCGGCCGCCCCCGCGCTCGGCCTCCGCCTCGTCGTCTTCGCCGGCGAGGCGCTGCCCCCGGCCATGCTGGGCCCCTGGACCGCACGCCACGGCGATGGCGCGCCGCTCCTGGTGAACATGTACGGGATCACCGAGACCACCGTGCACTCCACCTACCGCCGGATGACCGCCGCCGACGTCGCCACCACGGCCAGCATGATCGGCGCCGCCCTCGACGGCTGGACGCTGCGGGTCCTCGACGAGCGCGGCGAACCGGTCCCCGACGGCGAGCCGGGCGAGCTGTACGTCGGCGGCGCGGGCGTCGCCCGCGGCTACCTCGGCCGGCCCGCCCTCACCGCCGAGCGCTTCCTGCCCGACCCCGACGCCACGGTCCCCGGGGCCCGCCGCTACCGCTCGGGCGACAGCGCCCGGCGCACCCGCGACGGCGACCACGCCTACCTGGGCCGCCTCGACCACCAGGTCAAGATCCGGGGCCACCGCGTCGAACTCGGCGAGATCGAGACCGCCCTCGCCCGGCACCCCGCCGTCCGCGAGGCCGTCGCCGCCGTCGACCGGGACACCGCGGGCGACCCCCGCCTGGTGGCCTACTGGGTGCCCGCCGCCGGCGCGCCGGCCGGCCCGTCCGAGCTCCGCGACCACCTGCGGCGCACCCTGCCCCCGTACATGCTGCCCAACGTGTACGTGGCCCTCGACCGGCTGCCGCTCACCGTCAACGGCAAGGTCGACCGGCGCGCCCTGCCCGCCCCCGAGGCCGTCCGCCCCGACCTCGACGCGGACTTCGCGGCCCCCGCCACCCCCGCCGAGAAGGCCCTCGCCGACATCTGGGCCGAGGTGCTCTCCGTCGACCGGGTCGGCCTCGACGACGACTTCTTCGAACTCGGCGGGCACTCCATGCTCGCCACCCAGGCCGTGGCCCTCACCCGGGAACGCCTCGGCCTCCCCGCGACCCTGCGCCTGATCTTCGACGCCCCGACCCTCCGGGAGTTCGCCGGGGCGCTCGACACCACGGCCACCGCCGCCCCCACCGAGCACGGGGAGAACGACGCATGACCACCGAAACGGATCCGCCGCTGCCCGAGCAGTCCGTCGCCGTCATCGGGATGAGCGGACGCTTTCCCGGCGCCGCCGACGTCGACGAGCTGTGGCGCCTGGTCGTCGACGGACGCGAGGGCGGCACCACCTACACCGACGAGGAACTCGCCGCCGCCGGTGTCCCCGAGCGGCTCCTCGCCGACCCCGCCTACGTGAGGTCCGGCTTCCCCCTCGACGGCTTCGACCGCTTCGACGCCGCCTTCTTCGGCGTCACCGCCGCCGAGGCCGAACTCATGGACCCGCAGCACCGCCTGCTCCTGGAGACCGCCTGGCACGCCCTCGAACGGGCCGGCTACGCCCCCGACGCCGTCCCCGGACGCGTCGGCGTCTTCGCCGGAACCTCCGGTAGCACCTACCTCCTGGAGCGGGTCGCCCCCGGCCGCGGCGGCTCCGACCGGGTCTCCGACGCGCTGCAGCGGGCCATCGGCAACGACCCCGGCATGCTCGCCCTGCGCGTCTCCCACAAGCTCGGGCTGACCGGACCCAGCCTCACCGTGCAGAGCGCCTGCTCCTCCTCGCTGGTCGCCGTCCACCTCGCCGTGCAGTCCCTGCTCACCCGTGAGTCCGACACCGCCCTGGCGGGCGGCGTCGCCGTGCGCGCCCTGGAGCCCGCCGGCTACCCGTACGAGGAGGGCGCCATCCTCGCCGCGGACGGCCACTGCCGGCCCTTCGACGCCGACGCCACCGGCACCGTCTCGGGCGACGGCGTCGCCGTCGTGGTCCTCAAGCGCCTGGAGGGCGCGGTCGCCGACGGCGACCACATCCACGCCGTCATCCGCGGCACCGCCGTCAACAACGACGGCTCCGAGAAGATCGGCTTCACCGCGCCCTCCGCGCGCGGCCAGGCCGAGGTCGTCGGCGAGGCCCTCGCGGTCGCCGGGGTCGAGCCCGCCACCATCGACTACGTCGAGGCCCACGGCACCGCCACCCCGCTCGGCGACCCCATCGAGGTCCAGGCGCTCACCGAGGCGTTCGGCCCCGGCCTCCCGCCCGGATCGGTCCACCTCGGCTCCGTCAAGTCCAACGTCGGCCACCTCGACGCGGCCGCCGGCGTCACCGGCCTCGTCAAGGCCGCCCTCGCCCTGGAACACCGCTTCATCCCGCCGACCGCGCACTTCCGCACCCCCCACCCCGAACTCGGCCTGGACCGGACCCCGTTCCGCGTCGACGCCGAGGGAGTGCCGTGGCCCGCGCGCGACCATCCGCCACGCGCCGGCGTCAGCGCCTTCGGCATCGGCGGCACCAACGCCCACGTCGTCCTCGAAGCGGCGCCGGCCACCGGTCGCCGGGAGGACGCCCCCGAGGACGCCCCCGAGGACTGGCAGGTCCTGCCGCTGTCCGCGCGCTCGCCCGAGGCCCTGGACGCCGCCGCCGCCGACCTCGCCCGCGCGCTCACCACCGACACCGCCACCCCCGCCGGCACCGTCGGCCGGGCCGCCCTCGCCGACGTGGCGCACACCCTTCAGCGGGGCCGTACCGCCTTCCCCCACCGCCGCGCCGTCGTCGCCGCCGACCGGGCCGCAGCGGTGGCCGCCCTGGAACGGCCGGCCGCGCGGACGGCCCCCGTCGGCCCCGACGACGCACCGCCCGCCGTCGTCTTCCTCCTCCCCGGCCAGGGCAGCCAGTTCCCCGGCATGGGCGCGGAACTCCACCGCACCGAACCGGTCTTCCGCGAGGCCTTCGACCGCTGCGCGACGCTGCTGCTGCCCCACCTCGGCCAGGACATCCGGGACCTCGCCTTCGCCGCCGACGGCGAGGAGTCCCGCGCGCGGCTCCGGCAGACCCTCGTCACCCAGCCGACCGTCTTCAGCCTCGATTACGCGCTCGCCCGGCTCCTGATGTCCTGGGGCGTCACCCCCTCGGCCATGACCGGCCACAGCCTCGGCGAACTCGTCGCCGCCACCCTGGCCGGCGTGTTCACCCTGGAGGACGCGCTGCGCGTCGTCGCCCGGCGGGCCCGCCTGATGCAGGACCTGGCCCCGGGCCGGATGCTGTCCGTGCTCCTCGACGAGGCCGAGCTGGAGAAGGTCCTCGACGGCCGCGCCGCCGTCGCCGCCGTCAACGCGCCCGGCTCCTGCGTCGTCGCCGGCACCCCCGAGGAGGTCGAGGCGGCCCGCCGCCTCCTGGAGGAGCGGGGCGTCTCCGTCCGCGACCTGACGACCTCGCACGCCTTCCACACCGACCTGGTCGAACCCGCGCTCCCCGGCCTCGCCGAGGTGCTCCGCGAAGTCACCCTGAACCGCCCCGCCCTCCCCTTCCTGTCCAATGTGACCGGCACGTGGATCACCGACGAGCAGGCCACCGACCCCGACTACTGGGTCGCCCACACCCGCCGCCCGGTCCGCTTCTCCGACGGCGTCGCCGCCCTCGCCGACCTCGGCCCCGCCGTCCTCGTCGAGGTCGGCCCCGGCAGCCAGCTCACCGGCCTGGTCCGGGCGCACCCCGGCACCGGCCCGGCCGTCACGCTGCTGCGCCGCCCGCGCGCCGGGGAACCGGCCGCCGAGGCCCGTACCGTCCGGGAAGGCCTCGGCGAACTCTGGCGCCACGGCGTCCCGGTGACGTGGAGCGCCCTCCACGGGGCCGCCCCGCGCCGTCGCGTCCCCCTGCCCGGCTACCCCTTCGAGCGCCGCGCCCACCTGCTGCCCCGGCCCGAGGCCGCCGCCGGCCCCGCCCGCAAGGGCGTCGACCGCTGGACGTACGCCCCCGTCTGGCACCCCGCACCGGCCGCGCCGGCCGGCCAGGACCCCGCGACCGTGCCCCTCGCCTGGCTCGTCCTCGCCGACCGGCGGGGCCTCACCGACGCGCTCACCGGCGGCCTCCGCGACCGGGGGCACACCGTCGTCACCGTACGGCGCGCCGCCGCCTACGCCCGCCCTGCCGAGGACGCCTTCGAGGCCGACCCCGCGGACCCCGGGCACCTCGGCCGGATCGTCGCCGAACTGCGCCGGGACGGACGCCTGCCCGACCGGATCGTGCACGCCTGGAGCGTCACCGACGCGCCCGCCGGCCCCGGCGCGGACGCGGGGACCGAGGCCGACGCGGCGGACCGCCACGCCACCGCCCTCGACGCCGGCTTCCACACCCTCGTCACGCTCGCCCAGGCCCTCGGAGAGACGGGCGAGGACCGGCCGGTCCGCATCGACGTCCTCACCGACGAACTCCAGGACGCCCACGGCACACCCGTACGGAACCCGGAACGGGCCACCCTGTACGGGGCGGTCACCGTCCTGCCCCAGGAGTACGGATGGCTGAACTGCCGCTCCGTCGACGTCACTGTGCCGGGCGACACCGGCGGCCGCGACCGGCTCACCGCGCGGCTGCTCACCGAACTGACCTCCCCGCAGCGGGAGCCGCTCGTCGCCCACCGCGGCCCGCACCGGCTGCGCCGGGCCTTCGCCCCCGTCCCCCTGGAGGCGGTGGCCCCGGCCGCCGCCTGGGAGCCGGGCGCCGGGTACCTGCTCACCGGCGCCTCGGGCGACGCGGGCCTCGCCTTCGCCGAGGAGCTCGCCGGGGCCGGCGCACGGCTCCTGCTCGTCGGCGACCCGGACTTCCCCGCCAGGGACGCCTGGGACGCGTGGCGGGCCGGCCGTGCCGGGGACGACGAGCGGACACGCGGCCGGGTCGACCGCCTCGCCGCGCTGCTCGCCGCCCACCCCGGCGACCTCGCCTACCGCGTCGCCGACCTGGCCGACCCGGACGACGCCCGCCGCACCGTCACGGCGGCCCGGGAGCACCTGGGCGCCGTCCGGGGCGTGCTGCACCTCGCCGACGCCCGCGGCTCCGGCCTCGTCGCCCTGAAGACCCGCGACGACTTCGCGGCCGTCCTCGCCGCCCGGGTGCGGTCCACCCTGCTGCTCGACGCGCTGCTGCGCACCGACGACCCGGCCTTCTTCCTCGTCGGCTCCTCCACCACCGGGATCGTCGGCGGCTTCGGCCAGGCCGAGAACACCGCGGCCGCCGCCTTCCTCGACGCTTTCGCCCCCGCGCGCGCCGCCACCGGCCGCCCCACCGTGACCGTCGACTTCACCCAGTGGGAGTGGGACGACTGGTTCGAGCGGCAGATGGCCGGCCTGCCCGAGGTGCGGGACCTGTACGAGCGGATCCGGCGCGAGCAGGGCATCCCGGCCGGCGACGGCCTCGCCGCCGCCCGGGCCGCGCTCGGCGGCGGACTGCCCCAGGTCGTCGTCTGCCCGGTCGACTTCCAGGACATCCTCGCCGACCAGGTCGGCCTGACCGCCTCCTCGTTCACCGCCTCCCTCGGCGCCTCCCGGGACCCATCGGGCGACGACGACTGGGACCCCGCCACCGTGTGGCCCGACGACGAACTCGCCCAGTCCGTCGCCCGTGTGTGGCGCGACATGCTCGGCGTCTCGCCCATCGGCCCCGACGACGACTTCTACGACCTGGGCGGCAACTCGCTCTTCGCCATCCAGATCGTGGGCCGGCTGCGCCGCGCCCACGGCGACTTCCCGATGAGCGCCGTCTTCGAGGCGCCGACGGTCGGCGGACTCGCGGCGGCCATCCGGGAGCACCAGGCGGAGGCGATCGGCCTCGACGAGTTCGAGGCGCTCCTGAGGGAAGTGGAGGGCCTCTCCGCCGCCGAGGCCGAGGCGTTCCTGAGGGGGGACCATGCCTGAGGCCACCGGCACCGCCAGGACCGGCGACACCCCGGAGCCGGCCGTACGCACCGGCACGCCCGCGGACGAGGCGACGGCCGAGCGGCTCAAGGCGCGGCTCTCCTCCCTCTCCCCGAGCCAGCGCGCCGTCCTCGAACAGTCCCTGCGCCGCCGGAACGCCAAGGCCCCGCAGGCGCTCGGCACCACGCCCCGCGCCGCCGGGACCCCGGCGGCCGCGCCCCGCAGGACCCGGCGGCCCGGCAGCACCATGGAGTTCAGCCTCTTCTTCTTCTCCGGGGACGGCAGCGCCGAGGGGCCGGGCAAGTACCGGCTGCTCCTCGACAGCGCCCGCTACGCCGACGCCCACGGCTTCGCCGGGATCTGGGTCCCCGAGCGCCACTTCGTCGACTTCGGCGGGCTCTACCCCAACCCCTCCGTGCTCGCCGCCGCGCTCGCCATGGTCACCGAACGCCTGCAGATCCGCGCGGGCAGCGCGGTGCTGCCGCTCCACCACCCGGTCCGGGTGGCCGAGGAGTGGGCGGTCGTCGACAACCTGAGCGGCGGCCGGGTCGCCGTCTCCGCCGCCTCCGGCTGGCATCCGGACGACTTCCTCCTCGCACCGGGCGACGGCGCGCTGCGCCACGAGCGGCGCAAGGAGGAGATGTTCGAGGCCATCGACACCGTCCAGCGGCTCTGGGCGGGCGAGACCGTCTCGCTGCCCCGCGCCGACGGCACCCCGCAGCCCGTCCGCACCCTGCCCCGGCCGCTCCAGCCCCGGCTGCCGATGTGGGTGTCGGCGCAGGGCAGCGTCGAGACCTTCGTCCGCGCCGGCGCGATCGGCGCCCACGTGCTGACCGGGCTCGTCGCCCAGCGCCCCGCCGACCTCAAGGACAAGATCGGCGCCTACCGGGCGGCCCGCGCCGAGGCCGGTCACGACCCGGCGGCCGGCACCGTGACCGCGATGGTCCACACGTTCCTCGCGGCCCGCGTCGACGAGGCCAAGGAGGTCGTACGGGCGCCGCTCACCGCGTACCTGAAGTCCTTCCTCGCCCAGCAGGACAGCTTCGACAGCGAGTTCGCCACGCTCAGCGACGCCGAGCGGGACGCCATGCTCGCCGCCACCTTCGAACGCTACTTCGACGGCCTCGCGCTGCTCGGCACCCCCGACACCTGCGAGTCCCTCATCGAGGACCTGGTGGACATCGGCGTCGACGAGGTCGCCTGCCTGGTCGACTTCGGCCTCGACCCCGACCGGGTCCTCGCCGGCCTCGACCACCTCACCGTCCTCAAGGACCGCTACCGGCCCGCGCCGGAGGGGGAGCACCCGTGACCGACCTGTCCGCCCGGCTCGCCGGGCTCACCCCGGCGCAGCGCGCCCTGCTCGACCGCCGCCTGCGCGAGCGCACCCGGACGCCCGACACCCTGACCAGGATCCCGAGACGGCGTCGGGCGGACCGCGTCCCGCTCACCGTCGACCAGGAACGCATCTGGCTCATCCACCAGTTCGACCCCACGGACCCCGTCTACAACGTCTACTTCGCCTCCCGGCTGCGCGGCGCCCTCGACACGGACGCCGTCCAGCGGGCCGTGGACGCCTTCGTCGCCCGCCACGAGGCGATGCGCACCACCTTCGAGCAGGACGGCCTCGCGCCCGTCCAGGTCGTGCACGACACCATGAAGGTCACCGTCCGCCACCACGACCTGCGCTCCGTGCCGGCCGAGGACCGCGAGGCCGAACTCCTGCGCCGGGCCACCGAGCAGCTGCGCACCGCCTTCGACCTCGTCCACGGGCCGCTGCTGCGGATCGACCTGCTTCGCCTCGACGAGCGCGAGCACGTCCTCGTCGGCACCGTCGACCACCTGGTCTGGGACCGCCAGTCGATGGGGATCTTCAACGCCGAGTTCACCGCGCTCTACTCGGCGTTCGCCACCGGCCGCGAACCGGACCTCCCCCCGGTCGAGGTGCACTACCCGGACTACGCGGAGTGGCAGCCCGAGTGGCTCCGCGAGGAGGTGCGGCGCAAGCACCTGCCGTACTGGCGCGACCGGTTGGAGGGCGCCGAACTCGTCCTGGAGCTGCCCACCGACCGGCCCCGGCCGCCGCTGCAGACCTTCAACGGCGCACGCTACCGCTTCACCCTGTCCACCGCCCTCACCCAGGCGGTCCGCGACCTCGCCAAGCGCGAGGAGGTCACGGTCAACATCGCGCTGCTCGCCGCCTGGCAGCTGCTCCTCCACCGGCTCACCGGACAGGAGGACATCGTGGTCGGCACCACCTCCTCCACCCGCAGCCGGCCCGAGACCGAGCCGATGGTCGGCTACTTCCTCACCATGCTGCCGCTGCGCACCCGGGTGCGCCCGGAGATGACGGTCGCCGAACTCCTCCAGGCCACCCGGACCACCATGATGGGCGCCTTCGACCACCACGACATCCCGTTCGGCACCCTGCTCGACGAGCTCGACGTCCCCCGCGACCCCAGCCGCACGCCCGTCTACCAGACCTCCTTCATCCTCGTGGACTTCCACCACGAGGAGGAGACCGCCATGGCCGGCGTGGAGGTCGAGGAGCTGCTGCTCGACAACCTGACCGCCAAGGACGACGTGACCCTCGGGTTCTTCGACGACCCCATGCTGGGGGACGGCCGGTTCGTCGGCCTGTTCGAGTACAACTCCGACCTGTTCACCGAGGACACCATGGCCCGGATGAGCCGCCAGGTGACCCGGATCCTGGAGCAGATGACCGCCGACCCCGGCCAAGGCGTGCACGAGCTGTCGCTGCTCGGCCCGGAGGACGCCGAGCGGCTCCTCGTCGAGTGGAACCGCACCGAGGCCGCCCGCGAACCCGGCCTCCGCCTGGAGGAGCTGATCCGCCGCCGGGCCGAGGCCGACCCCGGCGCCGTCGCCGTCTCCTCGGGCGACGAGCGGCTCACGTACGCCGAACTCGTCGGCCGCGCCGGCCGGCTCGCCCACCACCTGCGCCACCGGGGCGTCACGGCCGGAACGGTCGTCGGCGTCTGCCTGGAACGCGGGACCGACCTCGTCGTCGCCCTCCTCGGCGTCCTCATGGCCGAAGGCGCCTACCTGCCGCTGGACCCCGGCCACCCGCCGCGGCGGCTCGCCGACACCGTCACCGACGCGGGCGCCGCGCTCGTCGTCACCCGGTCCGCCCACCTCGACGCGCTCGCCGGCTGCCCCGGCGGCCGCGTCGCCCTCGACACCGACGCCGCGGCGATCGCCGCCGCACCGGCCGCGCCCCCGGCCCCGGCCGGTGACGACGGCCGCCTCGCCTACGTCATCTACACCTCCGGCTCCACCGGCCGCCCCAAGGGCGTCGAGATCACCCACCGCAACCTCGTCAACCTCCTCCTCGCCATGACCGCCGAGACCGGCCTCGGCCCCGGTGACGTCCTCGCCGCCGTCACCCCGGTCACCTTCGACATCGCGGGCCTGGAGCTGTGGGGGCCGCTCGTCACCGGAGCCCGGGCGCACGTCGTCCGCAAGGACGAGGCGGTGGACGGCCGCAGGCTCGCCGCCCTGCTCGACGAGACCGGCACCACCGTCATGCAGGCCACCCCGGCCACCTGGCAGCTGCTCACCGAGGCCGGCTGGCCCGGCGACGTCCGCCTCCGGGCCCTCGTCGGCGGCGAGGCCGTCCCGCCCGCCCTGGCCGAACGGCTCGCCTCCACCACCGGCCGCGCCTGGAACGTGTACGGGCCCACCGAGACGACCGTCTGGTCCACCGCGCACCGCCTGGAGCCCGGCGCCGGCACCGTCTCCATCGGCCGCCCCCTCGACAACACCCGGGTGTACGTCCTCGACGAGCGGCTGCGCCCCGTCCCCGTCGGCGTCCCCGGCCACCTGTACCTCGGCGGCGACGGCGTCGCCCGCGGCTACCGCCACCGGCCCGCCCTCACCGCCGAACGCTTCCTCCCCGACCCCTTCGCCCCCCGCCCCGGCGCCCGCATGTACGCCACCGGCGACACGGTCCGGCTCCGCGAGGACGGCACCCTCGTCTTCCTCGGGCGCGGCGACGGCCAGGTCAAGCTCCGCGGCTTCCGCATCGAGACCGGCGAGATCGAGGCCCGCCTGGAGGAGCACCCCGCGGTCCGCCGCGCGGCCGTCCTGGTCCGCGAGGACCGCCCCGGCGACCGGCGGCTCGTCGGCTACGTGGAGAGCCCCGACGAGGCCCTGCGCGCCGAGGACCTGCGCACCCACCTCCGCGACCGGCTCCCCGACTACATGGTCCCCGCGGCGCTCGTCCGCGTCGACGCCTTCCCGCTCGGCACCAGCGGCAAGATCGACCGGCGGGCCCTGCCCGCCCCCGCCGCCGACCGCGAGGACACCGCCTACGCACCGCCCCGCGACGCCGTCGAGCTGGAGGTCGCCCACATCTGGGAGGACGTCCTCGGCGTCCGCCCCATCGGCCTGCACGACCGCTTCTTCGACCTCGGCGGACACTCCCTGCTCGTGCTGCGCCTCATGGCCGAGATCGAGCGGCGGTTCGGGCGGCAGCTGCCGATGGCCGCCATCTTCCAGGGCGCCACCGTGGAACGCTTCGCCCGCATGCTCCGCGAGGGCTACCGGGAGGAGACCGGCGTCCACCTGGTCGAGCTCGGCTCCGGCGGCAGCGGCACCCCCGTCTACTTCGCCCACCCGGCCGGCAGCGAGGTCGTCTGCTACATGCCGTTCGCCGGGCTCGTCGGCCCCGACCGCCCGCTGTACGCGCTCGCCTCCCCGCCCGCCGTCGACGGCACGCTGCCCTTCGCCACCTTCCGGGAACGCGCCGCCGCCTACGCCGAGCTGATCCGCGCCCACCAGCCGGAAGGCCCCTACGCGCTGGTCGGCTGGTGCTACGGCGGTTCCAACGCCTACGCCGTCGCCCACGAACTGGAGCGCACCGGTGCCGAGGTCTCCGTCGTCATGATCGACAGCCACGCCCCCGCCGAGGTCCCCGAGGGCGAGGAACCCGACCGGGCGGAGATCGTCGAGGCCGTCGCCGCCAACCTCCAGTGGGACTACGGCGACCGGCTCAAGACCGCCGCCGAACTGCGCGCCATGACGCCCGAGGAGCACCTCGACTACCTCCTCGGCATCGCCCGCGCCGCCGACTACCTGCCGCCGGACGCCGGCCGCGACCAGATCGCCGACGTCCTCGGCCTGTGGGTCGCCAACCTGCGGCTGCTGTGGAACCACCGGCCCGAACCGCTGCGGGGCAGGGTCACCCTGGTCCGCGCCGCCGACGAGGAGTACGACATCACCAGCACCTGGCACGCCCTGCACGGCGAGCACCTCGACGTCCGAGCCGTCCGCGGCAACCACTACACCGTCATGCGCGCACCGCACGTCGAGGCCGTGGCCGAGGTCGTCAACGAGGTGATCGCGCCGTGATCGAGCTCCTCAAGGACGGCACCTACCTCCGGTACTGGCTCGCCGTCGTCGCCTCCTTCCTCGGCGACGCCATCACCAAGATCACCCTGATCTACGTGGTCGCCACCGGAACCGACCGGCCCGTGCTCTTCGTGTCGCTGGTCGTCATCGCCCAACTGCTGCCCTCCGGGGTCCTCGGCGCGTTCGTCGGCCCGCTCGCCGACCGGTTCCCCGCCCGGGGCCTGCTCGTCGGCTCCGACCTGGCCCGGGTGGCCATCGCCCTCGCCATGATCGCCGTGCGCGACTCGGCCTGGCTGCTCATCCTGCTCACCGTCCTCAGCGGCGTCGGCAAGGCCTTCTTCGAGACCGCCCGCATCACCGCCATCCCGAAGATCGTCGGCGGCCACAGCATCCCGACCGCCGTCGCCCTCTTCCAGTCCACCAACCACACCATCAACCTCGTCGGACCGGCGCTCGGCGGCCTGCTCCTCGCGTTCGGGAACGTGACCGCCATCTTCGTCCTCGACGCGGCGACCTTCGCGGTCTCCGCGGTCCTGCTGGGCAGCATGGCCGTCCTCCGCGAGGTCCCCGCCCCCGGCGCCGCCGGGAACCGCGAACCGTACTGGCGGGCCCTGCGCACCGGCGTCCGCGGCGTGCTCCAGGTGCCCAGCCTCCGCTTCCTCGCCGTGTTCCTCGTCCCCGTGATGCTGGTGCTCGGCCTCTTCACCACCAACCTCAACACCCAGCTCCTCAACGTCTTCGGCCTGGACGCCCTCCCGTACGGCTTCGCGCACGCCCTCTTCGGCGGCGGCGCGATCCTCGGCGCCCTGGTGGGACCCGGCCTGGTGCGCCGCCACTCCGACCGGTGGCTGCTCGTGGTGTCGATCCTGCTGTTCGGCCTGTCGCTCGTCCTGCTCGCGCCCGCCGGAGCCCTCCACGACCGGATCGGCCTCGGCCCCGTCCTGGCCTGGTGCCTGCTGGCCGGCCTCGGCTCGGGACTCTTCCAGGTCCCGGTCGCCCACACGCTCCTGCGCGACCTGCCCGAGGAACTGCGCGGCCGGGGCGTCGGCCTCGCCAACGCGCTCATGGTCAACTTCACGGTGCTCGGCGTCCTCGCCGGCGGACTGCTCGCCGGAGCCATCGGCACCGCCGAGTCGATCATCGCCTCCGGAGCGGTGCTGCTCGTCGCCGGCGCGGCCCTCGCCGTCCCGCGCCGCCCCGCCGCCGCGCCGGACAGCGGCGACCCGGCGGCCGACAGCAGCGGATCGAAGGTGTCCCCGTGACGACGGAACAGCTCGCCCACCGCTCCCCGGACCGGCCCGGGGACCGGGTCGCCGACGGGCCCGCGGAGACGGTCCTGCCGCTCACCCCGGCCCAGCGGCGCCTGTGGGCCCTGGCCCACCTGCGCCCCGGCGACCCCTTCTTCAGCATCCCCTTCGCCGTCACCGCCGAAGGACCGCTGGACACCGCGGCGCTCCGGCGCGCCCTGGACGAACTCCTGCGCCGCCACGAGGCCCTCCGCGTCCGGATCACCCACCACGGCGGCGAACCGGCCCAGACGGTCACCGCCCCCGCGCCCCTCCCGCTGCCGCTCGTCGACTGCGCCGGCAGCACGGAGACCGCCGACGCGCGGGCCGAGGCCTTCGCCCGCGTCCCCTTCGACCTCGACGGCGGCCCCCTGATCCGGGCCGAGCTGCTCCGGATCGACGACCGGACCCACCGCCTGCTCGTCGGCGTGCACCACATCGTCTTCGACGGCAGCTCCCTGGAGATCCTCACCGCCGAACTCGCCGCACTGTACGAGGCGTTCGCCCGCGGACTGCCCTCCCCGCTGCCCGCCCCCGCCGTCCCGTACACCGCCTTCCTCGCCCGGCGGACGGAGGCCGACGAGCGGACCGGACCGGACCGCCTGCGCCACTGGACCGCGCGGCTCGCCGGCGCGCCCGAGGTGCTCGAACTGCCCCTCGACCGACCCCGGCCCGTCCACGGCGACCACCGGAGCGCCCGCCGCACCACCGTCGTCCCCCACGAGGTCGTCGAGCCGCTCCGGCGCCTCGCGCGCACCCGCCGGTCCACCCTCTTCACGGTCCTCAAGGCCGCCTTCGACGTCGCCCTCGGCACCTACGGCGGCCACGACGTGCTCACCGGCATGGCCGTCTCCGGCCGCGACACCAGCGACAGCGCCGGCGTCGTCGGCTACCTCGCCCGGCCCGTCGTCCTGCGCGCCGACCTCTCCGACGACCCCGTCTTCACCGACCTCCTCGCCCGGGTCCGCGGCGACGTCCTCGACGCCCACGACCACGCCGACCTGCCCTTCGACGAGGTGATCGACGCCCTCGGGCTCACCCGCGACCCCAGCCACCACCCGCTCTACCAGGTCATGTTCAGCCACCAGCGGGCCTCGACCCCGGCCGAGGCGGCCGGCGTCCGGCTCACCACGGCCGAACTGCGGCTGCCCACCATGAAGACCGACCTCGCCGTCGACACCCTCGAAACCGACGCCGGCCTGCTCGTCCTGGTCGACCACCGCACCGACCTCTTCGACGCCGCCACCGCCGACCGCCTCCTCGACCGGCTGCGCACCGTCCTCACCCGCGTCGCCGCCGACCCGGACGCCCGTGTCACGGCGCTCCGCGCCCCCGACCGGGCCGAACTCCACCGCCTCGTCGAGGAGTGGAACCCGGACCGCGACGAACCCGCCGACACCACCTGCCTGCACGCCCTGGTCGAGGAGCAGACCGCCCGCACCCCGGACGCGGTCGCCGTCGACACGGCCGCCGGACCCTGGACCTACCGCGAGCTCGACACCGCGGCCACCGGCCTCGCGCACCGCCTCCGGGAGCTCGGCGTGACGCCCGAGACGCCCGTCGGCGTCTGCGCCACCCCCACGCCGCAGCTCGTGGCGGCGC
This sequence comes from Streptomyces sp. NPDC007945, assembly GCF_042958885.1. Classification (NCBI taxonomy): domain Bacteria; kingdom Bacillati; phylum Actinomycetota; class Actinomycetes; order Kitasatosporales; family Streptomycetaceae; genus Streptomyces; species Streptomyces sp. NPDC007945. The sequence continues at coordinate 124,728 of NZ_JBIBJV010000006.1, forward strand.
TCCTCGGCGTCCTCAAGGCGGGCGGCGTCTGCGTCCCGCTCGATCCGGCGCTGCCCGCGTACCGGCTGCGCACGACGATCGACGACCTCGGCATCGGGACCGTCGTCACCGACCGCCGGGCCGCGTCGCTCTTCGACCGCAACCGCCTCACGGTGGTGGACGCCGAGCGGACGGCCGGGGCCGCGGCGCCGGGCGACGGCACCACCCCGCCGGTCCGTACGGACGTGACCGCGCACCACGCCGCCTGGATCCTGCACACCGCCGGCACCGAGGGGGAGCCCCGGCCCGTCGTCGCCGAGCACCGCACCCTCGTCGGCAGGCTCCGCTGGATCCACCGGTCGCTCCCCGAGGGCGCACCGCCCGTGACGGCCCCGGCGGCCGCACCCGGCTCGTACGCCTCCGTGCTCGAACTGTTCGCCCCGCTCACCGGGGGCGGCCGGCTCGTCCTCGGCGGCTCCGGCACCCCCACGCTGCACGTCACCACCCCGGAGGCGCCGGGGGAGCAGCGGTCCGGCACCGTGCTCACCGGCGGCGCGCTCCTCGTCCCCGAGGCCGTGCGCGAGACGCACGGGGCCGGGGCCGGGCGGATCCTGCACGCCTACGCCGCGGCGGAGACCGCAGGACCCGCGCTCGGCGGCCCGGCCGTCCCCGGCGAGCCCGTCACCCTCGGCGTGCCCGCCGGCTGCACCGCGTACGTCCTCGACCCGCACGGCTCGCCGGTCCCGCCCGGAGCGACCGGCGAACTGCACATCGGCGGCCCGGCCGTCACCCGCGGCTACGCCGGCGACCCCCGGCGGACCGCCGAGCGCTACCGGCCCGACCCCTTCGGCAGCGTGCCCGGCGGGCGCCTGTACGCCACCGGCGACCTGGCGCGGCACGACGCCGAAGGGCGGCTCGTGTACGAGGGGCGGGCCGCCGACCGGATCCACGTCCGGGGCGTCCGGGTGTCCCCGAAGGACCTGGAGGCGGCACTGCTCGCGCACCCCGCCGTGGCCCGGGCCGTCGCGTTCCCCGCCGGGGACGGCACGCTCGCGGCCGCGGTGTCCCCCCGGCCGGGCGCCGCCCCCGACGAGCGGACGTTCCGCACGTACCTGCGGGAACGGCTCCCCGGCGCCCTCCAGCCCGACCGGCTCGCGGTCCTGCCGCGGCTCCCGCTGCTGCCCGCCGGCACACCGGACCGCACGGCCGTCGCCCGGGCCCTCGCGGAGGCGGCGGCGCGGCCGGCGGAGGAGCGGCCGCCGAGCGAGACCGAGCGGATCGTCGCGGAGGCCTGGCGGCACGTCCTCGGGCGCACCGTCGGCACCGGCGACAACTTCTTCGACGCCGGCGGCAACTCGCTCCTGCTGATCCGGCTCCGCGAACGGCTGGAGGACGGAGTGGGGCGCCCGGTCCGGGTCGTCGACCTGTTCCGGCACTCCACCGTGCGGGCCATGGCCGCCTTCCTCGCCGCGCCCGACGGCCCGGACGGCGTCCCGGCCGACAGCCCGGCCGGGGAAGCGGACGGGGGAGCGGACGGCACCGGCACGGCCCCCGGCACCGGCTCCGGCACGACCCCCGGATCCGGCAACGGCACCGGCGCGGGGGACCGGGCGCGGGCCCGCCGGGAGGCGCTGCGCGCCCGCGGCCGGGCGCGCAGGCACACGAACTGACTGGGAGGCGACATGGGGAACGACGGGTACGCGGGGACCGCCCCCGCGCTGGGCAGGGGGTACGACGCCGACGCGGCGGACACCGTCGCCTTCCTGGCGCGCGCGGCGGAGACGGTGCGCGCCCTGCCGGCGAAGGCGGCGCGGGACACGGCGCAACAGGCCGCGGCCGAGCGCGCGCACACGGCGGCCCGCCGGGCCCGCGGGCGCTTCCTCGACCTGCACGCGGAGACGCTCTACGCCGAACTGACCGACGGCCGCGCCGCGTTCCTTCGCCTCGGCGACCTCGCCCAGCAGGCCTCCGAACTCCTGCCCGGCCTCGTCCCCACCAAGGAGGAGCTGGAGGAGGAGCGGGTGCGGCCGCAGCGCGACAAGGAGGGCCGGGAGATCGACCAGGGCATCCTCTTCTCCCGCCTGCTCCGCTCCGCCGGCACCGGACGCCACCTCGTCGAGGCGATGCGCCGCCCGACGCCGGAGGCGCTCGCCGCCCTGCCCGGCTTCCGCGCCACCGGCAGCGCCGACCTCGGCATCGTCACCGTCCGGCGGGACGGCGCCGTCGGCGAGGTCACCGTCCACAACACGCGCTTCCTCAACGCCGAGGACGACCTCCTGGTCGCCGCCCTGGAGGTCGCCGTCGACCTGGTCCTGCTCGACGACGACATCCGCGTCGGCGTGATGCGCGGCGGCGAGATGACCCACCCCCGCTACGCGGGCCGCCGGGTGTTCAGCGCCGGCATCAACCTCACCCGCCTCCACCAGGGCGAGATCTCGCTCCTCGACTTCTTCCTCGCCCGCGAACTCGGCTACATCAACAAGATCTACCGCGGCCTGAGCCGCCCCGACGACGGCGAGTCCTGGCTCCCCGAACCCGTCGAGAAACCGTGGATCGGCGCGGTCGACACCTTCGCCATCGGCGGCGGCGCCCAGATCCTGCTCGTCTTCGACCGGGTGATCGCCGCCGACGACGCCTACTTCACCCTGCCCGCCCTCCGCGAGGGCATCATCCCGGGCCTCGCGAACCTGCGGATGCCCCGGGCCGCGGGCGCCCGGACGGCCCGGCGGTCCATCTTCGCCGACCGCCGCGTCGACGCCGCCACCCCCGAGGGCCGGCTGCTCTGCGACGAGACCGTCCCCGCCGCACGGCTCGACGACGCGATCGCCGCCGCGGCCGCCGAGCTCGCCAACCCGGCCGTCGTCGGCAACCGCCGCATCCTCCACGCGCACGAGGAGCCCGAGGACACCTTCCGCGGCTACCTCGCCTCGTACGCCGTCGAGCAGTGCAAGCGCCTCTACAGCAGCGACCTCGTCGACAACCTGGAACGCACATGGATAGCGAGGAACCGGTGACCACCTTCCCCGTCCGCACCTTCTACCAGCGGTTCGAGGAGTCGGCGCTGCGGCTCCCGGACCGGCCCGCCCTGGAACTCCGCGACGAGGTCCTCACCTACGCCCAGTTGCGGAACCTCGCCCTCACCCTCGCCGCCCGCCTGGTCGAGAAGCACGGCGGCGTCCCCGACCGGGTGGCGCTGGTCGCCTCCCGCACGGTGGCCACCTACGCCGGCTACCTGGCGATCCAGCGGCTCGGCGCCGGCATCGTCCCGCTCCACCCGGACCACCCCGACCGGCGCAACCTCGACATCGCCCAGCGGGCGGGCGTCGAGGCGGCCGTCGTCGCGCCGAAGAGCGCCGGACTGTTCCACGCCCTGCCCGAGCGGTACCGGCCGACGGTCCTGGAGCTCGACGAGGACGAGCGCGCCACCGGGAAGCCGTCCACCGCGCTGCTGCCGCCCGTCCCCGCCGACCCGGACCGCGAGGCGTACCTGCTGTTCACCTCCGGATCGACCGGCCAGCCCAAGGGCGTCCCGATCCTCCAGCGCCACTTCTCGCACCACCTGTCCCACACCACACCGCTGTACGGGATCGGCCCCGGCAGCCGGGTCTCCCAGGTCTTCGGCCTGACCTTCGACGCCCACGCCTTCGACCTCTTCGCGACCTGGGGCGGCGGCGCCACCCTGGTCGTACCGACCCCGGCCGAGCTGTACGCGCCGGTCGACTTCATCGTCGAACGGCGCCTCACCCACTGGTTCTCCGTCCCGTCCGTGGTCCGCGAGGCACAGCGGCTCGGCAACCTGCCCCTGGGCCGGGCCACCACCCTCCGCCACAGCATCTTCGGCGCCGAACCCGTCACCCTCCAGCACGCCCGGCTGTGGCGCCGGGTCGCCCCGCACACCGCCATCCACAACGTGTACGGCCCCACCGAGCTGTCCCTCACGGTCACCGACCACACCCTGACCGGCGACGGCGCCGACTGGCCGGAACTCCCCAACGGCACGGTCCCCATCGGCACGATGTACCCGCACATGGAGGGCGTCCTCCTCGACGAGGACGGACGGCCCACCGACGAGGGCGAGCTGTGCGTCCGCGGCCCGCAGCGCTTCGCGGGCTACCTCGACCCGTACGAGAACACCGGCCGGTTCGTGCGGTACGAGGAAGGCGGCCGGGCCGAGGTCTACGACGGCACCGAACCCCTCACCGAGCGGCACTGGTACCGCACCGGCGACCGGGTGCGCCGCGAGAACGGCGTCCTCGTCCACCGCGGACGCCTCGACCAGCAGGTCAAACTGCGCGGCCACCGCGTCGAGATCGGCGAGGTCGAAGCCGTCCTGCACCGCCACCCGGACGTCGTCGACGCCGCCGTCGTCCCCACCCGGCGGGACGGCGAGACCGAACTGATCGCCGCCTACGCCGGCCGCCGGATCGACCCGGCGGAGCTCGACGCCTGGCTGCGCGAGCAGCTCCCGCTGCACATGGTGCCCGCCCGCACCACCCACCTGGACGGGCTCCCGCTCAACGACAACGGCAAGACGGACCGCAGGGCCCTGGCACGGATCCTCGGCGACCGGGAGGGATCATGACCGAAGCGCTCGCCTTCTGGCGCGCCGAACTCGCCGGCCTCGAACCGCTGGAGCTGCCGGCCGACCTGCCCCGGCCCGGGACGGGGAACGGCGGCACGGCCGACCACGCCTTCACCGTCCCGGCCGGGACCGCCGACGCCCTGCGCAAGCTCGCGGCCGAGCGGGGCGGCACCCTCCGCGAGCCGCTGCTCGCCGCCTACCAGGTGCTGCTGGGCGTGTGGACCCGGCGGCGCGACATCGCCGTGGGCCACCGGGCGCCGGACGGCACCCTCGCGGTCGTCCGCACCGACCTGACCGGCGACCCGGCCTTCGACACGCTGGTACGGCGGGTCGCGGCGACCCTGGAGCGGGTCCGCCCCCACCGGGACCTGCCCTTCGCGGAGCTCACCGCCGCGCTCGACCCCCACCCGGACGGCCGTCACCACCCGCTCGTCCAGGCCCTGTTCACCGAGGCGGACGCCCCGGCCCCGGCCGACACCCGCCCGCCGGACCTGGAGCTGCGCGTCACCGACGGCGACGGCGCCCTCGCGGCCCGGCTCACGTACGGCACCGCACTCCTCACCGCCGGGACCGCCGAGCGGTTCGCCGCCTGCTACCTCACCCTGCTCGCCGCGGCGGCCGCCGCGCCCGGCACCCCGATCGGCGGGCTCGACCCGCTCGACCCCGCCGAGCGCCACCGGCTCCTGCGCGAATGGGGCGTCCACCCGGCGGCCTTCCCCACCGACCGGGGACCGGACGAGCTCATCGCCGAGCACGCCGCCCGCACCCCCGACGCCCTCGCCCTGGTGTCCGGCACCGAGCGGCTCACCTACGCCGAGCTCAACGCGCGGGCCAACCGCCTCGCCCATCACCTGCGCGCCCTGGGCGCCGCGCCCGGCACCCCCATCGGCGTATGCCTCGACCGCGGCCCCGCCCTGGTCGTCGCCCTGCTCGCGGTCGTCAAGGCCGGCGGCGCGTATGTGCCGCTCGACCCCGAACACCCGGGGGAGCGCCTGGAGTTCGTGCTCCGCGACACAGGCGCCCCGGTCGTCGTCACCCAGCGGGCGCTGCGCGGCCGCGTCCCCGGCGACGGCCGCACCCTCGTCGTCCTGGACGCCGACGCCGACACCGAGGCCCTCGCCGCCCGCCCCGCGACCGACCCGGAGCCCACGGCCGGACCCGAGGACCTCGCCTACGTCCTCCACACCTCCGGCTCCACCGGCACCCCCAAGGGCGTGGCCGTCACCCGCGGCGCCCTGCTCGACCTCGTCCACGCCATGCGGACCGTCTTCCCTCCGCCGGCGAGCGACGCCGTCCTCTTCACCACCTCGGCCACCTTCGACATCGCCAACGTCGAGATCTTCCTGCCGCTCGTCACCGGCGGCCGGCTGATCGTCGCCGACAAGGACCAGGTCCACGCCCCGCACGCGCTCGCCGCCCTCGTCGACGAGCACCGGGTCACCCTCGTCCAGGCCACCCCGTCCGCGTGGCGGCCGCTCGTGGACGCCCTCGCCGAACGCCCCGCCGCCGACCGCGACCTGACGGTCCTCAGCGCGGGCGAGGCGCTCCCCGCCGACCTGGCGGAACGGCTGCTGCGGGTCGGCCGCCGGGTCGTCAACGGCTACGGGCCGACCGAGACCACCGTCTACGCGACCGTCGCCGAGATCCGCGACGCGACCGGCCCCGTGCCGATCGGCCGCCCCACCCCCAACACCGAGGTGTACGTCGTCGACGACGCCGACCGGCCCGTACCCGTCGGCGTCCCCGGCGAACTCCTCGTCGGCGGCAGCGGCGTGGCCCGCGGCTACCTGGGCCGGCCCGACCTGACCGCCGAGCGCTTCGTCCGCCACCCCTTCTCCACCGACCCGGCGGCCCGCGTCTACCGCACCGGCGACCTGGTGCGCTGGCTGCCCGACGGGAACCTGGAGTTCCTCGGCCGGCTCGACCACCAGGTGAAGGTGCGCGGCTTCCGCATCGAACCCGGGGAGGTCGAGTCCGTGCTGTCCGCGCACGAGGCCGTCGCCTCCTGCGTGGTCGTCGTCCGCGAGGACGTCCCCGGCGAGAAGGCCCTGGTGGCGTACTGCGTCCCCGCCGAGGGACACACGCCCGGCGTGAGCGCCCTGCGCGACTGGTGCGGACGGACCCTGCCCGGCTACATGGTCCCCACCGCCTTCGTCTTCCTCGACCGGCTGCCGCTCACCACCAGCGGCAAGACCGACCGCACGGCGCTGCCCGCGCCGGACGGCGACCGGGCGGGCCTGGAGGCGGCGTTCGTCGCCCCCCGCACCCCGGCGGAGCGGGCGGTCGCCCGCAGCTGGGCCGAGGCGCTGTGGGTCGACGAGGTCGGCGCGCACGACGACTTCTTCGACCTCGGCGGGGACTCGCTCATCGCCACCCGGGTCGCGCTGCGCCTGCAGCGGGAGTTCGCCCTGGAGGTCCCGGTCCGGGCCCTCTTCGCCCACCCCACCGTCGAGGCCCTCGCGAAGGCGCTCACCGCCGCCCGCAGGAGCGGCGGCCCCGTCGCCGTCTGACCCGCGCCGCACGAAACCCGGCGACGCGACCCACCACACCGCACCGGACCCCGCACCAGCCCCGGGCGGACCGCACGGGCCCCGGGCGGTCCCCCCCCGCCCGGGCTCCACCGCCCGGGCTCCACCGCCCGAGCCCGACCTGCCCGGGCTCACCGCCCTGGCTCCACCGCCCGAGCCCGACCCGCCTCCCCACGCCGTGGCGCGCTCCCCCCGCCGCGCCCGGCCCCCGACCCGAGAGGGTGACCCATGAGCCACACGCCGGTGCTCCTCGTCGTCTACGACACCGGGAGCCTCGCCCCGACCCGCCTCGCCGAGGCCGCGCGGCAGGCCGACTGCCGGCTCGTCTTCGTGACGGCCGACACCGACCACGCCCAGGAGATGATCCCGACCCTGGAGATGGTCGGCTCCGTGGTGAACACCGCGGGCCGCACCGAGTCCGACGTCCTGCGCGAACTGGCGCGACTCGCTCCGGCGGGCATCCTCACCTTCAGCGAGTTCCGGATCGCCGCCACGGTGCGGCTCGCCGAGGCGCTCGGCCTGCCCTACCACCGGCCCGCCGACCTCGCCGCCATCACCCACAAGGACCAGCAGCGGCTGCGCTTCGCCGAGGCCGGCGTCGACACCGTCCGCTTCCGCACCGTGACCTCGCCCAAGCAGGTCGACGAGGCCGTCGCCGCCGTGGGCCTGCCCGCCATCGTCAAACCCGTCATCGGCGCGTCCAGCCGCAACACCGTCGCCGTCACCACGGAGGAGGAGTGCCGGGCGGCCCTCGCCGCCCTGTTCGACCCGTCCGCCGACGGCCCCACCGAGACCGCCGTCATGCTGGAGGAACTCCTCGTCGGCCGGCCCGAGAAGCACCCCTGGGGCGACTACATCGCCGTCGACTGCGTGGCCCGCGGCGACGACGTCCGCCCCGTCTTCGTCACCAGCAAGTTCGGCCTCGCCGAGCCCTTCCGGGAACGCGGCGGCTACGGCGGGTTCTCCGTGGTCCCCGAGCACGAGGAGCGCCAGGTCCGCGACCTCGCCTGCCGTGCCGTACGCGCCCTGAACGTCCACGGCGTCGCCGACGTCGAGATCAAGCTGACGCCCGCCGGCCCCCGGGTCATCGAGGTCAACGGCCGCCTCGGCGCCTGGGTCGACGACCTGGCCGTGCGCTCCGGCACCTCCGACCCCGCGGGCATCGCCGTCCGGGCCGCGCTCGGCCTCCCGTACGACACCCCGGACGTGAAGAAGGACGGGCCGATCGCCTTCCACTACCTGGTCGTCCCGCCCCGGGGCGCCCGCCGGGTCCGCGCCATCCGCGACGTCGGCGCCCTGCGCCGGCTGCCCCGCGTGCGGAGGGTCTCCGTCCTCGCCGAGCCGGGCGCCGACGTCGACTGGCGGATCGGCGCGCGCGGCAACGTGGCCGCCGTCCTCGGCACCACCGACACCCACGAGGAACTGGCCGCGACCGTCGCCGCCATCGAGAACGCCGACTGGATCGACTATGACCACTGACGCCCCGGCCGGCCCCCGCCCCCTCGTGATCTTCGACCTGGACGGCGTCCTCGTCGACACCCAGGACGCGGAGAACGGCGCCCTCGCCCACGTCGGCACCCTGATGGGCCTCGACCTCGGCCGCGAGGAACGCGACGCCCTCTTCTCCGGCAAGAAGATGCAGGAGTGCCTCGACCTCATGGCGGAGCTGACCGGCACCGCCCCGCCGGCGGACGCCATGGCCCTCGCGCGGGCCCGGTGCGAGGAGCTCATCGGCGACCGGATGGACCCCGTCGACGGCGCCGCCCCCGCCCTGCGAGCCCTGTCCGCGACCGGTCTCACCCTGTGCGTGGCGTCCAACAGCCCCCGGGAGATCATCGAACGCCGGCTCGACAAGGCCGGGATCCTGCACCCCTTCGGCGGCCGGCTCTTCTCCGCGTACGACGTGTCCGCCTGGAAGCCCGACCCCGAGCTCTTCCTCCGGGCCGCCGCCGAGTGCGGCACCGACCCCGCCGACTGCCTCGTCGTCGAGGACAGCGCCGTCGGCGTCGACGCCGCGCTCGGCGCCGGCATGCCCGTGCTCCAGTACGCGCCCGACCCGGCGACCGGCCCGCACCGCCCCGGCGCCCGGGTCTTCCCCTCCCTGCACGACCTGCCGGACCTGGTCCGGCACCACTTCGCGTCCACTCCCCACCCCGTACGCCCCGGAGGCAGGTCATGAGCAACGGTCCCCGCAAGGTCATGGTCCTGGGCGCCGGGGACATCGGCCGCCGCGTCTTCCACGAACTGGCGCAGAGCGCCGCCCCCCGCCACGTCCGGCTCGCCGGCCGCGACGGGGAGACCGTGCTCCGGGCCGCCAACCTCGCCCGCTTCTGCGGCCTGCAGCGCGGCTTCGCCCCCGCCGTCGACCACGCCGTCACCGACGTCACCGACACCGCGCGGACCGCCGAGACCATCGCCGCCTTCGACCCCGACGTCCTCTTCCTGGCCGTCAGCTACCAGTCCTGGTGGGTCATCTCCACCCTCCCCGACGAGAACTTCCAGCGCCTCTACGCGGCGAACTACGGCCCCTGGCTGCCCATGCACCTCGTCCCCGTCATGAAGGCCATGGAGGCCGTCCGCCTCTCCGGCACCCGGGCGGTCGTCGCCAACGCCGCCTACCCGGACGCCGTGCACCCCGCGCTCTCCGCGATCGGCCTCTCCCCGGACATCGGCATCGGCAACGTCGCCAACAACGTCCCCGGCATCCAGGCCGCCGCCGCCGACCGGCTCGGCCGCGGCCCCGAGGAGATCGAGGTACGGCTCGTCGCCCACCACTACGTCTCCCACCGGCTGTCCCGGGCAGGCGACAGCGGCCCCGCCGAGATGGGCCTCGCCTTCCTCCGCGACGGCGCCGACGTCACCGCCGAGCTCGACGTCCCCGGCCTGCTGCGCCGGCTCCCCGTCGACTACCGCAGAACCGGCGGCCTCGGCGGCCACGCCATGACCGCGGCCTCCGCCCTCAGCGTCCTCGAACCCCTCGTCGACGGCCGCGACGCCCTCGTCCACGCCCCCGGCCCCGACGGCCTGACCGGCGGCTACCCGGTCGCCCTGGAGTCCGGCACGATCCGGCTGCGGCTCCCCGACGGCATGACTCCGGAAGAGGCCGTCGCCGTCAACGTCTCCGGCCAGGAGGCGGACGGCATCGCCGAGATCCGCCCGGACGGCACCACCGTCTTCGCGGACGCCGCCATGAAGATCCTCACCGAGGAACTCGGCTACGCCTGCGCCGAAATGCCCCTGCACGAGGCCGAGGACCGGGCCCGCGAGCTCGCCGGACGCTTCGCCGCCTACCGGGACCGGACCGCCCGATGACGGCCCTCGGCACCCGCGTCCACCACGCCCCCGGCGCCGACCCCGGCGCTCTCCTCCCCGGCCCGGAGCCCCGCACCCTCCTCGACACCCCGCACGGAACCGCGGCGCTCGACCCCGCGCTGCTGCTCCGCCTCCACCGGTGGCTCGTCCGCGGCCGCCGCTACAACCAGCAGGCCACCGCGCTCACCAAGCAGGGCCGGCTCGCCGTCTACCCCTCCACCACCGGCCAGGAGGCCTGCCAGATCGGCGCCGCCCTCGCCCTGGAGGAGCGCGACTGGCTCTTCCCGACGTACCGCGACACCCTCGCCGTCCTGGCCAGGGGGGTCGACCCCGTCGAGGTCCTCACCCTGCTGCGCGGCGACTGGCACAGCGGCTACGACCCGCTCGCCCACCGCACCGCCCCCCTGTGCACCCCGCTCGCCACCCAGCTGCCGCACGCCGTGGGCCTCGCCCGCGCGGCCCGCCTGAAGGGCGACGACGTGGTCGCGCTCGCCCTGGCCGGCGACGGCGCCACCAGCGAGGGCGACTTCCACGAGGCGCTCAACTTCGCCGCCGTGTGGAAGGCGCCGGTGGTCTTCCTCGTGCAGAACAACGGGTACGCGATCTCCGTGCCCCTGGCCAAGCAGACCGCCGCCCCCTCCCTCGCCCACAAGGCCGTCGGCTACGGCATGCCGGGTCTGCTCGTGGACGGCAACGACGCGGCCGCCGTCCACCAGACCGTCCGCGAGGCCGCCGACCGGGCCCGCGCCGGACACGGCCCCACCCTCGTGGAGGCCCTCACCTACCGGATCGACGCCCACACCAACGCCGACGACGCCACCCGCTACCGGGACGACGACGAGGTGGCCGCCTGGCGGCGGCGCGACCCGCTCGCCCGGATGGAACGGCACCTGCGGGACCGCGGTCTGCTCGACGACGCGGAGGCCGAGCGGGCCGCCGCGGAGGCCGAGGCCATGGCCGCCGGCCTCCGCGCCGCCCTCGCGGTCGACCCGCGGCCCGACCCGGCGAGCCTGTTCGACCACGTCTACCGGCGGCCCACCGCCCAACTCCGCGAACAACGCGCCCTCCTGGAGCGCGAACTCGCCGCCGGGCCCGACACGGGGGAGACGCTCCGATGAGCCCGGCGAGCACCGCGCGCACCCCGACCACCGGGGCGCGGGAGGCGACCCTCGCCAAGGCCCTCAACCTGGCCCTCCACGACGCCCTGGCCGCCGACGAGCGGGTCCACCTCCTGGGCGAGGACATCGGCACCCTCGGCGGCGTCTTCCGCGTCACCGACGGCCTCGCCGCCGCCTTCGGCGACGACCGCGTCACCGACACCCCGCTCGCCGAGGCCGGCATCCTCGGCACCGCCGTCGGCATGGCCATGTACGGCCTCCGCCCGGTCGTCGAGATGCAGTTCGACGCCTTCGCCTACCCCGCGTTCGAGCAACTCGCCGGGCACGTCGCCAAGATGCGCAACCGCACCCGCGGCGCCCTGCCCATGCCGCTCACGATCCGCGTCCCGTACGGCGGCGGCATCGGCGGCGTCGAGCACCACAGCGACGCCTCCGAGGCGTACTACGCCCACACCCCTGGCCTCCACGTCGTCACCCCCGCGACCCCCGCCGACGCCTACGGGCTGCTGCGCGCCGCCATCGCCTCCGACGACCCCGTGGTGTTCCTCGAACCCAAGCGCCTCTACTGGGCCAAGGGCCTCCTCGACCCGGCCGAGCCCGTCCCGCCGATCGGCACGGCCGCCGTCCGCAGGCCCGGCACCTCCGCCACCCTCCTCACCTACGGCCCGTCGGTGCCGGTCTGCCTGGCCGCCGCCGAGGCCGCCCGCGCCGAGGGCTGGGACCTCGAAGTGGTCGACCTGCGGTCCCTCGTCCCCTTCGACGACGAGACCGTCTGCGCCGCCGTCCGGCGCACGGGCCGCGCCGTCGTCGTCCACGAGGCGCAGGGCTTCGCCGGCTTCGGCGCCGAGATCGCGGCGCGCGTCACCGAGCGCTGCTTCCACCACCTCCACGCGCCGGTGCTGCGGGTCACCGGACTCGACATCCCGTACCCGCCGCCCCTGCTGGAGCACCACCACCTCCCGGACCCCGAGCGGATCCTGGACGCCGTGGCCCGCCTCCAGTGGGAGACCGACCCGGCCGGGGAGGCCCTGTGAACACGCCCGGAACCGTCCGGGACTTCGTCCTTCCGGACCTCGGCGAGGGCCTCACGGAGGCGGAGGTCGTCCGCTGGTTCGTCGCCGTCGGCGACACGGTCGACGTCGACCAGCCGGTGGTCGAGGTCGAGACCGCCAAGGCGGTCGTCGAGGTGCCCTGCCCGTACGCCGGCGTCGTCACCCGCCTGTGCGGAGAGCCGGGCACGACCCTCCGGGTCGGCACCCCGCTCCTGTCCGTCGCCACCACGGGCACGTCCGCCGCCACCGCCCCGCCCACGTCCGCCGCCCCGGCCACGTCCGCTCGGACCGACACGGCACCAGCCCTCGGCGCGTCCGCCGACACGGTTCCGGCCCCCGGCACGCCCGCCGACACAGCTTCGGCCCCCGGCGCGTCCGCCAACACGGTTCCTGCCCCCGGCACCTCCGACGCAGGAACGCCCGCCCACGGGCCTCCGGCCCCCGGCACGCCCGCCACCGGCACCCCGGCCCCCCGCGCTCCCGCCGACGCCGTGCACCCGCCCCAGGACGGCTCCGGTCGCGTCCTCGTCGGCTACGGCACCGCACCGTCGCCCCGCCGCCGCGCGCGGGCGGCCGGTGGCGACCGGGCCGGGGAGCAGGTCCGCGTGGTCTCCCCGGTCGTCCGCCGCCTGGCCCGCGACCGCGCCGTCGACCTGCGCACCCTCCGCGGCACCGGCCCGGACGGGCTCATCCTGCGCGCGGACGTCGAACGCGCCGCCCCCGCCCCCGCCGAGGAGCCGGAGGCCGTCCGGGTCCCGCTGCGCGGCCTGCGCAGGACGGTCGCCGACACCCTGACCCGCGCCCACCAGGAGATCCCCGCCGCCACCGCCTGGGTCGACGTCGACGCCACCCGGTTCCTGGAGGCCCGCCGCAGACTCTCCGCCACGCCCTCCGGCCGGGCGGCGGCCGCGCACGGCCCCGGGGCGTCCGCCCGCGTCTCCCTCCTCGCGCTCCTCGCCCGCGTCTGCACCGCCGCCCTGGCGGAGTTCCCCGAGCTCAACTCCCGGGTGGACACCGAGCGGCAGGAGATCGTCCGGCTCTCCGCCGTCCACCTCGGCCTCGCCGCCCACACCGACCGGGGGCTCCTCGTGCCGGTGATCCGCGACGCCCACCGCCGCACCCTGCCGGAGCTCGCCGCCGAGACCGAGCGGCTCACCACCGCGGCCCGGGAGGGCCGGCTCGCCCCCGCCGAGCTCTCCGGCTCCACCTTCACCCTCAACAACTTCGGCGTCCTCGGCGTGGACGGCTCCACCCCGCTGCTCCACCACCCCGCGGCCGGCATGCTCGGCATCGGCCGGATCGTCCCCCGGATCCGGGCCGTCGACGGACGGCCCGAGATACGCGACGTCGGGCAGTTCTCCGTCACCTTCGACCACCGGGTCTGCGACGGCGGCACGGCCGCCGGCTTCCTGCGGCGCGTCGCCGACCTGGTCGAGGAACCCCTGTCCCTGCTCCGCCTGCTGTGAACCGAACGAAGGAGAACGACCACCGATGAGGCTGCTTCTGCTGGGCGGAACCGACTTCGCGGGCCGCGCCCTCGCCGAGACCGCACGCGACCGCGGCTGGGACGTGACCGTCTTCCACCGCGGCGAGCACCCGGCGCCGCCCGGCGTGCGCGCCCTCCACGGCGACCGCACCGGGCCCGGCGGCCTCGCCGCCCTCGCCACCGGCACCTGGGACGCCGCCGTCGACACCTGGTCCGGCGCCCCGCGCGCCGTCCGCGACGCCGCCCGGCTGCTCGCGGACCGGGTCGGCCGCGCCGTCTTCGTCTCCAGCCGCTCCGTGTACGCCTGGCCCGCCGCGCCCGGTCTCGCGGAGGACGGGCCGCTCGCGGACGGCGATCCGGACGCCGGGGCGACGGACTTCGCCGCCGACAAGCGCGGCGGCGAGCTGGCCGTGCTCCGGGAGTACGGCGAGGACCGCGTCCTCCTCGCCCGGCCCGGCCTGATCCTCGGCCCGCGGGAGAACTCCGGCCGCCTCCCGTGGTGGCTGCGGCGCGTCGCCCGCGGCGGCCGGGTCCTCGCCCCGGGGCCGTACGACACCCCGCTCCAGTACGTCGACGCGCGCGACCTCGCCGACGCCCTCACGGCGGGCCTGCACGGCGCGTACAACACCGCCGGCCCGACGGGCGGCACCACGATGGGCGAGCTCCTCGACACCTGCCTCCGGGTCACCGGCTCCGACGCCGAACTCCGCTGGACCGACCCGGCCGTCCTCGACGCCGCCGGCGTCTCCGGCTGGACGGACCTGCCCCTCTGGGCCCCGCCCGGCAGCGAGCTGCACGGCGCCGTCCACGGCGGCGACGTCACCAAGGCCCTCGCGACCGGCCTGCGCCCCCGCCCCCTCCTCGACACGGTCGCCGACACCTGGGCCCACCTCCGCTCCCTGCCCCCGGACGCCGAGCCCCCGGTCGCCGACGGCCTCGCCCCCGACCTGGAGGCCAAGGCCCTGGCCCTGCGCGACGCCTGAGACCCGGAACCGTAGGGTCGGTACGCCTAGCCCGTCAGCTCGCGCACGGCGTCGCCCAGGCGCCGCACGCCCTCGGCGATCTCCTCCGGCGGATGCGTCACGAACGACAGCCGCAGCGCCGCCGGATCGGGCTCGCCCGCGTAGAACGGCGCGCCCGGCACGTACGCCACGTCGTGCTTCACCGCGAACCGCAGCAGTTCCAGCGCGTCGAGCCCGTCCGGGAGGCGGGCCCAGACGAACATGCCGCCCTCCGGCCGGTTCCAGGCGCTGCCGGCGGGCAGCGCGCCGGGCAGGCCCGCGAGGAGGGCGTCCCGCCGCTCCCGGTAGGCACGCCGGATCACCTCCACGTGGGCGTCGAGGTCGCGGTCCCGCAGGTACCGCGCGGCCGCGGCCTGGTCGACGGTCGAGGTGTGCAGGTCGGTGGACTGCTTGACGACCACGCAGATCCGGCGCAGCGCGGCGGGCGCCCGGAGGAAGCCGAGCCGCAGACCGGGCGCCATGATCTTGGAGTAGGAGCCGAGCAGCACGGTCCGGTCCGCCGCGGGCGGCTCCGAGGCGATCCACGGCACCGGCTCCCCGTCGTACCGCAGCTCCCCGTACGGGTCGTCCTCCACGATCCAGAAGCCGTGCCGCTCGGCGGCCTCCGCGACGGCCCGCCGCCGTGCCGGCGGCAGGGTGCGGCCCGTGGGGTTCTGGAAGGTCGGCACCAGGTAGAGCAGCTTCGGCCGCTCGCGGCGGACGATCTCCTCCAGCGCCACCGGGTCGAGTCCGTCGTCGTCGGTCGGCACGGGCACGACCCGGGCGCCCGCGAACGCGAAGGTCTGCAGGGCGGCGAGATAGCCGGGGTCCTCGACGAGGACCGCGTCCCCCGGCTCCAGCAGAGCGGTGGCCATCAGGGTGAGGGCCTGCTGCGACCCCGTGGTGACCAGCAGCTCGCCGGGGTCCGTCGGCAGCCCCCGGGCAGTCAGCCGCCGGGCCGTCGCCTCGCGCAGCGCCGGGTCGCCCTCGGTGAGCGAGTACTGGAGCGCCTGCCGCGGCGCCTCGGCGAGCACGTCCGCGAAGGCCTGCCGCAGGCCCTCGCCGTCGAAGAGTTCGGGAGCCGGCAGACCGCCCGCGAACGAGATCACCTCGGGACGGGCGGTGAGCGCCAGGATGTCGCGGACGGGGGACGAGTCGACGGCGCTCGCCCGGGCGGCGGTCGGAGGCGGTTCGGCACGGTTCATGTCCCGCACTGTACGAAACCCGCGATCACCCCCGCAGACGAACGTGCCTGCGTGGAAGGCGAGTTGCGGGCCCGGCGGGGGTGATCGCGGGGGTCAGCGGCGCCGGTACGCCGGGTCGGCCGGGCCGGGCGCCGCGTCCGCGCCGTGGCGCGCCGCCGACGCCACCGCCTCCAGCACCTCCTCCACCCGGATCCGCAGGAGCCTGGCGTCGGGGGCCCGGCCGTGGGCGTCGCCGGGACGCAGGGGGTCCTCGCCCGGCCGGGGGTGCCACAGCACCTGGTGCCGCGGGTCGCGGGGCGGCCCCCACAGGCGCGGTGCCACGGGGCCGAAGAGGACGACGGAGGGGGTGCCGAGGGCGGTGGCCAGGTGGGCGAGGCCGGTGTCCCCGACCACGACACAGCGGGCCCCGGCCACCAGGGAGCAGAGCAGGCGGAACGGCACGTCGTCGGTGCCGCCCCACACCGCCTCCGGCGGCAGGCCCGCGCCGTCCGCCACCGCGCGGGCGAGCGGGCCCTCGTCCGCCCCGGCGGTGACGACGACGCGGTGTCCGGCGCGGCGCAGGGCCCGGGCCACGGCGGCGAACCGTTCCGGTGGCCAGCGGCGGGCGCCGGAGTCGGCACCCGGATGGATCACGATCGCGCCGGGGGCGGGCGACGGGTCCTCCGGGGGCGGGAGTCGTACGTCGGCGGGGTCGGCCTCGATCCCGTACCACCGCAGCAGCCGGCACCAGCGGTCGCGTTCGTGCTCGTCCTCCCGCCACCCGGGTCCGGCGACGTCGGGCGTGTGCGGGTGCCGGTAGGCGAGGAGCCGGCCCGGGCGCAGGTCCTGGAGGGGCTTGTGGCTGGCGGGACCGTTGCCGTGCAGGTCCACGGCCACCTCCGGCGGGGGGCCGGTCCAGGCCAGTGCGGTGGGGACGGCGCGACCGGGCGCGGCGGCGGGCAGCAGCCGGTCCACCAGGCCGGTCGCCGCCGCGGCGGCGGACAGCCGGGCGGGCGCGGCGAGGACGAGGTCGTGCGCGGGCAGGGCACGGCGCAGCGCCCGCAGGCACGGCACCACGGCCAGCAGGTCGCCGAGCCCCAGCGCGCGCAGGACCAGCACCCGGGGGCGCGGCTCGTGGCCGCCGCCGGGCCGCACGGGCACGGGGCGTCCGTCCTCCTCCGGAGGGGCGGCGGCGGTGCGCGCCGGGCGCGGGGCGCCGGGGCCGGTGTCGGGGGTGCCGTTCACGGCCAGGACGGTTCCCGGCGCGGAACGACGACGAGTTCCCCGACGGCGCTGCCGGCCGGCACGGAGAGCGCGTAGAGGACCGTGTCGGCGACGATCTCCGGGCTCTGCAGCATCGCGGTGTCGGCGTCCGGGAACCGTTCCATGATGAAGGCGGTCTCCATGCCGCCGGCGATGATGCCCGTCACCCCGATGCCCTCGCAGTCGCGCTGGGCCTCCTTGAAGAGGGTGTGGGTGAACGCGCGGAGTCCCGACTTGCTGGCCGCGTAGGGGCCCGCCTCCGTCCAGGTCCTGTTGGCGGCGGTCGAGAGGATGTTGACGATGTGGCCGCCGCCCTGGGCCACCATGCGGCGGTACGCCTCCAGGCACAGGTACATGGGGCCGAGGAGGTTGGTGGTCACCACGCGGGAGACCTCGTCGGCGGTGAGGTGCTCGGCCGACTTCGAGACGTCCACGGCGGCGTTGTTGACGAGGATGTCGACGCGCTCCCCGGCCTCGTCGAGGTCCCGGAAGACGTCGGCGACCGCGCCCGGGTCGCAGACGTCGAGGCCCACGGAGCGGGCGCGCCCGCCCCGGGCCGTGAGGTCCTCGCACAGCTCCTTGGCCAGGTCCTGCCGCACGTCCGCCACGACGACGGAGGCGCCGGCCGCCGCGAGCCGCCGGGAGATGGCCGCTCCCAGTCCTCTGGCCCCTCCGGTGACCAGCGCCTGCCTGCCGCCGAGATCCGAGTACACCGCGCCGCTCATCGGGCTGCCTTTCGTCGTGTGACCCGTGCCGCCGGGCGGGCTGCCCGCGGCGGCACCTACGGGTCCACTGTCACCAGCGGGAGCCGCCCGGGCACGCCGGGTTAGCCCGGCGGGCGGCACGCGTGTGCCGCCCGCCACGCCCGGGCGGCGGCGCGGCGGTCGGCGGGCGCGTGTGAGCAACCCCACGGTGCGCTCCCGACACCGGGCGGGCCAAGGGATGCGGGCGCCCGGCCGGCCCGGCCGGGCGGACGATCACCCCGGTGGTGCCGGCCGGTCTGCCACGATGGTCCGGGACCGATCCCCTCCTTCGCCGGGCGCCGCGCGCTCCGCCGGTGCGGACGGTCCTCTCCCTTCCGTCCTGCCGTCCTCGCGCCCCGGGGTGACTCCGTCGTGCCTTCCTCCGCTCCGTCCCGTTCGCCGTGGCGGTCCCTGCGCCACCGCAGCATGCGGTGGTGGGCCGTCGCCAACTTCGTGTCCAACGCCGGTACGTGGATGCAGCTGACGGTGCAGAACCTGCTCGTCCTCCAGATCACCGGGTCCGCCGCCGCGACGGGCCTCTCGGTCTCCGTGCAGGCGGCGCCGGGCCTGCTGTTCGGCCTCATGGGCGGGGCGGCCGTCGACCGCTGGCCGCGCCGGCTCACCGCCGCCGTGGGCCAGGCGCTGCTGGGCGCGGTGGCCCTCGTCACGGCCGTCCTGGTCGCCTTCGACGGGCTCGACCTGCCGGTGCTGCTGGCCCTGGCGGCGGTCACCGGCCTGATCGCGACCGTCGACGGCCCGGCCTGCGCGCTCCTCGGCAACGACCTCGTCCCCCGCGACGACGTGCCGTCCGCCATCGGGGTGGGCTCGCTCGTCCACAGCGCCGGCCGGCTCGTCGGCGCCGCGCTCGCCGGCGTAGCCGTCGGGTTCCTCGGCACCTCCGCGGCCTACGCGGCCAACGGTCTGTCGTTCCTCTTCGTCGCCTGCGTCATCCCGTTCCTCAAGGCCGCGGAGCCGGCCGCCGGACGCGCGCCGGACGGCCCCGCGGCCGCGGCGGAGCCCGTGGGCGGAGGGACGGCGGGAGCGAGCGCCCGGGAGGGCCTGGCCTTCTTCCTGCGGCGCCCCCGGCTCGTCGCGCTCGCCGCGCTCAACGGGATCGGCGCGATGTTCGGCCGCAACTACTCGCTGACGCTGGTCGTCCTGGTCACCGGGCCGCTCGCCGGGGACGCCGGCGCCTTCAGCAAGGTGTCGACGGTCCTCGCCGTCGGCGGCATCATCGGCGCCGTCCTCGGGGCCCGGCTCCGCCGGCCGGGGGTGCGCCTGGTGGGTGTCCTCACGGTCGCCGGCGCGCTGCTCCAGGTGCTGGCCGGCCTCTCCCCGTCGCTGGCCGTGCTCCTCGTCCTCGTGCTTCCCATGGCCGTCGCGGAGTCCGTCGGGGACACCGCCCAGTCCACGGTGCTGCAGACCGACCCGCCGCCGCACATGCGGGGCCGCGTCCTGGGCGCCTGGTCCACCATCCGCACCGTGTGGGGGCTCGCCGCGCCGCCCGCGCTGGGCCTGATGATGGAGCTGGCCGGCGTGCGGACCGCCCTGGTGGCGGGCGGCCTGATCGTGACCGCGGCCGTGGCGGCGGGGTACCTCCTGCGCGGCCGGGAGCCCCGGGTGGCTCCGGCCGCGCGCACCCCGGAGGCCGCCGCACCCGCCCTCGCCGCCCTGGAGAAGGCGGCCTGAGAGGACGGCCTCCCCGGCGTCAGCGCGGCGCCCGGGGGCCGGTGGCGGCGCGGGCCGCGCGGTCCGCGATGCGGGTGGTGGAGCGGCCGTCGAGGTACGGCAGGACGACGGTCTGCCCGCCCCAGCTCCGCAGCACCTCGGCCTCCGGCAGGGCGTCGGCCGAGTAGTCGCCGCCCTTGACCCACACGTCGGGCCGCAGTGCGGCGAGCAGCGCCTGCGGGGTGTCCTCCTCGAAGGCGACGACGGCGTCGACGCTGCCGAGCGCCGCCAGCACCCGCATCCGGTCCTCCAGGGGCGTGAGCGGGCGGCCCGGCCCCTTCAGCCGCCGCAGCGACTCGTCCGAGTTCACGCAGACGATCAGGCAGTCGCCGATGCGGCGCGCGCTGTCGAGCAGACCCACGTGGCCGGCGTGCAGCAGGTCGAAGCAGCCGCCCGTGGCCACCACGCTGCCACCCGCGGCCCGCACGCTGGCGGCGAGCGCGAACGCGTCGCCCGTCGCGGGCCGCGCGGGCCCGTCCCGGCGCGCCTTCCGCCAGAGCGCGGGGTCGGAGGCGCCGCCGGCCGCGACGAACGCGGCGGCCCCGGCGACCGCGCGCTGGACCGCTTCCTCCGGGAGGGCGCCGTCGGCGAGCGAGACGGCCGCGAGGGCGGCGAAGCAGTCGCCGGCCCCGCACGGGTCGCTCGTCGCCGGGTAGGGCACCGGGACGAGCATGGGCGCCGTGGACCGGGGACGGGTGAGCAGCGCGCCGCGGTCGCCGAGCGTCACCGCCACGCAGACCGCGCCCCACCGCTCGGCGAGTTCGGCGCCGCGCCGGGCGTGCTCGCCCAGCGCGTCGCCCTCGCCGGGGGAGAGGGCGGCCGCCTCGGCCGCGTTCGGGGTGACGAGCCGGGCCCCCCGGACGGGTGCGCGGCCCCGGGGGTGGGGGTCCCACACCAGCGGCACGCGCCGGGCCGCGTCGGCGAGGAGCGACCGCACGGCGTCCGCCGCGCCCCTGCCGTAGTCGGCCACGAGGACGGCGGCGGCCCCGCGGAGGACGTCCCGGACGGCCGCCGGGGCCGGTCCGACGTCGCCGCCGCCCCGGTCGACGCGGATCAGGGGCCGGCCGCCGGCGAGGACGCGGGTCTTCACCGGCAGCGTGCCGTCGAGCGGCAGCTCCACCAGCCGGACCCGCCCCCGCAGCCGGTCGCGGACGGTGTCGCTGGCCCGGTCCTCGCCGAGCGCGGTGACCAGTACGACGTCCCGGCCCGACCGGGCCGCGAGCACGGCCGCCAGCCCGGCGCCGCCGGGGCGGGCGAGTTCCGTCGAGACGTCGACGACGGGCACCGGGGCGTCGGGCGCCATCCGGTCGACGGCGCCGTGGACGTCGCGGTCGAGCAGGACGTCGCCGACGACGACGAGCGGGCCGGGGGTGGTCACGGCGCCCCCTTGAGGACCTCGACCCCGTTGGGGGGCCTCCTCCGGCCGGCCGCCCCGGCGACGGTGGCGGAGGCGGCGAGCGCGGCGTCGAACGACTCGCAGAGGAGGTGCACCGCGACCAGATGGGCCTCCTGCACCGTCGCCGTGGTCGCCGCGTCGATGCACAGGGCCTGGTCGGCCGCTTCGGCGAGCGGGTTCGGGGCGGCGCCGGTCAGCGCCCAGACCTCGACCCCGGTCGCGCGGGCCGTCATCGCGGCGGAGAGCAGGTTGCCGCTCCGTCCCGACGTGGAGAGGAGGACCAGGACGTCACCGGGCCGGCCGTGCGCCGCCACCTGGCGGGCGAAGACGTTCTCGAATCCGTAGTCGTTGCCGATCGCGGTCACGCTCGACGTCTCGGCGTGCAGGGCGATGGCCGAGTAGGCGGCTCGGTCCTCCCGGTAGCGCCCGACCAGTTCGGCGGTCAGGTGCTGGGCCTGTGCGGCGCTGCCGCCGTTGCCGGCGGCGAGCAGCCGCCCACCGGCGGGCAGCACGTCGGCGAGCCGGTGGCCCCAGTGGGCGAGCCGGTCCAGTCCCTGGGCGCGCAGGCGGTGCAGGGCGGTCTGGAGCGACAGGCAGTGGCGGTGCGCTTTCGCGTGCGAGGGTGTCTGACTCATGGCGTCGGGTCGACCGCTCGCGTGAGCGGTCGCCCCACCTCCTTCGGGTGTCGAAGCTGTGCCGGGCGGGCGGGGGCGGCCGGGCCGCCGCACGGGGTGCGCGGGGCCGCCCGCGGCGTCATGGCGTCCGGGCGGCGGCGAGGTGCGGGGCGAGCGCCGCGCGGTAGGCCCGTTCCGTGGCGGCCGCGACGCGGTCCCAGCCGTACCGGCCGGTCACCCGGCGTCGCCCGGCCGCGCCGTACGCCTCGCGCAGGTCCGGGTCGGCCAGCAGCCCGGCCACGGCGTCCGCGAGGGCCCGGGGGTCCCCGGGCGGCACCAGCCGTCCGGTCTCCCCGTCCGCCACGGTGTCGAGCTGTCCTCCGACGGCGCTCGCCACGACGGGCCGGCCGCAGGCCATGGCCTCCAGGGGCACGATGCCGAAGGGCTCGTAGTCGGCGGGGCACAGGACGACGTCGGCGCTCCGCATGAGGGCGGGTACGTCGGCGCAGGGGACCGCCCCGAGGAAGCGCACCCGGTCGGCGACCCCGGCGGCCCGGGCGAGGTCGCGCAGGCGCCGTACCTCGGGGTCGTCGTCGAGCAGGGCGGGACCGGGGCCGCCGGCGATCACGAGCTCGGTTTCGGGCAGCCGGGTGAGCGCGGCCACGGAGACCGCGGCGCCCTTGCGGGGCACGAGGCGGCCTATCTGGAGGAGCCGGTGGGCGTACCGGGTGTCGCGCTCGGCGACCGGGCCGTCCGGGCGGAACCGCTCGGTGTCCACTCCGCACGGCACGACGTCGGCCTTCTCCGCGGGGACGCCCATCCGTTCGAGTTCGGCGACCTCGTCCCGGCAGGTGGCCACGATCCGGTCGCAGCCCAGGCCGATCTCCCGCTCCGTGCCGATGCGGGACGGCGGACTGGTGTCCGCGCCGCCCTGGTGCCTCCTCTTGACGGTGCCGAGCGCGTGGTACGTGTGCAGCAGCGGCAGCCGCAGCTCGCGCGCGGCCGAGAGGGAGGCGAGGCCCGACATCCAGAAGTGCGAGTGGATCAGGTCGGGGCGTCGGCCCTGCTGCCACTGCGCCGTGAGGTGGTCGGCGAACTCCCGCATGTGGGGCAGGAGTTCGTCCTTCGGCAGGTGCTCGGCCGGCCCCGCCGGCACGTGGTGCACCGTCACCCCGGGGCGCAGGCTCGCCCGTTCGGGCAGGTCCCGGGCGTCGCGCCGGGTGTAGACCGCCACGCGGTGGCCGAGGTCGGCGAGGGCCCCGGCCAGACTCGCCACGTGCACGTTCTGGCCGCCCGCGTCGACTCCCCCGAGGGTCGCGAGCGGGCTCGCGTGTTCGGAGACCAGCGCGACGAACAGCGGTCTCCGGGACCGGCGGGCCGGGACGGTGGTGCTCAGCGGGGCCGAGGTCATGACCGCACCTCCGTCATCAGGCGCTCCCAGTCGTCCAGGAAGCGTTTGAGGCCGTAGCGTTCGAGGGCCGCCTGGCGTGCCCGGGCGCCGTCCTCCGCGGCGGCCTCCGGCTCGTCGAGGTAGTGGCGTACGGCGCGGGCCAGCACCTCGGGCCGGGTGGAGAGGACTCCGGTGCCGGGCCGGACCGCTTCCACGGCCTCCGTGGCGGCCAGCGCCACCACCGGCATCCCCAGGTGCATGGCCTCCAGCAGGGACAGCCCCAGCGACGTCCAGCGGACCGGGTGCAGGTAGAGGCGGCGTTCCGCGAGCGCCGCGTGCAGGTCCCGCTGGGGCAGTTCGTAGGAGCGGCACCGCTCGGCGGGCAGGCCCAGGTGCCCCGCGAGCCCTTCGGTGCGCATCCCGAAGACGTCCAGGGGCGCGGACTCCGCCAGCCGCGGCAGCAGGTCGGTACCGGTGTACCGGCCGCGGCGGACCGGTTCGTTGACCACCACCGCGGCGCGCGCCAGGGAGCCCGTGTAGAGGTGTCCCGGGTCGACGATGCCGTGCTCGATGACCTCGGTGCGGGTGCCGCCGTTGTCCCAGAAGACCCGGTTGAAGTGCGTGACGTGCACCAGGGTCAGGTCGTCGCGGTCCGCGCACGGGTGGCGGGTGTCCGGGACGTCGCCGTCGGGCGCGTTGTGCTCCAGGTAGACGGCGGGGACGTCCCGGCCGGGCCGGCGCCGGAGCCAGCGCTCGGCGAGTTCCGCCTCGTGCGGCCGTTGCAGCACGACGAGGTCGACGGGGGCGTCGGCGAGTTCGGCGGGCGTGACCTCGCGGACCGAGTCGGGCCAGACGAAGGTCCTGGCCCGTCCCAGGCCGTCGGGACCCCGGTCGGGGGTGACCGGGACGAGATAGGTGTGGGGGCCCTGGACGAACGCCGTGGTCCAGGAACCGTGCACGTGCCACAGCAGGATGTTCATGCGTCTACTCCTCGGTCTCTCCGGCCGGCGGCCTCGGCGCCGACCGGGCCCCCGCCGTCGGGCGCGGCCGTCAGGAGGGTGTCCACGGCAGCGAGCAGTTCGCCGTCGCCGATGCCGTCCAGGCAGGGGTGTCCGGCCACCGGGCAGGCGCGGGCCCTGCTGCCCGCGCAGGCCGCGTCCTGGTCGCCGAGCAGGACGTGGGGCACCCGGTAGGGGCGCCAGCGTCCGGCCGGCACCACGGGGGCGAAGGCGCAGACGACGGGGGTGCCCACGGCGCAGGCGAGGTGCATCGGGCCGGTGTTGCCGGTCACGACGACCCGGGCCCCGGCGAGGACCCCCGCCAGTTCGTGGAGGTCGTTCGTGGCGCCGCCCAGGTCGAGGCCGTGCCGCCCCGCGACCTCGGCGGTCAGGTCCTTCTCGGCCCGGCTGCCGGTGACGACGACGCGGTGTCCGGCCCCGTGCAGCGCGGCGACGGCGCGCGCCGCCCGGGCGGCGCTCCACCTGCGGGAGGCCACGGCGGCCCCCGGGTGCAGCACCACGTACGGTTCGGGGCCGGTCAGGCGGGTCGACTCGGGCGGCGGGAGGACGCGGAGGGAGCCGTCGTCGCCGGGCGGCAGCCGGTGACCGAAGGCGCGGACGAGGTCGAGCGCCGCCTCCGCCTCGTGCCGGCCGGGCTGCCGCCGGTGCCGGAGCGCCAGGAGGGAGCCGGGGTACTCCTCGCAGTCGGCGGCGACCCGCTCCACGCCCGCGAGGGCGAGCAGCAGGGCCGTCGGCAGCGGGCTCTGGTGGTACGAGACCAGGATCACGCCCTGGTCGAAGCGGCCGGCGGCCAGGGCGTCCACGAGCAGCTCGCACTCCTCGCGGGAGGTCCTGCCCGGCTCCAGGCCGACCCAGGGGGCGTCGTAGACGAGGACCTGGTCGACCCCGGGGAGCAGCCGGGCCGCCGGGGCGCCCTGCGGTCCGCAGAGCAGGGTGGTGTGCGAGGACCCGGCGGCGACCGCGCGGACGGCGGGTCCGGCCAGCAGGACGTCGCCGGCGCTGTCGAGGCGGACGACCAGGCTCCGCGGGGCGGTCATCGGACGCCTCCCGGTGCGCGAGCCGGCCGGCCGCTCGTCAGGATCAGCCGGACGGCGGCCCGCAGGTCGGACGCGGTCTCGGCCGCCGCGGCGATCTCGTCCGGGCGGGTCACGGGGGTCGGCACCAGGACGCCGCGCGCCCCGGCCGCGTCGGCGGCCCGCACGTCGGCGCCGATGTCGCCGACGACGACGGTGCGTTCCGGGGACGCGCCGAGCCGCTCGCAGGCGGCGAGGACCAGGCCGGGTGCCGGCTTGCGGCAGGCGCAGCCGTGGCCGGGGCCGTGCGGGCACACCGCCCACACGGCGAACGGCCCGAACAGCGCGTCGACCCGCCGGCGTACGGACTCCACCTGCCGCCGGGTCAGCAGTCCGCGGGCGACGCCCGACTGGTTGCTGACGACGCCGACGGGGATCCCCCGGTCGCGCAGGGCCGCCACCGCGGCGCGGGCGTGCGGCATCGGGACCACGCGGTCGGGGTCGCCGTTGTAGGGGACGTCGACGACGAGGGTCCCGTCGCGGTCGAAGAGGACCGCCTCCGGCAGCCGTCCGGCGGCCGCGTGACGCGGCCGCCCGGGGGGCGTGGCGGGGGCGTCCCACAGCCAGGGGCCGGCGGGGAGCCGGTCGTCGCGGACGGCGGGTCCGCCGGGGGCGCGGGTCATGTCCGCACCTCCCCGCGGGCCACGGGCCGCGGCGCGGCGGCGGGCGCTCCCGGCGGACGCGCCGGTCCGAGGGGCCGGGCGGTCCGGTGCGCGAGGTGGCCGCGCAGCCGGTGCCAGGTGGCGACGGGCGGGATCAGGGCGCTGGTCACCAGCATGGTCGTGACCTCGGTACGGCTCCGGGGGCCGGGCGCGACGCGCGCGGCGGCGAACTCGGCGGTACCCGCCAGCCAGCCGGCCGCGCACACCGCGGCGGCGCCGGTCCGGCCCGCCACGGCGAAGCCGACGGCGGCGACGGCCGCCGCGCTGACGGCGACGTGGCGCCGGATCCGGCCGCGGGGGGCGCCGGCCCGTTCCCACCAGGCGCGGCCGTGCAGCCGGTTCATCAGGACGTCGTCGGCGTTGCCCGCCTGGACGCGGACGGACACCCAGCGGTCGGCGGGGCGCACCGGATGCGCGGTGCGGCGGGTGCCGGGCGCGAGGGCCCAGCCGCCGTCGAGGAGGCGCAGGGCGAGGTCCGCGTCCTCCCGGAAGGCCCGGGGGAAGCGTTCGTCGAAGCCGCCGGAGGCGTCCAGCGCCTCGCGCCGGAAGGCCATGTCGGCGGTGATCCAGCGGGCCGTGGACAGGCCGGCCGTGGTGCGTTCCCAGTCGGTGGGCCGGCGGTCCCGCGGCAGCGGCACCTCGATGCGGGCGGTGACGGCGGCCGTCGTCCGGGAGGCCGAGGCGAGGTCGCGGGCCAGGGCCCGGCCCCAGCCGTCCCCGGGCACGACGTCGTCGTCGAGGAACACGATCCAGGGGGCGTCGCGGACCGCCCGGGCGCCGGCGTTGCGCGCGGCGGCGGGGCCCCGGCCGGCGCCGGCCACGACGGTGGTCACCGGCCGCAGCGCCGCCGGCACGTCCGCGGCGGGCGGGCGGCCGTCGGCGTCGGGGCGGTCGTGGACGAGGACGACCTCCGCCGGCCCCGTGCCGTCGGCCGTGGCGGCGGCGAGGGCCTCCAGGCAGACCCGGAGGCTGGGCCTGCCGAGGGTGGGGACGACCACCGCGTACGGCGGGGGAGTCTGCTGCGGGTCCATCGGTTCACCCGCCCTCTCCGTCGCGGTACAGCGCGCCCCGGCGGACGGCGTAGGGGCCGATGGCGAGCAGGTCCACGGGGGAGGAGCCGAAGCACTCCAGCGCGTCCCTGGGGTCGTCCACCATGGGCCGGCCGGCCGTGTTCAGGCTGGTGTTGACGACCACCGGCAGGCCGGTCCGCCGCTCGAACTCGGTGAGCATCCGGGCCACCAGGGGTTCCCGCCGCGCGTCGACGGTCTGGATGCGGGCCGTTCCGTCGACGTGGACGACGGCCGGGATCCGCTCGCGCCAGGCGGGGGCCACGTCGTGGACGAAGAGCATGTACGGGCTGGGCATCGGGCCGTCGAAGATCTCGGCCGCCCGCTCGGCGAGCACCATGGGCGCCACGGGCCGGAACTGCTCGCGGCCCTTGACGTCGTTGAGCCGTTCCAGGTTTCCCGCGTGGCCGGGGTGGGCCAGCAGCGAACGGTGGCCCAGGGCCCGGGGACCGTACTCGGACCGGCCCTGGAACCAGGCGACGACGGCGTTGTCGGCGAGGGCCTCGGCGACGGTCGCGGCGATGTCCGCCGGGCGTTCGAAGGGGACGCCGGCCGTCTTGAGCCAGGCGCCGATCTCCGCGTCCGACCAGTCCCGGCCGAGGTCGGCCCCGCTCATCGGCTCCGGGTCGTCCCCGGCGCCGGCGGCGAGCAGCAGCGCCGAGCCGAGGGCCGTTCCGGCGTCACCGGCCGCGGGCTGCACCCAGACCCGCGCGAACGGACCTTCGCGGGCGATGCGGGAGTTGGCGACGCAGTTGAGGGCGACGCCCCCGGCGAGGGTGAGGACGGTGTCGTGGGTGCGGCCGTGCAGCCAGCGCGCGAGGTCGAGGAGCGTCTCCTCCAGGACGGCCTGGGCGCTGGCGGCGATGTCGGCGTGCGCGGCGGTCCACGGCTCGTCCGCGCCGCGCGGCGGGCAGAACTCGTGCCAGGGGACGCCGGTCGCGCGGAAGCCGCCGTCGCCGGTCGGGTACACGTACCGCCGCAGCTCGCCCAGCATGCGGGGGGTGCCGTGGGAGGCGAGGGCCATCACCTTGAACTCGTCGGACGACCTCAGGAAGCCGAGGTGGGCGGTGAGTTCCTCGTACACGAGCCCCAGCGAGTGCGGGAGGTCCTGCGCGTACAGCGGTTCGAGGCGGTCGCCGACGCGGCGCGCCGCCAGGTGGGAGGCGCGCTCGCCGCGCCCGTCGAGCACCAGGACGGAACTGTTCTCCGCGCCGTCGGCGGCGAAGGCGCCCGAGGCCGCGTGCGCCATGTGGTGGGGCACGAACCGGACGAGGCCCGGGTCGAGTCCGGGAAGGGCCGTGGCGAGGAAGCCCGGCGCCTCGCGGGCGTACGTCTGCCGCAGGTGGTCCCACGGGTCGTGCAGGCCCAGCTCGTCGGCGGGCAGGGCGAGGGCCGGATCGTAGGAGTACGCGACGGCGTCCAGGTCCTGCGGGCGCAGCCCCGCCCGGCGCAGGCACCAGGCGGCGGCCTGCTCGGGCAGCTCCCACGCGGAGAAGGGGACGGGCCGCTTTCCGTGCTTGCGCCGCGAGAACCGCTCCTCCTCCGCGGCGGCGACGGTGCGCCCGTCGACGACGAGTGCGGCGGAGGGGTCGTGGAACAGCGCGTTGATGCCGAGAATACGCATGGCGGTACGGGCCTTTCGGCTGGTACGGGCGGGCCGCCGGCGGGAACGGACCGGCCCGCGCGGTCAGTTGTCGGGGTGGGCGCGGCACCAGTCGATGGTGTGGCGCAGCCCCTCCTCGGCCGTCACGAGCGGCTCCCACTGGAGCTTGTCCCGGGCCAGGGTGATGTCGGGGCAGCGCACGGCGGGGTCGTCCGTGGGACGCTCGACGAAGACGATCTCCGAGTCGGATCCGGTCAGTTCGATGATCCGACGGGCGAGGTCCAGCATGGTGACCTCGGCGGGGTTGCCGAGGTTCACCGGCCCCGGCATGCCGTGCGCGGCGGCCGCGAGGATGCCCGCGACCGTGTCGTCGACGTAGCAGAGCGACCGGGTCTGCAGCCCGTCGCCCGTGACGGTGAGCGGGGCGCCCGCCAGGGCCTGCCGGATGAAGGTCGGCACGGCGCGGCCGTCGTAACCCCTCATGCGCGGGCCGTAGGTGTTGAACAGCCGCACCACACAGGTGTCGGTGCCGAGCGCCGTGCCGTGGGCCGTGGTGAACGCCTCGCCGAAGCGTTTCGCCTCGTCGTAGACGCTCCGCGGACCGACCGGGTTGACGTGGCCCCAGTACCGCTCGTTCTGCGGATGCTCCTGAGGGTCGCCGTACACCTCGGAGGTGGAGGCGAGGAGGAACCGGGCCTCGCTGCGGTGCGCGAGCTCCAGCGCGTTGCGGGTGCCGAGGCTGCCGGCCTCCAGCGTGTGCAGCGGGAGCCGGAGGTAGTCGGCCGGGGAGGCGGGCGAGGCCAGGTGGAGGACGAGGTCGGGCGGCCGCTCCACGGTGAAGGGCCGCGAGACGTTCGCCTCCTGGAGGGTGAATCCCGGCCGGCCCACCAGGTGCGCCACGTTCTCGGGCCGTCCGGTGCTGAAGTCGTCGACGCAGGTGACCGCGGTGCCGGCCGCGACCAGGGCGGAGCACAGGTGCGAGCCGACGAACCCGGCGCCCCCGGTGACGACGGCGTGCTCCCAGGTGGGCGACGCGAGAGGGCCCATGGTGATCTCCTCACAGACGGGAGGGAAACGCGGGGCGCAGGTCGAGGGCGGGTGCTCCTCACCGCGCCGTCCCGTACCTGGGGACAGCCCGCAGGGATGCCCTCAGCCTGCCGAAGGCCCCGCCACGCCGCTCGGGAGGAAGGGCATCCGGGTGAACACGCGGAGTGACCACCCCGTCCCGGACCCACCACGGCCCCACTCCCGTACGTCCCCGGCTCCCGTACGTCCCCGGCTCCCGTACGTCCCCGGCTCCCGTACGCCTCCCGCTCCCGTTGCGCCCCCGGCCCCTGCCCCCGCCCCCCGGTCCCTGCCCCGGCCGCCGCCGCGGCCTCCGCCCTCCGTCGCGCCGGCTCAGACGACGGGGGCGCGGTCCGTCACGAAGTGGGCCAACCGCTCCACCTCGGGGAACGCGGGCTCCAGGTACAGCGGCGCGTGCCGGACGGGGCGCGGCGCCGGCACGACCAGCAGCCGGTGCGTCCGGTTGACCTCCTTGCCGAAGC
The DNA here is from genome assembly GCF_042958885.1 of Streptomyces sp. NPDC007945. Classification (NCBI taxonomy): domain Bacteria; kingdom Bacillati; phylum Actinomycetota; class Actinomycetes; order Kitasatosporales; family Streptomycetaceae; genus Streptomyces; species Streptomyces sp. NPDC007945. The sequence goes on from NZ_JBIBJV010000006.1 coordinate 155,075, forward strand.
CGTCCCGGACCGAGGTGACGGTGTGCCGCGCCTCCTCGATCTCGTCCCAGCGCACGGCCACCGGGGAGCGGCCCTCCGCCAGCCAGGCCATCCCGCCGTCCCACACCACCACCCAGGTCGCCGGGTGCCGCACGCCGGGGCGCTTCCCCCAGCCGATGCCCAGCGCCGCGAGGGTCAGCCCGTAGCCGAGCGAGAAGCCGATGTACAGCGGGAAGGGGATCTCGGGCTCCTGCCGCACGAGCACCACGCCCCACGTGGTCAGGCCGCCGAGGAGGAGCGCGACGACCAGGGCCGTCAGCAGCGCGAACCAGGAGCCGCCGTACCTGCGCGCCCCGACCGTGTGGCGCACCTCCCCGAGCTCCATGCCCCGGACCGCGTCCTTGAACGCCTCGACCACGTCGTCGGAGAACCCCACCCGTTCCACTGCGCCCCCTCGGCCCGTTCCTGAAGGTCGACTTCCTGCGGAGAGGCACCGGTCGGCGTGCCGATGCGCCGCCAGTATGCCGGACCCAAACGTTTGGGCCAAACGTTTGGGCAAACCCGTCCCGTACCATCACCCCCACCGGGGCAGTCGACGGTGACGGAACGAGGGAAGGAGTCGCGGCCGTGGCAGGCGAGCGACCAGTGACGCTCCAGGGCATCGCCGAGCGACTCGGCCTGCACGTCTCGACCGTCTCGCGCGTGCTCAACGGGCGGGACGGCGGAAGCGCCCGCGCCGCGTCCGGCGACACCGCCCGCCGCATCCGGGAGCTCGCGGACGAACTCGGCTACCGGCCCAACCCCTTGGCCGCCGGACTGCGCACCCGCCGCAGCAACCTCATCGGCGTCCTCGTGCCGCGTCTCTCCGAGATCGTGATGGCCACCATCTACGAGGGCGCCGAGGAGGCCGCGGCGGCCCACGGCCTGTCGGCCTTCGTCACCAACACCCGCGACGAGCCCGCGCTCCAGCGCGAGCGCATCGCCATGGTGCTGGACCGCCGCGTCGACGGCCTGGTCATCGGCGACGCGCACCTCGACGGGGCCGCCCTCGACCTGCCCGCCCTGCGCGACACCCCCTTCGTCCTCGTCAACCGCCGCACCGCCGCCGGCCACCCCTCCGTCACCTGCGACGACCGGCTGGGCGGCCGGCTCGTCGCCGAACACCTCCTCGCCCTGGGCCACCGGTCCGTGGGGGTCGTCGCCGGGCAGCCCTTCGCCAGCACCGGAGCGGACCGCACCGCGGGCTTCGTCGAGCGCTACCGCGAGGCGGGCCTCCCCGTGCCCGCCGCGCGGGTCGTCCACTCGGCCTTCGACACGGCCGGCGGCAGGCACGCCGCGCACCGACTGCTCCACGTCCCAGAGGACCGCCCCACCGCCCTCTTCGCCGTCAACGACTTCGCGGCCATCGGCGCCGCGGGCGCGGCCCGCGACCTCGGTCTCCGGCTCGGCCGGGACCTCGCCCTGGCCGGCTTCAACGACACGCCCCTGGTCGCGGAACTGCCCGTCCCGCTGACCAGCGTCCACTCGCCCATGACCGAGCAGGGGCGCCGGGCGGTGGAGCTCCTGCTGCGCCGCATCGCCGGCGAGGACGTCCGCTCCGAGGTCCTGACGCCGCGCCTCGTGGCGCGTGCGTCCACCGGGCGGTCCGTGGGCGCGCCACTCTTGTAGGGGCCCGGCGCCGAGGTCCCGGAGAACCCGCCCTACAGCGCGTCGAGTCCGCGCTCGTGGCGGTCCACGGCCTCGCGGACGGCGTCGACGAACCCGTTCCAGAAGTGGGCCTCGTGCGCGGACCCCACGCCGGCGGTCGTCCGGCGGCCGGAGGCGCTGGAGAAGTCGCCGAACATCGCCCTGCGGAGTTCGGTGGAGAGCTCCAGCTGCGCACCGGCGCCGCTGCGGGTGCGGTTGACGATGTTGTCCGGGTCGTCGCCGTTCAGGGGGCTGTCGACGCCCGCGACGGAGACCGTCACGTCGAGCGCGGGGTCGGCGTTCCCCTTCTTCAGGCCGTGCGCGGCGAAGGCCGCGGCGAGGTTGCGCATCAGGCGCGCGTCCCGGCCGCCGATGAGTATCTGCTTCGCCGGCGTGCCCGCGTCCGGCGCGAAGCCGTGCAGGGAGACCGCGTACAGGTTGGCCCCGCAGACGGCCAGGGCGGCGGGGTCGTCGCAGTGGGTCGAGGTGACGTGGAGGGAGCCGGAGGACGCCAGGCCCTCGAACATCCAGTAGTCGCGCTGCGGCACGGCGGGGTCCGCCACCGGATCGGTCCCGGCGCCGACGCGCGAGTACCCGGCCAGGGTGAGGCAGAGCTCGCTGGTGCCCGCCTCGATGCCGCCGCCGTGCGGCGCGATGACGGCCGTGCTGCGCACGGCGGCGCTGCTCGCGCTCGTGTTGTCGAGGAGCAGGCCCTGGGGGTGGGTGCGGAAGCGCCGCATCCAGTGGACGCCCTCCTGGTACTGGGCGCTGCTGTACAGCGCCGTGTTCGTGGGGAAGCCGTCCGCGGTGGTCGCCGCGACGGCGGTGCCGCCGTTCCCGGCGAGGTCGTTGAGCAGCGGCAGGGTCGCCGCCGCGGCGGCGACGGAGGTCAGGAGGGTGCGCCTGCTGGTGAGGTTCATGCGCCGATCATCCCAGCGCCCCCGGACCCACCCGGCGGCCCCTCCCGGAACCGCGCCCGGAGCCCCGGTCCGGTGCCGCCGGAACCCTGGACGCGGTTCGGCCGGCGCTCTACAACAGGGACGAAGACCGCGAACCACCCGCCCCGCCGCCACGGCCCGACCCGCCTTCCCGTACGGCCCCTTCAGCACCGTCCCACCCCCGACCGAACGAAGGGTTCCGCCGCGATGACCGCCACCACCCCCGCCGATCCCACCTCGCCCCGAAGCACGTCGACTTCCGGAAGGGCGCGCTCCTGAAGCCCCTGGCCGACTACGGCTGGGCCGTCGGCCTCGCCGCCGCCCTCCTCCTCTACACGGGCCTCATGGGGCGCCGTCGTCGGAGTGACGCCCCGGCGCGGCAGGGCGCCCGGACGGGACCGGCTGCCTAGGGTCGGTCGCACGTCTGACCCCCGGCTCGGAGAGGAGCCCCCGTGTCCTCACGGCTCAACCCCTACCTCAGCTTCACCGGCTCGGCGAAGCGGGCCCTCGACTTCTACCAGGACGTCTTCGGCGGCGAGCCCGTCGTCCACACCTACTCCCAGTACGGGGAGGCACCCCCCGGCTTCGAGGACAAGATCATGCACGGCATGCTGGAGACCCCGGCGGGCTTCACGCTGATGGTCGCGGACACCCCGCCCGGCATGGACCACACCCCCGGCTCCACCATCAGCATCAGCGTCAGCGGCGACGACGAGGCCGAACTCCGCGGCTACTGGGACAGGCTCTCCGCGCGCGGCGCGGTCTCCGTGCCGCTGGAGCGGCAGATGTGGGGCGACGTCTTCGGCATGTGCACCGACGAGTTCGGCGTCGTCTGGATGGTGAACATCGCCACCCCCTCCGCCTGAGCGCCCGCGCCCGCCCTGACCACCGGAAACGTGGGTGAGAAGCACCTCGAACACCTGGTAGATTGATGTTCGTCGCCGCGAGGGAGACCAGCGGGGACCAACACCTTGTCCGGGTGGCGGAATGGCAGACGCGCTAGCTTGAGGTGCTAGTGCCCTTTATCGGGCGTGGGGGTTCAAGTCCCCCCTCGGACACGATCGACGACGAGCCGTGCGGGCCGGTGAGAACCGGAGCGCACGGCTCGTTCTCGTACGCCGGTGGGGACCGGCCGGGCGGGGCTCAGGGCGTCGGCGGGCGGACGCCGGTCGTGCGGGCGATCCACGCCAGGTGGGAGGTGATCCGGGTGTTCACCGCCGGGGTGTCCGTGGCGCAGCCACGACCGTAGGAGACCAGGGCCGCCAGGACGCGGCGGCCCGTCGCCGTGCGGTGGGCGAGGGGGCCGCCGGAGTCGTAGACGCAGGTGTCGCGGCCCGGGGACCAGGTGCAGAGCTGGGCCGGGGTGAGGGGGCCGACGTCCCGGCGGGCGCATTCGGCGTGCGGGACGGTGTCCAGGGTGACCGTGCGCAGCACGGGGGAGGGGCCCTCGCCGAAGGCGGTCGCGCCCCAGCCGACGGCCTCCAGACGGGCGTGGTCGAACGATTCGGCAGGTGCGGGAAGCGCGATCGGCCGCACGCCGGCGTCCGGAAGGACCGGGTCCGACAGGGTGATCACGGCGAGGTCGTCGTGCTGGGTCCGGCGGTCGTAGCCGGGATGGACGGTGAAGCGCACGGGCCGGGCCACGCGCGCGTACCGGGACTCCGCCGCCGTGCGCAGGTCGTGGTCGCCGAGGAGCACCGCGACCCGGCCGGTGTCCGCGTACGAGCCGGTCAGGCAGTGCGCGGCCGTCAGCACGTGCCGGGAGCCGATCAGCGCGCCGCCGCAGAACTGCCGGTGCCGCTCGACGTCGACCAGCGCCGCCACGTAGGGGTACGCCCCCGGGGCCGCCTCCTGCCCGCCGACGACCGCCGCCGCCTCGCGCGGCGCGGCCGGTACCGCCGCCAGGACCGTCCCCGCGAGCGCCGCCGCCATCGTCCTCAGCCGTCCCATCCGTGCCCTCCATGGCCGTCGACCCAGCGTGTCCACGACGTCAACGAGCCGACGACGGGCAGGTCACCGCTCCGCGTCGGGCCGCCAGCCGGGGACGTACGAGGCGGCCGCCGCCTCCCAGCCCGCGACACCGCCGGGGAAGGGCCAGGCGCGGCTCAGGGCCGGTACGTCGGCGGCGGCGGCCAGCTCGCGCGCCAGCCGGCGGCCCTCGCCCGACGCCCGGACCGCCCGCAGGGGGCCGTCCTCGAGCACCGCCATCCGCTCCTCGTACGCCACCACCGGACGCTTCGACAGCAGCGCCGTCCACGCGGGGTCGGCCGCCCGGGACAGGATCAGCACCTCCGGCCGGCCGCCCTCCGCGAGCGCGGCCGTCAGCCGGTCGTGCCCGTCCAGGACGACGGGCACGCTCAGGCCGCTGATCCACCAGGCGAAGACCGGCGGCAGCGCGCCCTCCCGGTACAGGCGGCGGTACGCCTTCACCCGGGGCGCCGCCACGGCCGACAGGGTCCGCAGCGGCAGCAGGTCGCGGGCGTCGCCCTCCGGGTCGCCGTACCCGAACCAGGTGAGGTGCCCCCGGTCCGTGTCGTACCGCAGCAGGTGCGGCCAGTGGCGCTCGACGAACCAGTCCGTGGCGTCCGGCGCCAGCCGCCACGTGCCCTCGTGCAGCGGTCCGGCCGGCGCCACCCGCAGCTCCGCCTCCGCGTACGCCGCCCACCGCTCCGTCCACGCCCGCCCGCCGGGCTCCGCGAACTCCGCGTGGGCGCGTGCCCGTTCGGCCCGCAGCGGCGCCAGCGGCGACACGTACCGGCCCGTCCGCGCGTAGTGAACCCCCCGATGCGTCACCCGCTGCCGGGCGAAGAGCACCGGCACGGCCGCCCGCCCGCCCGACTCCTGCACGAGCACGAGGCGCCGCCCGTCGGCACATTCCATCCGCAGCCCGGCCCGCACCGGCGATCCCACCCGCATGCCGGCAACCCTAAGGGACCCGCGCGGTCCACTCCGGGGACGAGAACTTGCTCTCCGCCAGCTCCTTCGCGGCGGCCAGTTCCTCCTCCGTCACCCCGCCTTCCGTCAGGCCGTAGCGCTGCCGGAAGGAGGCGATCATGCGCGCGATCACCGCCTCGCGCGGCAGCCCCGTCTGGCGGCGCAGCGGATCGACGCGCTTCCTGGCGCTCGTGGTGCCCTTGTCGGAGAGCTTCTCGCGCCCGATCCGCAGCACCTCGGTCATCTTGTCGGCGTCGATGTCGTACGCCATCGTCACGTGGTGCAGCACCGCGCCCGCGCCCGTCACCACCCGCTTCTGCGCCGCGCCCGCGATCTTCCCGGCCTCGGTCGCGATGTCGTTGAGCGGCTGGTACCAGGCCTTCACACCCAGGTCGCCGAGGGCGGCGAGGACCCAGTCGTCGAGGTAGGCGTAGCTGTCGGCGAAGGACAGCCCCTGCACCAGGGCGTCGGGCACCGACAGCGAGTACGTGATGGTGTTGCCGGGCTCGATGAACATGGCGCCGCCGCCGCTGATCCGGCGCACCACCTGGATGCCGTGCCGCTCGGCGGCCTCCGGGTCCACCTCGTTGCGCAGCGACTGGAAGCTGCCGATGACGACGGCGGGCGCGCCCCACTCCCAGACCCGCAGGGTCGGCGGCCTGCGGCCCTCCGCGACCCCGGCGGTGATGACCTCGTCGAGCGCCATGTGCAGGGCGGGGGAGCGCGGCGGTTCGTGGACCAGCTGCCAGGCGTAGTCGGTCCAGTCGGTGGCGTGGGCGAGCGCCCGGCGGACCGCCACCCCGACGCCCTCGGCGGTGAGGCCGTACATCTGCGTGCCGGGCGGCAGGGCCGCCTCGATCCGGGCCGCGAGCCCGGCGGCGTCGGTGTCGGCGGGCGCGCCCTCCAGCGCGCCGTCGATGGCCAGGATCGCCTCGTCGGGTTCGAGGAAGAAGTCCCCGGCCACCCGCACCCGGCGCAGCACCCCGTCCTCGACGTCCAGATCGACGACGACGAGCTTGCCCCCGGGCGCCTTGTACTCACCGTGCACCGTTTCGTCCCCTTTCCACAGGTGAGGCGATCCTAGCCAGTGACACACCCGCAGCACGCGCCTCCCCGGCCGTCGCCCTGACGGGAGACGGCCGGGGAGCATCAGGGTCTCCTCCTAGAGGGTGCCGAGCCAGGCGCACGCGTCGGCCCCTTCACCCGGTGGGCAGTTCCATCCCCGGTCCGCGTCGCCCGCCCAGGGCGGGTCGTTGACGTCGGGGCCGAAATTGGAGGCGGGCGGGGGTTCTTCCCTCACGTACCCCGTCAGCTCCGTGTCCGGGTCCTCCTCTGTGGAGTAGGTGTAGACGCGTACGTCCTTCAGGAAGGGCCGGTACGTGTCCCAGCGGCGCTCCACCGCGCCGAGCACCGGCAGGTTCAGCCCGGTGCCGTCGGGCGGGGGTGCCGCTCGGTACCTGTCGTTCATGCTGCCGTCCTTTCAGGCCCGGCCGGGGCCGCGGCGACGCCGCGTGCGGCCGGCGTACGGCCTCACTTGAAGAAGGCGCCGATCGCCTTCGTCGCCAGGGGCAGCAGCCAGGCGAAGTCCGCCTCGACACCGCCCCCGTGCCCGGTGCCGGCGGCGAGGGGGGCAGGCCGGGCGCGGTCGACGGCCGGTGCCTGGACCGGTGCGCGCACGACGGCCGCCGGGGCCGTCCGCGCGGGGAATTCCGTGGTCATGTCCGTTCCTTTCCGTGCTCTCGGAGGTGGTCGGACGTTCTCGGACGTCCTGGACCGGTGGGCCGTGGCGCTAGGACTGGCGGGAGAGCCAGGCGTCCAGCATTCCCTTGGCTCCGTGACCGATCAGCTGCCAGGGCATCTCCCAGTTCGCCTCGGCCCCGTCCTGGCCGGCGCCGGCCCGTGCCGGTGCCGAGGGGGACCGGTCGACGGCGGGCGTCTGGAGGGGAGGCCGGGGCGCCGCCGCCGTGTCCGGGAATTCGCTGTTCATCCCGGTGTCCTTTCGAAGAGGTCCGCACAGCGGTGGCCGGGCGCCGGGACGCGGGCCACCGCTGCCGCGGAGGGGTGCTGCGAGCGGTCTTCTAGAAGAGGACCTTCTTGGCGATGTTCCAGATGTCGCCCAGGCCGAAGTTGGCCTGGACGCCGTCCGTGCCCTCACCGGCGTTCGCGGCGCCGGTGGGGCTGCGGTCGATGGCGGGAGTCTGGAACGGGGTCTGGGGGGCGCCGGCCGGTGCCGGTCGCTCCTCGGACCGCGTGAACGGCTCGTTCATCGTTCTCACCTTTCATCCGGTGGGGTCCGGCGGACGGTTGCCGCCGGAGGCTCGTGCGTCACAGGGCGTACGACCGCTGCGCGTAGCACATCTGCCGGGCGGGCCCCCACAGGTCCGCGCAGCCCGAGCGGGCGGCCTGGACGCCCTCGGCGTCCTGCTCCGGCCCCCGCCGCGGCTGCCGCCACGGGTCGCGCAGGACCGGCAGGGGCTGCGGGGGGAGGGACGGGGTGGGGGAGGTGGTCGTGTCCATGAGGAGCTCCTCGACGGGGAGGGGCGGCGTTCACATGCCGCCGATGAAGGTGTGGACCGGAGCGAGGCTGACCGGCACCTCGTCGCTCACGTCGAACGTGTACAGGTACGACACCGGCGCGCGACGGTCGTTCTCGGGGTCGAAGAAGGTCAGGACGACGTCCTGGCAGTCGGACCCGGTGCGGCAGAAGGGGCTCGGGGCGACGCTGACGGTGTCCAGGGAGTAGAAGTTGTCGCTGCCGCCGGGGACCTGGCTGGCGGAGAGGATGCCGTCCTGGATCTCGGCGCCGACCACGAAGGCGTTGGTGCCGGCGGCGTTGAGCGCGCGGTCGGCGGAACTGCGCCCGAGGTTGCGGAACTTCCAGTAGATCTTGTCCAGCAGGGCCCGGATGGTGGTCTTGAGGAAGTCGCCCTTCCGGCCCGCGAACTCGTCGCGCACCTTCGCCTCCGCGGCGGCCTGAGCCGCCTCGGACGCGGCCTGCGTCGGGTTGTCCTTCGCGGCGTCCTCGGCCGCCCACCGGCGCGCCTCCTGCACGCGCCGGGCGACCACGGCCGCGTACACCGCGTTGACCAGCAGCGTCTCGTTCCAGGTGTACAGGCCGCGGCTCTTCACCTCGACGACGGGCAGCACCTCGCCCGAGAACAGCCGGACCGTGCGGTCCGTGAGGACCCCGGGGATCGAGACCCGCGAGACGTAGCCTTCGTCCGACTTGCTCTTGGACTGCCCCAGCAGGGCGTCCCGGAAGGTGCGGTAGACGTAGGAGACCGGCGGATAGGCGAGGGTCTCCAGGATCTGGGCGAGCAGTCCGGGGGTGCCGTCGTCGCTCGGCGCGCCGCTCTGCTCCGCCGCCCCCATCGCGAGCTTCTCCACCTTCTCGGGGGTCGCCTTGGGGTCGGTGATGATGGGCCGGGTCCAGTCCATGCCCACCGGCGTCTCCGCCTCCAGGGCGTAGATCGGGGTGGCGTCCATGTTGAGCGTCCAGGTCAGCTTGTCGGAGGCCCACGGGTTCTTGCTCAGGTAGGCGTGCAGCTGCTGGGGGTCGTAGATGTTCGGCTGCGTCTCCCGCTCGGGCTGCCCCGGCTTGGCGTCGGTGGGGACGTACGGCATCAACTGGCGGAAGCTGTCGCGGCGGGCCTCGGTCTGGAAATCGAACCCGATGGTGCCGATCGCATAGATCAGCTGCTTCCCCGGCGGCGCAACCGGCACCGGCACGGGCACCGGCACCGGCGCCGCGGACGGGGTGTAACCGCCGCCCGCGCCGGGGTGCCCGCCCGCGCCCCCGCAGGTGCCGCCGCAGCCGGCGCACGAGGGGCAGACGCCCGGGGCGGCCACGGCCGGGGAGGAGGGGACCGCCGTGACCGGAGGGACGGACGCGACGGGCGCAGCGGGTGTGGCAGGAGTGACGGGTGTGGCAGGGCTGGCGGGCGGTGCGGCTCCGGCGGCGGCCCGCACGCCCGCGGGCGTCCCGGCCGGGACCGTCCCCTGCGGCGGACCGTACGCGGTCGGCGGGTACGACGGGGGCGGGGGAGCGGGTGCCTCCGGCGCCGGGGGCACCGCGGCCGGCCACGCCGCGGTCGGGTCCTCCCCCCAGGGCGGCGTCATCGCCTCGGCGCCGACGGGTGCCGCGGGCGCCTCCCGGGGTACGGCCGCGGGAGCCGTGGCGGCGTCCGCGGGCAGGGGGTCGGGGGGCCGGGCGGCCTGCGGGTGTACGGCGTTCGTGTCCATGACGATGACTCTTTCTCTCGGTTCGGCGGGGGCGGCCCCGGAGGCGACCGCCACCGGGGCGGGCACGCCGTCCTGGTCGAGCAGGGCGAAGGCGCCGGGGGCGTTCAGCAGGCCGCGGAGCAGCCTGCGGCACTCGGGGGCGTCGTCGGGGCCGCACGGCGGCCGGAGCGCCGAGTCCAGGACGGCCCGGCCGGCCGCGATCGGGTCGGCCGGGTGCCCGGTGGCCAGCTGCCTGGCCACCAGCAGGGCCACGACCCCGGTGACCGCCGGGGCGGCGAAGCTGCTGCCGGTGAGCGAGGCGAGTCCCCCGCCGGGCGCGGCTCCCCGGACGTCCCGACCCGGTGCCAGGACGCCGTTCCGCCGGTAGGCGCCGCCCCAGTTGTTGATGCCGAGCGGCGCGCCGGTGGCGTCGGCGGCTCCCACGGCGAGCACGGACGGCGTGGCGGCGGGGGCCTGCAGGCAGTCGCATCCGTCGTTGCCGACGGCGGCGACCACCAGGACCCCGCGGTCCGCGCACAGGCGGAGCGCCCGTTCGAGCATGCTGCTCGGCGTGCCCGCGGGGGTGCGTTCCCCGCCGCTGATGTTGACGACGTGGGCGCCGGCCTCCACGGCCTGCTCGACGGCCCGGGCCAGGTCCAGCTGGGGGACGCGGGTCGCCCGTCCGTCCGGGGTCTCCCGGAAGACCGGCAGCAGCAGCCCGGTGCAGCGCGGCACGAGGCCCGGCACGTCCGAGGGCGGCTGTCCGAAGAGGAGGCTCGTGACGTGGGTGCCGTGCAGCGACATCGGCCCGGTCCCCGCCGGTTCGGACACCAGCGTGGGCAGACGGGTCAGGTCCGCGCCGGCGAGACAGGGGTGGGCCAGGTCCACGGGACCGTCGAGCACCGCCACGCGCACGTCGGGGCTGCCCAGGAGCTCGCCTCGTCCGGCGACTCCGCGTACCACCGACCGGATGTCCATCCCGAACCTCCGAGATCCGCACCGCCCGGGTCCGGCCCGGACGATTCCGTCGTGGCCCGGTCCGCTCGGGTACCGCCGTACGCGGCGCCGGTGCCACAACAGACGTTCTCCCGCACGTCCGTTGCGGTGGCGTCACCGTCTCCTGGGCGGGGTGTGCGGAGGAACGTCGCCGAAACGTGCGGCTCGTGTCCCCGCTGCATGGAAGAAACGTTTCTTCTGTGAGAACGCGCTGGTGGGCGCCGTCTGACGGGCCTGCCGGGAGGCGCGGAGGGACGCAACGCCCCCGCCCACGCACCGGTTGCAGCCCCCCAGGCCCTCGCGCACAGTGAAAGGCGTGTCGCAACGAGCACGACTGGAACTCCTTCGCCCCCTCCAAATCACCTGCGGAGGGCGGCGCGTCACCGTCTCCGCCGCGGCGCAGCGGCTGCTGGCCTTCCTGGCCCTGCACCGGGAAGGCGTCCACCGGCGTGACGCGGCCGAACAGCTCTGGCCCGACTGCACCCCGTGCCGGGCCGCCGCCAACCTGCGGTCCGCGCTCTGCCAGGGCAGAAGGCTCGCGACGACACCCGCCATCGACAGCGTCGACCACGCCCTGGCCCTCTCGCCGTCCCTCGCCGTCGACTTCCACGAGGCCGGGGACGCCGCGCGCCGGCTCGTCGACGGCGGCGATCCGCCGCCCGACACCGACCGGCTCGTCAACGACCTCGGCCAGGTCCTGCTGCCCGGCTGGGACGACGAATGGCTGCACCTCGAACGCGAACGCTGGGACCAGTCACGGCTGTACGCCCTGGAGGCCCTCGCCCAGCGCTTCCAGGCGGAAGGCCGCCACCTGCCCGCCCTGCAGGCCTCCCTGACCGCGGCCGCCATCGACCCGTACCGCGAGACCCCGCAGCGCATCGCCGTCGAGGTCCACCTGGCCGAGGGCAACCTCGCCAGCGCCGTCAGGCGCTACCAGGACTACCGGCGGCTGCTCCAGGCGGAGTTGCAGGTCACCCCGTCCCCCCGGCTCACCCGCCTGGTCCGCGACCTGACGAGAACCTAGACACACCCGCCCGAGGACCCGCCCGAGGTCCCCGGGGTGTACCGGTTGTCGGACCCGCGTGCTTAGCTGGACGCATGATCGAGTCCTTCCTTGAGCACGTTCTCGGCGGCGGTACGACGGAGGTGGAGGAGGCGGTCCGCAAGGCGGTCGCGGTGGAGGTCATGCCGCGCTTCCGGCAGCTCGCCGACCACGAGATCGTCGAGAAGAAGGGGCCGTACGACCTGGTGACGGTCGCCGACCGGGCCGCCGAGGAGCACCTGACCCGGGCGCTGACCGCGCTGCTGCCGGGCTCCGTCGTCGTCGGCGAGGAGGCCGTCCACGCCGAGCCCGACCGGTACGACGCGCTGCGCGGCGACGCGCCGGTCTGGATCGTCGACCCGGTGGACGGCACCCGCCAGTTCGTCCACGGAGACCCGGCCTTCTGCACCCTCGTCGCCCTCGCCCACCACGGCGAGCTCCTCGCCTCCTGGACGTTCGCGCCCGCCCTGGGCGAGCTGGCCGTCGCCGTGCGGGGCCGCGGCGCGGTGCTCAACGGCGAGCGGATCCGGTCCGGTTCGCCCGCGCCGGGCGCCGTCCTGGAGGTCGCCACCTCGCACCCCGACTACTCCACGCCCGAGCAGAAGCGGGCCCTCCTCGGGCTCCACACCGAGGGCGTCCGGCCCCGGCCGTGCGGCTCGGCCGGCCTGGAGTACCTGTCGATCGCCCGCGGCACGCTCGACGCCACCGCGTTCAACTGGGAGTACGCCTGGGACCACGCGGCCGGGCTGCTGCTGGTCACGGAGGCGGGCGGCGCGCAGACCACCGTCGCCGGCGAGCCGTTCCGGATCGCCGGGGGGAACGCGCTGCCCTTCACCGCCGCCCGGGACGCCGCCACCGCCGAGCGCGTCCGCGCCCTCCTCGCCGCCGCTCCGGCCGGGGACTGACGGATGGTCACACGACCGGGCCGGCCGTGCCGCCGGACCCTGCCCGGGCCGAGCCGCGACCACCGGAGCGGGCGGGCCTATCCTGGCCCTGTCCGACCACCGGCCGACCTGAGGAGCCCGAGGTGACGTCACTGCTCGACGCCGTCGTCGTGGGGGCCGGGCCCAACGGACTGACCGCCGCCGTGGAGCTGGCCCGCCGCGGCCACTCGGTGGCCGTGTTCGAGGCGAAGGAGACCGTCGGCGGCGGAGCCCGCACCGAGGAGCTGACCCTTCCCGGCTTCCGCCACGACCCCTGCTCCGCCGTCCACCCGCTGGGCGTCGGCTCGCCGGTCTTCCGAACCATGCCGCTCGACCGGTACGGCCTGGAGTGGCTCCACCCCGAACTGCCCATGGCGCACCCCTGGGACGACGGCACCGCCGTCGTCCTCTCCCGCTCCGTCGCCGAGACCGCCGCCTCCCTGGGGCCGCGCGACGCCGGCACCTACCGCCGACTCGTCACCCCCTTCCTCGGCCGGTGGGAGGCGCTCTTCCGCGACTTCATGCAGCTGCCGCTCACCGCGCTGCCCCGCGACCCGGTCGGCCTCGCCCGCTTCGGCCTCACCGGACTGCCGCCCTCCACCTGGCTGCTGCGCCGCTTCCGCGACGAGAAGGCCCGCGCCCTCTTCGCCGGTCTGGTCGGCCACGTCATCGCGCCGCTCGACGGCCTCGCCACCTCCGCCGTCGGCCTCGTCTTCGCGCTCGCCGCGCACGCCGTCGGCTGGCCGGTGCCCCGCGGCGGCTCCCAGGCGATCCCGGACGCCCTCACCGCGTACCTCACCGAGCTCGGCGGCACCGTCCACACCGGCTACGAGGTCAAGCGCCTCGACGACCTGCCGCCCGCCCGCGCCTACCTCTTCGACACCTCGCCCACCGCCCTCGCCCGCATCACCGGCTTCGGCGCCCACCACTACGCCCACTACCGGTACGGCGCCTCCGCCTTCAAGATCGACTACGCCCTCGACGGGCCCGTCCCGTGGACCGCCGAGGCCGCCCGCCGGGCCGGCACCGTGCAGGTCGGCCCCACCGCCCGCGCCATCGACACCGCCCTGCGCCAGGCCTCCTCCGGCTCCGCCCCCGAGACGCCGTTCCTCATCACCGCCCAGCCCAGCCTCGTCGACCCCACCCGCGCCCCCGAGGGCAAGCACGTCTTCTGGGCGTACGGCCACGTGCCCAACGGCTGGCGCGGCGACCTCACCGACGCGATCGAGCGGCAGATCGAGCGCTTCGCCCCCGGCTTCCGCGACCGGATCCTCGCCCGCGCCACCGCGGGACCGCCCGAACTCGCCGCACGCAACGCCAACTACATCGGCGGCGACATCGCCTGCGGCGCCGCCCGCGGCCTCCAGCTCCTGCTGCGCCCCACCCTCTCCCCGTGGCCGTACCGCACCCCCCACCCCGCGGTCTTCCTCTGCTCCTCCGCCACCCCGCCGGGCCCCGGCGTCCACGGCATGTCCGGGCACAACGCCGCCAAGGACGTCTGGCGCCACCTCAGGAAGTCCGACGGCCGGGGAACCTAGACTCGGACCCATGGCGAAGTACATCGACGTGCACCCCGAGAACCCGCAGCCGCGCATCATCGACGGCGTGGCCGACTCGATCCGCAAGGGCGGGCTCATCGCCTACCCCACCGACTCCTGCTACGCCCTCGGCAGCCGGATCGGCAACCACGAGGGACTCACCCGCATCCGGGAGATCCGCCGCCTCGACGACCGGCACCACTTCACCCTCATGTGCGCGGACTTCGCCCAGCTCGGCCAGCTCGTGCACATCGACAACCGGGTCTTCCGCGCCGTCAAGTCCGCCGTCCCCGGCGCGTACACCTTCATCCTGCCCGGCACCAAGGAGGTGCCCCGGCAGCTCCTCCACCCGAAGAAGAAGACCGTCGGCGTCCGCATCCCCGACCACGTCGTCACCCAGGCGCTGCTCGCGTCACTCGGCGAACCCCTGCTCTCCAGCACCCTCCTGCTGCCCGACGAGGAGGAGCCGCTCACCCAGGGCTGGGAGATCAAGGAGCGCCTCGACCACCAGGTGGACGCCGTCCTCGACTCCGGCGAATGCGGCACCGTGCCCACCACCGTCGTCGACTTCTCCAGCGGCGACCCCGAGATCGTCCGCGTCGGCGCCGGGGACCCCGCCCGCTTCGAGTGAGCGAGCGGGGCCACCTCCCGGGCGGTGGCCCTTACGAGCCCCGCGTGATCACCGTACGGTCGACCGGGTGAACCACCGTCCACCCCGACCGCCGGAGGCCCGCGCGTGATCGTCATCGCCCACGTCAGCGACATCCACATCGACGCGCAGGAGCGCGCCACCGCGCGCACACGCGCCGTCCTGCGCCACCTGGAGGAGCTCCCGTACGACCTGGCGGCCGTCCTCGTCTCCGGTGACATCGCCGACACCGGGGCCCCCGCCGAGTACGACGCCGCCCGCGCGCTCCTGACCGGCCGCCACCCGCTCGTCGTCTGCCCCGGCAACCACGACGACCGCGCCGCCTTCCGGGCGGGCCTCGCGCCGCTGCTCCAGGAGGACGGCGACCCGGCGCCCACCGCCCCCGTCGACCAGGTGCTGCGCGGTGACGGCTTCGTCCTCGCCGTCTGCGACTCCTCGATCCCCGGCAAGCACGACGGCCACCTGGAGGACACCACCCTGGAGTGGCTGGACCGCGTCCTCACCGACACCCCGCACGACACGCCCGTCCTCGTCGCCTTCCACCACCCGCCGGTGCCGCTGCACACCCCGTACGTCGACGAGATCCGGCAGTACGGCGAGGACCGGCTCGCCGCGCTCGCCGCCCGCCACCCCCACCTCACCGCCTTCCTCGCCGGCCACGCCCACACCGCCGCCGCCACCACCTTCGCCGGCCGTCCGCTGCTGGTCGCCCCCGGCACCGTCTCCACCATCCGGCTGCCCTGGGAGCACCCGGGCCCCGACAGCCCGCACGTCCACCTGGACACCCCGCCCGGTGTCGCCTTCCACGTCCTCGGCGACGACGGGCGGATCACCACCCACTTCCGGACGGTGCCGGTCTCCGGCTGAACGTCCATGTCGTTTTTCTGCCAGCCGGAGGGCCCGCGCATCCTCGATCCTGGATCCATGCACACCGAGACCGAGCGCTGTGTGCGGGCCGTCCAGTCCAAGGACGCCCGCTTCGACGGCGTCTTCTTCACCGCGGTCCGCACCACCCGGATCTACTGCCGCCCCAGCTGCCCGGCCGTCCCGCCCAAGCCCGAGAACATGGAGTTCCACCCCAGCGCCGCCGCCTGCCAGCGGGCCGGGTTCCGGGCCTGCAAGCGGTGCCGGCCCGACACCAGCCCCGGCTCCCCGGAGTGGAACGTGCGGGCCGACGCCGTCGCCCGCGCCGTCCGCCTGATCCAGGACGGGGTCGTCGACCGGGAGGGCGTCCCCGGGCTCGCCCGCCGCCTCGGCTGGTCCACCCGGCAGATCGAGCGCCAGCTCCTCGCCGAGCTGGGCGCGGGCCCGCTCGCCCTGGCCCGCGCCCAGCGCGCCCAGACCGCCCGCACCCTCGTCGAGACGACGGCGCTGCCCTTCGCCGAGATCGCCTTCGCCGCCGGCTTCTCCTCCATCCGCTCCTTCAACGACACGGTCCGCCAGGTCTTCGACCTCAGCCCCGGCGAACTGCGCGCCCGCGCGGCCCGGCCCGCCGCGCCCCACCCGCCCGGCGTGATCAGCCTGCGGCTGCCCTTCCGCGCCCCGCTGGAGCCGTCCAACCTCTTCGGCCACCTCGCCGCCACCGCCGTCCCGGGCGTCGAGGAGTGGCGCGACGGCGCCTACCGCCGCACCCTCGCCCTCCCGTACGGGCACGGGATCGTCGCGCTCGCCCCGCGCCCCGACCACATCGCCTGCCGGCTCTCGCTCACCGACCCCCGGGACCTCACCCACGCGATCAGCCGCTGCCGCCGCCTCCTCGACCTCGACGCCGACCCCGTCGCCGTCGACGACCGGCTGCGCGCCGACCCGCTGCTCGCCCCGCTCGTCGACAAGGCGCCCGGCCGCCGCGTCCCGGGCACCGTCGACCCGGCCGAGTTCGCGGTCCGGGCCGTCCTCGGCCAGCAGGTTTCCACGGCCGCCGCCCGCACTCACGCGGCCCGGCTCGTCACCGCCCACGGTGTGCCCGTCGAGGATCCCGAGGGCGGCCTCACGCACCTCTTCCCGACGCCCGGGGCGCTGGCCGCGCTCGATCCCGAGACCCTGGCCCTGCCCCGGAGCCGCCGCACCACCCTGCTGACCCTCGTCGGCGCGCTCGCCGACGGCAGCCTCGCCCTCGGCCCGGACACCGACCGCGCCGAGACCCGCGCCCGGCTGCTCGCGCTGCCCGGCTTCGGCCCCTGGACCACCGAGATCATCGCCATGCGGGCGCTCGGAGACCCCGACGCCTTCCTCCCCGGCGACCTCGGCATCCGCCGCGCCGCCGTGGGCCTCGGCCTGCCCGGCAGTCCCGGCGCGCTCACCGCCCGCTCCGCCGACTGGGCGCCCTGGCGCGCGTACGCCGTCCAGTACCTCTGGGCGACCGACAGCCACCCCATCAACCACCTCCCCGCCTAAGGAAGTTCCGCCATGCTCCGCACCGCCGCGTCCCGCACGGTCGTGCACACGGTCGTGGACAGCCCCTACGAGCCGCTGACCCTGGTGGCCGTCGACGGCGTCCTCAGCCGCGTCCACATGACCGGCCAGCGCCACCGCCCGCCCGAGGAGAGCTTCGGTGAGCGCGACCCCCGCCCGTTCGGTGAGGTGATCCGCCAGCTCGACGCCTACTTCGACGGCGAGCTCACCGAGTTCGACCTGCCGCTCCACCTGGAGGGCACCCCGTTCCAGCTGCGCGTCTGGGAGCAGCTCCGGCTCATCCCGTACGGGGAGACCCGCACGTACGGCGAACTCGCCGAGGCCCTCGGCACCCCGAGCGCCTCCCGCGCGGTCGGCCTGGCGAACGGCAAGAACCCCGTCAGCGTCATCGTCCCCTGCCACCGCGTCATCGGTTCCGGCGGCAGCCTCACCGGCTACGGCGGCGGCCTGGACCGCAAGCGGCGGCTGCTCGCCTTCGAGTCGGGCGCGGCCGCCCCGGACGCGCTGTTCTAGGGCCTGTCGTCAAACTCCCGCCGTCGCCCGGAGGGCGGCCCCGCGGCGTCAGGTGCGTGCTCTCGGCGTGCCGGGCGCGAGGCCTCGTACGGGACGTACTCGGCCTTGTGCCCGGTGCGGCGAGAGTGCGTGTGGGGCAGGCGGGAGTTTGACGACAGGCCCTAGTCAGCCCAGCCGCTCCAAGAGCGCCGGCAGGGCGGTGCCGATCGGTTCGCGCAGGACCTCGGCGGCCAGCGGGTCGTACGGGGTCGGCTCGGCGTTCACGATGATCAGCCGGGCCCCGTGCTCGGCCGCGATGCCGGCCAGCGAGGCCGCGGGCTGCACCTGGAGGCTCGTGCCGACCGCGACGAACACCTCGGCGGCCTTGGCCACGGACATCGCGTTGCCGAGGACCACCGGGTCGAGGCGCTGCCCGAACATCACGGTCGCCGGCTTCAGGATCCCGCCGCAGTCCAGGCAGGCGGGGTCCGGATCACCGGCGTCCAGCCGCTCCAGGGCCGCGGCCATCGACGAGCGGGCGTGGCAGGCCGTGCACACCACCGAGCGGGCGGTGCCGTGCAGTTCGAACACCTTGCGGTCCGGCACCCCGGCGGCCTGGTGCAGACCGTCCACATTCTGCGTGATCACCCGCAGCGCGTTCCCTGTCCGCTCGTACGCCGCGATCGCGCGGTGCGCCGCGTTGGGCTCCGCCGTCAGGACCGGGGCGTCGCGCCGCATCAGCCAGGAGCGGCGGCGGACCTCCGGGTCGGCCATGTACGGCCCGTAGGTGACCAGCCGTTCGGCCTCGGGGTCCCGCCGCCACAGGCCGTTCGGCCCCCGGTAGTCCGGGATGCCCGAGTCCGTGGAGATACCGGCACCGCTGAGGATCGCGACCATCGTCATGGCGGGAGGGTAGGCATCCCCGACCGGCTCCCGCGACCGGGTTTCCCGGTGCTAGGTTCCGCACATGGCCAAGGTGAACATCGCGCTCGACGCCGAACTCGTCGTGGAAGTCATGGTCCTGGCGGGCGTCGGCAGCCCGCAGGACGCCGTGGAGGCCGTCGTGCGCGACTACATCGCGCGCGGCCACCGCACGGAGGCGAGGACCGCCACCCGCGACGAGGCGAACCGCACCGGCGAGACGCTGCCGCCGGAGCCCCCGCAGGGATGACCACCGCCCCCGGGTGACGGGGGGTCAGGCCTGCGCGGGCAGGCCGTTCACCAGCTCTGCCGGGCCGCTCCCGTCGGCCAGGGCGCGCAGGGCGGCCAGCACCCGGGGGCCGAGGCTGCCCTGGAGGTGGGCCGGCACCTCGGCCGGCTCGATCAGCTTCCAGGAGGCCAGCTCGGCCTCCGGGAGCCGGATCTCCGCGAACCGCTCCTCGGGGAGCACCCCGCCGTCGTACAGATAGGCCACCACCGGAGGCCGGGCCGGGCTCTGCGACCAGTCCACCGCGATCAGCGGGCCCGGCGGCACGTCCAGGCCGATCTCCTCCAGGGTCTCCCGGCGGGCCGCCTGCCGGGGCGTCTCGCCCGCGTCGGCTTCGACCGTGCCGCCCGGCAGGACCCAGCCCTCGCGGTAGGTCGGCTCCACGACGAGGATCCGGCCCCGGCCGTCCCGGAAGAGCACGGCGGCACCGGCGAGGACCCGGGGGAGGCCGGCGATGTACGTGGCGTAATCGGTGACAGTCACGGCGCCAGCGTAGCCAGGTGCGGCGTCCGCGCGGGCGGTCGACGGGCCCGCGCCCCGGCGAAGCCGTACACCGGGCCGCGCGCCCGGCCGCGCGGCGGGCCCCGGTACCTCCGCAGCCGCAGCCGCAGCCGCCGCCGGTCGACGCGCCGCCGGGCCGCCCGTCACGCCCCTCCGTCCCGCGGCGGTTCGTCGCCCTCCGCGTCGGTGCGGGAGCGGGCCGCGCGGCGCAGCCGGTGGTGCCGCGAGCCGCTGCCCTGCTCGGTCATCGCCTCGCCGACCAGGGCCCGTACCGCGTCCCGCATGCCGTGCAGGGCGTGGTGGCGGGCCGGGCCCGCGCCCGGGTCCTCGCGGAGCTCCCGCACCAGCGCCCAGCAGAGCAGCAGCATCACCACGACGAACGGCAGGGCCACCAGGATCGTCGCCGTCTGGAGGGAGTTCAGGCCGCCCGCGACCAGGAGCACGGCGGCGACGGCCGCCATGAGCACGCCCCAGGTCACCACCAGCCAGGTCGGCGGGTGCAGCGAGCCGCGGCTGGTCAGCGAGCCCATGACGAGCGAGGCCGAGTCGGCGCTGGTGACGAAGTACGTCATCACCAGGAGCATCGCCACGACCGAGGTGAACGTGCCGAGCGGCAGCGCCTCCAGCATCGCGAAGAGCGAGGCCTCCGCCCCGTCCTTCACCGCCGTCGCAAGGTCGGCCTCGCCGGTCGACTCCAGGCGGATCGCGGTGCCGCCCATCACGCAGAACCAGACGACCGTCGCCCCGGACGGCACGAGCAGCACCCCCACCAGGAACTCCCGGATCGTCCTGCCGCGGGAGATCCGGGCGATGAACGTGCCGACGAACGGCGCCCAGGACAGCCACCAGGCCCAGTAGAAGATCGTCCACGCGCCCAGCCAGTCCCGGTCGGTGAACGCGCCGGTGCGGCTGGCCATCGGCAGCAGCTCGTGGAGGTAACCGCCGACCGAGGCCGGGATCGTGTCGAGGACGTACACGGTCGGCCCGAGCAGGAAGACGAAGAGCGCCAGGCAGGCGGCGAGCACGATGTTCAGCGTCGACAGCCACTTCACGCCCTTGTGCAGGCCCGAGAAGGCCGACAGGACGAACGCCGCCGACAGCGAGACGATGATGATCAGCTCGGTGGTCGTGGAGGCCTCGACGCCCATCGTGAGGTTCAGCCCCTCCGCCACCTGGAGCGCGCCCAGGCCCAGGCTGGTCGCCGTGCCGAAGACGGTCGCGAAGACCGCGAGAAGGTCGATCGCCCTGCCCTGCCAGGACGCGGCCCGGCGTTCGCCCAGGAGCGGGACGAAGGCGCTGCTCAGCCGGTTGCCGCGGCCCTTGCGGAAACCCGCGTACGCCAGGGCCAGGCCGGCGATGCCGTAGATCGCCCACGGCGTCAGCGTCCAGTGGAAGAAGGAGTACTCCATCGCCGTCCGGGCCGCCGCGCCCGTCCCCGCCGGGCCGCCGCCCGGCGGCGGGGTCAGGAAGTGCTGGAGCGGCTCGCCGACGCCGTAGAACATCAGGCCGATGCCCATGCCGGCGCTGAACATCATCGCGATCCACGCCAGGTTGGTGAACTCCGGCTCGGAGTCGTCCGCGCCGAGCCGGATCCGGCCGAACCGGCTCAGGGCGAGCACCACGCACAGCACCAGGAAGGCGTCCGCGGCGACCACGAACAGCCAGGCGAAGTTGGAGAGGACCCAGGAGAGGGCGGCGGAGGAGGCGCTGTCGAAGGAGTCCTTGCCGAGTGCCGCCCAGGCGACCACCCCCACGACGGCGGCCACGCCGATCCCGATGACCCGCGCGTCGGGCGCGTGCCGTTCCGGTACGTGATCCGGGGACGGCCCCTCGTTCATATCCGTGCTCATGTGAGCCCACTATGGTGGGACATTTCCCTTTACCCGGGGGTGGCACGCCGTCTGGCCGTACGGATAGGGTCGGCCCTGGCGCGACTGCCTGTTCGAAAGCAAGGGATGCAAGGTGACGGACGGAGCAGCAACTCAGGTCGCTCACGTGCTCGTGGCGGCCGACAAGTTCAAGGGCTCGCTCACGGCCGTGCAGGTCGCGGAGCGGGTCACGGCGGGGCTCCGGAGGGTCGTCCCCGGCCTCTCGGTCGAGGCCCTGCCCGTCGCCGACGGCGGCGACGGCACGGTCGCGGCGGCCGTCGCGGCGGGCTTCGACCGCCACGAGGTACGGGTGACGGGACCGGTCGGCGACCCGGTCACCGCCGCGTTCGCGCTGCGCGGCACCACCGCGGTCGTCGAGATGGCGGAGGCGTCCGGCCTCCAGCTCCTCCCCGCCGGCACGTTCGCCCCGCTGACCGCCACGACGTACGGCTCCGGCGAGCTGCTGCGCGCGGCGCTCGACGCCGGCGCCACCACGATCGTCTTCGGCGTCGGCGGGAGCGCCACCACCGACGGCGGCGCCGGCATGCTCGCCGCGCTCGGCGCCCGCTTCCTCGACGCCGACGGCGAACCCGTCGGCCCCGGCGGCGCGGCCCTCGCGGAGCTCGCCTCCGCCGACCTGACCGCCCTCGACCCGCGCTTCGCCGACGTCGATCTCGTCCTCGCCAGCGACGTGGACAACCCGCTGACCGGCCCCAAGGGCGCGCCCGCCGTCTACGGCCCGCAGAAGGGCGCCACGCCCGAGGACGTCGAGACCCTGGACACGGCCCTCGCGCACTACGCCCGGGTCCTGGAGAAGACGATCGGGCCGAAGGCCACCGAACTCGCCGCCTCGCCCGGCGCGGGCGGCGCCGGCGGCATCGGCTACGGCGCCCTCCTCCTCGGCGCGGGCTTCCGCCCCGGCATCGAGCTGATGCTGGAGGTCCTCGGCTTCGCCCCCGCCCTGGAGCGCGCCACCCTCGTCATCACCGGCGAGGGCTCCCTCGACGAGCAGACCCTCCACGGCAAGGCCCCCGCGGGCGTCGCGGCGGCGGCCCGCGCGGCCGGCAAGGAGGTCGTCGCGGTCTGCGGCCGCCTGGCCCTCCCGCCCGAGACCCTCGGCGCCGCCGGCATCCGCCGCGCCTACCCCCTCTCCGCCCTGGAGCCGGACCCGGCCAAGTCCATCCCGAACGCCGGCCCCCTCCTGGAAGAGGTCGCCGCGCACATCGCCCGCGACTTCCTGGCGTAGCGCGCCCGGGCCGGACGCCCCGGGCGTCCGGCCCCGAGCCTCACCCCTGCGCCGTCAGCCGGAAGGCGTCCAGGGCCAGCGTCATCTCCGTCAGGTCCCGCGGCCGGGACAGCGACCGGGACGTCAACTGCTCCAGGCGCCGCAGCCGGTTGAAGACGGTGTTGCGGTGGCAGTAGAGACGGCCCGCCGCGCGGCCCGCCGAGCCCTCGCAGTCCAGCCAGGCGTCCAGCGTCTCCAGGAGGACCGCGCGGTCCGCCGGGTCCAGTTCCAGCAGGCCGCCGAGGACGTCCGTCACCAGGAGCTCCGCCAGATCCGGCCGGCCGACGATCAGGGCGCCCGCCATCCGCCGGTCCAGGCGGACCACCTGACGGCTGCCGGGCGGGCAGGTGCGCAGGGCGAGTTCCGCGAGCCGGCGGGCGCGACCCAGCTCCGTCAGGCCCGTGACGACCGGGCTGATGCCGCCCGGGCCCGGGGCCCGCCCGTCGAGGAGCTCCGCCAGCGCGTCGAGGCCCGTGCCCTCGGCGAGCGCCACCACCCCGATCTCGCAGTCCGCCCGCATCCGCCACAGGAACCGCAACCCCTCCGCCCGCACCTGGCGGTGGAAGGGCTCCCGCTCCTCCCGGCGGTCCGGCCGCAGCACCACCACCGCGTACCGCCCGAGCTCCGGCAGATCCAGGCCCGCCGCCGCCCGCGCCACCACCTCCGGCGTCCGCTCTCCCTCCAGGAGGGCGTCGAGGAGCGCCTGGAGCTGCTCGTCCGTGCGCCGGCGCAGCTCCGCCTCCGTCGCCCGGTACGCCTCCGAGGCCCGGTCCGCCTGGGCGTCCACCGCCGACCACACGGTCGTCGCCGACTGCATCAGCGCCGCCAGCTGGGCCGCGTCCGGGCCCGCGCCCTCGATCAGCGCGTCCCACACCAGATGCCCCGCGTGCCGGTACGCGTGCACCACCAGCTCCAGCGGCATGCCCTGCTCGGCCCGCCGCCGGCCCATCAGCTCCGCGTGCTCCAGGTCCCGCCGGGGCGAGTGCCGGGGAGCCGAGATCATCTCGATGCCGATCCTGATCGCCTCGTGCGCCTCCTGCCAGTGCTGGTCGTACGGCACGATCCGCCCGTAGGCGGGCTCGTACGCGTGCAGTTCCGCCAGATGCTCGTCCACCAGCTCCGGCACCCGCTCCAGAAGCGCCGTGCACGCACGCGCGAGCACCTTCCAGTCGTCACCGGTCCGCCGTCTGCGCCGTCCCATGCCGGGAGCATCCACTGCCCCGCGCCCCACGGCAACGCCCTGACGCGCGGTGTTGTGCGCGTGCACAGCCCTCCGGCGGCCCCGCTGGTCAACGGCAGCGATTGCGGCGCCGGGCGTGGACGGACCCTCCGGCGCGGTGCTGGGGTGAGCGACCGAACGGCCGAGTAGCACGCACGGGTAACAACGGCGGCCGGGGAAAGGGGAGTCATGGGAGGTACCGCACCCGCCCTGACGGTGACGGACCTGACGGCGGGATACGGACCGGTGCACGCGCTGAGGCGCGTCTCGCTGACCGTGCCCGCCGGGGCCGTCGTCACCGTCCTCGGCGGCAACGGCGCCGGCAAGTCCACACTGCTGCGGGCGGTCTCGCGCACCCTGCGGTTCCACGGCGGCGCCGTGGTCTCCGGCACGGTCGCCGCCGCCGGCCGGCCGCTCGACGGGCTGCCGCCCGACCGCGTCGTCGCCGCCGGCGTCTGCCAGGTCCCCGAGGGCCGCCAGGTCTTCGCCCGCATGACCGTCGAGGACAACCTCCGGGCCGGCGGCCTCGCCCGGCGCGGCGACCGCACCGCCAAGGCCGCCGCCCTGCGCCGCGTCCACGAACTCTTCCCCGTCCTCGCCGAGCGCGCCCGGCAGCCCGCCGGGCTGCTCTCCGGCGGCGAACAGCAGATGCTCGCCGTCGGCCGCGCCCTCATGGCCGCCCCCGAACTGCTCCTCCTCGACGAGCCCTCGCTCGGGCTCGCCCCGCTGATGGCCGCCCGGATCGCCGACGCCGTCCGGGAGATCAACGCCCAGGGCACGGCCGTCCTCCTCGTCGAGCAGAACGCGGCGCTGGCCCTGAAGCTCGCCTCCCACGCGTACGTCCTGGAGGTCGGCGAGGTCACCCTCGCCGGCCCCGCCGACGAACTCGCCGCCTCGGACGAGGTCCGCCGCCGCTACCTCGGCGTCGTGGACGCCGAGGCGGCGGAGGACGCCGCCCGCGCCCGCGCCGCCCACCCCGTCCTGTCCCGCTGGGACGAAGCGGCCCGGGCCCCCGCCCGCGGCCCGCGCCGCAAGGAGACACCCCGATGACCACCCCGGACGAGCCGGCCGTGCCCGCCCCCCGCACCCCCGCGCCCGGCCCCGCACCGGCCCGCGACGACGTCCCCGCCCTCACCGTCACCGGCCTCACCGTCCGCTTCGCCGGACTCACCGCCCTCGACGCCGTCGACTTCACCGTCCGCCCCGGCACCGTGCACGCCCTCATCGGGCCCAACGGCGCCGGCAAGTCCACGTGCTTCAACGTGCTCTCCGGCGTGTACCGGGCCACCTCGGGCTCCGTACGCCTCGGCGGCCACGAGCTCACCGAACTGCCCCCGCACCGGATCGCGGACCTCGGCGTCGGCCGGATCTTCCAGAACCTGGCGCTGCCGCCGCGCGCCACCGTCGAGGACAGCCTCATGCTCGGCCGCCACCGGCTCACCCGCACCGGCTTCCTCGCCGCCGGGCTCCGGCTGCCGTCCGCCGCCCGCGAGGAGGCCCGGCACCGGGCCCGGGTCCGCGAGATCGCCGACTTCGTCGGCCTCGGCGACCAGCTCGCGAAACCCGCGGGCTCCCTCCCGTACGGACAGCAGAAACTCGCCGAACTGGCCCGCGCCCTCTGCATGGAGCCCACCCTGCTCCTCCTCGACGAACCCGTCGCCGGCATGACCGCCGACGAACGCCGCCGCACCGCCGCCGTCATCGCCGGCGTCCGCGACGGCCTCGGCATCTCCGTGCTCCTCGTCGAGCACGACATGGGCCTCGTCATGCGGCTCGCCGACTCCGTCACCGTCCTCGAATTCGGCCGCCGCATCGCCGACGGCAGCCCCGCCGACGTACAGAACGACCCGGCGGTCGTCCGCGCCTACCTCGGAGAGGAGACCGCCGCGTGAGCACCTTCGCGGAGTTCCTCATCAACGGGCTCTCCCTGGGCTCCGTCTACGCCCTCATCGCCCTCGGCTTCGTCGTCATCTTCCGCGCCACCGAGGTCGTCAACTTCGCCCACGCCTCGCTGCTCCTGGCCGGCGGCTACCTCGTCGCCGTCCTCCACGAACCGCTCGGCTTCTGGCCCGCGCTGGCCGCCGGCGTCGCGGGCGCGGCCGTCGTCGGCGCCGCCGTCGAGTTCCTCGTCATGCGCCGCCACCGGGGCTCCGACCACAGCGTCCTCGCCATCGTCACCATCGGCGTCGACATCCTCCTCGCCACCGAGCTGACCCGCCGGATCGGCACCGACATCCTCGCCCTCGGCGACCCGTGGGGCGACGCCGTCGTCACCCTCGGCCCGGTGACGATCGCCGAGACCCGGATCGCCGCCCTGCTCGCCGCCGCCCTCCTCATCACCGCCTTCCTGCTCGCCTTCCGGCACACCTCCTGGGGCGTGGCCATGCGGGCCGCCGCCGAGAGCCAGGAGACCGCGGCCCTGATGGGCGTACGGCTCGGCAGGGTCTCGCTCGGCGCCTGGGCGGTCGCCGGGGGCCTGGCGGCCGTCGCCGCGCTCTTCCTCACCGTCTTCCCCACCCCCGGCCTGGAGAAGAGCACCTCGCTCGCCGCCCTCAAGGCCTTCCCCGCCGCCATCCTCGGCGGCCTCGACTCCACCACCGGCGCGCTCGCCGGCGGACTGATCGTCGGCGTCACCGAGTCCCTCGCCACCGGCTACCAGTCCGACCTGGCCTTCCTCGGCCGCGGGATCGGCGACCTCGCCCCCTACCTGGTCATGGTCGCCGTGCTGCTGATCCGCCCGGCCGGCCTCTTCGGCACGAAGGAGCTCGCCCGTGTCTGAGCGCCGCAGGATCCCCGCCGGGGCCTACGCCCGGGCCGCCGCCGGTCTCGGCGGCGTCGTCGCCCTCGTCCTCCCCTTCTACCTGGACCGCTTCTGGCTCCAGGCCGGGCTCTTCGCCATCGCCGCCGCCATCGGCGCCATCGGCATCAACCTCCTCACCGGCGCCACCGGCCAGCTCTCCATGGGCCACGCCTTCTTCCTCGCCGTCGGCGCCTACGGCTACTGCGCCCTCGCCGGCGACGGCACCGACGGGCTCGCCGGCCTCGGTCTGCCCGGCTGGCTCGCCGCCGTCCTCGCCGTCGGCCTCGCGGGCCTCGCCGGCGGGGCGTTCAGCCCCATCGCGGGCCGGCTGCACGGCGCGTACCTCGGCATCGCCACCCTCGCGCTGATCTTCATCGGCCAGCACGTCCTCTTCAACGCCCACGACCTCACCGGCGGCTACAACGGCCGCGCGGTCCCGCCGCTGAACCTCTTCGGCCTCACCTTCGACGACACCGAACTCCTCGTCGCCCAGGTGCCCTTCGGCGCCGTCGAGAAGCTCTGGTACCTGGGCCTGGCACTGCTCCTCGGCGGGGTCCTGTTCGCCCGCGGGGTGCTCCGGGGCCGCCCCGGACGCGCCATGAACGCCATCCGCGACCACCGCATCGCCGCCGGCGTCATGGGCATCCCGGTCGCCCGGCACCGCGCCGCCGTCTTCGTCCTGTCCTCCATGTACGCGGGCCTCGCCGGCGTCCTGCTCGCCCTGGTCTTCCAGCGGACCGTGCCCGAGTACTTCGGCATGGCGCTCTCCCTGGAGTACCTGGCGATGATCGTCATCGGCGGGCTCGGCTCCGTCGCCGGAGCGGTCGCGGGCGGCGTCTTCGTCGCCCTGCTGCCGCAGCTCCTGAACCGGTACGCCGAAGCCCTGCCGCTGGTCTCCGCCCCCGGCACCGGCGGCATCGCCCCCGGCGAGGCCGCCCGCTACCTCTACGGCGCCGCCGTCGTCGGCACCGTCCTCTTCCTGCCCGGCGGCCTCGTGAGGCTCGTCGCGCGAACCCCGATCCACCGACCCTCAGGGGAGACTCGATGACCCACAGACGACAGGCGGCCGTGCGGGGCCTCGCCGCGGCGCTCGCCACCCTCGTCGTGCTCACCGCCGCGGGATGCAGCTCCAAGGCGAAGACCGGCGACGGCAAGGAGACCGGCGCCGGTGGCATCAAGACCGGCGAGGGCGTCACCGACACCACCATCGCCCTCGGCGCCCTCACCGACATGACCGGCGTGTACGCCACCCTCGGCAAGAGCGTCACCCAGGCCCAGCAGCTGTACGTGAAGCAGGTCAACGCCGCCGGCGGCATCTGCGGCCGCAAGCTGGAGCTGACCGTCCGCGACCACGGCTACGACCCCCAGAAGGCGCTCGCCGCCTACACCGAGCTGGAGCCCAAGGTCGTCGGCTTCCCCCAGTTCATCGGCTCCCCGTTCGTCGCCGCCGTCAAGCAGCGCGTCGACGGCCAGGACAAGGGCCTGGTCATGCCCCAGGCCTGGTCGGCCTCCCTCCTCGGCTCCCCGTACATCCGCGTCCTGGGCGCCACCTACGACGTCGAGACGATCAACGCCGTCGACTTCCTCGTCACCGAGAAGGGGCTGACGAAGGGCGACAAGCTCGGGCACGTCTACTTCGAGGGCGACTACGGCGAGAACGCCCTCAAGGGCTCGAAGCACGCCGCCGAGCAGGCCGGCCTGACCATCGTCGAGCAGAAGATCAAGCCGACCGACAACGACATGTCGGCGCAGGTCGCCGCCCTCAAGCAGGCCGGGGTGAAGGCCGTCCTCGTCAGCGCAGGACCGCGCCAGGCCGCCTCCCTGGTCGGGGTGGCCGCCGCGACCGGCCTCCGCGTCCCCGTCGTCGGCAACAACTCCGCCTTCGCCCCCCAGCTCCTCGGCACCCAGGCCGGTCCGGCCCTGGAGAAGATGTACTGGTTCGCCTCCCCGAGCCTCCCCATCGGCGCCGACACCCCGGTCGCGAAGAAGCTCGCGACCGACTACGCGGCCGCCTACCCGGACGACGGCCTCGACAACGGCGTCGTCGCCGGCTGGACCGCCGCGTCCGCCTTCGGCGAGATCCTGCGGAAGGCGTGCGACAAGGGCGACCTCAGCCGCGAGGGCGTCGCCAAGGCGCTCCTCATCCTCAGCGCCCACGACCCCGGCTTCGGCATGACCCACGACTTCAGCGACCCGAAGGCCCCGTCGTCGCGCCAGTCCGTCATCCTCCAGCCCGACAAGAAGGTCCCCGGCGGGATGCGTACGGTCCGGCAGCCCTTCGCCGCGGAGGCGGCCCGGACCTACACCCCCTGACCGGCGCCGACACGACCGCGGGGAGAGGACGAACCCGTCCTCTCCCCGCGGTCGCGTCACCTGGCGGAAATCTTCCGGTGTGATGCTCGGACCATGAACGTCCTGATCGAGGAGAACGCCGCCCACCCGCGCCTGCCCGCCCTGCTCACCGCCTACCACCTGGCCACCGAGGCCGAGAAGGGCGCCGCGGTGACCGGGCCCGCCGACCTCCCGGCCGCCCGCCGCGCCGAGGCCGAGGACCCCGTCGCCGCCTTCGCCGCCGACACCGTGCTGCTCGCCGCCGCCCCGGAGACGGGCGAGGCCGTCGGCTGCCTCGTCCTGAAGGCCGGCCCGGTGCCCGAGGTCAAGCGGGTGTGGGTCGAACCGGACGCCCGCGGCCGGGGACTCGCGGGAGCGCTGATGGGCGAGGCGCTGCGGCGGGCCGCCGCAGCCGGGGCCGAGCGGGTCCGGCTGACCGTCTGGGAGTGGCGGCGGGGCCCCCTCGCCCTCTACCGCAAGCTCGGCTTCGAGCCCGCCCCGTCCTGGGACGACCGCCCCGGGCTGCTCTGCCTGGAGAAGCGCCTCGCCCCCGGCGACCGCGTCGAGCTCCTCGCCCCCGACGCCGTACGGCGGCACGCCGAGGGGCTCGCCGCCCTCCTGGTGGACGCGGTGGACGGCGGCGCCTCCGTGGGCTTCCCGGCGCCCCTGGAGCCCGCCGAGGCGGCCGCCTGGTGGGCCGGGACCGCGGGCACCCGGGACGTGTGGGCGGCCTTCGGGCCGGACGGCGCCGTCACCGGGGCCGTCACCCTCGTGCGCGCCGGCACCGCCAACGGCCGCCACCGCGGCGAGATCGCCCGGCTCCTCGTCCACCGCGCGGCCCGCGGCCGGGGGCTCGGCCGGCGCCTCCTGGCCGCCGCCGAGGCCCACGCGGCCGCCACCGGCCTCACCCTCCTCGTCCTGGACACCCAGACCGACAGCCCCGCCGAGCGGCTGTACCGGGGAGCGGGCTGGACGGCGGCCGGCACCATCCCCGACTACGCCGCGGACCCGTCCGGGGTCCTGCGGCCCACGACCCTCTACTACAAGCTCCTGGCGGCATGACGAAGGGCCCGGAAGCGCGATGCTTCCGGGCCCTTCGGCCGTTCCGTACGACGGCGGGTCAGCGCAGCTGCGCCGCCTCCGCCTGCCGGGCCTCCCGGCTCTCGCGGCGGTTGCCGCGGAAGGTGTTCACTCGGCGGGCCGTCGCGAAGAGGGGGATCACGGCGCCCAGCACGACCTGGAGGGCGCAGCCGGCCTGGAGCAGGAACTGACCGCCGGGGGCGTCGAAGGCCCACGCGGCCAGCATGGCCATCGCCCCGACGATCCAGCTGAGCATGGCCGCCGCGAGGACGCCCCGCGGCTTCGGGTACTCGACCCGGCTCACCATCAGCCACGCCGTGCCGATGATCGCCAGCAGCGTCGGGATGAAGGGGAGCTCCAAGAGGATGATCGAGACCACCGTCAGCGCGCCGAAGGGGCTCGGCATGCCCTGGAACATGCCGTCCTTCATGGTCACGCAGGAGAACCGCGCCAGCCTCAGCACCACGGCGAGCAGCACCACGATCGCGGCGACCGCCGAGACCTTCTGCTGTGCGTCGTCCGCGACCATGCCGTAGACGAGCACGAAGTACGCCGGGGCCAGACCGAAGCTGATCAGGTCCGAGAGGTTGTCGAGCTCGGCGCCCATCGGCGAGCTGCGGAGCTTGCGCGCCACGATGCCGTCGAAGAGGTCGAAGATCGCCGCGCACAGCATCAGTATCACCGCGGTGGCGGCGCTGTTGCGCGCCATCCCGGTCTCCGTGCTGCCGGTGAGGTGCGGGATGAGGATGCCCGTGGTGGTGAAGTACACCGCCATGAAGCCACACGTGGCGTTACCGAGCGTGAGGGCGTCCGCTATGGACAGCCTCAGCGACAGCGGCATCTCCTCCGCCTCCTGGGCCGCCTCCGCATCGGCGTCGGCGCCCCACTCGGCGGCTCGTGTGTCGGGATCAATCACGGTCAATGCGAGTCACCCCCGCGGTCGTGGTCTGCCCGACCTCGACGGCGACCTCGACACCCTCCGGGAGGTAGATGTCGACGCGCGAGCCGAAGCGGATCAGACCGATGCGGTCACCCTGCTCGACCTTCGTCCCCTGCGGGATGTACGGCACGATGCGCCGCGCCACGGCACCCGCGATCTGGATCATCTCGATGTCACCGAGCTCGGTGTCGAAGTGCCAGACGACGCGCTCGTTGTTCTCGGACTCCTTGTTGAAGGCCGGGACGAAGCCGCCGGGGACGTGCTCCACCGAGGTCACCGTGCCGGCCATCGGCGCACGGTTGACGTGCACGTTCAGCGGGCTCATGAAGATGGCGACCCGGGTGCGCCCGTCCTTCCACGGCATGATGCTCTGCACCACGCCGTCGGCGGGGGAGATGACCCGGCCCTGAGCGATCTCGCGCTCGGGGTCGCGGAAGAACCACAGCATGCCGGCCGCGAGCGCGGTGGTCGGCACGGCGATGGCCCGGGCGCGCTTCGAGCGGCCGGAGCGCGCGAGGCTGAGCGCCGCCGTGGCGACGGTCGGCAGGAGCCACGGCGACGCTCCGCGTGCGATGCGGGCGCCCTTGAGGCTGTCGCGGTGTGCAGAGTCTGGGCTGTGGGGCATGGATGACCTTCGTAGCGGATGATGCCGCGCTGGCAACGGGGGGACGGCGGCTTTCCGGCGATGCTATCGGTTGCGGGGCGCAACTGGGCAAGCCAGGAACCGAGTCGACGGCCGGAAGACGAACACGGGGTGTGATCTTCTTCGCGGCCGAATCGACTCAAAACCGACAATCAGCCCTGGAAGCGGTACTCCTCCAGGAGGCGGCGGCCAATGATCATTTTCTGGATCTCGGCGGTACCTTCACCGATGAGCAGCATCGGCGCCTCGCGGTAGAGCCGCTCGATCTCGTACTCCTTCGAGAACCCGTAGCCGCCGTGAATGCGGAAGGCATCCTCCACGACCTCCTTGCAGTACTCGGAGGCGAGGTACTTCGCCATCCCTGCTTCGAGGTCGTTTCGTTCCCCGGAGTCCTTTTTGCGTGCTGCGTTCACCATCATGGCATGGGCGGCCTCGACCTTGGTAGCCATTTCGGCCAATTTGAACTGGATGGCCTGGTGCTGCGCGATCGGCTTTCCGAAGGTCTGACGCTGCTGCGCGTACTGGACGCCCAGTTCGAACGCACGCTGCGCGACGCCGCAACCACGGGCCGCCACGTTGACGCGCCCGACCTCGACACCGTCCATCATCTGGTAAAACCCTCGCCCGGTGACGCCGCCGAGGACACGATTGGCCGGAATACGCAGCCCGTCCATGATGAGCTCGGTCGTGTCGACGCCCTTATAGCCCATCTTGTCGATCTTGCCGGGGATGGTGAGGCCCGGGCGGACCTCTCCGAAGCCGGGCTCCTTCTCGACGAGGAAGGTCGTCATCGACTTGTGGGGCGCCGTGCCCTCGGGGTGGCCTTCGTCACTTCGGACGAGCACGGCCACCAGCGTCGACGTGCCGCCGTTGGTGAGCCACATCTTCTGGCCGTTGAGGACGTACTCGTCGCCGTCCTTGACCGCCTTCGAGGTGATGGCCGACACGTCCGAGCCGAGGCCCGGCTCCGACATCGAGAACGCGCCGCGCGTCTCGCCGGCCGCCATCCGCGGAAGGAAGTACTCCTTCTGCTCCTGGGTGCCGTGCTGCTTCAGCATGTACGCGACGATGAAGTGGGTGTTGATGATGCCGGAGACCGACATCCAGCCGCGGGCGATCTCCTCCACGCAGAGCGCGTAGGTGAGCAGCGACTCACCCAGGCCCCCGTACTCCTCGGGGATCATCAGACCGAAGACGCCGAGCTCCTTGAGCCCGTCCACGATCTGCTGGGGGTACTCGTCGCGGTGCTCCAGCTCGGTCGCGACAGGGATGATCTCCTTGTCGACGAAGTCCCGCACGGTGGCGAGGATCTCCTGCTGGACATCGGTCAGACCGTGGGTCTGGGCGAGTCGCGCCATGGCTTACTTCTCCGACTTCTTGGAAGGCTCGATGAGCTCGGGGCGGCCGGGCTGCTCGCCGCCGCGCGCGTCGATGTACTCGGCGGTCGGGACCATCACCTTGCGGCGGAAGACGCAGACGAGGGTGCCGTCCTGCTTGTAGCCCTTGGTCTCGACGTACACGATCCCGCGGTCCGTCTTCGACTTGGACGGGGTCTTGTCGAGGACCGTGGTCTCGCCGTAGATGGTGTCGCCGTGGAAGGTCGGCGCCACGTGCCGCAGCGACTCGATCTCCAAGTTGGCGATGGCCTTGCCGGAGACGTCCGGCACGGACATGCCGAGCAGCAGCGAGTAGATGTAGTTGCCCACCACCACGTTCCGCTTGAAGTCGGTCGTGTTCTCCGCGTAGTTCACGTCCATGTGCAGCGGGTGGTGGTTCATGGTGAGGAGGCAGAAGAGGTGGTCGTCGTACTCGGTGACCGTCTTCCCGGGCCAGTGCTTGTAGACCGCGCCGACCTCGAACTCCTCGTAGGTGCGTCCGAACTGCATGGGTCAGGCCTCCGGGATCTCGAACTTCGACGTGCGCTGCATGCCGGCGGCGCGGCCCTTGCCGGAGATGACCAGGGCCATCTTGCGGGAGGCCTCGTCGATCATCTCGTCGCCGAGCATCGCGGAGCCCTTCTTCCCGCCGGCCTCGGACGTGTAGTAGTCGTACGCGTCGAGGATCAGCTCGGCGTGGTCGTAGTCCTCCTGCGAGGGCGAGAAGATCTCGTTCGCGGCGGCGACCTGGTCCGGGTGGAGCACCCACTTGCCGTCGAAGCCCAGGGCGGCGGCGCGCCGGGCGACCGCCTTGTAGCCCTCCTGGTTGCGGATCTGGAGGTAGGGGCCGTCGATCGCCTGGAGGTTGTTGGCGCGGGCCGCCATCAGGATGCTCATCAGGATGTGGTGGTACGCGTCCGCCGGGTAGCCGGGCGGCTGCTCGCCGACGACGAGGGACTTCATGTTGATGGAGGCCATGAAGTCGGCCGGGCCGAAGATGATCGTCTCCACGCGCTGCGAGGCCTGCGCGATGGCGTTGACGTTGGTCAGGCCCTGGGCGTTCTCGATCTGCGCCTCGATGCCGATCTTGCCGACCTCGAAGCCCATGGTCTTCTCGATCTGGGTGAGCAGCAGGTCGAGCGCGACGATCTGCTGGGCGTCCTGGACCTTCGGCAGCATGATGCAGTCGAGGTTCTGGCCGGCGCCCTCGACGACGGTGACGACGTCGCGGTACGTCCAGTGGGTCGTCCAGTCGTTGACGCGGACCACGCGGGTCTTGCCGGTCCAGTCGCCCTCGTTGAGGAACTTCACGATGGTGTGGCGGGCCTCGGGCTTGGCCAGCGGCGCGCAGGCGTCCTCCAGGTCCAGGAAGACCTGGTCGGCGGCGAGGCCCTGGGCCTTCTCCAGGAAGCGCGGGTTGGAACCCGGCACCGCGAGACAGGAGCGGCGGGGGCGCAGCCGGTTCACGGAAGGGGCGGTGCTGGTCATGCGAGGACCTCCGTACTTTCGTTTTCTTCCACGGGGCGGAGCTTGTTGGCTTTCCGGATCTCGTCGACGATACGGCCGATGATCTCCGTGATGCCGAAGTCCTTCGGCGTGAAGACCGCCGCGACGCCCGCGCGGCGCAGTTCCTCGCCGTCGGCGTTCGGGATGATGCCGCCGACCACGACCGGGATGTCGGTCGCGCCGGCCTGCTTCAGCCGGTCCAGGACGTCCGGGACGAGCTGGGCGTGCGAACCGGAGAGGATCGACAGGCCGACGGCGTGCACGTCCTCCTCCAGGGCGGCGTCCACGATCTGCTCCGGGGTGAGCCGGATGCCCTGGTAGACCACCTCGAAGCCGGCGTCGCGGGCCCGGACGGCGATCTGCTCGGCGCCGTTGGAGTGTCCGTCCAGGCCCGGCTTGCCGACGAGGAAGCGGAGCTTGCCGATGCCCAGGTCCGCGGCGGTCCGGTCGACCTTGCGGCGGACCTCGGCCAGCGGCGAGCCGGACTCGGCCGGCACGGCGACCGGCGCGGAGGAGACGCCGGTGGGGGCGCGGTACTCGCCGAAGACCTCGCGCAGCGCCCCGGCCCACTCGCCGGTCGTGACGCCCGCGCGGGCGCACTCCAGAGTGGCCTCCATGAGGTTCTCGGTGCCCCGCGCGGCCTCCTTGAGCTGCTCCAGGGCCTGCTGGGTGGTCGGGAAGACGAACGGGTCGCCGTTGCCCTGCCGGTCCGTGGACTCCTGCCGCTCGGCGCGCCAGCGGGTGACGGCCTCGACCACCCGGGCCTCGACGGCCGGGTCGACGGTCTGGATGGCGGTGTCGAGGTCGGCGGTGAGCGGGTTGGGCTCGGTCGTCTCGAAGACGTTGACCCCGACGATCTTGTCCTCGCCGGACTCGATCCGAGCGCGCCGCTCGGCGTGCGAGGCGACCAGCTGGGCCTTGAGGTAGCCGGACTCGACGGCGGCCATCGCCCCGCCCATCTCCTGGATCCGGTCGATCTCGGCGAGGCACTCGGTGACGAGGGCGTCGACCTTGGCCTCGACGACGTGCGAGCCGGCGAAGATGTCCTCGTACTCCAGCAGGTCCGACTCGTGGGCGAGGACCTGCTGGATGCGCAGGGACCACTGCTGGTCCCAGGGCCGGGGGAGGCCCAGGGCCTCGTTCCAGGCCGGGAGCTGGACGGCGCGGGCGCGGGCGTCCTTGGAGAGGGTGACGGCCAGCATCTCCAGGACGATGCGCTGGACGTTGTTCTCCGGCTGGGCCTCGGTCAGGCCGAGCGAGTTGACCTGGACGCCGTAGCGGAAGCGCCGCTGCTTGGCGTCCTGGATGCCGTACCGCTCCAGCGTGATCTTGTCCCAGATGCGGCCGAAGGCGCGCATCTTGCACATCTCCTCGATGAAGCGGACGCCCGCGTTCACGAAGAAGGAGATGCGGGCGACGACCTCGCCGAACCGCTCCTCGGGCACCTGGCCCGAGGCGCGGACGGAGTCGAGGACCGCGATGGCGGTGGACATCGCGTACGAGATCTCCTGGACCGGAGTGGCCCCCGCCTCCTGCAGGTGGTAGCTGCAGATGTTGATCGGGTTCCACTTCGGGATGTTGTTGACCGTGTACGCGATCATGTCCGTCGTGAGGCGGAGCGAGGGGCCGGGCGGGAAGACGTGCGTCCCGCGCGACAGGTACTCCTTCACGATGTCGTTCTGGGTGGTGCCCTGGAGCTTGGTGATGTCCGCACCCTGCTCCTCGGCGGCCACCTGGTAGAGCGCCAGGAGCCACATCGCCGTGGCGTTGATGGTCATCGAGGTGTTCATCTGCTCCAGGGGGATGTCCTGGAACAGCCGGCGCATGTCACCGAGGTGCGAGACCGGGACGCCGACCCGGCCGACCTCGCCGCGGGCGAGGACGTGGTCGGGGTCGTAACCCGTCTGGGTCGGCAGGTCGAAGGCGACCGACAGACCGGTCTGCCCCTTGGCGAGGTTGCGCCGGTACAGCTCGTTGGAGGCCTCGGCGGTCGAGTGACCGGCGTAGGTCCGCATGAGCCACGGCCGGTCCTTCTGGCGCTCAGTCATGTGCGGTCCCCGGCTCAGATGTTGCGGAAGCGGTTGATGGCGTCGATGTGCTGGGCCCGCAGCTCCTCGTCGCGGACACCGAGGCCCTCCTGGGGCGCGAGCGCGAGGACGCCGACCTTGCCCTGGTGCAGGTTGCGGTGGACGTCGTACGCGGCCTGGCCGGTCTCCTCCAGGGTGTACGTCTTCGAGAGGGTGGGGTGGATCTTGCCCTTGGCGATCAGGCGGTTGGCCTCCCACGCCTCGCGGTAGTTGGCGAAGTGCGAGCCGATGATCCGCTTCAGCGACATCCACAGGTAGCGGTTGTCGTACTCGTGCATGTAGCCCGAGGTGGAGGCGCAGGTGGTGATGGTGCCGCCCTTGCGGGTGACGTAGACCGAGGCTCCGAAGGTCTCGCGGCCGGGGTGCTCGAAGACGATGTCGATGTCCTCGCCGCCGGTGAACTCGCGGATCTTGGAGCCGAACCGCTTCCACTCGCGCGGGTCCTGGGTCCGCTCGTCCTTCCAGAACTTGTAGCCCTCGGCGTTGCGGTCGATGACCGCCTCGGCGCCCATGGCCCGGCAGATGTCGGCCTTCTCGGGGGAGGAGACGACACAGATCGGGTTGGCGCCGCCGGCCAGGGCGAACTGGGTGGCGTACGAGCCGAGGCCGCCGGAGGCGCCCCAGATGAGGACGTTGTCGCCCTGCTTCATGCCGGCGCCGTTGCGGGAGACCAGCTGGCGGTAGGCGGTGGAGTTGACCAGGCCGGGGGCGGCGGCCTCCTCCCAGCTGAGGTGCTTCGGCTTCGGCATCAGCTGGTTGGACTTGACGAGCGCGATCTCGGCGAGCCCGCCGAAGTTGGTCTCGAAGCCCCAGATCCGCTGCTCGGGGTCGAGCATCGTGTCGTTGTGGCCGTCGGAGGACTCCAGCTCGACCGAGAGGCAGTGCGCGACGACCTCGTCGCCGGGGGTCCAGGCGTTGACGCCCGGGCCGGTGCGCAGCACGACGCCGGCGAGGTCGGAGCCGATGACGTGATACGGCAGGTCGTGGCGCTTGGTGAGCTCGGAGAGCCGTCCGTAGCGCTCCAGGAAGCCGAAGGTGGAGACGGGCTCGAAGATCGAGGTCCAGACCGAGTTGTAGTTCACGGAGCTGGCCATGACGGCGACGAGCGCCTCGCCCGGGCCGAGCTCGGGGAGCGGCACCTGGTCGAGGTGGAGCGACTTGCGGGGGTCCTTGTCGCGACTGGCGACGCCGGCGAACATCTCGGCCTCGTCCTTGTGGACGGTGACGGCCCGGTACGACTCGGGGAGCTTGATGTTCGCGAAGTCGGCGGACGTCGAGTCCGGCGACTGGATCGCGTCCAGGATTTCCTTCACGGTGTGCCTCCGGCGGAGAGCGTCCGGGGGACCGGACGTCTGAGGGTTACGTCGGGGAGTGCTGCTGCTGTGGAGGTGTGCCGTCGGTTCGGCTCGGGTGGTGCTGTGGCGGCGCCCGGTGGGGCGCGAGGGTTGCCTGTGACGCAGGCGTCCGGGCGCACGGCCGTGGGGCCGCGGGGACAGTCGGAGCGCGGGCTTTCCCGATGCTCCGGCCACCCGGACGAGATCAACGTATGGCACGCCGTGTCACGTGACAAGGCACTGCGTGCCAACAATTTCTCTCAGATGCGAAAAGGTGCTCACGGATGAGCGATGATCGATCGAATGCGGCTCTGAGCTGCGGGAATGCGAAGAGGGCCGCCCCCGGGAAACCGGGGGCGGCCCTCCTGTCGGACCTTCGAAGGTGAGGGAGAAGCGGGCCTCAGCCCTTCGTGAGTGCCTGCTGGATGGTCCGCATGACCTCGTCGAGCGGAGCGTCGGTGCGCGCCACCGCGACCACCACGTCACCCGTGGCGGAGACCTGCGCCGCCGGTGCCTCGCGCGGGGGCCGGACGGTCTGCGGGGCGGTGGGGGAGGACGGCGTGGAGGGGGCCGGACGGCCCGCGCCTATGCCCGAGCCGAAGGTCTCCCGGACGATCGCGAAGGCGTGGTCCAGCTGGGTCTCCACGTCCCCCTGGCCGCCGGCCCGCAGCCACCGCCGCAGCACGTGGTTGTGGGCGGTGACCACCGCCGAGGCCGCCACCTCGGCGAGCAGCGGGTCGTCGTTGCCGTCGTGGTGGTCCCGCTCGTCGAAGTGGCCGAGCAGATAGCGGGTGAAGAGCCGCTCGTAGCGGGCCACCGAGGCGATCTCGCGCTCCCGCAGGGTCGGCACCTCGCGGGTCAGCCGGTAGCGGGCCACGGAGATCGCGGGGGAGCCCGCGTACATCTTCATGACCTCCTTGATGCCCCGGCACACCGTGTCGAGCGGGTGCTCGTGCGGCGGCGCCGCGTTCAGCACCGCCTCCGCCCGCACCAGCGTGTCGTCGTGGTCCGGGAAGATCGCCTCCTCCTTGGACCGGAAGTGGCGGAAGAACGTCCGCCGGGCCACCCCGGCCGCCGCCGCGATCTCGTCGACCGTCGTGGCCTCGTACCCCTTCGTCGCGAAGAGCTCCATCGCGGCGGCCGCCAGCTCCCGCCGCATCTTCAGCCGCTGCGCGGCGGCACGGGTCCCCGCCGCGCTCTCCTGAGCGTCGGGCGAAGAGGTGGCACGGGGTGTCTTCACGGCCTTGGGCATGACCCGAACGTACTGCATCCGTGCAGGAAGGCGCGCCCGCGGGGGCGGGCCCCCGGAGGGCTCCAGGAGCCCTCCCCACCCCCGTGCGGGCTCCTCCGGCTCAGCGCCGGGCATATTCGCGGAAGCCGCGCCCCGTCTTGCGGCCCAGGCAGCCGGCCGCCACCAGGTGCTCCAGGAGCGGCGCCGGGGCCAGGCCCGGGTCGCGGAACTCCCGGTGCAGCACCTTCTCGATCGCCAGCGAGACGTCCAGGCCCACCACGTCGAGCAGTTCGAAGGGGCCCATCGGGTAGCCGCCGCCCAGCTTCATCGCGGTGTCGATGTCGTCCAGCGTCGCGTAGTGCTCCTGGACCATCTTGACCGCGTTGTTCAGGTACGGGAACAGCAGCGCGTTCACGATGAAACCGGCCCGGTCGCCGCAGTCCACCCCGTGCTTGCGGATCTTCGCGGTGACCTCGCGGACGGTGGTGTGCACGTCGTCGGCGGTCAGGACCGTACGGACGATCTCCACCAGCTTCATCGCCGGCGCCGGGTTGAAGAAGTGCATGCCGATGACGTCCTGCGGGCGGCTCGTCGCCTTCGCGCAGGCCACCACCGGCAGCGACGAGGTCGTGGTGGCGAGCACCGCGCCCGGCTTGCAGATCTTGTCGAGCCGGCCGAACAGCTCCTGCTTGACCGCCAGGTCCTCGGCGACCGCCTCGACCGCCAGGTCGACGTCGGCGAAGGCGTCCAGCGAACCGGCCGGGGCGATCCGGGCCAGCGTCTCCTCGCGGGCCTCCTCGGTCATCCGGCCCTTGGCCACCGAGCGGGCCAGCGACTTCGCGATGTACGCCTTGGCCGCGTCCGCCTTCTCCTGCGACCGGGCGGCGAGGACGACGTCGTACCCGGCCTTGGCGAAGACCTCGGCGATGCCGGAGGCCATCGTGCCCGAGCCGGCCACGCCCACCGAGCGGACCTCGCGGCCCGTGCCCCCGGCGCCCGCGGCCGCCGGGGTCAGCGCGTCGGCGACCTTCTCGGCCGAGCCCGGCGCCGCGTAGGTGTAGAAGCCGCGGCCCGCCTTGCGGCCCGTGAGACCGGCCTCGGAGAGCTGCTTCAGGATCGGCGCGGGGGCGTGCAGCCGGTCGTGGGAGGCCTGGTACATCGCGTCCAGGACGGTGCGGGCGGTGTCGATGCCCACCAGGTCGAGCAGTTCGAGCGGGCCCATCGGCAGGCCGCAGCCCAGCTTCATGGCGGCGTCGATGTCCTCGCGGGAGGCGTAGCGGGCCTCGTACATGGCCGCGGCCTGGTTGAGGTAGCCGAAGAGCAGCCCGTCCGCGATGAAGCCCGCCCGGTCGCCGACCGCCACCGGCTCCTTGCCGAGGTCCTCGGCGAGCCGGGTGACCGCCTCCACGGCCCGCGGGTCGGTCAGCACCGAGGAGACGACCTCGACCAGCTTCATCGCCTGGACCGGCGCGAAGAAGTGCAGGCCGAGGACGCGCTCCGGACGGGCGGAGTCGGCGGCGAGCCGGGTCACCGAGAGGGCGTTGGTGCCGGTCGCGAGGATGGCGTCCGGGCGGACGATCCCGTCGAGCGCCCGGAAGACCTCCTGCTTGGTCTCGTACGCCTCCGGGACCACCTCGATGACGAGGTCGGCCGCGGCGGCGGCCTGGAGGTCCGAGTAGACCCGGAAGCGCGCCAGCGCGTCCTGCCGCTCGTCCTCGGTGATGCGCTCACGGGCCACGGCGCGGGCCGTGGACGCCTCCAGGGCGGCGACGGCGCGGGCGGCCGCGGACTCGCTGACGTCGATGCCGACGACCTCGCGGCCGGCCCGGACGAGGACGTCGGCGATGCCGGTGCCCATGGTGCCGAGACCGACGACGGCGATGGTGGAGAGAGGGGTGTCCATCAGGGGACTCCTGAGAGGAAGAGTGACGACTGAAGGCGGTGCGCGCGCACGGGGAAAAGGGCGCGGAAATACCGGAAACGCGGCCGACCGCACGGAGGGCGGCGGCACGGTGTACGGAGACGGCTCCGCCGCGCTCGGGAACGCGGGCCCCGGAGCACGCGGCGGTGAGGCCTTGAGGAAAAGGGGAACGACGCGGGCTCTGTCCCTGAGCCACGTCGAGAACTGCCGAACCGACCAGCGCCCGCCACGGCTGCGTCACCAGGCCGCGGCGAGAAGTGCGGGGGTTCCCCGCTCACTTGAGATTAACCGGCCGGTAACGAGCGCGCCAGTCCTGGGAAGTCGGGAAATTGTGATGTGGATCGCGGATAGCCTCGGTTTCATGGAAATCGCCGAGGGCAACTCCGGGATCGAGTCCGGAGATCCGGAATTCTGCTCGATGATCGATCGATTGCGCGATCAGATCGAGAACGAAGAAGGAAAGCTTCCCCCCGCATTCGGAGAACTCGCCCGCACCCCGGATCCCGAGGAACTCCACCGGCTCCTCACCGCCCCGGGACAGCCGCTCTGGGCCCGCGAGATCGCCGCCTACCGGCTCGGCACCGCCGGCGATCCGCGCGCCTTCGAGGCCCTCGTCCTCCTCCTCAACCACCGGGACCCCGAGCGCTGCGTCACCGCCGCCCACGCCCTCGTCCGGCTCGGCGACCCGCGCACCGCACGCGCCGCCGCCGCGCTGGCCACCAACGAACTACGGGCCGCCTACGCCCTCCTGCCGGTCCGGCTCCTCGCCGACCTGCGCGCGCCCGAGTCCGTCCCCGCCCTCGTCACCGTCCTGGAGCGCCGGCTCGTGGCCGGCGACCCGCACTGGCGGGTCGGTCTCGCCTGCGTCGAGGGCCTGGGCGCCCTCGGCGACCCGGCCGCCCGGGACGTCCTCGAAGCCGCCCTCCCGCACCCCCGCCTCGGCCGCGCCGCCGAACGCTCCCTCGCCCTCCTCGGCCACCCCGCGGTCTGACCGCCCGCCGCCCGGGTCAGCGGACGATCCGCAGCTCCGGCCGCTCCCCCTCGGGGCGCTCCTCCGGCACCAGGGCGAAGGCCTCGACCTCCATCAGCAGCTCGGGCCGCACCAGCGCGCCCACCTGCACCGCCGAGCTCGCGGGCAGCGGCAGCCCGGCGAAGGCGGCGTCCCGCGCGTCCCGCACGGCCGGCAGGTGGGCCACGTCGGTGAGGAAGTACGTCAGCTTCACCACGTCCCCGAAGCCCGCGCCGGCGGCGGCCAGGCAGCGCTCCAGGTTCGCGAAGACCTGCCGGGCCTGGGCCGCCGGGTCCCCCACGCCCACCGGAGCGCCCTCCCCGTCCAGTGCCAGCTGCCCGGAGATCGCCACGAACCGGCCGGTCCCCCAGACGACGTGGCTGTACTGGGCGCTCGGCGCGAGGCCCTCGGGGGCGGGCACATGGGTGAGGTGGCTGGTCATGCGGGCCATCCTCGCCCACGCCACCGACAACGCCCGCGCCCTTCGGGGGCGCGGGCGTCAGG
This sequence comes from Streptomyces sp. NPDC007945, assembly GCF_042958885.1. NCBI lineage: Bacteria > Bacillati > Actinomycetota > Actinomycetes > Kitasatosporales > Streptomycetaceae > Streptomyces > Streptomyces sp. NPDC007945. Next base: position 197,727 of record NZ_JBIBJV010000006.1, read on the forward strand.
AGTGACGAGAACCACAGGTCAGCGCACGTGGCCGAGCAGTCCGTGGAGGGTGGTCCCGAGGACCGGCCCGTCGCCGGCCGCGACCCGCTCCCGCGGCTCCTCACCCGTCTTCGGCTTCGGGGTCGGGGCGGGCTCGGGCGCCGGGAGCGCCGCGCAGACCGCGTCCACCTCCGCCCCACCCTCGGCGCGCGGCACCGCGCCCGTCGCGAGGTAGGTGCTCAGGTGTTCGTCGAGGCACTCGTTGCCGGCCAGGGTCACGCCGTGGTTCCCGCCGCCCCGCTCGACGACCAGGCTGGAGCCGTGCAGCATCCGGTGGAGGGCGAGCCCGCCCTCGTAGGGGGTGGCGGCGTCGTCGGTGGCCTGGAGGACGAGGACCGGGGGCAGCCGGTCGTTGGTCACGTCCGGCGGGGTGAGCGGCTCCACCGGCCAGAACGCGCAGGGCGCGTTGTACCAGGCGTTGTTCCAGGTCGAGAAGGGCGCCTTGGCGTGGACCTCCCAGTTGTCCTTCCGCCAGACGCTCCAGTCCTTGGGCCAGGCGGCATCCCGGCACTGGACGGCCGTGTAGACGGAGTAGCCGTTGTCGGTGGCGGAGTCGGCCTCGGCGTACCGCTCGTAGGCGGCGACGAGCGGGGCGGTGTCCTTCTCGTTCACGTACGCGGAGAAGGCGCTCGCCAGCTTCGGCCAGTACCCGTCGTAGTAGCCGCCGGGCAGGAAGGTGTCCTCCAGCTCGCCCGGCCCGACCTTGCCGCCCGCCGGCGAGTCGCGGAGCTCCTCGCGCATCCGGTACCAGGCGGCCTCGACCGCCGCCGGATCCCTGCCGAGCCCGTACGCGTCGTGGTGCTTCGCCACCCAGGCCATGAGGTCCTTGTGGCGGGTGTCGAAGGCGTAGTCCTGCGCGATGTTGTCCTCGTACCAGACCCCGTGCGGGTTGACCACGGAGTCCAGCGCCATCCGCCGCACCCGCTCCGGGTACAGCCGGGCGTACACGGCGCCGAGGTAGGTGCCGTACGAATAGCCGAGGTAGTTGATCCGTTCCGCGCCCAGCGCACCGCGGATCAGGTCGAGGTCGCGGGCCGCGGAGACGGTGTCGATGTGCGGGAGCACGTCGGCGTGCTTCTCGCCGCAGGCGGCCGCGAAGGCCTGGGCCCGCTCCAGGGCGGTCCGCTCCGCCCGGGCGCCGCGCGGCACCGAGTCGGGGCGCACCGGGTCGAAGTGGCCGGGCCGGCAGTCGAGCGCGGGCTCGCTCCTGCCGACGCCGCGCGGGTCGAAGCCGATGACGTCGTACTGGGCGGCGACCTTCGCGGGCAGCGCGGCGGCGACGTAGCCGGCCATGCCCCGGCCGCTGCCGCCCGGGCCGCCCGGGTTGACCAGGAGGGGGCCCTGGAAGGTCTTCGCGGTGTGCGGGATCCGGGTCAGGGCGAGCGTGATGCTCCGGCCGGCCGGGTCGTCGTGGTCGAGCGGCACCTTGAGGGTGCCGCACTGGAGCCTCGGGTACGCCTTGGTGCCGCAGTCGGTCCAGGCGAGCGGGGGGAGGGGGCGGGGGACCGGTTCACCGGTGCCCGCGGCGGACGCGGGCAGGACGGCGACCGTCCCGGCGACCAGCGCCCCAGCGGCGATCAGCATTCCTGCGCGGGTGGTCATGGAGCCTGGAGTGCCCCGCCGGGGGCGTGACACGACCTGTTGTGCCCGGGAACGACCCGAACGGAGGGCGCGCCGACGGCGTGTCAGGTGACCTCCCGGCGTGTCGGCGGGCTCAGAGGAGGGTGAGCTGCTCCGGTCCGCTCGCCGCCGCGTCCGGGTCCTCGCGCGGGTGGGCGACGCGGCGCGGGGTGCCCCGGTGGGCCGGCCCGATGCCGAACTCGGCGGCCAGCTCGTGGACCTGACGGGTGATGCGGCGCTGGTACCAGGTCGGCGCGTAGGCGCCGCCCGCGTACATCCGCTCGTACCGGCCGACCAGGTGGGGGTGGTGGTGGGCGAGCCAGCTCATGAACCACTCGCGGGCGCCCGGGCGCAGGTGGAGCACGAGCGGGGTGACGGAGACCGCGCCGGCCTCGGCGATCGCGCGGACGGTGGCGCGCAGCTGCTCGGGGGAGTCGCCGAGGAAGGGCACGACGGGGGCCATGAGGACGCCGCAGCCGATGCCGTGGTCGCCGAGCGCGCGGACCACGTCGAGGCGGCGGTGCGGGGCGGGGGTGCCGGGTTCGATCGTCCGCCACAGCTCCTCGTCGGTGAAGCCGACCGAGACGGAGACGCCGACCTCGGTGACCTCGGCGGCCTGGGTGAGCAGCTCCAGGTCGCGCAGGATCAGGGTGCCCTTGGTGAGGATGGAGAAGGGGTTGGCCCGGTCGCGCAGCGCCGTGAGGATGCCGGGCATCAGGCGGTAGCGTCCCTCGGCCCGCTGGTAGCAGTCGACGTTGGTGCCCATGGCGATGTGGGCGCCCTGCCAGCGCCGGGAGGCGAGCTGGCGGGTGAGCAGCTCGGGGGCGTTGACCTTCACCACGATCTGGGAGTCGAAGCCGAGGCCGGTGTCGAGGTCCAGGTAGCTGTGGGTCTTGCGGGCGAAGCAGTAGACGCACGCGTGCGTGCAGCCGCGGTACGGGTTCACGGTCCACTCGAAGGGCATCCGGGAGGCGCCGGGGACGCGGTTGAGGATGGACCGGGCCCGGACCTCGTGGAACGTGATGCCGCGGAACTCGGGGGTGTCGAAGGTCCGGGTGGTGACCGCGTCCGCGCCGAACAGGGCGGTGTCGGCCGGCACGGACGGGGTGTCGCCCAGATGGTCCCAGCGCATGGACGCCTCCTCGATCGATTTCGTTCGTACGTTCGACTTTCCTCCCGACTAGAATAGAACAACTGTTCTCTTGATCGTCGCGACCTGGATTTCGCCCGCCGCGGGGCTCGTGGTTCTCTTGGCGCACAGCCCCGAGACACCCCCGAGAACCACGAGCTGGAGGAAATGCGATGGCGCAGGTCGAGGCCACGACGGAACGGATCATCGCGGCGGACGCGGAGACCGTGTTCGACGCGCTGGCCGACTACAGCGGCACGCGCGCGAAGCTGCTGCCCGAGCACTTCAGCGAGTACGAGGTGCGCGAGGGCGGCGACGGCGAGGGCACCCTCGTCCACTGGAAGCTCCAGGCCACCAGCAAGCGCGTCCGCGACTGCCTGCTCGACGTCACCGAGCCCACCGACGGGCAGCTCGTCGAGAAGGACCGCAACTCCTCCATGGTCACCACCTGGACCGTGACCCCGGCCGGGGAGGGCAAGTCCCGCGCCGTCGTCACCTCCGTCTGGAACGGCGCCGGCGGCATCGGCGGCTTCTTCGAGCGGACCTTCGCCCCCAAGGGGCTCGCCCGGATCCACGACGCGGTCCTCGCCAACCTCGCGGCCGAGACCGAGAAGTAACGCCCGGGGCGTTCACCGATTCGAGTGGATTCCCCGCCGCCCCCGTACCGGCGCCCGAAGTGGCCAGGGGGCGCGGGGAGTTCCGCAAAGGCGCTGATGAGCGCCGCCCGCACCCCTTCGTTCCCCGTCGCACGCCCCCCGCGACCCCCTGTCGGGCCACCTCCCGCCGCCCCCGCCCGACTTGCTCCCGCTTCGCGCCCGATGCGAAGAATGGCCCGTCCCCGAGGGCGCCTTCGCGCCGAGGCCGCCGCGCCGGGGGCGACGCCATGACGAGGGGAGCCGTACGTGGGTGCGATCACGCTGGTGAAGGACGCCGGGGGGGCCTCCGCGCTCCCCGGGGACGGCCCGCCCGGCGGACCCCCGCCGCCCGCCCCCGCCGAGACCCCGCTCGACCCCCGCCGCGTCCGGCTCGTCTTCTCCGGCCTCATGCTCGCGCTGCTCCTGGCCGCCCTGGAGCAGATGATCGTCGCCACCGCCCTGCCGAAGATCGTCGGCGAACTCCAGGGCCTGGACCGGATGTCCTGGGCCATCACCGCCTATCTGCTGACCTCCACCATCGGCCTGCCCGTCTACGGAAAGCTCGGCGACCTCCTCGGCCGCAAGAGCGTCTTCCTCTTCGCCATCGTCGTCTTCGTCATCGGCTCGGGACTCGCCGGCTGGTCCCGCACCATGGACGAGCTCATCGCCTTCCGCGCACTCCAGGGCGTCGGCGCCGGCGGCCTCATGATCGGCGTGCAGGCGATCATCGCCGACATCGTCCCGGCCCGCGAACGCGGCCGCTACATGGGCCTGATCGGCGCCGCCTTCGGTCTCGCCTCGGTCGCCGGACCGCTCCTCGGCGGCTTCTTCACCGACCACGTCTCCTGGCGCTGGTGCTTCTACTTCAACGTCCCCTTCGGGCTCGTCACCCTGGCCGTCGTCGCCGCCGTCCTCAAGCTGCCCAAGCCGAAGGTCCGCGCCCGCTTCGACGTCCTCGGCACCCTGCTCCTCGCCGCCGCCTCCACCTGCCTGGTCCTGCTGACCAGTTGGGGCGGGACGGAGTACGACTGGGACGACCGGGTCGTCATCGGCCTCGGCTGCGGCGCCGCCGGAACGGTCCTGCTCTTCCTGGTCGTCGAGCATCTCGCTCCCGAACCCCTCATCCCGCTGCGGCTGTTCCGCGACTCGGTCTTCACCGTCACCGCCCTCGTCGGCGCCGTCGTCGGCATCGCCCTCTTCGGGGCCGCCAGCTACTTGCCGAGCTTCCTGCAGATGGTCGAGGGCGCCACCGCCACCGAGTCCGGGCTCCTGATGCTCCCGCTCATGGGCGGGATCGTCGTCGCCTCCGTCGTCTCGGGGCAGCTCATCAGCCGCACCGGCCGCTACAAGATCTACCCGGTGCTCGGCTCCGCCCTCGCCGTCCTCGGCATGGCCCTGCTCTCCCGCATGGACATCGGCACCCCGCGCCTCACCCACAGCCTCTGGCAAGCGGTCCTCGGCACCGGCATCGGCCTCATCATGCCGGTGCTCATCCTCGCCGTGCAGAACAGCGTCCCGCCCGGCGACCTCGGCACCGCCACCAGCGCCCACAACTACTTCCGCCAGATCGGCGGCAGCGTCGGCGCCGCGGTCTTCGGCACCGTCTTCGCCGCCCGCCTCGACTCCGCCCTCGCCGACCGGCTGACGGCGGTCCCGGACGCCGGCGCCCACGGTGCCGCCCTCCCGCCCGCCGAGGCGATCACCCCGGCGACCGTCCACGCGCTGCCGCCCGCCCTGCGCGACCTCTACGTCCAGGCGTACGCCGACGCCATGCCGCGGATCTTCCTCTACCTCGTGCCGGTCCTCGTGCTCGGCCTCGTCCTCGCCTTCTTCCTCAAGGAGCAACCGCTGGTGTCCCACCCCACCCCCGCCACCGAGGCCGCCGACACCCGCCACGTCCCCGGCGACCGGGGCGTCCCGCACGCCCGCCACGCCGCCCCCGCCCCCGCCGCCCCGCCCCCGCACGCCGGGGTGCCGGTCTGCGGCACCGTCCAGCACCACGACGGCAGCCGCGTCCCGCGCGCCGCGCTCACCCTCATCGACGTCGGCGGCCGCCAGATCGGCCGCGGGGCCAGCGGCGAGGACGGCCGGTACGCGCTCAGCGTGCCCGGCGGCGGCTCGTACGTGCTCATCGCCGCCGCGGGCGGGCACCAGCCGCAGGCCGTCTCCGTGACCGTCGGCGACCGCCCGGTCGAACTCGACGTGGTCCTCGGCGGCGCCGGCCGCCTGGCCGGCAGCGTCCTCACCGCCGACGGCACCCCCGTCAGGGACGCCGCCGTCACCCTCACCGACGTCCGCGGCGAGGTCGTCGCCTCCACCCGCAGCGGCCGCGAGGGCGGCTACGTGATCACCGAACTGGTCGCCGGCGAGTACACCCTCGCGGCCAGCGCCCCCGCCTATCGGCCCGCCGCCGTCCCGGTCAGCGTCCAGTCCGCCCGCGAGACCCGCCAGGACATCGAACTCGCGGGCGGAGCGGTCCTGCGCGGCACGGTCAGGGCCGGCGGCGGCAGGCCCGTCGAGGACGCCCGCGTGACCCTGCTCGACGCGGCCGGCAACGTCGTCGACACCCTCACCACCGGCCCCGACGGCACCTTCCGCTTCGTCGACCTGTCCTCCGGCGAGTACACCGTCATCGCCGCCGGCTACCCGCCCGTCGCCACCGTCCTCCAGGTCGCCGGCGGAGGCCGCACCGAACGCGACCTCCAGCTCGGCCACCAGGACTGACCCGGCCCGGTGCCTCAGGGGGCGGTCGGCGCGGACCTGCGCAGAGCGGCGATGCAGCTGCCGATCGCCTCCTGGAGGGCTTCGAGGCGCTGGAGCATGTCCTCCTCGTAGATCTCCTCCTCCATCACCTCGTCGAGGGTCAGCTCCTCGAAGACCTTCGTGGCCTTCTGGAGGGAGCTGTAGAAGCGGGTCCTGCGCTCCTGCACCCGCAGCGCCGGGTCCTCCTCGACGGCCTTCGCCACCAGCCCCTTCACCGACTCGTACGCCTCGCCGGCCCACTCGCCGGCCTCCTCCGAGTCGTCCAGCTCGTCGATCAGCGACAGATGGCGCTCGGCCTCCGCCCGCACCTCGGCCGGGGCCTCCACGGTCTGCCCCGCCGGCGTCCTGACCTGCCCGCTCTCCACGATCTGCCGGACGTAGCCGACCCGGTCGGCGACCTTCGCCTCCGTCGCCACCGCCTTCTTCAGATCGTCGGTGCGGGCGATCGCCCGGGCCATCTCCGTCTGGAGCGCAGGGTCCTCCTTCATCCGGTCGAGGAGCGCCCCGCGCGCCGCCTCCGCCGTCCCCGGGTCGGCGAGGATCGCGGCCCGCAGCGCCGTCGGGTTCTCCGCCACCTCCAGCGCCTTCGTCGGGCGGATGCCCTCGGCCTCCGCCGCCGCGCTGATCGCCTGACCGCGCACGGAGGACGCGCTGTTGCGGGAGGTGTAGTACGACAGCCACACGTCGGCGTCCGGGAGCTCGATGTCGGCGCCCGGCTCCAGGACCTCGAACTGCGGCACCAGGCCGTCGTCCGCCGCCATGTCCCACGCCTTGTAGTAGCGCATCACGCGCTCCGCCGAGCACCCGGCGAGCGCGGCGAACGCCCGCGCCGACACCTTCCGCGCCGCCGTGCCCTCGGCCGCCTGGCCGCCGGGCCGCACGCTGCGCGCCACCTTCAGCGCGAACGTCCAGCCGCCGGTCCTGGCGTACACCCCGAAGTCCCGGGCGTCCCGGACGACGACCGGGTCGTGGTCGGCCGGATCGGCGGCGGCCTCGTCCGCGTCGGACGCCTCCGCGTCGGTCGCCTCCCCGACGGCCTCCCCGGCCGCCTCCGGCGCGGGGGAGGGCTCCGGGACCCAGAAGTTCTCCTCGGCCCCGGAGGCGGCCTCGGGCACGTGCTCGGACGCGGGCCGGGGAACGGTCTCGGCCTCGGTTTCGGAGGGGGAGAGGGCGGGGACGGGGGAGGGGGTGGCGTCGGAAGGATCGAGGGCGATGGTCACCGAGAGCACTCCGGTCGGTCGGGCGGGACACCTGCGGCCGACAGCCTATACGTACCCCTTGGCGATGTTTGGGTCGATTCAGGAGTCCGCTCGCGGGTGAGTGGGGACGGCGCCCGGGAGGGCCACCGGCACCGGGCCTCCATGATCCACCGAGATCCCGAGGCACCGGACCGGTTCCCCCGGAGGCCTTCGCGCGACGGCCCCGACGTGCCGTTGTCGCGCCTCCCGGCGGCCGCGTCGGTCCACTCCGGCGACAGTTGTCCACAGGGGTGGTACGGCCGAGGGGCGGAGCGTACGGTGCCAGTCATGAAGATCCTCATCAGCGCCGACATGGAGGGCGCCACCGGCGTCACCTGGCCGGCCGACGTGCTGCCCGGCACGCCCCAGTGGGAGCGCTGCCGCTCCCTGTTCACCTCGGACGTGAACGCGGCGGCGCTCGGCTTCTTCGACGGCGGCGCCGACGAGGTGCTGGTGAACGAGGCGCACTGGACGATGCGGAACCTCCTCCTGGAACGGCTCGACGAACGCGTCCAGATGCTCACCGGCCGGCACAAGGCGCTGTCGATGGTGGAGGGCGTGCAGCACGGCGACGTCGACGGCATCGCGTTCGTCGGCTACCACACGGGCGCCGGCGCCGAAGGAGTCCTCGCCCACACCTATCTCGCCAACTCGATCACCGGCGTCTGGCTCAACGGCCTCCGCGCGAGCGAGGGGGTGCTCAACGCGCACGTGGTCGCCGAGTACGGCGTGCCCGTCGTCCTCGTCACGGGCGACGACCTGACCTGTGAGGACGCCATCGATTACGCCCCCGAGGCGCTGAAGGTCGCCGTCAAGGACCACGTCTCGCGGTACGCGGCCGTGTGCCGGACGCCGGCCCGCACCGCCGCCGACATCCGGGCCGCCGCCCGCGAGGCCGCCGCCCTGGCGGTCCGTCACGAGCCCGTGCACGCCGGGCCGCACACGGTCCAGGTGGAGTTCGACGCCGAGCACCTGGGCGCCGCCGCCACGGTGGTTCCCGGCGTGGCGCGCAGCGGTGAGCGGCGCGTCGCCTACACGAGCGCGACCATGTACGAGGCGATCCGCACGTTCAAGGCGGTCACCACGATCGTCTCGGCCGCCGTGGAGGAGCAGTATGGCTAGCAGCACGTCCTTCTCAGGCACGTCCCCCTCAGGCACCTCCCCCGGGGGCATCTCGTCCCCGGGCACCTCGTCCCCGCCGGGGCCCGACGCGCGGGCGCTCGACGAGGTCGTCGCCTTCACCTCGGCCCTCATCCGCGTCGACACCACCAACCGCGGCGGCGGCGACTGCCGCGAGCGCCCCGCCGCCGAGTACGTCGCCGAACGGCTCGCCGACGCGGGGATCGAACCCACCCTCCTGGAGCGCACCCCGGGCCGGACCAACGTGGTCGCCCGCATCCCCGGGACCGACCCCACCGCGCCCGCGCTCCTCGTCCACGGCCACCTCGACGTCGTGCCCGCCGACCCGGCCGAGTGGACCGTCCACCCCTTCTCCGGCGAGGTCCGCGACGACGTCGTCTGGGGGCGCGGCGCCGTCGACATGAAGAACATGGACGCGATGGTCCTCGCCGTGGCCCGCTCCTGGGCCCGCCAGGGGATCCGGCCGCGCCGCGACATCGTCCTCGCCTACACCGCCGACGAGGAGGACAGCGCCGAGGACGGCTCCGGCTTCCTCGCCGACCGGCACGCCGCGCTCTTCGAGGGCTGCACCGAGGGCATCAGCGAGTCCGGCGCCTTCAGCTTCCACCCGCACCCCGGCATGACGCTCTACCCCATCGGGGCGGGGGAGCGGGGCACCGCCTGGCTCAGGCTCACCGCCCACGGCCGGGCCGGCCACGGCTCCAAGGTCAACGAGGCGAACGCGGTCACCCGCCTCGCCGCCGCCGTCGCCCGCATCGGCGCCCACACGTGGCCGGTCCGGCTCACCGCCACCGTCCGCGCCGCCCTCGCCGAACTGGCCGCGTTGCACGGCATCGAGGCCGACACCGGGGACCCGGAGCTCGACGTGCCGCTCCTGCTCGACAAGCTGGGACCGGCCGCCGCCCTCGTCGAGGCCACCGTCCGCAACAGCGCCAACCCGACGATGCTCCAGGCCGGGTACAAGTGCAACGTCATCCCGGGCACGGCCGTCGCCCACGTCGACGGGCGGATGCTGCCCGGCACCGAGGACGAGTTCGCGGCCACCATGGACCTGCTCACCGGGCCGGACGTCGAGTGGGAGTTCCACCACCGCGAGGTGCCCCTCGAAGCCCCCGTCGACTCCCCCACCTTCGCCAAGCTGCGGGCCGCCGTCGAGCGCTTCGACCCGGACGGGCACGCCCTGCCCTTCACCATGTCCGGCGGCACCGACGCCAAGCAGTTCTCTCGGCTCGGCATCACCGGCTACGGCTTCTCGCCGCTGAAGCTGCCCCCCGGCCTGGACTACGGCGCGCTCTTCCACGGCGTCGACGAACGCGTCCCCGTCGAGGCCCTGCACTTCGGCGTACGGGTGCTCGACCACTACCTGAAGACCGCTTAGCGCTCACCGGTGCCTGAAGAACGTGTAGTGCTCACCTGAGGACCGCGCACCACTCCGCAGACCGCGCGGACACCGACGTCCGCGTGCGACCGAACCGGAACCCCGGGGGGATTCGAGGATGCAGAACACGGCCGCCTACGGCAGCTGGCCGTCGCCCGTCACCGCCGCGCTCGCGGCGGCCGACGACGGACGGCCCGATCACCTGGCCGCCGTCGGCGACGAGGTGTGGTGGACCGCACCCCGGCCCGCCGAAGGCGGCCGCCGGACCCTCGTCCGGCGGCGTGCCGACGGCACCGAGGAGACCGTGCTCCCGGCGCCGTGGAACGTCCGCAACCGCGTCCTCGAATACGGCGGCCGCCCCTGGGCCGCCGCCGAACGGCCCGCCGACGGGCCCCTCGTGGTCTTCGGGCACTTCCCCGACCAGCGGCTGTACGCCTACGAGCCCGACGCCCGGCCCGGCGCGGAGCCCCGGCCGCTCACCCCCGTCTCCGGGCTCGGCGGCGGATTGCGCTGGAGCGACCCGGTGCTCATGCCCGGGCGCGGCGAGGTCTGGTGCGTCCTGGAGGAGTTCACCGGCCCCGCGCCCACCGACGTCCGTCGGGTCCTCGCCGCCGTCCCGCTCGACGGCTCGGCCGCCGACGACCGGGCCGCCGTCCGCGAACTCTCCGACGGACGCCACCACTTCGTCACCGGACCCCGCATCTCGCCCGACGGACGGCGGGCCGTCTGGCTCGGCTGGGACCACCCCCGGATGCCGTGGGACGGCACCGAGGCCGTGCTCGCCGAGATCACCCCCGACGGCACCCTCGCGGACGCCAGGACCGTCGCAGGCGGACCGGAGGAGTCGGTGCCCCAGGCCGACTGGGACGCGGCGGGCCGGCTGCTCTTCGCCGGCGACCGCAGCGGCTGGTGGAACCTCTACCGCGCCGAGGTCGCGGCCGACGGCACCCTCGGCCCGGTCACCGCCCTCTGCCCCCGCGAGGAGGAGTTCGCCGGGCCCCTCTGGCAGACCGGGCTCACCTGGTTCAAGGCCCTGGAGACCGGGCCCGTCGCCGTCCTCCACGGCCGGGGCGACGCCGTCCTCGGCATACTCGACCCCGAGACCGGCACCCTCGCCGACGCCCCCGGCCCCTGGACCGTCTGGGGCGCCACCCTCGCCGTCCACGGCACCCGCGTCCTCGGCGTCGCCGCCGCGGCCCACCGCCGCCACGAGGTGGTCGAACTCGACACCCGCACCGGCCGCACCCGGGTCATCGGCTCCCCGCACACCGACCGGGTCGACCCCGCCCACTACCCCGAGCCCGTCGTCCGCACCTTCACCGGACCCGGCGGCCGCGACATCCACGCGCACGTCCACCCGCCGCGCCACCCCACCACCACCGGGCCCGCCGGCGAGCTCCCGCCCTACGTCATCCGCGCCCACGGCGGCCCCACCGGGCGTTCCGCCCTCGTCCTCGACCTGGAGACCGCCTACTTCACCTCCCGGGGCATCGGCGTCGTCGACGTCAACTACGGCGGCTCCACCGGCTACGGCCGCGCCTACCGCGAGCGGCTCGCCGGCGCGTGGGGCGTCGTCGACGTCGAGGACTGCGCCGCCGTCGCCACCGCCCTCGCCGCCGAGGGCACCGCCGACCCCGCCCGGCTCGCGATCCGCGGCGGCAGCGCCGGAGGCTGGACCAGCGCCGCCTCCCTCGTCCGCACCGACGTCTACGCCTGCGGCACGATCATCTACCCCGTCCTGGACCTGTCGGGCTGGCTCGACGAGACCCACGACTTCGAGTCCCGCTACCTCGACGGCCTCATCGGCCGCTTCGACGAGGTGCCGGAGCGGTACGCGGAGCGCTCCCCCATCGAACACGTCGACCGGATCACCGCCCCCTTCCTGCTCCTCCAGGGGCTCGACGACGTCATCTGCCCACCCGCCCAGGCCGAGCGGTTCCTCGCCCGCGCCGCCGGCCGGGGCGTCCCGCACGCCTACCTCGCCTTCCCCGGCGAGGGCCACGGCTTCCGGCACGCCGACACCATGGTCCGCGCCCTGGAGGCCGAACTCGCCCTCTACGCCCAGGTCTTCGGCTTCGACCGGCCCGACGTCCCGACCCTGGAGCTGCGCCCATGACGGCCCCCGGACCCCACGCCCCCGTCCCCGGATCCCCCGCCGCCCGGCCCGCCGCCCCGGTCGACGTCCCCGCGCTCGCCCGGCCCGGCCGGCTGCGCCCCGGGGACCGGATCGCCGTCGTCGCCCCCAGCGGCCCCGTCCCCGAGGAGCGGCTCCGCGCGGGCCTCGACCTGCTGCGCGGCTGGGACCTCGAACCGGTCGTCGCCCCGCACGTCCTCGACGCCCACGCGGCCCTGGGCCACCTGGCGGGCACCGACGAGACCCGGGCCCGTGACCTCACGGAGGCGTACACCGACCCCTCCGTCGCCGCCGTCGTCTGCGCGCGCGGCGGCTACGGCGCCCAGCGCATGGTCGACCTGGTGGACTGGCGGGCGATCCGTGCGGCGGGCCCGAAGCCCTTCATCGGCTACAGCGACGTCACCGCCCTCCACGAGGCCTTCGCCGTCCGCGCCGGGTTCGCCACCCTGCACGGCCCGATGATCGCGACGGCCGCCTTCCTCGGCGAGCCGCGCACCCGGGAGTCCCTGCGGGCCACCCTCTTCGCGCCCGAGACGGTACGCGTCCCGGCGACGGGGACCCCGCTGGTGCCCGGCCGGGCCGCCGGCGTCACCCTCGGCGGCTGCGCCAGCCTGCTCGCCGCCGACCTCGGCACCCCGCACGCCCGGCCCTCCGCCCGCGGCGGGCTGCTCCTCCTGGAGGACGTGGGGGAGGAGCCGTACCGCCTCGACCGGATCCTCACCCAACTGCTCCGCTCCGGCTGGCTCGACGGCGTCGCGGGGATCGCCCTCGGCTCCTGGGAGGAGTGCGGCCCGTACGAGGAGGTCCGCGCGCTCCTCGCCGACCGGCTCGGCGGCCTGGGCGTACCGGTCGTGGAGGGGCTGGGCTTCGGCCACGACCCCGCCGCGCCGACCGTGCCGCTCGGCGTCCCGGCCGTCCTCGACGCCGACGCGGGCACGCTCGCCCTCGACGTACCCGCCCTGGCCTGAGCACCGCCCCGGCACCGGCCCCGGCGCCCCGCCCCGGGCGGAGGGCGGGGCGCCCGAGGAACCGGGGCGACGGTGTCCGCTACTCCGCCGCCAGCCTCCGCCGGTGCTCGGTCGCCTTGCTCTGGCTGGTCTCCAGGTGGCGCAGCGCCAGCTCCTCGACGCGCTCGACGTCCCGCGCCTCGATCGCGTGGAACAGCTCCTCGTGCTCGTCGGCCACGACGGCGAAGTCGTCGTGCTGGCCGAGCAGCCACCGCATCCGGCTGCGCAGGGTGCCCTCCAACTCGTCGAGGAGGGCGTTGTCGGCGAGTTCGGTGACCGTCTCGTGGAAGTCCGCGGCGGCGCTCCGCGCCTCCGCGCCGTCGCCGCGGGCGGCCGCCGCCCGCTCGGCGTCGAGGACGGCGCGGAGCTTCGCGAGGCCCGCACGGGTGCGGCGCTGGGCGGCGAGCCGGAAGGCGAGGATCTCCAGGGCGGAGCGCACCTCGACGAGGTCGGCGATGTCGGAGGCGGTGAACTCGCGGACCACCGCCCAGGTGCGCGGCCGGGGCGTGACCAGTCCCTCGTTGACCAGGTCCCGCAGGGCGTCGCGGACCGGCAGCCGGCTCACGTCCAGCTCGGCCGCGATCTCCCGCTCCACCAGTCGGCTGCCGGGGGCCCGGGTCCCGTCGATGATCTGGTCGCGCAGGGTGCGCGTGATCCGCTCCGACTCGGGCCTGAACTCCTCAGCAGCTGTCATGGCCGCCATTCTTCCACCGGGGAGGGCGGCGACCGCCGCCCTCCCCTTCGCGCGGCCGGTCCGTCAGAGCGCCGCGTAGCCGGGGCGCACGAGCTCCTCGATCAGGCGCTCGCGCTCGGGCAGCGGCAGGAACGCGGCCTCCAGCGCGGCCACCGTGAACTCCTCGAAGACCTCGGGACCGTACCCGAAGGCGTCCGCCATGTGCTGGAACTCCTCGCTCATGGTGGTGCCGGAGACCAGCCGGTTGTCGGTGTTCAGGGTGATCCTGAAGCCGAGGCGGCGCAGCTCGTCGATCGGGTGCGAGCCGTAGTCCTTGGCCGCGCCGGTCTGGAGGTTGGAGGTCGGGCAGACCTCCAGGGCGATCCGGTTGTCGCGGACGTAGGCGGCGAGCCGGCCGAGCGTGCCGTCCTCCGCTATGTCGTCGGTGATCCGCACGCCGTGGCCGATCCGCTCGGTGCCGCAGACCTGCACGGCCTCGTGGATCGACTCCGCGCCGACGGCCTCGCCGGCGTGGATGGTGAAGTGGCAGTTCTCCCGCTTCAGGTGCTGGAAGGCGGCCAGGTGGCGGGCCGGCGGGTTGCCGATCTCGCCGCCGGCGATGTCGAACCCGGCGACGCCGTTGTCGCGGTGGGCGACGGTCAGCTCGGCGATCTCCAGCGAGCGGTCGGTGTGCCGCATGCCGGTGAGCAGGGCGCGGACGGTGATCCGGCCGCCGGTCCTGCGCTCGCCCTCGCGGAAGCCGTCGTTGACGGCCTCGACGACCTCGTCGAGGGTGAGGCCGCCCTCCAGGTGCTGCTCGGGGGCGTACCGCACCTCGGCGTAGACGACCCCGTCCGCCGCCAGGTCCTCGGCGCACTCGGCGGCGATCCTGACCAGCGCCTCGCGGGTCTGCATGACCGCGCAGGTGTGGGCGAAGGTCTCCAGGTAGCGCTCCAGCGAGCCGGAGTCGGCGGCGTCCCGGAACCAGACCGCGAGCTCGGCCGGGTCCTCGGTCGGCAGCGCGGTGTAGCCGCACTCGCGGGCCAGCTCGACGATGGTGGCCGGGCGGAGCCCGCCGTCGAGGTGGTCGTGGAGGACGGCCTTCGGGGCGCGGCGGATCCAGTCGGAGACGGCGGGCCGGACAGGCGTGGCAGGGTTGTCAGACAAGTGCATGGCCGGGAAGTGTACGTCATGACGCGCCCGGCGGGGAGGCGGATGCCGGGGGAGGTGTTCCGCACGGCGTCGGGGCGAGCCTGTACGGCTCCGGTGGCGGGCCTCTACGGCTCCGGGGGTGAACCCGTACGGTCCCGGGCGGGACCTGCGGCTCCGCGGGGGAACCGGTACGGCTCCGGGCCGGGGGGTCAGTGGGACTGGAGGACCGGAAGGGCGGGCGAGCCGGTGGGGAGCATGTGCTTGGCGGCCAGGACGGGGGTGTCCCCCACCCGCACGACCTGGGTGACCAGGACGGCGGGGGTGTCGGCGGGGCGGCCCAGCTGCTCGCCGCGGCGCCGCCCGAGCAGGGTGGCGGTGATCCCGCTGTGGGCGTGCAGGGCGACCTCGCGGGACGCGCCGAGCAGGACCGAGAGCATCGACACCGCCGGGCCCGCCGCCGGTGCGGCCCCGCACTCCCGCAGGGCGGCGGCGAAGGCCGGGTGGACGCGGTCCAGGACCTCGTCGTCGGCCGCCCACTCGTGGCAGAGGGCCGCGGGCCCGGCCTCGCCGGCGAGCACCGACTCCCAGAACCGCAGCTCGGCCCGGGCCGGGGCCAGCAGGTGCTGGGTGGTGAAGTCGGTGGGCTCCTCCATCGTGCGCAGCAGGGCCCGCACGCGCGGCCCCGTGCCGCCGCCGATCAGCTCCTCCAGGGGCTGGACCTGCTCGAACCCCCGGCGCGGCGGCCGGGCGTTGACCGTCCGGCCCACGCCCCGGCGCACGGTCAGCAGCCCGTCCTCCTGGAGCAGCAGCAGGGCCTCGCGCAGCGCCGGCCGGCTCACCCCCAGCTCGGCGGCGAGCCTCGGCTCGGAGGGAAGGGTGGAGCCGGGCGGATAGGTGCCGTCGTGGACGGCGTCCGCGATCCGCTCGTAGAGCGCCACCACAGGTCGCCGCCGGTGCCCGCTGGCCGTCAAGGCCCCTCCTCGTGCCGTCTCGTCCCGCGCCCGGTCCCCACCACCGTAACGGTCCTCGTTGTCTGACAAGTCACCCGGACGGCCTCGTCCACCGCCCCCTCGACGTGCCGGTCCCCCCATTCTGGTCCCACCGGTACGCCCGGGACGGACGACGGAGGAGGCGGCGGGCATGAGTCCCAAGGACACGGCGGGCACGCGAAGGGGTGACAGGGTCGGCGCCCTCACCCCGGGACGGATCGGGATGGCGGTCGTCGCGGTCCTCCTGCTCGTCTTCATCTTCGAGAACACCCGCGACGTCAAGATCCGGCTGCTCGTCCCCGAGGTGACGATGCCGCTCTACCTCGCCCTCCTCGCGACCGCGCTGCTGGGCGCCGCCTGCGGCTGGTACGCGGCCCGGAGGGGCCCGAGGAGGGGCCGGTGAAGCGCGGTGCCCTGATCGGGGCGGGCGCGGCGCTGGCCCTCGCCGCCGTGGCGGCCGGGGCGGCGGGGGACGCCGGCACCCGGCGGGCCGGGCGGGCGGCGGCCGGGGTGTGGCCGCCGATGCCGGACTTCCGAGGCGGCGGCCTGTGGCGGGTCTTCACCCGACTGGACCATCGCACCCGGCTCGACGTCCACGACGCGAGCGGCCGGGACCGCCGGGTGCTGTGGCCCGCGCGCTGGCGCGTCTGCACCCAGTACCCCTCCGCCGGCATGGGCCTCGACCGCCGCACGACGGTCGTCATCGGCGTCCTGCGCAAGGGCGAACCGTGCCCCGTCCGCGTGACGACGGCCCGCCGCTGAGCGAGCACGCGCCCGGAGCACGGGGGCGACGGGAGGGGTACGGCACCGGAGGAGTGCGCGGCGCTCAGGGGCGTGCGCCATCGGGCCGTTCGAATGACCGGTCCTGTACGGCGCCGGTCCCGTACGGCGGCCGGTCCCGTACGGCGGTCGGTCCCGTACGGCGGTCGGTCCCGTACGGCGGCCGGCCGACCGGGTGCGGTGGCCGGTCCCGTACCGCGGCCGGCCCCGTACAGCGGTCGGTCGGGTGCGGCGGCCCCTCGGGTGCCGCTCCGGGGGCCGGTCCGCGGGCCGCGTTAGCCTGGGCGCATGCCCGACGAACTCGACCGGTTCCTCACGGCCGGGCCCCGCGTGGGCCTGCGGCCGTTCACGCTCGACGACGCCGAGGAGTTCACCGCGCGGGCCGAGGAGAGCGTCGAGCTGCACCGGCCGTGGCTGTTCCCGCCCCGGACGGCCGAGCACTACGCCGCCTACGCGGGCGCGCTGATCGAGGAGCCGACCCGGGCCGGCTTCCTCGTCTGCGAGCACGGCGAGGCGGGCCGCATCGCCGGTTTCCTCACCGTCAACAACATCGTCCGCGGCGCCTTCCGCAGCGGCGCCCTCGGCTACGGCGCCTTCGCGCACGCCGCCGGGCGCGGCCTGATGGGGGAGGCCCTCGGCCTCCTCCTGTCCCACGCCTTCGGCCCGATGGGGCTGCACCGCCTGGAGGCCAACATCCAGCCGGGCAACGCCCCTTCGCGCGCCCTGGTCCGCCGGGCCGGCTTCCGCCTGGAGGGCTTCTCGCCCGCGATGCTGTTCATCGACGGAGCCTGGCGGGACCACGAGCGCTGGGCGATCACCGACCCTTGCGGTTGATCTTCATCGTGTCGAGGTCGGTCACCGTCGACTTCAGCCCCGTGTGGCCGTGGCCGAGCGCGGCCAGCGCGGCCTCCACCCGCTCCTCGGCGAGCGCCCCGGCCATCTCGTCGCCGTCCTCGGCGTCCGAGGTGACGACCAGCCGGTACGAGAAGTGCTTCAACGCCCGGTCGTAGGTGAGCGAGCCCTCCTCGGTGAACCGCATCGAGGCCAGACCGTGCTCCTCCACACCGGCGAGCAGCCGCTCCCGGCCCTCCGGCGTCAGCCCGTCGAAGGTGCCCCGCACGATGACCCGGTAGGTGTGTGGCGTGCCCATCTCTCGTACTCCCGTGGCGCTCCCGGTCGTCCGCCCCGGCGGCGGACGACCCTCCACCCTAGGCAGTGGCCGGGGCCGGGCGCGCGCGGATAAACGGCGGGTCCGCCCGGCTCAGGAGACGCGGCAGAGGATCTCGCCGTGCGGCACCATGAAGGAGGCGTCCTCCCGGGTGCCCCACTCGCGCCAGGCCGCCGCGATCTCCGCCAGCTCGGCCCGGGTGGCGTGGCCGCCGTCGACCGCCAGGTCCGCGTAGGACGAGGCGGTGGTGCGGTCCGCCCACAGCCCGCTCCACCAGGCCCGCTCCTCGGGGGTGGCGAAGGTCCAGGCGGTCGTCGTCACGGTGACGTCGGTGAAACCCGCGCTCCGGGCCCAGGCGAACAGCCGCCGCCCGGCGTCCGGTTCGCCGCCGTTGGCGCGCGCCACCCGGTGGTAGAGCTCCAGCCAGCGGTCCAGCACCGGCTGTTCGGGATACCAGGCGAAGGCGCCGTAGTCGCTGTCGCGGGCCGCGACGACCCCGCCGGGCCGGCAGACGCGGCGCATCTCCCGCAGCGCGCCCACCGGATCCCCGACGTGCTGGAGCACCTGGTGGGCGTGGACGACGTCGAAGGAGTCGTCGGGGAAGTCCAGGGCCTGTACGTCCGCCACCGCGAACTCCACGCCCTCCAGGCCTCGTTCGTCGGCGGTGGCGCGCGCCTTGGCGAGGACCTCCTCGGAGGTGTCCACGGCGGTCACCCGCCCCGGGGCGACCAGCGCGGCCAGGTCGGCGGTGATCGTGCCGGGACCACAGCCGACGTCCAGCAGGTCGAGCCCGGGGCGCAGTTCGCCCAGCAGGTAGGCGGCCGAGTTGGCGGCCGTGCGCCAGGTGTGGGAACGGAGGACCGACTCGTGGTGGCCATGGGTGTAGACGACGGGCTGCTGCGTCATGGAACCGACTCCCTCGGTGTGGGTGGTGGGTCCACCGTACGGCGGATCGCCGCATGGTGAGACTGCTGTCTCGTCATGCGGACGAGTCGATCGCGGGAGCGATACCGAACCTTCTTCGGCGGAAGGGGAGTTCGGAGTGGTGGGCGCCGGACCGTGACGAGAAGCGGAAGGATTGAAGTTGGTTTCTAGAAGCGACTTCTATATCGTTCCCCGCGGGGGGACGCGCAACGGGGGCGCGTACCGCGCGGGGCGGCCCGGGACCGTGGGGGAATCCGGGCCGCCGCCGCGCCCTTTCCGGCCGTCCGCGTGACAGCCTCGTGAACAGACCCCCGCCACCCCGGCCCCGGCGCCCCGCCCGCGCCTACGATCGGCCCGCCGCCGTCCGGCGGACCGACCCGCGACCGTGCCGAGGAGTCCCGTGCCGCACCCGTCCCCACCCGCCCGCCGAACGCTCCTGAAGGCCCTCGCCGCCACCCCGGCCGCCGCCCTCGCCCTCGGCGCCTCCGCCACCCCCTCCTCCGCGGCACCGGCCCCCGCCTCCGCCGCCGCGTCCGGGGCCTCCGCCCCCCTCGCGCCCGGCATCGTCAAGGCGCTGCCCGAGGCGTACTTCACCGTGCGCGGCACCAACGCGGAGGCCCGCTTCGACGCCTTCGGGGACACCGGGTTCCTCACCCCCGCCGACCGCTTCTTCGTCCGCAACCACACCTCCACCCCCGTCCTCGACGCCGCCGACTGGCGCCTCACCCTCTGGGGCGACGGACTCCACGGCCGCGCCCCCGTCCACTTCACCTACGGACAGCTCCGCGACCTGCCCTCCGTCACCCGGACGGCCCTCGTCGAATGCGCCGGCAACGCCCGCAGCCTCTACGCCACCCAGCAGGGGCAGCCCGTCTCCGGCACCGCCTGGACGCTCGGCGCCGTCGGGGCCGCCCGCTGGCGCGGCGTCCGCCTCGCCGAGGTGCTGCGCCGCGCCGGCCTCGCCCACGACGCCGTCGACCTGCTGCCGCGCGGCCTGGACGACCCGTACGTCTCCGGCGGCACCGACCACGGCCGGGTCCGCCGCCCGCTGCCGGTCGCCAAGGCGCTGGACGACGTGATCCTCGCGTACGAGATGAACGGCGAGCCCCTCCCGTACGACCACGGGCACCCCGTCCGGCTCATCGTGCCGCACTGGGTCGGCATCGCCTCCATCAAGTGGCTCGGCGACATCGAGGTCGCCACCCGCCCTCTCGCCAGCCCCTGGTCCACCGACTGGTACCGCCTCTTCGGGGAGCCCCACCCGGCCGGCGGCAGCGCCCCCCTCACCCGCCAGACCCTCAAGTCCGGCTTCCAGCTGCCCTTCGGCGCCACCCTGGAGGCGGGCAGGGTCCACCGGCTCACCGGCCGCGCCTGGTCCGCCCACGCGCCCGTCCGCGCCGTCGACGTCTCCACCGACGGCGGCGGCACCTGGCGCCCCGCCCGCCTCCACGACGGCCCCCGGCGCGGCGCCTGGGTCCGCTGGTCGCTGCCGTGGCGGCCCACGACCACCGGGCCCGCCACCCTCCTCTCCCGCACCACCGACGCCGCGGGGAACGTCCAGCCCGCCACCGCCGTGCACAACACCCAGGGCTACCTCTTCGACGCCGTCGTCCGTCACCCGATCACCGTCGCCTGAACGGGCGGGTCCGGGCGAACCTCCGTATAAAGGGCACGGGGACGCCGTGCCCGGCGCCCCGCGCGCTCAGGAGGTACGGGACATGCGGGAGACGGCTCCGGAAGGCCGCGGCCCGGTGCGCTACGGACCCCCCGTGCCCGAGAGCGGCCGGCCCGTTCCCCCGGGGCTCGCCGCCCTCCTCGCGGCCGCCGCCGGCCGGACCGACCCCGAACCGCCCGGCGGCGGGGCCGTCCTGCGTGAGGCGGCCGCCGGCTACTGGTGGCGCCGCGGCCTGCGCGGCCACGCCGAGGACACCCTCGCCGCGCCCGGCGCGCCCGCCCTCCTCCTCGCCCTCCTCGCCGCGCACGGCGGCGACGTGCTGCTGCCCCGGCCCTGCCCCGCCTGGTGGACCCCGCAGATCCGGCTCCTCGGCCGGCCCGCGTACCACGTGCCCACCACCGCCGAGGCCGGCGGCGTCCCCGACCCGTACGCCCTCCTGGAGACCGTCCGCCGGGTCCGCGCCGAGGGCGGCGACCCCCGGGTGCTGCTGCTCTCCGTCGCCGACGACCCGACCGCCACCGTCCCCCCGCCCGAACTCGTCCGCGAGAGCTGCGAGGCCGCCGTCGCCGAGGGCCTCCACGTCATCAGCGACGAGACCTGGCGCGACACCCTCCACCACCCCCGCGACACCGTCCTGGTCAGCCCCGCCGAGATGTGCCCCGACGACGTCACCGTCCTCGCCGACCTCGCCGGCGGCGGCCTCGTCCCCGCCTCCTGGCCCTGCGCCGTCGCCCGCTTCCCGCCCGCGGGACCCGCCCGCGCCGACCGGTACGGGGACCTCCGTGCCCGCGCGCTCGACGTCCTCACCGCCCTCGGCTCCGTGCTCCCCGCGCCCGTCGCACCCGCCGCCGCCCACGCCCTCGACGAACCCGAGGACGTCCTCGTGCCGGCCCTGCGCGCCGCCGCCGTCCACGGAGGGCTCGCCGCCGCCGCCCACCGCGCGGTCCTCGCCGCCGGCGCCCTCGCCCGGCCCCCGAGGGCCGGCCGCCACCTCTACGCCGACCTCGGGCCGCTCCGCGCCGGACTCGCCGCCAGGGGCGTCACCGACTCCCTGGAACTGGAGCAGTACCTCACCGACCGGCTCGGTACCCCCGTCCCCGGCGGCCACCGCTTCGGCGACGAACTCGGCGCCCTGCGCGTCCGCCTCGACACCGGCCCGCTGCTCGGCGCCACCCCGCCCGAACGCGCCGAGACCCTCGCCTCCCGCACACCCGAACGACTGCCCCAGACGGTACGGGCACTGGCCGCCCTCACCGCCGTCCTCGACGACCTGGCCCAGCCCACCGCGCAGAACGGAGCCCGCAGATGACCGAACGGACGGCCCGCCCCGCCCCGGCCACCCAGGCCCCGCACCGAGCCGCGCCCGCCCAGGCCCCGCACCGAGCCGCGCCCGCCGGGACCCCGCACCCGCCCGCGCCGACGGAGGCGCCGCACCCGCCCGCGCCGACGGAGGCGCCGCACCCGCCCGCGTCCACCGACCCCCCGCCCCCGCCCGCGTCCGCCGACCCCCGGCCCCCCGCCCCGCCCGCCGCGGCATCGCGACCGGCCGGGTCCGGACCCCTCGCCACCTCCGTGCTCCAGCCGCTCGGGCGGTTGCGGACGGACTGGCCCCGCAGTTTCGCCGACCGGCTGACCGCCCCGCTGCCCGGCGTGCGGGCGCTCGCGCGGCTCGCCCGCGAAGGGGCCGTACGACCCCGCCCCGAGGGACTGCGGGACGCTCCGCTGCTGCCCTTCGCCCCCGGGCCGCTGCCGCCCGCCGGCCCGACCACGGTCGCCGTCACCTGGGCCGGGCACGCCAGTTGGGTCGTCCGGATCGGCGGTCTCACCGTCCTCACCGACCCCGTCTGGTCCCGCCGGATCCTCGGCACCCCCGCCCGGCTCACCCCGGTCGGCGTCCGCTGGGAGGACCTGCCGCCGGTCGACGCCGTCGTCATCAGCCACAACCACTTCGACCACCTCGACGCCCCCACCCTCCGGCGCCTCCCGCGCGCCACCCCGGTCCTCGTCCCCGCCGGCCTCGGCCGCTGGTTCGTCCGCCGCGGCTTCACCCGGGTCACCGAGCTCGACTGGTGGGAGGCGGCCGAACTCGGCGGCGTCCGCTTCGACTTCGTGCCCGCCCACCACTGGTCCAAGCGCACCCTCCTGGACACCTGCCGCTCCCTGTGGGGCGGCTGGGTGCTCACCGACGCCGCCGGGCACCGCGTCCACTTCGCCGGGGACACCGGATACGGCCACTGGTTCGCCGAGATCGGCCGCCGCCACCCCGGCATCGACCTCGCTCTCCTCCCCATCGGCGCCTACGCCCCGCGCTGGTGGCTCCGCGACGTCCACACCGACCCCGAGGAGGCCGTCCGCGCCCTGCACGACCTGGGCGCCCGCCGGATGGCCCCCATGCACTGGGCCACCTTCGTGCTCTCCGCCGAGCCCGTCCTGGAACCCCTCACCCGGGTCCGCGCCGCCTGGGCGCAGGCCGGGCTGGCCGCCGAGGACCTGTGGACCCTCCCGGTCGGCGGCTCACGCGTCCTCGTGCCGTAGCCCGCCCGGCCGGCCGTCGTCCCCCCGCCGGTCACCGCCCCGCAGCCGCCGCCACACCGCCGGAGCCGCGCCGATCAGCACGGTCAGGCCGACCGCGGCGACCACGCCCTGCCAGGGCTCGGGGAAGAGGGAACCGCCGAGGATGCCGATGAGCTGGTACGTCGCCGCCCACGCCAGACAGGCCGCCGCGTCGCCACGGGCGAAGCGGCGCAGCGGCATCCGGGCCAGGAGGCAGGCCAGCATGACCGGGACACGGCCCCCCGGGACCAGTCGGGACAGCACCAGGACCGACACCTGGTGGGTGTCGAGCCGCTCCCGCGCCCGCGCGAGCCGGTCCGCCGTCACCCGGGCGCGCAGGGCGTCCAGCCGGCGCGAACCGTTCCGCGACCGCACCCCGCGCCGCCCCAGCCCGTAGAGGGCCAGATCGCCGAGGAAGGCGGCGGTCGAGGCCAGCAGGAAGACGACGAGCAACGAGAACGGCGACGCCTGGTGGAAGGCGACCACCGCCGCCGAGCTGACGATCGCGCCCGTCGGCACCACCGGCACCAGCGCGCCCAGCGCCACCAGGAGGAACAGCGACGGATAGCCGACGGCCTGCTGCGTCGACTCCGGCGGCAGCTCGCGGACCGCCGCCAGCAGACCACCCGTCACCGGGCGACCTCCGGCCGCACCCGCTCGCCGTGCGCGAGCCGGTGCACCGCCACCTTCGGCGCGAGGCGCGCCGCCTGGCGCGCGAACTCGTCACCGGGCGCGTGGAACTCGTGCGGCCGCACCCCGTCCAGGCCGATCGGCCAGTACGTGCCGTAGTGCACCGGCACCGCCGCCGCCGGGGACAGCGCGGCCAGCGCCTCCGCCGCCCGCCCGGCGTCCAGATGCCCCTGCCCGAGGTACGGGCCCCAGCCCCCGACCGGCAGCAGCGCCACGTCGACCGGGCCGACCTCCTCCGCCATCGCGTCGAACAGTCCGGTGTCCCCGGCGAAGTACGTCCGCGCCTCGCCCTCGACGACGTACCCGAGGGCCGGGGAGCGGTGCGGGCCGAACGGCAGCCGCCGCCCGTCGTGCCGCGCCGGCACCGCGCGCACGGTCACGCCCTCCACCGTCACCTCGTCGCCCGGCGCGACCTCCGTGAGCCGCAGCCCGGCCCCGGCGAGCCGCCGCAGGCCGGGCACGGCCTCCGGCGCGCCGCGCGGCACGAGGAGCCGGGTGCCGGGGGCCAGGCGGGCCAGCGACGGCAGGTGCAGGTGGTCGGAGTGCAGGTGCGACACGAGCACGGCCTCCGCGACCGTCGCCTCCGGCGGCGGCGGAGCGCCCCGGCGTCGCCGCAGGTGCGCGAGCCGCCGGGCGAACAGCGGATCGGTGAGGAACCGGACCCCGGAGTCCTCGACCGTGCAGGTCGCGTGCCCCCACCAGGTGACCTCCACCGGCATGCCGCCCTTCCGTCGCCCGCGCGCTCTCCTCCCCGAGGGTAGAGGCCCGCCGACCCTCCCGGCGGCCGCCCTGGGGCAGTAGGGTCTGCCCATGAACGACGTCCGGGTCGCGGCGATCGCCAGCCTGACCCCGCTCGAAGAACTCGATTCCGACCCCTTCCTCGTCGACACGCGCGGCCAGCACGCGGTGTGCGCCCGCTGGGCCGTGGAACGGGGATACGTCCTCGCGCGCGAGCTCCACTGCTACGGCGTCCGCCCCGACCACGAGGAACTCTGGGCCGACGTCGAGTCCGGCGAGGTCGACGTCTTCGTCGCGGCGAACGAGCGGGTCCTCGCGCGGGCCCTGACCTCGGTGCCGGCCTTCCGCGCGGAGTGCGCGCGGCGGGGCGTGCGGATCGAGACGGCGGACGGGCCCTCGCCCCGGTACGACTCCGCGGCGAAGGCGGCCGTGCACCGCCGCCTCTCCATGCCCACCGCCGGCTACGACGGCAGCTGACCTCCCGCTCCCGCCGGTCCGGATGCCCCGCGCCCGGGCCGGTGTTCCCGCGCCCGCACGGCCCGACAGGTGCGCGGGGGCCCCGGACCGGGGAGGTATGTCAGGGTGGGGGGACGTTTGGGCGGAAGGTCGGGTGGCGTGGGGTACGGGCGATGGCGCGGGGCGGGGCGGGCCGCCGTCAGGCTGGTCAGCGTGTGGGCGGTGTCGACCGCGACCCTGCTCGTGCTCGCCGGCCTCCTGCCCGACTTCCAGCTCCAGTCGCCGGACGGCGACACCTTCACCCGTACGGCCCTCACCGCCGCCTGGGCGGCCGGCGCCTTCGGCCTGCTGACCGCGCTGGTCTGGCCGTTCGTCGTCCGCGCCCTGCTCCTCGTGCCCGCCCTGGTGCTCGGGCTGCTCGTGTTCTTCCTGAACGGATCGCTGCTGCTCGTCGCGCTGTGGCTGATCCCGGACGGTCGGGGCGCGGCGGACCCGGAGACCGCCGTCGTCGTCGCGGCCGTGATGTCCGCCGTGGCGTCCGCGACGTCGACCGCCCTCGCGGTCCGCGACGACGAGGCGTACCGCCGCCGGCTCTACCGGCTGACGGGCCGGACCCGTCCCCGGGACCCCGGGTCCGGCCCCGAACCCGCGGCCGGCACGGTCTTCCTCCAGCTCGACGGCGTCGGCCACGAGGTGCTGCGGCGGGCCGTCGACGACGGGCTGATGCCGACGGTCGCGGGATGGCTGGAGGCCGGGTACCGGCTCACCCCGTGGCGGACGGACTGGTCGAGCCAGACGGGCGCCAGCCAGCTCGGCATCCTGCACGGCAGCAACGAGGACGTGCCGGCCTTCCGGTGGTACGAGAAGGACACCGGGCGGCTCATGGTGTCGAACCGGCCGGCGAGCGCGGTGGAGCTGCAGCGGCGGGCGGTGCGCCGCACCGGCGACGGCGGGCTGCTCAGCCTGGACGGCGCCTCCCGGGGCAACCTCTTCAGCGGCGGTGCCGACCAGGTGGCCCTGGTCCTGACGGTCGCCGCGCGCCGGGGCCGCCGCAACCGCTCGCGCGCCGGCTACTTCGCGTACTTCTCCGATCCGGCCAACGCGGTCCGCACCGCCGGCTCCCTCGTCGACGAGGTGGTCCGCGAGGTGGCCCAGTCGACCCGGGCCCGGCTGCGCCGCGAGACGCCCCGGATCCGGCGGGGCGGCACGTACCCCTTGGTGCGCGCCTTCGCGACCGTCGTCGAGCGGGACGTGGTGGTCGCGGCGGTGCTGGGCGACATGCTCGCGGGCCGCACGGCCGTCTACGCGGACCTCGTCGCCTACGACGAGGTGGCGCACCACTCGGGGCCGAGCGGCCGCGACACCGACCAGGTGCTGCGCCGCCTCGACCGCGCCGTCGGGCTGATCGCCCGGGTCGCCGAGCACGCCCCGCGGCCGTACCGGATCGTGCTCCTCTCGGACCACGGGCAGAGCCCGGGGGAGACCTTCGAGGGCGCGTACGGGCTGACGCTGAAGGACCTGGTGCGGGCGGGCTGCGGGCTGCCGGTGTCGCGCCGGGCCGGCCGGACCCGCAGCGGCGCGGAGGCCCGGGACGCCGCCCGGGACGCGCTGCGCAGCGCCCTGCACCGGCCGGTGGAGACGGGCGAGGAGGCGGAGCGGGAGCTGCCCGCCCGGCCGTCCGAGCCGCTCGTCCTCGCCTCGGGCAATCTGGGCCTGGTCTCCTTCCCGGACGTGCCGCACCGGATGACGCGGGAGGAGATCGACCGGCGCCATCCGGGGCTGCTGCGGACCCTGGCGCAGCATCCCGGGATCGGGTTCCTGCTGGTGGCGAGCGCCGCGCACGGCGCGGTGGTGCTGGCGGCGGACGGGGTGGAGGTCCCGGTGGCCGAGCTGGCCGACGGCGAGGGGCCGCTGGCGGTGTTCGGGCGGGGCGCGGCCGACGCGGTGCGCCGCACCGACGGCTTCCCCCACGTCGCCGACATCATGGTGAACTCGATGTACGACCCGGTCACCGGCACCGTGCACGCCTTCGAGGAGCAGATCGGCTCGCACGGCGGTCTGGGCGGCGCGCAGTCGCACCCCTTCCTGCTCTCGCCGCCGGAGCTGTCGCCGCCGGTGGCCGAGGGGGAGGAGCTGGTGGGCGCCGAGCGGGTGCACCGGGTGCTGCGGCGCTGGCTGCGCGAGGACGAGGGGCCGCAGGTGCCGCTCGGTCCGCCGGCGTCCGCCCCGGCGTCCGCTCCGGAGATTTCCCCGTCCGGGAAGAGGACGGAATCAGTTCTTCCGGTGGAGCGGCCGGTTCCGCCGGACAAAAACCGCTGATTTGGACGGATGTTCGCCGTACCCGACCATGGTCCGGTTCCGGAGGCTTGTCCGGAACCGCACGACGGAAGGCGCACCACCCCATGAGCACGGCCCCCACGGCCCCGCAGGCCCCGCCGCTCCCCACGGAGAGCACGGAGAGCACGGACGGCACGGACGGTTCGACCGGGACCGGCGGCCCCGGCCGGCAGCACGCCCGCCGCTTCGGCCTCCCGATCGCGACGGCCCTGGTCATGGGCAACATCATCGGCGGCGGCATCTTCCTGCTGCCCGCCTCGGTCGCCCCGTTCGGCACGATCAGCCTGCTCGCCTTCGGCGTCCTCACCCTCGGCGCGCTCGCCCTCGCCCTGGTCTTCGGCCGGCTCTCCCACCGCCACCCCGTGACCGGCGGCCCGTACGTCTACGCCCGCGAGGCCTTCGGCGACTTCGCCGGCTTCCTGGCGGCCTGGTCGTACTGGATCACCGCCTGGGTCTCCAACGCGGCCCTCGCCGTCGCCGCCGTCGGCTACCTCGACGTCCTCGTGCCCCTCCACGAGTCGAAGGCCGCCACCATCGGCGCCGCCCTGCTGATCCAGTGGCTGCCGGCCCTCGCCAACCTCGCCGGCACCCGGTACGTCGGCGCCGTCCAGCTCGTCGCCACCGTGCTCAAGTTCGTGCCGCTGCTGCTCGTCGCCGTCGGCGGGTTCTTCTTCTTCGACAGCGCCAACCTCGGCCCCTTCCGGGCCGGTGACGACAGCGCGCTCGGCGCGGTCTCCGCCTCCGCGGCGATCCTGCTCTTCAGCTACCTCGGCGTCGAGTCCGCCACCGTCAGCGCCGGCGAGGTCCGCGACCCGCGCCGCAACGTCGGCCGCGCCACCGTCCTCGGCACCCTCGCCGCCGCCGCGCTCTACCTGCTCACCATGGTCTCCGTCTTCGGCACCGTCCCGCACGACGCGCTCGTCTCCTCCAGCGCCCCCTTCGCCGACTCCGTCAACCTGATGTTCGGCGGCACCTGGGGCGGCGCCGCCGTCGCCTGCATGGCCCTGGTCTCCATGGTCGGCGCCCTCAACGGCTGGACCCTGCTCAGTGCCCAGACCCCGTACGCCGCCGCCCGCGACGGCCTCTTCCCGCGGGTCTTCACCGTGAAGCGGCGCGGGGTGCCGACCGTCGGCGTCCTCGTCACCGTCGTCCTCGCCTCCCTCCTGACCGTGTACAACTACACGGCCGGCCCGAGCGGCGTCTTCGAGATGCTGGTCCTCGTCACCACCTTCACCGCGACCGTGCCCTACCTGCTCTCCGCCGCCGCCCAGATCCACTTCCTGCTCTCGGGCCGCGCCGACCGTGTCCACCGGCCCCGGCTGATCCGCGACCTGGTCCTCGCCCTCGCCGCCTTCGGCTTCTCCCTCTGGCTCGTCGCCGGCTCCGGCTACGCCGCCGTCTACCAGGGCGTCCTCTTCCTCTTCGCCGGCGTCCTCGTCCACGCCTGGATGGCGGGCCGCCGCCGGGCGGCGGCCGCCGGTGCGGCCGAGGCGGTGAATCCGGCCCCCGAGGCGTAGCCCAGGAGGGCGGATCTCCCGCCCGCCCGGAACGCACCCGGCCCGCACCCGCGTCCGCACCGGGACCGCCCCGCCCGCTGACCCCCGACGGTCCGGGGCGCGACCGGATCCCGGGGCGGCGGGGGACCGTTCCGACGTGGCGCCCCCGCCGCCCCCGGAGGGCTCCGGTCGCCCGGCATGACCTCTCGGGTAATCGACCCGCACCGGCCCCCGGCGGCAAGCTCGGAAGCACCGGAACCCGGGCGGCGCACTCCGCCCGGGCGCCGGGTCCACGCGTCCGAACGACCCCCTCTGGAGGGTGATCCGCCATGTCCCAGACCCTGCTCGCCGGTCTCGCCCGCACCACCCGGCCGACCACCGCGCTCCGCCGCTTCCTCGCCCTCGACGCCGTCGTCACCGGCGCCAACGGCCTCGCCTACGCCGTCGCCTCCGGCCCGCTCGGCGAACTCCTCGGCGTGGACGCCGGCCTGCTCCTCGGACTCGGCCTCTTCCTCACCGCGTTCGCCGCCGGCGTCGCCTGGCTCGCGAGCCGCCCGCAGCCCCCGGCCGCCGCCGTGAAGCTCGTCGTCGACGCCAACCTGCTCTGGGCCGCCCTCAGCCTCGTCGCCCTCGTCGCGTGGCTGGAGCCCACCACCGCCGGACTCGTCTGGACCCCGATGCAGGCCGGCACCGTCGCCGGCTTCGCCCTCCTCCAGTGGGCCGCGCTGCGCGCCGCCACCGACTGAAGAGCCGTCAGAAGTCCAGGGACTTCAGGTACTCGACCGTCGCCGGGTCCGCCGGGAGCAGCGTCTCGATGGCCAGCTCGGCGACGGTCACGTCCATCGGCGTGTTGAAGGTCGAGATGGACGACACGAACGACAGCACCCGCCCGTCGTGCTCGATCCGCAGCGGCAGCGCGAAGTACGGGTACGGTTCCGGGTCCGGCACGTCCTCCGGCCGCGGCTCCGGCAGCGGATACGCCCTCACCTCCTCGTACACCGCGCGCAGCGCGTCCGAGCGGGCGAAGGCGATCTGACGCTCCATCTGGGCCAGCAGATGGGCCCGCCACTCCCGCAGGTTGTGGATCCGGGGCGCCAGCCCCTCCGGGTGCAGGGTGATCCGCATGACGTTCATCGGAGGCGTCAGCAGATGCTCCGGCAGCCCGCCGAGCATCAGCCCGATCGCCCGGTTGGCCGCCACCACCGTGTACGCCCCGTCCACCACGAGCGCCGGATACGGCTCGTACCCCTGGAGCAGCCGCGCGATCCCGTCCCGCAGCGTCTCCAGCTCCGGCGCGTCCAGCGGCGACTCCGCGTACCGCGGCGCGTAACCCGCCGCGAGGAGCAGTGCGTTGCGGTCCCGCACCGGCACGTCCAGGTGCTCCGCGAGCCGCAGGATCATCGCCTCGCTCGGCCGTGAACGGCCCGTCTCGACGAAGGAGATGTGCCGGGCCGAGGAGTCCGCGCGCAGCGCCAGCTCCAGCTGGCTGAGCCGCCTCCGCTCGCGCCAGCCGCGCAGCAGCGGCCCGACGCCCGTGTCGCTCACCACTGTCGTCATGCCCAGACGGTATCCCAGAGGGGCGACCCGGGTACGTACGCCTGGGAAGCGCCCGCACCACGAACCCCGCCCCGCGCACCACCGACCGGAGGGAGCACCCCTGTGCCCACGCAGCCGCTGTCGCAGAAGGAGATCGAGGACCGCCTGCGGGAGCTGCCCGGCTGGTCCGTCGAGGACACCCGCCTGGTCCGCTCCTACCGGCTCCCCGATCACTTCGCGGCCACCGCCCTCGTCGTCCACGTCGCCCAGGTCCAGCAGGAGCTGAACCACCACGCGGAGCTGACGCTCGGCTACGACACGGTCGCCGTCGCCGTCCACACCCACTCGGCGGGCGGCGCCCTCACGGAGAAGGACTTCGCGCTCGCCGAGCGCGTCGCGGCCATCGCCCCCGGCCACCAGGCCGACTGACGCGGCGTCAGCCGCCCGGCCGGACCGTAGGATCGCCGTCATGGCGGACTCCCTGACGACCGCCCTGGCGGCGCTCCCGGACCGGACCCGCCCCCGCCCGGCCCCGGAGTACCGCCTGACCTCCTACGTCGCGCCCGCCCGGTACCGCGACCGGCGCGCCGAGGAGGACACGGTCTAGACCGCCACCCGGCCCCCGGCCAGCTCCAGCAGGCGGCCGCCGAAGCGGTCCCGGAACTCGCGGTCGTGCGAGACCGCGACGACCGTGCCGGGAAGGCGGCCACCGCCTCCTCCAGCTCCTCCACCAGCGCGGGCGCCAGATGGTTGGTGGGCTCGTCCAGGATCAGCAGGTCCGCGGGGCGGGAGACGAGAAGCGCCAGTTCGAGGCGCCGACGCTGACCCGCGGAGAGCGCGGCCACGGGGACGGCGAGGTCCTCCTCGCGCAGCAGCCCGAGGGCCAGCAGTTCCGGGGCGTGCTCCTCGGGCGGCCCGGGCCTGCCCTCCGCCCAGACCGCGAGGGCGGTCCGGCGGGTGGGGGAGTGCGGCAGCTCCTGCGCGAGGTACCCGACCCGGCCGGTGCGGCGCACCACCCCCTCCTCCGGGGCGAGTTCGCCGGCGAGCAGCCGCAACAGGGTGGTCTTCCCGGCCCCGTTGGGTCCGGAGACCAGGACCCGCTCGCCGGCCCCGATCCGCACCCCGTCCACGGCGAGCCGCTCGCCCACCCGGACCCCTTCGCACTCCACCAGCACGTCGGCGAGCGCCCCGTCCCCGGTGAACCGCCCGCCGAAACGCAGCGGTTCGGGCGGCGCGGCCACCGGCTCCCGCAGCAGTTCCTCCAGGCGGCGGCGGGCCGTCCGCACCTGCCCGGAGAGCTTGTTCTCGCTGGAGCGGCGGTGCTTGCCGAAGCCCTGGCGCGGGTCCTTCCCGGAGACCGCCAGCCGCTGCCCGGCCGCCGCCACCAACTCCTCCGTGCGGGCCACCTCCTCCCGCCACTCCTGGTGCTCCTGCGCCAGCCGGCGCCGCTCGGCCGCCTTCGCGGTCCGGTATCCGGCCCAGCCGTCCCCGTACCGCAGCACGGTCCGCCGGTCCCGGTCGACCTCCAGGACGGTGGTGGCGAAACCGGTGAGGAAGGAGCGGTCGTGGGTGACGACCAGCGCGGTGCCCCGGTGCGCGGCGAGCCGCCCGCGCAGCCAGTCGACGGCGTCGAGGTCGAGGTGGTTCGTCGGCTCGTCGAGCAGCAGCAGCTCGGCGCCGGAGGAGAGCACACAGGCAAGGGCCAGCCGGGCCTGTTCACCGCCGGACAGCCCCGCCAGCCGCCGGTCGGCGGTGACGTGGCCGAGGCCGAGGGCCTGGAGCGAGGCGGCGACCTCGGCGTCGGCGCGGTAGCCGCCGCGCTCCTCGAAACGTTCGAGGAGTTCCCCGTACGCGGCGAGCTCCTCGGCGCCCGCCTCCCCGAGCCGCTCCTCGGCGGCCCGCAACGCCGCCTCCATCGAGCGGAGTTCGCGCAGGGCGAGGTCGACGACGTCCCGGACGGTGTCGTCGGGGCCGACGGGGTACGTCTCCGGCAGGGTCTGGGCGAGCCGGGCGACGGACCCCGGGAAGTGGACGAGGACCTCGCCCTCGTCGGGGGCCAGACCGCCGTCGAGGAGCCGGAGCAGGGTGGACTTGCCGGAGCCGTTCTCGCCGACGACGACCGCCTTCTCGCCGGGGCGGACGGTGAACGAGACCTGGTCGAGCACACGCCGGTCGCCGAAGGCGACGCCGACGTGGCGGAGGGTGAGTTGAGCGCGCTCGCGCATGGGTGTTCCTCTGGGTTCGTGGAATCAGGGCACACGAAACCGGCCCCGGGCCGCGACGGCGGCCGTGCCGGCACCCGGGATCAGACGAAGAAGTAGGAGGAGAACGCACCCATGCGACGAGGCTAACAGCCGCTCCCGTCCCGTCGCCGCCCCTTTTTCCCGGGCCGCCCGCCGTCGTCCGCCGGAGCGCGACACGTTTGCCGTAACGGCAAGTTTTCTCGCACTTCCGGGCGTCCCGGCGCACCCTGGTGCCCATGACCCAGCATCGTGAGAACCACACCTCGCACGGCGACCACGGCAGCCACGGCGACCACTCCCACACCCCTGCGCACGCCCACTCCCACGGGCACGACACCGGACTCGACTGGGGCCGGCTCGCGCCGCTCCTGGAGGCGCAGGCCGAGGTGGCGGGCGGCGCCTACCGCGAGGCGGCCGCCTGGCTCGGCACCCTCGTCCCGCCGAGCGGCGTCCGCCGGCTCCTCGACGTCGGCAGCGGCCCCGGCGTCATCACCACCGTGCTCGCGGAGGCGTTCCCGTACGCGGAGGCCGTCGCCGTCGACGGCACCCCGGAGCTCCTGGAGCGGGCCCGCGCCCGCGCGGAGGCGCAGGGCCTCGGCGCGCGCGTCAGCACCCTGCGGGCCGAGCTCCCGGAGGAGACCGGCAGCCTCGGCGAGGCGGACCTGCTGTGGGCGGGGAACTCCCTGCACCACATCGGCGACCAGCGCGCCGCCCTCGCCGACTTCGCGAAGCTGATCCGGCCGGGCGGCCTGATCGCCCTCGTCGAGGGCGGGCTCACCCCTCGCCACCTGCCCCGCGACATCGGCATCGGCCGCCCCGGCCTGGAGGCCCGCTTCGACGCCGAGCACGCCGACTGGTTCGCCCGGATGCGCGCCGAGCTTCCCGGCTCGACGCGCGAACCGGACGACTGGCGCGCCCTGTTCGCCGCCGCGGGCCTCACCCCGGCCGGCACCCGCACCTTCCTGGTGGACGTGCCCGCGCCCGTCCCGCAGGTCGTGCGCGAGCTCGCCGTCCACCACTTCGGGCGGCTCCGCGAGGGCTTCGGCGAGCACCTGGGCGCCGAGGACCGGGCGACCCTCGACCGGCTCCTCGACCCGGCCGACGAGCAGTCCCTGCACCACCGCACGGACCTGTTCCACCTGACGGCGCACACGGTCCACACCGCCCGCAAGGGCTGAGCGCCCGCCGCCCGTTCAGGAGGACACCGGCTCCAACCGCCACCACTGGAACGGCGAGTCGGTGTCCTCCCCCTGGCGTATGTCGGCGCCCTCGGCCGTCGAGCCGTCGGCCACTTCGAGGAGCAGTCCGCTGATGAAGCTCACCAGCGTGACCGTCCCCGGCGACTCCACGTCCCGCTCGATGATCCACTCCTGGGCGCCGAAGTTGTTCGCCCGCCACTGCTGGATGAGCGCACCCGGCTCCGTGGAGGCGTTCACGACGTCGAGCCGCTTCCCGCTGGCCGCGTTGACCAGGTGGTAGAGCCCGCCGCCGTTCGGCACCGCGGACACCTGCCACCGCTGCCCCGGCGCGTCCGTCTCGGCGCCCTGCTGAACCTTCGCACCGCCGCGCCGCGAACCCGCGTACACCTCCAGGACCAGGCCGCTGCCCACGTTCCGCAGCCGGTACAGCCCGTCCTGGACGGGGGCGGTGCCCCCGTCGACCCTCCCCTGCACCACGGGCCTCAGGCGCCCGCGTTGAACTCGGCCGGGTTCGGCCCGAGGCGTCGGCCCTCGTCCAGCGCGGCGATCGCCGCCAGGTCCTCCGCGTCCAGCTCGAAGTCGAAGACGTCGATGTTCTCCCGGATCCGGGACGGGGTCACCGACTTCGGGATGACCACGTTGCCCGTCTGGAGGTGCCAGCGGAGCACCACCTGCGCGGGCGTCCGCTCGTGCTTGCGGGCGACGGCGACGATCGCGGGCACCTCCAGCAGGCCGCGGCCCGAGCCCAGCGGCGACCACGCCTCCGTCGCGATGCCCAGCTCCGCGTGGAGCGCGCGGGACTCGGCCTGCGCCAGCTGCGGGTGCAGCTCGATCTGGTTCACCGCCGGCACCACACCGGTCTCGGCCGTCAGCCGCTCCAGGTGCTCGGGCAGGAAGTTGGAGACGCCGATCGCCTTGGCGCGGCCCTCGCCGAGGATCTTCTCCAGGGCCCGGTAGCTGTCGACGTACGCGTCCTTCGCCGGCGTCGGCCAGTGGATCAGGTACAGGTCGACCTCGTCGAGGCCGAGCCGCTCCAGGGAGGCGTCGAAGGCCCGCAGGGCGGAGTCGTACCCCTGGTCGCCGTTCCACAGCTTGGTGGTGACGAAGAGCTCCTCGCGAGGGAGGCCGGAGGCGGCCAGGGCCTTGCCGGTGCCCCGCTCGTTCTCGTAGATCGCCGCCGTGTCGATGGACCGGTAGCCGGCTTCGAGGGCGGTGGCCACCGCCTTCTCCGCCTCGTCGTCCGGGACCTGCCAGACGCCGAAGCCGAGCTGCGGCATCGCCACGCCGTTGTTCAGGGTGACCGAGGGGACCTTGCTGTCCGTGCTCACGTGGGAGGGATCCTTACGTCGTCGTGCTCGTCTCGTGCGCGGGCGGGCGCGCGAGCGACCGCCCCTCGACTCCAACGATCACGCGCCCGGCATCATTCCGGCCACCGCGCCACGGCCGTACGGCTGTTCCGTCAGCCGTACAGCGCCTCGACCTCCGCCGCGTACGCCCGCTCGATCGCCTTCCGCTTCAGCTTCAGCGACGGGGTGAGCAGCCCGTGCTCCTCGCTGAAGGGCTGGGCGAGGATGCGGAAGGTGCGGATCGACTCGGCCTGCGACACCAGCGTGTTGGCGGCCACCACCCCGCGCCGGATCTCCGTCTCCAGGTCCGGGTCGCGGACCAGCTCGGCGGGGGAGAGCGGCGCCCGGCCCTGGACGGCCAGCCAGTGCTCCACCGCCTCCCGGTCGAGGGTGACGAGGGCCGCGATGTACGGGCGGTCGTTGCCGACCACCAGGCACTGGGCGATCAGCGGGTGCGCCCGCACCCGCTCCTCCAGACCGGACGGCGCCACGCTCTTGCCGCCGGAGGTCACCAGGATGTCCTTCTTCCGCCCGGTGATCGTCAGATAGCCCTCGGCGTCCAGCGCCCCCAGGTCACCGGTGGCGAGCCAGCCGTCGTTCAGGACGGCCGAGGTGGCGGCCGGGTCGCCGAGGTAGCCGGCGAAGACCTGGCCGCCGTGGATCCACACCTCGCCGTCCTCCGCGATGTGCACCGTCGTGCCCGGCACCGGCCGGCCCACCGTGCCGTACCGGACCCGGCCCGGCGGGTTCGCGGTGGCCGCCGCCGTCGTCTCCGTCAGGCCGTACCCCTCGAAGACGGTCACGCCCGCGCCCGCGAAGAAGAGCCCGGTCCGCCGGTCCATGGCCGAACCGCCCGACATCGCGTACCGGATCCGTCCGCCGAACGTCTCGCGGACCCTGCCGTACACCGTCTTGTCGAAGAACTGGTGCTGCATCCGCAGCGCCGCCGACGGGCCGGGGCCCAGACCGAAGGCCTTCTGCTCCAGCGCCTCGGCGTACTTCACGGCCACCTCCACCGCCTTGTCGAAGACGCCGGCCCGGCCGTCCGCCTCCGCCCTGCGGCGCGCCGCGTCGAAGATCTTCTCGAAGACGTACGGCACGGCGAGGACGAAGCTCGGCCGGAAGGACGCCAGGTCGGGCAGGAGCGCCGCGGCGGTCATCGACGGCTGGTGTCCCAGCTTCACCCCGCCGCGCACGGCCGCGACCTCCACCATCCGCCCGAAGACGTGGGCGAGCGGCAGGAAGAGCAGCGTGGAGGCCTGGTCGCCGGGGCGCGAGCGGAAGACCGGCTCCCAGCCGGCGAGCAGGGCGTCGGTCTCCACCATGAAGTGGCCGTGGTGGAGCACGCAGCCCTTGGGGCGGCCGGTGGTGCCCGAGGTGTAGATGACCGTCGCCACCGACTCGGGGGTCACCGCCCGCCGGTGCCGGTGCACGACGTCCTCGTCGATGGCCGCCCCGGCGGCGGTCAGCTCGGCCACCGCGCCGGGACCGGCGTCCTCGCCGGGGTCGAGCTGCCAGAGCCGCTGGAGCCGGGGCAGCCGGTCCACCACCGACCCGATGGTCATGGCGTGGTCCTCGTGCTCGACCACGCAGGCGGTGACCTCGGCGTCGTACAGCATCCAGTGGACCTGGTCGGCGGAGGAGGTCGGGTAGACCGGGACGGGCTGGGCGCCGAGCGTCCACAGGGCGAAGTCGAAGAGCGTCCACTCGTAGCGGGTACGGGACATGATCGCGACCCGGTCGCCGAACCGCACCCCGTGCGCGACGAGCCCCTTCGCCAGGGCGAGCACCTCGTCCCGGAAGCGGGCGCAGCTGACGTCCTCCCACTCCCCGTCCGGCGTCCGGCGTCCGAAGGCGATCGCGTCGGGGGTGGTGTCGGCGCGGGTGAAGACGGCGTCCGCGAGCCCGCCGGCGAGCGGGGCCGCCTCGACGGGCGGCACGGTGAACTCACGCACGGACCTGCTCCTCCCTCGGCGGCTCGGTGGCTGAAAGGGGCCGCCGCGTCGGCTGCGGCGCCGTGACCGTACCCCACCCGGACGGCCCGCGGCAGGACCTTCACCAAGCCGCGACATTCACCGTTCGTACAGGTCAGGACGGGTGGGTCGGCAAGTGCCCGATGCGGGACCCCGGTTGCGTACCGTCCGGTAGGTCCGGCCGTCCCGCACTCTCCACGGAATCGCTACGCCCCCGCACGCCCCCGCGACCGGCCGGTATCCGACGAAGCGGACGCCCCGCTGCCCCGGCCAGGGGGCCTGACGCGGGCGGTCACACGGCGGGCGGGCGCCGCCCGTCGGGGCGCCGGAGGCCGTCGCCGCCCTCCAGGATCGCCTCCGCCAGCGCGTCCGCGGCCTCCTGCGTCGCCCCGCCGCGCCGCCCGTGCCGCAGCACGAAGTCCACCCCGCCCAACTCCGGCAGCCCCGCCCGGGCCGGTACGGGGGCCAGCCCCGGCGGCACCAGACCGCGCGTGTGGGCCATCACGCCGAGCCCCGCGCGGGCCGCCGCCACGTTGGCGCTCAGACTCGAACTCGTACACGCGATCCGCCAGGCCCGGCCCTCCGCCTCCAGCGCGGCCAGCGCCCGCGCGCGGGTGATGCCGGGCGGCGGGTAGACGATCAGCGGCACCGGCCGCTCCGGGTCGAGCCGCAGCCCCGGCGCCCCGACCCACACCAGGACGTCGCTCCACACCAGGACCCCGCCGTCGCCGTCCGCGCCCGCGCCGCGCTTGGCCAGGACCAGGTCGAGCCGGCCCGCCGCGAGCCGCGCCTCCAGGGTCCCCGAGAGCTCCACGGTCAGCTCCAGGTCCACCTCGGGGTGCGCCCGCCGGAAGGACTCCAGGATCTCCGGCAACCGGGTCGCCACGAAGTCCTCCGACGCCCCGAAACGGAGCCGCCCGCGCAGCCGCGTGCCCGCGAAGAAGGCCGCCGCCCGCTCGTGCGCCCGCAGGATCGCCCGGGCGAACCCCAGCATCGCCTCCCCGTCCCCGGTCAGCTCGACGCTGTGCGTGTCCCGCGTGAACAGCGGCCGCCCGACCGCCTCCTCCAGGCGGCGCACGTGCTGGCTGACGGTCGACTGCCGCACCCCGAGCCGCCGGGCGGCCCCGGTGAAGGAGAGCGTCTGCGCCACGGCGAGGAAGGTGCGCAGCTGGGCGGGCTCGTACACGGGACGAGGCTATCGCGATCCGTGATGACAGTCAGTGCACCGTACGGGATTCCCGATGACCCCGCCGTGGACCAGGATGGACACCGAACCACCCGCTGAGAACCACCGTGGAGCCATGACCCGCCGTCGCGCCTTCCCGCCCCCCTGGCTGCCGGTCGACGGCTACCTCCTCACGCTGCTCGGCACCGTCGGCCTCGCCGTCCTGCTGCCCGCGTCGGGGACGGGCGCCACCGTCGCCGAGACCGCCGCCACGGCCGTCGTCGCCGTCCTCTTCTTCCTCTACGGGGCCCGGCTCTCCACCCGCGAGACCCTCGACGGCCTCCGCCACTGGCGGCTCCACCTCACGGTCCTCGGCTGCACCTTCCTCGTCTTCCCGCTGCTCGGCCTCGCCGCGCGCGCCCTCGTGCCCACCGTCCTCACCCCCGAGCTGTACACCGGCTTCCTCTTCCTCTGCCTGGTGCCGTCGACGATCCAGTCCTCGATCGCCTTCACGTCGATCGCCCGCGGCAACGTCCCCGCCGCGATCTGCGCGGGCTCCTTCTCCTCGCTCGCCGGGATCGCGCTGACCCCGCTGCTCGCCGCGGCGCTGCTCGGCGGTGGCACGGGGGGCCTCTCGGCCGACTCCGTCCTCCGGATCGCCCTCCAGCTCCTGGCACCCTTCCTCCTCGGCCAGCTCCTCCGGCCGCGCCTCGGCGGCTTCCTGCTCCGCCACGAGCGGGTGCTGGGACGCGTGGACCGGGGCTCGATCCTGCTGGTCGTCTACACGGCCTTCAGCCAGGGCGTGGTCGCGGGCGCCTGGCACCTGGTGACCCCCGGCCGGCTCGCCCTCCTCCTCGCGGCGCAGGCCGTCCTGCTGGCGGTGATGCTGACGCTGACCTGGTACGGGGCGGGCCGCCTCGGCTTCGACCGGGCCGACCGGATCGCGATCCAGTTCGCCGGTTCCAAGAAGAGCCTCGCCGCGGGGCTGCCCATGGCGAGCGTCCTCTTCGGCCCGCACGCCTCGCTCGCCGTCCTGCCCCTCATGCTCTACCACCAGCTCCAGCTCATGGCCTGCGCCCCGCTGGCCCGACACCGGGCCCACGCCCCGGCCCCGGGCCCCCGCCCCGCCGCGGGCGGCGCCCGGCGCGGGGGCGTCAGAGGATGACGCGGTCGGGGTGGGTGTAGAGGTTCATGTCCGGGCCGCGGAGGAAGCCGACGAGCGTCAGGCCCGCCTCCGCCGCCAGATCGACCGCCAGGGACGACGGCGCGGAGACCGCCGCCAGCACCGGGATCCCCGCCATCACCGCCTTCTGCGCGAGTTCGAAGGACGCCCGGCCGGAGACCAGCAGGACCGCGCGGTCCAGCGGCAGCAGGTCCTCCCGCAGCGCGCGCCCGACGAGCTTGTCGACCGCGTTGTGCCGGCCCACGTCCTCCCGGACGTCGAGCAGCTCGCCGTCCTCCGTGAAGAGCGCCGCCGCGTGCAGCCCGCCCGTGGTGTCGAAGACCTTCTGCGCCGCCCGCAGCCGGTCCGGCAGCGCGGACAGGAGCGCGGGGGAGACCCGTACCGGCGGGTTGTCGGCGATCGGGAAGCGGGCCGTCGTCCGCACCGCGTCCAGGCTCGCCTTGCCGCACAGCCCGCACGACGAGGTCGTGTAGACGTTCCGCTCCAGGGTGATGTCGGGGACGGGGACCCCGGGCGCCAGCCCCACGTCCACCACGTTGTACGAGTTGGTGCCGTCCTCCTTCGCCCCCGCGCAGTACACGATGGACCGCACGTCCGCGGCGGAGGCCAGCACGCCCTCGCTCACCAGGAACCCCGCCGCGAGCGCGAAGTCGTCGCCCGGCGTCCGCATGGTGATCGCGAGCGGCTTGCCGTTCAGCCGGATCTCCAGCGGCTCCTCCGCCACCAGCGTGTCCGGCCGCGTGCTCACCGCGCCGCCCCGGATGCGTGTGACCCGCCGTCGCTCGGTGACCCGTCCCATCGCCGCCGCCTTCGATTCTTCCGGTGTTCCTGCCCCTGACCGTGCCATTCTGCGCCACCCCCGTCCGACCCGCCGGATCCGGTGCGCCGCCTGACCCCTTGTCACGGTCGGCCAAGCGACCCGGGGGAATCTTGGTGGTTTACGTCACCTGTTACCCATGAGTCGCTGGCAAGACTGGGTGGTTCCTGCCGCTGAACGAACCATCGAGGGGGTCCCGGGATGACGGGCACTCGCATCTCCGCGCTCGGGCACTACCAGCCCGCCAAGGTGTTGACCAACCACGACCTGGCCGAGCTGGTCGACACGAGCGACGAGTGGATCCTCAGCAGGGTCGGCATCCGCACGCGGCACGTCGCCGGGCCCGAGGAGCCGGTCGACGAGCTCGCCGCGCACGCCGCGGGCAAGGCGCTCGCCGCCGCGGGACTCGCCCCCGGCGACATCGACTACGTCATCGTGGCCACCTCCACCGCGATCGACCGCTCGCCCAACACGGCCGCCCGGGTCGCCGCACGCCTCGGCATGGCCTCGCCCGCCACCCTCGACCTGAACGTGGTCTGCGCCGGCTTCACCCACGCGCTCGCCACCGCCGACCACGCGGTCCGCGCCGGCGCCGCCCGCCGCGCCCTGGTCATCGGCGCCGACAAGATGACCGGCGTCACCGACTGGTCCGACCGCACCACCTGCGTCCTCACCGGCGACGGCGCCGGCGCCGTCATCGTGGAGGCGACGGAGACGGACACCGGCGCCATCGGTCCGGTCCTGTGGGGCTCGGTCCCGGAGATGGGCAACGCGGTCCGCATCGAGGGCACCCCGCCGCGCTTCGCCCAGGAGGGCCAGAGCGTCTACCGCTGGGCCACGCAGAAGCTCCCGGCCCTCGCCCGCGAGGTCTGCACCCGGTCGGGGATCGCCCCGGAGGACCTCGCCGGCGTCGTCCTGCACCAGGCGAACCTCCGGATCATCGAGCCCCTCGCCGCCAAGATCGGCGCGGTCAACGCGGTCGTCGCCCGGGACGTCGTCGACTCCGGCAACACCTCCGCCGCCTCCGTGCCGCTCGCCCTCGCCAAGCTCGTCGAGCGCGGCGAGCTCCCGTCCGGCGCCCCCGTCCTCCTCTTCGGCTTCGGCGGCAACCTCTCCTACGCCGGCCAGGTCGTCCGGCTGCCCTGAACGACCCCGTCCCGCCCCGTTCGGCGGAGCGCGAGGGGGAGCCCGGTGGCGGCGCCACCGGGGCGCGCCTAGCTTCGATCGCGGTGGGGGTGCCCGTGCCCCCGCCGCGAACCGGAGGACCGCATGCGCGCGATACGTACCGCTTCCGCCGCCCTGCTGGCCGCCGCGGCCCTGGCGCTGCCCGCCGCCCCGCCGGCCGCCGCCGACGACGGGACCGGAACCGACGCCGGGGCCGACCTCGACCCCGGTGCCGGCGGTGGTGCGGACATCACCTCCTTCGGCTTCTCCGTCACGCCCCGCACCGTCGCCCCCGGCGGCACGGTCACCCTGACCGCGGACGGCTGCGAGGTGCCCTCCGTGACGGTCACGTCCGGCGTCTTCGACACGGTGACCCTCACCGAGGGCCGCCCCGGCAGGGCGACCGTCGACCTCGACGCCAAGGCCGGCGCCCAGTACGAGATCGCCTTCGACTGCAAGGGCGAGCGCGGCACCACCACCCTGACCGTGGCCCACGCGCCCGCCCCGCCGCCCGAGCCGGTCACCCCGGCGCACCCGACGCCCCCGCACAAGGGCGTGAAGGCGGGCTTCGGCGGCGCCACCGGTTCCGACGCGCTGGGCGCCGCCGAACTCGCCGCCGGCGCCGTCCTCATCGCCGCCGCGGCCGGCTCCGCCCTCGTCCTCGCCCGCCGGCGCCCCTGAGACGGCCCCTCCGTCCCGGTGTGACGAGGTCCGGGACGGAG
The DNA here is from genome assembly GCF_042958885.1 of Streptomyces sp. NPDC007945. NCBI lineage: Bacteria > Bacillati > Actinomycetota > Actinomycetes > Kitasatosporales > Streptomycetaceae > Streptomyces > Streptomyces sp. NPDC007945. The sequence goes on from NZ_JBIBJV010000006.1 coordinate 239,789, forward strand.
GGGCGACCAGCACACCCGTCCGAGGAGAGGAGCCCGCCGCGGTGGACAGCGCGTACGGCCGGCGCGGCGCCTGGGGCCTCGTCGCGATCCTCCTCCTCGTCGGCGTCCACCTCGTCCGCGGCGGCGCCCAGCAGCTCACCGCCCCCGGCCCGCCCCGCCCCCGCGCGGCGGACGCCCCGGCCTCCGCCACACCCCCGCCCCCTCCCCGCGCCGGCCTCCCGGCCTCGGCCCCGCTCGCCGTCACGATCCCCGCGATCGGCGTCGACGCCCCCCTCACCCGCGTCGGCGTGGACGCGGCCGGCTGGCTGGAGGCCCCGCCGCCGGACCACCCCGACCGGGCCGGCTGGTACGCGGGCTCCGTCACCCCCGGCGAACCCGGCACCGCCGTGGTCACCGGGCACGTCGACACCCCCGCCGGCCCCGCGGTCTTCCACGCCCTCGGCGCCCTCACCCGGGGCCGCACCGTGGAGGTCCACCGCGCCGACGGCCGCACGGCCGTCTTCACCGTCCACGCCGTGGAACTCCTCCCGAAGGACGACTTCCCGGCCGACCGCGTCTACGCCGCCACCCGCGCCCCCGAACTCCGCCTGATCACCTGCGGAGGGCCCTACAGCCGCGCCACCGGCTACGCCGGCAACGTCGTCGTCTCCGCCCGCCTCACCGGTCTGCGCGCATGACCTGACGTATTCCGGACACGGACTGGCCTGGACCAAGCCCTCGGAGCCATCGTGGTCCTCGGAGCGGGCGTCGGGGGGCGCCCGGCTCCCGGCCGCCAAGGCGGCATCCTCCAGGGGATGGGCGGTCCCCGTGCGTCCGGTCGCGACCCGAGGTCCACCGGCGCACGGGACCCCCCCCACCGGCCTCCCCCCACCGTCCGCCCCCGCGACTGACCACGGAAAACGCCGGTGAAAGCCCCCGCGAACCCCTGGTAGAGTTATCCATGTCGCCGCGGGGAACACCCACGGAACGACACACACCCTGTCCGGGTGGCGGAATGGCAGACGCGCTAGCTTGAGGTGCTAGTGCCCTTTATCGGGCGTGGGGGTTCAAGTCCCCCCTCGGACACCACACGGAAGCGCCGGTCGATCTCATCGACCGGCGCTTTCCGCATGCCGCGCCTACTCTGAGGAAAACCCCTCGGGGACGGCGGAGGCGTGCCATGAGCGACGCGAACGGTTCCGGTCCCGGTCGGCGCTCCCCGGGCGGCGGCCCTCCCGACGGCCCCCCGCCCGGCCCGCTGAGCGGACCCGCCCCCACGCCGCCGCGCCGCCGCACCTGGCTGCTCGGCCTGGCCGGAGCGCTGGTCCTCGCCGTCGGCGTCGCCGGTCTCCTCGTCGGCACGGGCGCGTTCGAGGACGACGGGGGAGGGGGCGGCGCGGCTCCGGCGTCACCGTCGGCACGGACCGCCTCCGCCACGGCCCCGCCCTCGCAGTCCCCGGCCCGGGAGGCCACCACGCCGCCGCCGGAGAGCGCGGGTCTCCTGTCGTTCGGCCGGACCCACCGGTTCGCGGGCGGGGTCGAGGTGACGGTGTCGCCGCCCGAGCGGTTCGCCCCCGCGCAGTCGTCGGCCGGGCACAAGGACGGGAACATCGCCGTGAAGGTCGACGTGACCGTCCGCAACGGCTCGGACGAGCGGCTCGAACTCGTGACGGTGGTGGTGCGGGGCCGGGACGGCGACGGCCGGGAGACCGCTCAGGTCTTCGACCCGGAGCAGGTGGTCATGCCCCTGGACGGAGACCTCCTCCCGGGACGCAGGACCGTCGCCGCGTACGGGTTCGACCTCCCGCCCGGCGCGGGGAACAGCCTGGAGGTGGGGGTGAGCGTCGGCTCCGACGGCGACGCCGTCCACTGGGACGGCGAGCTTCCCTGAGCCCCCGCCGTCACCCCTTCCGCGCCACCACAAGCCGGCAGTTCGGGCTGCCGTCCGGGCGGGTGCCGAAGGCGGGCAGGGGCTGGTGGGTGACCTGGAAGCCGGTCTCCTCCAGGTGGGCGCGGACGTCCGGGAGCCGGAAGGTGCGGTAGTACATGACGAACGGCGGGCGCCACACCGCGTTGCGGACCCGCATCGCCGTGTCGAAGGCCCAGAGGGCCCAGTAGGCCCGGGAGCCGACCGGGGGCGGGGCCGGGAGGGGGAAGGCGAGGGTGCCGCCTGGGCGGAGGGCGGCGTGGACGCCGGCGAAGAGGGTGCGCTGCTCGTCCGGGAGGAAGTGGCCGAAGGCGCCGAAGCTGACCGCCAGGTCGAAGGCGGCGGTGAAGGGCAGGGCCAGGGCGTCGGCGCGCACCAGGGTCGCGGTGGGGTGCCGACGGCGCGCCTCGGCCAGCATGTTCGTGCTGAAGTCGACGCCCGTGACGCGCCCCGCGCAGACCGAGCGCAGGACGGGGAGGCCGGCGCCGGTGCCGCAGCAGAGGTCCAGGCCCGTGTCGAAGGGGCCGAGTTCCTCCAGGGCGCGGGCCACCGCCGTGAGGATCCGGTCCGGGGTGCGGAAGGGCGTCGCCTCGAACTTCGGCGCCAGCAGGTCGTAGCCGTGCTCGACGGAGGAGAGGGCCTGGACGGTCAGTTCGCGGAGGGTCGGGCCCTGCGGGGTGAACATGGTGCCGACTCTATGCGGCGGCGGGCCGGCGGGGGGCCCGGGGCGTCACAGGGCGGTGTGCACCTGGGGGGCCGGCCAGGCCGGGGCGATGCCGGTGAGCTGGCAGGTCAGCAGGTAGAGCGGGATCGGCGGGGTGTACGGCGAGGTGCCGTCCGGGTGGTGGATGAGGCGCGGTCCGCGGTCGGGGATCTCGGCGCCCCGGGCGTAGCAGGCGGGCAGGGGCCAGGAGAGGTCGAGGTCGGAGCCGGCCGGTACCAGCCACCACCACCAGTCGCTGTCGGCGTACACGCAGCCCTTGGCGGGGAGCCGGGAGAGGATCTTGAAGCCGAAGCGGGCGGGGACGCCTACGGCGTCGCAGCCGAGTCCGGTGCTCAGGCCGGTGGGCACGGCGAGGCGGGTGGCGGGGACGGCGGGGCGGAGGCCGTTCTCCGGGGAGCGGCGGGCGCGGGGGGCGAGGAGGCCGGCCATAGACTTCAGCATGGGTCCCCCAGGGAGTGCGGGAGTTCCGCCCAGACGATCTGGGCCGTGCCGTGGCCGGTGCGCTCGGCGCCCCAGGACTCGCAGAGCGCGTCGACGATGAGGAGTCCGCGGCCGCGTTCGTCCGCGCCGCAGTCGCGTATCCGGGGGCCGGCGGGGCCGCCCTCGTCGCGCACGGCGATGCGGACGCTTTCGGTGTTCTGGCGGAGTTCGCAGACGATGCGGCTGCTGGCGGTGTGCAGCACCGCGTTGGTGACCAGCTCGGAGACGACCAGGGCGGCCGTGTCGCGTATCTCGGCGCCGCGGCCCCAGAGCAGCAGCCGTTCCTCGGTGAGGTGGCGGGCGCGGCTCACGGACTCGGTGCGGGCGGGCAGCTCGAAGGCGAAGCGGTGGGCGGGATCGTGGCGGGTCTTGGGGCGCTGGGCCATGACTCTGGGGCTCATGAGACCTGAGGGCTGCGCGTTACCAGAAGCCACGACCGGTTCCTCACAACAGTGGGCAGGGCTGCCGTACGTCGCTGTCGCCGGGGCCGAGGAGGCGCCGGCGGCAGTCCGTACTGGTTCACCGGAACACTGTCCTCCTGACTCGGACACTTGGCAAGTGGCACTCTGAAAAATGCAGAGTGCCTTGTTCTCTCTGGCCGAGCTTCGTGGCACACTCGTCGAAAACAGCGCGTCGGGGAGGTCTGGGAGTGAGCGAGCCGCGGTCCGCCCCCACGGTGGGACAGGTCGTACTCGGTCGGCGTCTGCAGGACCTGCGCGAGCGCGCCGGTCTCAAGCGGGAGGAGGCCGCCAAGGTCCTCCACGTCGCCCCGGCCACCATCCGCCGCATGGAGACCGCGGAGGTCGCGCTGAAGATCCCGTACGTCCAGCTGCTGCTGGCCGCGTACGGCATCGACGGCCCCGAGGCGGAGGCCTTCGTCGCCCTCGCCGAGGAGGCCAACCTCCCCGGCTGGTGGCAGCGGTTCCACGACGTGCTGCCCGGCTGGTTCTCCATGTACGTCAGCCTGGAGGGGGCCGCGAGCCTCATCCGCGCCTATGAGCCCCAGTTCGTCCCCGGTCTGCTCCAGACCGAGGGGTACGCCCGCGCCATTCTGCGCAGCGGAGCGGTCGGCGGCGGCGGAGACGCCGCGCGCGAGGAGGACATCGATCGGCATGTAGCCCTGCGGATGGAGCGCCAGTCCCTGCTGACCAGGGAGGACGCCCCGAAGTTCTGGGTGATCATGGACGAGACGGTGTTCCGCCGGCCGGTCGGCGACGGGCCCGAGGTGATGCGCGACCAGCTCGACCGGCTGCTCGAAGCGTCCGAGCTGCCGAACGTCACCCTGCAGATCGCGGAGTTCGCGTCCGGCCACCACCCCGGCACGTACGGTCCCTTCGTCCTCTTCCGCTTCGCCATGCCCGAACTCCCGGACATGGTCTACAGCGAGTACCTGACCGGCGCGGTCTACCTCGACGCGCGCCCCGAGGTGGCGTCCCACCTGGAGGTCATGGACCGTATGGCGGCGCAGGCCGCGACTGCACAACGCACGAAGGAGATCCTCCGGGATCTCCGCAAGGAGCTGTGAATGGATCGCATATACAACGGCATGCCCGCCGCGGAGCTCGGTGCCGAGGGATGGCACAAGCCCTGGAGCGGCGGGAACGGGGGCAACTGCGTGGAGGCCATGAAGCTGGCCGACGGCAGGGTCGCCGTGCGACAGTCCGCAGACCCTGAAGGCCCCGCCCTCATCTACACCCACGGAGAGATCGCCGCGTTCATCGCGGGGGCCAAATCCGGCCAGGCTGACTTCCTGCTCACCTGACCCTTCCGCCACGCCCCTACCGTCACGTAACTCTTGGGGCAGCGCCACCCGTTCGTCCCCACGAGGAGAGCCGACGATGACCCAGGACCCCGCATCCCGCGAGATTCGGATCGACACCAGCAAGCCGCACCCCGCGCGGATGTACGACTGGTTCCTGGGCGGCAAGGACAACTACCCCGTCGACGAGGAGATGGCCCGCCAGCTCCTCACCGTCGACGCCCGCGGCCGGGACATGGCCCGGGTCAACCGCGCCTTCATGCACCGCGCCATCCGCTGGCTCAGCGCCCACGGCGTGCGCCAGTACCTGGACGTCGGCACCGGGATCCCCACCGAGCCCAACCTGCACCAGATCGCGCAAAGGGCCGCGGCGGAGTCCCGGATCGTCTACTGCGACAACGACCCCATCGTGCTCGCGCACGCGGCCGCCCTGCTGCGCTCGACCCCGCAGGGGGCCACCGAGTACATCCAGGCGGACGCCCGGGACCCGGAGACCATCCTCGAAAGGGCCGGAAAGGTCCTTGACTTCGACAAGCCGATCGCACTGTCGATGCTGGCGCTGCTCCACTTCCTCGGCGACGAGGACGGTGCCCAGGACATCGTCGCCAAGCTCGTCGACCAGCTCGCCCCCGGCTCCTACCTGGTCCTCTCGCATGTCACCGGGGACTTCGACCCCGAGGGCGCGGCGAAGGCCGTCGGCATGTACAAGGCCCGCGGCCTGACCCTGCGCCCCCGGTCCCGCGACGAGCTCGCCGCCTTCTTCGACGGCCTGGAGTTCGTCGAGCCCGGAGTGTCGCTCACCGCCGAGTGGCACCCCGAGCTGGGCGAGCCGGTGCCGGTCCAGGGCGACGACCCGATCCCCGGCTGGGCCGCGGTGGCCCGCAAGCCCTGACCCGTACGACCGCGCCGGGTCCCGGAAGGACTCCCCGGGTCCCGCGCGGTCACGCCCGCAGGTACGCCAGCCCCGGGTGCGCCGCCGCGTACCCGTCGAGCAGCCGGCGGGCCACACCCACCGAGTCCACCAGCGGGTGCAGCGCGAAGGCCTTCACCGCGGTCGCCCGCGAGCCGCTCTCCGCCGCCGCGAGCACCTCCCGCTCCACCGCCTTCACCGCCGTCACCAGACCCATGGCGTGGTACGGGAGCGGGTCCACCGCCACCGGACGGGCGCCGTTCGCGTCCACCGCGCACGGCACCTCGACCACCGCGTCCGCGTCGAGCCCCGGCAGCGTGGTGCCGTTGCGCACGTTCAGGATCAGGGTGGCCCGCTCGCCGCGCGCGATCGCCCGCATCAGCGCGAGCGCCACCCTCTCGTAGCCGCCCGGCTCCAGGTCCTCCGCCGCCCGGTCCCCGGCCCCGGCCGCCTCCCGGTTGTGCGCCATGTAGGTCGCCTCCCGGTCGGCCAGCGTGCGGCGCCAGGCGTCCAGGGCCCGCACCTCCGGCCGGACGGCCTCCGCGTAGAACCCGGCCTGCTGGTCCAGGAGATACGCGCCCCGGGTCTTCTCCGCGCCCCGGTACGACGCGACCGCCTCCCGGTTGAAGTAGTAGTAGTGCAGGTACTCGTTGGGCACCGCGCCGAGCGAGCGCAGCCACTCGGCGCCGAAGAGCCGCCCCTCCTCGAAGGAGCCGAGCAGCGCCTCGTCCGCGAGGAGCCGGGGCAGCTCGTCCCGCCCGTCGACCCGCAGCCCGCGCAGCCAGCCCAGGTGGTTGAGGCCCGCGTAGTCGATCCACACCCGGTCCGGGTCCGCGCCGAGGACCCGCGCCACCCGGCGGCCGAGCCCCACGGGGGAGTCGCAGATGCCGACGACCCGGTCGCCCAGGACCCGGGACATCGCCTCGGTCACCATCCCCGCCGGGTTGGTGAAGTTGATGACCCAGGCCTCCGGGGCGAGCGCGGCGACCCGCCGGGCGACGGCGACCGCGACCGGCACGGTCCGCAGGCCGTACGCGATCCCGCCCGCGCCCACCGTCTCCTGGCCGAGCACCCCCTCGGCCAGCGCCACCCGCTCGTCGGCCGCCCGGCCCTCCAGACCGCCGACCCGGATCGCGGAGAAGACGAAGTCCGCCCCGCGCAGCGCCTCGTCGAGGTCGGTGGTGGCCGTCACGGCCGGCGCGTCCGGCACCCCCTCGGCCTGCTCGGCGAGCACCCGCGCGATGGCCCTCAGCCGGTTCCCGTCGAGATCGTGCAGGGTGACGTGGGTGATCCGCCCCTCGGCGCGGTCGCCGAGCAGCGCGCCGTACACCAGCGGCACCCGGAAACCGCCGCCTCCGAGAATGGTCAGTCGCATGGGCCGTACGCTACTCGGCCGGGCCCGCGGGACCGCCCCGCTCCTGGGGGAGAATGACCGCATGTCCCGACGCAAGACCGGCCCCCGCCGTACGCCCCCGCCCGCCCCGGCGGTCACCCCCGACACGCCCTGCCCCTGCGGCCTCGACGCCGCGTACGGCGCCTGCTGCGGACGCTTCCACGCCGGTACGGGAGCCACCGCGCCCACCGCCGAACTGCTGATGCGCTCCCGCTACAGCGCCTTCGTCGTCGGCGACGCGGCCTATCTGCTGCGCACCTGGGCCCCCGGGACCCGTCCCGGCACCCTCGACCTCGACCCCGGCATGCGGTGGACCGGCCTGGAGATCCTCGACACCACCGACGGCACCGCCTTCCACCAGCGCGGCACGGTCACCTTCACCGCCCGGTACGTGCACGGCGGCGAGCCCGGAGCCCTCACCGAGCGCAGCCGCTTCACCCGCCACGACGGCGCCTGGGTCTACGTCGACGGCGACTTCCCGGAGCACTGACCGGCCGTTCTCCGCGTGGTGTCACCGTCCTGAGGCGACCGCCGCGACGCGGCCGTCCGCGCGGCCGGCCGGGATGCCGGTGGAGAGGTCCTCCGCGACGGCCTTCTTCGCGATGGCGTCGACCGCCGCGCGGAGTTCGGGCCCGCTGGGCCGGCCGCGCTCCCGTTCCAGCCGGGCGGCGAGCCAGTCGCCCCAGGCGCGGGTGATGACCTCGGCCTCGCGTGCGCCGGCCGGCGTGTGCGAGAGGAGGTTGCCGTCCCGGGTGAGGAAGCCCTCGTCGACCATCCGGTCGAAGGCGGGGAGGAGGACCTCCGGTGGCAGGCGGCGGCTCGCCGCGATCAGACCGAGGCTCGCGTGCCCCACGGTCCGGGTGTACAGCTCCACCTGCATCACCGCCCAGGCGCCGGCGGTGTCCAGGCGGGTGTCGGAGTCGGCGACGATCCGGCGGGCGGTGTCCATGTCCATCCGGCGCAGCAGCCGTCCCACGGAGACTTCGAGGAGCTTCGCCGAGTCGCCGCTGACCGTGGGGGAGGCGAAGCCCTCGCCCATGTCGGGGGCGGCCTCCCGGACCGAGTCGCGGAGCGTGACCTGCTTGAGGAAGAGGGCGACGACGAAGCCGACGACGGCCACCGGCACCGTCCACAGGAAGACCGTGTGCAGGGTGTCGGCGTAGGCCTGGACGATCGGCGCGGCGACCCCGTCCGGCAGTCCGTGCAGCCCCTGCGGGCTCTGCGCGGCGCCCGGCACCGACGCAGGGTCGAGGCCGGCCGCCCCGGCGAGCGCGGACGCCTCGGCGACCCCGTCGGTGAGGCGGGGCTTGAGGGCGTTGGTGTAGATCGTGCCGAAGACGGCGGTGCCGAAGGAGCTGCCCAGGGTGCGGAAGAAGGTGACGCCCGAGGTGGCGGTGCCGAGGTCGGCGTAGTCGACGGTGTTCTGCACGGCGATCGTCAGGACCTGCATGCACAGGCCGATGCCGACGCCGAGCACGAACATGTACAGCGACTCCAGCCAGGTGCCGGTGTTCTGGTCCATCAGCGACATGAGGAACAGTCCGGCGCCCATCACCGCGCACCCGATGACGGGGAAGATCCGGTAGTGCCCGGTCTTGCTGACGACGTTGCCGCTGTAGACCGAGGCGATCAGCAGGCCGACGACCATCGGCAGGGTCCGGATGCCGGAGACCGTCGCCGAGTCGCCGTCCACGTACTGGAGGTAGGTCGGCAGGAAGGTCATCGCGCCGAGCATCGCGAAGCCGACGACGAAGCTCAGGACCGAGCAGACGGTGAAGACCGGGTTGCGGAACAGCCGCATGGGCAGCATGGGTTCGGCGGCCCGCAGCTCCACCAGGCAGAACAGGGCGAGGGCGATCAGGCCGCCGGCGAAGAGGCCGATGATGACGCCGGAGCCCCACGCGTACTCGTTGCCGCCCCAACTGGTCGCCAGGATCAGGGCGCTGGAGCCGATCGCGACCAGCGCGATGCCCAGGTAGTCGATGACCGGCCGGCTCGCCGAGCGCACGGAGGGGATGGTCCGGGCGGCGGCGATGACGACGAGGATCGCGATCGGGACGTTGACGTAGAACGCCCAGCGCCAGCTGGCGTGGTCGGTGAACAGGCCGCCGAGCAGCGGCCCGACGACCGTGGAGACGCCGAACACCGCGCCGATCGCGCCCTGGTACTTGCCGCGCTCGCGCAGCGGGATGACATCGGCGATCAGCGCCATCGAGGTGACCATCAGGCCGCCGGCGCCGATGCCCTGGAGGCCGCGCCAGACGATCAGCAGCGTCATGTCGGGGGCGAGGCCGCAGAGGAACGAGCCGGTGATGAAGACGACCGCGGAGATCTGGAAGATCAGCTTGCGGCCGAAGAGGTCGCCGAACTTGCCGACCAGGACCGTCGCCACGGTCTCCGCGAGGAGGTAGGAGGTGACCACCCACGACATGTGGGCGGCGCCCCCGAGGTCCGCGACGATCGTGGGCAGGGCGGTGCCCACGATGGTCTGGTCGAGTGCCGCGAGCAGCACGCCGAGCATGATCGTGCCGAAGACGATGTTGCGGCGGCGGCCGTCGAGCACGGGCGGTGCGGGCGCGGCCGGGGCGGCGGGTGCTGCGTCGCTGGTCGTGGTCACCTTCGCAGCGTCACATCGCGCCGCCTCGGCTGCTCGTGGGGTGCGCCCGGACGGGCGACACCCTCAGGCGGTCCTCAGGGCCGTACCGGCAGCGTCGGGTGGTGCTTGGCCAGGATCTTGTTGGCCCGGGCGAGCGCGGCGAGGGCGTGCTCGCGGTCGGCCAGGTCCTCCGCGCAGAGCGGGCCGCGGAAGCGGTAGACCTCGCGCGCCGCGCAGTCCGCCTCGATCTCCGCCTGGAGGACGTGCGCGGGCAGACAGGCGCCGATGAGGGCGGCCACGCGGTCGGGGATCGGGACGGGGACCAGGGGGGAGGGCGAGGCGATCACGGATCAGTCCTAGCGGTTCGTGGGGGCGGACGGGAAGGGCTCTCACCTCCATACGTACCGGATGGCGGGAGCGGTTCCGGTACGCCGCCGGTGCCGGGGTGCGCCGGGGGCGCCCGTCCCGCCCGGGGTGCGCGGGCGCACCGGGCGGGGACCCGGTGACGCCGGTGATCGATCGTTCCGGCGTTCCCGCAGGTACGGGGCGCGTCGCCGGAGGCTCCTTGCGCACGGACCCTGCGGAAAGCGCGTGCGAAGGGGCGGCGCAGGGCCCCTGGGCGGGGCAGGCAAGACCCGCGACGGCACTATCGGTGTGAAGGAAATCACGTGGCGCGCAGACGCCAGGAACGGGAAGATCGTCGGCTCGCCCGGTCGATCCGCCTGCCGGAGCGTCAGCCCAGTACGTCCGACAGGTCGTACGAGACGGGTTCGTCGAGCTGCGCGTAGCCGCAGGACTCGGGGGTGCGGTCCGGGCGCCACCGCTTGAACTGCGCGGTGTGCCGGAAGCGGTCGCCCTCCATGTGGTCGTAGCCGACCTCGCAGACCCGCTCCGGCCGCAGGGCCACCCACGACAGGTCCTTCTTGCCGGACCAGCGGCTCGGCGCGCCCGGCAGCCGGGCCCCCTCGTGCGCGGCCTCCTCGGCCCAGGCGGCCCACGGGTGCCCGTCGGGCGGGTCCATCCGCAGCGGCTCCAGCTCCTGGACGAGCTCGGCCCGGCGCTTCGCGGTGAAGGCGGCGCAGACGCCGACGTGCTGGAGGGCGCCCCGGTCGTCGTGGAGGCCGAGGAGGAGCGAGCCGACGACGGGGCCGCTCTTGTGGAAGCGGTAGCCGGCCACGACGACGTCGGCGGTCCGCTCGTGCTTGATCTTGTACATCAGCCGGGCGTCGGGCCGGTAGGGCAGGTCGAGCGGTTTGGCGATCACCCCGTCGAGCCCGGCCCCCTCGTACTGCTCGAACCAGTGCGCGGCCAGCTCCGGGTCCCGGGTGGCGGGGGCGAGGTGGAGCGGGGCGGTGGCGCCGGCGAGCACCCGCTCCAGGGTCGCGCGGCGCTCGGCGAGCGGGGTGCCGAGGAGCGCCTCGTCGCCGAGGGCGAGCAGGTCGAAGGCGACGAAGCGGGCGGGGGTGGTCGCGGCGAGCATCCGGACCCGGGAGTCCGCGGGGTGGATCCGTTCGGAGAGCCGGTCGAAGTCGAGCCGCCCGTCGTGCTCGACGACGATCTCGCCGTCCACGACGCAGCGCTCGGGCAGCCGCTCCGGCAGTGCCTCGACGAGTTCGGGGAAGTAGCGGGTGAGGGGCTTGCCGGTACGGCTGCCGATGACGAGCTCGGGGCCGTCGCGGTGGACGATGGCCCGGAAGCCGTCCCACTTGGCCTCGTACTGCATCCCGGGCGGGATCTTCTTCACGGACTTGGCGAGCATCGGCTTCACGGGCGGCATCACCGGCAGATCCATGGATCAGATTGTCCGGTATGCGGCAGATGTCTGCGAGCCCTAGGGTGGCGCTCATGGCAGGCAAGACGGCAGCGGTGGAGGTGGAGGCGGGCGGGCGCACCGTTCGCGTCTCCAACCCGGACAAGGTCTACTTCCCGGAGCCCGGCTACACCAAGCTGGACCTGGTGCACTACTACCTCGCGGTCGGCGAGGGCATCACGCGCGCCCTGCGGGACCGGCCCACCACCCTGGAGCGCTACCCCGACGGGGTGACGGGGGAGTCCTTCTTCCAGAAGCGGGCGCCGAAGTACCTGCCCGACTGGATCCCCACCGCGCACATCACCTTCCCCAGCGGCCGCTCCGCCGACGAACTGTGCCCGACCGAGCCGGCCGCCGTGCTGTGGGCGGCCAACCTCGGGGCCGTCACCTTCCACCCCTGGCCGGTGCGGCGCGGCGACACCGACCGCCCCGACGAGCTCCGCCTCGACCTCGACCCGCAGCCGGGCACCGACTACGCCGACGCCGTCCGCGCCGCCCACGAGCTGCGCGCCGTCCTCGACGAGTACGGACTCCGCGGCTGGCCCAAGACCTCGGGCGGGCGCGGCCTGCACGTCTTCGTCCCCATCCGCCCCGACTGGACCTTCGTCCAGGTGCGGCGGGCCGCCATCGCCGTGGGGCGGGAGCTGGAGCGGCGGATGCCGGACCGGGTCACCATGAAGTGGTGGAAGGAGGAGCGCGGCGAGCGGATCTTCGTCGACTACAACCAGACCGCCCGCGACCGCACGATCGCCTCCGCCTACTCGGTCCGCCCGAAGCCGCACGCCCCCGTCTCCGCACCGCTGCGCTGGGAGGAGGTCGACGACGCGGTGCCGGAGGACTTCGACATCCGCACCATGCAGGGCCGGTACGCCGAGCTGGGCGACGTGCACGCCGACATGGACGACGAGCGCTTCGACCTGGAGCCGCTGCTCGAACTGGCCCGGCGCGACGAGGCCGAGCACGACCTGGGGGACCTGCCCTATCCGCCGGAGTACCCGAAGATGCCCGGCGAGCCGAAGCGGGTCCAGCCGAGCCGGGCGAGGAAGCCGGACGGGAGCGGTTCCGAAGCGCCCGACGCGCCGCATTGATCGGACGTTGACGGTGTGTTTAGCGGCCGGCGTCAGGGTGGAGCCATGCAGACCGACACCGCAGTCCTGACCCTCCCGGCCACCCGCCCCGCCGCCGACCTCGCCTGGCGCGAGGACGCGCTGTGCGCCCAGGCCGGGCCCGAGTTCTTCTTCCCCGCCCCCGGCTCCTCGACCCGCGAGGCCAAGCAGCTCTGCGGAGCCTGCGAGGGGCGCGTGGCCTGCCTGGAGTACGCCCTCGCGCACGACGAGCGGTTCGGCGTGTGGGGCGGGCTCTCCGAGAAGGAGCGGCTCAGGCTGCGCCGCACGCAGCGCTCCTGAACCGCTCCCGGGGGCGCGGCGGCGCTCAGCCCGCGGCGCGGGCGGCCATCCGGGCCTTGCGGGCGGCCAGCTTCTCGTCGAACTTCGCGGCCTCCGCGTCGAGCCCGTTCATGTAGAGGCCCAGCTCCTCCTGGGCGCGCAGCCCCTCGGGGCCGAGGCCGTCGATGTCCAGCACCTTCAGGTGGCGGATCACCGGCTCCAGGACGTCGTCGTGGTGGATGCGCATGTTGTAGATCTCGCCGATCGCCATCTGCGCGGCGGCCCGCTCGAAGCCCGGGATGCCGTGGCCGGGCATCCGGAAGCCGACCACCACGTCCCGCACCGCCTGCATGGCGAGGTCGGGGGCGATCTCCAGCGCGGCCTTCAGGAGGTTGCGGTAGAAGACCATGTGGAGGTTCTCGTCCAGCGCGATGCGGGCGAGCATCCGGTCGCAGACGGGGTCGCCGGACTGGTGGCCGGTGTTGCGGTGCGAGATGCGGGTGGCGAGCTCCTGGAAGGAGACGTACGCCACCGAGTGCAGCATCGAGTGGCGGTTGTCCGACTCGAAGCCCTCGCTCATGTGCGCCATCCGGAACTGCTCCAGCTTGTCCGGGTCGACGGCGCGGGAGGCGAGGAGGTAGTCGCGCATGACGATGCCGTGCCGGCCCTCCTCCGCGGTCCAGCGGTGCACCCAGGTGCCCCAGGCGCCGTCGCGGCCGAAGAGGCTGGCGATCTCGTGGTGGTAGCTGGGGAGGTTGTCCTCGGTCAGGAGGTTGACCACGAGGGCGGTCTTCCCTATCTCCGTGACCTTCGACTGGGACGGGTCCCAGGCCTCGCCGTCCTCGAAGAGGCCGGGGAAGTTCCGGCCGTCCGACCACGGCACGTACTCGTGCGGCATCCAGTCCTTGGCGACCTTGAGGTGCCGGTTGAGCTCCTGCTCCACGACCTCTTCCAGCGCGTACAGCAAGCGGGCGTCGGTCCACCCCGTCGAGCTGCCGAGGGAGGGAGAGGTGAGCGTCACGGGTACTCCTGGGGGACGGAGAGGGCAAACGGAACTACCTACGGCTTCGTAGGTTACGAGACCGTAGGTTAAGGCTCCGTAAGGGGCCGTCCAAGCCCCCCTCGGACGTTGTCCGGTTACGTTCCGTTATGTGCGCAGCTCGGGCCGGGTGAAGAGACGCAGGTCACCTCGGGGCGGTCACCCGGGAACAACTGATCGGCTACTCAGAGCAGATGATCGGCGGCCCCGGACTTCACCGCCGAGATCAGCGCGCGCAGCGCCTCCACCGAGTCGCTGACGTACTCGCCCGGGGCGAGGGTCGAGCCGATGTAGGCACGGCCGGCGTCGTCGAGGCCGAAGCGGAAGCAGTTCGCCCCCTCGCTGCAGAAGGCGTCCCCCCAGGCGATCCGGGCGGCGGCCGGGGAGGCGGCGGGGGCGGTGTCGGTGACGTTCACGGCGGGGTCCTTCACAGGTCCTGGGCTATCGAGCGGACGAATGCGCGGGAGTCGGCGGCGGACAGGGAGAGTCCGCGCAGCCGCTCCAGCAGCCCCTGGTACCGGCGCAGCCTCATGTCGGCGTCGAGCAGCAGCGGGCCGTGCGAGGAGTCGAGCTGCACGGTGTCGAGCTGCGGCACCGGCGCGGACACATAGGTGAACGACTGTCCGGCCCCGGGGAAACCCCCGGCCGCGAAGGGGATGACCCGCACGGTCACGGTGGCCCTCTCGGACTGCTCCAGGATGTGCTCCAGCTGCGCGCGGGCCACCTTCGGGCCGCCGAACCGCATGCGCAGCGCCGCCTCGTGGATCACCGCCTCGTACGGCACCGGCCGGTCCAGGACCTCCTGGCGGCGCAGGCGCAGGGCGAGCCGGGCCTCCAGGTCGGGCTCCGGCAGCGGCGGGACGGCGGTGTCGAAGACCGCCCGCGCCTGCTCCTCGGTCTGCAGCAGGCCCGGTACGTGGGTGGTCACGGCCGTCGCCAACGCGGCCGCGTGGTGCTCCAGTTCGGCGATGTCGAGCAGGGCGGGCGGCAGGAGTCCGCGGTGCTCCTCCCACCAACCGCGGTCCCGCTCCCGCGCCATGGCGGCGAGCAGGTCGACCAGGCCCGCGTCGGGGCAGCCGTAGTTGAACGCCAGGGTCCGCACCCGCTCGGGGCTGAGGCCGAAGCGGCCGGACTCGATGTGGGGGATGCGGGTGCGGTCGACGCCCAGGAGGGCGGCGGCCTGCTGGGCCGACATCCCCGACTGTTCGCGCAGCTTGCGCAGTTCGGCCCCGAGCCGCTGCTGGCGCGCGGTGGGGCTGGTCCTGGGTGGCACGTCGTTCTCCCTCGTCCTGCGGTGCGGCCCCCTGCCGCCCCCGGTCGCGCGGCGCCGCACGTCCTCCGGCCGGAAACGGCGCCACCGCCCGCAAGTAGTAGCACCGTGCTCCGCTTCTGCGCTACGGTCGGTAGCGCAAGTCTCACACGGTGCGACCATGGCCGTGTGCGGAGCCCCCCGTACAGGAAATGTGAGCCATCCGATGAAGGGCGCCCTGCGTTGCCTTCCGGCCGCCGCCGCCACCGCGGCGGCCGTGCCCATACCCCCCGCCACGGAGAACCTCAGCTACTCGCTGCTGCTCCCCGGTGGCGCCTACTGCGCGGGCCTCGCCCGCCAGGCCGTCGACGGCCTCCTCACCCGCCACGGCCTCGCCGACCTCCGCGACACCGCCCGCCTCGCCGTCTCCGAGCTCGTCGGCGCCGCCTACCGGTTCACCCCCGACCGGGAGATGGCGCTGCGGGTCCGCTGGCAGTACGACGCCCTGCGGATCGTCCTCTACGACCAGCATCCGGCCCACCCGCGGCCGGACGAGGCCGAACGCTGCCGCGAACGCCGCAGCCGCAGCATGTGGCTGCTGGCCGCGGCGGTCGGCGAACAGGGCGGCGACTGGGGCCTGGCACCCGCCCTCACCGCGGAGGGCGGGACCAAGTCGTGGGCCTTACTGCACCGTTGACCTCACCGCATCGGTGACGTCACCACCCGGGTGACCCCACCGCACCGCTGACCGCAGCGCAGCGTCGACCTCACCGCGCCGTCGACGCCGACAGCGCCCGAAGCTCCTCCGCCGACGTCGGCCGCAGACGGCCGTCGAGGAGCACCCGGCGCGTGAGCCCCAGCGACTCCAGGAACGCCAGGTCGTGACTGGCCACGACCAGAGCCCCCTCGTACGCGTGGAGGGCGGCCGTCAGCTTCCGCACCGACGCCAGGTCCAGATTGTTCGTCGGCTCGTCGAGCAGCAGCAGCTGCGGAGCCGGCTCCGCGAGCAGCAGCGCCGCCAGCGTGGCCCTGAACCGCTCGCCGCCCGACAGGGTGCCGACGCGCTGATCCGCCCGGGAGCCCCGGAACAGGAACCGCGCGAGCCGCGCCCTGATCGCGTTCCCCGACGCCGCCGGCGCGAACCGGGCGACGTTCTCCACGATGCTCAGCCCGTCGTCGAGGACATCGAGCCGCTGCGGCAGGAAACGGATCGGCACCAGCCGCTCCACCTCGCCCGACACCGGCTCCAGCTCACCCGCGACCGTCCGCAGCAGCGTCGTCTTCCCGGCACCGTTGCGGCCCACGAGCGCGACCCGCTCCGGTCCCCTGAGCTCGAAACCGCCCTCGACCCGGGCGCCGTACCGCAGTTCCAGCTCCGTCAGCCGCAGCACCTCGCGCCCCGGCGGCACCTGGGTGTGCGGCAGCTCGACGCGGATCTCGTCCTCGTCCCGCACCGCCTCCACCGCCACGTCGAGCCGCTCGCGCGCCTCGGCCAGCCGGTCCGCGTGCAGAGCGCGGTGCTTGCCCGCCGACACCTGGGCCTGGCCCCGCCGGGTGTGCGCCACCACCTTCGGCACGGCCTTGTTCTCGAAGCTCTTCTGCGCGTACCGCCTGCGGCGCGCCAGCTTCATCCCCGCCTCGGACAGTTCCCGCCGTTGCCGCTGCACGTCCGCCTCGGCGACCCGCACCATGCGCTCCGCCGCCTCCTGTTCGGCGGCGAGCGCCTCCTCGTACGCCGAGTAGGGGCCGCCGTACCAGCTCACCGTGCCGTCGTGGAGGTCGGCGATCCGGTCGACCCGCTCCAGGAGCTCCCGGTCGTGGCTCACCACCACCATCACCCCGGACCAGCCCTCCACCGCCTCGTACAGGCGCGAACGGGCCTGCAGGTCAAGGTTGTTGGTTGGTTCGTCGAGCAGCAGCACGTCCGGCCGGGCGAGCAGCAGCGCGGCGAGCCGCAGCAGCACGGACTCTCCGCCGGACACCTCGCCGACGGTGCGGTCCAGGCCGATCGCGCCGAGCCCGAGCTGGTCCAGGGTGGCGCGGGCCCGCTCCTCCACGTCCCAGTCGTCGCCGATCACGGCGAAGTGCTCCTCCGCGGCGTCCCCGGCCTCGACGGCGTGCAGCGCCGCCCGCTTCCGGTCGATGCCGAGGATCGCGTCCACCCGCCGGCCGGTGTCCAGGACCAGGTTCTGCGGCAGGTGGCCGATCTCCCCGGACGCGGTGACGGAACCGCCGGTGGGGACGAGCCGCCCGGAGAGCAGCCCGAGCAGGGTGGACTTCCCCGAACCGTTGGCGCCCACCAGTCCGGTGCGGCCGGGTCCGACCGTCAACCTGAGGTCGTCGAAGACCTCGGTGCCGTCGGGCCAGGAGAAGGAGAGCGAGGTGGCGGAGAGGAAGACAGGCTGAGATGACATGAAGGCCTCCGGTGCGTGCCGCGAGCACGGGTGTGAGCGTGGGCGTGGTGCGACGCGTGAGACACCGGGGCGCGGGCAGCGTGGGGAACGGCTCGTCCACCGAGGTCGAGAACGGCGCGCGGGGCACGGGGCCGGGCGCGGCACGGTGTCTCGGGACCTCAGATGAACAACGTTCCTTCTCCGATCGGGAGGCGATGCGACCCGTCGACCGTAGAAGCCGGTCGGAGGAGGAGGCAACCGGATTACCGGAGCCGGACTACGGCAGCCCGCCCAGGAGCTCGGCCAGGTCCCGGTCCCAGTCCAGGTACTGGTGCTCGCGTCCGGCCGGCACCAGGTGCTGCGAGCGCTCGAGGAAGCGGCGCAGCTCGGAGGTGCGCACATGGACCATGGCCACGCCCTCCGGGGCGTGGAACTCGACCACCGTGCGGTCGTAGCCGTACGGGCGCAGCCGCACGTCGCCGTCGCCGGCGGGCCGCTCGACCCCCTGGGCCAGCAGGTCCCGGGCGAAGGCCCACGACACCTCGACGCCCTCCAGGGTCGCCGGCGGCGGGAAGGCCATGCTGACCGCGTACGGGTCCTCCTGGTCGTAGCGGAGGGTGGCGGGGACGGTCTCCATCCGGGGAGCGGAAGCGACCAGACGGGCCTGGACGGGCTGCTCGATCACGGCGGACACGGCGGACTCCTCTCGCGCGGCTTGTGATCCTGTGCGTCTCCCCGACACCAGGGCACCTGACACCCATGAAGACGACAGGAACCGGCCGAACGTGCACCGGTGACCCACGTGAGGTACGTCACCGGGGGAGGCGGGAGGGGGGGAGACGGGGGAGCGTGCCGGGCGACGGGCGGGCTCAGCGGTGCCCGGCCACTTCGCCGTCCGACTCCGCGCGCGGCCCCGACCGGTCGCCGTACGGCGGGCTCGCCGAGACCCCGTCCCGTGGCCGTACGGCGCTCGCCGAGGCCCCGTCCGCTCGCCGTACGGCCGGCTCGCCGAGGCCCGCGGCCGCGGGGCGTCACCCGAGTCTCGTGCCGTGTCCTCGGCCCCCGGCCCGGCCCGGGAACGTCCGGCGGGCCCCGCGCCCCGGCGCCGGCCGGGAGGCACTCTGGACGGGCCCGGGCCGCCGCCGCTAGCTTCCGGCGCCATGACACCTGTGCGAAAGATGCGAACGGCGCGACGCACGATGACGGCGGGACTGGTGGGGGCGGCGCTGGCGCTCGCCCTCGCCGCCCCCGCGCGGGCCGGGGAGACCCCAGCGGCCCCCGCGACCGCCGTGTCCGGGGCGGGCTGGCAGCTCACCCCGACCGGCACCGACGCCCGCTTCCGGGGCCTGGCCGCGGTGGACCGCCGCACCGCCTGGGCCGCCGGCTCCCGGGGCACCGTCCTGCGCACCACCGACGCCGGCCGTGGCTGGCGCGACGTCTCGCCGCCCGCCGCCGAGGGCCTGGAGCTCCGTGACGTCGAGGCCCTCGACGTCCGCCGGGCCGTCGTCCTCGCCATCGGCGAGGGCGAGGCCTCCCGGCTGCTGCGGACCGAGGACGGCGGCGCCACCTGGACCGAGGCCTTCCGCAACGCCGACCCGCGCGCCTTCTACGACTGCGTGACCTTCCTCGACCGCCGCCACGGCCTCGCACTGAGCGACCCCGTCGACGGCAGGTTCCGCGTCCTCGCCACCCGCGACGGCGGCCGCAGCTGGGAGGTCCTGCCGGACGCCGGGATGCCCGCCGCGCTGCCCGGCGAGGCGGGCTTCGCCGCGAGCGGGCAGTGCCTGGTCACCGCCCCCGGCGGCGGGAAGGACGTCTGGTTCGCGACCGGCGGCGGCGCCACCGCCCGGATCTTCCACTCCGCCGACCGGGGCCGCACCTGGACCGTCACCGACAGCACGGTCCCGGCCGGAGACCCGGCCCGGGGCGTCTTCGCGCTCGCCTTCCGGGACCGCGGTCACGGGATCGCCGTCGGCGGCGACTACCGGGCGGGACAGCCCTCGCCGCGGGCCGCCGCCGTCACCGCCGACGGCGGACGCACCTGGACCCCGGCCGGGACGCCGCCGCCCGCGTACCGCTCCGGCGTCGCCTGGCTGCCGCACTCCCGCACGGCCGCCCTGGCCGTCGGTCCCACCGGCACCGACCTCACCCGGGACGGCGGCCGGACCTGGCGGACCGTCGACACCGGCTCGTACGACACCGTGGACTGCGCCCCGGACGGCGGCTGCTGGGCCTCCGGCGAGAAGGGCCGGATCGCCCGGCTCGCCCGCGGCTGAGGGACGGGGTCAGGCCGGCGGCCGCTCGCGGTAGTCGGCCAGGCCCTCGACCGTCTTCGACGCGTAGAACTCGGTGATCCGGTAGGCGCATACGCCCTCGGCGCTGAAGGGGTCGGCCGCCGCGATCCGCTCGATCGCGGCCCGGTCGACCCCGGCCGCGAGGATCACCCCGCCGTCGCGCGGGTTCTTCCGCCCGGAGGCGAGGAACACCCCGGCGGCGTACTGCTCGTCCAGCCAGGCGATGTGCGCGTCCATGAGGGCGTCCGCCCGCTCGACGGGCGCGGTGTAGGTCAATTCCAGTACGAACATGCGCGCAAGGCTACCGGCGGTGCCCGGCCGGGCCGTTCGCTCCCCGAGGGCCGCCCGGACACGTACGGGCGCGTCGATCGAGGTCACGGCGGGCACCGTGCCCGGGGCCGTCGCCGTAGGGTGGCCCGCATGGGGATCATCGGGGTTCCGGCGGGGTGGCCCGCCGACGAGGCGGCGGCGCTGGACGTCCAGCGCGCGCTGCGCGGACGGCTCGTGCTCGACGAGGAGGGGCCGGCCGTGGGGGAGGGGCACGTCACCGGGCTCGACGTGGCCTACGACGACGAGCGGGACCTGGTGGCCGCGGCCGCCGTGGTTCTGGACGCCGGAACGCTGGAGGTGGTCGAGCGGGCCACCGCCGTCGCCCGGGTCTCCTTTCCTTACGTACCGGGGCTGTTGGCCTTCCGCGAGATCCCCGCCGTGCTCGCCGCCCTGGAGGCGCTCGGCGCCGACCCGGGGCTGCTGGTGTGCGACGGGTACGGGCTCGCCCATCCGCGCCGCTTCGGCCTCGCCGCCCACCTCGGGGTGCTCACCGGACGCGCCTCGATCGGCGTCGCCAAGAACCCCTTCACCTTCTCGTACGGGCAACCGGGGCCCGAGCGCGGCGACTTCGCGCCGCTGCTCGCCGAGGAGGAGGAAGTGGGCAGGGCGTTGCGCACCCGGCGCGGGGTCAAGCCCGTCTTCGTCTCCGTCGGCCACCGGATCTCCCTCGACAACGCCTGCGCGCACACCCTCGCGCTCTCCCCGCGCTACCGGCTCCCCGAGACCACCCGGCACGCCGACGCGCTCTGCCGGCGCGCGCTCGCGGAGGCACGGGCGGCTGAGTAGCGGCTGAGTACCCGTACGGATGCCCGCTGTCAGACCCCCACGGCACAGTGGCCCCATGACAACCCCCGTCACCACGGGCGCCGGCCGTCGCTCCGGCGGCCGCGCGCTGCCCGCCGCCCTCGCCGTCGCGGCGCTCTCCGCCCTCGCCTGGACCTGCGCCATCCTGTACGTGCTCGCCGACTGGACCCTCGGATGAACGGGCGGCTGCGGTGCGTCGTGCTCGACTGCCCCGACGCCTTCGGACTCGCCGGGTTCTACCGGGAGTTGCTCGGCGGCGAGGTCGAGTCGCCCGACCCGGCGCTCGCGGTCGGCGCCGGCTCCGCGGTGCTGCGCGACGCGCACGGACCGGTCCTCGCGTTCCAGGACGTCGCCGACCACCGGCCGCCCGTCTGGGGCGCCCCCGAGCAGCAGTTCCTGCTCGACATCCGGGTCCCGGACCCGGCCGCGGCCCACGAGAAGGTCCTCGCGCTCGGAGCCGTGCTCCTCGGTGACGCGGGCGAGGCCGCGGGCGCGCCGCTGTGGCGGGTCTACGCCGATCCGGCCGGGCATCCCTTCCGGCTCATGGGGGCCTGAGGCGGCTCGTCGGCCTCTGTCCGACGGCTCGTGGGCGGGCCCCGGAAGGCCGTCTCCCGGCGGCGCTTCGAGCGGGCGCGGGATGGGCAGGATGCGCGGATGGACCTGCACGCCACCTCACGACGACTCGTCTCCTCCGGCTCCCCGCTCGAACCGGAGATCGGCTTCTCCCGCGCGGTACGGCTCGGCCCGTACGTCTCCGTCGCCGGTACGGCCCCGATCGCGCCGGACGGCACCACCACCGCGCCCGGAGACGTCTACGCCCAGACCGTCCGCTGCCTCGACATCGCCGAGGCCGCCCTGCGCGAGGCGGGCGCCGGGCTCGCGGACGTCGTCCGCACCCGCGTCATGCTCACCGACGCCACCGCCTGGCGCGAGGCGGCCCGGGCCCACGGGGAGCGCTTCGCCGGCGTCCGTCCCGCCTGCACCTTCGTGGAGGTGTCCCGCTTCATCGACCCGGCGTGGCTGGTCGAGATCGAGATCGACGCGGTGGTGGCCGAGACCGGCGCCGCCGACATGATCGGCTGGTGAGGCGCGCCCGGGCGGCCACGTCCGGCGGCGCCCGCCGCCGTCACTCCGCGTGCGCCACCCGGAAGCGCAGTCCCGCCGCCCGCAGCCGGTCGGTCAGGGCGTCGCCCATCGCCACCGCCGTCGTGACCTGGCCCGCCGTCTCCGGCAGCGGGTCCAGGGCGAGGCAGAGGGCGGCCTCGGCGAGCATCTTCGCCGTCTCGTCGTAACCGGGATCGCCGCCCGACACCTCCGTGAAGACCCGCCGTCCGCCGCCCTCGCCGACGAACCGGACCGTGAACCAGCTGCGGGCGCGCCGCTCGGCCGAGGGCCCGGAGCCGGCGGCGTAACGGTCCATCAGCCACCGTCGCAGCGGGGGGACCTGGGCCGTCGCGAGGGTCGCGGCGAGCGCCGCCGTGCCGCCGAGGGCCATCGGCAGCGTCCTCACCGAGGCGTAGTGGCGGTAGCGGAAGTCCGGGCCGTACCGTTCGAGCGCGGCGGCCGAGCGGGCCACGATCCGGGGGTCCAGGGTGGGCAGCGGCAGCGCCCAAGTGCCGGTCTCGGTGCTGAACCGGGGGCCGCCCAGCGGCGCGCGGGCCCGTCGGCCCACCGACCGGGGCGCGTGCAGGCGGCGCTCGCGGGCCGCTCGCAGCGTCTGCGGGCCGCGCCCGAAGGCGGTCAGCGCGGAGGCGAAGGTGCCGCCGGAGAAGACGGCGCCGGCCCGGACGAAGCCGTCGATGCGCAGCGGCACGCCCTCGGGCAGCTGCCGGACGGTGAAGAGCACGCCGAGGTCGTGCGGGACGGAGTCGAAGCCGCAGGCGTGCACGATCCGGGCGCCGGTCTCCCGGGCGCGGGCGTCGTGGCGGACGTACACGCGGTCGACGAACTCGGGCTCGCCGGTCAGGTCGAGGTAGTCGGTGCCGGCCTCGGCGCAGGCGGCGACCAGGCCCTCGCCGTACCAGACGTACGGGCCGACGGTGGAGGCCACCACCCGCGCCGACCCGGCCAGCGCCCGCAGCGAGGCGGGGTCGCCGGAGTCGGCGGTCAGCAGCGGCAGTGCGGCGAGGTGCGGGCGTCCGGCGGCCAGCCGGCCCCGCAGCGCCGCCAGCTTCGCGGGCGAGCGGCCGGCCAGGGCCCAGCGACAGCCGTCGGGGGCGTGCTCGGCCAGGTACTCCGCGGTGAGCTCGCCCACGAACCCGGTCGCCCCGTAGAGCACCACGTCGTACGGCCGCTCCGCCGTCGCCCGCCCGGACTCCCGTCCCGCGCCCGCCCCTGTGTCCATCGAGCCCCACTCCGTCCCTCGGCGATGTCGTCGGCGGAGGATAGCGGACCCGGCCGCCCCGCCGAATTTCCAAGCGCTTGCTCGGCCGGGGGGCTTGTGCCGAGTGGAACACGTTCCTAGCATCTCCGGTGTTACATCATTGGTGTCACACCTCTGGGGGCTCGATGAAGACCACGCGGACCGAGCGCACCGGCCCGCTCGCCGGTGTCCGGATCGTGGAGCTCGCCGGCATCGGCCCCGGCCCCTTCGCCGCCATGCTCCTCGCCGACCTCGGCGCCGACGTCGTCCGCGTCGACCGCCCCGGCGGCGCGGGCCTCGGCGTCGACCCCGCCAAGGACCTCACCAACCGCAACAAGCGCTCGGTCCTCGTCGACCTCAAGGCCCCGGACGGCCCCGCGACCGTGCTCGACCTCGTCGAGCGCGCCGACGTCCTCATCGAGGGGTACCGGCCGGGCGTCGCCGAGCGCCTCGGCGTCGGCCCGGAGGAGTGCCTCGCCCGCAACCCCCGGCTCGTCTACGGCCGGATGACCGGCTGGGGCCAGGACGGCCCGCTCGCGCCCACCGCCGGACACGACATCGGCTACATCGCGGTCACCGGCGCCCTCGGCCTCGTCGGCCCCGACCCGGACGGCCCGCCGAGCATCCCGGCCAACCTCCTCGGCGACTACGCGGGCGGTTCGCTCTACCTCGTCGTCGGCGTCCTCGCCGCCCTCCAGCACGCGCGGGCGCACGGGGAGGGCCAGGTCGTCGACGCCGCCATCGTGGACGGCACCGCCCACCTCACCACCATGATCCACGCCATGCTCCTGGCCGGCGGCTGGCAGGACCGGCGCGGGGTGAACCTCCTCGACGGCGGCTGCCCCTTCTACGGGGTGTACGCCACCTCCGACGGCGGCCACATGGCCGTCGGCGCCCTGGAGGAGCGCTTCTACGACGAGTTCGCCCGGCTCCTCGACCTGCCGGAGGCCACGGCCCTCCGGCGCGACCTCGCCCGCTGGCCCGAGCTGCGCGAGGCCGTCGCGGCCCGCTTCCGGAGCCGTACCCGCGCCGAGTGGACCGAGGTCTTCGAGGGCACCGACGCCTGCGTCGCCCCCGTCCTCTCGCTCCGCGAGGCCCCCGGCCACCCGCACCTCGCGGCCCGCGCCACCTTCGCCGAGCACGGCGGACTCGTCCAGCCGGCGCCCGCGCCCCGCTTCTCCGCCACCCCCGGCACCCTCCGTACCGGCCCCGCCCTGCCCGGCGCCGACACCGCCGAGGTCGCCCGCGACTGGGCCGTCCCCGCCCTGCACACCCAGGAGTCGAAGACCGCATGAAGCGCACGCTCTACACCGAGGACCACGAAGCCTTCCGAGCGGTCGTCCGCACCTTCCTGGAGAAGGAGGTGCTCCCCCACTACGAGCAGTGGGAGAAGGACGGCATCGTCTCCCGCGAGGCCTGGCGCGCCGCCGGCCGCCAGGGCCTCCTCGGCCTGGCCGTCGAGGAGGAGTACGGCGGCGGGGGGAACCCCGACTTCCGGTACGCCTCCGTCCTCGCAGAGGAGTTCACCAGGGCGGCCGCCCCCGGCCTCGCCATCGGCCTCCACAACGACATCATCGGCCCCTACCTCACCAAGCTCGCCACCGACGAGCAGAAGCGGCGCTGGCTGCCCGGCTTCTGCTCCGGCGAGATCGTCACCGCCATCGCGATGACCGAGCCCGGCGCCGGCTCCGACCTCCAGGGCATCCGCACCACCGCCGTGGACCACGGCGACCACTGGATCCTCAACGGCTCCAAGACCTTCATCTCCAACGGCATCCTCGCCGACCTGGTGATCGTCGTCGCGAAGACCACCCCCGAGGGCGGCGCGCACGGCCTCTCCCTCCTCGTCGTCGAACGCGGCATGGAGGGCTTCGAGCGCGGACGCAACCTCGACAAGATCGGCCAGAAGTCCCAGGACACCGCCGAGCTCTTCTTCGAGGACGTCCGCGTCCCCAAGGAGAACCTCCTCGGGGAGCTCGACGGGGCCTTCGTCCACCTCATGACCAACCTGGCGCAGGAGCGCCTGGCCATCGCCGTCGCGGGCATCGCCGGCGCCGAGCACCTCCTGGAGCTCACCACCCGGTACGTCAAGGAGCGCGAGGCCTTCGGCAGGCCGCTCGCCAAGCTCCAGCACGTGCGGTTCGAGATCGCGGAGATGGCCACCGAGTGCGCCGTGACCCGGGCGTTCGTGGACCGGTGCATCGCCGAGCACGCCGATCGGACCGGCCTCGGCCTCGATCCCGTCAACGCCTCCATGGCCAAGTGGTGGGCGACCGAACTCCAGAAGCGGGTCGCCGACCGCTGCCTGCAACTGCACGGCGGATACGGCTACATGAGCGAATTCCCGGTGGCCCGCGCCTTCACCGACGGCCGCATCCAGACCATCTACGGCGGCACGACGGAGATCATGAAGGAGATCATCGGCCGCTCCCTCCTCGGCTGACCTCCGACCCCGGCCGGCCTCCGACCCCCCCGCTTGTCGAAAACCCTCATCGCGAAAGGCTTCCCGTGAGCACCGAAGCGTACGTGTACGACGCGATCCGCACCCCGCGCGGACGCGGCAAGGCCAACGGCTCCCTGCACGGCACCAAGCCCATCGACCTCGTCACCGGCCTGATCCGCGAGATCCAGCGCCGCAACCCGAGCCTGGACCCGGCCGCCATCGACGACATCGTCCTCGGCGTCGTCGGCCCGGTCGGCGACCAGGGCTCCGACATCGCCCGCATCGCCGGCATCGCCGCCGGTCTCCCCGACACCGTCGCCGGCGTCCAGGAGAACCGCTTCTGCGCCTCCGGCCTCGAAGCGGTCAACATGGCCGCGATGAAGGTCCGCTCCGGCTGGGAGGACCTGGTCCTCGCCGGCGGCGTCGAGTCGATGTCCCGGGTGCCGATGGCCTCCGACGGCGGCGCCTGGTTCGCCGACCCCATGACCAACCTGGAGACGAACTTCGTCCCCCAGGGCATCGGCGCCGACCTCATCGCCACCATCGAGGGCTTCACCCGGCGCGACGTCGACGAGTACGCCGCCCTCTCCCAGGAGCGCGCCGCCACGGCCTGGAAGGAGGGCCGCTTCGCCCGCTCCGTGGTGCCGGTCGTCGACCGGGCCGGGCTCACCGTCCTCGACCACGACGAGTTCATGCGCCCCGGCACCACCGCCGACTCCCTCGCCAAGCTGAAGCCGTCCTTCAAGGACATCGGCGAGCTCGGCGGCTTCGACGCGGTCGCGCTGCAGAAGTACCACTGGGTCGAGGAGATCGACCACGTCCACCACGCGGGCAACTCCTCCGGCATCGTCGACGGCGCCTCCCTCCTCGCCGTCGGCTCCAAGGAGGTCGGCGAGCGGTACGGGCTCACGCCGCGCGCCCGGATCGTCGCGGCGGCCGTCTCCGGCTCCGAGCCCACCATCATGCTCACCGGCCCCGCCCCGGCCGCCCGCAAGGCGCTCGCCAAGGCCGGCCTCACCATCGACGACATCGACCTCATCGAGATCAACGAGGCCTTCGCCGCGGTCGTCCTGCGCTTCGTCAAGGACATGGGCGTCTCCCTGGACAAGGTCAACGTCAACGGCGGCGCCATCGCGCTCGGCCACCCGCTCGGCGCCACCGGCGGCATCATCCTCGGCACCCTCGTCGACGAGCTGGAGCGCCAGGACAAGCGCTACGGCCTCGCCACCCTCTGCGTCGGCGGCGGCATGGGCATCGCCACCATCGTCGAGCGCGTCTGACCTCCCCGTCCGCACCCCACTACCGGAGAAGCATCAGTCATGAGCGAGAGCACCACCATCCGCTGGGAGCAGGACCACACGGGGATCGTCACCCTCGTCCTCGACGACCCGAACCAGTCCGCCAACACCATGAACCAGGCGTTCCGCACGTCGATCATGGCCGTCGCCGACCGCCTGGAGGCCGAGAAGGACTCCATCCGCGGCGTCATCTACACCTCCGCGAAGAAGACCTTCTTCGCCGGCGGCGACCTCAAGGACATGATCCAGGCGGGCCCCGAGCACGCCCGGTCCATCTTCGACGCCGCGATGGACATGAAGCGCGCCCTGCGCCGCATCGAGACCCTCGGCAAGCCCGTCGTCGCCGCCCTCAACGGCGCGGCCCTCGGCGGCGGTTACGAGATCGCGCTCGCCTCCCACCACCGGATCGCGCTCGACGCGCCCGGCTCCAAGATCGGCCTGCCCGAGGTCACCCTCGGCCTGCTGCCCGGCGGTGGCGGCGTCACCCGCACCGTCCGCCTCATGGGCATCACCGACGCCCTCCTGAAGGTGCTCCTCCAGGGCACCCAGTACAACCCGAAGCGCGCCCTCGACAACGGCCTCGTGCACGAACTGGCCGCCACCCCCGAGGAGATGATGGCCAAGGCCATCGCCTTCATCGACACCCACCCGGAATCCGCCCAGCCCTGGGACGTCCCCGGCCACAAGATCCCCGGCGGCACCCCGTCGAACCCCAGGTTCGCGGCCAACCTGCCGGCCTTCCCCGCCAACCTGCGCAAGCAGCTGAACGGCGCCCCCTACCCGGCCCCGCGCAGCATCATGGCCGCGGCGGTCGAGGGCTCCCAGGTCGACTTCGAGACCGCGCAGGTCATCGAGTCCCGGTACTTCACCGAGCTGGTCACCGGCCAGACCGCGAAGAACATGATCCAGGCTTTCTTCTTCGACCTCCAGGCCGTCAACTCCGGCGCCAGCCGCCCCAAGGGCGTCGAGAAGCGCCAGGTCCGCAAGGTCGCCGTGCTCGGCGCCGGCATGATGGGCGCCGGCATCGCCTACTCCTGCGCCCGCGCCGGCATCGAGGTCGTCCTCAAGGACGTCACCGACGAGGCCGCCGCGAAGGGCAAGGCGTACTCGGAGAAGCTCTGCGCCAAGGCCGTCTCCCGGGGCCGCACCACCCAGGAGAAGGCCGACGCCCTGCTCGCCCGGATCACCCCGACCGCCGACCCGCAGGACCTGGCCGGCTGCGACGCGGTCATCGAGGCCGTCTTCGAGGACACCGCGCTCAAGCACAAGGTCTTCCAGGAGATCCAGCACGTCGTCGACGCCGACGCCCTGCTCTGCTCCAACACCTCGACCCTCCCGATCACCGTCCTCGCCGAAGGCGTCGAGCGGCAGTCCGACTTCATCGGCCTGCACTTCTTCTCCCCGGTCGACAAGATGCCGCTGGTCGAGATCATCAAGGGCGAGCGCACCGGCGACGAGGCCCTGGCCCGCGCCTTCGACCTGGTCCGCCAGATCAACAAGACGCCGATCGTCGTCAACGACTCGCGCGGCTTCTTCACCTCGCGCGTCATCGGCCACTTCATCAACGAGGGCGTGGCGATGGTCGGCGAGGGCATCGAGCCCGCCTCCGTCGAGCAGGCCGCCGCCCAGGCCGGCTACCCGGCGAAGGTCCTCTCCCTCATGGACGAGCTGACCCTCACCCTCCCGCGCAAGATCCGCAACGAGACGAAGAAGGCGATCGAGGAGGCCGGCGGCACCTGGGTCACCCACCCGGGCGAGGTCGTCATCGACCGCATGGTCGACGAGTTCGGCCGCCCCGGCCGCAGCGGCGGCGCCGGCTTCTACGACTACGCGGAGGACGGCAAGCGGGGCAGGCTCTGGCCGGGCCTGCGCGAGCACTTCACCAAGCCCGGGTACGAGATCCCCTTCCGCGACATGCAGGAGCGGATGCTCTTCTCCGAGGCACTGGACACCGTGCGCCTGCTGGAGGAGGGCGTCCTGACCTCGGTCGCCGACGCCAACATCGGCTCCATCATGGGCATCGGCTTCCCGGCCTGGACCGGCGGCATCCTCCAGTACATCAACGGCTACGAGGGCGGGGTCGCCGGCTTCGTCGCCCGCGCCCGCGAGCTGGCGGAGACGTACGGCGAGCGCTTCGCCCCGCCGGCCCTCCTGGTGGAGAAGGCCGAGCGCGGCGAGACGTTCACGGACTCCTGAACGCGGAGCGCAACTCCTCGCTGAGGGACCGCTGAAAGGCGGTGACGAGGGCCTGGACCACGATCGGCTGCATGTGCGCGGACAGCGACTTCATGGCGGTCAGGTGGTCCGGGTCCTCCCCGCTCTCCCGGTACGGGTTCCACACCTCCTCCTGAAAGAGCCGCGCCAGCTCCTGCGCGGCCGACCGGGCGTGGTCGAGCAGCACGGTCCGCGAGGCGAGGATCGTGTCGTGCTCGATCGGCACGTCGAGCATCTCGACCCCGAGCCGCAGCAGCGACCCGTCGAGCCGGAACACCTCGGGGTCGCCGGTCGCCTCCAGGACCCCCATGGCGGCGAGCCGTTCGACGTCCCGGTCGGCCAGCTCCCGTCCGGCGCGCCGCTCCAGCTCCCGCCGGGTGATCGTCTCCGCGGACTCCGGCGCCCAGGACGCCACCAGGGCCCGGTGCACCGCGAGGTCCTGCGCGCTCAGGTCGGGCGGCAGCTGCTCCAGGTACCGCTCGATCGCGGCCAACGTCATCCCCTGCCGCTGCAGCTCCTCGATCAGCGCGAGCCGGGCCAGGTGCTCGGCCCCGTACCGCCCGACCCTGCGGGGGCCGATCACCGGCGGCGGCAGCAGCCCCCGCGTCCCGTAGAACCGCACGGTCCGCACCGTCACCCCGGCCCGGGCCGCCAGCTCGTCGACGGTGTACCCCGGGGGCAGTCCCTCGCCGCTCTCGTCCTCCATGGTGCAACAGTATTGCTGTCTCACCAGGACTGTAAAAGCCCTCAGAGCGCGGACGGCGCCGCGAGGGCGGCGTCGACCGCCGCGTACGTGACCCCGTGGTCGGCCAGCGTCTCGGCGACGACCCCGCCGGCCGTGGTGAGCGCCAGGAGCAGGTGCTCGTCGCCGATCTCCCGGTCCTTGCGCGCCAGCGCCACCCGCAGCGAGTTCTCCAGGACGGACTTCGCCTCGCGGGAGAAGGGCCTGCGCCCCGAGAGCCTGCGGCGGCCGGAGAGGGCTCCGGCCCCGTGGGCGGCCTCGACGCGGGCGACGATCGCGTCGACGTCGATGCCGAGTCCGGCCAGCGCCTCGGAGTCCGCCCGCGAAAGCCCGGCCCGCCGGCGCGCGTCGGCGAGCGCGGCGACCAGCGCGGGCCGGCGCTCCGCCGGACAGATCCGCCCGAGCACCCCCGCCGCCCGCGTCCCCTCCCGGTCCAGCAGCGCGAGCAGCAGGTGCTCGGCGGTCACCGCCTCGGCCCCGCTCCGCTCCGCGTGCTCGGCCGCCCCCTTCACCACGCCCCGGGCCGCCTTCGTGAACCGCTCGAACATCACTGCCTCCCGTACTTCTTGTGAACGGCCTGCCGGCTGACCCCCAGCTCGGTGGCGATCTCCTGCCAGGACCACCCCTGGTGGCGCGCGCTGCGCACCTGGACGGCCTCCAGCTGTTCCAACAGCCGCCGCAGGGCGGACACGGCCCGCAGCCCCACCCGGGGGTCACGGTCACCGGCCCGCGCGGCGAGATCGGTCGCATCGGTCATGCCGTCAATGTAGGTTGACACCCGCCGCTCGTCAACCCTGGTTGACAGCGCTTCCGGGTGTGAGGGGCGTGCGGTGGGGGGCGGGCCCGCAGGGCGGGTCCGCGGGGGTTAGAGTCGGCGGCCGGTCCGCGTCGGCGGGCGGGAACAGGGGGGTGGGATGTACGCGCAACTCAGGGAGACGGCCGCGGAATTGGCCGGGGTCCTGTGGCGGGAGCACACGGTGTACCGGGAGCGGGGCGGGGGCGTCGTCATCCGCGGCGAGCACGTGCGCCGGTGGATCAGCCTCGCCCCGACGGGCGGCAAGGACCGGGCGCTGCTGCGGGCGGGGCGGATCCTCGACGGGGGGACCACGGCCCCGGCCCGTACCGAGGTCGTCGTCGACCTGACGGCGCCGGTCGCCGAGCTGGCGACCGTCTGCCGGCGGATGCTCGCCGAGGTCGCCGCCGCGGCCGACGCGGGTCCGGGCGGGGGCGCGGACCCGGGACCCTCGCGCGCCGGGCGGCCGGGCAAGGGCCGGAAGGGCCGCAAGGCGCCGAAGGCCCCCCGGGCGGCGAAGGCGCGCGCGGCGCGGACGGGAAGGAGCCGGCACACGGGCGCCGGCTCCTGGGTGGTCCTGGTCCTGGTCGGCGTCGCCGTGGCCGCCTGGGCGTACACCCTCCTCGGCGGCCCCGGCCACTGACCAGCGGCCCTAGAAGCCGGTCACCGGGTAGTGGTCCGACAGGTTGGTGTACGTGTACGTCGTGCCCCAGCTGGAGACCGACCACGGCGCGGACGACTCCAGGACCACGTGGTTCGTCCAGTTCGCCGGGCGGGCGTTGCCGGCCCGGTACAGGACGTGGTCGAGGTCCTCGCGCGGGTCGTCCGGGTAGCGCTCCGCCGCGATCGAGTTCAGCTCGGTGTCGAAGGAGTACGGGTGGCCGGTGCGGGCGTCCGCCCCGGCGAGGCCCGCGTCGGCGAGCATCGTCGCGTACTCGGGCGTGTGCGAGTCGACGTTCATGTCGCCCGCGACGATCACCTGCTCGCCCGCCGGGATGTTCTTCGCGTCGAGGAAGGCGTCCATGGCCTTGAACTGGCGGCTGCGCATCTGCGCCGCCTCGCCCGCCGAGCAGCCGGGGTCGGTGGACTGGGCGTGGGTGCCGACGACGTGCACGCGGCTGCCGTTCACGTCGAGGACCGCGTAGGCGAAGCCCTTGTTCGAGTACCAGTCGGCGCCGCACGCGTCCTTGTACACGTACTGCTCCTTGCGGACGATCGGCCACTTGCTGAGGATCGTCACCCCGCCGTCCTCCGGGGTGGTCGCCGAGTAGGCCCCGCCGGTGGCGTCCCAGCCGGTCTTCGACCGGCCCACGACGGGCGTCTGGTGCGGGTAGGCCGCGGCGGCGTTCGCCTTGAGCGCGTCGGAGGCGGAGTTGTCGAAGGCCTCCTGGAGCACCACGACGTCCTGGCCCTGGAAGAAGGGGGCCGCGGGGATCGCGCGCGCCCGGTGGTCCTGCCCCCAGTTCGGGTACAGGGTCTTGCTGAAGAGGAAGGCGTTGTACGTGAGCACCTTCAGGCGGGGCGCCGCGGCGGCCTCGGGGGCGGCCGAGGCGGCGGGGGCGGTCGCCGCCAGGGTGGCGGCGGCGAGCGCGAGGGACACGGCGGCGCCGGGGATGCGGCGGAACGCGCTGAGGGTCACGTGAACTCCCGTGGGATGGTGGGGGGTTGGACTCGGCGCGGGCCATACAACCAGTCGTAGTTACCTTCCGGTAGCCTCCAGGTGCCGGGAATCTTGCCCGCGTCGTACGAGCGCGCCAACGATCACGGGGGTGTACGATCCGCCGGTTTCGGGACCAGGTAGGATGCGCGCCATGACGACCCTCGCCTCCAACGCCAAGATCTTCGACATGGACCTCGGCCCGCTCAACCCGGTCTGGGCCGAGCTCATCCTCGGCTTCGCCGTGTTCTTCCTGACCTTCTTCTTCCTGGCGAAGGTGATCCTCCCGAAGATCAAGCGCACGATCGAGCAGCGCGAGGACGCCATCGACGGCGGCACCGAGCGCGCCGACGACCTGCGTTCCGAGGCCGCGGACATCCGCGCCCAGTACGAGGCCGAGCTGGCGGAGGCCCGCCACGAGGCCGCCCGCATCCGCTCCAAGGCCGTCGAGGAGGGCTCCGCGGCCATCGCGGCCGCCCGCGCCGAGGGCCAGGCCGAGCGCGACGCGATCCTCGCCGCCGGCACCGCGAAGATCGCCGCCGAGCGCGAGGCCGCCGAGCGCGAGCTCAACGCCGACGTCGACGCCTGGGCGCACGCCCTCGCCGGCCGCATCGTCGGCGAGCCGGTCGGCGCCGACCGCGCCTGACCGCGCCCGCACCGCACACCACCACGCCGGGGCCGTTCCCGGGGCCGCCAAGCCCCCGGGAACGGCCCCGGCGTCGTACGCCCCGAAGGTGCACCCTGAAGGGGCGACCACCGAGGCGAGAGGCAGGGCCCCGCATGACCCCCGACGACGAGACGCCCGGCAGCCCGGCGACGGCCTCCCGGCCCGGCCCGGCGCGGACGGACGTGTCCGAGGCAGACCCGGCGGGGTCCGGCGTGTCCGCGCCGGGCCCGGCGCGGTCCGGTGCGTCGGCGCCTGACCCGGCTCGCTCCGGCGCGTCCGCGCCCGCCCCCGCCGCGACCGGCGTGTCGGCGACCGATGTGCCCGAGACCGACCCCTCGGCCGCTCCCGCCGGCCCCGGAGCCGTACCCGGAGCGGGCCCTGGGGCGGAGCCCGGGGCCGTGCCCGGAGCGGGGCCCCGAGCCGTGCCCGCGTCGCGGCCCGCGGCTCGTGCGGCGCGTCCGCAGGGTGGGGAGCCCGTGCCGCCGCCGGTCGGCGGTGTGCTCTGGTCCGTCGCGGGGGACGTGCGGGCGCTGCTCATGCTGCCCGCCGCGCTCGCCATGCAGGTCGCGCATCCGGCGATCGGGGCGGGCGTCGACGAGCACTCCGTGTTCCGGACCGACCCGTGGGGGCGGGGCGAGCGGTCGCTGCGGTCCGTGCAGCTCTGGGTGTACGGGGGCGAGGAGGCCGCCGCCGAGGGGCGGCGGCTGCGCGCGCTGCACCGGGACATCCGGGGCACCGACGCCCACGGACGCCGCTACCACGCCCTCACGCCCGCCTACTACGCCTGGGTGCACGCCACCGGCTACCCCGTCTACCGGCACGGCCTCGCCCTGCTCCACCGCCCGCTCACCGAGGCCCAGGACCGCCGGCTCTACGCCGAGTGGCTCCAGGTGGGCCGGATCCTGGGCATCCACGACCGGGACATGCCGCAGACCGTCGAGGAGTTCTGGCCCGCCTACCGCAAGGTCCTCGCCGAGGAGCTGGAGGCCACCGCCGTCGTCCGCGAGCTCCTCGACCCGGACGCCCCGGTCCCCGCCCCCGACCGGGGCCCGCTCCCGCTGCGGCTCGTCGTCCGCCCGCTCTGGCCGCTGCTCCGCCGCCCCTTCCAGCGGATCCGCGCCTTCCTCACCGTGGGCCTGATGCCGCCGGACGCCCGCGCGGCGATCGGCCTGGAGTGGACCCCGGAGCAGGAACGGAGGCTGCGCCGCGTCGCCCGGGTCGTCCGCGTGGTCGTCCCCGTGCTGCCGGAGCGGCTGCGCTATCTGCCGCTCGCCCGGCGCGCCAGGGCGGCCGCCCGCCGCGCCGCGCGCTGACGGACGGCCGCCCGTGCGGGGCCGGGTCCGGCCTACCGGTGGTCGTGCACCCCGTTCGTCGCCGCGATCTTCCGCCACGACTTCGGCTGGACCGGCGCCGCCGGAGTCCGGGCGAGGGAGGTGGCGGCGGCGGCCGCCGAGGGGCCGGCTGCGGGCTTGGCCGGCTCGTACAGCCAGGTGTCGAAGAGCTCCGCGAGCGGCTCGCCGGAGACCTCCTCGGCGTACCGGACGAAGTCGGCGACCCGCGCGTCACCGTGCGCGAACCGCTGCGGCCACCCCTTCAGGATCGTGAAGAAGTCCTCGTCGCCGATCTCGTTCCGCAGCGCCTGGAGCGCCAGCGCGCCCCGGTCGTACACGGCGATGTGGAACTGGTTCTCCGGCCCCGGGTCGCCCGGCTTCACCGTCCAGAAGGGATCCTCGGCGGTCCGCACGGCGTACACGTAGTCGGCCAGTTCCTGGGCCGTGCCCTCGCCCTCCTTCTCCGACCACAGCCACTGCGCGTAGCGGGCGAAGCCCTCGTTGATCCAGATGTCCTTCCAGTCGCGCACCGAGACGCTGTCGCCGTACCACTGGTGGGCGAGCTCGTGGACGACCACGGAGACGTTCGAGCCGTTCGCGAACTGCCGGGGGCTGTAGAACGGCCGGGTCTGCGTCTCCAGCGCGTAGCCGCTGGTCACATTGGGGACGTAGCCGCCGAGCGCGTTGAACGGGTACGGGCCGAAGGCCTCCTCCAGCCACTCCGCGACCTCGGCGGTCCGCTCGATCGAGGCCCGGGCCGCGCCCGCGTGGTCGCCGAGGTCCTTGCTGTAGGCGTTGAGGACCGGAAGCCCGTTCGCGGTCGTGTCCGTCGTGATGTCGAACTTCCCGACCGCGAGCGTGGCCAGATACGGCGCCTGCGGCTTGTTGGAACGCCAGTTGAAGCGGGTCCAGCCCAGCCGCGAGGACTGCGACTGGAGCACGCCGTTGCTGATCGCCTGGGTGCCGTCGGGCACCGAGACGGAAACGTCGAACGTCGCCTTGTCGCGCGGGTGGTCGTTGGAGGGGAACCACCAGGCGGCCGAGTCGGGCTCCTGCGCGGCGACCCCGCCGTCCGGGGTGCGGTGCCAGGCCGACCAGCCGCCGACCTTGAACTCGGACGGCTTGCCCGCGTACCGGACCACCACCGTGACCTGCCGGTTCTTCGGCAGCGACACCG
Source organism: Streptomyces sp. NPDC007945 (assembly GCF_042958885.1). Classification (NCBI taxonomy): domain Bacteria; kingdom Bacillati; phylum Actinomycetota; class Actinomycetes; order Kitasatosporales; family Streptomycetaceae; genus Streptomyces; species Streptomyces sp. NPDC007945. Next base: position 275,545 of record NZ_JBIBJV010000006.1, read on the forward strand.
CCGGCACGATCTCCAGCTCGTGCTCCCCGGTGGCCTTGAACGAGGCCCGCCGGCCGTCGACCCGCACCTCGCTCGCCTTCAGCCCCAGGTCGAGGTTGAACCGGGAGAGGTTCTGCTTCGTCGTCGCCAGGATCGTCGCCGTCCCCTCCAGGAGGTCGGTCGCCGGCTGGTACTTCAGGCGCAGGTCGTAGTGGGAGACGTCGTAGCCGCCGTTGCCGGCGGTGGGGTAGTAGGAGTCGCCGATGCCCGGCGCGCCCGGGACGTAGTCGGCCGCCGAAGCCGGGATCGCCAGCAGCAGCGAGGCCGCGAGGGCGCTCGGAACGATGATTCTGCGGTGCACGGAGGGCTCCCCCAAGTCGTGGGTGACGAAGACGCATGGGTGGGCGTCGGTCCTTGATCCGGACTTGTTCGGACTCTATGAAGCACGCGACGGAGGGTCACGTAAAGGGCGCCTTCCGTCACACGATCGCCATTCGGCCGACACGAAGCACCGTTCACCCGTTTCCCGCACGCGGTCTTCCGCACCCCGGGACCGGCGAGTACGGTCCGGCCATGCCGATGCCCACGCCCGTGCCGAAGCGTCCGCGTGCCGCCCGCCGCGCCCTGCTCCTCGCCGCCGGGGCGGCCCTCCTCGGACTCCCGCTCGTCGCCGTCCCGGCGAAGGCGGCGGTCCCGGACGCGCCGCCGGCCCCGCCCCGGACCGGCTTCGAGGCGAGCGGCGGCGCCCGCTGGACGACGGACGCGGAGGAGCGCGACTTCCTCGCCGCCGTCGACCGGCGCAGCCACCGGCTCGCGGTCACCACCATCGGCACCACCGAGCAGGGCCGGCCGCTGCGGCTCGCCGCCCTCGGCCCCGCCCGCGGCGCCACCACGGTGCTGCTCGTCTGCAGCCAGCACGGCGACGAGCCCGCCGGGCGCGAGGCCTGCCTCAGCACCGTCCGCGACCTGGCCCTCGCCCGCGACCCCGGGACGCTGCGGCTGCTCGCCCGTACCACCGTCCTCGTCGTGCCCAACGCCAACCCCGACGGCCGCGAGGCCGACACCCGGGGCAACGCCGCCGGCATCGACGTCAACCGCGACCACCTCGCGCTGCGCACCGCCGAGGCCCGCGCCCTCGCCGCCGTGATCCGCGACCGCCGGCCCGACCTGGTCCACGACCTCCACGAGTACGGCGCCACCCCCGGCTACTACGACAAGGACCTCCTCGCCCTCTGGCCGCGCAGCCTCGACACCGACGCCCGCGTCCACGCCGAGTCCCGCGTCCTCTCGGAGGAGTACGTCCGCCCCGGCGCCGCCCGCGCGGGCCGCACCCACGGCGTCTACGGCATCTGGACCGACCCCTTCACCGGCCGCCCCGTGAAGCAGGTCGCGGGCGACGGCCAGGAGCGCATCCTGCGCAACACCGCCGGGATCAAGCACATGGCCGCCCTCCTCGCCGAGACCCGCGAGGACCCGCTCGGGGAGGCGGAGGAGCGCGACCCGGCCCTCTCCCAGCGGCGCAGGGTCGCCACCCACCTCACCGCCCTGGGGGACGTCTTCGCGTACGTCTCCGAGCGCCGCGCCCCGCTCGCCGCCGCCACCTCCGCCGCCCGGCTCGCCGGTCTCGCCGACGCCGGGCCCGTCTACCTCGGCGGCGCCGACAACGATCCGCCCGAGCCCGCCGAGATCATCGCCGACCCGCCCTGCGGCTACCGCCTCGACGCCGCCCAGTACGCCGAGGCAGGCGACGAACTCGCCCTGCACGGCGTGGTGTCGAGCCGAACCCCGGACGGCGGCGCGTACGTCCCGCTGCGTCAGTCGCATCGGCTCCTGGTCCCGCTGCTCCTCGACGGCCGCGCCGCCCACCACCTCGTCAGTGGGCGTCCTGTGGAGGAGTGTTGACCTTTCCGTGGGAAAGGAGGGGCATGTCCGGTCGGTCCCGTTGGGGCGGGTAAAGTTACCGGCCGGTACTGACCATGCCTCATACGGGCTCTATCGGCCCCGACTTGGAGAACCACATGTCCCACGCGACGCGTGCGCGCCGCACCCTGCCCGCCCTGTTCGCCACGATGCTGCTGGCCGGGGGCCTGCTGCTCGGACAGACCGCCGCCGCCCCGTCGGCGGAGGCCGCCTCCGGCCGGACCTGCAACCCCGCCCAGCTGTACGACCAGGCCCGCGCCGAGCGCGACCGGGCCGCCCAGCTCAAGCGCCTCAAGGCCTACGAGGAGTCCCGCCGCGCCTACGCCCGCGCCGACGCCCTGCAGCGCCGCGCCAAGCAGTGCGAGCGCGCCGACGAGGTCGTGGCCCCGCCGTTCGGGAAGTGACCCGCGCGGGACGCGCCCGTCCCGCAGGCCCGTCGAAGGCCCCCGTCCGTCACGGACGGGGGCCTTCGGCCGCCCCGCCGGCTCGGCCGGTCACCAGGTCCGCCGCCCGCCGCGCGCAGCCCCACGCCACCGTGACCCCGGCGCCCCCGTGCCCGTAGTGGTGCACCAGGAGGCCGCCGCCAGGCAGTCGCACCCCCTCGACGCGCACCCCGCCGGCCCGGGCCGGACGCAGTCCCACCCGATGCCCGAGCACCCGCGCCCCGGCGATCTCCGGCCGGATCCGCGCGCACCGCGCCACGATCCCCGCCGCCGTCGCCCGGTCGGGCTCCCGCCCCTCCGCACCCTCCTCGGCGGTCCCGCCGAGGACCAGCCGCCCCGGCTGCGGGAAGAAGTACGTCGTCTCCGCCGCCCCCGCGTCCGCCGCCGTGAACCACTCCTCCACACCGGGGTTCTCCACCAGCACCAACTGCCCCCGCACCGGCCTCAGTCCGGCGTCGGGCACCAGCTCCCGCGCCGCGAGTCCCGTGCAGTTCACCACCACCGGCGCCGCCGCGGCCGGCTCCTCCCAGGCCGCGACCGCCCGCCGCTCGACCACCCCGCCCGCCGCCTCCAGCCGGCCCCGCAGCCACGCCAGGTGGACCGGCATGTCGATCAGCGGCAGCCGGGCCGCGAGCCCCGTCGCGTACGGCCCCGGGACCTCGTCCGGCGGCAGCTGCCGCAGCCCCGGCACCCGGGCGGCCCACGCCCCGAGGCCGTCCAGGCGCGTGTCCGCGTGCACCCCCGGCACCCACCGCACCCCGGTCTCCCGCGGCGCCCCGGCCAGCTCCCCGTACACCTCCAGCGACTCCAGTGCCCAGACCCCCGCCTCCTCCGCCGGCTCGATCCGGTACGGCCACCACAGGGCACCCGCCACCGCCGAGGTCGTCGCCTCCGCAGGATCCCGGGCCCAGACCCGTACCCGCAGCCCCCGCTCCGCCAGCACCACCGCCGTCGTCAGCCCGACGACCCCGCCGCCCACCACGATCACGTCGCCGCCCATGCCCGGACCGTACCCGGCCCGCCCCCGCCGCCCACGTAGGATGCGTGGTCTGATGACTGCCACCCTCGTCGCCAAGGACCTCGCCGCCGGCCACGGCGAACGCACCCTCTTCGCCGGGCTCGACCTCGTCGTCGCCCCCGGCGACGTCATCGGCCTCGTCGGCGCCAACGGCGCCGGCAAGTCCAGCCTGCTGCGACTCCTCGCCGGGCTCGACACCCCCGAGGAGGGCGAGGTCCGGCTCTCCCCGCCGACCGCGACCGTCGGCCACCTGCCGCAGGAGCCCGAGCGGCGCGCGGGCGAGACCGTACGGCAGTTCCTGGCCCGCCGCACCGGCGTCGCCGCCGCCCAGACCGCCATGGACGAGGCCACCCAGGGCCTCGTCGACGGCACCCCCGGCGCCGACGACGCGTACGCCACCACCCTGGAGCGCTGGCTCGACCTCGGCGGCGCCGACCTCGACGAGCGCGCCGAGGAGGTCGCCGCCTCCCTCGGCCTCACCGTCGACCTCGACCAGCCGATGACCGGCCTCTCCGGCGGCCAGGCCGCCCGCGCCGGCCTCGCCTCCCTCCTCCTCTCCCGCTACGACGTCTTCCTCCTCGACGAGCCCACCAACGACCTCGACCTCGACGGCCTGGAGCGCCTGGAGGCCTTCGTCAAGGGCCTGCGGGCCGGCACCGTCGTCGTCAGCCACGACCGCGAGTTCCTCACCCGCACCGTCACCAAGGTCCTCGAACTCGACCTCGCCCAGCAGCAGATCACCCTCTACGGCGGCGGCTACGACGCCTACCTGGAGGAGCGGGCCACCGCCCGCCGGCACGCCCGCGAGGAGTACGAGGAGTACGCCGACAAGAAGACCGCGCTGGAGAGCCGGGCGCTCATGCAGCGCAACTGGATGGACAAGGGCGTCCGCAACGCCCGCCGCAAGGCCACCGACAACGACAAGATCGGCCGCAAGCTCCGCGGCGAGGCCAGCGAGAAGCAGGCCGCGAAGGCCCGCCAGACCCAGCGGATGATCGAACGCCTGGACGTCGTCGAGGAACCCCGCAAGGAGTGGGAGCTGCGGATGGAGATCGCCGCCGCTCCCCGCTCCGGCTCCGTCGTCGCCACCCTCCGTGACGGCGAGGTCCGCCGCGGCGACTTCGCCTTCGGCCCCGTCACCCTCCAGATCGACTGGGCCGACCGGGTCGCCGTCACCGGCGCCAACGGCGCCGGCAAGTCCACCCTCCTCGCCGCCCTCCTCGGCCGCCTCCCGCTCGACTCCGGGCACGCCGCCCTCGGCTCCGGCGTCGTCGTCGGCGAGGTCGACCAGGCCCGCAAGCTGTTCCACGGCACCGAGTCGCTCCTCGACGCCTTCTGCGCCGCCGTCCCCGACACCGAGCCCGCCGACGTCCGCACCCTGCTCGCCAAGTTCGGCCTCAAGGCCGACCACGTGCTGCGCCCCGCCACCACCCTCTCCCCGGGCGAACGGACCCGCGCCGCCCTCGCCCTCCTCCAGGGCAGGGGCGTCAACCTCCTCGTCCTCGACGAGCCGACCAACCACCTCGACCTGCCCGCCATCGAACAGCTGGAGTCCGCCCTCGACGCCTACGAGGGCACGCTGCTCCTGGTGACCCACGACCGCCGCATGCTCGACGCGATCCGCGTCGACCGGCGCCTCCAGGTCGCCGACGGCAAGGTCACCGAACTCTGATGGGCACCGCCCTCGGCCGGGGGCCCGCCGCTGCGCGGACCCCCGTCCCCGGCGCGGTCCCCGACGCCCCGCGCGCCCTCGCGCCGGGCCCCACCCCGACCCCGGAGGCGACCGCGGCGGCCACGCCGCGGTCGGCGACGGACGACCCGGCCGCGGCCTCGCACGGCCGCGCCCCGGGCCGCGAACCGAACGAGTACGGCCTTCCGCGGGACGTGGAGGCGGCCGTCGAACCCGACACGTCGCCGACCGTCCCCGTCCTCGCGGGCGGCGCATCTACGGAGGCACCATGACCGACGACAGCGTGACCCGGCTCCTCGCGATGCTGGACGACCTCGACGCGGACGTCGACGCCACGATCGACCTCGCCGACGAGATCGCGGCGAGCGGCGACCGCACCCTGCTGCCGCGCCTGGAGTCCGCACTGGACCGGGCCGTCGCCGAGCGCAACGGCTACGCACGCGAACTCCTCGGCGGCGTCCTCGCCGCCCTCGGCGGCCCCGACACCCTCCCGGTCCTCGTCCGCGCCTCGGCGGTCGACCTGGGCGACGACCAGGACGGCCTGGCGGCGGAGATCGTCGACCTGGTCCAGGCCGACCCGATGAAGGCCGAGACCGTCCTGCGCCCGCTGACCGACGACGACGACCTCACCGTCGCCCACCGCGCCGACTGGGCCCTCCGCTTCCTGCCGTAGCCCGAGCCGGGCCCGCTCCGACGGCCCGGCCCCGGACGCACGGCGCCTTCGGGCCTGCGGGGTCCGCCTTTCGGACGCGGTGGCCCCGGGCCGCCGCGAGGTCAGCCCTCCCGCCCGCGGGGCCTGCCTCCGGGCCCGCCACGAAGACGGTCCCGCCATGAAGGCGGTCCCGCCATGAAGGCGGTCCCGCCATGAAGGCCGTCCCGGGACGTACGCCGCCCTCCCCCGGACACACGGCCCGCCCCCGGACGCCCGGCGCCCCCGGGCCCCGCCCTCGCGGCGGGGCCCGGGGGCGCCGACGCGTTCAGCGGCGCTTGCCGCCGCCCTCGCCCAGGAGGCCCGCCTTGCGGAGGGCGTCCGCCATGGCGCTGTTCGAGGGCGCGGCGGCCTGGCCGCGGGACTGGCCCTGGCCCTGCCCCTGTCCCGGTCCCTGGCCCCGCGACTGGCCGCGGCTCTGGCCCTGCCGCTGCTGGGGCGGGCGGCCGCCGCGGTCACGCCGCTGGCCGGACGGGGCGCCGGGAGCCGCGTCGGAGGCCGCCGCCTCGTCGTCGAGCCGCAGCGTCAGCGAGATCCGCTTGCGCGGGATGTCGACGTCGAGGACCTTCACCTTCACCACGTCGCCCGGCTTGACCACGTCCCGCGGATCCTTGACGAAGGTCTTCGACATGGCCGAGACGTGCACCAGGCCGTCCTGGTGCACACCGACGTCCACGAACGCCCCGAACGCGGCCACGTTCGTGACCACGCCCTCCAGGACCATCCCCGCCACCAGGTCGCCGATCTTCTCGACGCCCTCCTTGAAGGTGGCCGTCTTGAACGCCGGGCGCGGGTCGCGGCCCGGCTTCTCCAGCTCGCGCAGGATGTCGGTGACCGTCGGCAGACCGAAGGAGTCGTCGACGAAGTCGGCCGGCCGCAGCGACCGCAGCGTCGCCGTGTCGCCGATCAGCGCCGCGACCTCGCCGCCGGTGGTCTTCGCCATCCGCCGCACCACCGGGTACGCCTCCGGGTGCACCGCCGAGGCGTCCAGCGGGTCGTCGCCGCCCCGGATGCGCAGGAAGCCCGCGCACTGCTCGTACGCCTTCGGGCCGAGCCTGGCCACGTCCTTCAGCGCCTTGCGGGAGCGGAAGGGGCCGTGTGCGTCGCGGTGCGCCACGATGTTCTCGGCGAGGCCCGAGCTGATCCCGGAGACCCGCGAAAGCAGCGGCGCCGAGGCGGTGTTGACGTCGACGCCGACACCGTTCACACAGTCCTCGACGACCGCGTCGAGCGAGCGGGAGAGCTTCGTCTCGGCGAGGTCGTGCTGGTACTGGCCGACGCCGATCGACTTCGGGTCGATCTTCACCAGCTCGGCGAGCGGGTCCTGGAGCCGCCGGGCGATGGACACCGCGCCGCGCAACGACACGTCCAGGTCCGGGAGTTCCTGCGATGCGAACGCGGAGGCCGAGTAGACGGACGCGCCGGCCTCCGAGACCATCACCTTCGTCAGGTTCAACTCCGGGTGCTTGGCGAGGAGTTCGGCGGCCAGCTTGTCGGTCTCCCGGGAGGCCGTGCCGTTGCCGATGGCGATCAGCTCGACCGCGTGCTCCTTCGCGAGCCGCGCCAGCTTCGCCAGCGACTCGTCCCACCTGTTGGCCGGGACGTGCGGGTGGACGGTGTCCGTGGCGACGACCTTGCCGGTCGCGTCGACCACCGCCACCTTCACCCCGGTGCGGAAACCGGGGTCGAGGCCCAGCGTCGCCCGGGTGCCGGCCGGGGCGGCGAGCAGCAGGTCCCGCAGGTTCGCGGCGAAGACCCGCACCGCCTCGTCCTCGGCGGCCGTCCGCAGCCGCACCCGCAGGTCGATCCCGAGGTGCGTCAGGATCCGGGTGCGCCAGGCCCAACGGACCGTGTCCTGGAGCCACTTGTCACCGGGGCGCCCCCGGTCGGCGATGCCGAAGCGGCTCGCGACGATCGGCTCGTACGACGACGGCCCGTCGGTGGCCTCCTCCGGTTCCAGCTCCAGGGCGAGGACGTCCTCCTTCTCGCCGCGCAGCAGGGCGAGGATCCGGTGCGAGGGGAGCGCGGTGAACGGCTCGGCGAAGTCGAAGTAGTCGGAGAACTTCGCCCCCTCCTGCTCCTTGCCCTCCCGGACCCTCGCGACCAGCCGGCCCCGGCTCCACATCCGCTCCCGCAGCTCGCCGATGAGGTCGGCGTCCTCGGAGAACCTCTCGGTGAGGATCGCCCGCGCCCCCTCCAGGGCCGCGGCGGCGTCCGCCACGCCCTTGTCCGCGTCGACGAAGGCCGCCGCCGCGGCGGCCGGTTCCACCGACGGATCGGCCAGCAGCCCCTCGGCCAGCGGCGCGAGCCCGGCCTCGCGGGCGATCTGCGCCTTGGTGCGCCGCTTCGGCTTGAACGGCAGGTAGATGTCCTCCAGGCGCGCCTTGGTGTCGGCGGCGAGGATCCGGGCCTCCAGCTCCTCCGTGAGCCTGCCCTGCTCCCGCACCGAGTCGAGGACGGCGGACCGCCGGTCCTCCAGCTCCCGCAGGTAGCGCAGCCGCTCCTCCAGGGTGCGCAGCTGCGCGTCGTCGAGCATCTCGGTCGCTTCCTTGCGGTAGCGCGCGATGAACGGCACGGTGGAGCCGCCGTCGAGGAGCTCGACCGCCGCCCTGACCTGTCGCTCGCGTACGCCGAGCTCCTCGGCGATCCTTGCTTCGATGGACGTCGTCACCGTGTCCCGACCCGTCTGCTCGTACCACTGGCTTGCCCGTGCATTCTGCCGCGTCCGTCACCCGGACGCGGCAACCGGCCCGGATCCGCGCGTGCCGCGCGGCCTCCCCGGCTCAGCTCTTGCCGACGAGATCGGCGGGGAAGGCGCCCGCGGCCCCGGCGGCGGCCAGGAAACCGCGGCCCAGCTCGGTGAGGCGCTCCACGCCGGCCGCGCCCAGGTGCTCGTACGGGGCGGCGTCCAGGCGGTCGGTGGCCTCCTCCAGTTCCTCGCGCAGCCGGGCGCCGGCCTCCGTCAGTTCGCCGTCCGCGTCGAGGTACCCGCGCTCGCGCAGCCGTTCCCGTGCGGCCTCCCAGTCGGCCTGGCTCCAGCCCCGGGTGCGGAGGACCCAGCCCGGTGCCATGCCCTTGCCGGTGGCGGTGTGGGAGGCCAGCGCCTCGACCGGGTCGAGGCCCGCGCCGAGCAGGGCCGTCAGGTGCCCGTCGCCGCGGTGCTCGCGCAGCAGGGTCGCGGCGTGCCAGTAGGCGAGGTGCGGCTCCTCGGGGACCGGCAGGTCGGCGTTGGCGGAGTACAGCGGCCTGGCGTGCCGCGCGCAGGCCTCGGCGGCCCGCAGGGCGAGCCCGGCGGCCTCCGCCATCTCCGGGGAGGCGAGGGCCTCCTCGCCGAGCAGCCGGCGCAGGGTGGCGTCGACGGCCCGCAGCCGGGCGTCGAGGACGGCGGCGGGGGCGGCGGTCTCCCAGACCGCGGGCAGGTGCTGGGCGAGGTGCTCCCAGCGGTAGTTGTAGAAGGTCGCGGCGACCGTCCCTGCGCCGACGGCGCCGAGCGGGGCGCTGCGGGCGGCGAGCCGCATGGCGGAGCGGTCGGTGAGGCCGAGGATCCCGAACTCCCGGTCCAGGTCGGGGGAGAAGTACAGCGTCGAGTGGAGCGGGTTGAGGGCGTTGTGGCAGCGGCGCCCGGCCCGGGGCGGCAGAGAGGTCGTCATGGACCAGAACCTAACCGACTGCTCGGTACGGAGGGAACGGCCCATGGTGACCGACCCGCCCGCATGGCAGGAGAGGTGGGGTGGCCGTCCTTGCGGCCGTCCCGGCCGGGCCCGAAGGATGGGGGGCATGATCCAGCGTCCCGTCCTCGTCGTGCTCTTCGACGGCGTGCAGAGCCTCGACGTCACCGGGCCCGTCGAGGTGTTCCACGGCGCCCGGTGGGCCGCGGGCGCCGCGCGGGACCCGTACCCGATCCGTACCGCCTCCCCGGGCGGCGGAGCGGTCCGCACCTCCAGCGGGATGCGGATCCTGCCGGACACCTCCCTGGAGGAGGCCGTCGCCGACGGTCCGCCGCACACGCTCCTCGTCCCCGGCGGCGAGGGCACCCGGGGCGCCGACCCGGACCTCGTCGACTGGCTGCGCGTGCACGGGCCGCGCGCCGAGCGGCTGGTCTCGGTCTGCACGGGGGCGCTGCGGCTGGCCGAGGCGGGGCTCCTCGACGGGCACCGGGCCACCACCCACTGGATGGCCTGCGAGCACCTCGCCCGCCGCCATCCGGCGGTCGAGGTGGACCCCGACCCGATCTTCGTCAGGGACGGCCGGATCGCCACCTCCGCCGGGGTCACCACCGGCATCGACCTGGCCCTCGCGCTGGTGGAGGAGGACCTGGGCCGGGAGGCCGCCCTCGCCCTGGCGCGGATGCTGGTCGTGTTCCTCCGCCGCCCGGGCAACCAGGCGCAGTTCAGCGCCCAGCTCGCCGCCCAGACCGCGCGCCGCGAACCGCTGCGCGACGTCCAGGCGTGGATCGCCGAGCACCCGGACGAGGACCTGTCGGTGGAGCGGCTCGCCGCCCGCGCCCGGCTCTCGCCCCGCCACTTCGCCCGCGCCTTCCGCGCCGAGACCGGTGTCACCCCGGGGCGGTACGTCGACCGGATCCGCCTCGAACACGCCCGCAGGCTCCTGGAGGAGACCACCGGCGGCGTCGAGGAGGTCTCCCGCGCCGCCGGCTACGGCACCCCCGAGGCGATGCGCCGCGCCTTCGTGAAGACCCTCGACACCACCCCCGCCGACTACCGCCGCCGCTTCCACACCCCGACGACGGCCCACGCCCGCCCCGTCGCCCACGCCCGCCCCGGCGACCGGCCGCGCCCCCGCCCCGTTGCCCACGCCCGCCCCGGCGCCCGTCCCGGCGACCGGCCGCGCCCCCGCCCCGTCGCCCACGCCCGCCCCGTCGCTCACGCCCGTCCCGGCGACGGGCCGCACCTCCGCCCCGGCGCCCGCCCCCACCCCCGCACCCGTCACCTGAGAGGGATCACACCCATGCAGATCGCCGTCCTGCTCTACGAGGGCTTCACCACGCTCGACGCCGTCGGCCCGTACGAGATCCTCGCCCGGACGCCCGGGGCGGAGACCGTCTTCGTCGCCAAGGAGCCCGGCCCGGTCCGCAACGACCAGGGCAGCCTCGCGCTCGTCGCCGACAAGGCGCTCGCCGACGTGCCGCACCCGGACGTCGTCCTGGTCCCCGGCGGCCCGGAGACCCGCCGGGCCATGCACGACCCGGAGATCCGGGAGTGGCTGCGCGTCGCCGACTCCACCAGCACCTGGACCACCTCGGTCTGCACCGGCGCGCTGCTCCTCGGTGCCGCGGGGCTGCTCGACGGCCGTCGCGCGACCACCCACTGGCTGGCCTACGAGGAGCTGCGCGCGCTGGGCGCGGAGCCCACCGGCGAGCGGGTCGTCTTCGACGGCAAGTACGTGACGGCCGCCGGAGTCTCCTCCGGCATCGACATGGGCCTGCACCTGCTCGGCCGGATCGCCGGCGACGACGCCGCGATGACCGTCCAGCTGCTCACGGAGTACGACCCCCAGCCGCCGTACGACGCGGGCTCCCCGCTGAAGGCCCCCGCCCACCTGGTGGAGCGGTGGCGCGGCACCCGGGCCGAGGACCTGCCGCAGGGCTGAGCCTCAGAGGCCGTAGGTGAAGCGGGGCGCGCGGCGCTCCAGGAAGGCGGCGACCCCCTCGGCGGTGTCGCCGCTGCCGTGCGCCTGCGCCGCCCAGTGGGCGTCCCGGTCGAGCCGTCCGTCGGCGAACTCCTTGGCCGCGGCCTGGGTGAGCAGCGACCGGGAGGCGAGGATCCGGCAGAACTCCTCGACCCGCTTCGCCAGCTCGCCGGCCGGGTGCACCTCGTCCACGAAGCCGGTCCGCAGCGCCCGCTCGCTGTCGATGAGTTCGCCGGAGAAGAGGAGGTACTTGGCGGTGGCGGGACCCACCAGGGCGGCGAGCCGGCGGGTGGAGGACGAGGGGTAGACGATGCCGAGCTTCGCCGGGGTGATCCCGAAGCGGCTGCCCTCGGCGGCGAAGCGCAGGTCGCAGGCGCCCGCGAGCTGGCTGCCGCCGCCGACGCAGTAGCCGCGGACGGCGGCGAGGGTCGGCTTGGGGAAGGCGGCGAGCGCCTCCTCGGCGCGGACCGCCAGCGTCTGCTGCTCGTCCCCGGGCTCCCGCAGCGTCGAGATGTCGGCGCCGGCGCAGAAGGTGTCGCCGGCGCCGGTCAGCACCAGGACCCGGACCGCCGGGTCGGCGGCGAGCCGGTCGAGGACGGCGGGCAGCGACCGCCACATGCCCGCCGTCATGGCGTTCCGCTTGGCGGGGTTGCTGATGACGAGGGTCGCGACGCCGTCGGTGACGGTGTCGACGAGCTGCGGCTCCGGGGTCTCCATGGCCGGATGCTATCCACCGGTGTCGACCGTACGATCGGGAAGGGGTCGTCAGGCAGCCGCGAGGAGGCACGATGGCCAGGAAGAACCGGGACGAGGGCCTGGATCCCGTGCGGGAGAGGGCCCGTGAGGGGAAGAGACTCGGGCGGAGCTTCGGCTGGCTGGCCGCGCTCGGCGTGATCCTCGTGATCTGCGGGGTGGTCGGCCTGGTCTACACCGGGCTGGCGACGCTGACGTCCATGTGGCTCTTCGGCTGGCTGCTGCTCGTGGGCGGCCTGGTGGGCCTCGTGCAGGCGTACGCGTCCCGGGGCACCGGCGCCTTCTGGCTGGCGGCGGTGGTCGCGGCGGTGAACCTGGCGGCCGGCTGCGTGGTGCTCCGTCACCCGGAGGGAACCGCCGAGGCGCTGACGATGTTCGCGGCCCTGCTCTTCCTCACCGGCGGGGTCTTCCGGCTGGTCGGCAGCGTGGTGACGCGCGGCCCGCAGTTCGGCTGGACGCTGCTCCAGGGCGCCTTCGGGGTGCTCCTGGGGGTCCTGGTGCTCTTCGACTGGCCGGACAGCAGCCGGTACGTCATCGGCTGTTTCTTCTCGCTGGCGCTGCTCTTCGACGGCCTGGGGCTCGTCGCGATCGGGATCGGCGGCCGGAGGATCCTCGACATGGTCACCCCGGCGCCGCAACCGGCGGGGGAGGGGCCTCCGAGGATCCCCCCGGAAAACGCGCAGGATCAGTCGCACAACTGACGTCGACGTACGTCATCGATCAGAAGGTGGCCGATAGGTGTCGACTTCTGGTCAGTAGGTCGGGATGCCCCTCCGGATTGCCAAGACTCCCGGTGTGGCGAGAATCGAGCACGAGGGTGGGAACCGGACCATGGATGCCCGCGGAGGCGTCCCCGCCCGGCCACCGTCCTACGAAGGAGTCTGGCGCTTCACCGCTCCCGCGGTCGACGTCTCCGTCCCCCAGGCCCGGCACGCGGTACGCGACCTGCTGGCCCGCCAGGGAGTTCCGGTCCACGAGGACATCCGGCACGGGCTGCTGCTGATCGTCTCCGAGCTGGTCACCAACGCCGTGCGGCACGCGGCGCTGCTCTCCCCGGAGATAGCGGTCGAGGTGGCCATCGGGCCGGAGTGGGTCCGGGTGTCCGTCGAGGACAACCACCCCTACCGGCCCAAGGCACTGGAGGCCGACTACGGCCAGACCGGCGGCCGGGGCCTGCTCCTGGTGAAGGAGATCGCCCTGGAGGCGGGCGGCGCCTGCGACGTCGAGCACACCGCGGGCGGCGGGAAGATCATCTGGGCGGCGCTGCCCCTGGCCCCGATGGCACCGGGGCCGGGGACGACGGAGGGGCGGGTCACCAGCCCCCGGCAGGACCCGTCAGCTCCCTGATCGCCGGGCGCGCCGCGTCGAGCACCGTCATGAACCAGGCGGAGAACGGCGCGGCCGCGTGCCGCTCGGCCAGCTCGGCCGGGGTCACGAAGGCGTACTCCCCGATCTCCTCCGGGTCCGGCCGGGGGGTCGCCTGCACCAGGCCGACGAAGAGGTGGTTGAACTCCTGCTCCACCAGGCCCGAGGCCGGGTCCGGGTGGTTGTAGCGGACGGTGCCGGCCTCGCCCATCAGGGTGGGGGAGACGCCCAGCTCCTCGAAGGTGCGCCGGGCGGCCGCCGCGAAGGGCGCCTCGCCCGGGTAGGGGTGCCCGCAGCAGGTGTTGGACCAGACGCCGGGGGAGTGGTACTTGCCCAGCGCGCGGCGCTGGATCAGCAGCCGGCCCTCCTCGTCGAAGAGGAAGACCGAGAAGGCGCGGTGCAGCTGCCCGGGGGCCTGGTGGGCGGCGAGCTTCTCCGCCGTACCGACGGTGTTCCCGGCCTCGTCGACCAGTTCCAGCATGATCGGCTCCGGGGTGGCGGACGGCTCCGTGCCGTCCGACGCGAGCTGAGACGCAAGCCCCGGCGCGATCTCGGCCGTGGTGCCCTGTGTGGTCGGCATACCCATCCTTCGCTTCGGTCCTCGGCCCCTGGGGGCGCACCCAGTCTGCCGTACAAAAGCGGCTTGTCCGCACTTCGGCGGCCGGAGCCCGCCGCTCCCACCGCACCGGAGTACACCGGCGCGGGGGAGCGGCGGGCGCGACGGGACGACCGTCACGGGCAGGTCAGACGCCGAAAGCCGCCGGATAGGCGATCGTGCCCGACGGCACCGGCCCCGAACCGTCCAGGACCAGCGCCATCATCGCGTCGTCCGGAACGGCGAAACCTGGCCGGATTCCATACTCGGACGCCCGTGCGAAGCCGAACCGGGGGTAGTACTCCGGATGGCCCAGCACCAGCACGAGCCGTTCGCCCGCGAGCCGTGCCGCGTCGAGCGCCGCCCGGACGACGGCCTGCCCGGCACCGGTTCGCTGGTGCGCCGGCGCCACCGAGACCGGGGCGAGCGCCGCGGCCGGCGCCCCGTCCACCCGGCAGCGGGTGACCAGCGCGTGCGCGGCGACCGAACCGTCCGGCGCCTCGGCCACCACCGAGAGCCCCGGCAGCCAGGCGTCCGGGTCGGCGCGCAGGGCGCCGACGAGCTCGGCCTCGGCCGGCGACCCGAAGGCCGCCGCGGTCAGCTCCCGGACGGCCGCGTGGTCGCCCTCCCGCTCGGGGCGGGTGGGCCACCGGGGGTCGGCCGGGCGGAGCACAAGGCCCGCGTAGCCGTAGTCGCCGCCGTGGTCGCGGCGCAGCGCGATCTCCGCCCGGGCGGCCGCCACGGCCCCGGCCATGCCCGGCACCGAGGTGTCGGCGGCGTCGGCGTGGGCGGCCAGCGGGACGTAGTACTCGTCCCAGTCGCCGTCGGGCTGGAGGAAGGTGCCGAGCACGTGGTACCCGGCCCCGACCGCGACGGCGGCGAGCTCGGCGACCGTACGGAGCGGATAGTGCTCGTCCCAGAAGGCGCGGGCCTGCGGGGCGGGCGCGGTGGTGGTCCACACGCACTCGGTGAGGACCAGCGTCCCGCCCGGCGCGAGCAGCCGGCGCCACTCGGCGAGCGCCCGGTCGAAGCCGAGCACGAAGACCGAGCTCTCGGCCCAGACGAGGTCGAAGGAGCCGTCCGGGAAGGGCGGCGCGCCCATGTCGCCGCGGACCGCGTGGACCGAGCCGGCGAGGCCGCGGGCGGCGGCGGCCGCCCGCAGCTCGTCGAGGAACGGCTCGTGGGTGTCGACGGCGGTCACCTCGGCGCCCGCCTCGGCGGCCAGGAGCAGCGCGGAGCGGCCCGGGCCGCAGCCCAGGTCGAGCACGCGCGGACGCTCGGGGAGCGGACCCGCGAGCGCCAGGAGACGGCGGGTGGTGGCGTCGGAGCCGGGACCCTGCCGCGGAAGGCCGTGGTGCAGGGCGAAGAAGGCGTCGTGGGACGCGGAAGCGTTCTGGATGTCGTTGTCGGACAACGTGGAAACCCTCGGGTGAAAGGGTCCCGGCCGACGACGTGACGGACCGGTGGAAGAACCGGGATCAGGTCAGCCGGAGACCCGGGAGCTGAAGCTGGACCGGGTGCGGCCGCGGAAGGCGGCCCCCATCGCGACGGTCATCAACCTCAGCTCCTCTCACGCGCGCGTTCGTACGGCGAGCATCTCACAGCCGGGCCCCGCGGCGGTCACAGGCAGAGCTTCGCCTCGTGCTCGGCGTGCCCGGCCGGCTCCAGCTGGAAGGTGCAGTGCTCCACGTCGAAGTGGTCGCCGAGGCAGCCCTGGAGGTCGTGCAGCATCTTCTCGTGGCCGACCGAGTCCAGCGCCCCCGCGTCCACCACCACGTGGGCGGAGAGGACCGGCATCCCGGAGGTGATCGTCCACGCGTGCAGGTCGTGCACGTCCTCGACGCCCGGCAGCGCCAGCAGGTGCGCCCGCACCTCCGCCATGTCCACGCCCTTGGGGGCCGCCTCCAGGAGCACGTCCAGGGTCTCGCGCAGCAGCTTCACCGTGCGCGGCACGATCATCAGGCCGATGACCAGGGAGGCGATCGGGTCGGCGTACTGCCAGCCGGTCGCCAGGATGATCGCGGCCGAGACGATGACGGTCACCGATCCGAGCGCGTCGGCGAGGACCTCCAGATAGGCGCCCCGGACGTTGAGGCTCTCCTTCTGTCCTCGCATGAGCAGCGACAGCGAGACGACGTTGGCCACCAGGCCCACCGCGGCGAAGGCGATGGCGAGCCCGCCCTTGGTCCCGGCCGGCTCCATGAACCGCTGGACCGCCTCGTACAGCACGTACCCGCCGACGCCGAGCAGCAGCAGGCAGTTGGCGAGCGCGGCCAGGATCTCCGCCCGGGCGAAGCCGAAGGTGCGGTTCCCGGACGGCGGCCGGTTGGCGAAGTGGATCGCGAGGAGCGCCATCGCGAGCCCGATCGCGTCCGTCGCCATGTGCGCCGCGTCGGCGATCAGCGCGAGCGAGTCGGCGACCACACCGCCGACGATCTCGACCACCATCACGGAGAGCGTGATCCCGAGCGCGATCCGCAACCGGCTGCGGTAGGCGGCGCCCGCCGTCCCCGTCGGCGGCGCGCCCCCGTGGCTGTGCCCGTGGTCGTGTCCAGCCCCCATGACATGGCCTCCCAAGTCCTGATCCGTCGGTGCCCGGATTCGCCAGTGAACTACGGGTGGGGGGTATGCGCAACACGGTACTGAACACCGTTGTCATTGCTCTGACCTGCGAAGATGCCCAACGGGCCGGGATTCGTACGATCACCTGCCGGAATGCCGTCCGGGTGGCCCCCGGCACGGGTTTGGAGGGCGGGCCGCCGATCACCGATGATGATCGCGCGGAGCGCGGCGCACCCCGGCGGCGGAGGGCGGACCGGGGAGCGTCCGGCGTGCGAAGCCTCGGTGAACTCACGCTCCGTCGATCCGATAGCCTCAGCCGACGTGCCGCCGCCCGGTGCCGGGGCGCACCGTCACGCCCGGAGCCGACAGGCCCCGCCGGCCCTCTGCCCGTTCCAAGGAGTGAGTTCGTCTGTCGACCGCCATCCTCACCGGCCCGCCGGCACCCGGATCCTCGCTCGACGGTGATCTGCGGTCGCTCGGCTTCCACGTCCGATGGGCCACCGGCGCCGAGGAGGCCCGTACCCTCCTGGCCGCCGTCCCCGCGGGCGAGCGCGTCGCCCTCGTCGACTCCCGCTTCGTCGGGCACCGCCACGCCCTGCGGCTCGCGCTGACCGACCCCCGCTTCCCGGCCGCCGCCGTGCCCGGGGCGCTCTCCGCGCAGCCCGAGGCCCGTCCGGCCCTGGTCCGCGCGCTGACCGCCGTCCCCGCGCCCACCGCCCCGACCGCCCCCGACCCGGACGGCGACCTCACCGGGGCCCTCGCCGACGCCCTCGACGCCGGCGGCGTCGCCGTGCACCGGCCCGCGCTCGGCACCCTCGTCGCCGCCGTCCCCACCGACGCCACGGCCCGCCACGAGGCGCGCGCCGCCGTCGCCGCCGTCGACGACGAGGCCGTCCGGCTCCGCTCCGCCGTGAAGGCCCACGACGGCTTCTTCACCACCTTCTTCATCAGCCCCTACTCGCGGTACATCGCCCGCTGGTGCGCCCGCCGGGGCCTCACCCCCAACCAGGTCACCACCGCCTCGCTGCTCACCGCGCTGATCGCGGCCGGCTGCGCGGCCACCGGGGAGCGCGGCGGCTACATCGCCGCCGGCGTGCTCCTGCTCGTCTCCTTCGTCCTGGACTGCACCGACGGGCAGCTCGCCCGGTACGCGCTCAAGTACTCGACGATGGGCGCCTGGCTCGACGCGACCTTCGACCGGGCCAAGGAGTACGCCTTCTACGCCGGTCTCGCCCTCGGCGCCGCCCGCGAGGGCGACGACGTGTGGACGCTGGCGCTCGCCGCCATGGTCCTCATGACCTGCCGGCACGTCGTCGACTTCTCGTTCAACGAGTCGAACGTCGCCGACACGGCCGCCGCGGGCTCCACCGCCAGGACCAGCCTGGCCCTGTCCAGCAAGCTCGACGGCGTCGGCTGGACCGTCTGGGCCCGCCGCATGATCATCCTGCCGATCGGCGAGCGCTGGGCGATGATCGCCGTCCTCACCGCCGCCACCAGCCCCCGGATCGTCTTCTGGGCGCTGATCGCCGGCTGCGCCTTCGCCGCCTGCTACACCACGGCCGGCCGGCTGCTGCGCTCGGTCAAGCGGCGCGGGCCGCGCACCGACCGCGCCGCCCGGGCCCTCGCCGACCTCGCCGACTCCGGCCCCCTCGCGCTCCTCGTCGCCCGGACCGCCCGCCGCCTGCCGGTGCCGGCCCCGGTCGCCGCGCTCCTCGGTGCCGTCCTGATGATCTCCGTCGCGGCCACCGCCCCGGTCGGGAGCTGGGCCGCCGTCGGCGCCGCCGGCGGCTACGCGGTCCTCGCGGGGCTCGCCGTCGCCCGCCCCCTCAAGGGTGCCCTCGACTGGTTCGTCCCGCCGTTCTTCCGCGCCGCCGAGTACACCACCGTGCTGCTGCTCGCCGCCCGCTCGGACGTCCCGCAGGCCGTCCCCGCCGCCTTCGGCCTGGTCGCGGCGGTCGCCTACCATCACTACGACACGGTGTACCGCATCCGCGGCGGCACCGGCGCGCCGCCCGCCTGGCTGGTGCGCGTCACCGGCGGACACGAGGGGCGCACGCTCCTGGTGACCGTCCTCGCCGCCCTCCTGGTGGGCCGCGGCGACGACTTCACCCTGGCGCTGACCGCACTCGCGGGCGCGCTCGCCCTCGTGGTGCTCGTGGAGTCCATCCGCTTCTGGGTCTCCTCCGGAGCGCCCGCTGTTCATGACGAAGGAGAAACAGCATGATCGGCCTCGTTCTGGCAGCCGGTGCCGGACGGCGACTGCGCCCCTACACCGACACCCTCCCGAAGGCCCTCGTGCCCGTCGACGGCGAGACCACCGTCCTCGACCTCACGCTGCGGAACTTCGCCGAGGTCGGCCTCACCGAGGCCGCGATCGTCGTCGGCTACCGCAAGGAGGCCGTCTACGCCCGCAAGGCCGAGCTGGAGGCCACGTACGGCCTCGCCCTCACCCTGATCGACAACGACAAGGCCGAGGAGTGGAACAACGCCTACTCCCTCTGGTGCGCCCGTGAGGTCCTGAAGCGCGGAGTGATCCTCGCCAACGGCGACACCGTCCACCCGGTCTCCGTCGAGAAGACGCTGCTCGCCGCCCGCGGCGAGGGCCGGAGGATCATCCTCGCCCTCGACACGGTGAAGTCGCTCGCCGACGAGGAGATGAAGGTCGTCGCCGCCGAGGGCGCCGGCGTCCGGAAGATCACCAAGCTGATGGACCCGGCGGACGCGACCGGCGAGTACATCGGCGTCACCCTCATCGAGCCCGAGGCCGCCGAAGAGCTCGCCGACGCGCTGAAGGCCACCTTCGAGCGCGACCCCGACCTCTACTACGAGGACGGCTACCAGGAGCTCGTCGACCGCGGCTTCACCGTCGACGTCGAGCCCATCGGCGAGGTCTCCTGGGTCGAGATCGACAACCACGACGATCTCGCCAAGGGCCGGGAGATCGCGTGCCGGTACTGACCCGACTGATCCCGTCGCCGGTCGTCGTCGACATCCGCCGGGGCGCCCTGGAGGGACTCTCCGCGCTCATGGCGGACGAGAGGATCTCCAGCAACGGCAAGATCGCCGTGGCGATCAGCGGCGGGTCCGGGATCGCCCTGCGCGAGCGCTTCTGCGCCGAGCTGCCGGGCGCCGACTGGTACACCGTGGCCGGCGGCACCATCGACGCGGCCGTGAAGCTGGCCGACGCCATGCGCGGCAAGCGGTACGACGCCGTGGTCGCGCTCGGCGGCGGCAAGATCATCGACGTGACGAAGTACGCGGCGGCCCGGGTCGGGCTGCCACTGGTCGCCATCGCCACCAACCTCTCGCACGACGGCCTGTGCTCGCCGGTGTCCACCCTGGACAACGACAACGGCCGCGGCTCCTACGGGGTGCCCACCCCCATCGCGCTCGTCATCGACCTCGACGTGATCAGGGACGCCCCCGTCCGCTTCGTCCGCTCCGGCATCGGCGACGCGGTCTCCAACCTCTCCGCCCTCGCGGACTGGGAGCTCTCCCACCGCGAGACCGGCGAGAAGATCGACGGCCTGGCCGCCGCCATGGCCCGCAGCGCGGGCGAGGCGGTGCTCCGGCACCCCGGCGGGGTCGGCGACGACGACTTCCTCGTCACCCTCTCCGAGGGCCTGGTGATGTCCGGCATCGCCATGTCCATCAGCGGCGACACCCGGCCCTCCTCGGGCGCCTGCCACGAGATCAGCCACGCCTTCGACCTGCTGTACCCGGCCCGCGCGGCCAGCCACGGCGAGCAGTGCGGCCTCGGCGCGGCCTTCGCGATGCACCTGCGCGGGGCCCGCGACGACTCCCTCGCCATCGTGGAGACCCTCCGCCGGCACGGCCTTCCGGTACGGCCGGAGGAGATGGGCTTCACGGTCGACGAGTTCGTGCGGGCGGTCGACTTCGCCCCGCAGACCCGGCCGGGCCGCTTCACCATCCTGGAACACCTCGACCTCTCCACCGACCAGATCAGGGACGCGTACGCCGACTATGCCCAAGCCATCGGTAGCTGAACTCCGCCCCGTCGTCCACCCGCCGGGCGTCAAGGACCGGCGGAGCGGCGAGCACTGGGGTGGCCGCCTCTACATGCGGGAGATCTCCCTCCGGATCACCCGCCGGCTGGCGGACACCAAGGTCACGCCCAACCAGCTGACCTATCTGATGACGCTCTTCGGCGTGCTCGCCGCCCCGGCGCTGCTGCTGCCCGGGATCTGGGGCGCCGTCCTCGGGGTCGTCGCCGTGCAGATGTACCTGCTGCTCGACTGCGTCGACGGCGAGCTGGCCCGCTGGAAGAAGCAGTACTCGCTGGCCGGCGTCTACCTGGACCGGGTCGGCGCCTACCTGTGCGACGCCGCCGTCCTCGTCGGCTTCGGGCTGCGCGCCGCCGACCTGTGGGGCGAGGGCCGGATCGACTGGCTGTGGGCCTTCCTCGGCACCCTGGCCGCGCTCGGCGCCATCCTGATCAAGGCCGAGACCGACCTGGTGGGCGTCGCCCGCCACCAGAACGGCCTGCCCCCGGTCAAGGAGGCCGCGTCGGAGCCCCGCTCCTCCGGCATGGCGCTGGCCCGCCGGGCCGCGGGCGCGCTCAAGTTCCACCGGCTGATCCTCGGCATCGAGGCCTCGCTGCTCATCCTGGTCCTCGCCATCGCCGACCAGGCCCGCGGCGACCTGTTCTTCTCCCGGCTCGGCGTGGCGGTCCTCGCGGGCATCGCCCTGCTGCAGACCGTGCTGCACCTCGTCTCGATCATGGCGTCGAGCCGACTGAAGTGAGCGGGCGCCGGCCGGGACTCCCGCGTCACCGGCCGGCCACCGCAATGGCGTACGGTGTGGCGACCCCGATGACTCGCCGAGTCGTCACACCGGCCGTCCGACATCGTGGTGATCCGACGTGCCGCACATCTTGAACACGAAAGTTTCGACTGTGAGTGACATTCACCAGGGCGGGGCGGTCGCGACGAACGCGCCCCCGTCCTCCGTCGACGAGGGCCTGGCCCCGGGCGACCTCGCCGCCAAGTACGGCCTGTCGGTCAGCGGCGCCCGACCCGGACTGTTCGAGTACATCCGCGAGCTGTGGAGCCGTCGCCACTTCATCCTGGCGTTCTCCTCGGCGAAGCTGACCGCCCAGTACAGCCAGGCCAAGCTCGGCCAGGTCTGGCAGGTGGCCACGCCGCTGCTCAACGCCCTCGTGTACTACCTGATCTTCGGGTTGATCCTGAAGGCGGGCAGGGGCATGAGCACGGAGGTCTACATCCCCTTCCTCGTGACCGGCATCTTCGTGTTCACCTTCACGCAGAACTCGGTCATGGCGGGCGTCCGCGCGATCTCGGGCAACCTCGGCCTCGTCCGGGCCCTGCACTTCCCGCGCGCCACCCTCCCGATCAGCTTCTCGCTCCAGCAGCTCCAGCAGCTCCTCTTCTCGATGGTCGTGCTCGCCGCCGTCGCGATCGCCTTCGGAAGCTACCCCTCGCTCAGCTGGCTGCTGCTGGTCCCGGCGCTCCTGCTCCAGTTCGTGTTCAACACCGGCCTGGCGATGATCATGGCCAGGATGGGCGCCAAGACCCCCGACCTCGCCCAGCTCATGCCGTTCGTCATGCGGACCTGGCTGTACGCCTCGGGCGTCATGTTCTCGATCCCCGTGATGCTCGCGGACAAGCCGGCCTGGATCGCGGACATCCTCATGTACAACCCGGCGGCGGTCTACATGGACCTGGTCCGCTTCGCGCTCATCGACGACTACGCGGCCTCGAACCTGCCCGCCCACGTCTGGGCCACCGCCCTCGGCTGGGCGCTGCTCTTCGGCATCGGCGGCTTCGTCTACTTCTGGAAGGCTGAGGAGAGGTACGGCCGTGGCTGACACCCCCCAGAACCCCCTGGCGCCCACCGTCATCTGCGAGGACGTCCACATCGTCTACCGCGTCAACACCGGGGGCGGCGGCAAGGGCAGCGCCACCGCGGCGCTCAGCCGGATCGTCGGCAAGGGCAAGGCCGAGATCAGCCGCGGGGTCCGCAAGGTGCACGCCGTCCGCGGCGTCACCTTCACCGCCTACCGGGGCGAGGCCATCGGCCTCATCGGCACCAACGGCTCCGGCAAGTCCACGCTGCTGCGCGCCATCGCCGGTCTGCTCCCCACCGAGAGCGGCAAGGTCTACACCGACGGCCAGCCCTCCCTCCTCGGCGTCAACGCGGCCCTGATGAACGATCTCACCGGCGAACGCAACGTCATCCTCGGCGGCCTCGCCATGGGCATGAGCCGCGAGGAGGTCCACGCGCGGTATCAGGACATCGTCGACTTCTCCGGGATCAACGAGAAGGGCGACTTCATCAGCCTGCCGATGCGCACCTACTCCTCCGGCATGGGCGCCCGGCTCCGCTTCGCCATCGCGGCCGCCAAGAACCACGACGTGCTCCTCATCGACGAGGCGCTCGCCACCGGTGACCGCAAGTTCCAGATCCGGTCCGAGGCGCGCATCCGCGAGCTGCGCAAGGAGGCCGGCACGGTCTTCCTGGTCAGCCACAGCAACAAGTCCATCCGGGACACCTGCGACCGGGTGCTCTGGCTGGAGAAGGGCCAGCTCCTGATGGACGGCCCGACCGACGAGGTGCTCAAGGCGTACGAGCGCGAGACCGCCCGCTGAGTTCCCCGCCGCACCCGTGCGCCGCGCCCCCGCCCCACCGGCGGGGGCGCTTCCGGTTTTCGCCCGTCGCGCCGCCGCCTGGAATGTTCATGCGGTCAACATCGGGCAGGATGAGCCCATGCCAGGGATCTCGGGCGGAAAGAACTACCACCACGGCGACCTGCGCAACGCCCTGATCGGCGCGGCCGTCGACCTCGCCAGCGAGGGCGGCCCCGAGAGGGTCGTGCTGCGCGAGGCGGCCCGCCGGGTCGGCGTCTCGCCGACCGCCGCCTACCGGCACTTCGACGGACGCGGCGAGCTGCTCCGCACCGTCCGCGGCCACGCCAGGGCCCGGCTCGCCGAGGCCATGGAGCGGGCCGCCGCCCGCGAGCCCGGCGCCGACGACCCGGCGCTCGCCGCCGAGCGCCGGCTCGCCGCCCTCTGCCGCGGCTACGTCGGTTTCGCCGTCGACCACCCCGGCCTCTACCGCGCCGCCTTCGGCACCGTCCGCCCCGCCGCCGGGGAACCGCCGGCCGGCGCTCCCGCACCCCCGGAGCCCGAGATCAGGGCCTTCACCCTCCTCCGGGAGACCCTGGAGGCGCTCGACCGCAGTGGCGGGCGCCGCTCCGCCTCCGGCGCCGCCGCCTGGTCGGCCGTGCACGGCCTCTCGCTGCTCCTCCTCGAAGGTCCGCTCCGCCGGCTCCCCGCCCGCCGCCGCGACGATGTCGTCGACGCCACCCTCGCCATGGTCGTCTCCGGAGCCCGCGCCCGCTGACCCCGGCAGGGCCCGTGCCATCGCCACAGGTCAGCCCGGTCCGCCCGGTCGGCGTGGCGGCAGACCCCCCGAATGGCGACATCCCTCGTACAACGTAAGCTGTACCGGTCCGATCCCCACCGCCCGCGGCGCCCCCGGGAGCGCCCGGCGGGCGCGCGCTCCGTGCGCGGCGGCGTGTCCGAAATAGGATGGATTGGATCGGCAGTGTAGAACGGGAGATATGACGGCCATGACGCAGAATCTCCAGCTTCACGTGGGTGTCGCCGTCCCCGCGCCGGGCGCCGCCCGGTGACGACTCCCCGGCACGTGCGCGCCGACGACCCCTCGCGCACCACACTCGGCAAGGCCGCGGACGAGAACTTCCCCGTGGCCCCCTTCTTCCTGCCCCGCGACTGGCGCGACGACCTCATGGCCGTCTACGGCTACGCCCGCCTCGTCGACGACATCGGCGACGGCGACCTCGCCCCCGGTGCCGCCGCCCCCTTCGGCCTCGGCCCCGACGCCGGCCCGCTCCCCCTCCTCGACGCCCTGGAGGAGGACCTGGACCGGGTCTTCGACGGGACGCCCCGCCACCCCCTGCTGCGCGCCCTCCAGCCCACCGTGCGGCGCCGCGGCCTCACCCCCGGCCCGTTCCTCGGCCTGCTCCAGGCCAACCGCCAGGACCAGCTGGTCAGCCGGTACGAGACGTACGACGACCTCCTCGCGTACTGCGAGCTCTCCGCCAACCCCGTCGGCCGGCTCGTCCTCGGCATCACCGGCACCGCGACCCCCGAGCGGATCCGCCGCTCCGACGAGATCTGCACCGCCCTCCAGATCGTGGAGCACCTCCAGGACGTCGCCGAGGACCTCGGCCGCGACCGGATCTACCTCCCCGCCGAGGACCTGAAGCGGTTCCACGTCACGGAGGAGGAGCTCGCCCGGCCGTCCGCCGGATCCGCCGTGCGCTCCCTCGTCGCCTTCCAGGCCGAACGCGCCCGCGCCCTGCTGCACGCGGGCGCCCCACTCGTCGGCAGCGTCCACGGCCGGCTGAGGCTGCTGCTCGCCGGCTTCACCGCCGGCGGACTCGCCGCGCTCGACGCCATCGCCGCCGCCGGCTTCGACGTCCTCGCCGGACCGCCGAAGCCCACCAAGCCGAGCCTGGCGCGCCAGGTGGGAGCGGTCCTGCTCCGGGCCCGCGCCGAGGGGGGAACATGACCGTCGAGGACACCACGACCCGGCCGTCCGCGCCGGTGCAGGCCGCGTACAGCTACTGCGAGGCCGTCACCGGACAGCAGGCCCGCAACTTCGCCTACGGGATCCGGCTCCTGCCCGCCGACCGGCGGCACGCCATGTCCGCCCTGTACGCCTTCTCCCGGCGGGTCGACGACATCGGCGACGGCACGCTCGCCCCCGAGGAGAAGCACGAGCGGCTGGAGACCACCCGGGCGCTGCTCGACCGGATCCGCAAGGGCGACGTCGCCGAGGACGACACCGACCCCGTCGCGGTCGCCCTCGCCGACGCCGCCCGCCGCTTCCCGATCCCCCTCGAAGGGCTCGACGAGCTGATCGACGGCGTCCTCATGGACGTCCGCGGCGCCACCTACCGCACCTGGGACGAGCTCAAGGTCTACTGCCGGTGCGTCGCCGGTGCCATCGGCCGGCTCTCCCTGGGCGTCTTCGGCACCCAGCCCGGTGCCGCCGAGTCCGAGCGGGCCGCCGAGTACGCCGACACCCTCGGCCTCGCGCTCCAGCTCACCAACATCCTCCGGGACGTCCGCGAGGACGCCGGGAACGGCCGCACCTACCTGCCCGCCGAGGACCTCGCCCGCTTCGGCTGCGAGGACGGATTCGGCTCCAGGATCCTGCCGGCCGGCGCCGACTTCGCCGGACTCGTCCACTTCGAGGTCCGCCGCGCCCGCGCCCTCTTCACCGAGGGCTACCGGCTGCTGCCCCTGCTCGACCGGCGCAGCGGCGCCTGCGTCGCCGCCATGGCCGGCATCTACCGCCGCCTCCTCGACCGCATCGAGCGCGACCCCGAGGCCGTGCTCCGCGGCCGCGTCTCGCTGCCCGGCCCCGAGAAGGCGTACGTCGCCGTCCGCGGCCTCTCCGGCCTCGACGCCCGCCACATCGCCCGCCGCACCGCGAGGAGGCCCGCCTGATGGCCCCCACCGGCACACCCGGGTCCGACCGCCCGGGCGCCGCGAAGGACACCCCCGAGACCCCCACCGCCGTCGTCGTCGGCGGGGGACTCGCCGGGATCACCGCGGCGATCCGGCTCGCCGAGGCCGGAGTCGCGGTCACCCTGCTCGAAGGGCGGCCCCGCCTCGGTGGCCTCGCCTTCTCCTTCCGGCGCGGCGAGCTGACCGTCGACAACGGCCAGCACGTGTACCTGCGCTGCTGCACCGCCTACCGCTGGTTCCTCGACCGCGTCGACGGCGCCCGGCTCGCCCCCCTCCAGGACCGGCTCGACGTGCCCGTCCTCGACGTCGCCCACCCCCGCGGCCCCCGGCTCGGAAGGATCCGGCGCGACCCGCTGCCGGTCCCCTTCCACCTGGTCCGCAGCCTCGCCACGTACCCCCACCTCTCGCTCGCCGAGCGGGCCTCCGTCGGCCGCGCCGCGCTCGCCCTCAAGAAGCTCGACCCCGCCGACCCGGCCCTCGACGGCATCGACTTCGCCACCTGGCTCGGCCGGCACGGCCAGTCGCCCCGGGCCATCGAGGCCCTCTGGGACCTCGTCGGCATCCCCACCCTCAACGCCCCCGCCCCGGACGCCTCCATGGGGCTCGCCGCCATGGTCTTCAAGACCGGGCTGCTCACCGACCCCGGCGCCGCCGACATCGGCTGGGCCCACGTGCCGCTCGGCCACCTCCACGACACCCTCGCCGGCAAGGCCCTCGACGGGCTCGGCGTCCGCACCCTGCTGCGCACCAAGGCCGAGCGGATCGCCCGCGCCGACGACGGCCGCTGGACCGTCGACGTGCCCGGCGAGCGCCTCGACGCCGACGCCGTCGTCCTCGCCGTGCCCCAGACCGAGACCCACGGCCTGCTCCCCGAGGGCGCCCTCGACGACGCCGACCGGCTCCTCGACATCGGCACCGCCCCCATCCTCGACCTGCACGTCGTCTACGACCGCAAGGTCCTGAAGCGGCCCTTCTTCACGGCCCTCGGCTCCCCGGTCCAGTGGGTCTTCGACCGCACCGAGGCGTCCGGACTCACCGGACCCGGCCAGTACCTGGCCGTCTCGCAGTCCGCCGCCCAGGACGAGATCGACACCCCCGTCGCCGCGCTCCGCGAGCGCTACCTCCCGGAGCTGGAGCGGCTGCTGCCGGCCGCCCGGGGCGCCGGGGTCCGCGACTTCTTCGTCACCCGCGAGCGGACCGCCACCTTCGCCCCCACACCCGGCGTCGGGCGCCTCCGCCCCGCCGCCCGCACCCGTGCGCCCGGCCTCTACCTGGCCGGCGCCTGGACCGCCACCGGCTGGCCCGCGACCATGGAGGGTGCCGTCCGAAGCGGCTTCAGCGCCGCCGGCGCCGCGCTCTCCGCCTTCGGCCGCCGCCACGACCATCCGCTGCAGGAGGCGGCATGAGTGTGATCACAGGAACCAGAGGAGAGACCGTGCCGACCGTGCCCCCGGGGACCCCGGCCGTCGACACCGCGGACGTCAGCGCCCTGCTGGAGAGGGGACGGACCCTGTCCACCCCCGTCATGCGGGCGGCCGTCGGCCGTCTCGCACCGCCCATGGACACCGTCGCCGCCTACCACTTCGGCTGGATCGACGCCGAGGGCAACGCCACCGACGCCGACAGCGGCAAGGCCGTGCGCCCCGCGCTCGCCCTGCTGTCCGCCGAGGTCGCGGGCGCGGCGCCCGAGGTCGGCGTCCCCGGCGCCGTCGCCGTCGAGCTCGTGCACAACTTCTCGCTGCTGCACGACGACCTGATGGACGGCGACGAGCAGCGCCGCCACCGCGACACCGTGTGGAAGGTGTTCGGCCCCGCCCAGGCGATCCTGGTCGGCGACGCGCTCTCCGCCCTCGCCAACGAGGTCCTCCTGGAGCTCGGCACCGTCGAGGCCGGCCGCGCCACCCGCCGGCTGACCACCGCCAACCGCAAGCTCATCGACGGCCAGGCGCAGGACATCTCCTACGAGCACCGCGAGCGGGTCACCGTCGAGGAGTGCCTGGAGATGGAGGGCAACAAGACCGGCGCCCTCCTCGCCTGCGCCGTCTCCATCGGTGCGGTCCTCGGCGGCGCCGACGACCGCACCGCCGACAAGCTGGAGGAGTACGGCTACCACCTCGGCCTCGCCTTCCAGGCCGTCGACGACCTCCTCGGCATCTGGGGCGACCCGGACGCCACCGGCAAGCAGACCTGGAGCGACCTGCGGCAGCGGAAGAAGTCGCTGCCCGTCGTCGCCGCCCTCGCCGCCGGGGGAGAGGCCTCCGAGCGGCTCGGCCGGCTCCTGGCCGAGGACGCCAAGACCCCCGACTTCGCCTCCTTCACCGAGGCGGACTTCGCCTACCGCGCCGCCCTCATCGAGGAGGCCGGCGGCCGCGAGTGGACCGCCGAGGAAGCCCGCCGCCAGCACACGATCGCGCTCCGCGCCCTCGACGAGGTGGACATGCCCGCCCGGGTGCGCGACCAGCTGATCGCCCTCGCCGACTTCGTCGTCGTACGGAAGAAATGATCACCCACAGCCAGATATGAGTGCGCAGTCGCCGGCCGGTGCCACCCGCACCGGCCGACGGCAGACCCGCAGGAGCAGAAGCAACCGACTGCCACGAAGGGGAAGCCATGACAGCGACGACCGACGGAAGCGCCGGGGCTCTCGGCCCCCTCGCGCCCGCGGCCAGCACCACTCCACCGCACACCACCACCACGACCACGGCCGCACGCCTCGACGAGTCCGCCGCCCGCGCCGTCCGCGCCGCCACCGACCACCTCCTCGCCCGCCAGGCCCCCGAGGGCTGGTGGAAGGGCGACCTGGAGACCAACGTCACCATGGACGCCGAGGACCTCCTGCTCCGCCGCTTCCTCGGCATCTCCGACCCGGACACCACCGCGGCCGCCGCCCGGCACATCCGCAGCCGGCAGTACGAGGACGGCACCTGGCCCACCTTCCACGGCGGGCCCGGCGACCTCTCCGCGACCGTCGAGGCGTACGTCGCCCTGCGGCTCGCCGGGGACCGGCCCGAGGCCCCGCACATGGCCCGCGCCGCCGCCTGGATCAGGGCCGGGGGCGGGATCGCCGCCGCCCGCGTCTTCACCCGCATCTGGCTCGCGCTCTTCGGCTGGTGGCGCTGGGAGGACCTGCCCGAGCTGCCGCCCGAGCTGATGTTCCTGCCCCCGTGGTTCCCGCTGAACATCTACGACTTCGGCTGCTGGGCCCGCCAGACCATCGTGCCGCTCACCGTCGTCTCGGCGAAGCGTCCGGTCCGCCCGGCGCCCTTCCCCCTCGACGAGCTGCACACCGACCCCGAGCACCCGGCGCCGAAGCGTCCGCTCGCCCCGCTCACCGGCTGGGACGGCCTCTTCCAGCGCCTCGACCAGGCGCTGCACGCCTACCACCGCTTCGCCCCGCGCGGGCTGCGCCGGGCGGCCATGAACAACGCCGCCCGCTGGATCGTCGAACGCCAGGAGAACGACGGCTGCTGGGGCGGCATCCAGCCCCCCGCCGTCTACTCGCTGATCGCCCTCCACCTGCTCGGCTACGACCTGGAGCACCCGGTCATGCGGGCCGGCCTGGAGTCCCTCGACCGGTTCGCCGTCTGGCGCGAGGAGCCCGAGGGCCCGGCCCGCATGGTGGAGGCCTGCCAGTCCCCGGTCTGGGACACCTGCCTCGCCACCATCGCCCTCGCCGACGCCGGCCTGCCCGCCGACCACCCGGCGCTGGTGAAGGCCGTCGACTGGATGCTCGACGAGGAGATCACCAAGGCCGGCGACTGGGCCGTCCGCCGGCCCGGACTCCCGCCCGGCGGCTGGGCGTTCGAGTTCCACAACGACAACTACCCCGACATCGACGACACCGCCGAGGTGGTCCTGGCCCTCCGCCGGGTCCGCCACCCCGACCCCGCCCGGGTCGACGCGGCCGTCGCCCGCGCCGCCCGCTGGACCCTGGGCATGCAGTCCGCCAACGGCGCCTGGGCCGCCTTCGACGCCGACAACACGGGCGTTTTGCCCAACAAACTCCCCTTCTGTGACTTCGGTGAGGTCATCGACCCGCCCTCCGCCGACGTCACCGCCCACGTCGTGGAGATGCTGGCCTGGGAGGGCCGGGCCGCCGACCCCCGCACCCGCCGGGGCATCGACTGGCTCCTCGCCGAACAGGACCCGAACGGCGCCTGGTTCGGCCGCTGGGGCGTCAACTACGTCTACGGCACCGGCTCGGTGCTCCCCGCCCTCACCGCCGCGGGGCTTCCCACCTCCCACCCGGCGATCCGCCGGGCGGTCGCCTGGCTCGCCGCCGCGCAGAACCCGGACGGCGGCTGGGGCGAGGACCTCCGCTCGTACGACGACCGCTCCTGGATCGGCCGCGGCGCCTCCACCGCCTCCCAGACGGCCTGGGCGCTCATCGCGCTCCTCGCCGCCGGGGAGCGGGACTCCGAGACGGTGCGGCGGGGCGTGGCCTGGCTGGTGGAGACCCAGCGCGAGGACGGCTCCTGGGACGAGCCGTACTTCACCGGCACCGGCTTCCCCTGGGACTTCTCCATCAACTACCACCTCTACCGGCAGGTCTTCCCGCTCACCGCGCTCGGCCGCTACGTGCACGGCGAGCCCGTCCCCGGCCGGAACCCGTGAGGGAGCGCGACCGCCCTCCGGGGGAGCCGGAGGCCGCCGTCCCGCCGCTCCTCGTCGCCTGTGCCCTCGGCATCGAGCGGTTCGCCCTGCGCGGCGGCGAGCGCGCCGGGGCGTCGGGGCCCGTCCGGGTGCTGCGGACCGGCATGGGACCCGCCCACGCCGCCCGCGGAGTGGCGCGGGCGCTGGCCCGCGAGGGCTGGGGCGCCGCCGCCGTCGTCGCCTCGGGCTTCTGCGCCGGACTCGCCCCCGGGATGCACCCCGGCGACCTGGTGGTCGCCGAGGAGACCCGCGGCCCGGACGGCGCCCTCGCCTGCGACGGCACGGACCTGCTCGTCGAGGCGCTCGCCCGGGCGGTGCCGGGGCGGACCGTGCACACCGGTCCGCTGACCGGCTCCGACCACGTCGTGCGGGGCCCCGAGCGGGCCGCGCTCGCCGCCGGCGGGGCGATCGCCGTCGACATGGAGTCCGCCACCACCCTGCGCACCGCCCGGGCCGCCGGACCCCGTCCGCTTGCGGCCGTACGGGTGGTCGTGGACGCCCCCGAACACGAACTGGTCCGGATCGGCACGGTGCGCGGGGGAATATCGGCCTTCCGCGTCCTCCGTGCCGTCCTTCCCGCTTTCTTCGAATGGCACCGTTCTCTGCTGCTCCCCAGGAGGTGAGCCGGTCATGGCCATGCCGCTCCGTCAGTCCGTCCGGGTCGGGACCTATCTCTTCGAACAGAAGCTCCGCAAGCGGGACAAGTTCCCCTTGATCGTCGAACTGGAGCCGCTCTACGCCTGCAACCTCAAATGCGAGGGGTGCGGCAAGATCCAGCACCCGGCCGGCGTCCTCAAGCAGCGGATGCCCGTCGCCCAGGCGGTCGGCGCCGTCCTGGAGTCCGGCGCCCCGATGGTCTCCATCGCCGGCGGCGAACCCCTGATGCACCCCCAGATCCACGAGATCGTCCGCCAGCTGGTCGCCCGCCGGAAATACGTCTTCCTCTGCACCAACGCGATGCTGCTCCGCAAGAAGCTCGACGACTTCAAGCCGTCGCCCTACTTCGCCTTCGCCGTCCACATCGACGGACTGCGCGAACGCCACGACGAATCGGTGGCGAAGGAGGGCGTGTTCGACGAGGCCGTGGCGGCGATCAAGGAGGCGAAGCGGCGCGGATTCCGGGTCACCACCAATTCGACCTTCTTCAACACCGACACCCCGCAGACCATCATCGAGGTACTGAATTTCCTCAACGACGACCTCCAGGTCGACGAAATGATGATCTCGCCTGCCTACGCCTACGAGAAGGCGCCCGACCAGGAACACTTCCTCGGCGTCGAGCAGACCAGGGAACTCTTCAGGAAGGCCTTCGCCGGCGGCAACCGGCGCCGCTGGCGGCTCAACCACTCGCCGCTCTTCCTCGACTTCCTCGAAGGGAAGGCGGACTTCCCGTGCACCGCCTGGGCGATCCCCAACTACTCCCTCTTCGGATGGCAGCGCCCCTGCTATCTGATGAGCGACGGCTACGTCCCCACCTACCGCGAGCTCGTCGAGGACACCGACTGGGACAAGTACGGCCGCGGCAAGGACCCGCGCTGCGCCAACTGCATGGCGCACTGCGGCTACGAACCCACCGCCGTGCTCGCCACCATGGGCTCCCTCAAGGAGTCGCTGCGCGCGGTCCGCGAGACGGTCTCCGGGAGCTGAGGGGCGGGCCATGACCGACGGCTTCGACCTGCGGGCCCTGCTCGCCGAGCGCGGCGGCGAGCGGTACGAGCTGCACGCCCGCCACCTCAACCCGCAGCTGCCGCGGATGCTGCACACCATCGGCTTCGACAAGGTCTACGAGCGGGCCGCCGGCGCCCACTTCTGGGACGCCGAGGGCAACGACCACCTCGACATGCTCGCCGGCTTCGGCGTCATGGGCCTCGGACGGCACCACCCCGTCGTCCGCCGGGCCTTGCACGACGTCCTCGACGCGGACCTGCCCGACCTCACCCGCTTCGACTGCCCGCCGCTGCCCGGACTCCTCGCCGAGCGGCTGCTCGCCCACAGCCCCCACCTCGACCGCGTCTTCTTCGGCAACAGCGGCACCGAGGCCGTCGAGACCGCGCTGAAGTTCGCCCGGTACGCCACCGGCCGACCCAGGGTCGTCTACTGCGACCACGCCTTCCACGGCCTCACCACCGGCGCCCTGTCCGTCAACGGCGAGCAGGGCTTCAAGGCCGGATTCGACCCCCTGCTCCCCGACACCGCCGTCGCCCTCGGCGACCTCGACGCCCTGGAGCGCGAGCTCCGCAAGGGGGACGTGGCCGCCTTCGTCGTCGAACCGATCCAGGGCAAGGGCGTCCACGAGGCCCCGCCCGGCTTCCTCGCCGCCGCCCAGGAGCTGCTCCACCGGCACGGGGCGCTGCTGATCGCCGACGAGGTGCAGACCGGCCTCGGCAGGACCGGCGACTTCTACGCCTACCAGCACGAGGACGGCGTCGAGCCGGACCTGGTGTGCGTGGCGAAGGCGCTCTCCGGCGGCTACGTGCCGGTCGGCGCCACCCTCGGCAAGGACTGGATCTTCAAGAAGGTCTACTCGTCCATGGACCGGGTCCTGGTCCACTCGGCCAGCTTCGGCTCCAACGCCCAGGCGATGGCCGCGGGCCTCGCGGTCCTCTCGGTGATGGAGTCCGAGGGCACCGTGGCGCACGTGCGGCGGGTCGGCGGCCTCCTGAAGGGCCGCCTGGAGGAGCTGGTGCCCCGCTACGAGCTGCTCCACGCGGTCCGGGGGCGGGGCCTGATGATCGGGATCGAGTTCGGCCGGCCGAGCTCGCTGGCGCTGCGCGGCCGGTGGGCGATGCTCCAGACGGCCCGCAAGGGGCTCTTCGCGCAGATGGTGGTGGTGCCGCTGCTCCAGCGGCACCGGATCCTCACCCAGGTCTCCGGGGACCACTTGGAGGTGATCAAGTTGATCCCGCCGATGGTGATCGACGAGGCGGACGTGGACCGCTTCGTCACCGCCTTCACGGCGGTCATGGAGGACGCCCACGGCGGCGGCGGGCTGCTGTGGGACTTCGGGAAGACGCTGGTCCGGCAGGCGGTGGCGCAGCGCTGAGCCGGGCCGTCCCGGGCTTTTGCCTCTGAGGCAAGAAACTTGCCTCAGAGGCACGTTCCTGGCGGAATGGACGCATGGACCACGTCCCCCGGGGCTCCGCCCCGGACACCGCCGCCCCCGAGGTCGTGCCCGACGTCGCCCCGCAGCTGCGGGCGCTGCGCCGGCGCCGGGGGTTCACCCTGGAGGCGGCCGCCCAGCGCGCCGGGCTCTCCCCGGCGCACCTCTCGCGGCTCGAGACAGGGAACCGGCAGCCCTCGCTGCCGATGCTCCTGGCCCTCGCCCGCATCTACGGTACGACGGTCGCCGAGCTGCTCGGCGAGACCCCCGCGGAGCGCGACCCGGTGATCCGGGCCGACCGCTCCGAGCCGGTCGAGGCCGACGGCTGGATCTACCGGCAGGCGGGCGGCGCGGGCCGGGCCATGCAGTGCCTGCGCGTCCACGTGCCCTACGCCACCCGGGCCGACATCGTGCGTGTCCACCCCGGCGAGGAGTGGCTGCACGTGCTCGAAGGGGAGGTCCGGCTCGCCCTGGGCGAGACCGTCCACCTGCTCGGCCCCGGGGACAGCGCGCACTTCGACTCGCTCACCCCGCACCGGATCGGCGCGGCCGGCCGCGCCGGCGCCGAGGTGCTCTTCGTCCACACGCTCCTGCAGAGCCCGGCCGCCGAGCTGTGTCTGGGCGGCGGCACCCCGCACGCCCGCTGAGTCCCGAAGGGTTGGTCGACATGTCCGACAAGTCAGTGAATTCCGCCCCGTCCAAGGCGCCCGCCGCGGTCACCGGTGAGGAGCGCGGCGAGGGGAAGTTCCCCAAGGGGCTGGTGCTCCGCCTCTTCGCCTACCTGATCGCCGGTCACCTCTTCGCCGGCTTCCTCTACCTGCTCTTCATGCTGGGCGGGCAGAACCAGTGACCGCGCCGGACCCGCGGCCTCACGCCTCCGTGAGGAACCGCTCCCGCAGCCGCTCACGGGTCTCCGGCGCCAGCTTCAGGCCGTCCGCCAGGTAGGCGTCGACGGAACCCCAGGTCGTCTCGATGGTCTCGAAGGCGGCCCGCAGGTACTCCACCCGCGCGTCGAAGAGCGGGCTCAGCAGCTCCATCACCTCGGGCGCCATCGCGTCCCGGGCGGTGGAGCTGCGGCGCACCTTGTAGCGCCGGTGCGGGGCGCCCGACTTCACGTAGTCGGCCTCGATGGCCTCGCGCTCCACGCCCAGCGCGAGCAGGGTGATCGCGATCGAGAGCCCGGCGCGGTCCTTGCCGGCCGCGCAGTGCATCAGGACCGGGACGGCCTCCTCGGCGAGGGAGTGCAGGATCCGGCTGTGCTCGGCGGTCCGCTCCACGATCATCCGGCGGTACGCGGAGGTCATCCGCTCCGCCGCCCTGCCGTCGCCGAGCAGTCCCCGCAGCGTGTCGAGGTCGCCCTCGCGGACCATCCGCCAGAACTCCTTGCCGTCCGCCGGGTCGCTCAGCGGTATGTTCACGTTCCGCACGCCCGGGAGCTCCACGTCCGGGCCCTCCACCTTGGCGTCGGCCTCGTTGCGGAAGTCGAAGATCGTGTGCAGGCCGAGGCCGGAGAGGAAGGCCGCGTCGGACTCGGTGGCCTCGGCGAGGTGACCGCTGCGGAAGAGGACGCCGGGCCGGACCGCGCGTCCGTCGGTGGTGGGCAGCCCGGCCACGTCACGGAAGTTGCGGACCGCCGCGAGCTCGGGCTCGCCGGAGTCGAGGGGCTGGACCTGCGGCAGCTGCTGCGTCACGGATGCTCCTGGGGGTAGGCGTTCACGGGGCCGTACGAGATCGGTTCCCCCGGCAATCATCCCGGCGGGCGGGTCGCCGCGCACCCCCCTGGCCGGTAATGGGCGATCTGTCCGTATTGGAAGGTCTTGGTATAACAAGCCCTGGTTGAGGGGGAGATGGAATTCCGTGCGTGAGCAGGGTCATAGAAGTGACGGATCGTGGCCGACCGCCCCGGCCAACCACCCGCCCTGAAAAGGGTTTCGAGGGGCCGTCATCCACGGAGGGTGACCGGAATTTCGGGCCCGAAGATCGTCCCGGAATGCCCGTCGAATTCCGTGGCTTGTTCCCGCCGACCCCGCTCGTCTAGCGTCGCCGTCAATCCGGTCGGACCGCCGAATCCTGCCACCGTCCGGAATTCACACCCGTCCACGCGTGGCAGGAGCGGGGGACCCAAGGAAGTACGCCGGTCCCGCGACGCAGGACGGCTCGGGGTGAAGTCGCGTGAGAATCGCGGCCGGACATCTCCAGTCCGAACCCGACAGCTCACCTCGCAGGCGCCGGAGAGGAATTCGCCATGCCCGCAAAGGGTAAGCACCGCCGCCAGAAGTCCACCCTGATCACCCGTGGCCTCGTCGCCGCCGGCACCGGTGGCGCCGTCGTCGCCCTGCCGCTGTTCGGCGCGACCGGCGCCCACGCCGCCGAGCAGGCCGCCCCGGCCGCCGTCGCCGGCACCGTGGCCGCCACCGCGCAGGCCCAGGTCCAGGCCGCCCCGGCCGCCAAGGCCGCCGCCGCCCCGACCACGTACTCCGTCGTCGCCGGCGACTACCTGTCCAAGATCGCCGCCGACCACGACGTCGCCGGCGGCTGGAAGCGGCTCTACGCCGACAACCGGCAGGTCGTCGGCGAGAACCCCTCGCTGATCCTTCCGGGCATGAAGCTCACCCTCGGCGCCAAGAACCCCGCCGGGGCCGCGGCCCCGAAGCCCGCCGCCCAGTCGGCCGCGCCGAAGGCCGCCGCCCCGAAGGCCGCCGTCAAGGCCGCCCCGAAGGCCAAGGCGAAGGCCGCCGAGCAGACCCGCGCCTCCCGCTCCACCGAGCGCGCCGCGGCCCCGGCCGCCGCCCCGGCCGCCACCGGCTGGGTCGCCCCGGTCACCGGCGGCGTCTCCACCCCGTACCGCGCCTCCGGCTCCATGTGGTCCTCCGGCTACCACACCGGTGCCGACTTCATCGCCTCCTCCGGCACCACCGTCCGCGCCGTCGGCGCCGGCACGGTCGTCTCCGCCGGCTGGAGCGGCGCCTACGGCAACGAGGTCGTCATCCAGCACGCCGACGGCAACTACTCGCAGTACGCCCACCTCTCCTCCCTGGCCGTCTCCGCCGGCCAGTCGGTGAGCGGCGGCCAGCAGATCGGTCTCTCCGGCTCCACCGGCAACTCGACCGGCCCGCACCTGCACTTCGAGATCCGCACCTCGCCCAGCTACGGCGCGGACATCGACCCGCTGGCCTACCTGCGCCAGCACGGCGTCGCGATCTGACGCGACCGGCCCCACGGCCACCGAGGGCCCGGCACGTACGTGCCGGGCCCTCGCCCTGTTCCGGGCTTGGCAAATTCTTTATCGGTGGCATATATCACCCGTCGTCAACCCCTCCTTACGGTCGCGTAGGTCACATCCGAAAAGGAAGGATGTGCTGTCGTGGCAGACGATTCGAAAGCAACAGAAGAGAACGTGTTCGGGGCGGTCGGGGGAATCGGGTCGTACGCGGCGATCGGCGACAGCTTCACCGAGGGCGTCGGAGACCCGGGACCGGACGGGACCTACGTCGGCTGGGCGGACCGCTTCGCGGTGCTCCTCGCCGACCAGCTGCCGGACCACCAGGAGTTCCGCTACGCCAACCTCGCGGTCCGCGGCCGCCTCCTCGACCAGATCGTGAGCGAGCAGGTCCCCCGGGCCAAGGAGCTCGCGCCCGACCTGGTCACGTTCTGCGCGGGCGGCAACGACATCATCCGCCCCGGCACCGACCCCGACGACGTCGCCGAGCGGTTCGAGCGGGCGGTGCGGGACCTCACCTCCGCCG
Organism: Streptomyces sp. NPDC007945; assembly: GCF_042958885.1. Classification (NCBI taxonomy): domain Bacteria; kingdom Bacillati; phylum Actinomycetota; class Actinomycetes; order Kitasatosporales; family Streptomycetaceae; genus Streptomyces; species Streptomyces sp. NPDC007945. The sequence goes on from NZ_JBIBJV010000006.1 coordinate 313,269, forward strand.
TCGGCACCGTCATGGTGACCACCGGATTCGACACCCGTGACGTACCGGTCCTCAAGCACCTGCGCGGCAAGATCGCCACGTACACGGCCCACGTCCGCGCCATCGCCGACCGCTACGACTGCCCGGTCCTCGACCTGTGGTCGCTGAGGTCGGTGCAGGACCGGCGGGCCTGGGACGACGACCGGCTGCACCTCTCGCCCGAGGGCCACACCCGGGTCGCGCTGCGCGCCGCCCAGGTCCTCGGCCTGCCGGTGCCCGCCGACCCGGACCAGGCGTGGCCGCCGCTGCCCGCCCGCGGGCCCCTGGAGGTCCGCCGCGACGACATCCACTGGGCGCGCGAGTACCTGGTGCCGTGGATCGGACGGCGGCTGCGCGGCGAGAGCTCCGGCGACCACGTCGCGGCCAAGCGCCCCGACCTCATGCCCCTGTAGATCAGGGGCGGCCGGCGGGGATCCGTTCCAGGACCCCGCCGGCGAAGACGTCGTACAGCGGCAGCGTCTCCAGGTGGACGTAGCCGATGTGGCAGTCGCAGACGGCGAGGGGGCAGGCCCGGGGCCGCAGGGCCGCGCGGTACGAACCGTCGTACAGGTTGCCGAGCTCGGCCCTGACGAAGTGGCAGCGGCGCACCGTCCCCGCGCCGTCCACCGACACCACCGACTCGCCGGTCCGGCAGGGCAGCCCCGCCGAGCGGTGCGGATGCCGGCTGTAGCCGAAGAGCGGGTCGACGCCCGTCCACGCGGCCGCCTCCGCGTCGGTGTACGTGTGCCCCTCGGCGGCGTTCACCCACAGGTAGACGTGGTCCGGCAGCGCCGCCCGCAGCCGCAGCGCCTCCGCGTGGTGCTCGGGCAGCCCCACCACGCCCACGCTGAAGCGGACGCCCCGGGCCGCCAGGTCGAGCGCCTTGCCGAGGAAGCGGTCGTACGGCGTCTGGCCGGGGTGGTACGTGCACCACAGCGCCAGCGCGTCCAGGTCCGCCTCGTCCAGCCAGGAGGTCCGGCAGCTCAGGTTGGTCTGGATCGCCACCCGCTCCACGTGCGGCAGCCGCGACAGCTCCACCATCGCCCGCCGGTACCAGGAGCGGACGAGGCCCTCGCCCCACGGGGTGAAGAGGATCCGCAGTCGGTCCCCGTCCTGCCCCGCCGCCCACGCGGTGAACCGCTCCAGGGCCGCCCGGTCCGCCCGCAGCGTCTCCGGCGAGTCCCGGCGCTTGGCGAAGGGGCAGTACGGGCAGTCGTAGTCGCACGAGGCCAGCGGCCCCCGGTACAGCAGCGTCAGGTCCACGGCCGGCCCTACTTCGGCTCGTACGCGGCCATCGCGGCCCGTACGGCGGGGGAGAACAGCTCCGGGCCGAGCCCGTCCGAGTACGCGAGCCCCTCCGGCGACAGTCGGAGCAGCCCCTCCGGCGCCGAGCCGTCCAGCCAGCCGTACGCCGCGAACCGGTCGAGCTCCGCGCCGAAGTCCTCCCGCGCCGAGGACCCGAACCGCTGCTCGTACCCGGCCAGCTCCATGCCCTCCGCCTGGAGCAGCGACTGGAGCAGGTGGCGGCGGCGCGCCTCCGCCCCGTCCACCCAGCGGCCCACCACGGCCCGGGAGAAGTCCCGGGTCTCCGTGTACGCGTCGATGATCGAGCGGATCTCCCGCATGTCGACGGCGTAGTCGAAGGAGTAGTGCAGCGCCGCGGTGTACGAGCGGGCGCCGCAGCCCAGACCGATCATGCCGTCCGTCTGGCAGGCGTGGTCGTCGGGGCCGACCGGGGCCGCGCCGGCCCGCCGGAACATCCGCATCGACACCTGCTCGTACCCCGCCGCGAGGAGGTGGTCCCGGCCCTGCCGGTAGAGCCGCAGCCGCCGCGCGTCCCACTCCGCGTCCGTCTCGGCGGGCCCGGAGCGCCCCAGGCCGGTGAGCGGGCGCACGTACAGCGGATACAGGTACAGCTCCTCCGGCCGCCAGGCCAGCGCCGCGTCCAGCGAGTACCGCCAGGACTCCTCGGTCTGCCCGTCGATGCCGTAGATGAGGTCGATGTTGAGCACCGGCACCCCGGCGTCCCGGATCCGGCCGAGCGCCGCCTCCACGTCGGCCCGCCGCTGCGGCCGGACCGCCGCCCGCGCCTCGGCGTCCACGAAGCTCTGCACCCCGATGCTCAGCCGGGTCGCGCCCCGGCCGGCGAGGACCGCGAGCCGGTCGGCGGTCGCGGTCGCCGGCGAGGTCTCGACGGAGAGCGGCACCGCCCGCAGGTCCGCGCCCATGCGGAGCTCGGCGATGTCGCAGAGCCGCTCCAGTTCGGCGGCGGTCAGGAAGGTCGGCGTGCCGCCGCCGAACGCCGCCGCCGCGAACCGCACCGGCGCCGCGTCGCCGAGCGCCTCCCGGACGGCGACCGCCTGCCGGTCCAGCGCGTCGAGATAGCGGGTGGTCAGCTCGCCGGGGGCGCCGATCCGGGTGAAGAGGTTGCAGAAGCCGCAGCGGACCTCGCAGAACGGCACGTGCGCGTAGAGCGAGAGGGCGTCCTTCGGCTCGTCCGCCCAGAGCACCGCCAGCTCCGGCCGCTCCGGCAGCGGGCGGTACGCCGTCTTGTGCGGATAGGCGTAGACGTAGGAGCGGTACGGGCGGGGGAGCGGGGCGGCGGTCACGCGGCGGCCCCCTCGGCCGGACCGTCCAGCGTGAACTGGGCGTACGGCACCGTCCACACGACCTCGTGGCCGAGCCGGTGGCCCGCGTAGCCGTCGTCGCCGTACGCCGTGCCGTGGTCCGAGCAGACGATCGCGAAGCAGCGGCGGCGGCTGCTCATCGCCGCGAAGAGCCGCCCGATGTGCCGGTCGACGTACTCCAGGGCCGCCGCGTGGGTGGCCCGGGTGTCGCCCGCCTCGCGGGTGGCGCCCGGCAGGTGGAACCAGTTCGGCTGGTGCAGCGCCGCCACGTTCACGAAGAGGAAGAGCCGGCGGTCGGCCGGCAGCGCGGCCACCACCTCCTCGGCCCGGGCCACCTGCGCCTCGAAGGAGGTCGGGGAGGCGACCCCGAAGGACGGCTCCCAGTGGCTCTCCTGGAAGAGGCCGGGCAGGACCGAGCCGAGCGGCGGCCGCTTGTCGAAGAAGCCGACGCCGCCGACGCACACCGTCCGGTAGCCGTCGGCGGCGAGCGCCGTCACCAGGTCCGGGGCGTCGTACACATAGGTGCCGTCGGCGGTGGTCTCGCTGCCCGCGAACCGCGCCGCGAAGAGCCGCGGGTGGGGTCCCGGCGCGGCCGGAGTCGGCAGGAAGCCCGCGAAGATCGCCTGGTGGGAGGCGTAGGTGAAGCTGCCGGGCGCGTGCCGGCGCTCCCAGCGGCCGCCCGGCAGGTGCCGGGCCAGGTTCGGTATGCGGCCGGCGGCGGCCAGCTCGGCGGCCACGTCGTACCGGAGGGTGTCGAGGGTGACCAGGAGAAGGTCGTGGCTGCCGACGACCGCGTTCATGTCGGGCTGGTTCACGGGGTGGTGCTCGTTCCTGTGGTGCGGAGACCGGAGGTGCGGGGGGCGGTGGCGCGAGGGCCGGGGGCGCGTGGTCCGGTGGTGCGTGGGCCCGGGGCGCGTGGGTGGGTGATGCCGGGGCCGGGGCCGGGGCCGGAGGTGTCGGTGGGTGCGCGGGTGGGGGTGGGGAGCGGTGCGGGTGGGTGCCTCAGCAGGTCGGCGACCTGGGCGCCGTAGGTGTCCAGGCCCTCCGTGCCGCTGCCCGCCAGGCCGGTGAGGCCGGGCAGCAGGTCCCCGAAGGCGTTGACCTCGCCGACCGCGAAGCGACGCCATCCCGCGCCCGGCAGCAGGTCCACCCCGACGCAGCGGGTGCCGGGGAAGGCCGCCGCCGCGTCCTCGCAGACGGCGACCGCGTCCTCCCAGCGGCCGCCGGCCGCGGCGATCGACGCCCGGGCGGCGGCGAGGTCGCCGCGGGCGCCGCCGAGGTGCAGATTGGTCAGCGGCGAACGGCTGGTGCGGACCACCGCGTGGGTGGCGCGCCCGCCGGTCACCACCACCCGCAGGTCCGCCGCACGGCCGCCCTGGACCGCCTTCGGCAGCCAGCGCTCCACGTGCAGCCCGTCCGGGGCGAGCGCGTCGACCAGCGCGCCGACCTCCCGCGCGCCGGTGTAGCGGCGCACCCGCAGCGAGTTGAAGAGCCGTCCGGCACCGTCCCGCTCCACCGAGGTGGCGGCCTGCACCCGGCCCCCGCCGGCCGTCTCCACCGCCAGCACCCCGGAGGCGGAGGAGCCGTGGGCCGGCTTGACGAACACCCGGCGCAGTCCGGACCCGGCCATCAGCGCCACCAGGTCGTCCCAGCCCCGCACCGGCGCCCCGCCGGGACCGGAGGTCGGCGAGGCGGGGACGGGCACCCCGGCCGCGTCGAGCCGGCCGTGGGTGAGCCGCTTGTCGAAGAGGACCGCCGTCTCCGCCGGGTCGTCGACCAGCACCGCGCCGGCGCGGTCCGCCTCGGCGGCGAGCCCGGCGAGGGCGGTGGTGAACCGCTCGTACCAGAGCCGTCCCCCCTCCACCCGGGCCGGATCGTCCGTGCCGCGCAGCAGCAGCTCGACCTCCGGCACCTCGCCGGGCGAGTCGACCCGCACGGTCTCGCCCGCCGCGAAGCGGACCCGCCCGCGCAGGACGTCCGTCCACGCCACGGCCCGCGCCCCGGGCAGTCCGGCGGCGCGCAGCGCGTCCTGGAAGAACGCGACGCGACGGCCCGTCGGGTCGCCGACGACCACGAGGCGCGGGCGCGGGGTCATTCGGCGATGGCGACGTAGCGCCAGACGTCCCCGTCGCCGTCGTCCTCCGGGGTCTGCGGGTCGTCCAGGACGACCCGCACCCCGTGGGGGGCGAGCGCGGCGGTGAGCCGCTCGCCCATCGCCTCCGAGAGGTAGTGGTGCTCCAGGTCCAGCTCCGTGAGGTGGGTCAGCGGCTGGCCGTCGAGCAGCGCGGCCGCGCCCTCGTCGGTGAGCACGCCCATGCTGAGGTCGAGCCGGTCGAGGCGGGCGACGACCGGGGCGCTCGCCACGGCGGCGGCCACCTGGTCCTGGATCACGCTGTTGCACAGACCGAGGCTGCGCAGGGCGGGGAAGGCCTCGCCGGAGAGCAGCGGCGCCAGGTCGCCGGGCGAGGAGTCACCGCCGTACTCGTCGGTCCCCAGCCACAGTTCGAGGCGCTCCAGGGCCGGCAGGTCGCTGCCGGCGATGCCGCGGACGACCGCGGCGCCGAGCCCGCCGGTCTCCACGACCAGGGTCCGCAGACCGGTGTGGCGCACCGGCGGGAAGACGAGCCCGGTGCCGCCGCGCACGCCGAGCTCCCGCAGCGCCGGGTAGGCGGCGAGCAGCGGCGTCACGTCCGATTGCACGATCCAGGAGATCTCGCAGTCCTCCATGGTCATGTCGCCGAGGAAGACCGCCTCCAGGGCGGTCAGCCGGTCGTTGGCGCCGATGAGCGCGGTGACGACGGCGGCCGAGGAGGTCTCGTACGCGTCCTCCCAGCCGCCCACGACGACGGCGCGGACCCGCGCGGTGTCGACGGTCTTCAGGAAGCGGTCGAAGACGGCGCCCCAGCTCTCCTCGTCGTCGTCGCGGTAGGTCGGGCTGGACAGCCGCCAGGCGACGGACGCCGGGTCGGGCAGCGCGACGCCCGACTCGGCGTCCGGGAGGTCGAAGACGGGGAGGCCGTGGAACTCCTCCAGGTAGGCCCCAATGGTCATGACGGTGCTCCAGACGCGGACGGCGGTACGGGCGTGACGCCAAGAGTTGTACCAAGCGGCACCGACAGCGCGGACGGCCGGGGGCCGCCACGGGCCGGGCCCGGGGACGATCGGGGGCGTTGTCAGTGGTGGCCCCTAGCGTCGTTCCCGTGTTCGGGCACCGGGTTCCGGACCGGAAGGGGAGAGCCATGTACCGGCAGGGGGACGTGCTGATCGTGCCCGTCGACGAGCGGGCCGTGCCCGCCCGGGCGAAGGACGCGCCGAGCGAGCCGAGGGACGGCCGGGGAAGGCTCGTGCTCGCCTTCGGCGAGGTCACCGGACACGCCCACGCGGTCCCGGGCCCCGGCCGGCTCGTGCGGGAGCCGGGCCCGTACGGCCTGTTCCTGCTCGAACTGCCCGAGGGCGGACGGCTGGTGCACGAGGAGCACGCGCCGATCGTCCTGCCGAGGGGCTGGTACCGGGTGGTGCGGCAGCGCGAGTACGTGCCGGGCGCGTACCGGATCGTGGCGGACTGAGACGGCACCGGACGGTGGCGGAGGAACGGACGGACATGGGGGACAGGACGATGGACCAGGGCGACGCGTACGAGAAGTGGCGGGCCGTCGCGGCCGCCACCGGGCCGGCCGACCGGAAGGCCGCGGAGGCCGGTGTCCGGCTCGCCTACGCCTTCGCGGGGCTGCCCGCGCCCGAGCGGATGGTGTGGGCGGACTCGCCGCTCGCCGGGGTCGAACTGGTCGCCGGCCTCGCCGACCGGGGCCGGTCGGTGCGCGAGGAGGTGCGGACGCTGCCCTGGGCGGAGGAGCGCCGCCGCCTCCACGACGAGCTGGGCCCCGCCGGGTGGACGGCGCACTGGCAGGCCACCGGAGCCCGCCTCTGGGACCCGGCGCGGTCGCTCGCCGAGCGGATCAGGACCGGCGTCCTCGACGCGCTCGGAAGCCGGGAGGACCCCGGCGCGCTCACCCGGCCCGCGGGCCGGGAACTGCTGTACGACGCGGTCCTCGGCCAGCAGGACGCCGCCTGGCTCGCCGCCTTCGACGGGCGCGGCACCCGGCTCGCCGGACTCGCCGCGGTCGCCGAGCAGGCCGGCTGGTGGTGGCCGTACGAGAAGGTCGCCGTCGTCTGCGAACGCCCCGTCGCCCTCCACCGGGACGAGGCCGGGCGGCTCGACCGGGGCGACGGCCCGGCCCTCGCCCACCGGGACGGCTTCGCCCTCCACGCCTGGCGCGGCATGCCCGTCACGGCCGAGTTCCTGGCGGGACTCGCGGACCTCACCCCGCAGCGGATCCGCGACGAGGAGAACGCCGAACTGCGGCGCGTGATGCTGGAGTTCTACGGCTACGAGCGCTACCTCGACGCCTCCGGGGCCCGCCCCGAGGGCCGCGACGAGGCGGGGGTGCTGTGGCGGATCGAACTCGGCGACGACGAGGACGTCGTCATGGTCGAGGTGGTCAACTCGACGCCGGAGCCGGACGGCAGCCACCGCACGTACTGGCTCCGGGTGCCACCCGGCACCCGGACCGCCCGCGAGGGCGTCGCCTGGACCTTCGGCCTGGACGCGGAGGCGTACGAACCGCTCGTCCAGACCTGAGGCACGGGGCGGGGCGGGGGCCGCTCGTGCGGAGAACCGTTCGGATGGAGAACCGCCGGTACGGGGAGCCGCTCGGATGGAAGTCCGCTGATACGGGAAACCGCTCGTACGGGGAATCGCTGATACGGAGAACCGCTGGTACGGGGAACCGCTCGGATGGAAATCCGCTGGTACGGAGAGGTGAAGGACGGCGCCGGTCAGGAGTGGCAGCCGAGCGCCGGCGGCCCCGGGTGCTGGGATGTGCCCGCCGGAGCCACCGGCACTCCACCGTCGAAGGGACCGCCCGTGCCGCACCGCCCCGCGCCCACCCTCCCGAACCGCGCCGCCCGCCTGCTCACCGCCGGCGCGGGCACCGCGCTCCTCGGAGCGCTCCTCCTGGGCACCGCCTCGCCCGCGCTCGCCGCCGCGCCGGAGCGTCCCGCCCCGCGCGCGGCCGCCGCCCGGGCCGAAGCGCCGGCGACCGTCACCGTCACGGGCAGCGGGAGCGCCACCGCCGCCCCCGACCTCGCGATCCTCTCGGTGGGCGTGGAGGTCACCAAGCCGACGGCGAAGGAGGCGATGGCGGCGCAGAACACCGCGGCGAAGACGCTGCTCGCCGTCCTGCGCCAGGAGGGCGTCGAGGACCGGGACATCCGCACCGACAGCCTGTCCCTCAACCCCGTCTACACCCAGACGACCGGCGGCGAGTCCAAGGTGACGGGCTACCAGGCGAGCCAGACCTTCTCCGTGAAGGTCCGGGACATCGACCGGGCCGGCCAGGTCACCGGCGCCGTCAACGGCGCCTCCGGGAACGCCGGCCGCGTCCACGGCGTCGTCTTCGACGTGGCCGACCCGAAGGAACTGCGCGCCAAGGCCCGCGAGGCCGCCTACCGGGACGCGTACGAGAAGGCCTCCCAGCACGCCCGGCTGAGCGGCCACCGCCTCGGCCGACTGGTCTCGCTCAGCGAGGGCGACTCGCTGCGCCCCGGCCAGGGCACCCTCCCGTCCCTCCCGGCCGACGAGCAGAACGTGCCCCTCGCCCCAGGCGAGATCGAGGAGCAGGTGACGGTCTCGGCGGTCTACGAACTCCTCTGATTCCCCGCTCCGGCCCGTCGGCCGTGCAGGGGACGAGCATCGGACGGGCACGGGACGGCGTCGGCCGCGCCGCGGGGCGGCCCGGTCCGCGGGCTCGGGTCGGGCCCCCGGGGCGGGTGGCCGTCGCTCAGGGGGTGGGCGGGGGGAGGGCCAGTTCGCGGTCGAGGGCGGCGTCGGCCCAGCGGAGCATCGCCGCGCGGGAGAGGCCCCCGGTGTAGACCGTCGTCTGGATGGCCAGGCCGTCCAGCAAGGCGGTGAGCCGCCAGGCGGCGCCCGCCGGGTCAGGGCAGGAGAACTCGCCGGCGGCGACCCCCTCTTCGATCACGGCGGCCAGCGCCCGCCGCCACTCCTCGTCGAGCGAGGCGGCGACCCGGCGCAGCTCGGGGTCGCGCAGACCGGCCGCCCAGGCCTCGATCCACAGCCGCCAGCCCTCGGCCTTCCCCTGCGGGGCGTACCAGCGGATGGCGGCGCGCAGTCGCCGCACCGCCGTCGAGCGGCGGCGGAGGATCCGGCGCAGCTCGTCGAGCTCGATCTCGGCGGCGTGCGCGAAGGCCGCCGCGACCAGTTGCTCCTTGGTGGAGAAGTGGTAGAGCACGAGCGCGTTGCTGACGCCGAGGGCCTCGGCCACGTCGGCGATCCGGACGGCGGTGGCGCCCCGGGCCTCGATCTGTTCGACGGCGGCCCGCAGCAGCTCCTCCCGCCGCTCGGCCACGCTCAACCGCACTCTCGCCACGTCGAGCAGCCTACACAGCGCATGACGGAGCCATGATCACCTCTGGTGTTCGTTCGGTCACCCGGTCGCACGCCCGCCCGTCCGCCTCGCGGTCCGACCATAATGGAACGATCCCCAGAGTTCAGGAGGACTTGTGACCGGTACCGGCTCCGACCGTTCGCTGCGGGCCCGGCTGCGGGCTCTGCGGCCCGAGTCCTTCGGCGCAGAGCCCGCGGGGGAGCGGCTGGCCCGCATCCACCGCTCGCCGCACTTCGCCGACGGGGTCTTCCAGAACCCCGAGAAGGCCCGTCGGGGCCCCTCCGGCTCCACCGCCGACCTGATGAAGATCTACTTCGAGCGGGAGGCACGCGCCCGCCGGGCCCCGGCCGGGGTGATCCCCGTGCACCCGACGACCGTGGCCGACCTGGCCCGCCCCGCCCCGAGCGGCCTGCGGATCACGTGGCTGGGCCACTCCAGCGTGCTCGCCGAGATCGACGGCGTACGGATCCTCTTCGACCCGGTCTGGGGAGAGCGCTGCTCGCCGTTCTCCTTCGTCGGTCCCAAGCGGCTCCACCCGGCGCCCGCGCCGCTCGGCGCGCTCGGGCTGGTCGACGTGGTCGTGATCTCCCACGACCACTACGACCACCTCGACCTGCCGACGATCAAGGCGCTGGCCGCCACGGACACCGTCTTCGCCGTGCCGCTCGGCGTCGGTGCCCACCTGGAGCGCTGGGGCGTCCCCGCCTCCCGGCTGCGCGAGCTGGACTGGCACGAGGCCACCGAGGTCGGCGGCGTCACCCTCACCGCCACCCCGGCCCGCCACTTCTGCGGCCGGGCCATCCGCAACCAGCAGCACACCCTCTGGGCCTCTTGGTCGGTCCGCGGCCCCCGCCACCGGATCTTCCACAGCGGCGACACCGGCTACTTCCGGGGCTTCCGGGAGATCGGCGCCGCCCACGGCCCCTTCGACGTCACCATGATCCAGATCGGGGCCTACTCCGAGTTCTGGCCCAAGAACCACACGGACCATACGCCGCTTCCCGGCGCGTGGCCGGACATTCACATGTCGCCCGCCAAGGGGGTGCAGGCCCACCTTGACCTGCAGGGAGGCGCCCCGGGCGGGGTGATGCTGCCGATCCACTGGGGAACGTTCAACCTGGCTCCGCATGCGTGGGCGGAGCCGGGGGAGTGGACGAAGTACGAGTGCGAGGAAGTCGGCCAGGCGGTGGCGTTCCCCCGTCCCGGTGAGCCCTTCGAGCCGGCGGGGAAGCTGCCCGAGGAGCCGTGGTGGCGGGCTGTGTCCCATTCGATCGCGCAGCCGTGGCGTCGGCCCCGGCCTGCTGAGGTCGTTGCCGAGCCGCGTAGCGACGATCTCGATCTCGCGGGCGAGTGGTGACGTCGGTCGGGGACGATCTTGCCGAGGTCGCGCGGATGCTGGAGGGTCTCCCGTCCGAGGGGCGTGACCGTGTGCTGCGGGCATTGGACGGGGCACCCCGCAGGGAGCGAGCGGCCGTCGTCCAGCGGTTCAGGCCCTTGCCGACCTCGCAGGGCCCGTCGCGGGTTGTGGTCCGAACGCGCATCGTCGGTCGCTGAGCCGCAGTTTCGTACGGATCTTCTGGATGCTTGGCGGTTTCGTGGGTGTCGGGATGTTCCCTTTCCCGCAGTCGGCCGGCGGAGGCGGTCGGGCAAGGCGTGATCGAGTCTCTGGGGATTCGATGGGGGCGTGGTGTGAGGGATTGGCGGAGCGATCCGACGTTTGCGATGTGCCGGGCGCTGGTGGACGGAGCGGATCTGGCCTCGTTCGCGGGAGGCGCGTTCGATGTGCGGGCGGTGGTGGCCGGCATCCAGGCTGGCGCCCACAGCACGTTGCTCCTCGACGCCGTCCCGTGGGGGAACTTCCCGCATGGCGACGATGCCCGGGAGGCCGTTCGCCTGCTGCGCGCCGGCGAGGACCCCGCTGGCCGGGCGACGGGCGGGCTGGGGGGCCTGTGTGCCGACGACAGCCGGGCCGCCGCCGCCCTGGCCGTACCGTTCCTGATTCCCATCGCCACCGATGGCCACCACCCACACCGTGCCGCCGCCCTCGCCATACTCTCCGGCCCGGCCCGAGCTCGGCACTTCGGCGTCGCCTCCCGCGATGAACTCCTGATCCACCGCAACGATCCTCGGCGCCACGCTCCCGGCGACCACGACGACTACGGCGTCGAGGTGACCGGCTACCCGGCAGGCTGGTCGGTGGCCGCCGCCCGCGCCGCGATCACGGCCGGAACGCCCGTACTCCTGCCGCTTCTCAACGACTCCGACCCCACCATCCGTATCGACGCCGCCTACGCCCTGGCCACGGCCGCCGACCCCGACCTCGTGGTCCGAACCGCCCTTGCCGCCAGGTTCGCCGCCGAGCATGACGCCATGGTCCGCGCCGCCCTGCTCCTCGCCGTCGCCGAGACCGCCCGAGCGCACGTACAGCCGCCGGCCGTCTCGTGGTTCCGCGAGCGGTGGCAAGACCGGACAGAGGCCCCCGAAGTCCGCCTGGCCGCGGCAATCGGCTGGCTCTGCCTCACGGACGAACCCGCCCCCGAGGACCTGCACCAGACCGTCGACACCTTCGCCACAGAAGAACGTGCGCACGCCTTGGACACTCTGCCGTGGATGTACGCCGCCGCCGGAGCCGGTGAACCGGGACTCTCGCGCTGTATCCGCTGCATGCTCCACGCCGAAAAGCCCGAACCGTACGACGACCCCTGGGCCTTCTCGCTTTGAGTGACCGGCCTCGGCCCCGTTTGCGCTGCCGTCCTCGTCGGCCGCTAGCGTCGTGCGTCGCCGCCCGGACCGCCCGGGGCGCCGGGGCCGAGCAGGAGGGCGAGGGTTGACTCCAGTTCGGTCTGGGCGAGGCGGGCCGCCTCGTCGGCGTCGCCGGCCTCCACCGCGGCCACGAGGGCGATGTGGGAGTCCTCGCCGTGGCGCGGCTCGCCGGCGCGCAGGGCGAGCAGGTCGAGGAGGTCGATCAGGCCCTGACGCAGCGCGGGTGCGAACTCCGCGAAGAGATCGGTCAGTACGGGATTGTGGGCGGCCGCGATCAGGGCGGCGTGGACCCGGATGTCGGCGTCCACGAAGCCGGCGTCGTCGCCCTCCGCCGCCGCGCGCCGCCCGCCCAGCGCCTCCCGCATGGCCTCGATGTCGGCGTCGGTGCGGCGCAGTGCGGCCAGCCGGGCCGCCTGGACCTCGACCAGCATCCGGACCTCGTAGACGTCACTGACGGCGGCCTTCCGCAGCCGGGTCGGCCAGTCCTCGACCGGGCGGGTCGCCGTCACGAAGACCCCGGCGCCCTGGCGCGGCTGGACGAGCCCGGCGCCGGCGAGCGCGCGCAGCGCCTCGCGGACGGTGGAGCGGCCGACGCCCAGCTCCTTGGCCAGAGTGGTCTCGCCGGGCAGTCGGGTGCCGACGGGCCAGTGGCCCGAGGTGATCTGCTCGCGCAGCCGCTCGGCCGCCTGCTCGACGAGGGGGCTGGGGCGCAGGGCACCGAGCTGCATGGGGTCACCTGATTCTCGGTCGTGCCCGGTGAGGGGCGGGTGCGGTGGTCCGGGGTGCGGCTGGGCGTGCGGGCCGGATTTGTTCTCGGAGAGAAAGTATCCCGAGAACTTGTCTGAGGAGTACTTGTCTGAGGAGCTGAGGAGTGGCTAGGGTGCCGGTCATGATCTTCCGTGGACGGCTCCTTCTCGGCTGCCGCGGCGGGGCCTGACGCGACCGGCACCCCGCCGCGGGACGACGCGCCGCCGCCGGTCGCATCCCGACCAGCAGAAGGAGCCACGACCCGTGACCGCCACCCCGTACGCCTGGAACCCGCAGCGCCCCGGCCCCATGCCGTACCACCGCTACCGCCCGTACCAGGACCGCGTGCACGTCCCCGAACCGTCCGAGCGTCACTGGCCCTCCGCCCGTATCGAGCGGGCCCCGCTCTGGGTGCCCGTCGACCTGCGCGACGGCAACCAGGCACTCGCCGAGCCCATGGACACCGCCCGCAAGCGCCGCTTCCTCGACCTGCTCGTCCGCACCGGCTTCAAGGAGATCGAGGTCGGCTACCCCTCCGCCAGCCGGACCGACTTCGACTTCGTACGCCACCTCGCCGAGCTGACCGCCTCGGGCGCCGTCCCCGACGACATCACGCCCGTCGTCTTCACCCCGGCCCGCGCCGAGCTCATCGAGCGCACCTTCGCCTCGATCGACGGCCTGCCGCAGGCCGTCGTCCACCTCTACATCGCGACCTCGCCCGTCTGGCGCGACACCGTCCTCGGCCGCGACCGCGCCCAGGTGCGGGCCACGGCCGAGGAGGCCGCGACGCTGATGGCCCGGCTCGCCGACGCCCGGCCCGGCAGCCGTATCCGCTTCCAGTTCTCGCCGGAGACCTTCAACCTCACCGAACCCGACTTCGTCCTGGAGCTGTGCGACACACTGACCGAGCTGTGGGACGCGAGCCCCGACCGGCCCGTGACCCACAACCTGCCCGCGACCGTGGAGATCGCCACCCCGAACGTGTACGCCGACCAGATCGAGTACGCCCACCGGCACCTGGCCCGCCGCGACAGCGTCATCCTCTCGGTCCACCCGCACAACGACCGCGGCACCGGCGTCGCCTGCGCCGAACTCGCCGTGCTCGCCGGCGCCCAACGGGTCGAGGGCTGCCTCTTCGGCAACGGCGAGCGCACCGGCAACGTCGACCTGGTGACCCTCGCCCTCAACCTGCACGCCCAGGGCGTCGACCCGATGCTCGACCTGACGGACATCGACGCCGTCTGGGCGGTCGTCGAGGAATGCAACCGGCTGCCCGTGCACCCCCGCCACCCGTACGCCGGGGACCTCGTCCACACCGCGTTCTCCGGTACCCACCAGGACGCCATCAGCAAGGGCCTCGCCCGGCACGCCAAGGCCGCCGCCGACGCGGGGATCGATCCCTCGCAGGCGCCGTGGAGCGTTCCGTACCTGCCGATCGACCCCGCCGACATCGGGCGCAGCTACGAGGCAGTGATCCGGGTCAACTCCCAGTCCGGCAAGGGCGGTGTGGCCTATCTCCTGCGCACCCACCACGGCCTCGACCTGCCCGACGGCCTGCGCCCCGGGTTCTCGTCCGTCGTCCAGGAGGCCACCGACACCCACGGCCGCGAGGCCACGCCCGACGAGCTGTACGCGCTGTTCGACGCAACCTACCTCGCACCGGGGCGGGACGCCGGGCCCGTACGACTGGGGGAGTGGGACACGGCTCCCGGAACCGACGGGGACCACCGCTTCGACTGCGTCCTGACCGTCGACGGCCGCACCACCGCCCGGCAGGGGCACGGCAACGGGCCGCTCTCCGCCTTCGCCGACGCCCTCGCCCGGGCCGGCATCGCCGTCGACGTCCTCGACTTCGCCGAGCACTCCACGGGGCCGGGCACCTCCGGCGACGCCGTCGCCTACGCCGAGTGCCGCGTCGACGGTCGTACCGAGTGGGGCGCGGGCCGGGACTCCTCCGTCCTCGCCGCGTCCGTCCAGGCCGTCCTGTCGGCGGTCAACCGCGCCCACCGCGAAGGACGCCCGGTCCGATGAACGAGCCCGTCCTCACCGCGGACGCCGTCCATGTCGTCCGCGACGGGAACACCCTCCTCGCGGACGTGTCGCTCACCGTCCGTCCCGGTGAGCACTGGGCGCTCCTCGGTCCCAACGGCGCAGGGAAGACCACCCTGTTGAGCCTGCTCGGCGCGCGACTCCACCCGACCCGCGGCCGGGTGGAGGTCATCGGCCACCGGCTCGGCCACACCGATCTGCGCGCCCTGCGCTCCCACATCGGCCACGTCGACCCACGCCACCCGCTGAGCTCCTCACCCCGGCTGCGCGACGTGGTCCTCACCGGCGTCACCAACTCCGTGGAGCGACCCCCGCGTTGGGAGCCGACGTGGGAACAGAGGGACCGGGCGGAGGAGCTGATCGCCACCCTGGGCCTGACCTACCGCGCCGGGGCGCGCTGGTCCACTCTGTCCCAGGGCGAGCGGGGCCGGGCCCTGATCGCCCGGGCACTGATGCCCGCTCCGCGCCTCCTCCTGCTCGACGAGCCGGCCACCGGACTCGACCTGCCAGGCCGGGAGCAGCTGCTCACCGCCCTGGACACGCTCGCCGCCGCCCACCCCCGGCTCGCGACCGTCCTGGTCACCCACCACCTGGAGGAGCTGCCCACGGCCACGAGCCATGCGCTGCTCCTCCGCGGGGGCCGCCCCCTCGCCCAGGGGCCGGTGGCCGACGTGCTGACCGGCGAGCTGGTCGGAACCTGCTTCGGCATGCCGCTCGCGCTCACCCGGGCCGACGGCCGCTGGACCGTCCGGGCCGAGCTCAGGGGGCAGACAGTGGACTCGTGGACCAGGTTGTCTCGGTAACCGGCCGAGGACTCTGACACCTGATAGAGCGTCATGTGGCCCAAGAACCACACGGACCATACGCCGGTGCCGGGTGGGTGGCCAGACATTCACATGACGCCTGCGCAGGGGGACCAGGCCCATCTTGACCTGCAGGGAGGTGCTCCGGCCGGTGTGATGCTGCCGATCCACTGGGGCACGTTCAACTTGGCGCCGCATGCGTGGGCGGAGCCGGGAGAGTGGACGAGGGACGCGGCCGAGGAGGCCGGCCAGACGGTGGCATTTCCCCGCCCCGGCGAGCCGTTCGAGCCGGCGGGGAAGCTGCCGGCGGAGGCTTGGTGGCGTGGGGTGTCTCAGCCGATCGCTCGTCCGTGGCGCAGGCCAAAGCAGGCGTCGACTTCTGCCGAGGTGTCCGAGCGTGATCTCGACCTGGCGGGTGATCGGTGACGTGGAGCGAGGACGAGCTGGGCAGGGCGGTGGCCCTGCTGGCTCGCCTTTCAGGCGAGGAGCGTGATCGTGTGGTGCGGGCTCTGGACGGTCCGTCCCGGCGGTAGCGTTCGGTCGCCCTGGGGCGTGGGGGCGGAGGCGGCGTGATCCCGGGGGAGCGATGAAGACCTGGATCCCTCCAACGTTCCCACGAGGGGCGGGGACGGTGCGCGTGAGAGACGCGTGCGTGAGGCCGTGACGCGGTCCTCCCGTCGGGACGGGCCGCGGTAGCGGCGCCCAGGGGAAGGGCGACGGGTACGGTCGTCAGGAGTCTGACCGACCGCCCATACCCACACCGCACGGCGCGGGTCACGCGTGTGTGCGGCGGGGCGGCACGGGTTCGTTCACCGTACGTACACCGTGACCCGGTGTTACCCGTCGCACGGCGGTCGCCGTGCGGACACTCTCCGGGTTCAGGCTCTCGCAGGTCCAACCACCCCCTTGCAGAGGAGACTTGCGTGACCCGCTCCGCCATCGTCCGATCGGCCGCGCTGGCCGTGACCACGGCTCTCGCGGCCGTGGCACTGGCCGCGCCCGCCGAGGCCCGGCACCGCCTGGACGCCGACACCCTGCCCGCCGTGACCCCCCGTGCGGAGACGCCGGTGCTCCACGACGACGACGAGGGCGGCAACGCCGACGCGGACGACCCGGCCATCTGGCGCAACGCCGCGGCCCCCGGCCGCAGCCTCGTCGTCGCCACCGCCAAGGAGGGCGGCCTGCGCGTCTACGACCTGGACGCGCGACTGGTGCAGTCGATAGCCGCACCGCCCGCCGCGGGTGAGGACGACGCCCCGGGCCGCTTCAACAACGTGGACCTCGTCCATGGGCTCCGGCTCTCCTCGGGGAAGGCGGATCTGGCCGTCACCAGCGACCGCGGCCACGACCGGCTGCGCTTCTACCGCATCGACCGCGACCGCGTCGGCGGCCCGCTGAGCGATGTCACCGACCCGGCCGCGCCGCCGGTGTTCTCCCAGGACCAGGCCGAGATCAACGACCAGCGGACCGCCTACGGCCTGGCGACCTGGACGGACCGGGCGACCGGGAAGTCCTACGCCCTGGTCAGCCGCCGCGAACGCACCAGCATCGCCCTCCTGGAGCTGCTGCCGGCCGCGGACGGCAAGGTCACCTACCGCAAGGTCCGCACCCTGGACCTGCCGTCCTCCTTCCGGCTGCCCGACGGCACCTCGTGGTCCCCGTGCGGCGAGCCCGGCGAGCTGCCGCAGGTCGAGGGCATGGTCGTCGACCCGGCCAACGGCATGCTCTACGCCGGTCAGGAGGACATCGGCGTCTGGCGGATGCGCGCCGACCTCACCGGCACGCCGAAGCTGATCGACAAGGTCCGCGAGTACGGCGTCCCCGGCACCTACGACGAGGAGACCGAGGAGTGCACGCCGGGCGCCGACCCCGGCTTCGGCGGCACGAAGATCTCCGCCGACGTCGAGGGCCTGACGCTCCTGACCGAGCCCGACGGTGACGGCTACGTCCTCGCCTCCAGCCAGGGCGACAACACCTTCGCCGCCTACGACCGCGAACTGGAGGACGCCAACGAGTACGAGGGCGGCTTCCGGGTCACCGCCGTGAACGACACTCTCGACGGCTCCGAGGAGTGCGACGGCGCCGCGGTCCTGAACGCCCCGCTCGGCTCCCAGTACCCCAACGGCCTCCTCGTCGTCCAGGACGGCCACGACGCCCCCGGCGACGGCGACCGCGACGCGACCAACTTCAAGTTCGTCGACCTCGCCGAGGTCATGGACGTCCTCGGCGACTGACCGCCCCGCCAGGCCGCGGTGTACCGCCGCTGATGCCGACGCGCGGGCCGAACGAGCCCCGCGCGTCGGCGTTCCCGTGAACAGCGGGGCTCATGGGGCGGGACGCGGAGCCGGCCGTGCCGGCCCCGTCACGGGGTCCAGTCGCCCAGCCAGTCGGAGACCTCCTGGGAGGGGGTGGTCGAGACGTTGTCGCCGCCGGGGACGGAAAGGTTGCCGGGTCTGCTGTCCTTCCCGGTGGGGCCAGCCGGCGGCCGGCGGGCGCGGGAGAGCCGTGCCGGCTACGGGCTGCCGTCGGTGCCGGGCCGAGGCGACGGCGGACGTCGCGGTGGCGTGGTCGGGGCTGGTGCCGCCCCCGTTGGATCCTCAACGCTCCGTGGGGGCCAGCGCCCGCAGGCGCAGCCAGCGCAGGTGCTCGACGGCCGTCGCGCCCCTTCCGCCCGCGTGATCGGCGAAGGGCCATTCCCTGATGTCCTTCTCGCCCGCGTAGTTCTGGTAGGCCGCCAGCACGGTGGACGGCGGGCAGACGGGGTCCATCAGGCCGGCGCTGAACAGGGCGGGGGCCGTCGCGCGGCGCGCGAAGTGCACGCCGTCGAAGTGGGCGAGGGTCGAGAAAGCCCGCTCGGCCGCGTGCGGGGCGTGACGGCGCAGGTAATCGACGATCTCCGTGTACGGGCCCTCGGTCGCGGTCTCGGCGCCCCGCCGGACGTGACACAGGAACGGCACGTCGGGGAGGGCGCCGGCGATGCCATCGCCGGCCAGGCCGGCCACGGCGAGGGCCAGGCCACCGCCCTGGCTGGCTCCCTGGACGACGATCCGGTCCGGGTCCACGTGCGGGATGGAGCGCGCGGCGTCGACGGCGAGGACGCAGTCGGTGACGAGGCGGCGGTAGTAGTGGGCGTGGGGATCCTCGATCCCCCGGGTCATGTAGCCGTGCACCCAGTGGGGACCCGCGTCCGGGTGGGGGTCGGGGGTGTCGTGGCCCTGGCCCCGGCTGTCGACGACGAGGTGGGCGTAGCCGGCGGAGGCGTACAGGAGGTGGTCGGTCACCAGTCCCCGTCCGCCGCTGTATCCGAGGTACGTGATCACCGTCGGCAGCGGCTCCTCGGCCTGCGACGGGAGGAGGAGCCAGGCGGCGACCGGGTGCCCGCCCCAGCCGGAGAACCGTACGTCGTAGGTGTCGAGCGTGGTCAGGGGGGAGTCCCGGACGGGGCGGACCTCCGGAGCGCGGCCGGCCGCGCGGGCCGACCGCAGGGTTTCGGACCAGAAGGCGTCGAAGCCGTCCGGCTCGACCGGGGATTCGTCCCGGGCGGCCGGGTGATCGAGGGGCAGGTCGGCGTACGGCATGGGAAGGGCTTCTCCTCGGAACGGGGTGACCGCGCGGGGGAGCGGGGCGCGGTCGTCGTCGTACGACAGGAGGGGCGGAACGGCGTCGGGCGCTCCGCACCCTCTCGCGGTCCGCCTCTCCGCAGCGGCCCGACAGCGGTTGCGGAGGTCACTCTGCCCCGTCCCGACAACGTTGTCCAATAAAGCCTTTCCGGTTAAGTCGAGGTTTAGTAAAACTCCTTCTCCCCAGCCGTTCGCGCCTGGACCGATCAGCCGTATTCCTCCAAGCTCGCACCTGTCACCCGCCCCCCCCGCACGAGAGGACTCATGTTCCGTGAGCGACTTCCCGGTTTTCCCGCCCGGCTTCGAATTCGGTGCCGCCACCTCGGCCTACCAGATCGAGGGCGCCACGCGAGAGGACGGACGGGGGCCGTCGATCTGGGACACCTTCTCCCGGCGCGCCGGCGCCGTGTCGGACGGCACCAGCGGCGAGACGGCCTGCGACCACTACCACCGGCACCGGGAGGACGTGGCCCTCCTCGCGGACCTCGGGGTGTCCGTCTACCGCTTCTCCGTCGCCTGGCCGCGCGTCCAGCCGTCGGGCTCGGGACCGGTGAACGCCCGCGGGCTCGACTTCTACGCCCGCCTGGTCGATGACCTGCTGGAGGCCGGCATCAAGCCGGTCGCCACCCTCTACCACTGGGACCTTCCCCAGCCCCTGGAGGACCGGGGCGGCTGGCGGTCCAGGGGCACTGCCGAGCGCTTCGCGGAGTACACGGCCCTGGTCGCGGAGAGGCTCGGGGACCGCGTGGCCCGGTGGATCACCCTGAACGAACCCTGGTGCAGCGCCTTCCTGGGATACGCGAATGGCGAGCACGCTCCGGGAGCGCGCGAGGGGACGCCCGCGCTCGCCGCGGCCCACCACCTCCTGGTCGGCCACGGCCTGGCCATGGGCGCCCTGCGCGCCGCCGGGGTCCGGGAAGCGGGCATCTCGCTCAACCTCGACCGGGTCCGCCCGGCCACGCCGGACCCCGCCGACGCCGAGGCTGCCCTGCGCGCCGAGACCCAGCGCAACCTCATGTGGACCGACCCGCTGCTGACGGGACGCTACGCCCCCGGCGAGCCGGACACCTTCGGGGAGCTGACCGAGCGCCAGGACTTCCGCCGCGAGGGCGACCTCGCACTCGTCTCCGCCCCGATGGACTTCCTCGGCCTCAACTACTACACGCCGTCCACCGTGCGCGCGGCCCCCTGGCGCGAGCCCGATCCAGCCCGGCGCACCGCGATGGACAACCGTTTCGAAGGGGTGGACCATCCGGGTGTCCGCCACACCGCCATGGGCTGGGCCGTCGTCCCCGACGCCCTGAGGGACCTCCTCGTCTCCCTCCGCGACCGTTACGGTGCCCTCCTTCCGCCGATCCACATCACAGAGAACGGTTCCGCCGAGCACGACGTCCCCGCCGCGGACGGCATCGTGCACGACGCCGACCGGATCACCTATCTGGAGAGTCACCTCCGGGCGGCCGCCGCGGCCATCGCGGACGGCGTCGACCTGCGCGGCTACACCGCGTGGTCGCTTCTGGACAACTTCGAGTGGGCGTTCGGTCACAGCAGGCGCTTCGGCCTGGTGCACGTCGACTTCCCGAGCGGGACGCGCACCCCCAAGGCGTCCTACCACTGGTACAAGGCGGCCATCGCGGCCTCCGCAGCCCGTGAGCACCGGGGCGAGTGACCCCCGCACCTCCGACGGCGAGAAGACGCCGGTCGCCCGCGCATGTGACTTAACCGGATCCGTTTCACCCTAGACAACGTTGTCATCCGTCGGCAGAGTGGTGCTTCGTACAGTTCGGATGGTTCGGAGAGGTTGGGCGGGATGGTGTACGGAGCGCTGGACATCGGCGGTACGAAGATCGCTGGGGCGCTGGTCGACGCCGAGGGGCACGTGGTGGCGCGGGCGCAGCGGCCGACGCCCGCGCGTGAGTCCGCCGAGGTGCTGATGGCCGCGGTGACCGCCGTCCTGGACGAGCTGGCCACCCGTCCCGAGTGGGCCTCGCTGTCCTGCCTGGGAATCGGGAGCGCGGGGCCCGTGGACACGTTCGCGGGCACGGTGAGTCCGGTCAACATCCTGGCCTGGCGCTCCTTCCCCCTGGTGGAGCGCGTGCGGAGTCATCCCGCCGTTCCGGACGGGATCGAGCCGGTGCTCGTCGGCGACGCGGTCGCCATGACGGCGGCGGAACACTGGATCGGAGCGGCGAAGGACGCGGCGAACGCCCTGTGCATGGTCGTCTCGACCGGGGTCGGCGGCGGACTGGTCCTGGGAGGTTCCGTCCACGCGGGGAGGACCGGGAACGCCGGCCACATCGGCCACATCACCGTCGACCAGCACGGCCCGCTGTGCCCCTGCGGCGCCCGTGGGTGCGTCGAGCGCTACGCCAGCGGTACGGCGATCGCCGCCCACGCCCTGGAGTCCGGTTGGACGCCCCCGGCGGGCCTTCCCGCCACGGCCCGCGAGGTGGCCGCCTCGGCCCGCGCGGGCGACCCGAGGGCCCTCGCCGCGTTCGACCGGGCCGGCCGCGCCCTGGCCGCCGCCATCGCGGCGACCGCCGCGCTCGTCGAACTCGACCTGGTCGTCGTGGGCGGCGGGGTCTCGCAGACGGGCGACCTGCTGTTCGCACCGCTGCGGCACCACCTGAAGGCGTACGCCGCCCTCGACTTCACGCGTGACCTCCCGGTCGTGCCCGCCGGCCTGGCCCTCGACGCCGGACTGATCGGCGCGGCCGCCGCGGGCGTCGCCGCCTCCGAGCTCTCCCGCGCCGGAGCCGGGACGCGGGGGCGAACGGCCACCTGACCCGGCCGGCCCGCGGCCACCTGGCCTCCGGCCTCCCCGGCCGTGCGCGGACGGGCCTCCTCCGTGCCCGCGCGCACCGGCACCGGGCGCCCTTCGGGGCACCGTGGCGCCCCCGCTTCCATCCCACCGCACGTACTCCAGGAAACGACCATGGACCTCCTCCACAACACCGTCCAGCCCTATGACTGGGGCTCCCGCACCCTGCTGCCGGAACTCATGGGCGAGCCGCCCACCGGAGCGCCCCAGGCCGAACTCTGGATGGGCGCCCACCCGGCGGCGCCCTCCCGCGTGCTCAGGGAGAACGTCCTCACCCCCCTGGACCGGGTGGTCACCGGGAACCCGGAGGGTGAGCTCGGAGCGGCCACCGTGCGCCGGTTCGGGCCCCGGCTCCCGTTCCTGCTCAAGCTCCTGGCCGCGGACGCGCCGCTCTCCGTCCAGGTGCACCCGGACCTCGCCCAGGCCCAGGCCGGGTTCGCCCGGGAGAACGCGCTCGGCGTGCCCCTGGACGCGGCCCACCGCACCTACCGCGACGACCAGCACAAGCCGGAGATGATCGTCGCCCTCACCCCGTTCCGGGGGCTGTGCGGCTTCCGGGCCTCGTCGGACGCCGCCGACCTGCTCGACTCCCTGGAGGTGCCGGCGCTCCGGCCGTATGCCGAGACCCTGCGGGCCGCCCCCGAGCCCCAGGCGCTCGCGGAGGTGTTCCGGGCCTTCCTCCGCCCGCCGGCGGGCCTCCTCGGCGCCGTCGCCAGGGCGCTGGCCGTCGCGGCGGAGGGCCCCGCCGAGGCCCGCATCACCGCCTACGACCGCATCGCGCGGGCCTACCCGGGCGACTCCGGACTCCTCTCCGCGCTGCTGCTCCGGTACGTCGAGCTGAGCCCCGGCGAGGCGCTGTTCCTCGGCGCCGGGGTCCCGCACGCGTACCTCTCCGGGCTCGGCGTGGAGATCATGGCGAGCTCCGACAACGTCCTGCGGTGCGGACTGACCTCCAAGCACGTCGACGCCGAGGAGCTGACCCGGATCGTCCGCTTCGACGCCCCCGCG
Organism: Streptomyces sp. NPDC007945; assembly: GCF_042958885.1. Taxonomy (NCBI): domain Bacteria; kingdom Bacillati; phylum Actinomycetota; class Actinomycetes; order Kitasatosporales; family Streptomycetaceae; genus Streptomyces; species Streptomyces sp. NPDC007945. Next base: position 336,189 of record NZ_JBIBJV010000006.1, read on the forward strand.
GCCCGCGTGCTGACTCCCCGGGACGAGGAGGGCGAGGAGGTGTACCCGGCGCCGGTGGACGACTTCCGCCTGTCGCGGTACCTCCTGCGGGCCGGCGAGCCGCGGCGGCGCCTCACTCTGGACGCCCCGCAGATCCTCCTCTGCACCGCCGGGACCGTGACCGTCACCTCCTCCGGGCAGGGCCTCGGCATCGGCCCGGGACGGGCCGTGTACGTGGCGGCGGGCGTCGAGGCGCGGCTGGAAGGGAGCGGGACGGTGTTCCGCGCCACGACGGGCACCGTGGAACGCCTCGGCTGAACGGTCGGGCCGGTCCACGAAACCCTTATGGACCTTAACCGGTTATGTCCCAGCTCTTGTGATCGGCCAAGACGGCCCCTAGCCTCCAATCGACCGCCGGGAATCGGCAGGAGAAATCGCCGACCGATCGAGGCGACGACCTGAACCGCACCCGCGGAGAATCCCCACCGCCCGGAATCGAGCCGCAGCACCATCCGGGCGGTGGGGCCCGGCGGCTGTCCGCCCGCCACGCGCGGGCCCTTCCCGGGGCCACCGGCCCCCGGTCGGCCGCGATCTCACTCCATGTCAGGCAGCACCGCGCCCGCTCCCCTCGCGGGACGCGGTACCGAATTGGGAGCACCACATGAACAGGACACGGGTCCTCTCGGCGGCGACGCTGCTCGCCCTCGCCGCCACGATCACCTCGATCCCCGCCACCGCCCAGGCCGCCGAGCGCGCGGACGGCTTCCGTGTCGTGGACGGACGACTCGTCGACGCCACCGGCAAGGACTTCGTCCTGCGCGGCGTCAACCACGCCCACACCTGGTACACGGACCGCACCGGACGGTCCCTCGCCGACGTCAAGGCACTCGGCGCCAACTCGGTCCGGGTGGTGCTCTCCACCGGCGCCCGCTGGACGAAGAACGACGCCGCCGACGTCGCGGACGTCGTCGCCCGGTGCAAGGCCAACCGGCTCGTCTGCGTCCTGGAGGCCCACGACACCACCGGCTACGGCGAGCAGAGCGACGCGGCCTCTCTCTCCGAGGCCGTGGACTACTGGCTGGAGGTGGCGGACGCCCTCAAGGGGCAGGAGAAGTACGTCATCGTCAACCTCGGCAACGAGCCGCACGGAAACGCCGGCTACACCGCCTGGCCGCAGGACACCAAGGACGCCATCGGCCGGCTGCGCGCGGCCGGCTTCGACCACACCCTGATGGTCGACGCTCCCAACTGGGGGCAGGACTGGTCCGGCACCATGCGCGAGAACGCCCCCGCCGTCTTCGCCTCCGACCCCGACCGCAACACCGTCTTCTCCATCCACATGTACGGCGTGTACGACACCGCCGCCGAGGTCGAGGAGTACCTCGGCAGCTTCGTCGACCGCGGCCTGCCCATCGTCGTGGGCGAGTTCGGCCACGACCACTCGGACGGCAACCCCGACGAGGACGCCATCATGGCCACCGCCCGCCGACTCGACCTCGGCTACCTCGGCTGGTCCTGGAGCGGCAACGGCGGCGGCGTCGAATACCTCGACCTCGCCACCGGCTTCGACGCCGACCAGCTCACCGGGTGGGGCGAGCGCCTCTTCCACGGTCCCGACGGCATCCGTCAGACCTCCCAGGAGGCCGGCGTGTACCGGCGCGGCTGCTCGGTCGCCTACCGCCTCGACGACTGGGGCACCGGCTTCAACGCCGACGTCAGCGTCCGCAACACCGGCGAACAGCCCCTCAAGGGCTGGAAGCTCGACTTCGCCCTCCCGGAGGGCGCCACGGTGAACTCCGCCTGGAACGCCTCCGTCACCCAGGACGGCCGCCAGGTCCGCGCCACCAGCGAGTCCTGGACCGCGTCCGTCCCGGTCGGCGGGGCCGTGAGCTTCGGCGTCAACGTCACGGGCCCCGGCGCCGTGCCCGCCTCCTTCAGCCTCGACGGCGTCCCCTGCGCCAAGGGCTGACCCCGTACCGCATCCGCCGCACCGGGTGCGAGAGGAGCGGGTTCCGCCGGCACGTCCCTGCCCCGGAACCCGCTCCTCACCCGCTTCCGCCGCCTCCTGAGGGAGGAGGGAGACGACGTTGAGGGGCATACCCGTACGGGTATGCCCCTCAACGTCGTGCGCGACCGCCTACGTGCGGCGAGGCGGCCCCGTCGACCCCCTCGGCGTCAGGGACGGGGTGGGCACCTGGAGGGAGCCGGCACGGGTCCCCTCGATCACCCCGAACAGAGTCCGGGCGACCTCCTCGCCGAAGTGGTGGACGTCGTGGCTCATCGCGGACATCGGCGGATGCGTCAGCCGGCACAGCTGCGAGTCGTCCCAGGCGAGGAGGGAGACGTCGTCGGGGACCGAGAGGCCCATCTCGGAGGCGACCGCCGCTCCGGCGACGGCCATGATGTCGTTGTCGTACAGGATCGCCGTCGGCCGGTCCGGGGACATCAGGAGGCTGCGGGTGGCCCGTGCGCCCTCCTCCCCGACGAAGCCGGTCGCCACCTGCCGCCGTCCGTCCAGGCCCAGTTCGGCCATGGTCGCCTCGAAGGCGGCGGCTCGGATGCCGCTGTGGCCGAGGCCGGCGGGCCCGCCGACCCGGGCGATCCGCCGGTGGCCGAGGGCCGCCAGGTAGCGCACGGCCTCGGCCGCCGCGGAGGCGTCGTCCGTCCAGACGGACGGGAAGCCACCGGTCAGGGACGGGTGGCCGACGGCCACCGCGGGCATGCCGAGCGCCCGCAGTGGCGGGATGCGCGGGTCGTCCCGGTGGAAGTCGACGAGGATCGCCCCGCCGACCGTCCTGCTGCGCCACCACTCCCGGTAGAGGTCGCTCTCCTCGGCCAGGTCGCGGACCAGGCGGAGGAGGAGGGAGCAGGAGCGCTCGGCGAGGACGTCCTCGATGCCGGAGATGAACTCCATGTAGAAGGGTTCGAGGCCGAGGAGCCGGGCGGGGCGGCAGATCGCCAGGCCGATGATGCCCGTCCGCCGGCCGGAGAGGTTCCGCGCCGTCTGGTTCGGGCTCCAGCCGAGCTCCTCGGCGGCCGTGAAGATGCGCTCCCGGGTCGCCGGGGACACCCCGGGCCGGTTGTTGAAGGCGAGGGAGACGGCGCCTTTGGACACCCCGGCCCGCGCGGCGACATCGGTGATCGTGACGCGCGGGCCGGGGAGACGGGGGGAAGGGACGCTCACGCCGCTCCCACGCTGAACAGGGCCGCCCGTACGGCTTCCGGGTCGTCGCCCGCCCAGCCGCGCACCGTGATCCGGACCTCCTCGTCCGGCAGCAGCGTGACCAGTCCGCGGTCGGCGCTCGCCCGCGGGGCGAGGCGGTCGGCCTGGAGCAGGAGGTCGCGCACGACGGTGCGGGCGGTGACGGTCACGACCGAGTCGCCGTCGCCCGCCGGTTCGACCAGGACGTCGTAGATGGGCGCGGGGTAGGCGAACTCCTTCTCGTACACGGGGAGATGGACCGCACGCAGACCGTCCGCGTCGGCGACCAGGAGCTCCTTCGCCGAGGCCGCGTCCGGGAGCAGCGCGCCCGGGACGTCCAGCCGCACCACCGTCCGCGCGGCGGCCTCCACCTCCAGCGCGGCCTCCTTCACCACGGTGCCGTCGGCGGCGACGCGGCGAAGGGCGACGGTGGTGCGCCAGGTGGTGCCGGACTGGTTGTCGACGGCGAGGACCGGACCGTCCGCGGTGGGCACGAGGCTGAGGAGCCGGTCGGCGTAGACGCGGCGCAGCTCGTGGTAGAGCGGCTTGAGCCGGCCGTCGCCGTCGATGGCGGCCCAACTGCTGACCGGCCAGCAGTCGTTGAGCTGCCAGACGACGGTGCCCGCGCAGACCGGCCAGTGGGAGCGCCAGTGCTCGATGCCGGCGGCCACCGCCCGGGCCTGGACGACCTGGGCGAGGTAGTGCCAGCGGTCGAAGTCGCCCTCGGGCAGGCCGAAGTGGCGGTCGATGCCGCGGTTCAGCTTGCCGTTGCCGTCCTCGGCCTTCTGGTGGTGCAGCATGCCGGGGGAGTCCGGGGCCAGTTCCTCGCCGGGCAGGGCGCGCCGCAGGGTGCTGATCGCCGGCGGGGCCTGCCAGCCGAACTCGGCGCAGAAGCGGGGGACGTCGGCGCGGTACTCGGCGTAGTCCTGCCGGTTCCATACCTCCCAGGAGTGGTGGGTGCCGTGCCGGGGGTCGTTGGGGTGGTGGTCCCAGGAGCCGGACCAGGGGCTGCCGGCGGTGTAGGGGCGGGTCGGGTCGAGCTCGGCGACGATCCGGGGCAGGACGCCGAGGTAGTAGCCCTCGCCCCAGGAGTCGCCGGCGAGCGGCCCCTCCCACTCCCAGTCGCGGAAGCCCCAGAGGTTCTCGTTGTTGCCGTTCCAGAGGACGAGGCTGGCGTGCGGCATCAGCCGGACAACGTTGTCGCGCGCCTCCGCCTCCACTTCTCCGCGCAGCGGCTGCTCCTCGGGGTAGGCGGCGCAGGCGAAGAGGAAGTCCTGCCAGACCATCAGGCCCAGCTCGTCGCAGGCGTCGTAGAAGGCGTCGTCCTCGTAGATGCCGCCGCCCCAGATGCGGACGAGGTCGATGTTGGCCTCGGCGGCCTGGGTGAGACGGGCGCGGTAGCGCTCGGGGGTGACGCGGGACGGCAGGACGTCGTCGGGGATCCAGTTGACGCCGCGCGCGAAGATCCGCGTGCCGTTGACGACGAAGGTGAAGCCGGTGCCGTGCTCGTCGGCGGAGCGGTCGACGGTGACGGTGCGGAAGCCGATCCGCCGCGACCAGGAGTCGAGCGGTGCGCCGTCCTCGTCCAGGAGGTCGACGTCGAGCCCGTACAGCGGCTGGGCACCGTAGCCCCGGGGCCACCACAGCTGCGGCTCGGGCACCTCCAGGCGGAGCACGGTTTCCGCGCCCGCGAAGGAGGTCTCGGCGACCACGCCGGCGACCGTGGCGCGCAGGGTGAGTGGGCGGTCCGTGCCGCTCGCGGTCCGGGCGGCCCGGACGCGCAGCTCGACGTGGCCGGTGGGGCCGTCGAGGGTGACCAGCGGGCGGACCTCCGCGAGCCGGGCGGTCGACCAGCGCTCGATCCGCACCGGCCGCCACATGCCGGCGGTGACCACGGTCGGGCCCCAGTCCCAGCCGAAGGAGCAGGCCATCTTGCGGATGTACTGGAACGGCTCGGGGTAGACGTTCGGCCGGTCGCCGGTGAGCGCGCGGACCCGCTCGGCCTCGTCGTACGCCGAGTCGAAGCGCACCTCCAGGCGGCCGCTCCGCCCCGTCACGTCGAAGCGGTGGGCGCGGTGCATGTTCCGGGTCGAGCCGAGCGACTCGCCGGCGACCAGGACCTCCGCGGCGGTGTCCAGTCCCTCGAAGACCAGCTCGCTCCGCTCGTGCCCGCCGTCGGCGGCGGTGAGTTCGGTCTCGTACGACCACGAGCGGCGCCCGACCCAGGCGGTCTCCGTCTCGTTCAGTCCGAGGAACGGGTCCGGGATCACCCCGGCGGCGAGCAGGTCGGTGTGGACACAACCGGGCACCTGCGCGGGGAGCAGCGCGTCCTCGTGGCGCAGGCTCCACCCCTCGTGCAGTCGGGTGACGTCCTTCATGGTGTGCGGCTCCAATCGCCTGGCAGCGGGCGGGATGCGTGTACGGGCCGACAAGCTAGCCGTACATTCACTTAACTGTCCATGAACCGGTGAAGCTCAGGCAGGATGAGGGAGAGCGGATCGAGTGCGTGACGTCATCGGACCCGCGAATGTCGACTGCTCGGAGTAACGATTGGGCATCACGCTGGAAACCAGTACTTTACCGGTTCACGGCTGGCTGACATAGTGCCGTCATCCCACCGATGACCTGAGCCGTGACTTTGAAGGAGTTGGGCCATGGGGAACACGAAGACGACCGCGCTCTCGGGCGCTGTGCTGGCCGCCGTGATGCTCGCGCTGTCGGCGTGCGGCGGCGGAGGCGGTGGTGCCACCGGAGAGGTGGCCGCCCCGCCGTCCGACCCGAAGGAGGTCTCGGGCGAGATCAAGGTCCTCACGCAGCGGACCGACCTGGTGCAGAACGGGACGCTCCAGAAGTACGCGGCGGAGTTCAACAAGATCTACCCCAAGGTGAAGGTGAAGTTCGACGGCATCACCGACTACGAGGGGGAGGTGAAGATCCGCATGAACACCAACGCGTACGGTGACGTGCTCTTCATCCCCGGCGCGGTGGCCAAGAGCGACTACCCGAAGTTCTTCGCCCCCCTCGGCACCACCGCCGAGCTGTCGAAGTACCGCTTCAGCGACAAGGCCGAGGTGGATGGCAAGGTCTACGGCATCGCCCAGTTCGGCACCGCCAACGGCTTCGTCTACAACAAGAAGCTCTGGAAGCGGGCCGGCGTCACCAGCTGGCCGAAGACCCCGGACGAGTTCCTGGCCGGCCTGAAGGCGGTCAAGGAGAAGACCGGCGCCACGCCGTACTACACCAACTTCAAGGACGGCTGGCCGATGGTCCAGTGGACCAGCAACCTCGGCGTCGTCGGCTGCGACGCCCAGGCGGGCAACGCCCTCGCCGGCCCGGTCTCGCCCTGGAAGGCCGGGAGCGAGCTCAACACCATCGACACCCTCCTGTACGACATCGTGAAGCAGGGCCTGTCGGAGAAGGACCCGACCACCACCAACTGGGAGACCTCCAAGGCGCTCCTCGGTGAGGGTGAGATCGCCACGATGATGCTCGGCTCCTGGTCGATCACGCAGATGCGGGACGCGGCGGAGAAGGCCGGCGGCGCGCCGGAGGACATCGGCTTCATGCCCTTCCCGGTCCAGAAGGACGGCAAGCACTGCGCCGGCCTGGTGTCCGACTACCAGCAGGCCGTGAGCATCCACTCGCACAACAAGCCCGCGGCACGCGCCTGGGTGGACTGGTTCACCGAGAAGTCCGGCTTCGCGGAGAAGGAGGGCGTGGTCTCCGCGGTGAAGTCCGCCCCGATGCCCGCCACGCTGAAGGAGTTCGTTGACAACGATGTCAGATTCTTCGACCGCTCCGAGGCGAAGACCGCGGCCGTCAACGACATCGACGAGGCGGCCGAGATCGGCCTCAACAAGCCGGACTACCGCCAGAAGCTGATCGACACGGCCCGCGGCGCCGCCAAGGGCAGCCTGGAGGACTTCTTCGCCGACCTGAACAAGAGGTGGGACGAGGCGGCGAAGACCGGCGGTAGCTGATACCGGCGGAGTGGCCCCGGCCGCACGACACCGGCCGGGGCCCCTGGACCTTCCGCAGCCGCGGACACGAAAGGCCGACATGACCCAGACCACCGACACCGCACCAGAGGGCGCCGCCATGACAGGGCGATCCAGCACGGACAAGGCCGAGGCCGATACGCAGGGGAGGCGGTCTCGCCCGGCGGGCCGCCGGCGCGGCCCCACCGCCGGACGGACGAGATCCTGGCGGGATTCGCCGCTGCGGCGGATCACGCCCTGGCTCTTCCTGGCGGCCCCGCTCGCCCTGCTGATCACGTTCACCTACGTCCCCGTCGCGAGCATGATCTCGTACAGCTTCACCGACTGGGACGGCGTGAGTCCGGACCGGGAGTACGTGGGATTCGACAACTACGTCCGGATCTTCACCCGCCCCGAGCTCTTCCGCGTCTTCTTCGTCAGCGGCTACTACCTCGCGGCCTCCGTGGTCCAGATCGCCGTCGCCCTGTACTTCGCGGTGATCCTCAGTTTCAACCTGCGGTTCCGCAACTTCTTCAAGGGGATCCTCTTCTTCCCCTACCTGATCAACGGCGTCGCGATCGGCTTCGTCTTCCTGTACTTCTTCCAGGACGGCGGCACCCTCGACTCCGTGCTCGCCTGGCTCGGCGTGACCACCGACCATCCCTGGCTCGGTGACCCGACCTCCGCGAACGTCTCCCTCGCGGGCGTCTCCGTCTGGCGGTTCACCGGACTGAACTTCGTCCTCTTCCTCGGCGCGATCCAGTCCATCCCGGGCGAGCTGTACGAGGCGGCGGAGCTGGACGGGGCGGGGAAGTGGAAACAGTTCCGGCACATCATCGCCCCCAGCATCAAGCCCGTCATCAGCCTCAGCGCGATCCTGGCGATCTCCGGCTCGCTGTCGGTCTTCGAGATCCCCTACATCATGACCGGCGGCGCCACCGGCACCCAGACCTTCGTGATCCAGACGATCAAACTCGCCTTCCAGTTCAACAAGACCGGCCTGGCCTCGGCCGCGGCCGTGGTGCTGCTCCTGATCATCCTGCTGATCACCTGGATCCAGCGCCGGCTCGTGCCCGACGACAAGGTGGACCTCGTATGACCTCCTCCGACCTCACCCCCGCCACCATGAAGGGGCCGCGCACCTCCCGCCGCCGGCTGCCCGTCGGAGGCGCCCTGACCTACCTGTCGCTGATCGTGGCGTCCGCGGTCGTCCTGATCCCGCTGGCCGTCGTCTTTCTCACCTCGCTCAAGACGTCGGAGGAGGTCGGCTCGGGCGGTGCGTTCTCCCTGCCCGGGAACTGGTTCAACTTCGAGAACTACGTCACCGCGTTCAACGACGGCAAGATGCTGACGGCGTTCGGGAACACCGCGTTCATCCTCGTCTTCTCGATCGGCGGGACGGTGATCATCGGCTCCATGACCGCGTACGCCGTCGACCGCTTCGACTTCCGGGGCAAGAAGCTCGTCATGGCCGGCTTCCTGACCGCCACCCTCGTGCCCAGCGTCACCACCCAGGTCGCGACCTTCCAGGTGATCAACAGCTTCAGCCTCGTCGACACCCGCTGGGCCCCGATCCTGCTCTACATGGGCACCGACATCGTCTCGGTCTACATCTTCCTGCAGTTCATCCGGGGCATCCCCGTCTCGCTGGACGAAGCCGCCCGGCTCGACGGGGCCAACGCCTTCACGATCTACCGGAAGATCATCTTCCCGCTGCTCAAGCCCGCGATCGCCACCGTCGTCATCATCAAGGGGATCACCACCTACAACGACTTCTACATCCCCTTCCTCTACATGCACTCCGAGGACCTGGGGACGATCTCCACCGCGCTCTTCCGCTTCAAGGGACCCTTCGGGGCGCACTGGGAGGCCATCTCGGCCGGCGCGATCCTCGTCATCGTCCCGACGCTGGTGGTCTTCCTGCTCCTCCAGCGCTGGATCTACAACGGCTTCGCCCAGGGAGCCACCAAGTAGGGAGTGCCATGAAGCGGGGGCCGGGCCGTACGGGGGAGCGGACCGGCTCCCGCACGGTCTCCCCGTGGACGGGCGGTCAGCGGCGGCCGGGCTCCGGCGGCGGAGCCGTACTGCCCCGGGGCACGAAGTGCGCGTACCCCTCGCGGATGCTGTCGATGTCCTCCCCGTCGATCAGGGCGAGCAGCGCGGTCGCGGAGCGGGCCCCGTACGTCGGGATGTCGCGGCTGACGGCCGACAGCGTCGGGCGCACCACCTGCGTCAGCGGCGACTCGTCCCAGGCCACCACCGACAGGTCGGCGGGGATCGACAGGCCCAGTTCCTGGGCCACGGACAGCGCGGCGACCGCCATGATGTCGTTGTCGAACACGATCGCCGTCGGCCGCTCGGGGGCGATCAGCAGGGCCCGCGCGGCCCGCGCGCCCTCGTCCCCGGTGTAGTCGGTGTGCACCACGGTCGCCGCGGGGACGCCTGCCTCCCGGCAGACCTCCGCGAGCGCGGCGTCGCGGACGGCGGTGTGCGCGAGCGCGGCGGGGCCCGCCACCCGCGCGATCCGCCGGTGTCCCAGCGCCGCCAGGTAGCGCACGATCTCGCGCACGCTCTCGCCGTCGTCCGACCAGACGGCCGGCAGTCCCCCGGCGACGTCCGGCGGCCCGATGGCCACCGCGGGCAGCCCCATCTCCCGCACGGCGCCGACCCGGACGTCATCGGTCTGCAGGTCCATGAGGAAGACGCCGTCGACCCGCCGCTCGCCCCACCAGCGCCGGCAGATCTCGATCTCCTGCTCCTGGTCCGTCACCATCTGGAGCATCAGCGCGTACGCGTGCTCGGCGAGCACCGTCTCCACGCCGCTGATGAACTCCATGAAGAACGGCTCGACCCCCAGCGTCCGTGCCGGCCGCCGGACCACCAGCCCGACCGCCTGCGCACGCCCGCCGGTCAGCGCCCGGGCGGCGCTGTTCGGGCGCCAGCCCAGCTCCTCGGCGATGCTCTTGATCGAGGCGCGGGTGGCCTCCGACACTCCGGGCTGGTCGTTGAGCGCGTACGAGACCGCCACCTTCGACACACCCGCCCGACGTGCGATGTCCGCCATCGTCGGCCGTTTCACTGCCACCCCAGCTCCATCCTGAACCCTCGACACCCCGACCCTACCGCCAGGACGCGCCGCGGGCGGCAGAGGTGTGCGGGCACGACGTGAGGCGGGTCCGACCGCGGGTGGGGTGCGGTGGTGCATTTCTCGTCCCAACAGGCGTGCGGGGAAGGTCAGTTGAATCCATTGACATGCACCCGTCTCGTCTCTACGGTTCCCCTCAATCGAGTTAACCGGTTAATTAAAGCTCCGGGTGAGCCGCCCCGGGCCAACCGGTTCCTCCACTCCCTCCAGACGAAAGGGAACCCAGGAGCAGGTCCTCCCACGCCGTTCCACGGGCGGGACGGGTGGGGCCGACGGCCCTCCTCCTCGCGGTGGTCCTGGCCCTCGCCGGCCTCCTCGCCGCCCGCCCCGCACCCGCCGTCGCCGATGACGCCGACTCCTTCGTCACCCGCTGCGGTATCCGCTTCTGCCTCGACGGCAAGGAGTACTTCTTCGCCGGCGCCAACGCCTACGACATGTTCACCTTCGGGTCGGAATCCGGTGACACCGAGACCCAGTACATGGACAAGGCCCGCATCGACGCCCATTTCGCCCGCATGGCGGCCGACGGCGTCGACGTCGCCCGCGTCTGGATGTTCAGCCACGAGAGCTGGCACGGCTTCGAGGAGCGCGAGGGCGAGTTCAACGAGCAGCAGTACGCCGCCTTCGACTACGTCATCGAGTCGGCGAAGGCCCACGGCCTGCGCCTGATCCCCGTCTTCGAGAACTACTGGGAGGCGTACGGGGGCATCGACACCCGCCTGCGCTGGGAGGGCCTCTCCGGCGGCCACCCGGCCCGCGCCGCCTTCTTCGACAAGAACCGCTGCCCGGGCTGCTTCACCTCGTACAAGAACTCCGTCTCCCACGCCCTCAACCGCACCAACCACTACAGCGGCGTGAAGTACAAGGACGAGCCGGCGATCTTCGCCTGGGAGCTCATGAACGAGCCCCGCTACGAAGGCCAGAGCGCCGCCGAGAACGTCGACGGCACGACCCTGCGAGCCTGGGTCGACGAGATGGGCGCCTTCGTGAAGTCCATCGACCCGAACCACCTCCTCGGCGCCGGGATCGAGGGCCACGGCACGAAGTACGGCTTCGGCGGCGACTCGGGCAACCCCTTCGTCCACACCCAGAAGTCCCCGTACATCGATTTCACCTCCGCCCACCCCTACCCGACCGAGCACTGGGCGGACCTGAGCATCGAGGAGACCCAGGATCTCGTCCGCGCCTGGATCCGCGACTCCCACGAGGTCGTCGGCAAGCCCTTCTTCATGGGCGAGTTCAATGTCCACAACGTCGACCGCGCCCTGTGGTGGCGGGAGATCTACACCGCCTTCGAAGAGGCGGGCGGCGACGGCAGCGCCTTCTGGTGGTACCAGGACCGCGGCATCGACGGGAAGTTCGGCGTCTCCCAGGGCGCGCCCGAACTCGCCGTCTTCCGCGCCCACTCCGATCGCATGGCCGCGAAGAGCGGCCTCCCCGGCTCCACGCCGTCCCCCACCCCGACCGACCCGACCACGCCGCCCACCCCCCGTCCGACGGACCCCACGACCCCGCCCACGACTCCGTCCACCACCCCCGCCCCCACCGGCTGCGCCGTCACCTACACGCTCTCCGACTGGGGCGCCACCTTCAACGGCAGCGTGACGATCCGCAACACCGGCTCCACCCCCGTCGAAGGCTGGCAGCTCGTCTTCGCCTTCCCCGGTGACCAGCGGATCACCCAGATGTGGAACGCCGTACCCGCCCAGGACGGCCGGACCGTCACCGCGAGCAACCCGTCCGGCTACAACGTCACCATCGCCCCGGGAGCCGACGTGGACTTCGGTTTCAGCGGCACGTCGGTGGCCGGCACCAACGGGGCGCCGGCCGCGTTCACCCTCAACGGGAAGACCTGCGCGACCGCCTGACCGCACACACCGCAGTGAGGGGTGCCCGCACACGCGGGCACCCCGCTTCGGCATCTCCGCACTCGATGCCCTCCACGGGCGTTTCCGCTCCCGGGCTTCTCCGGTACCGCGGTCCTCCGGCCCGAGACCCCGGACCGGGGCGGACCCGCGAGGGGCCACGGTGGTTTAACCAGGGTTTCGCAAATCTTCCGAGCGTCCCCGCCGGCGCTGGAATCGAGGGGCCCGCGCGCCGCATGCTTCTACGAGAGCACGCCGCCGTCCTCGCCCCAGGGGGACTCCGGCCGTCCCACGGCCGCGGATCCGGGCCGCCCTCGTACGCGTCGGGCCTCCGCCCCTGGCCCACGCGCCGCCACCGGACGCGCGCCACGGCGAGAGGCGCGGCCGGCCCCGACGAAGGAAGCCCGCAGAAACCATGAATCACAGTCCGCTCGACCACCGTTACCGGGACGAACACCCGATCCGTACGGTCCACTACCTCTTCCGGCCCGACCGGACACGGCTCGCCGGGGCCGTCGCGGTCTTCTTCGTCAAGCACGCGCCCGTCTGGCTGCTCCCACCGGTGACGGCGAACGTCATCGACGTCGTCGTCGAGCACCGGCCGATCGCCGAACTGTGGTGGAACTGCGCCGTGATGCTCACGGTCCTCCTCCTGAACCCACCCCTGCACCTGCTGTACGTCCGCTGGACGCACGGGGCGATCCGCCGACTCGGCCGCGACCTCCGGTCCGCCCTCGTGACCCGGATGCAGCAGCTCTCCATCGGCTTCCACAGCCGCACCAGCTCGTCCGTGCTGCACGCCAAGGTGGTCCGGGACGTCGAGACGCTGGAGACGGGACTCCAGCAGACCGCGGACAACGGCCTCACCGCCGTCGCGACCCTGGCGGGCGGCCTCGCCGTCATCGCCGTCGTCACCCCGGTCTTCCTGCCGGTCTTCCTCGTCCTCGTCCCCGTCGCAGTGCTGCTGATCGGCGCCCTGCGCGCGAGGCTGGGCGAGGGGAACACCTCGTACCGCCGCTCGGTCGAGCGCATGTCCGCCTCGGTCAGCGACATGACCACCCTCATCCCCATCACCCGCGCCCACGCCCTGGAGCGCACGGCCCTGGGCCGCGTCGGACGCGAGCTCGACCGGGTGCAGCGGGAGGGGACGCGGCTCGACCTGCTCAACGCCCGCTTCGGCTCCCTGTCCTGGGTCGTCTTCAACGGACTCGGCACGGCCTGCCTCGCGGGCGCGGCGCTCGTCGCGTACTACGGGTGGACGTCGGTGACCCCGGGCGAGGTCGTCATGCTCAGCGCCTACTTCTCCACCCTCACCGGCGCCGTCACGAGCCTGCTCGCGCTGGCCCCCGTCGTGGGCAAGGGAGTGGAGTCCCTCAAGTCCGTCGGCGAGGTCCTCCAGGCGCCCGACCTGGAGGTCAACGACGGCAAGCGGCGGGTGGACGCGGTCGCCGGGGCGTTCCGCTTCGAGGGCGCGGGCCTCACGCACGGGGGCGGCGACGAGCCCGCCCTGCGCGACGTGGACCTGGACGTGCCGGTCGGCACCACCCTCGCGATCGTCGGCGGCTCCGGCGCGGGGAAGTCCACCCTGCTCAACCTGGTGCTCGGCTTCCACCGCCCCACGGCGGGCCGGGTCCTCCTGGACGGCCAGGACATGGCCGACCTCGACCTGCGGAGCTTCCGCAGGTTCGTCTCCGTCGTCCCCCAGGAGTCCGTCCTCTTCGAGGGGAGCGTCCGGGAGAACATCACGTACGGGATGGAGCGCGTCGACGAGGAGACGCTGCGGCGCGCCCTGCGCGACGCCAACGCCGCCGAGTTCGTCGACGCGCTGCCGGACGGCCTCGACACCGTGGTCGGTGAGCGCGGCACCCGGCTCTCGGGCGGCCAGCGCCAGCGGCTCGCCATCGCCCGCGCCCTCATCCGCGACCCCCGGGTGCTGGTGCTCGACGAGGCCACGTCGGCGCTCGACGCCCGCTCCGAGGCGCAGGTCCAGGAGGCGCTCGGGCGTCTCGTCGCCGGCCGGACGGTCTTCGTCGTGGCGCACCGCCTCTCCACCATCAGGCGGGCCGACCGCATCGTGGTGTTGGAGCGGGGGCGGGTGGTCGAGTCTGGAAGCCACCGGGAACTGCTCGGCCGCGACTCGGCCTACGCGCGCCTGCAGGCGACCCAGCTGGCCTGATCCGGAGTACGACGCGGGACGCCCTCCCGCCGGTCGGGACGGGAGGGCGCCTTTCGGGGAGCGGTCAGCGGTCGGCGGCGCTGCCGCGTACGACGCAGGAGCGCTGGTTCTCCCAGCCCCAGCCGTCGCCATCGGGGTCGGAGGAGGAGCCGTTGGCGCAGTACGGATAGCCGTTCGGGGCCGTACCGCCTTCGTTGCCGCCACCCTCGTTGCCGCCGCCTCCGAAGATCGTGGCGCGGGTGGAAGTGGTGGAGATGCCGTCGGCGCCGTTGAAGAACCGGTTGCCCCAGGCGGTCAGGGAGCCCGCGTCGAAGCCGTTGACCATGTCGAGGTACTCGACGCCACTGCCGTTGCCGCTCCAGGACCAGCCGAGGTAGCCGACGCGCAGCGAGCGGGCGGTCGCCATGATGGCGTTCTCGTCGGGGTTGCCGTCGCTGTGGTTGTCGCCGAACTCGCCGACCACGATGGGCAGTTTGTTGGTCACGAAGTGGTTCAGGTAGTCCTGGACCTCGGCGGCCGTGTCGTACACGCCGTACATGTGGATGGAGAAGATGGTGTTGCGGCGGGGGTCGGCGGCGAAGACCGAGGCTGCGTTGGAGCGCATGGTGTTCGACCAGTCCTGACCCCAATTGGGGGCGTCGACCATGAGCGCGTTCTCGATGCCGGCGTTCCGGAGCTTCACGATCGCGTTCTTGGTCGCGTCGGTCCAGGCGGTGTAACCGCTGTTGCCGTAGGGCTCATTGCCGATGTTGACGACGACGTAGTCTTCCTGGCCCTGGAGGGCGCCCTTGATGCCCACCCAGTAGTCGGCGGCCTGAGCGAGGGACGCGGCGGCGCCGTCCTCCCCGTACCCGGTGGTGTCGTGCACCTCCAGGACGCAGATGACCTTGGCGGCCTTGCAGTCGCCGATGATCGAGGACACGTGCGAGGCGCTCGTCTCCGTCCAGCGGTCGCCGCTGGAGAGCACGACGCGGACGGTGTTGGCGCCCTTGGCGGAGATGTCCGCGATGGCGCCGGTCTCGGTCGGGTACCAGGTGTGCGCGTGGTTGACCCCGCGCATCACGAACTCGGTGTTGTTGGCCTCGTAGATCCGGCCGTCGCTGACGTGGATGCCGCCTTCGGCGGCCTGGGCGGCTCCGGCGGTGCCGAAGACGGGCAGCAGCAGGCCCGCGATGCCGGCGAGGGCGCTGCCGGCGGCCGTGAGCCACGTCCTGCGCGGTGACTTGGTCATGCCTCTCCTCGTGAGGAATGGGGAAGGAGCCCCGTTCGCGCAGAACTCCGATGAAGTGGACAACGTTGTCATCGGAGTTCGATGACCGAGCCGCTGGTCTGCTCGCCGGGGGTGTGCACTATGAGGCACCCGTGGCCTGATCTGTGTCAAGCGTGAAGGACGTTTTGATAACGAGGAGAGAGATGGTGGAGTCGGTTCAGCAAAATTGAGCTGAACGTTCGGGCGCTCCTGTGGATCTGTTGCCGATTGACGATGTCCACCTCGTGGTCCAGGCGCTGCTCGATCTCCCAGACCTCCCGGCGCGACCTCGACCTGGCGGGCGACCGGTGGCGTCGGCCGAGGACGGGCTGGGCGTCGGGTGAGGAGGAGCCGGGCAGGGGCGTGGCCCTGCGCGTTCCTCTCTCCGGTGAGGACCGCGACCGCGTGGTGCGCGTGAGCGGCGGGTCGTCGTGGTGGGATCTCGTTCCGAGAGGTTCAGTCGGCCGGTGCCATCGCTCCCAGGAGGGCGGCGGTGGCCGGGTGGGTGGGGCGGGAGAAGAGACGGGACGTGGGGCCGTGTTCGACGGCGTGGCCCTCTGCCAGGACGAGGAGCGTGGCCGTCCGGTCGGCGACCAGGCGGAGGTCGTGGCTGATGAGGACGAGGGCGAGGTTCCGCTTGGTGCGGAGGTCGTCGAGCAGGTTCATGACGGCCTCGGCGGTGTCGGCGTCGAGGGCGGAGGTCACCTCGTCGCAGACGAGGACGTCCGGTTCGGCGGCGAGGGCGCGGGCGATGGACGCGCGCTGGCGCTGGCCGCCCGAGAGCTCGTGGGGGTAGCGGGTCGCGAAGTCGGCGGGGAGGCCGACGTGATCGAGGAGTTCCAGGACGCGCTCGTCCCGCTGGGCGCGGGGGGTGCGGTCGTGGAGGGCGAGCGGGCGGCGGATGGCCGCGCCGACGGTGCGGCTGGGGTTGAGGGTGCCCAGGGGGTTCTGGGGGATGAGCTGCACGCGGCGGCGTTGTTCGCGGCTGCGGCGGGTGGCGGTGGCGTGCAGGGCGGTGCCGTCGAGGGCGACGGTGCCGCCGGTCGCGCGGTGCAGGCCGACGACCGTGCGCATGAGGGTGGTCTTGCCGGATCCCGAGGCGCCGACCACGCCGAGGCTGCCGCCGGCGGGCAGCGCGAAGTCGATGCCGTGCAGGGCGGGGATCCGGCGGCCGCGGTGGGTGAAGGCCGCGGTGAGCCCGGTGACGGAGAGCACCGCGGGCCCGTCGGCGGGGGCGGCCTCCGCGGAGCGGGCCGCGGGGACGGCGGCGGGGCTCGTGGTGAGCCGGGGACGCAGTTCCACGACGTCGTCGGCGAGCCTGCGGACGAGGCCGGCGTCGTGGCAGGACAGGGCGATCGCGATGTGGTGCCGCTCGGCCAGGTGACGAAGGAGTTCGCCGATCTCGTCGCGGACGTGCGCGTCGAGTCCGGCGGTCGGTTCGTCGAGGAGGAGGACGGTGGGGCGGCGGGCCAGCGCGCGGGCGAGGGCGACCCGCCGCTGCTGGCCGCCGGACAGGCCGCCGGGGCGGCGGTCGGCGAGGTCTCCGTCGGTGGGGAGCCGTACCTCGTCGAGGAGCGCGGTGAGCGCCTCAAGGCCGCGGTCCACGGCGATTTCGGCGAGCAGACGGCGGACCTTCATGCGGGGGTTGAGGCCGGAGCCGGGGTCCTGGCCGACGTAGGCGAGGCGGTGGCGGCGCAGCGCGCGCAGCTCCGTGTCGGGCAGGGCGAAGGGGTCGCTGCCGAGGACGTCGACCGTGCCTGCCGTGCGGGCCGCGCCCGGCGGCAGGACGCCGGCGACCGCCCGCAGCAGCGTCGTCTTGCCGCAGCCGGAGGGGCCGGTGAGGGCGGTGACCCGGCCCGTGCGGAGTGCCAGGCCGCCGTTCTCCAGAAGCAGGCGGCCGTCCGGTCCGGCGATGGTGAGGCCGTCGACGCGTACGACGGTCCCGTCCTCGGGTGTCTGCTGGTCCGCGTACCAGCGGGGCATGTGGTTCACAGTGCGGTCACCGCCTTGCGGCCGCCGGGCGGGACGAGCGCCGAGGCGGCCAGGTTGACGCTCATGGCCAGCAGGCCGATGGCGATGCCGGGGGCCAGGACGGCCCAGGGGTTGAGGAGGATGCCGCCGGCGTTCTCCCGGATCATCAGCGCCCAGTCGGCCTCCGGCGGCTGGGGCCCGACCTGGAGGAATCCGGCGGTGGCGACGACGTAGACGGCGGCGACGAACCGCAGTCCGAACAGGGCGAGGAGGGTGGACCGCAGGTTGGGCAGGACCTCTCTGACCACGAGGTGTCCGAGGCGCTCGCCTCCGGCCGCCGCCGCTTCGACGTAGCCGGTCGCCACGACGGGTGCGGCGGCCGCGGCCACCAGTCGCACGGCGTAGGGCACGCCCAGCACGTACGCGGCGGCGATCAGGGCGAGGCGTCCGCCGGCCGGCCAGGACAGGGCGACGAGGAGGATCCCGAGGACGGGGGGCAGCAGCATGAGGACATCGGCGGAACGGTCGATGAGGCGCCCGACGCGGGGGCGCAGCGCCGCGACCGTACCGAGGGCGGCGGCCGTCACGGTGACGAGCGCGGCCACGACGAGGGAGGTGGCGATGAGTTCGCGGCCGCCGGCCAGGAGTCGGGTCCGGACGTCGCGGCCGAGCTGGTCGCCGCCGAGCGGTGCGCCGTCCCCCGCTTCCGCGTACGGGGCGGTGATCGGCGCGTCGATGGCGTGCGGGGCGAGCCAGGGGCCGGCGACGGCGAGGAGGAGCAGGAGCAGTGCCGGGAGGGTGCGCAGCAGCGTGCCGCTCAGGGAGCGGGTGCGGCGTGCGGGGGGTGCGGTGGTCACGGGCGGCCTCCGGATGCCCAGGCCCGGACGAGGTCGGCGAGCAGGAGTACGACGGTGATGACGGCGCCGGTGACGGCGACGACGCCGGCGATGACGGGGCCGTCGCGGTCGGTGACGGCCCCGGCGAGGACGGCGCCGAGTCCGGGGTGGTTGAAGACGGTCTCCACGACGACCGCGCCGCCCAGGAGCATGCCGGTGGAGGTGGCGAGACCGGCGGCGACGGCGGGCAGGGCGCCCGGCAGCACGTGGTGGAGGAGGACGCGGTGGCTGGGCAGGCCGTCGAGGACGGCGGTCTCCACGTGCGGGGCCCGGGCTTCGTCGGCGAGGGCGGCCCGGACGATCCGGGTGTTCCAGCCGATCTGCGGGATCGACAGCGCGACCACCGGAAGGACGAGCATCTGCCAGGACGCGGGGGCGCCTTCGCTGTCGGCCAGGGTGACGGCGGGCAGCCACTCCAGCCACTGGGCGAAGATCAGGACGAGGGCGATCCCGACGACGAACTCGGGCAGCGCGAGTACGGCCGTCGCACTGCCGGAGATCGCCCGGTCCGTCCTGCCGCCGGGCCTGAGAGCGGCCCAGCCGCCGAGGGCCAGTGAGGCGAGGAGCGTGACGAGGAGGGCGAGTCCGCCGAGCAGGAGCGTGTTGGGGAAGGGGCGGGAGAGCAGGTCGGCGACCTCCTCCCCGCGTGCCGACGTCCCCAGGTCGCCGGTGGGCAGGCCGGTCATCCATTCCGCGAAGCGTTCGAGGACCGGCCGGTCGAGGCCGAGCAGTGCGCGTCGCTCGGCGATGTCGGCCGCGCTCTCGCCGCGTTCGGCGGTGGCCGTCGCGGCGTCGCCGGGCAGCAGTTCGACGGCGGCGAAGAGGGTGGCCAGGAGGACGGCGAGCATCAGGGCCCGGCGCGCGAGGAGGCCGAGGAGACGGAGGAGAGGAAAGAGGAGGCGGACATCCGCGAACGGCCGGGGCCGGGACGGCGGGGAGGTCTTCCCTCCGGTCGTCCCGGCGCGCGGCCGTTCGGCGGTGTCCGTCAGCGGTTCAGCCATGCCCGTTCGAGCTGGACCCGGCCGTAGCCGGGGAGGGTGGGCAGGCCACGCACGGCGGCGCCGGCGAGGTCGATGCCGTCGGCCATGCCCCACAGCAGGTAGCCGGAGGCGTCGTACTGGAGCTTCTGCACCTCGTGCAGCAGCTTGGCGCGGGCCGCGGGGTCCTTGGTGGCCATGGCGGTGCGGTAGGCGGTGTCGAAGGCGGGGTTCTTCCAGCCGGTCTCGTTCTGGCCGCTCTCGGAGACGAGGACCTTGCTGGCGAAGAAGACGACGGAGTCGTTGGTGCCCCAGTAGGTGCTGTAGAGGTCGCCCTTGAGCCAGGTCTTGTCCCAGAAGGTGCCGGACTCCTGCTTGACCACCTTGATCTTGACGTCGGCCTCGCGGACCTGGGTGGCGAAGAGGGTGGCCATCTCGGCGAGGCCGGGGATGTCCTCGGTGGTCATGAGTTCGTACGTCTTCGACAGGTCGAAACCGGCCTCCTGGAGCAGCGACTTGGCCTTGGCCAGGTCACGGGCGCGCTGGGGGAGGTCCTTGGCGTAACCGGGGTCGCCGGTGCCGAGGACGTCGTTGGCGACCGTGCCGTATCCGGAGAGCACCTGCTTGACCATGGCCTCCCGGTCGACGGCCAGGCGCAGGGCCTCGCGGACCTTCGGGTCGGCGAAGGGAGAGCCGGCCGCCGTGCGCATGACGATGGGCATCGCCATGTCGTTGGGGCGGCGGACGACCTGGACGTCCTTGCGCTTCTCGGCGGTGCGGGCGGCGACGGCGCCGACGTTGGAGGCGACGTCGATCTGGCCGGCGAGCAGCGCGTTCGCCATGGCCTGCGGGGACTCGAAGATCTTGACCTCGATGGCGTCGAGGAGGACCTTGCCGCCGTACCAGTCGTCGTTGCGGACGAGGCGGGCGTTGCCGCCGCGGAACCACTCCAGCTTGAACGGGCCGGTGCCGGGGGCCTTCTCGATCTCCTTGTCCGTCGTGCCGTTCTTGACGACGAAGGTCGTCAGGCGCATGAGTAGCGGGAGTTCGGCGTTGGCGTAGTCGGAGACGAGGACGACGGTGCCGGTGCCCTCGGCCTTGATGTTCTCGGCCTCGATGCCCGGCAGCCGGGAGGCGCCCGACGGGGTGCCGCGCAGCCGGCGGAGCGAGTAGACGACGTCCTCGGCGGTGACGGGCGTGCCGTCGTGGAACGTCGCGCCCTCGGCGAGGGTGAAGCGCCAGGTCTTCATGTCGTCCGAGGACGTCCAGGAGGACGCGAGGCGGGGGAGGGTGTTGGGCTTGGCGCCGGGGATGGTGAGGGTGTCGTGGACGAGCGAGAGGATCAGGTAGTCGCTCTCGTTGGCCTGGCTGCCGTGCGGGTCGCGGGTGATGGCGTTCGCCCGGCCGAGCGCGCCGACGCGCAGCGTGCCACCGTACCTGGGCTTGGCGGTGCTGTTGTTCGCGGCGTCGGGGGACGACGTGTCGCCGTCGGCTCCGCAGGCGGCGAGCAGGGCGGCGGCACCGATGCCGCCGCCGGCCCACAGCACCTGTCGTCGATTCAGTTCCACGCGTCCGCCCTTGCTCGTTCAGACCGAAAATCCTAAGTACTTAGGTGTGCCTACCCTAAGAATTGTGCCCGTGGCAAGGGGGTACGCGCTTACCGTTCGCAATGTCCGCGACGTCCCGTGCATTGGTCTCGGCCAGGCGATTCAACGGTGAACTAGCCTTCGGTGAAGGTGACTTGATGCTCGTAAGTAAGGGTTGCCTTACCTAAGAAGCGCTGCTACGTTCCGTTCGGCAGCTGACGCGGCCACGTCATTCGCCCTCCCTTTCCCGGGGGCCCTCTACGCATGCGCCCTTCCGGCCCCGCGCCGGCCTCCTCCCGCTCGCCCGCAACGGAAACGGAACACCTCAGCCATGACTTCGGCGCCCGCACCCGCCCCTGTCCGTGCGCTCGATGCCGACACCGTCGACGAACTGACCCGAGCGGCGCGGAAGATCCTCGACGAGTTCGGCGGCTCGGCCACCCGGCCGGAGCTCCTCGGGCGCGTCGCCGAGACCGCGGCCGACCTGAGCGAAACGATCCGTCACCAGTGCCGCCCGGTCGACACCGCCGACGGCCTCTTCGTGCTGCGCGGTCTGCCCCTCGACGACGCCGCGATCGGCTCCACCCCGCTGAGCTGGGCCACCGCCGGCGAGAGCGCGGCAGTGTGGGACGTGCTGCTGCTCCTGCTCGCCACCGTGATGGGCAACCCCATCGCCTGGCCCGGCCAGCAGGACGGCCGGTTCGTCCACAACATCGTCCCCAGCCCCGGCCACGAGCAGGAGCAGACCGGCGCCAGCAGCGCCGTCCTGCTCAGCCCGCACACCGAGGACGCCTTCCACCCCGGCCGCGCCCACCTGCTGATGCTCGGCTGCATGCGCAACCACGACCGGATCGCCACCACCGCGGCCAGCATCCGCAAGGCGCACCTCGCGGACGAGGACGTGGCACTGCTGTCCCGCCCCGAGCTGCCGATCCTGCCGGACGACGCGTACGCCGAGGCCCAGGGCTTCGACGGCCTGCCGCCGAAGGTGCCCACCCTCTGGGAGTCCGAGGACGGCCTCACCCTCCGCTTCGACCCCGCCTACACGCCGCTCGGCGACGCCACCCCCGAACACCGCGCCGCCTACGGCCGACTTCAGGACGAACTCACCCGCGTCTCCGTCGCCGTCAGCCTGGAGCCCGGCGACGTCCTGGTCGTCGACAACGACCTCGTCGTCCACGGCCGCGTGCCCTTCCAGGCCCGCTACGACGGCACCGACCGCTGGCTCAAGCGCGCCTCCGTACGCGTGCCCGACCGCGGCACCCGGCCCGCCGCCGAGGCGAACGAGCACGGCTACGGCCAGGCCGCGATCCAGGCGTACGCGTGATCCGCACGCGCCTTCCCACCACCGGACGAAGGGGGAACCCCATGACCGACCGCACCACGCTCACCGAACCCACCGCGCCGCCCGCCGACGACAAGAGCCTGTGCGTGCTCGGCACCAGCGACATCGCGGGCATCGACATCACGCCGACCGACGTCGTCGACGTCGTCGAGCAGGCGTACCGCACCCTCGCCGACGGCCGGTCGGACAACCCCCGCAAACTGACGGTCAAGCCCGCCGACGGCCACTCCGTCTCGTACGCGATGCTCGGCCGCGACGGCGTCCGCAACGTCGTCGCCATCAAGACCTCGTACAAGCACGGCCTGCACGAGGAGCGCGACAAACAGCACTACTACACCGCGCTCACGATCTACGACGACGTGACCGGCCTGCCCGTCGCCATGATGGACTGCGGCCGCATCGGGGCCCTGCGCACCCCGGCCGTCTCCGCCCTCCTCGCCCGCGAACTCGCCGCCCCCGGCAGCCGCAGCGCGCTCGTCATCGGCACCGGCACACAGGGCCGCCTCGCCCTGCCGTTCCTGCTCACCACGATGCCCGAGCTGGACCGGCTGATGGTCTTCGGCACCCACCCCGACGGCATACGCGCCGTCCGTGAGCAGCTCCACGCCCACTTCCCGGACCGCGAGGCGGAGTTCGTCGACGACCTGCGCGCCGCGGCCGGCGCGGCCGACGTGGTCGTCGCCACCGCCGGTCCCCACACCCCGGCCGAGGTCGAGGCCGACTGGCTCAAGCCCGCCTCCCTCTGCGTCCTCGTCGGGCACGGCATCGGGCCCTCCACGCTCCACCGCGCCGACCGGGTCATCGCCACCAGCGCCGCGCAGATGAAGGTCACCGGCACCGACATGGCCGACGAGCACGGCGAACTCCGGGAAGTGGACGCCGAGTTCCCCGACGTCCTCGCGGGCCGCGCCTCCGGGCGTACCGACGCCGGCCAGAGCGTCTTCGCGTACAACAGCGGGCTCGTCGTCACCGACATCGCGCTCGGCCACCGCTTCGCCCAGCTCGCCCTCGCCCAGGGCGCGGGAACGCGGGTGCCACTGTGGCAGTGACGCCCTCGACGAAGCCCCCCGTGACGCTCCCGCCGAGCCTGCCGGCCCACCCGGATCCGCAGCTCGACGCGATCCTGGCCGGCGACCTGCCGCACGAGCTGGCGTACGCGTTCGGCGGCCCCTTCCACCTGCTGCTGCCCGAACGCTTCGACGCCAACGTCGCCGCCTTCCGGGCCGCCCTCGAAGAGACCGGCGTCGACGGCCGCGTCTACTACGCCAAGAAGGCCAACAAGGCGGCCGCGTGGATCGAGCGGTGCGCCGTGAACGGCACGGGGGTCGACGTGGCCTCCCTCGGCGAGCTGCGCGAAGCGCTGGGCCACGGCGTGCGCGGCGAGAACATCGTGGTCACCGGCCCGGCGAAGGCCGACGACCTGCTGCGCGTCGCCGTCCTCCAGGGCTGCCTGATCGCCGTCGACGCCCTCGACGAACTGGAGCGGGTCATCGCGCCGGCGGCATCCACCCGACCGGCCCGGCTGCTCCTCCGCCGCCTGCCCCCGGCCCAGCCGCACAGCCGCTTCGGCCTGGACGACGCCGAGCTGGCCACGGCGCTCCAGCGGTGCGCGGACGCCGCCGACTCCGTACGGATGGAGGGCTTCTCCTTCCACCTGTCCGGTTACGCCGTCCAGCCCCGCGCCGACCTCGCGGGCGAGCTCGTCGAGCTGTGCCTCAAGGCCCGCGTCATGGGCCTGCAGGCCGACCGGATCAGCATCGGCGGCGGCTTCGCCGTCGACTACGCGGCGGCCGAGGACTGGGAGCGGTTCCTCGCGGAGCAGGGCCCCGCCGACTACCACGCGGGCAAGTCCTTCACGCAGGCCGACTTCTACCCGTACCACTCGCCCGTCGCCGGCGCCGACGCGCTGCGGGCGATCCTCGCCGCCCGGCCGTCCGGGGACGGCGCGCCGCTCGCCGACCGGCTCCGCGAGGCGGGGGTCATGCTGCTGATGGAGCCCGGCCGCGCCCTGCTCGACCGGGCCGGTTGCACGGTCTTCCGCGTCCGGGGCTTCAAGGAGCGCGACGGCTACGGGATCCTCACGGTGGACGGCACCAGCCTGAGCCTGTCCGAGCAGTGGTTCGACAGCGAGTACCTGCCCGACCCGGTACTGCTCGGCGCGGCATCGCCCCGCACGCGGGAACCGGCCGGCGGACCCGTCCGCGCCTGCGTCGGCGGGGCGACCTGCCTGGAGTCGGACATGCTCACCTGGCGCAAGGTGGCCTTCCCCGCACGCCCCCGCACCGGCGACCTGCTCGTCTACCCCAACACCGCCGGGTACCAGATGGACTCCAACGAGTCGCCCTTCCACGACCTGCCGCTGCCACCGAAGGTCGTCGTCGACGAAGCGGACGGGCGCATCCGCTGGCGGCTCGACCGCCGCCAGCCCTCCTGACCTTCCCCCTCACTCCTGGAGCCCCTCATGCACAAGGCCCTGACGCGCCCCGCCGTCGTCAGCCGCGTCTCCGACCTCATCGGCCACACGCCGCTCTTCGAGCTGTGCCGCACCGAGAACGGCAGCCGGCTGCTGCTCAAGCTGGAGCAGTTCAACCCGACCGGCACCGCGAAGATCCGGATGGCCCGCGCCATGGTCGACGCGGCCGAGGAGGCCGGAGAGCTCCGCCCAGGCGGCCGCATCATCGAGTCGACCTCCGGCAACACCGGCCTGGGCCTCGCCGTGATCGCCGCCGAGCGCGGCTACACCTTCACCGCCGTCGTCGACAACCACGCCGCCGCCGACAAGCTGCGCGGCATGAAGGCCATGGGCACCGAGCTCGTCCACGTCGTCGCCGACGGCACCGAGGAGCTCGCCACCGCCGCCCGCGAGGACCTCGCCGAGAAGATGGCCGACGAGGACGACAACGCCGTCTTCACCGAGCAGCACAACAACCCGGCCAACGCCGTCGGCTACTACGCCGTCGGACGTGAACTGGCCGCCGCCCTCGACGGCCGCGTCGACGTCCTGATCGGCGCCGTCGGCACCGGCGGCGGCCTGTGCGGCACCGGCCTCGAACTGCGCCGCACCGTCCCCGACGTCCGCATCGTGGGCGTCGAGCCGAAGGGCTCCATCGCCTTCGGCGGCCCGGCCCACGACTACTACCAGTCCGGTACGGGCACTCCCGAGGGTGCCACCATCGGCGCCCTGGTCGACTTCGACCTCATCGACGAGGGCGTCAAGGTCGGCGACGTCGAAGCCTTCGCCACCGCCCGCGTCGTCGCCCGCAAGACCGGCCTCCTCATCGGCGGCTCCGCCGGCGGCGTCGTGTACGAGGCGCTGACCCGCATGGCGGCCCTCCCTCCCGAGACCACTATGGTCGCCTTCGTCAACGACGGCGGCGAGAAGTACATGGACACCGTCTTCAACGACGACTGGATGCACGCTCGCGACCTCATCGACCCCCGGGCCGAGCGCGAGATCGACGAACTGCTCACCAAGCTCCGCGGGAACTGACACTGATGCCGACACCCCTACGCACCCTGCTGACCGACAGTCGGGCCCTCGCCACCCTGGCCGTACCGCTCGCCCTCACCCAGTTCGCCCAGGTCGCGCTCACCACCACCGACACGGTGATGATGGGCCTCATGGGCGCCGAGGCGCTCGCGGCCGGCGGCCTCGCCATGGTGATCTTCAACCAGCTCCGCACCATGGGCGTCGGCATGGTCACCGCCGTCGGCAACCAGGTCGCCGCCGCGGCCGCCCGCGCCGAGGCGGCCGACACCGACGAGGCACGGGCCGAGGCCGACGAGGACGTACGCGACCTGGTCCGCGCCGCCCTCGCCCTCGCCACCCTCGCCGGCCTCGCCGGCGCGGTCCTCATGGTCGCCATCGGCCACGCCGTCGCCTGGCTCGGCCAGGACGCCTCCGTCGTCGACGCGGCCAAGCCCGTCCTCCACGCCATGGCCCCCGGCCTGATCCCCTGCCTGTGGTTCCAGGCCATCCGGCAGTTCACCGTCGGCATGCGCCGCCCCCAGGCCCTGCTCCAGATCACGATCGCGTCCATCGCCGTCAACGCCGCCCTCAACTGGGGCCTCGTCCACGGCACCTGGATCCTCCCCGAGCTGGGCCTGCCCGGCATCGGCGTCGCCACCTCCCTGGTGTACCTGCTGACCTGCCTGGCCCTCTACGCCTTCACGGCCCGGGACGCCACCCTCGCCCCCCTCCTCGACATCCGCGTCTGGAAGACCCGCCCGGCCACGCTCCGCCGCCTCACCGGTCTGGGCACCCCGATCGCGGCCACCTACGGCTCCGAAGCGGGCTTCTTCTTCGTCGTCGCCCTCATCGTCGGCACCTTCGGCAGCGCCGCCCTCGCCGCCCACACCGCCGTCAACCAACTCGTCTACCTCGTCTTCCAGATAGCCGTCGGGCTCTCCCACGCCGCGTCCATCAACGTCAGCCGGGAGCTGGCCCTCGGCCGGATCGACGCCGCCCGCCGCCTGAAGAACACCGCACTGGCCTGCGCCGCCGCCGTCATGGCCGTCGTCGGCACCGTCTACCTCCTCCTCCCCGAGCTGGTCCTGCGCCCCTTCCTCGCCCCGGACGAGACCCAGGCCCTCGCGATCGCCACCGACCTCCTCCTCATCGCCGCCGTCCTGCAGTTCTTCGACTGCGCCCAGAACATCGGCGTCGGCCTGCTGCGCGGCCTGGACGACACCAAGGGCGGCTTCCACGTCACCCTCGTCGGCTACTGGCTGATCGGCCTCCCGGCCACCTGGATCCTCGGCCGCTTCACCGGCCTCGACAGCACCGGCGTCTGGCTCGGCCTCCTCACCGGCCTCGCCGCCACCGCCCTCCTCCTCCTGCGCCGCTACCACCACGGCCTCGCGGCCCGCGCCGCCTCCTCGGCCGCCGAGGAGGCACCGGCAGCGGTCTGACGAGGTCTGTACGCCGGAACCCTGGCGGGCGCGGGGCACTCGCGTGACGCCCGCGTCCCGGCGAGCCGTTCGCGCCCGCGGGGGAGGCCTCGGTGAAGGTCTGGCACCGAACGTGCTCCGTTCTTCCGTGAGTTGGGTAGGAACGGGGCAGGGGAACGAAGGCACCGTGCGGCAAGGGGGAGACCGTGGGTGAAGTGGTGTTGATCATCGTGGGGATCGTGCTCGTCTGCGCGTTCCTGGGGACCGTCTTCGACTCGTCGTCCGGCAGCACGTCGGCCGCGGAGAAGGACAAGGACGGCGGAGCCGGGAGCGGCGGGAGCGGCGGGAGCAGCTGCGGCGGCTGCGGGGGAGGGTGCGGCGGTTGCGGCGGCTGAGGTCCGTCCGGCGCGTCCGTTCGGTCGAATCCGGCCGGGGCGGGAACCTTTCGGTGCCCGGGGCCCTCATGATCGGTGGGCGGGGGCGCGGCCGCGGTGTTCGTACGCGTGCCGCCGGCCCGCCCCGTCAGCGGGCACCGAGGGGGTGCGCCGCGTCGAGACCCACCCGAGCAGCCGAGGAACCACCTTGTCCCTGACCTCCCGCCGACGCCGGACCGCCGGTGTCGCCGCCGCCCTGATCGCCGCCGTCGTGGCCGGCCCGGCCACCGCCGGTACCGCCGCCGCCGCCGCGCCCGCGCCGGCGTCCGCGTCCGTACCCGCGCCCGACCGGGCCGGCATCGTCGCCGCGCTGAACTCCGCGATGGCCAACGGCGCTCCGGGGGCGATGGCCCGGTTCTCCGGTCCCGGCGGGGTCGAGAGCCTGACCGTCGGCGTCCGGGACCGCGCCTCCGGCGCCCCGATGGACATCCACGCCCGCTTCCGGATCGGCAGCGTCAGCAAGACGTTCTCGACCGTCGTCCTGCTCCAGCTGGTGGAGGAGGGGCGGCTGGAGCTGGACGCGCCGGTCGACCGCTACCTGCCGGGGCTGCTGCCCGACGAGCGGATCACGGTCCGGCACCTCCTCACCCACCGCAGCGGCCTCGCGGACTACACGAACGCCATGTTCGCCGACACGGTGCCCGGCTTCGAGGCCGTCCGGAACCGGGTGTTCAGCTACCAGGAGCTGGTCGACCTCTCCCTGAGCGAGCCGCGCACCACCGAGCCCGGCGTCGCCTACCGCTACTCGAACGCGAACTTCGTGGTCGTCGGCATGCTGATCGAGAAGCTCACCGGACAGCCGGTGGACCGCGCCTACGAGCGGCGGATCTTCAAGCCGCTGAAGCTGCGCGACACCTCCTACGTGCACCCCGACACCCGCATCAAGGGGCTGCGCGTCCGCGGCTATCTCCACCCGGACGCGGCCGGCGAGCCGCTGGTGGACTCCACCGAGCAGACCGTCTCCTGGGCGCAGTCCGCCGGGGCGGTGATCTCCAGCCCCGCCGACCTCAACACCTTCACCAGCGCCCTCATGCGCGGCCGGCTGCTCTCCCCGGCGATGCTGGAGGAGATGACCACGGTCACCCCGACCGACGCCACGAACACCCGCTTCTATGGGCTCGGGCTGCGCCGTTACGACCTCTCCTGCGGCGCCCAGGTGTTCGGCCACACCGGCACGGTGCAGGGCTACTACACGTACGCGTTCTCGACCCGCGACGGCCGGCGCAGCCTGTCGGCGGTCGCCAACACCTCCAACCACGGCGCCGCGAACACGGCGCTCGGCGGCACGCTCGAAGCGGCCTTCTGCGGCCCGAAGCCGGCCCCGGCCGCCTCCGCCCGCTCCGCCTTCGGCGCCGAGGCCGCCGAGACCGCGCCGCTGCCGGCCGAGCGCGACCTGCCCGAGCGGCACTGATCCACCGGCGGCCCCGGCGCCGCTCCCGCCCGGCTCACCCGCCCGGGAGGCTCCGGGGGCCCGCACAGCGGGCGCCCGCCTCCTCCACCCGGCGGCGCAGCTCCCGGTCGGCCGTGATCACCAGACACGGCCGGCCGCGGGCCCCACGGGCCAGTTCGGCGATCAGGTCGTCGCCGCTGCCGGGCGCCTCCTCGACCCGCACCCCCGGCACGGACCCGACGCCCCGGGCGCGGCCCTCGACCACCAGCACGATCTCGTACGGCCCCGGGAACGGCCCCTCGACCGGTCCGCCGTGCGCGGCCAGCCGGTCCCGCAGGCGCTCCGCGGCGCCCCGCCGGTCGCGCCACCAGCCGTCCGGCACGGAGCCCACGACATTGGCCCCGTCCACGACGAGCAGCGGACGGCGGGAGGGCTCGGCTTCGGCGTTCATGGCACCAGGATGACACCCCCACCCCTCCCCAGAGCGTTGACGCTCCGTGATGAGAGGGGGTCGGAGGGGTGGCTCCGACCCCCTTCCGAGGATTCCGCTCGTCGACGGGCCGGGTGTGTTTCCGCAGAGAGGAGAGGTCAATTGGCCTCTCCGCCCTCTTTCGTACGGTTCCGGTCCACGGCAACTCCCGCCCTCCGTAGGCGACTTTCAGCCAATCGATCTCGGCCTCTCGAAGGCGGTCGACAGCGGATTCCCCAGGTCCACGGGCACGTTCGCCAACTGCGCACCGCACAGGAACGGTTGGCGACTACAGTGTGTGGTCGCTGATCATCGGTAGGCTCATCGCACCTGCCTTCCCCGTCCGCAGCCTCCCCGGCACCACCCCGACCCCCCGGTTCCACCAGTCCCCCCAGCACCCCTCAGTACGCCGATTTCCCGGGCACGTACCAAGGACACCCATGTCACAACTTCGCGCACCCGCACCGCGGTCCGACCGCCGCGAGGGCGGGCGGCACGGCCGTTCGGGCGCCCGCACCACGACCACCGGCACCGGCCAGACCAGGCCCGCGACGGCAGCCCCCCTCGAAGTCCGCATACGCCCCCAGCTGTTGCGCACCTCGGTCCTGCCCGCCGTCGCCGTCGCCCTCGGCGGCGCCGCCGCCGTGCTCTTCACCCTGCGCTCCACCGGCACCGCCCCGACGCCCGGCCTGTGGGCCGCGCTCGCCGGCGCGGTCGCCCTCGCCGTCGCCTCGGTGGCGGCCGCCGCGCTCGGCGCCGACCGCGCCGCCCGGGCGGTCCTCGACCGGGTCGGCGCGCTGCGCCGCGAGGCCACCAGGACCCAGGGCGAACTCCACCAGATCGTCGAACGGTTGCGCCTCGGCGAGGAACTGGCCCCCCGGCCCGCCCTCCCCGACACCACCCACGGCGACGAGTTCGACCGGCTCGGCGCCGAGCTGGCCCGCTCCCACGAGGCGGCCGTGGCCGCCGTCGTCCAGGCCTCCCGCCTCTCCTCCAGCGTCGGCAACGAGCAGAAGGTCGAGGTCTTCGTGAACCTCGCCCGCCGGCTCCAGTCCCTCGTCCACCGCGAGATCCAGCTCCTCGACGAACTGGAGAACGAGGTCGAGGACCCCGACCTGCTGAAGGGCCTCTTCCAGGTCGACCACCTGGCCACCCGCATCCGCCGCCACGCCGAGAACCTCGCCGTCCTCGGCGGCGCGATCTCCCGCCGCCAGTGGTCCAACCCGGTCACCATGACCGAGGTGCTCCGGTCCTCCATCGCCGAGGTCGAGCAGTACCCGCGCGTCAAGCTCGTCCCGCCGATCGACGGCACCCTCCGCGGCCACGCCGTCGCCGACGTCATCCACCTCCTCGCCGAGCTCGTCGAGAACGCCACGGTATTCTCCGCGCCGCACACCACCGTGCTGCTGCGCGCCCAGTACGTCACCGCCGGCCTCGCCATCGAGGTCGAGGACCGCGGCCTCGGCATGCCCGTCGTCGAGCAGAACAAGATGAACGCCCTGCTCGCCGACCCCGACCAGGTCAACGTCGCCCACCTCCTCCAGGACGGCCGCATCGGCCTCTTCGTGGTGTCCGCGCTGGCCCGCCGCCACGGCATCGCCGTCCGCCTCCAGTCGAACATCTACGGCGGGATCCAGGCCGTCCTCGTCCTCCCGCAGGGGCTCCTGGGCGCCGACCCCGAGGGCCTCGCCCAGCACGAGCGCCAGACCGCCGCGGTCACCGGCGCCACCCCGCAGCAGCACCCGCAGCACCCCCAGCAGCCGCAGCAGGCCCAGATCCCGGCGCAGGCCCCGGCACCGCACGCTCCGCAGGCACCGGCTCCGCAGCCCTCGCACGCCCCGCGGCCCCCGCACGCCGAGCCGCCGCACCCCCGCGGCGACGCACCCGCCGCGCCGGCCGCCCCCGTGGCCGCGGAGGCCCAGGCCCCGGCTCCGTACGCCTACCAGCCGCCGCCCGCCCCCGCGGCGCCGGCCCCACCGCCCGCGCCGGCCGCCCCCGAACGCCCCTACATCCCGGCGGGGTTCGGCGCCGTGCCGCCGGCGGCGCGCCCGGAGGCGCCCGGCCGGCCGGACCTGCCCAAGCGGCGCGCCCAGGAGCACCTCGTCCCCCAGCTGCGCGACGAGCCGCAGGCCCGTCCCGCCGAGGAGCACGCCCTGCACGACCCCGGCCTGATGGCCGCCTTCCAGCGTGGGATCGGCCTCGCCGAATCCCAGCCCACCCCCCAGGAATCGCTGCGTCACGGCGACGCGCACAAGGAGTAGACACACAATGGCGAGCAATGCGCCGAACGGCCATTCCTCGGATCTCGACTGGCTGCTGAGCGGTCTGGTCCAGCGGGTTCCGTACACCCGCAGCGCGGTCCTGCTCTCCTCCGACGGCCTGGTGAAATCCGTCCACGGTCTCGACCCCGACGCCGCCGACCACATGGCGGCCCTCGCCTCCGGGCTCTACTCGCTCGGCCGCAGCGCCGGCGTCCGGTTCGGCGACGGCGGCGAGGTCCGCCAGGTCGTCGTGGAGCTCGACTCCACCCTGCTCTTCGTCTCCACCGCCGGCTCCGGCACCTGTCTGGCCGTCCTCGCCGGGCGCGAGGCCGACGCCGCCGTCCTCGGCTACGAGATGGCGATGCTGGTCAAGAGCGTCCGCCCGTACCTGACGACGCCCGCCCGGCAGGCGGCCGCAGCGGCGGGTGGCGCCGGTCAGTGAACGCCCCACCCCCGCAGGAAGGGCCCTGGCTCGACGACGCGGCGGGCCGGCTGATCCGTCCCTACACCGTCAGCGGCGGACGGACCCGGCCCACCACCTCGCTGGACCTGCTCTCCCTGGTGATGGCGACCGGCTCCGGGCCGCTGGCCCACATGGGCCCCGAGCACGACATGGCCCTCGGGCTGTGCGACGGGCCCACCTCGGTGGCCGAGATCGCGGCGCACTTAAGGCTGCCGGCGGCCGTCACCAAGGTCCTCCTCTCCGACCTGGTGGACTGTGGGGCCCTCACCGCGCGGGCCCCCCGCTTCCACGCCAATCCATCCGACCGTTCCTTGCTGGAGGCAGTGCTCGATGGCCTACGACAGCGGCTCTGAACGCCATGACGGTCTCGCGGCCGACCCCTTCCCCACCGCCCTGAAGATCCTGGTGGCGGGGGGTTTCGGCGTGGGCAAGACCACCTTCGTCGGAGCGGTCAGCGAGATCGAACCGCTCAGCACGGAGGAGCTGCTGACCTCGGTCAGCGCCGCCACCGACAGCCTGGAGGGCGTGGAGAACAAGACCACGACCACCGTGGCCATGGACTTCGGCCGGATCACCCTCGACGACCGCAACGTCCTCTACCTCTTCGGCACCCCGGGCCAGGAGCGGTTCTGGTTCATGTGGGACGAGCTGTCCGAGGGCGCGCTCGGCGCGGTCGTCCTCGCCGACACCCGCCGCCTCCAGGAATGCTTCTCGGCGATCGACTTCTTCGAACGCCGGGGCATCGCCTTCGTGGTGGCGGTCAACGAGTTCGACGGCGCCTTCCGGTACGACCGGGAGGAGATCCGGCAGGCCCTCGACCTCGACCCCCTGGTGCCGATCGTCCTCTGCGACGCACGCATCTCCAGCTCCGCCATCAGCACGCTGCTGACCCTCGTCCAGCACCTCCTCAACTCGACACCGGCCAGCGAGCCGAGCTTCGGAGTCACGCCATGACCTACGACCCGACCGGTCACCTCCTCCTGACCCCCATCGACAAGGAGGCCCCGGACCGGGTCCGGCGGCTGCGCGAACTGGGCCTCGGGGAACGCCCCGACCCGGCCTTCGACGAGTTCGCGCAGCGGCTCGCCGAGATCACCGGAGCCCCGTTCTCGATGGTCAACTTCATCGACGAGAACCGGCAGTTCTTCGCCGGCCTGCACACCCCGGGCGGCTCCCACTCGGGCAGCGACCTGGGCGCGGCGGCGGCCGGCTCGGGCGGCGTCGGCCGGTTCATGGCGCGTGACCACGGCTACTGCCCGCACGTCGTGGTCCGGCGGAAGGCGCTCGTCCTGGAGGACGTCTGCGACTACCCGCGCTTCGCCGGCAACCCCGTCGTGGACGAGATCGGCATCCGCTCCTACATGGGCGCGCCGCTGATCGACCGGACCGGCGTGGCGCTCGGCACCATCTGCGTGGTCGACACCGACGTCCGGCCCTGGGGCCGCTCCGGCCTGGAGACCATCAAGCAGATGGCGGCGGAGCTGGTCGAGCAGATCCACCGCCGGGAGGACGGCAGGTTCTGATCCGCGCGCACGCGGAGGCGAGGGCCCGTACGGTACGCCGTACGGGCCCTCGCCCTTTCCGGTCAGAGGGCGGCGGGCTCCGGCGCCGGGGTGCGGACCAGCTCGGAGAGCCGCTCCGACCAGCTGCCCTTGTCCTGGCCGAGGGCGACCTCGCCGAGCCGCAGGAGCTGGACGTCGGAGGTGCCGGCCGGCGCGAAGATGTGGTGCGCGTCGCGGAGGTAGCGCTCGACGGAGCGGTCGGTGAAGAGGCCGGCGGCGGCGTGGATCTCCATGGCGTCGCGGCCGGAGTCGATGGCCGACTCGACGTTCACCAGTTTGGCGTTCATCAGCTCGGTGTCGCAGGAAAGGCCCTGGTCGAGCAGGTGCACCGCGTGGTACGCGGCGAGCCGGGCGGTCATCAGGCGCGACTGCATGCGGCCCAGCTTGAGCTTCACCGTGGGCAGCTCCGACAGCGGCTCGCCGTAGCGGATCCGCTCTCCGGCGAAGCGGGTGGTCTCCTCCAGGATCGCCGTGTGGATGCCGAGGGAGACGGCGGTGAGGTTGGCCCGGCCGTAGAGCACGCTGGAGGAGTACGCGACGGCGAGGCCGTCGCCCTCGTCGCCCAGCCGGTTGGCGGCCGGGATCCGGCAGTTCTCGAAGATCAGCTCGCCGAAGCTGAAGCCGTGCAGGCCCATGGCCGGCTGCTGCGGGCCGAGCCGGAAGCCGGGGCGGTCGGACTCGACGAGGAAGGCGGTGAGCCCCTTCGACCCGGGGCCGGTCCTGACCACGACGCCGTGCAGATCGCCGACGTGGCTGTTTCCGACGTAGACCTTGCTGCCGTTGATGATGTAGTCGTCGCCGTCCCGGACGGCGCTCGCCCGCATGCCGAGGACGTGACCGCCGGACTCCGGCTCGGTGACCGCGATCGTCGGCAGGCACTCGCCCGAGGCGATCTTCGGCAGCCAGGTCTTGCGCTGGGCGTCGGAGCCGAAGTGGACGATCTTGGCGGTGCCCAGCTGGGAGGCCTGGACCATGGCGCCCATGGCTCCGCTGACCCGGGACAGCTCCTCGATGATGATCGTCTTGGCGAGGTGGCCCGCGCCCATGCCGCCGTACTCGGGGCTGATCGTCGCCCCCAGCCAGCCCTGGGCCGCGATCAGCCGGGACAGCTCGTGGTGGACCGTGCGGGAGGCCTCCATCTCGGCTATGCGGGGCCGCACCTCCCGTTCGGCGAAATCGCGTACGGTCTCGCGCAGTCGATGATGAAGCCGGCTGCTGAAGTAGCTGTCCATACGAGTACCTCCCTGCGAAACGCCTGTCCGGCGGGGTCCGGACAGGTGGTGCATCGGCGGTGGTCCCGTCCCGAACAGGCCGACCCGTTCATGGTGTTGATCTTTCCGGGGTGGATCAATATCGCCCCCGTATTTGTCCGAAACCTGTACTATTGACGATCACTTCCGACTGTGTTGCGGGTGATCTGGAGCCTCCGCGTCCGTCCGGGGCCCTCACGGAGGGTCGAAATCTCGCCACGTTCCGCACGCATGTGTCGTCCTTGCCGCCGCGCCCCGGAGTGACCCCCGTCAAGCGGTTCGTGACCATCGGGGGAAGTGCGGTATGGTTCTCTTGCACGACGGGCCGGGGGAAACCCCAGGTCAGACGGGCAACGGGACGTGGCGCAGCTTGGTAGCGCACTTGACTGGGGGTCAAGGGGTCGCAGGTTCAAATCCTGTCGTCCCGACTCGAGAGAGTCGTTGATCGAGGGGCCGTTTCAGAGCGATCTGGAACGGCCCCTCGTTCGTTTTCGCAGCCGGGCCCCTGCCGCGGCTCCACGACGCCGCGGGCGACCGCCGTCACGTCCTGGTGTCCGCGTCGTGGCCGGGCCGGCGGTGGATCCGGCCGCGGGCGGCGAGATCCAGGGTGAGGGCGATGGCGAGCGCCTCGACGGCGAGCAGGGCGATGAGCACGAACAGCTGGACCGCGCCGGCCGTGACGGGGGAGGCGCCGCCGAGGAGCATGCCGACGAAGGCTCCCGGCAGCGTCACCAGGCCGACGGTGCGGGTCTGGTCCAGGGCGGGCAGCAGCGCGTCCGAGGCCGCCGCGCGGGC
The DNA here is from genome assembly GCF_042958885.1 of Streptomyces sp. NPDC007945. Lineage (NCBI taxonomy): Bacteria > Bacillati > Actinomycetota > Actinomycetes > Kitasatosporales > Streptomycetaceae > Streptomyces > Streptomyces sp. NPDC007945. The sequence goes on from NZ_JBIBJV010000006.1 coordinate 372,071, forward strand.
CACTTCGAGCCGTGCCTCCCGCTCCGGGAGGCCGAGCGCGAGCCCGGCCTCGACCTCGCCGTGCCGCCGGTCGAGTTCGTCCAGCGCCCGCCGTCCGGCGAGGACGGTCGCGGTCAGCGCGCCGCCGATCAGGATCCCGGCCACCGGGACGACGGCGATGCCGGGCACGGGCAGCAGTCCCGCCGCGACGAGCCCGGTGACGGTGGGCACCACGGGGGCGGCGATGGGCAGGGCCGCCCACCACCAGGTCCCGTTGCCGGTGATCCGGCGCCCGGCGGTCCTGGTCGCGACGGACAGCATCAGGAGCAGGAACCCGATCAGGCCCGCGGTGCGGTGGACGGCCCAGCCGATCACCGCCGACACCGCGGCGAGCTGCGCCGCCGCCCGCAGTCCGGCCGTCACGATCTCGCGGGCCCGCCCGGACGATCCGTCCGGGGACAGCCGGAACAGCGCCACCGTCCCGGTGGCCACGAGGAGCAGGACGACGAGGGCCGCGGCGAGCGACGTGTCGACGGGCAGCAGGGTGTCGGTGGCGAGTCGCATGGGCCCATCGCTACCCCATGGCCCGGGCGTCGTCGCTCAGGCGGACAGGTGCGCGTGGGCGGCGCGCCGCGCCGCGGTCAGGACGGCGTGGATCTGGAGGCCGACCTGGTCGGCCTCGGTGATCGCGGTGGGGAACGGCAGCCGCACGTCGTGGTGCCGGGTGGCGTGTTCGAGGCGCAGCGTGATGCCGTAGCGGTCGATCGCGAGCGGCAGGGCGCGTTCGAGGCCCCGCGTGTGCGCCGGGTCGGCGAGGCGCAGCAGGCGGGTGACCAGGTCGGGGTGGTCGGCGACGAGGTGGTGGAGCATGGCCGCCTCGCAGCCCGCCAGGGGGTCGGTCTCCGCCGCCTCCAGCTGGGTGAGGGGGACGTACGTGCGGCCGTCGGCGTCCTCCAGGACGGCCTGGCCCAGCTGCACGCACGTGCTCTCGCCGGTCTCCGGGCGGTAGGGCGCCGCGACGAGGCCGGTGAGCGTCACGCGGGCCCGCAGCCGGTCGCGTAGGGGAGCGGGTGCGATGTCGGTGAGTTCGACCCGGATCGGGACGCGGGGCTCCCCTGCGGAACCGGCGCCGTCGGAAGGATCGTGGAGGTGGAGGCGGCCCATCGCGGCCGTGCCGTCCAGGCCGTGGACCTCGTGGCGGTGGCCGTCGGCCACGACGGTCATGGAGTGGGCCACCGTGATGATCGACCGCATCCGCTCGGCGGGGGTCGGACCCGTGGTGCGGGAGGGGCGGAGGCGCATGGGTGCTCCAGAGGGCGTCGTGGCTAACTTAGGTAAGCCTAACTTAACCTGAAGTGCGGGTGCGGGAAAGTCCCCGACGCACCGCCGCGCGCCCGTCTGTCGCGCCGTCAGGAGCCGGACGGCGCCGCGCCGCTCGGGGAGGAGGCGCGGTCGGCGAGGAGGCGGGGGGAGCCCGTGCCGTCGGCCGGGACCGACCAGACCCCGCCCGCCTGCCCGTAGACGAGGGTGCCCGGGTCCTGCCACAGCGCCTGGTCGTCAAAGGCCCGCCGCTCGGCCACCGGGTGCTCGCGGCCGGTGGCCAGGTCGAGGACGTACAGGCGCCACGGCTCGTGCGGGCCGGGGGAGACCCGCTTCTTGAACGCGATCCGGGTGCCGTCGGGGGAGAGGGACGGGCATTCGACGTTCTCGCGGAGCGCGCGGGCGGACCAGGCCGCCATGTCGCCTTCGACGAGGTGCGTACGGCCGCCGGTCGAGACGGTGGCGTAGAAGCGGTTGTCGTCGGCGGCGAAGGTGACGCCCCAGTAGTTGACGTCCGGGGCGTGGTGGCGCCGGCCGCCGAGGGTCAGCGGGAGCTGCTCGATGTTCTTCACCAGGTAGCCCGTGCGCAGGTCCAGGATCGAGGTGCGGGTGGAGAAGGACGAGCGGGCGTACGAGTCGCCGGTGGTGAACATCGTCCAGGCGAGCATCGAGCCGGAGGCGGAGACCCGGGCCCGGCTGGGGATGCCCGGCAGGCCGATCCGGCGCACCTCGCGCAGCGACCGGTCGAGCACGATCGCGTACGAGCGGGCGGGGACGCCCGGGCGGCGCTGGAGGCAGAGGGCGGTGTTCCCGGCCGCGTGGAAGCGGTCGCAGGCCGGGCCGCCCGCCGAACGTCCGCCGGGCGCGGCCGGATCGACGCGGGCGACCCGGCCGGTGGCGGTGTCCCGTGCGTAGAGCGCGCCGGCCCCGCCGTCCAGGACGAAGCCGGGTTCGGCGCCCGCCCCGGTGGCGGCGGCGCGGCCCGAGGCCGTCCGCAGGGTGTAGGCGGTGGCCCCGCCGCCGAGCAGCAGCAGCGCGAGCACGAGGATCCACACACGGGTGCGGGTGGTGGCGTGGGTCAGGGCGGGCATGGGTCAGTCGGTCCTCTCGCGGTGGTCGCGGGGCAAGGGGGCGGGGTCCCGGGGGAGGAGGCGCGCGCAGCAGCAGACGGCGGCCGCGAGCACGACGAGCGCGGAGACGAGCGCGGTCTCCGGGCCGCTCGCGGTCCACAGCGCGCCGAAGGCGACGGCGGCGCCGACCCGGGCCAGCGCCTGGGCGGTCTGGACGAGGGCGAGCCCGCTCGCCTGCCGCCCGTCGGTGAGGAACGGTCCGGCCAGCGCCATCAGGACGCCGTCGGTCGCGGCGTAGAACCCTCCGAGCAGGACGAGGACGCCGGGCAGGACGACCGCGTCGGGCAGCGGCACGAGGAGCAGGCCGTACGCGAGGAACAGCGCGCCGTGCCCCCAGAGCAGGGGGCCGCGCCGGCCGAGGCGGTCGGCGAGTCGGCCGGCCGGGACGGCGAGCAGCAGGAAGACGGCGGCGGCGCCGAGGGGCAGGAAGGGGAACCAGGTCGGGTCGAGCTCCAGTCGGCGCTGGAGCAGCAGGTAGAGGAAGGAGTCGCCGATGGTCGCCGCCCCGAGGAGCCCGGCGCACAGCACGATCCGGCGGAGGCCGGGGGTGCGGAGCGCGGCGAGCGGCCCGCCGCGCGCGCGGCGCGACACCGGCCGCGGTGCGGACGCGGCGCCGCGCCCGCGGCCGGGGACGAGGAGGAGCCACAGCAGCACCCCGAAGGTCCCGGCGCAGAAGCTGACGGCGAAGACGGCGTCGTACGCGTCGGCCGTCGCCCACAGCAGGGCGAAGGCGGCGAGCGGGCCGAGGAGGGCGCCGGTGGTGTCCATGGCCCGGTGGACGCCGAAGGCGCGGCCGAGGTTTTCGGGCGGTGTGTGCAGGGTGATCAGCGCGTCGCGCGGGGCGGTGCGGACGCCCTTGCCGAGCCGGTCGGCGGCGATGGCCCCGGCGATGCCGCCGGTGGCGCCGCCGGCGAGGAGCAGGCCGAGCCGGGAGAGGGCGGAGAGGGCGTAGCCGAGCCCGCCGACCGTCTTGTGCCGACCGCCGCGGTCGGCGGTGGCGCCGCCGAGGAGCCGTACGAGGGCGGTGGCACCGGTCGACACGCCGTCGAGCAGCCCGAACTGGAGGGGCGACAGGCCGAGTCCGAGGACCAGGTACAGCGGCAGGACGGCCGTCACCATCTCGGAGGAGACGTCGGTGACGAGGCTGACCGTGCCGAGGGCGAGGACGGTGCCGGGGACGCGCCGCCGGACCCCCTGGGGGCCGGGCGGCGCGTCCGGGCGACCGGTGGTCGCGAGGTACATCAGTGGCAGGTGTAGGTCGGGGCGGAGTCCTTGACCCGGTCGTCGACGCCGACGTACTGCCAGGTGTAGGTGGTGTCGGTGAGGTCCAGCTTCAGCACCCCGTAGGTGCCGCTGATCCGCTTCTGGCTGTTCGGCTGGACGGTCTCGATGTCGTAGGGCTCGGCGCCGCCCATGCCGCCGACGATCTCGACGATGCCGCCGGCGGTGGCCCGCCCGTCCGGGTCCTGCGGGGCGAAGCGCTCGTAGTGGTGGTCGTGGCCGTTCAGGACCAGGTCGGCCCCGGCCGCGTACAGGATCCGCCAGACCGGCTTGGAGACGGGGTCGTTGCCGTGGCCGCCGGAGGAGTACAGCGGGTGGTGGAAGTAGGCGGCGACGCAGCCCTTGGTGTTCCGCGCCAGGTCGTCCTTGAGCCACTGGATCTGCGCGGGGTCGTCGAAGGAGTTGGAGTCGAGGGCGACGAAGTGCCAGTTGCCCTGGTCGTAGCTGTAGTACGGCTCGCCCTGCGGATAGGCGATCGAGCCGAAGTACGACGCGTAGCCGGCGAGCGGCCCGGCCGGGTCGTACGTCTCGTGGTTGCCGGGGACGGGACGGGTCTTCGCCTTGAAGGCGCCCCAGCTCTTGTCGTAGTAGTTCCGGAAGTCCGACAGCCGGGCGTCGTCGTACTGGTTGTCGCCCATCGTCAGGTAGAAGGCGGGGGCGATGCGCTGGGCGAGGGCCGCCGTCTTCGGGTGGGCGCAGGAGCTGCTGGAGGCCGTGCACTGCGCGGCGATGTCACCGGCGGCGACGACCGTGAAGGCGCCGGTGGGCGGTGTCGTCGTGCCGCTGGTGCCGTACACCTCCACCGAGTAGAGCGAGTAGCCGTACGGGGTGCCCCGTGACGTCCCGTAGACGCGCAGGTGGCGGCCCTGCCCGGTGAGCCCGGTCCAGTCGTCGGTGCCGCCGTTCCCCGCGGTCTCGGTGGCGAGGCGGGTCCAGGTGACGCCGTCGGCGGAGATCTCCACGCGGTACGCCGTGGCGTAGGCGGCCTCCCACACGAGCTTGACGCGGGAGACGGTCGCGGACGGGCCGAGGTCGACGCGGAGCCACTGCGGGTCGACGCCCTCGGCGCTCGCCCAGCGGGTGGCCGGGTCGCCGTCGAAGGCCTTCTCCGGTCCGAAGGTGCCGTCCTCGACGGAGGACGAAGTGGCCGGGCGCCCCTGTGAGATGAGGGTGTCGGCGGCGTCGGCCCGGTCGGGCAGGGCGAGGAGGAGCCCGCCGACGAGCAGCAGCACGGCGGCGAGCGCGAGGGAGAGGGGGGTCGTGGTGCGGCGAGGTGGGGCGGAGGCGAACAGGCGCATACCTGGCTCCCTGGCCTGAGGGGGAGAGCTGGACACCGTGCCGGGGCACCACGGCGTGGGCCGTCCGCGCCCTAGGGCGGAAACCCTGGGACAAGGGCGCGGACGACCGACCGCGTGGCATACGGGACGCCACACGACGGGGTGGTGCTCGGCGGCCGGGTCAGAGCTCTCGCTGAGCGCGTCACGTCCCCGGGGAGGGCCGCCGCGCCGAGCCGCTGCGGGGATGCTAGCGGATAGTAAGGTTTCCTACCAGAGCTGGGGCTCCGGCCCGGGGGCGCCGGTCACTCCGGGGCTCCCACGGTCCGCAGCGCGCCGCCCTCCAGCCGCAGCCGACGGTCCACCCCGATCTCGGCGAGGAACCGCTCGTCATGGCTGACCACGAGGAACGCACCCCGGTACGACTGCAGCGCGCCCTCCAACTGACCCACGCCGACCAGGTCGAGGTTGTTCGTCGGCTCGTCGAGCAGCAGCAGCTGCGGGGCCGGCTCGGCGTACAGCACACAGGCGAGGGTGGCCCGCAGCCGCTCCCCTCCGGAGAGGACCCCGACCGGCAGGTGGGCCCGGGCGCCCCGGAAGAGGAAGCGGGCGAGCAGGTTCATCCGCTCCGCCTCGGGCCGTTCGGGAGCGAACGCGGCGAAGTTCTCCGCCACCGTCCGCTCCGGGTCGAGCAGGTCGAGCCGCTGCGAGAGGACGGCGACGCGCCCGCCGCCCCGCCTGACCTCCCCCGCGTCCGGAGCCAGTTCACCCGCGACGATCCTCATCAGGGTGGTCTTCCCCGAGCCGTTGGGCCCGGTGAGCGCGATCCGCTCGGGTCCGCGCACGGACAGGTCGACACCGCCCGTGCCGAACAGCTCGCGGCCCTCGTGCCGGACCCGCAGCCCCGTGCCGAGGAACAGGTCCCGCCCGGCGGGCACTTGGGTGTCGGGCAGGTCCAGGACCAGACGCTGCTCGTCCCGGAGAGCCCGCCCGGCCTCGTCCAGCCGGGCCTGCGCCTCGCCGACCCGGGAGGCGTGGGTCTGCCCGGCCCGGCCCGCGGACTCCTGCGCGCCGCGCTTCATGGTGCCGGCGAAGATCTTGGGCAGGCCGGCGCTCTTGAGGTTGCGGGCGGCGTTGCTTGCCCGGCGCTCGGCACGCTCGCGGGCCTGCTGCAACTCCCGCTTCTCGCGCTTCAGTTCCTGTTCGGCGTGGCGCACGTTCTTCTCTGCGACGTCCTGCTCGGCGCGCACGGCCTCCTCGTAGGAGGTGAAGTTCCCTCCGTACAGGCGCAGCCGGGACCCGCCGAGCTCGGCGATGGCGTCCATGCGGTCGAGCAGCGCCCGGTCGTGGGCGACGACCAGGAGGAGGCCGTCGAAGTCCGACAGCGCGTCGTACAGCCTGTGCCGGGCCTCCACGTCGAGGTTGTTGGTCGGTTCGTCGAGCAGCAGCACGTCGGGCCGCTTCAGCAGCTGCGCGGCCAGTCCGAGGGAGACGATCCGGCCGCCGCTGAGGGTGCCGAGCGTGCGGTCGAGGGCGAGCCCGCCGAGACCGAGCCGTTCGAGCTGGGCGCGGGTGCGCTCCTCGACGTCCCAGTCGTCGCCGATGGTCGCGAAGTGCTCCTCGGCGACGTCGCCGGACTCGACGGCGTCCAGGGCGCGGATGACGTCGGCGACGCCGAGGACGTCGGCGACGGTGAGGTCGGCCGTCAGCGGGAGGCTCTGCGGCAGGTGGCCGAGGGTGCCGCCGACCGTGACGGAGCCGCCGGTGGGCCGCAGCTCGCCGGCGATGAGCTTCAGGAGGGTGCTCTTCCCGGCGCCGTTGGGCGCGACCAGGCCCGTACGACCCGCGGTCAGGCTGAAGGACAGGTCGTCGAAGACGGGGGTGTCGTCGGGCCAGGAGAAGGAGAGGCCGGAGCAGACGACGGAGGCGTGGGACATGAAGGTGACCTCGCGGGGAGGGAGGGGGCGGAGGCGGACGTGCGGACACGGCTCCGCCCCGGGCAGACGGGGGACTGAGTGCTGGGTACGACGAACGGGCCACCCCGGTGCGCGCTCCTCGGCGCCGTCCGGTGGCCGTCAGATCCGGATCTCACCCGGAGATGTCGTCGTCACCCGCCACGTCTGCTGCTCTCCTCGATACACGATCAACGTCCCCACCAGCCTAACAGCCGCCCCCGAGGACCGTCGGGAATTCATGCCCGGGGCGAGGGCGCGGCGGGGTGCGGAGACGCCTTGGCCAGGGTGCAGACGCCGTCGTCGCACTGCCGCTCCAGACGGCCCCGGGAGATCGTCTGCGCCAGGCCGACCGCCCAGCAGGTGGGGCAGCCGCGGAAGGCGACCAGGGCCAGCGGCGCCGCGAGCAGGCTGACGGGGCCGGTCACCGGCAGCAGCGCGACCGCCCCGGCGACCAGGCAGAATCCGAGCGCGCCGCGCGCTAGGTGACGCGGGACGGACGCGCTGGCGTAGTCGCGGGCGCGGGGGGCCGGCTTCGCGGTGCCGGGGTGGGCGGCGGTGGCGGTGGGGCGGTGGGCGTGGGCGTCGAGGGCGGGCGGGGTGGTGGTCACGGGTGCGGGTCTCCTTCGGTGGAGTGGGCCCCGGGGGCCCGGTCGTCCGGGGCCGCCAGGGCCCGGCGGAGGGTGGTGCGGGCGCGGTGGAGGCGCGACTTCATCGCCGCGTCGCTCAGGCCGAGTGCCTGGGCCACGGTCCTGCCGGGCAGCCCCTGGACGTCCCGCATGATCAGGACCTGCCGCTGGTCGCGGGGGAGCGCGCCGACGGCGGCGGCGATCCGCCGGGCCTCCAGGCGGTGCAGGACGGCCTCCTCGGCGGAGGGTTCCGAGGCCCCCTCGGGCCCGGACGCCGGTTCCTCGCCCCGGACGAGCCGGCGCACCTGCCGGAGGCATTCGTTGCGCACGATGCGGAACATCCACGAGGCGAGCGCCCCGGACGCCCGCAGGGTGCCGATCTTCCGGTACAGGATGATCAGCGCCTCCTGCGCGGCGTCCTCCGCGTCCTGCGGCGAGGCGCACAGGGACAGGGCGAACTTCCGCACGTGCGGCTGCGATTCCATGACGACGGTGGTCAGCGAGGCGACGTCACCGTCCTGCGCCGCCTTGACCAGCCGCTCGTCGGGCCAGGAGAAGGGTCGGTTCATGGGCCAATCCTCGTGGTGTCCAGGGGAGCCGGGTGCGCGGCCAGGTCAGACCCGGCTCCGGTACCGGCGCAGCAGATGCCAGCTGCAGGCTCCGACGAGGACGGCTCCGACGACGAGGGCGGTGACCAGCATGGTGTCTCCTTCCGTGGACCGGCCCGTGCGACCGGTACGGGGATAGGAGACGGCGGCCCCCGGAAAGGATTCGCCCCCGCCGCGGAATTCTTTGCGGCGGGAGCGGATTCCCTTCCGGGGCGGGGGTGTGGCGAGTCGGCGGGTCGGTCAGACCGGCAGGCGGGTCAGGAGGCCCGTGAAGTCCGTGCCGGGCGGGAGGGTGCCGAAGGCGAGGCCCTGGTCGCCTTCGATGCGCGACGCGCAGAAGGCGTCGGCGACCGCTGCCGGGGCGTGCCGGACCAGGAGGGAGCCCTGGAGGACAAGGGCGGCCCGCTCGGCGACCCGGCGGGCGCGCAGCGGGGCGTCCTCGGTGAGGCGCAGCTCGCCCTGGAGGGCGGTCCAGGCCGCGTCGAGCCGCCGGTCCGCGCCGGACGCCGCCTCCACCTCCGTGCGGAAGGCGTCCAGCGCCTCGGGTTCGCGGGCCAGGGCGCGCAGCAGGTCGAGGGCGCTGACGTTGCCGGAGCCCTCCCAGATGCTGTTGAGCGGGGCCTCGCGGTACAGGCGCGGCATGCCTGACGTCTCGTCGTAGCCGTTGCCGCCGAGGCATTCCAGGGCCTCGGCGACCGCGGCGGGCTGCCGCTTGCACACCCAGTACTTGCCGACGGCGGTGGCCAGACGGAGGAAGGCGCGCTCGCGCTCGTCGCCGAGGCGGGCGCGGTCGGCGGCGCCGGCGAGGCGCAGGCCGAGGGTGGTGGCCGCCTCCGATTCGAGGGACAGGTCGGCGAGGACGTTGCGCATCAGCGGCTGGTCGATCAGCGTGGCCCCGAACACTGAGCGGTGGCGGGCGTGGTGGGCCGCCTGCGCGAGCGCGCCTCGGATGCCGGCGGCGGAACCGAGCACGCAGTCCAGGCGGGTCATCGTCACCATGTCGATGATCGTCCGCACGCCCTTGCCCTCGGTGCCGACGAGCCACGCCACCGTGTCGTCGAACTCCGGTTCGCTGGAGGCGTTGGAGCGGTTGCCGAGCTTGTCCTTGAGGCGCTGGATGCGGAAGGTGTTGCGGCTGCCGTCGGGCAGGACGCGCGGGACGAGGAAGCAGGAGAGGCCGCCGGGCGCCTGCGCGAGGACGAGGAACAGGTCGTTCATGGGTGCGCTGGTGAACCACTTGTGGCCGCGCAGGCGCCAGGTGCCGTCGGGGAGTTCGGTGGCGGTCGTGGTGTTGGCGCGGACGTCGCTGCCGCCCTGCTTCTCGGTCATGCCCATCCCGGCGAGCAACCCGCTCTTCTCCGTCGGGGTGCGCAGCCCCGGCTCGTACGACCGGCTGGTGAGCAGGGGCACGTACGTCTTCACGAGCTCGGGGGAGTGGCGCAGCGCCGGGACGACGGCGTACGTCATCGAGACCGGGCACAGGTGGCCCGGTTCCAGCATGGTGGCGAGCATGAAGCCGCCGGCGCGCGCCACGTGGGCGCCGGGCCGGTCGTCGGACCAGGCGGCGCCGGCGAGGCCCTCGCCCACCGAGAGGTCCATCAGGCGGTGGTACGCGGGGTGGAACTCGACCTCGTCGACGCGGTTGCCGTACCGGTCGTGGGTGCGCAGCTCGGGTTCGTTGCGGTTGGCCTGGTCGGCCCAGCGCTGGGCCTCCTCACCGGTGACGACCCGGCCGAAGCGGTGCAGGTCCTCCAGGTGCCACCCGGCGCCCTCCCGGACGACGCCTTCGAGCAGCACCGGGTCGTCGGCGGCGTCGTGGCCTGTGAGCGGCGGGGCCTGGTTGGTGACGGCGTGCGTCACGGCGGTGGGGCGGCTCTGGGGAGTGCTCGGGGCGGGGCCGGAGCCGGGGGTGGTGGTCACGGTGTGCGCTCCTCCGGAAGGCGGTGTCGGGCGGGCGTCGCGGGGCGGACGGTCGTGGGGCGGGCGCGGTGCGGTCGGGCCGGTGGCCGGGTCGGCGCTCGGGTCGGCGCTCAGGACGCGGGGGCGCCCGCGCAGCGCAGCGCCATCGCGGTGAGTTCGGCGAGGAGGGCGTCGGTGCCGGTCGTGCCGGGGTGGCCGAGCGGGTCGACGAGGACCTCGCCGACCGCGCCGGTGAGCGCGGCGGCGGTGATCTCCCCGTTCTGCTCCGGCAGCACCCCGTCCTTGATCCCCTCGCGCACCACTTCGGCGAAGAGCGCGCGGTAGCGGCGCCGGAAGTCGAGCCGCTCGGCGCCCACGGCGGGCTCGGCCGGGGCGGCGAGCAGGGCGTAGGCGAGCCCGCGGTTCTCCAGGGCGCGGCGGGCGAAGACCTGGACGCCGCGGCTCAGCCGCTCGACGGGGTCGCCGGGCGCGGCCAGGACCTCGCCGAGGACCTCGACCTCGCGCCCGGCGGCACGCCGGAAGACCTCCACGGCGAGCGCGGCCTTGGACGGGAAGTGCTGGTAGACGGAGCCGGCCGCGATGCCGGCGGCGTCGGCGACCGCCGTCACGGAGGCCTGGGCCCAGCCCACCTCGGCGACGACGGAGGTGGCGCAGGCGACCAGGTGCTCCCGGGCGGCTTCGAGCCGGCGGAGCTCGGCGGGGGTCTTGCGGTAGGCCATGGAAAAAGTGAACCATCATTCAGAGTTTCCCGCCATGGTCGCGCGTCGCCGCGCGCGGCCGCTCGGGACCGACGCGGTGATCCGACGCGCTGGGGTGCCGCCCCATGGGCCCGGCCACCGGGGCCGGCTGTCGGTGGCGTCTGGTTGCATGCCCGGCGTGAACCTGCCACGCGAGTACGACGAAGCCCCCGCCCGCGTCCCCGCCGAACCCCTCGAAGAGCTCCTCGCCCTTCTGCGGCGCCGGGCCTGGGCGGACACCGACGAGCTCCGGTGTGCGGAGCCCGGGCACCCCGACGGGCACGTCTGCGTGGCGCCGCCGGAGGGCGAGGCCGCCTGCGACGCCCTCCGGCGGGCGCTCGTCGAGCGGTACGGGCGGGCGCGGAACCTCGCGTGGGACGGCGACGTCGACCCGTACGTCACCGACCTCACCGGGCTGCCGCTGCTCACCCCCTTCGGGGACCGGGTCGTCCGCATGCGGGGCTGGTCGCACGGCGGGCGGTGGATCGGCCTCGGAGCCGTACGGGGTCCGCTCGGCGTCCGGCCCGTGCTGGTCGTCGCCGAAGGCAGGAGCGCGGCCGCCGAGCTCCCCGAGGGGTCCGGCTGGCTGGGCGGGATCCTCGCCACGACCGGCCGGGACCTCGCCGCGCCCCGCCGCGCGGTCGACTGGGCGGCGGAGGAGGCCCGGCTCGGCACGGCGCTCCCCGTCGACTACAAGCAGCTCGCCGAGGTCTTCGGCGAGGGCGCCTTCGACGGCTGGCTCCGGCTGTACGTGCCCGGCTCGGGAGGGAACGGCTCGGACCTCGTTGGGAACGCGCTCGGACTCGCCGAGCACGTGCGCGCGCACGGCGGCGCGCTGTGGGAGCCGTACGCGGTGCACCCCGCGCCCGGCGGCCTGCTCCAGTGGGGGGACACGGAGCAGGCCGACACGTTCTACTGGCTCACCGAGGGCCGCGATCCCGACCGCTGGCCGATCGTCGCGGTCGAGGACGACTTCGACTCCTGGGTCAGGTTCGACGGCACGATCACCGAGTTCCTGTACCGCCTGCTCACCGACCGGCACCACCCCTTCTCCACCGCCCGGTACTTCGACCGGCACTGGTTCGAGCCGTACGGGTGAGGAGGGCGGGCCGGACGAGGCGCCGGGGTCGGGGCGGAAGGGGAGCCGGGGCGGAGCCGGCGTCCGGGCCGCACCTGACGAACGGTCAAGGGCCCGAGCCCCCGGCCCGGGCCGGGGGCCGAGGCCGCCCCGCCGGGGCGGGGCGGCCGGCGGGCTCCGTCACTGGGTGACGGAGTACAGCATGCGTTTCCCCGGGAATTCGCTGACGGTCCAGATGAGGTCGGCTCCGTCCCGCGGCCAGACCGAGAGGTCCTCCACGCCGATCGCCGCGACGCGGCGGTCGGGGTCGGCGGTCAGCGTTCCGGTGCTGGTGCCGGGCTGGGTGGCCTTGATCAGGGTGCCCAGCTTCGTGGAACCGTAGCTCTGGCTCAGGTACCAGGTCCCGTCGATCACGGCCGCGCCCTGGACGGTGCCGTTCTGCTCCCATGCGGGGACATAGGGGATGCGGTAGGCCGCGTCGGCCCGCCACATCCCGTTCGCGTCGGTACGCGGGACTCCGCCGCTGGTCTCCATCGGCCAGCGGACGACCCGGCCCGTCTCCTTCGGACCGGACGCGTCGGCTGCCGAGCACCATTCACCGCTCACGATGTGCCGTACGGATCCGGAGCGGTCCAGGCTCGCGTAACTGGTCCTCGGCGTGCGGTCGTCCGCGGTGCACTTCTTGGCCTCGTCCTGCATGTCGCAGCCGGGCAGGCCGCCGGGGATGTCGAAGTCGTCGCATGCGGCGTTGGTCCAGCCGGTGGTCTCGGGGAGGACGTACCGGTAGCCGTGACCGTAGTAGACGCCGTCCTGCCGGCCCACCATGCGCTTCTCGGTCAGGTTGCCCTTGGCGCCCGCGGCCTTGAGGTCCATGATGTCCCGCAGGTCGAACACCCGGAAACCACGGGCCGTGTCGGGCACGTACAGCTTGTACCCGTACCACACGGCGCCGCCGGCGTGCAGGGAACCCTTTCCGTAGTGCTGCGACGTGCGCAGGCTCATGTAGCTGGCGTTCTGGTTGACGTTGTCGTACGGGTAGACCAGCAGGACGTGCGCGTACTTGCCGGTGTTCTTGTCGATGATGCTGATCCGCGCGCCCTTGACGTCGGTGTTCTTTCCGTTCTCGTCAGGGGACTCGGTGACCTCGTCCAGGTGGTACCAGGTGACGATCATCGGCCGGTGCTCGGACGGGTACCAGCCGATGTCGGGTTCGGGATCGCCCCAGACCTGGTCCGCGTCGGCGTCGGCGACGCTCGTCACGCCCTGGGGACGCCACTCGGGGGTGCCGCCGTCGGTTCCCGCGTCGTCGGCGTCGAAGCAGATGCTGCTGTACAGGTTCCCGATGGGGACCCCGGCCGACGCGGACGGGTTGCACGGGCCGGACCGTTCCGGTGTGCCCGTGTTGTTCGCCTCCTGGAGGATCCTGTTGACCCCGACCGTCGGGATGTCGGCCTTCAGCTCGCTCGTGAGCCTGCCCAACGTGGCCTGGTTGCGTACCGGCCGCAGGACGAAGTTGTCCAACGACAGGCCGTAGTCCTCCGCGGCCTGGACACCCTGCTCGGCCTGGGCCTGTGAACCGCCCGGCCGGAGCAGCGCGAGCGCAACGGTCGCCATGCCGGCGGCCATGGCCAAGAAACGCCTCTTCAACTGATTCCTTCCCCGTGGCCGCCGCTCATGGCCCCCGCCGGCGGCGGAGCCTCCGACCTCGGACGCGGTCGGTGCGTGTCACCGGCGACCCTACGCACCGGGTGATCACCCGACAACGACGTCCGGACACGCCCTAGGGGGTGACCGCGATGTTGGTCAGGCCGGTCGTGGCGCCGCGCACCGTGTTCGAGGCGTGGACGACGTTGAGCCGGCCCGGGCACTTCGACGTCGACGTGATCCGGACGGCGTACGCGCCCACCCCGCCCAGGTCCGAGTCGTTGCCGCGCCAGACGTTGCCGCAGCCGTTCGGGAAGGCGGGCGTGGTGGCCGGGTTGTGGGTCTCGTATCCGTTGGCGAAGGTGCCCGGCGCGGTGAACGTGCCGGTGTTGCCCTCGATGAGGTAGTCGACGCCCTTCACGTCGATCCACGAGTCCGCCGAGTTCTGGCCGGTGATCCCGCGCCCGTCGAAGGTGTTCCCGCGGATGACGCCGCCGAAGGTGCCCTCCTTGACGTCGACGGCCTCGGCGGCGACGTTCGGGCCGATGCGGTTGTTCTCCACCAGCACCCGGTCCGAGCGGTCGGCGCCGCCCTCGTTGCCGTGGCAGCCCCAGTTGGAGCCGGCCGAGCCGATGTACACGCCCTCGCCGTAGCCCGGCTGGACCAGCCCCGTCTCCTCGACCGTCGAGTCGCGGAGCACTCCGTCCGAGGAGGAGCGGCGGAAGTGCACGCCCTCCTCCTCGACGCGGTGCACGTACAGCCCGTCCGCCGTCACGTGCGGGGAGGCGTCGACGACCAGCCCCTTCTTGGAGTCCCGGACGGTGAAGCCCTCCAGGTTCCAGTACGGCGCCCGGTACAGCCACAGGCCGTAGCCCGGGTCCCAGCCGGCGGTCGGCACGGGGCACGAGGGGCCGCTGCCGGAGGGTCCGTCGTTGACGAGCACCGCCGTGCGCGGGCCGGTGAGCGTGATCGGCCGGTCCGCCGCGCCGGGCCGCTGTGCGACGAAGGAGCCCCGGTACTCGCCGGGTGCCATCCGGATCGTCTGGCCGGGCGCGGCGGAGGCGAGCGCGGCCTGGAGCTGCGCGGCGGTGGCGACGTCGACGACGGGGCCGGTGGGCGGGGCCGTCGTCGGGGTCGGCGTGGGAGTCGGGGTGGGGGAGGGAGTGGAGGTGGGCGTGGGCGATGGTGTCGGTGTCGGGGTGCCGCCCCCGCAAGGGGCGCCGTTGACCGTGCAGTTGAGCGGGAGGCCGAGGCCGCTCGCGTTGAAGCCGAACCCCTGCGTCCCGCCCGGTGCGACCGAGCCGTTCCAGGAGACGTTGGTGAAGGTGTAGTGCCGGCCGCTCAGGGTCTTCGTCGCCGACCAGTGGCTGGTGACCGAGGTGCCCTCGGGGAGGTCGAACTCGACCGTCCAGCCCGCCGCCGGGGCGTCACCGGCGTTCGCCACGGTCACGTCGGCGCCGTAACCGCTGCTCCAGACGCTCGCCCGGGCGATCGAGGCGGTGAGGGCGGGCGCGGTGTCGGCGCGGGCCGACGGGGTCAGCAGCCCCGCGGCGACCAGGCCGGCGAGGGCCGCGGCTGCCGCGGCCGGGATCGTTCTGCGCATGGGGGTCGTCTCCTCCTGTCGCATGCCAGTCGCCGAAGTCGTCAGCCATCAGTCATCAGCCATCAGCGATCAGCCATCAGTGACCAGTCAGCAGGTGCCGGTTGCCAGTTGTCAGTTGTCAGTAAAGCTTCCTTACTGTTGCGGGCACGTCAACGGAGGCGACGTGTCGATCCTTCTTTCCCCCGGACCCGAACACCCGCCGAACAAAGCCCACTTCACGCCAGAACGGGACGACGCCCGTCCGGCGGCGCGCTGTCGCCCCGCGCCGCCGCGCCCCTACAGTGCGAGGTGACCGCGCGCCACCCCCTCCCCGCACGCGCGGGCGTGCGGGCGCCGAACAGGAGCCGCTCCGTGGGCATCCCCGAACTCGACCCCGACCTCGTGGCCCGGTGGCGCGCCGACGGGGGCGAGCTGGTCGACCTGCTCACCCTCGTGCGCGAACGGCTCGGCGGCATCGGCGCGTTCCGCCCCGCGCCCGGGGCCGCGCCCACCGTGCTCGTCACCGACCCCGACGCCGTCCGGCACGTCCTCGCCCAGCACCCCGACCGGTACGTCAAGCGCTCGCACCGCGCCCGCGTCCTCGTCGGCGACGGCGTCCTCTCCGCCACCGGCGAGGCCTGGCAGCGCCAGCGCCGCCTCCTCCAGTCCCAGTTCACCGGCCCCGGCATGCGCCGCTACGAGGGGCGGATCACCGCCGCCGCCCAGGTGGCGGCCGCGCGCTGGAAGGAGTACGCCCGCACCGGCGAGGCCTTCGACCTCGGCGACGAGATGCGGCGCTTCGCCCTCGACACCATCTGGCGCGCCCTCACCGGCCACCCGCTGGACCCCGCCACCGAGGCGGAACTCGGCGCCGTCGCCCAGGTGGTGGCCGTCCTGCCGAGCCTGCCCGCCGACGCGTTCGCCGCCCGGGCCGCCGTGGCCGCCGACGTCGCCCGCATCGACGCCGTCGCCGAACGGGCCGTCCGCGCCGCCCGTGACGCCGACGCCGGACCCGACGGCCCCGGCCTGCTGCGCGTCCTCGTCGAAGCCGCCGAGAGCAGGCCCGAGTACACCGACCGGCTCATCCGCGACGAACTCGTCACCCTCCTCGTGGCCGGACACGAGACCACCGCCACCACCCTGACCTGGCTGCACCTCCTCCTCGACCGCCACCCCGAGGCCCGTGCCCACGCCCTCGCCGCCGGCCCCGAAGGCTCGCCCGAGCGGCAGCGGGCCGTCCAGGCGCTCGTCCACGAGACGCTCCGGCTCTACCCCTCCGCCTGGATCCTGCCCCGCCACGCCGCCGAGGCCGACACCCTCGCCGGTCACGCCCTGCCGGCCGGCACCGACCTCCTCGTCTGCCCCTACCTCACCCACCGCGACCCCGAACTCTGGCCGGAACCGGAGGACTTCGACCCCACCCGCTTCACCGTCCCCGGCCGACGCCCCGGTCACCCCGGCGCCTACCTGCCCTTCGGCATCGGCCCCCGCGCCTGCCTGGGCCTCCAGTTCGCCCTCCGCGAGTCCGTCACCCTCCTCGAACACCTGTTGCCCGGCCCGGTGCCCCGCTTCCGCTCCCGTCCCCACCGCACCGCCTACGGCCTCACCGTCCGCCCCGACGGCCCCGCCCCCGCCGTCCTCTCCGGCGCCCGGGAGGAACCTTCCGCTCCGATGCGCTAACCTCCCGGCTTGTCCCAGGCGCGGGAACGGCCCAGAAGAGGCGGGCGGGGCGGGAGAAGACAGGTGACGCAGTTCGAGGACCAGGTCCCCTTCGTGGCGCGGCTGGAATCCGACGACAGACAGGCGCTGCTCCGCGGCGGAAGCCCCCTCGCCTTCCCCTCGCGCCAGGTCCTCTTACGCGAGCACGAACCCTCCACCCACGTCCTCGTCCTCCTCTCCGGCTGGGCCAAGGTGACCTCCGCCGCCCCCAACGGCTACGAGGCGCTCCTCGCCCTCCGCGGCCCCGGCGACATCGTCGGCGAGCAGGCCCTCCTCAGCGGCCGGCCCCGGGGCGCCACCGTCACCGCCCTCGAACACGTCGACGCCCTCGCCTTCGACGCCGACCGCTTCGGCGCCCTCCTCGACGAACGCCCGGGCATCGCGCGCAAGTTGCTCGCCCTCACCGCCGACCGCACCCGTGACAGCGACCGCCGCCGCGTCCAGTACGCCTCGCTCAACGTGCAGGAACGCCTCGCGCTGCTGCTCCTCGAACTCATCCGCACCCACGGCGAAGAGTCCGACGACGGCGTCCAGCTCACCGCCGGACTCACCCAGAGCGAACTCGCGGGCTCCGTCGGCGCCTCCCGCGAGGCCGTCGCGCGCCTCCTCAAACAGCTGCGCGAACGCGGGATCGTACGCACCGGCCGGCGAGGCCTCGTCGTCGTGCGACCTGACGTACTCCGCCGGATAGCGCGCGCCGGAACCACCTGAGCGCGCCCCCGGGGAGCCCCCGCGTCACCCCCGCACGCCCCGGACGCCTCCGTACGCCCCGCGACGCACCACCCCGGCGTTCTGTGCACACGGTCACAGAAGCGGTGTGTCCGCTGCCGTCGCCCCGATCCCCCCGCGACTGACATCGTCGCGATGTCCCCCCGGCCCCACCGAAGGCCCCGTCACCAGTGGAAGGCGTCCATGCGCGAGCCTGTCAACCGGACCATCCTGCTCCTCGACATCGAGAAGTTCAGCCGTCGCGACGACGTGGTGCAGGCCGTGCTCCGGCGCCGTCTGAACCATCTCGTCGACCGGACGCTGGAGGCGGCCGGCGTCGAGCCCACCCAGCAGTACCGCGAGGACCGGGGCGACGGCCTGATCGTGCTCCTCAGCGGCGACGTCGCCAAGACCGCCCTGCTGCGCGCCCTCCTCACCACCGCCCCCGACCTGCTCCATGAGCACAACCTGCTCGCCTCGGACAGCGCGCAGATGCGCCTGCGGATGGTCCTCGCCTCCGGCGAGGTCGCCCACGACCCCCACGCCAGGACCACCGGCGGCATCGTGGGCCACGACCTCAACCAGGCCTGCCGGCTGCTCGACGCCGACGTCCTGCGCGCGGCGCTCGCCGCCCGCCCCCGCGAGCACGCCGTCCTCGCCGTCAGCGCGCCCGTCTACGAGGGCATCGTCCGGCACGGGCACCGGGGCGTCAGGCCGGAGCTCTTCCGGCCCGCCGACGTGGAGGTGAAGGACGGCGTGCTGGCCGCGTGGATCCACCAGGGGGACGCGCAGCCGGCGGGCCCCGGGCCGGCGCGGGCGGCGGAGGCGGCGGCCGCGCCCGGTCCCGTACCGCGCCCGTCGTCGGCCGAGGCCGCCCCGCCTTCCCCCGAGCCGGAGGAGAAGACGGAGCCGGAGCCGGAGCCGGAGCCGAAGGCGAAGCCGGAGCCCGAGCCGGAGGCCGCGCGGTCCGCGCCCGTCTTCCACTTCCACGGCAACCCCGTCGTCCACGGCTCCTTCGTCGCCGGGAACCAGCACGGCGTCAGCGGCGGCACCGTCCACGGCGACGTCGTCCTCGGCGGCACCGAAGGGAGCCCGGCATGAGCACCCCCCAGGAGCAGCCCCCCGCCCCCGGCGAGCCGGGCGCGGCACCGCCGTACGCGGCGACCGCCGCCCCGCCGCCGGCCGAGGGCGCGCCCGCCGCCGACGGCGGCACGGCGACGGAGGACGACGGCACCGACGCCGAGACCGAGACCGAGTACGCCTGGCACTCCCGCCGCGACCTCTACCGCCACAGTCCCGGCTTCATGCTCGGCCACTCCGCCCGCATCGGCGGCTCCGTCGTCGCGGGGGACCAGCACGGGGTGAGCGGCGGCCACGTCACCGGCGACGTCGTCCTCGGCGGCAAGGTGGTCGAGTACCACCTCGGCGGTGACACCGAGGAGCGCTCCGGCGAGATCCCCGCCGCCGAAGTCGAGCACCTGGCCCGGCACTTCGTACGGCCGCGCGCGGAAGAGCGGGACGGTGACGGCGACGGGGAGGGGCGGGGGGAGGAGGACGGACCGTTCGGGCGCGCGCTCGACGTGCTGAGGACGCACCGCGTCGTGATCCTCTCCGGACCCGCCACCACCGGCCGCCGCACCGCCGCCCTGATGCTGCTCCGCGAGGCCGGCGCCCGCTCCTACCGCGCCCTCGACCCGGGGCTCGGCGCCGGCCGCCTCGCCGGTGAACTCCGCGACGGCTGCGGCCACTTCGTCGCCGACTTCGCCGCCACCCCCGAGCGCCCCCTGCTCGAACACCATCTGCGCGCCCTCGGCGAACGGCTCCGGGCCACCGACGGCCACCTCGTCCTCGTCACCGGACCGCACCCCGTCGTCCCCGCCGGCACCGGCCACGTGGCGTGGCGTCCGCCCGAGCCCGAGGCCCTCCTCGCCGGACACCTGCGCACCAAGGACCTCGCCGGCCGGGACGTCGCCGAACTCCTCGGACTCGCCGAGGTCAAGGCCGTCCTCGCCCACCACCGGCCGGTCGCCGAGACCGCCCGCTTCGCCGAGCACGTCGCCGGTCACGCCCGCGGCACCGTCACGCTCGCCGCGCTCGGCTCCTTCGGGCACGTCGCCGCCGAACGACAGGTCCGCGCCTGGTTCGACAGCGCCGAACACACCCTGCACGACAAGGCGTTCCTGATCGCCCTCGCCACCTTCGACGAGGCCCCCTACCCCCTCACCGCCGAACTCGGCGACAGCCTGTACGGACTCCTCCAGCGCATCGAGAACCCCGGCGAACCGGCCCGCATCCCCGTCTTCGGCACCTCCAGCGCCCAGCGCGTCGAACAGGCCCTCGCCGAGCGGTACCAGGAGCCGGAGCAGACCGAGTGGGGACCGGTGCTCCAGACCAAGGTCCAGTTCCGCGACAAGCTCACCGCGCTCACCCTGCTCCGCGAGGTCTGGACCGGCCACCCCTCGTCCCGTCCCGCCCTCGTCCGGTGGCTGCGGCTGCTCGCCGACGACCCCCGACCCGTCGTCCGCACCCGGGCCGCCGCCACCGCCGCCGTCATGGCACAGGCCGACCTGCCGTCCGCGATGGCCCTCCTCGTACGAGGCTGGGCCGGCGACCGCAGGCTGCGGGCCCGGCTCGCCGCCGCCAACGCGCTCGCCCTCGCCCACCACCTCGGCGCCCCGCACGTCTCCCGGATCCTCGCCGAGTGGTGCACCGCCTCCGACCACCGGCTGCGCTGGACCGCGGTCCGCGCCTACGCCCTCGTCGGCGACGCCTTCCCCCACGAGGCCCTGCTCGCCCTGACCGAGGCCGTACGGCGCATGGAGGCGCGCGGCGGGCCGGTCCGCGGCTGGGCGGAGGAACGCGACGAGCTCGCCCAGTCCGCCGCCGCCCTCCTCCTCGCGGGCGGACAGGAGGCGGCCGGCCGGGGCGACTGGGGCGCCGCCGCCGACCTGTGGGCCGACCTCCCGGGCCTCGCCCGCGGCACCACCCGCGACTTCGTGCTGCGCACCCTGGTGCACGCCTGCGGCCCCACCGACGGCCCCGACGGCTTCGGCCGCCCGCTGCTGCTCGACCTGTTCGGCCGGGCCGACCCCACCCCCGGCACGGACGGCGCGGCCCTGCGCCAGGACCTCGCCGCGCTCTGGCGCAGCGTCCTCAACGACCCCGTCTGCTCGGCGTCCGGGCTCAACGTGCTGCGCACCTGGGTGCGGGCCGCGGACACCGACCCGGGCGCCGAGACCGCGCTCGCCGGACTGCTGCCGCTCCTCGCCGTCTCCGTCGAGGACCACCGCCGGATCGCCTACCTCCTGGAGAACCTGCGGGCCGAACCGGTGGACACCGCCCTCGGCCCCGTGCCGGTGGCGGTCGCCCTCCGGCTGCGCGACGCCCTCACCGGAGCGCGGCCCGCCGCCCCCACCGGTCCTTCCGACCCCTCCGGCCCCTCGTACGAACCGTTCCAAGGAGCAGCGTCACGATGATGAACCAGCCGCCCCAGTGGCAGCAGGACGCCCACCGCCACACCGTCCTCGTCGATCCCGTGATCACCATCCAGGAGCTGTCCCGCTTCAAGCCGCTGCGGGCCACCCGGATCGACCACGCGCTCGTCTTCACCACCGCGCAGGGCGCGCTCGACGCCTTCCCGCCGCCGAGCCGCCCCAGCCGCACCGAGCTCGCCACCCGCCGCTGGACCAGCGTGTACGAGGTCGACACCGGGCGCCACGAGGCGACCGCCGTGCTCGCGCTCGCCAGCCAGAACGACGCCTTCCTCTTCGAGGTCTCGCTCGACTGCACCTGGCAGGTGACCGACCCGGCCGCGTTCGTCGCCAGCGGGGAGCGCAACGTACCCGCCCTCGTGCAGCGTTCCGTCGAGCAGATCCTCCGGCCGGTGCTCCGCGGCTACGCCATGGAGGACAGCGCCGCCGCCGAACTCCACGCCCGCAAGGCCCTCGAAAGCGCCGGACCCGTCGGCGCCCGAGCCGGGCTCGCGGTCCACTGCGGCCTCCAGATCCGGCGCGACGAGGCCACCCTCGAACAGGCCCGGCGGCTGCGGGAGATCGAGTTCGCCCGGCAGCAGCTCGAACCCCAGCACGTCCTCCTCATGCGCGAGGACGAACTGGCCGCGGAGCGCGCCCTGGCGCAGGGCCGGCAGCAGCACCAGGTCGAGCTCGAACGGCAGGCCCTCGACCACGAGCGCCGGGTCGCGCGCGGGAACCAGGAGCTCGAACTCCAGGCGATCGAGGCGCAGAAGATCGACTTCTACACGTACTACCTGGAGCGCGGCGGCCCCGCCGCCATGGCCTTCCAGCTCGCCCGGCACCCCGAGGACACCCGCCTCGTCATGGAGAACCTGCGGGCCGACCAGCTCCGGCTGATGGACAACCAGCTCAACGTCGCCCTCCAGGCGCTCGGCGGCGGGCCCGGCGGCCTGGAGGAGCACCAGATGGACGAACCGCGGCGGCTCGCGGCGAACGTCATGAAGGAGGTCCTCAGCGCCAAGCTGTACCAGGGAGGGGACCGGCAGCTGCCACCCGGCGCGACCGGGCCGACGGCCCCGGAGGCGGGGCCGGTCCCGCCCCAGGCCCCGCCGCCGCCCGCCGAGCACGCGGAGCGGGCCGGGACCGGGGGGACCGGCGGGGCCGGCGAGGACGGCGGGACCGGCGAGGTCTTCGGCTACCCGGCGCCCCCGAGGCCGCCGCGATGAGCGCCGACCCGCAGCCGCCGACGACGCCCGCCCCGGTGCCGGGGCGGCGCACGGCCGAACGGCTCCTCGCGGAACTGCGCCTGGAGGCCGCCCGCGCCGACACCAAGGGCTCCGTGCTCGTGGCCGCACAGGGCATGGCCGCGGCCGCGCTCGTGGGCGTGCTCGCCGTACGCGGCTGGCACCCCACGCAGCTCGCGGTCCCGGGCCAGATCATGTGGTGGACGGGCGCCGTCTGCTTCCTCGTCTCCCTGGTCGCCCTGCTGATGGCCGTCGTCCCGCGCTACCGAGCCGTCGACTGGAGCCCCGGCGCGCCGCTCACCCACTTCGCCGACATCCGGGGCGCCGCGCGCCACGGCCGGGCGGTCCTGGAGGAAGCGCTGCGGGAGACCGACCGTTCACCGGACTCCGCCGTCCTCACCTCCCTCATCGAGAACAGCCGGATCGTCTCGATCAAGTACGGCTGGCTGCGCGCCGGAATGGCCGGCTTCACCGTGGCCCTGGTCCTCCTCCCGGGCGCCCTCCTGACCGGCTGACCCCTCGCCCCACCCACCCCAGGAGCCCCACCATGTCCGACCCCACACCCCCGGACCCGCCCTTCCACCCGGGCAACACCGCCCCCGCACACCCGGCGGGCGCGCCTCCGCGGTACCCGGGGGAGCCGGCCCCGGCGTATCCGGAAAGCGTGCCCCCGCCACGCCGGGGCGATGTGCTGCTGCCGTTCCCGGGGGAAGCGCCTCCGCCGTATCCGGGGGAAGCACCTCCGCCGTATCCGGGCGAGACGCCCGCCAAGCACCCCGAGACGGCCCCGCCCGCGTACCCGGGCGACGCCCTTCCCGCGTCTCCGGAGCCGGGCCCGCCGGCGTATCCGGTGGACGCCCCCCCGGCGTACCCGGGTGAGGAGCTCCCGGCGTACCCGGAGGATGTCCCCCCTGCGTACCCGGAGGACGTGCCCCCTACGTACCCGGCTGAGGCGCCTCCGTCGTATCCGGAGGGCGTGGCCCCTGTGTACCCGGGTGAGGCGCCCCCGGCGTACCCGGAGGACGTCCCCCCGGCGGACCCGGCTGAGGAGGCCCCGCCGTATGCCGGTGAGGCGCCTCCGCCGTACCCCCTTGAGGCGGCGCCCCCGCCGTACCCGGGCCCTCCGTCCCCCGGGCCCGCCGGGCCGTCGGCCGGCGGGGTCGGCCAGGCCGGTTCGGCCGGACCGGCCGTCGGGGGAGCTCCGCCGTCCGCGGTACCCGGTCGGGAGGCGGTGCCGGGAGCGTCGCCCGTTCCGCCGCCCCTGCCCGTGCCGGCCGCTCCCGTTCCACCCCTTCCCCCCGCTCCGCCCGTTCTTTCCGCCCCGTACGGAGGCGGGTTCGGCGGCGACGACCGGGACGATCTCGCACTGGACACCGGGCGGCGGATGGTGAAGGCGCGTCAGCGAGGCGTCGACGGGGCCGCGTTGTCGCATCTGCTGCTGACCGTGCCGATCGGGCTCGTCAGCCTCGCGGTCGTCACCTTCGCGTCGGCGGTGGTCCACGTCGCGCTCGGAGTCGTGGTGCCGATCGCCTGGCTGCTCTCCGGGCCGCTCGTCTTCAACCGGCGGGTCGAAACGGCCATCGCGCAGCGGATGTTCGGGATGCGGCGGCCGTCGCCGGAGGAGGCGCGGCGGCTCGACGTGGTGTGGGAGCAGGTCACCCGGCGCGCGGGGGTCGACCGGGAGAACTACGAACTCTGGATCCAGGAGCGGGCCGAGCTCAACGCGACCGCGGCCGCGGGCCACATCGTGGCCGTCACCCGGCACGCGCTGGACCGGCTGTCCAACACGCGGCTCGCCGCGGTGCTCGCGCACGAGCTGGGGCACCACGTGGGCGGGCACACCTGGGCCGCGATGCTGGCCGACTGGTACGCGATGCCGGCCCGCGTGGCCGGACGGCTGACCCTCGCGCTGATCGTGTTCCTCTTCGGGGTCGGGAACAGGGCGGGGTTCGCCTGCGGAGGCTGCCTCACCCTGATGATCGGCTGGTTCCTCTTCCAGCTCACCGTCGTCCAGGGCATGTGGTGGCTGGTGGTGCCGGTCACGGTCGCGCCGCTGCTCGTGGCGTGGCTCCACCGCCACGCCGAGTTCAAGGCGGACGCCTACGCCGTGGGCCTCGGTTTCGGGGAGGCGCTGGAGGACGTCCTCGTACGGGAGGGGCGGGGCGAGGCGGCGGCGGAGCTGCCGCCCGGGGCGGTGCCGCCGGCGACACCGGCCCCGACCACACCGGTCCCGGCGGTGCCGACGGCGGCCGTGCCGGACGGCGCCGGGCCCGCCCCCCGGTCCGCCCACGCCAACGTCGAGGCCCGGCTGCGCAACGTACGGCACGTCATGAGCGGGCAGTCGCCCCGTTGAGAGCCCGGTCCGGCGGCCGTGCGCGGGGGGCATGGCCGCCGGACCGATCCGCCCGGTCGGGGACGGCGGGTCAGCGGAGGACGGACGAGAAGGAGTCCAGCTGGATCCAGGTGACCGGGTTGGACGACTGGGGGCCGTACACCTTGAGGGCGCGGGCCGTGTTCGCCTCGACGCGGATCGCGTTGATGCCCAGGTTGTTGTTGCGCGGCACGACGCCGCGGGTCAGCTTGGGCGGCACGATCGTGGCCGGCAGCGTACCGAGGGTGGCGTCGGCGGTGAGGTTGCAGCTGAGGGTGCCGCGCAGCTGGAGGAACTCGGTGCCGGCGAGGCGGATGACCCGCGCCTGGAGCGGGGCGGCGGCGTCGGGGGTGATCCCGGCCGCCGGGGTGATGGCGGTCCAGTCGACGACGGTCTGGCAGCCGTCGAGGCCCTCCGCGGCCGCCGGCGCGGCCGTGGCGAGCGGGACGGCGACGGCGGCGACGGGCGCGGCGAGCGCGGCGGTGAGCAGGGAACGGCGGCTGGTCGACGCCGAGGGCGACGTGTTCATCAAGTGATCCTTCGGGAAAGGGGGGTGGAACGGCGACGGGGGAGGCGGGCGGGTCAGCGCCAGGCGACGGAGACGCCGTCCAGGTCGATCCAGGTGATCGCGTTGTCGGCGTAGGCGCCGTACGCCCACAGCTCGCCGCGGATGTTCGCCTCGACGCGGCACACGCAGCGCCCGGTGTTGTTGTTCCGCGGCACGTTCTGCCGGGTCTGCCGGGTCGGGCGGAGCCGGTGCGGCAGGGTCGCGATCCTGCCGTCCTCGGTGAGGTTGCACGTCAGGGTGCCGCGCAGCTGGAGGTACGTGGTGCCGGCGAGGGCGACGAGCCGGCCGCGCGGGCGCTCGGTGCCCGCGGTGACGCCGGTCGCGAGCGTCAGGTCCTCCCAGTCGGCGAGCACCTTCACGCCGTCGACTGCGGGCTTCGTCGGGTACCAGCAGACCGTGACGTCCCGCGAACCCGTCGTGCCGGGCACGGTGTTGCTGAAGCCGAACAGCAGCCGGGTCTCCTGCGTCGCCGGATCGACCTCGACCGCCACGCCCTCCGGCTCGCGCCGCTCCAGGCCGTCCGCGCCGGTGACGACCTGCCGGTCGAGGCGCTGCCCGGTCGCCCAGTCGTACGAGGTCATGAAGGCGATGCCGGGGAAGGCGCTCGGCACCGTGTCCGGGTACGTCTTCGCGTCGTACGGCGCCCAGTGGTACGCGTACAGCACGTCCCCCAGCGTCTGGTAGCCCTGCGAGGTGAGGGTCTTCTCCAGCGGGTACGGGGACGGCACGGCCGGCGTGACGTCCTCGCCGGCCGGCATGACGAAGGTCGTGCCGACGGGCGTCCAGTCGCCGGTGGCGGCCAGGTTCGCGTCGTACCGGGTGAAGTGTCGCTTTCCGTCCTTGTGGTACATGACGGTGAGCAGGCCGGTGGTCGGGTCGAACGAGGGACCCGTGCCCGCCGTGGAGCCCGGCGGGGTGAACTTCTGCGCCGTCGGGATCGCCGCCGCGTCCAGCACTCCGCCCGCCACGAACTTGAACCGGGTCACGCTCTTCCCGAACGCGACGCCGCTGCTGGTGACGTGCACCGGACCGCACTCGGTCCACAGGTGGCTGTCCGCCCCCACGGGCTGGCAGCCCATCGAGAGCCCGTGGCCGAAGCCCTTCAGCCGCATGGAGCCGGTGACCGCGCCCGTCGTGCGGTCGATCCGGTTCAGGTACATGTTGCCGGAGTCCCCCGGCGCGGTGGCCGACGACTCCAGCTGGAGCACGAAGACGTGCCCGTTGACGGTGTCGGTGGCTATCGCCTGCGGAGCGGGGCCCTGCACCAGGTCCACCGTCTGGATGAGCCTGCCGGTGACACCCGACAGGTCGACGCCGTTGGCGTCCGTGAATCCCATGTTCTCTCTCCCCCGCGGGTCCCCTCCGGACCCGCGTCCCGCAGATCATCACACGAGGGATCCGGCGTCCGACGGCGAGGGCCGGGCGGCCCGGGGCCGGCCCCACGCCCCTCTGTTACGTTGACGGGCGCCACCGGCAGCCCCCTGCGAGAGGAAGCGACCCACCATGGCCCTCATCCACCGGACCACCATGCGGCCGACCAAGCTGGAGCTCCTCGCCGACTGGCTGCCGACCCGTGCCTGGTACGCCGCCGGACCGCACGCCCCTCGGCCGGTGAAGGCCGGCGGGTTCCGCCTCGACGACCCCGAGGGCGAGGTCGGGGTCGAGTTCATGGTCGTCACCGACGG
Source organism: Streptomyces sp. NPDC007945 (assembly GCF_042958885.1). Lineage (NCBI taxonomy): Bacteria > Bacillati > Actinomycetota > Actinomycetes > Kitasatosporales > Streptomycetaceae > Streptomyces > Streptomyces sp. NPDC007945. The sequence goes on from NZ_JBIBJV010000006.1 coordinate 398,973, forward strand.
CGAGGGCCCGGACGCCGTCGCGTACCTCGTGCCGATGACGTACCGGGGCAAACCGCTCGACGGTGCCGAGCAGGCCCTCATCGGCACCTCCGAGCACGGTGTCCTCGGCACCCGCTGGATCTACGACGGCGCCCACGACCCGGTCCTCGTCGGCACCCTGTACGCCCTCCTCGCCGGGCGTGCCGTCCCCCAGCAGCAGTCCGTCAGCGACGCCGTCGACCCGACCGTCGCCGCCGTCCTCGACGCCTCGGCCGTCACCCCCGGGGACCCCGAGCCGCTCGGCGCCGTCGACGCCGCGGGCCACACCGACATCCGCGTCCGCGCGGGCGACGGCGCCGAGCCCCTCACCCTGCGCCTCCGGCGCGTCCTGCGGCCGGCCGCCGAGGGCGGGGACGACACCGCCCTCGGCACCGTCACCGCCGAGTGGACGCCCGCCGGCCCGGAGAACAGCCCCGAAAGGACCCCCGTACGAGGCGCGTTCGTGACCGTCCACCGCCCCTGAGGCGGGGCAGGCCCGGGTTCAGGGGCGCAGCGCCGTCGCCAGCTGGGCGCGGGAACGGACGTCCAGCTTCTGGTAGATGCGGGTCAGGCGGGCCTCCACGGTCTTCACGCTGAGGAAGAGCTTGGCCGCCGCCTCCTGGTTGGAGGCCCCCTGGCCCACGAGCCGGGCCAGCCGCAGCTCCGCCTCGGTCAGCGAGGCCAGCGCCGGGGCGGTCTCGTCGCCGCCCGGCGCCGCGCCCGGAAGCTCACCGGCCGGCGCCTCCGTGGCCAGCGCCAGCCACGGCGCCGCCCCCGCCCGCTCGAAGATCGTGGCCGCCGCGTGCAGCGCGGTCTGCGCCGCCGAACGCCGCCGCCGCTTGCGCTCCACCCGGGCCAGCGCCATCAGCGCCCGCCCCTGCTCCAGCGGCAGCCCCGCCTCCGCGAACCGGCCCGCCGTCCCGGTCAGCAGCTCCGCCGCCTCGTCGGTCCGGCCCTCCGCCGCCAGGCACAGCGCCTGCGCCCGGTCGCAGCCCAGGAGAACCGTGGTACGGCCCAGGCGGCGGGCGACCGGACGGACCTCGGCGAGCACCGCGAGCGCTTCCTCCACGGCGTCGTGCGCGAGCAGCGCCTCCGCCAACTCCTCGTGCCAGCGCAGCATCGACGGGTCGACGGTCGACTGCGCCCGCTCGTCGGTCTGCACCCGCCGCAGCGTCTCCAGGGCCGCCGCCACGTCGCCGTTGATCAGCTGGACGCGCCCGAGGGCGTACCGGCTGCGGGAGAGGAAGACCCGGTCGCCCTCCTCCTCCGAGGCCTGCACGCTCCGGCGGGCGTAGCTGGCCGCCCGGCCCAGGCTGCCGCCGGCGGTCTCGGCGAGCGCCAGCGCGTACCAGGCGGGGCCGGGGGAGAGCCCGGCCTCCAGGGTGAGCGCCAGGGACTGGCCGGCGTGCGCGAGCGCCGCCCCGCAGGCCCCGATCCGCGACTCGACCTCCGCGAGCGTGCGGAAGAGCTCGATGGCGTCCTCGACCGAGCCGCGCCGCTGCACCAGCGGCAGCAGCGCGTTCAGCTCGTCGCGGGCGTCGACCAGCCGGTCGTCGAAAAGCGCATGACGGATGGTCAGGATCTGTGCGGCGTTCCGGATCCCCAGCGGCCGCTCCGCGAGCTCCAGTTCGCGGGCGCGGGCGAGGACCTGCTCGGCGTCGGGCCTGCCGAGCGCCCGCTCCATGCGGGCCTGCACCGTCAGCGCCTGCGCCGCCGTGCGCGGGTCGCCGACCGAGGCGGCGAGCGCCGCGGACTCCATCGCCGCCGTCCGGGAGCGCTCCGGATCGCCGTCCGCGAGCACGTACTTGACGGCGAGGCGGAGCTGCACGGCGGCCCGGAGCGCGGTCTCGCCCTCCGAGTCCTCCATGGCGTGCACGTACATGTCGTCGAGGTCGGTGAGACCCTGCCCGGCGGTGTCCAGGACCGCGAGACGGGCCCGCACCCGGTCGGTGGGGGAGGCGTCCCGGGCGAGCAGGTCCGTGGCGGCCCGCATGGCGAGGTCGGCGCGGGCGGCCCTGGCCGCCTCCTCGGCCGCGTCCACGAGGCGGGCGATCCGCCGGGCCCCGTCCCGGCCGGGCGTCGACTCGGCGGCCAGCAGAGCCAGTTCGGCGGCGAGCGCGTTGTTGCCGCGCCGCCGGGCGGTCTCCGCGGCGGCCGCCACCTCGGCGGCCAGCTCCTCGTCGGGCCGGTCGGAGGCGAGCGCCCGGTGGCGCACGGCCTCCACCGGGTCGTCCACGACCTCGGCGAGCGCCGCGTGGCCCGCGCTGCGCTCCGCCCAGCACGCGTCGTGCACCAGCGTGGAGGGCAGCAGTCCGGCGGTGAAGGCGAGCGAGCCGTCCTCGGCGAGCGACACCAGTCCGGCCCGCTCGGCCGCCGCGAGGTCCGCCTCCGCGTTGGGCCGTCCGGCGCGCCGCACCAGCGTCGCCGAGGGGCGCAGGGCCAGGGCCGCGAGCAGCAGGGTGGCCCGCACCGGCGGCGGAGCGGCGCCCAGTAGCTGCCGGGCGAGGTCGCGGGCGCGGCCGGAGAGGGTCAGCGCCTCCGCGTGGTGGACGGGCGTGCGGGCGTCGGCGAGGGAGCGGCCGACGGCGAGCGCGAGCCGCGGGTTGCCGCCGCTGGCGCGGTGGATGCGGCCGGCCATCCGGGACGGCAGCCGGTGGTGGATGAGGAGTTCCGCGATCTCGTCGGCCTGGAGCGGCGGCACGAGCAGCAGATCGGCCTCGGACGGCACCCACAGGTGCGCGGAGTGCCCCGCGCCCGGCCGGCCCGAGAGCCCGGCGGCTCCGGCGCCGGGCTCGGGCGCGTCGGCGCGGTGGGTGTCCCCGTACGGCTCCGGCGTCTCGACCGCGATCACCCGCAGGGACGGCGGAGCGAGGTGCAGGGCGAAGCGGAGCAGGTCGGTGCTGTCGGGGTCGAGGAACTCGGCGCCGTCGACGACGAGCAGCACGGGACCGCGCGAGGTCAGCACGCGCAGGATGCGGGCGATGCCCAGCCGCAGCGCGATCGGGTCCCAGCCGCCCTGCTGGATGGGGGCCTCGCGGCAGAGCATCGCGACGGCGGTGCGCTGCGGCCCCGGCAGGTCGTCGAAGACGCCGGAGGTGAACACCCCGGCGGGGAGCGCCTCGGTGGCGGCCGCCAGGCCGCCGGGGGCGGCGGCGGGCCCGGGGCCCTCCGCGGCCGCGAACCGCTCGCCGGCGCGCGGGACGGTCCCGGCGGCGCGCGGGCCGGGCCAGGCGACGGTGCTGGCGACGGAGGCCACCAGGGCGGCCGCGGCGGCGCCGGGTATCGCACGGTCGGCGGGGAGCGCCGCGAGCCACAGCACGGTCTCGCCGCGGGCCTCGGCCCGGGCGGCGGCGGCCAGGGCGACCTCCGTCTTGCCGACGCCCGCGGGGCCGGTGAGCAGGGCGCGGCCGCGTGCGTGGAGGACGGATTCGAGGCGGGCGAGCAGCTCCTCGCGCCCCACCGGGGCCGGGGGGCCGGCCGTGCCGGGAGCGCGTGCGGGCAGGGGGCCGTTCGGAACCGTCGTCACCTGGTGCCACCTCCGCCCGTGGGCCCCGCCCATGAGCCCTGCGCAGAGAATACGGAGCCCACCGCGTCCGTCCAGGGTTCGTGTCCGGCATACGGACACCCGATACCGGGCGGATAGCTTTCCGGAACCCGGCGACGCCCCCGTGGTGTAGACCACGAGGGCGCCGCTGACCAGCGGTGATGCTGGTGTGGGGGGTGGTGTCAGTTCGCTTGAGCGGAGGCTCAGAAGGTGAGACTCCAGGAGTCGATGTAGCCGGTGTCACCCGTGGCCACATCGCGGACCCGCAGCTGCCAGGTGCCGTTGGCGACCTCGCTGGAGGCGTCGACCGTGTACGTCGTGAGGACGTTGTCGGCGCTGTCCGAGCCGGAGGAGGCCTTCAGGTTGCGGACCGTGCCGTCGGGGGCGACCAGGTCGATGACCAGGTCGCCGCGCCAGGTGTGCTTGATGTCCACGCCGACCTTGAGGGTGGTGGGGGCGTTGCCGGTGCGGCCGGTGACGGCGATCGAGGAGGACACGGTGGCGTTGTCCACGATCGTCACGTCGTTCGTGTTGGTGAAGACGGTGCCCGGCTGGGTGGTGGTGCCGGTGACCGCGGTCACGGTCTTCGCCGCGTCGGCGATGCCGGTGCCGCAGCCGCCGGAGCAGGTGCCGGGCAGCGGGCGGGCGTTGCTCTTGATCGCCGACTCGATCTCGGCCGGGGTGAGCGTGCTCTTGGCCGACTTCAGGAGGGCGGCGAGGCCGGCGATGTGCGGCGCGGCCATGGAGGTGCCCTGGTAGGGCTTGTAGTTCTCCGTCGACTGGGTCGTCGTGCCCGAGTTCAGCGTGGAGTAGATCGCGTTCTCGGGGGTGGTGACGGTGCCGGGCGTGTCGGTGGCGTTGCGGGTCTCGCCGCCGGGGGCGGCCACGTCCACGAGGGTGCCGTAGTTGGAGTAGTACGACCGGGAGCCGGCGCGGTTGGTCGACGCCACGGTGATGACGTTCGAGCAGTTCGCGGGCGTGAAGCCGGAGGTGTTGGCGTTGCTGTTGCCCGCGGCGACGACGACGGTGGTGCCGCGCGAGACGGCGCCGTTGATCGCGGTCTGGTAGACGCTCGGGCAGGTGGAGCTGGCGCCGCCGAGGCTCAGGTTGATGACCTTGGCCGGCGTCGGGTTGGCCGGGACGCCCGAGACGGTGCCACCGGAGGCCCAGGTGATGGCGTCGGCGATGTCGGACGACGAGCCGCCGCACTTGCCGAGCACCCGCACGGGCTGGATCTTCGCGTTGTACGCGATGCCCGCGATGCCCTTGGTGTTGTTCGTGACGGCGCCGATGGTGCCGGCCACGTGGGTGCCGTGCCAGGAGGAGCTCGACGCCTTGGAGCCGGTGCCGCACTCGCCGTCGGTGGCGTTCCAGTCGCCCTCGTCCTTGGCGTCCGCGTCACGGCCGTTGCCGTCGCGGGCGTCGGTGGAGGTGGAGATGAAGTCGTAGCCGGCGACCACGTTGGACGCCAGGTCCGAGTGGGCCGCGTAGCCGGTGTCGATGACGGCGACGGTGACACCGGAGCCGGTCGTCTTGTCCCAGGCCGACGGCACGTTCATGCCGCCGGTGGCCTCGAAGAGGTCCCACTGCTTGGCGTAGTCGGTGTCGTTCGGGGCCACGGCCATGGCGTAGGCGCGGACGTCCGGCTCGACGGTCGCGACGGACGGGTCGGCGCGGAAGGCGGCCATGACCTCGTTCACGTCCTGCGGCGTGGCGGACTCGCCCAGGTCGACCAGGGCGCCGCCGCCGGAGAGGCGGCGCTCGAAGGAGAGCCGCTCGCCCGTCTTCGCCGCCTTCTCGGCGGTGTCGGTCTTCGCGGCCGCGTTCGAACCGGCCTCGGCGGCCTGGCTCTTGTAGGTCACGATGACCTTCTCCACCGGCGCGGTGGGGAGCGTCTGCATGCTCTGCGAAGCCGGAGCCGGAGCGGGCTTCGGCGAGGGAGCGGCCGGGGCGGCGGCGAACGCCCCGGTGGTGGTGGCAGTGGCACCGATGATCGCCGCGGTGGCGACCACGGATATGACTCTCCGCCTGGAACCGTTCAAAGTGCTGGCCCTTTCGAGTACGACGTGGTTGCGGGCAGTGGCGGCGGCGCGGGAGGCACGGTGCGGAGTGGGGTCGCGGCCGTGGTCCCTGGGCTGGGGTGCCCGTGCGCCGCCACCGGCGCCGACGGCCCGGGTCAAGGCCGTCACCGGCGGGGTCTCCCCGCATGCACCTGACAGATGTCGGATGCGATGCGGGGGATGATATCCGCCGGTGCGGAGGACAGTAGGGAACGGGAAGGTGAACGCGATACGGGGAAAACCCTTGTCGCCCCTCACCCCCCGGGGAGGGGTCCCCCCGCCGGAGCCGCCCGGAAAGCCCGAGGTCCCGGGCGCGATCCGCCCCGAGCGCCACCGATGAGCCCCCCGAGCGCCCCTCCCGTAGTCGAAGTGGCCGAATCCGACCCGTTCGCGGGCACACGAAGGGTCGCGCGAGGGGAGCGTACGCCGCCGGGCGCGAGGGCGGTGCGGGCGGGGGTGGTGGAGGGGCGAGGGGTGAGGGGCGCGCGCGATCCGGACGTCCGCATGCCGGATTCACCCACCCCACGGCTCAGGCGCCCGCCGCCCGCGTCTTCTCCCCGGCCTCAGCCGAGTTCGAGCGTCGTCACCCCGAAGACCCGCTCGCGGGCGACCGGTCGTACCGGACCCGTGTACATGCGGGCCGTCTCGAAGGTCGGCGTGAGGCCGCGTTCCTCGGCGATGCGGGCGGCGGCCGGGTTCGTGTCGGGCATGTCGACGGCGACGGACCGCGCTCCGAAGTCCCGGGCCGCCTCCGCGAGGGCGTCGAGCAGGACGGCCGCGTCCTCGGGGCCGTCCGCGAACAGCGGCCCGACGCGGGCCTCGTCCTGGCAGGGGCGGACGACGCCGTAGCCGGTCACGCGCCCGTCGACGACCCGTGCGAGCGCGCGGTGCCCCGGCGTCGCCAGCCAGGCGGAGAGGAACCGGGGCCGGTCGGCGTGGTGGCAGGCGGAGTCGTACGCCGCGAGCAGCGCGGGATCGACCCGCTCGGCCGGCACCACACCGGTCACCGGGCGCTCCGGGGGTGGGACTTCTCCGACATAGCGGGCGGTCCGGTAGGCGGTGACGAAGCCGGAGCGCCGGTAGTTGTCCTGCTGCGCCGGCACCCCGTCGAGCCCCACCGACCGTCCGCCCGCGTGGGCCAGGCCCGCCCGCCAGGTGGCGATCCCGAGGCCCCGGCCGCGCAGTTCGGGGCGGACGAGGTAGAAGCCGAGGAAGGCGTACGCCTCCCCGTAGGTGACGACGGAGACGGCGGAGACCGGCTCCCCGTCGAGCCGCCCCAGGAAGAAGCCGGCCGGGTCCTGCGCGAAGAAGGCGTCCGCGTCCGCCCGGCCGGGGTTCCAGCCCTCCTCCGCGGCCCAGGACCGCACGAGCTCCCACTCGGCGCGGGTGGCGGGGGCGACGGCGACGGTACCGGGGGAGGGGGAGGAAGAGGTCATGGCCGGCCTTCCGGGGAGGGGAGGGAGGACGGCGTGTCCCGTACGGCCGCCGTTTCGCGCCGCCGCCGGCACTCGCCCGGGGACACGCCGCCGCGCCCCGAATCGGTCAAAGCGCCTCACCGTAGCGCTCCCTGAGGGGCGACCGGGAGGGCCGTCGATCGTTTCCGGCCGGGTCGGTCCGGGCTCAGCCCACCAGGCGCAGACGGGTGTCGGCGACGGTGAGGCGGACGGTCTGGCCCCAGGTCAGGTCGAGCGCGTCGGACTCGACGCCGTCGCCGAAGGCGACCAGGCGGTCGGACTCGACGGTGACCCGCAGTCCCTGTCCGGGGCCGATGAGGCCCTCGACCCGGCTGGTGCCGGTCGTCGGCGAGGGCCACGCCTCGCGCACGAACCAGGCGAGGCGCGGGTCCGCCGGTCCGGGCAGGGCGAGGCCGCTGGAGCGCTGCTGCCACAGCGAGCGGAGCCAGCCCGTGGCGCCGGTCCCGGTCCCCGCGAGCACCCCGGAGGACGCCTGCGCCTCGGGCGCGTCGCCGTCCCCACCGCCGCCCGCCGGGGCGTCGAGGACGTAGCGGGCGGTCTGGTGGCCGGGCGGGCCCACGTAGATCTCGTTGAGCGCGAGCAGCCGCTGCCCGTCGTCGGTGGCCGCCGCGACCATGGTGAGCTCGTCGGCGGTGACCCCGGCGCCGGCCGCGTGGGGCAGCAGTCGGCGGGCGTCGTCGGGCCGGTGCCGGACGAGGACGCCGGCGTTGCGGCCCGGGTCGGCGTCGATGCCGACGACGGGCTGCCCGGCGAGGTACTTGGCGGTGTTGGCGACGAGCCCGTCCTGGCCGACGACCACGACGACGTCCTCGGGACCGAACAGGAACCTGTCCAGATCCGCGCGCTCGACCCGGGTCTGCCGCCAGGTCAGCGGGACGGCGGCGGCGACGGCCGCCAGGGCCCGCCGCGTCCGCTCGTGCCGTTCGCGGACCTCGTCGGCCGAGCGTCCGCGCGCGGCGAGGAAGAACGCGGCCTGCCCGTGCGTGCCGTGCCGGGCGAGCAGCTCCTCGTACTCCGTCCTGCGGTGCACCAGGACCGCCCGGGGCGCGAGGCTCACGCGCCCGCCCCGCCGCCGTGTCCGCCGCTGCCGCCGCCGAGCTTCGCGAGGAGGCCCGTGAGGACGTCGGGGGAGAGGGTGAGGTGGTCGATCCGGGGCAGCTGCTCGGCGGCCCGGGTGAGGGCCAGGGCCCGCAGGACGGCCGGGTCCGCGGTGGCGTGCGCCTGGAGCCAGGCCGTCTGCGCGGCGGCCCGCGCCTCGCCGACCTCCCGCGCCGCCTCGGCCTCGGCCCGGGCCAGTCGCACCTTCCGTACGGCCTCGGCCTCGGCCCGGACCGCGTCGGCGGCGGCGGACTCCTCGGCCTCGCGCCGGGCGTTGGTGCCGCGCTGCTCGACGAGCCGCTCCTCCTGGCGGGCGAGCTCGATCTTGCTGGCGAGCTCGTTCTCGGCGATGGTCCGTTCGCGCTCGACCGCGACGGCGCGGCGCTCGTACGTGGCCCGGTCGGCCTCCTGCTGGATCTGCTCGCGGGCGGGGGTGCGCAGGGCGCGCTCGACCTCGGGTTCCGGCCGGAGGGCGACGACGCGGACGGCGACCACCTCGATGCCGGTGGCGGGCAGCCGGGGCTCGGCGGCGAGTCCGTCCGTGATCCGCTCGCGCACCGCCGCCACGCCGTCCACGAGCGCCTCGGCGAGCGAGGTGCGCGCGAGGACGTCGAGGGCGTGCTGCTGGGCGGTCTCGGTGAGCAGGGTCGCGATCTGCTCCAGCGGGGTGCCGCGCCAGACGCCGGTGTCGGGGTCGATGGAGAAGTCGAGCCGGGCGGCGGCGGTCGCAGGGTCCCCGATCCGGTACGTGACGGTGGACTGCACGCTCACGTCCTGGAAGTCTGCGGTCCTCGCGTGGAAGGCCATCGCGAGTTCCCGGTCGTCCACGGGCACCTCGGAGAGCGCGGCGCTCAGCGGCCGGAACCAGAAGCTGAGACCGGCCCCGTCGTGCGCGAGCCTGCCGCCCCGCTGGTGCCGGATGTGGGCGGTGGGCGCGGAGCGGAGATGGCGCCAGCCGGCCCGACGGGTGATGTCGGCCATGAGAGAACCCCCTTGTCGTCGCTATGACGATAGGGCGCCGTGGCGTTTTTCGTCAAGGTGACGTTAAGGGGGTTGTGGCAGGGGGCTCAGCGCACGCACTCCGCCTCCGGTACGGAGGCGAGCGCCCCGCCCAGCGCCTCGGCGAGGCCCGTCGACCCGGTCGGCGTCCCGCCCGGTCCCGGCGGTACGACGCCGGAGGCCGCGGCGTCTGCCCGGACGGGCGCCCGCGTCTGCGCCGGCACGGGCGAGGACGCGGCTTCCGTCGAGGCCGGCGCGCCCGTCGTGAGCAGGACCACGCCGCGGGCCGCCACCAGCGCCGCCGCCGCGGCGACCAGCCAGCCCCAGGCGCCCGCCCTGAAGGTCTCGCCGAGCAGTGCCACGCCGAGGACGGCCGCCGCGGCCGGGTTGGCGAGGTTCACGACCGCGAGCGGCGCGGCCAGGCCGCCCCGGTAGGCGGTCTGGGACAGGAGCAGGCCGCCCATGGCGAAGGCGGAGATCAGCAGGGCGAGCGTGGCCGTCTGCCACCAGGCCGGACTGCCGCCGGGGAGGCCGAGGGTGAGCGCGGCCGTGAGGGTCTGGGTGAGGGCCGAGGCCACGCCCGAGGCGACGCCGGAGGCCGTGGCGTGGCCGAGCCCGCCGGCCCGTACCCCGCCGCGCGCCGTGCCGTCCGCCGTGCGCCCGCCCCGCCGACCGCCCGCGAGCGCCGCGATCAGCAGCGCCGTCGCCGCGGCGACCACCAGGGACTCGCGCAGGCTCAGCGCCTCGCCGGGCGCGGCCGGACCGGTCACCGCGACCAGGCCGAAGAGGCCGGCCAGGGTCCACAGCGCACCCCGCCACTCGGCGCGGGTCACCCGCCGACGGGCGGTGTAGGCGCCCAGCGGCAGCGCCGCCACCAGCGTCAGCGCGCCGAGCGGCTGCACCAGCGTCAGGGGCCCGTAGTGGAGGGCGGCGACGTGGGCGAGGGCGCCCGCCGCATTGAGGCCGACGGCCCACCACCACTGGCCGCGCGCGAGCAGCGCCCGCAGCGCCCCGCGCCCCGAGGGGGCGGAGGGGGCGGCGGCGAGCCGGACCTGGGCGACGGCGGCGAGCGCGTACCCGGCGGCGGAGACGAGGGAGAGCAGCACCGCGAGGACGGTGCCCGTGACGCCGTTCATCGCCGCGCTCCGGCCGGTACGGCCCCGGTCCTCCCGGCGGGCTCCCGCCGGGGGAGGGGCGGCGGCGCGTCGGCGGTCTCGCCGGGCGCCTCGGCGGGCCGCCGGGGCGACGGCACGACGAGCAGCGCGAGGCCGAGCAGGATCGCCGCGGCGACCGCGTCCAGCCAGTAGTGGTTGGCCGTGCCGACGATCACCAGCAGCGTGACGGCCGGGTGCAGCAGCCACCACCAGCGCAGCGGCGAGCGGGTCGCGGCGATCAGGCCGATCGCCACCATGAGCGCCCAGCCGAAGTGGAGCGACGGCATCGCGGCGAACTGGTTCGCCATCGAGTCGGTCTCCGGGACCGCGCCGTAGACGGACGGACCGTAGATCCGCGCGGTGTCCACCAGACCGCTCGCCGCGAGCAGCCTGGGCGGCGCGAGCGGGATCAGGATGTGCAGGGCCAGCGCCGCGCCGGTGACCAGCGCCAGGACGCGCCGGGACCAGACGTAGTGGGCGGGGTGGCGCCAGTACAGCCAGGCGAGGAAGGCGATCGTGGCCGGGAAGTGGACGACCGCGTAATAGGTGTTCGCGGTCCGGATCAGCGGTTCGCCGTGCAGCAGGAGCTGCTGGACCGCGCCCTCGCCGGGGAAGTGGAGGGCGCGCTCGGCGTCCCACACGAGGTCGGCGTTGCGGAAGGCGCGGGACTCGTGGCCGTTGGCGAGCAGCCGGCCGAACTTGTAGACGAGGAAGAGCCCGGTGACGAGCAGCAGCTCGCGCGGCAGCGGCGGTCGCCCGCCCTCCGCCGGGGAAGCGGGGCGGAGTCCGAGGGCCCCGCGTATCCGGGTGGCCATGGCGCGGCACTTCCCATCCGTCAATCGGTCAAATGTGCAACAAACGGAGGAACTCTAGATCCGATTTCATCGAGACGCAAGCGTCTCGATACGTTTGCGTCTCGATTGTGCACCCCCTACCCTCGTATGTGCAGGGATGAGGGAGCTCGCGCCCCGTGCGCCGAGCCACGGAGGTGTCCGGGAGGGACCGATGTCGACGCAGGCCGCCACCGCCGCCGCCCGCCGCAGCAAGATCACGCCGGAGCGCGAGGCGGAGCTGTACGAGGCCGTGCTCTGCCTCCTGCGCGAAGGCGGCTACGATGCGGTGACCATGGAGGGCGTCGCGGCCCGCACCAAGTGCGGCAAGGCCACGCTCTACCGGCAGTGGGGCACGAAGCCGCAGCTCGTCACCGCCGCCCTCGCCGCCCGCCGCTGCGGCGTCTTCACCGGCATCGACACCGGCAGCCTCGCCGGCGACCTCCACGAGGCCGCCCGCGTCGCCTCGGCCCGCCACGAGCGCGACACCGCACTCATGGAGGCCGTCGCCCAGGCGTACCTCCGCCACCCCGAGCTGCGCGGCCGCATCCGCGAGACCGTCCTGGCCCCCGAGGTCGCGGCCATCGATGCCGTCGTCCAGCGCGCCGTCGACCGGGGCGAGGTCGCCCCCGACAACCCGGCCATCGCCTTCGTCGCCCCCAGCTTCATGGGCCTGCTCCGCATCGAACGGCTCCTGGAGGACCGCTTCCCCGACGCCTCCGCCGCCCGCGCGTTCGTCGACGCCGTGCTGCTGCCCGTCCTGCGCGTCGACGGGTGACGCGCCCCGGGGTCACGCACCCTGGAACCATGCCCGCCACCACCCCCGACGTCCGCGTCCGCCGCGTCTACGACGCCCCGTCCCCCGACGACGGGGTCCGCGTCCTCGTCGACCGCCTCTGGCCGCGCGGCCTCGCCAAGGCCGACGCCCACATCGACGAATGGCCCAAGGCCCTCACCCCGTCCACGGAGCTGCGCCACTGGTACCACGGCCCCGGCGAGGGCGACTACGAGGAGTTCCGCCGCCGCTACGAGGCCGAACTCGCCGCTCCCGACGCGGCCACCTCCCTCGACCGCCTCCGCACCCTGGCCACGACCGAGACGCTCACCCTCCTCACCGCCACCAAACACCCCGACACCAGCCATACGACGGTGCTGCGGGAGCTGTTGACGGGGTAGCGGGGTTCGGGGCTGGTGGTCCGGCCCCCGGTCCGGCCCAGGCCCGGGCGAAGCCGTCACCCTGGGTCCGCCTCCCCCGGTCGGGCCGGGAGCCGCCGGAATCGCCGGGCCGCCAGACCGCCTTCAGGCGCCCGACCCCCTCAGCCGTCCGGCCCGCTGGGCGCGCCTCAGCCGCCCGGCCGGCCTCAGGCGCTGACGGACCCGCCTCAGCCGTCCGACCCGCCCTCGCCGTCGGCCCCGTCCCGGCGTGCCGGTGGACGCCCGCCCGTCAGTCGGGGGGACTCGGCGGCGGCGTCCACCGGCGCGCCCCGCTCCACTCGGGCGGCCAGGCCGTCGGCCCAGTGCAGTAGCCCGGCGACGTCCACCCCGTGCGTGTCGCCGCCCCCGTCGGCGTACCCCTCGACCCGCCCGGCGCCCCGTCGCAGCAGCCGCGCCCCGCCCGTCGCGTTCCCCCGGGCGGCGTGCGTCAGCCCCACGGCCAGCTGTGCGAGGCCCTGCCACAACTCCCGCTCGCCGCCGGGCCCCGACTTCCACGCGTCCTCGAACACCTCGTGCGCGTGGAACGGCATCCCGGCGTCCAGCAGTCGCTGCGCCTCCCGTACGGACTCGCCGGGGGCCCGCACCACCCCCTCGGGCTGCCGGGCCACCCCCGCCGCCCCGTACGGCAGCGGCCGCCCCAGTCCGTCCCTGGGCCGGGCGCTGCGCGCCCGCCCCTCCGCGTCACGGTCCCGGCCGTACGCCGGTCCTCCGGATTCCTCGCTCACCCGGCCATTCTCCGCCCCGCCACCCGGGAGTGTGATCGTCACCCGTGGAGTGAGGTAATGTTCTCCTGCACGCCGACGCGGGGAACGCCCCGCCGCCGACGCGCACCGGGACGTGGCGCAGCTTGGTAGCGCACTTGACTGGGGGTCAAGGGGTCGCAGGTTCAAATCCTGTCGTCCCGACCATGCTTTATGCAGGTCGGAGGCCGTTCTCTCATTAATGGGAGGGCGGCCTTTGGTGTGTCCGGGGCCATGGTGGTCGCAATGCGGTCGCAGCCACGCCGGACGGCGCGTTTCGGAGCCGGCATGCCGGGCTCCGGTGAGCGTGCGGTCGGTGAACACCTGCTGCACAGCCCGGGGCTTGGCTGTTCGGCGGCGGCCTCTCGATGAGAGGAACGAGCACTCGTCCCGACGGGAACCTCGGGGAGCCGGCGCGGTGGAGCGCAAGGCCCGGCTCATGGGGTAAACGGGCCGTGACGAAGGGACGGCCGGTATGGGCGAGCTGCTGATCGGGACGTGTTCATGGACGGACAAGGCGCTGGTCGCCAGCGGATGGTATCCGGCCGGGCGGCGTGATGCGGAGGGGAGGCTGCGGCACTACGCCGAGCGCTTCTCCGTCGTAGAGGTCGATGCCGGCTACTACGCTCTCCCCAGCGTGCGCAACAGCGTGCTCTGGAGCGAACGCACACCGTCGGGCTTCCGGTTCGACATCAAGGCGTTCTCCCTCCTCACCGGTCATCCGACTCGCAAGGAGGCCCTGCCCCCGGACCTTCGCGGCCACGACCTCGGGGACCCGGAGCTGCTCGACGAGGTCTGGCACCGTTTCGGCGCGGCCCTACGGCCGCTGCGCGAGTCCGGCCGACTGGGCGCCGTACTGTTTCAGTTCCCTCCGTGGTTCGCGCCGGGCGCGCGGGCCGAGAACATGCTCCATGCGACCAGGAAACGGGCGCACCCATGGCCGATGGCCGTGGAGTTCCGCCATCCCGACTGGTGGCGCGAGGACCGGCGGGAGCGAACAGCCGCCCTGTTGAGGGACCTGGACGTCACCGCGGTGGCCGTGGACACTGCCCAAGGCCTGCCCACCTCGATGCCCCGCGTCACCCCCGTCACGTCCTCAAGGCTCGCCGTGGTCCGCTTCCACGGCCGCAACGCCGCCTGGGGGACCGGAAGCAAGGAGGACCGCTTCCGCCACACCTACACGCCGGAGGAACTGGCCGCATGGCTGCCGCGCCTCCGCTTCCTGGCGGACCGGGCCGAGCACGTGCACGTGCTGTTCAACAACTGCTGCGGAGACGCCGCCGTACGAGCCGCCGAGACGCTGCTCGGTCTCTTGGCGGGTTCCTGAAGCGGGCTTCCGGCCCGGCGGTGGGCACGCTTTCTGCAGGACCGCGGTGGCTGGCCCATGCCGATGCGCTCGATCCCCTGGATCCGGCCGATCCCCTCGATCCGGTCGACGCGCGCGTCGACCGGATCACCGTACGTTCCGCCGGGCGGGGTCAGCCCTTCGGGACCGTGTCGACGTGGGCGGTGCCGGCGGTGCGGAAGTCGGCCACCGTCTTCCGGAGGTCCGCCGGGGCGACGGCCTCGTCGGCCTTGTAGTAGACCCAGTCGACCTTCATGTCCCAGCTGCGCGGACCGCCGGCGAAGGGGAGGTCGATGAACCAGTTGCTGAAGTGGACGTCCATCCGGTCGCGCGGGACGTACTTGCCGGAGCTCGTGAACAGCTTCTTGCCGTCCAGGGAGTACGTCACCTCGCCGTCCATGGCGGTGATCATCAGGGTGTGCCAGCCGCCGAGGCGCCGCTTCAGGGTCTGGTGGACCCGGTCCGGCGGGTCGGCCTTGTGCCAGCTGACGGTGTCGAGCTGCGGACCCACCGAACCCCAGCCGCCGTTCGGCAGGTACTCGAAGTCGAGTTCGCTGTAGTTCTCCGACGCGTCCGAGGGGGAGATCGGGAAGAAGGTCTGGACGACGTGGTCGCCGTCGCGTCCGCTCGCGGGCTCGTCGCTGAAGTGGACCCGGGCGGCGAAGGTCCCCGTGAAGAAGTTACGGCTGGTGGTCTGGACCTCGACCTGCGTGGTGCCCTGCTTCGTGCCGTCGGTGGAGGAGCGCAGGCGCAGGACCTTGCCGCCCTCGGCCGTCGGATCGGAGAGGAAGGAGGCGCCGTCGGCGCTCCAGGTGCCCTTGATCCCCGGGCCGCCCCCGCCGGTGCGGAGCTGCCAGCCGTGCGCGGCGAAGGACGGGTCGTAGACGCCCGTGTAGTCGAAGTCGTCGAACAGGGTGCCCGGCGGTCCGGTGGGCGTCGGCGAGGCCTCCCGCGCGGGCCCCGCGGCGTCGGAGGCCCCGCCGGTCCCGGGGTCGCCGGAACACGCGGCGAGCACGCACAGCAGGGCGGGCAGCACGAGCGCCGTCCGCACACGGCGACGAGAGATGCGGCGGGGCTGGCTCACGCGGGCTCCTTGAGGCGTGGGGCGTCGAGAGGGGGAGGCGTCGGGGGAGAGCGGCGCACACCCCTTGCGCGGGCGTCGGACGCTGTTCCCCTGAAGTGAGGCGTCATCCTAGCGAAGGGTTTCGGACACTCTTTCGCGTGTGCCCGCGTCGGCGGTCCGGAGGCCCGCACGCTCCCATCGACATACCGATCCGATTACGGGCAGGCGATCCGGTCATGTCAAAGCGGACATCTGCCGTCAATCGATCAGGGCTGTTCGATACGGTTCGCTCTACGCTTCAGCCGTCACCATCCCTGCACAAAAAGGCCACACGAGTTGCGCCAGACCTCCGCACCCTTCGGGCGTACACCGGCATACCCGGCAAGCCTCGGTGTGACTGAATCCAGTCCCCAGGAGCCTGTGCCGGCACCGGTGTTCGTCGACCAGTCGGGTCTCCGCAGCCGTCTGTTCCGCCGCCTCGGCTGGCCGGTCTCCGTGGTCGGCGCGATCCTGGCGGCCGCCATGGGCGGCAGCCTGATCGGCACGCAGTCGGACGCCCCGGCGATGGAGATCCCCCCGAAGCCCGCGTACCTGCCCACCGGTGGACCGCTGCCCCCCTTCTGGCCCTAGAAGGCGCGGACCGCGAGACCCCCAGCCCGAAGAGTCCGGCCGTCCCGCCGGACGCCATGACATTCCCTGGCACACCCCGACCCCCGCGTCGCCCGGAGCAGCGCCGCGGGCCGGCCGGGCGCGCCTGATCGTCCGCACCGCCCATCTCCAGGAGCGCCCTTGTCCCGCCACCAGCGCCGTCGGCAGTCCCTGCTGAGACCGCGCCGACTGGCCGCGCCGCCGCTGCGCTTCTTCATGCCGCTGTCCCTGCTGGCCTGCCTGCTCGCGCTCCTGGTCCTGCGCGGCCTCGCCACCAACGAGGCGTTCCACGACACCCGGATCGCGACCTCGGTCGACAAGACGACGGTGCCGGAGACCCTCCTCAAGGGCGGCCCGATCATCGACGCGCGCGGCGACAAGAACGAGCACCCGGTGAGCTACCAGGTCCCCGATCGCACCGTCGTGCTGAGTTTTGACGACGGCCCCTCGCCGGAGTGGACCCCGAAGATTCTGGACGTGCTCGCGGCCCGCGACGTCCACGCCGTCTTCTTCGTGACCGGCGCGATGACCACGCGCCACCCGGATCTGATCCGGCAGATCGTCGCGGCCGGCCACGAGATCGGCGTGCACACCTTCACCCACCCCGACCTCGTGTACCAGTCCGAGACACGGATCAGCTGGGAGCTGGCGCAGACGCAGCTGGCGTTGGCCGGCGTCGCCGGCATCCACAGCGCGCTGTTCCGCCCGCCGTACTCCTCCGACGCCTCGGCGCTGGACGACTGGAACTACCCGGTGATCAAGTACGTGGGTTCCCGCGGCTACCTCACCGCGTTCATCGACCGCGACACCGACGACTGGAAGCGCCCCGGCGTCGACGCGATCGTCGAGGCGGCGATGCCGCGGAAGCCGGGCGCGGGCGCGCTGGTCCTGCTGCACGACGCGGGTGGCGACCGTACCGAGACCCTCGCCGCGCTCGAACGGATCATCGACAAGCTGCAGGGCGAGGGCTACCGCTTCGCCACCGTCTCCGAGGCGCTCGGCGCCACCGACGCCAACGTGCCGGTGCACGGCTACCGGCTGTGGGCGGGCAAGGTGTTCATCTGGGCCAGTCAGGCCGCCGTGCTCACCCTGCCGGTCCTGGTCGCGCTGCTCGCCGTCGTCGGCTTCCTCAACTTCGGCCGGTTCGCGCTGATGCTCGTCCTCGCACCGCTCCACGCCCGGCGCTCCCGGCGGCGCGACGCCTGGGGGCCACCCGTCACCGAGCCGGTCACGGTCCTCGTCCCGGCCTACAACGAACGCGAGTGCATCGCCAACACCCTCAACTCGCTGGCGTCCAGTGACCATCCGATCGAGGTCATCGTCATCGACGACGGCTCCACGGACGGCACGGCGGACATCGTCGAGGCGATGGCCCTGCCGTTCGTGCGGCTGATCCGCCAGGCCAACGGCGGCAAGTCCAGCGCGCTCAACACCGGCATCGCCGCCGCGTCGCACGACATCGTCGTGATGATGGACGGCGACACCGTCTTCGAGCCGTCCACCGTTCGCGAGCTGGTCCAGCCCTTCGGCGACGCGACGATCGGCGCGGTCGCGGGCAACGCCAAGGTCGGCAACCGCGACAGCCTGATCGGCGCCTGGCAGCACATCGAGTACGTCCTCGGCCACAACCTGGACCGCCGGATGTACGACATGCTCAACGTCATCCCGACCATCCCCGGCGCCGTCGGCGCCTTCCGCAAGGAGGCCCTGCGGCGGGTCGGCGGGATGAGCGACGACACCCTCGCCGAGGACACCGACATCACCATGGCGGTGCTCTGCGACGGCTGGCGGATCGTCTACGCCGAGCGCGCCCGCGCCTGGACCGAGGCCCCCGCCAGCATCCAGCAGCTCTGGTCCCAGCGGTACCGCTGGAGCTACGGCAGCATGCAGGCGATGTGGAAGCACCGCCGTGCCGTGACCTCCCGCGGTCCGGCCGGCCGCTTCGGCCGGCTCGGGCTCCCGCTCGTCGTGCTGTTCGGCGTGGTCGCCCCGCTGCTCGCGCCGCTGGTCGACATGTTCCTGCTGTACGGCGTGCTGTTCGCGGACGCGCCGATCACCCTCGCCAGCTGGGGCGGCTTCATCCTGCTCCAGGCCCTGCTGTCGTGGTACGCCTTCCGGCTCGACGGCGAGAAGCCCCTGCACCTGATCAGCCTGCCGATCCAGCAGCTGGTCTACCGACAGCTGATGTACATCGTCCTGCTGCAGTCCACGATCACGGCGCTGACCGGTGGCCGGCTGCGCTGGCAGAAGCTCCGGCGCACCGGCGAGGTCGCCGCACCGGTGGAGGCCTGACCATGACCGCGCCCTTCGAGTCCGTGGGCACCCACGACACCCTCCGGCTCCGCGTCCCCGCCTTTCCGCGTCCGAAAGAGGCGCCGCAGGCGGAGTCCGTCCCGACGGCACCGTCCGGCGCCAAGGGCGGCCGGGACCGCTACCTCGACATGCTGCGCGCCCTGGCGCTGGTGCGCGTGGTGGTCTACCACAACTTCGGCTGGTTCTGGCTGCCCCTCGTCTTCCCGTCGATGGGCGTGATGTTCGCGCTGGCGGGGTCGCTGATGGCCCGCTCCCTCAGCCGGCCCGCCCTCGGCGTCATCCGGGGCCGGCTGCGCCGCCTGCTGCCCCCGCTGTGGCTGTTCGGCGCGATCGTCGTCACCGCGCAGATCCTCGACGGCGACGGGCCCGACGCCGAGGGGCACCCCGAATGGTGGTGGGGCAAGCTGCTGTTCTGGATCCTGCCGCTGAGCACCCCGCCGTACGCCGAAGCGCTGAGCGGCTTCGACCACCTGGTGGGGCAGGGCTGGGCCGTGCAGATCATCGTGCCGCTCTGGTACATCCGCGCGTACCTCTGGTTCGTCCTGCTGTCCCCGCTGATGCTGTGGGCGCTGCGGCGGATGCCGGTGGTGACGCTGTGCGCGCCGCTCGCCCTGGTGATCGTCATGCACACGTTCTTCATCGACCAGGAGTTCCTCTACGGCCGGGTCTGGGAGAACGCCAGCGACTTCGCCACCTTCGGCTCCTGCTGGATCCTCGGCATGGCCCACCAGGAGGGCCTGCTCAAGAAGCTCCCGCAGTACGTCGTGCCGTCCGTCGCGCCGCTGGTCATGGTGGCCGGCTGGTGGTACCTCCAGACCCGACCGGTCGACCCGACCGTGCACACCGACATCGAGAGCTGGCCGGTCGCCCAGGCCCTGTGGTCCCTCGGCTTCGTCGCCCTCCTGCTCCACATCAGCCCCTCCTGGGAGCGGTGGCCCCAGCCGCTGGAACGCTGGAACGGCCTGATCAGCCTGCTCAACGCACGCGCCGTCAGCGTCTACCTCTGGCACCAGACCGCGCTGGTGGCCGCCATCCCCCTGATCGACCCCCTGTGGTCCGTCGGCTTCTTCTACGAGCACTTCCGGTGGCTGCTGGCCAGCCAGTGGTTCCCGCTGATGGTGGCGGTCCCGCTGACCGGACTGCTCGTGCTGACCTTCGGCTGGGTCGAGGACCTGGCCGCGAAGCGCTCCCCGCGCCTCTTCCCGTACCCGCGCCGCGTACGGGGCCGCCGCCGGGCCGGCACCTGACGCGGTCCAGGCGGGGCTCGGCGCGAGCGGGGCAGGGCCCGGCACGGTCGGAGGCCGGCGCGGGTTAGGATCCTGCGGCCCTCGACCGTCCGCAGCCCAGGAGTCAGCCTCATGCGCCGTTTCGAAGTCGAGAGCCTGGCGGCGGGCCGGTGGCGCAACGGCGGGGGCGTGACGCGGGAGATCGTCTCCTGGCCGGTGGGTGCCGCGGACTTCGCGTGGCGGGCGAGCGTCGCCGACATCGAGGCGGCCGGGCCGTTCTCGGCGTTCCCCGGCGTGGACCGGACCTTTACGCTGCTCGCGGGCGGGGGCGTACGGCTGACGGCGCCGGGGGGCTTCGACCGCACGGCGCGGCTGGAGGAGCCGCTCGCCTTTCCCGGCGAGCTGGAACCGACCGCCGCACCGCTCGACGGCGCCTGCCGCGTGCTGAACCTCATGGTGCGCAGGGGGCACGGGACGGTCCGGGTGGAGCGGGTCACCGGCACCGTCGCGCCGCCGGCCGGACACGCCGGGGTGCTCCTCGTGCGGGGCGGGCGCTGGCGCGCCGGCGGTGAGGGGCGTCCGGTGGCCGAGGGGCAGGGCGTGTGGTGGGGAGGGGGCGAGGGCGTCGGCGCGGAGGAGGAGCTCGTGCCGCTCGGCCCCGACGCCGTCGCCCTCTGGGCGGACCTCGCACCGGCGACCGGCTACTGACGGTACGTCGACAGGAAGCGGCCGATGCGGTTGATGGCGGTCTCCAGGTCGTCGGCGCGCGGCAGCGTGACGAAGCGGAAGTGGTCCGGGCGCGGCCAGTTGAAGCCGGTGCCCTGCACGATGTGGATCTTCTCGCGGAGCAGCAGGTCGAGGACCAGCCGCTCGTCGTCGACGATCTTGTGCACGGCGGGGTCCAGCCTGGCGAAGGCGTAGAGGGCGCCCTTGGGCTTGACGCAGCTGACGCCCGGGATCTCGTTCAGCGCCTGCCAGGCGACGTCGCGCTGCTCGGTGAGCCGGCCGGTCGGCAGGGTCAGGTCGTGGATCGACTGGTGACCGCCGAGCGCGGCCTGCACGGCGTACTGCGCCGGCACATTGGGGCACAGGCGCATGCCGGCCAGCATGGTCAGGCCCTCCAGGTAGTCCGCGGCCCGGTCCTTGGGGCCGGAGACGACCAGCCAGCCGCTGCGGAACCCGGCCACCCGGTAGGACTTCGACAGGCCGTTGAAGGTGAGCGTCAGCACGTCGTCGGCGAGCGCGGCCAGGCAGTGGTGTTCGGCGCCGTCGTAGAGGATCTTGTCGTAGATCTCGTCGGCGAGCACCATCAGGCCGTGGCGGCGGGCGAGTTCGAGGATGCCCTCCAGGAGCTCCTTCGAATAGACCGCGCCCGTGGGGTTGTTCGGGTTGATGACGACGATGGCCTTGGTGCGGTCGGTGATCTTCGCGGCGATGTCGTCGAGGTCGGGGAACCAGTCCGCGTCCTCGTCGCACAGGTAGTGCACGGCCCGGCCGCCGGCGAAGCGCACCACCGCCGTCCACAACGGGTAGTCGGGCATCGGCACCAGGACCTCGTCGCCGTCGTCCACCAGGGCCTGCACGGCCATCTGGATCAACTCGGAGGCGCCGTTGCCGAGATAGACGTCGTCGACGGTCACGCCCGCGACGCCGCGCTGCTGGTAGTACTGCATCACGGCGCGCCGGGCCGGGAGGATGCCCCGGGAGTCGCTGTAGCCGTGGGCGTTCGGCAGGTTGCGGATGATGTCCTGGAGGATCTCCTCCGGCACCTCGAAGCCGAACGGCGCCGGGTTGCCGGTGTTCAGCCGCAGGACGCTGTGACCCGCCTCCTCCAGGGCGTTGGCCTGGTCGACGACCGGGCCACGGATCTCGTAGCACACGTCCTTCAACTTGCTGGACTGTCGAAACGTCATCTGCGGCCTCCCGACCGTCACTGTCACCGTCATCCACGCCGCCGTGGCTGCTTCGTTCTACCAAGTACTCACTTGGAAAGTCCAACCTTTTGGTTATGCTGAGCCCCATGCCACGCCGAAGCTACGACCAGTACTGCGCCGTCGCCCGGGCCCTCGACGCGGTCGGGGAGCGCTGGAGTCTGCTGATCGTCCGGGAGCTGCTGCACGGCCCGCGGCGGTACACCGACCTCCACGCCGACCTCCCCGGCGTCTCCACCGACATCCTCGCCAGCAGGCTCAAGCAGCTGGAGGGCGAGGAACTGGTCGAACGTCGCCGCCTGGAGCGCCCCGCCAACGCGACCGTCTACCAGCTCACCGCGCGCGGCGCCGAACTCCGCCCGGTCGTCGAGGCCTTGGCCGTCTGGGGCCTCGACGCCCTCGGCGCCCCCCGGCCGACGGACGCCGTCCGCACCCACTGGTTCACCGGGGAGCGGGGCGAGTCGGCGGAGTGAGACGGCAGGGGGGCGGGACGGGACGATGGGGAGCGGGGAAAGCAGAGCAAGGGAACCTTTCCTCCCTCCCCGCCGTCCTTCCTTCCGAAGCGGTGATCCATCGTGTGCGAGCCGAGTGAGGTGCCATGCGGACGAACGACCCGAACACCCTGGGGACCACCCTGGCCGACGGCCGGCGGATGACTCTCTCCCTCCCCGCCACGGGCGCCGGCTGGGCCGCCGACGGAGTCGCGGCGCTGCGCCCCGTGCGCCCCACCCACGCCGGCCGGGGCGAGGAGCCGCCCGCCCTGCCCGAGCGGCCGGCCCTCCCGCTGGAGGTCGCCCTCCTGGGCTTCGCCCTCTAGGGCCTGTCGTCGAACTCTCGCCTGCCCCACGACGCCCTGCACGCACTCTCGCCGCACCGGGCACAAGGCCGAGTACGTCCCGTACGAGGCCTCGCGCCCGGCACGCCGAGAGCACGCACCTGACGCCGCGGGGCCGCCCTCCGGGCGACGGCGGGAGTTCGACGACAGGCCCTAGTCCTCGCGCACGGGCCAACCCCCGCGGCGGAGCGGGTGCCGGACCCGCTCCGCCGTGGTCTGCTGGTAGTGAGGGGGGCGGACCGTCGCCTCACGAGGAGGAAGGGCCATGGCGATCCTCGTCCACGCCGTCCTCGACGGAATCACCACCGATCAGTACGACACGCTCAACACCCGGCTCCAGTCGACCCCCGACATCTTCGACGGGTGCATCGCGCACGCCTGCGTGGCGACCGAGAGCGGCCTGGAGATCTTCGACCTCTGGGAGAGCGAAGCGCAGATGCGGGCCTTCGCCGACAGGATGATGCCCATCGCGACGAGCCTCGGCTGGCCGGACGGGCCCATGCCGCGGATCGCCGAAGTCCACAACCACTGGGTGCCCGGCGCCGGCGGCTGACGGACGCAGGTCACGGTCCCGGGTCCGCAGTGCCCCCGGGGCCTCGGGAGCGAGTACCGGGAGCACTCGAGCAGCGCCGGAGACGGAGCTTGGAAGAGCCGCCCCGCTGAGCGGCGGCACGTGCCCGCGGCGCCCGCCCCCATGTGCCCGCGCCCCCCCCGCGCCCGCCCTCGGCGGGCCCGGCGCCCGCACGACACCCGCCACCCTCCCCGTACCCCACCGCTCCGTACGGCAACGGTGTGGCCGGTCTGCCGTGCCGTCGGGGTCGGACGGGGCGGGCGGGATACCGTCGCCGGTATGGCCGATGACCGACGCGGATGGCCGCGGTGTCTGCTCGCCGGAGCGGTGTTCGCGGTGTGCATGGCCGGCACCACGCTCCCCACCCCGCTGTACCCCCTCTACCAGGAGGAGTTCGGCTTCTCCGAACTCGTCGTCACCGTCGTGTACGCCGTGTACGCCTTCGGCGTCCTCGCCGTGCTCCTCCTCGCGGGCAACGCCTCCGACACCATCGGCCGGCGCCCCACCTTGCGCTGGGGCCTCGCCTTCGCCGCCCTGAGCGCCGTCTGCTTCCTCTGCGCCGACGCCCTGGGCTGGCTGTACGCGGGCCGGCTGCTCTCCGGCCTCTCCGCGGGCCTCTTCACCGGCGCCGCCACCGCCTACGTCATCGAGCTCGCCCCGCCCGGCGGCGCCGCCCGCGCGACCCTCGTCGCGACCGCCGCGAACATGGGCGGCCTCGGCTGCGGCCCCCTCCTCGCAGGGCTGCTCGCCGAGTACGCGCCCGAGCCGCTCCTGCTGCCGTTCGCCGTCCACCTGGCCCTCGTGGCGCTCTCCGCCCTCGTCCTGCGGTGGCTGCCCGAAACCGTGGAGGAACGCCGGCCCCTCACCGCGGTGCGCCCCCGCAGGCCCGCCCTGCCGGCCCGCGTGCGGGCCGTGTTCGTACCCGCGGCCGTCGCCTCCTTCGTGGGCTTCGCCCTCTTCGGCGTCTTCACCTCCGTCAGCCCCGCCTTCCTCGCCCGCTACCTCCACGTCGAGGACCACGCCGTCAGCGGCCTCGTCGTCGCCCTCGCCTTCTTCTCCTCCATCGCCGGACAGGCCGCCGCGGGGCGGGTCGGCGCCGAGCGCTCCCTGCCGCTGGGCTGCGCCGTCCTCCTCGCCGGACTGGTCCTGCTGGCGCTCGCCCTCGCCACCGACCACCTGCTCTTCATCGTGCTGGCCGCCCTCGTCGGCGGCACCGGTCAGGGCCTCACCTTCCGCGCCGCGCTCTCCGCCGTGGCCGCCGCCTCGCCGCCCGACCAGCGGGCCGCCGTCATCTCCTCGCTCTTCGTCGTCGCGTACACCGGCATCTCCCTCCCCGTGATCGGCGTCGGCCTGCTGGCCGACCCCCTCGGCCTGGAGGGCGCGGGCCTCGTCTTCATCGCCTGCATGCTGGTCCTCGCCGTCGCGGCGGGCGCCTACCTCCTGCGGCGCGCCCGCGCCGGGACCGGCGCCGACCCCGCGCCGTGAACCTCCGGGCCGCAGGCACCCCGCCTCCGACTCCTGACACCCCACCGCTCCCTGCGCCGACCGTGCCCGCACCGGCGACCGGCCCCACACCGCCGGGCGGCCGTTCGGTTCACGAGGCGTCCGGGACGGTCCGGTTCTCCGGCGTCCCCGTCAGGTGGACGATCATCAGCTCGTGGTCCGCGCGCGCCAGCTCGCGGCCCTCGCCGTCGGTGAGCCTGCCCGTCACCTGGTAGAGGCCGCAGTGGGCCCGCCCGACGGGCATCCGCCGGGGCGGCAGCCGCACCTCGTACGGTCCGCCGCGGCGGAAGCCGCCGAGCGTCGTCCGGGTGGTGACCGGCAGGTGGTCGTCACCGGTGCGCCGCTCCTCGAAGGCGAGCCCGTCGACCGCGCGGTCCACCAGGAAGGTCAGCCCGACGCTCACCACCGCGCCCTCCGCGACCCGGAGCGGGCCCGGCCCGTCGGCCTCGGCGTCCAGGGCCACCGCGAGCCGCCCCCGTTCCTCCGTGTACAGGGACACGTCGAGGAGCCGGAGACCGGTCCCCGAACCGCTCACGGTGCCGCGGGTCCGCTGAAAGGCGGCGGGTCGTCACGCCGCGGCAGCCCGCCCGGCGCGCCCGGCGGCATGCCGTGCCCCGACCCCTCGTCGCCCGGTGGCGCGCCGTACTCCGGCAGGTCGCCGCCCGGGGCGCCGCCGGCGCTGTCGCTGGGACGCAGCCGTCCGCGCCAACCGCCCGTCGCGTGCGCGCGGTCCTCGATGAACTCCTTGAACCGGTGCAGGTCGCCCTCGATCCGCTGCTCCACCAGGCCCAACGCCTGCCCGATCCGGTCGGTCGTGCCGGAGGGCTCCACCTCCATCCTCAGCCGTACGCGGGTGTGCTCGTCGTCGACCCGCTCGAAGGTGACGACGCCCTGCTGCCGCACGTCCCCGCCGACCGTCCGCCACGCGATCCGCTCGTCGGGCAGCTGGTCGACGATCTCCGTGTCGAACTCGCGGGTCGCGCCCGCGACCTTGGTCCGCCAGTGGCAGAGCCGGTCGTCGAGCTGCCGGACCTCCTCGACCCCGTCCATGAAACGCGGAAACTCCTCGAACTGCGTCCACTGGTCGTAGACCTGCCGCAGCGGGGCCTCCACCTCGATCGTGTCGTACACCATGCCCGTCATCTCCCTGTTCGCGGCGCGGCTACCCGTCCCCGGATCCCGTAACCGTCGGGCCGTAGGGTGAGGAGGAGGCGAGCGGACAGGAGGACCGGATGGCCGGGGAGACGGTGGACGAGGTGCTGGCCGAGCTGGCCGCCCTGGACGACCCCCGGGCGCGCGAGGTCAACGCGCGGCGCGGCGACGACCACGGGGTGAACCTCTCCGGGCTGCGCGCGGTCGCCAAGCGGCTCGGGAAGCGGCCCCCGCTCGCCCGAGAGCTCTGGGCGACGGGCGACACCGCCGCCCGGCTCCTCGCCACGCTCGTCTGCCGGCCCAAGGAGTACGGGCGGGAGGAGCTCGACGCGATGCTCCGCGAGGCCCGCGCCCCCAAGGTCCACGACTGGCTCCTCACCCACGTGGTGAAGAAGAGCCCGCACGTCGAGGAGCTCCGCCCGGCCTGGCTCGCCGACGCCGACCCGGTCGTCGCGAGCGCCGGCTGGGCGCTCACCACCGACCGGGTCGCGAAGCGGCCCGAGGGACTCGACCTCGACGGCCTCCTCGACACGATCGAGGCGGAGATGAAGGACGCCCCCGATCGGCTCCAGTGGGCCATGAACCACTGCCTCGCGCAGATCGGCATCGAACACCCCGCCCTCCGTCCGCGGGCCCTCGCCGTCGGCGAGCGCCTGGCGGTCCTCCAGGACTACCCGACCCCCAAGGGCTGCACCTCGCCCTACGCCCCCGTCTGGATCACCGAGATGGTCCGCCGCCGCGAGGGCTAGGCCGGAGGCGACCGGCTCAGCCGGGCAGCCCGCCGTCCAGCTCCTCGAGCTCCCGCGCGTCCAGGGCGAGGTCCGCCGCCTTGGCGGAGTCGGTGATGGAGGCCGGGCGTCCGGCTCCCGGCACCGGGAGCATCGCGGGGGAGCGGGCGAGCAGCCAGGCCAGGGCGACCCGCTGCGGGCTGATCCCGCGTGCCGCGGCGACGCGGTGGAAGGCCGTGCCGGCCGAGGTGGGGCCCGAGGGGCCGTCCAGGGAGCTGCGGGAGATGCCGCCGAGGGGGCTCCAGGGCAGGAAGACGAGGCCCAGCCGCTCGCACAGCCGCAGCTGGGGCTCGCTGTCGCGGACCGCGGGCGAGTACCGGTTCTGCACGGAGACGAGCCCGTCGCCGAGGATCCGGTGCGCCTCGTGGATCTGGGCCGTCGTGACGTTGGAGACGCCGGCGGCGCGGATCGTGCCGGCGTCGAGCAGCTCGCGCAGCGCGCCGACGGATTCCGCCCAGGGCACGGCCGGGTCCGGCTTGTGCAGCTGGTACAGGCCGATCGCGTCGACGCCGAGGCGCGCGGCGGAGGCTTCGGCGGCCCGCTTCAGGTGGGCGGGACGGGCGTCGACCGTCCAGCTGCCGTCGCCGGGGCGGCCGCGGCCGCCCTTCGTGGCCACCAGGACCCGGGAGGTGTCGCCGCCGTACCGGGCCAGGGCGCGGGCGACGAGGAGCTCGTTGTGGCCCGTCTCGCCGGCGTGCCAGTGGTAGCTGTCGGCGGTGTCGACGAGGGTGACGCCGGCGTCGAGGGCGGCGTGGAGGGTGGCGAGGGCCCGGGCCTCGTCGGGGCGGTGCTCGATGGACAGCGGCATGGCGCCCAGGCCGATGGCGCTGACGGTGGTGTGGGCGAGGGTGCGGTAGCGCATCGTGAGCCGTTCGTGTGTCAGGAGGTGGCGGCGAGGGCCTCGGCGGCGGCGCCGGGCAGCCAGTCGGCGGTGCGGGAGAAGCGGAAGCCGAGCGCCTTCGCGCGGGCGTTGTCCATGGCGTAGTGGCGGTCGAAGGAGAACGGCGAGGCCTCGGCGCCGGCCGGCACGGTCCGGTACACGGCCTTCCGGCCGGCCGCGGCGGCGACGGTCCCGGCGAGGCCGTACACGTCGAGCGCACCGTCGGAGCAGGCGTTGACCGGGCCGGTGAAGGCGGCCGTGGCCGCCCACTCCAGCAGCGCCGCCAGCTCCTCGTGGTGGATGAAGACCGTGGGCAGCGCGTGCGCGTGCACGGCGATCTCCTCGCCGCGGGCCACGCGGTCCGCGTAGTGGGCCAGGCGGCCGGTGAACTCCCGCGCGCCGCCGCCGAGGACGTGCGCGCCGCGCACGGCCGCGAAGGCGAAGCCGCCCGCACGGGCGAGCACCGCCTCGGCCTGCCGCTTGCCCTCGGCGTAGTGCGCCTCCAGGTAGGCGGCGTCGTGCCAGGGGAGGTCCGGGGCCACCGGCCAGGTGGCCGGGTCGACGCTCTCCTCCCGCACCGGCGTCCCCGGCGGCAGCGCCGGCAGGGCGGCGGTCGCGGGGTCGTAGACCTCGATCGTGGAGGTCATGACGTACCGCCGGGTGCGGCCGGCGAAGGCGCGGGCGGCGACGGCCGCCTGGACGGGGGTGTAGCAGACCTGGTCGACCACGGTGTCGAAGGAGCGGTCGGCGAGCGCGGCGGCCAGGGCGGCCTCGTCGTCGCGGTCGACGACGAGGTGCCCGACGCCTGCGGGCGGCGCGGAGGAGCCCCGGTTGATCACGGTGACCTCGTGGCCCGCCGCCCGCAGGCGTTCGACCAGCAGTTTTCCGAAGTATCGGCTTCCGCCGACGACGCAGATCCTTTGCATGCCCTCATCGTGGGCACCTATCGTCGCCAGCAGAAGTCCCGGCTTTCTGCCTGCGTATGAAGGAAAACTGTTGATCGATGTCCAGCGGCTCCGTGTCCTGCGTGCGGTGGCGGAGCACGGCAGCTTCAACCGGGCCGCCGCGGCCCTCTGCCTCACCCCCTCGGCGGTCTCCCAGCAGGTGGCCGCGCTGGAGCGGGGCCTGGGCGCCCGGGTGGTGGCCCGCAGCACCCGCGGTGTGACGCTCACCCGGGCCGGGCGGATCATGGTGGGCGCCGCCGAGTCCGTCGCGGCGGAGCTCGCCGAGGCGCGCCGGCGCATCGCCGCGCTCGACACCGGCCGCACCCAGCTGACCGTCGCCGCCTTCACCAGCGGCGGCAGGCTCCTGCTGCCCGACGCCCTCGCCCGGCTCATGGCGGCCCACCCGCGCACCGTGCTCCACGTGAGGGAGGGCGAGCCCGAGGACACCCTTCCGCTGGTCCGCCAGGGCGCCGTGGACCTCGCCCTCGCCTACCACTTCGACGGCCCGCTGCCCGTCGGCCCCGGCACCGGCCGGGGCCTGGAGTGGACGCCGCTCCTGGAGGACCCGCTGCACGTCGTCCTGCCGGAGGGGCACCGGCTCGCCCGCCGCGCCGCGCTCGACCTGGTGGACCTGGCGGCCGAACCCTGGGTGCTCGGCTGCCTGAAGACCGAGGCGTACCTGCGGCGCTTCGCCGAGCGCGCGGGCTTCGACCCGGAGATCCGCGGGACCACCACCGACTACTTCTTCGCCCGTTCCCTCGTCGCCGCGGGCCTGGGGATCTCCCTGGTCCCCTCCATCGCGCTCGACCCCGAGGTGCCGGGCGTGCGCGCCGTCCCGATCGCGCCGCCGGGCCCGGTCCGGCACATCGGCGTCGCCACGATCGGCGGCCGTGACCGGCCGCACGTCACCGCGCTCGTCGAAGCCCTGCGCGTGGGGGCGGGGCGGCACGGCGGGGGGTGATCCGCCGACCGGCGGCGGTATTTCCCCGCGCGGGGCCGTATTTCCCGTGCGGGGGCCGTCCGGACCGTTGACGGCCCCGCGGTCCGGCCACAAGGATGTCCACGACTCGCTTGGGAGCGCTCCCACACCGGTCGCGACGGCGTACCGGAGGGGGCGTTCCACCGACCCCCACGAGGAGCGGACGTTGAACCGACGCAGAACCGCCCTGCTGTCCCTGACGGCCCTGCTGGCGGCCGGCCTGACCGCCGTGCCCGCGGGCACGGCCGGCGCGGATCCGGTGGAGCAGATCGTGAACGGCACCTTCGACGACGGCACCGCTCCCTGGTGGACGAGCGGCGTCACCGCCGCCCCGGCCGACGGCGGGCTCTGCGCCGACGTGCCCGGCGGCACCGTGAACCGCTGGGACGCCGCGGTCGGCCAGAACGACCTCACGCTCGCCGCCGGGGAGACGTACCGCTTCGCCTTCCGCGCCGGCGGCACCCCGGCCGGCCACTCCGTCCGCGCCGTCGTCGGACTCCAAGTCGCCCCGTACGACGCCTACTACGAGGTCGTGCCCCAGCTCAGCGTCTCCGGCGACACCTACGCCTACACCTTCACCTCCCCGGTCGACACCACTCAGGGGCAGGTCGCCTTCCAGCTCGGCGGCGCCGCCGACGCCTGGCGGTTCTGCCTCGACGACGTCTCCCTGCTCGGCGGGGTGCCACCGGAGAAGTACGAGCCCGACACCGGCCCCCGCGTCCGGGTCAACCAGGTCGGCTATCTGCCCCGGGGGCCCAAGAACGCCACCCTCGTCACCGAGGCGACCACCCGGCTCCCCTGGCGGCTCGACGACGCCGGCGGCACCGCCGTCGCGCGCGGCTGGACGGTCCCCCGCGGAATCGACGGCTCCTCCGGGCAGAACGTCCACTCCATCGACTTCGGCCGCCACCGGACGCCCGGCGCCGGCTTCACCCTCACCGTCGACGGCGAGACCAGCCACCCCTTCGACATCGGCACCGCCGCCTACGACCGACTGCGCCTGGACGCCGCGAAGTTCTACTACACCCAGCGCAGCGGCACCCCCATCCGCGACGACCTGCGCCCCGGCTACGGCCGCGCGGCCGGCCACGTCGGCACCGCCCCCAACCAGGGCGACACCCGGGTCCCCTGCCAGCCCGGCGTCTGCGACTACACCCTCGACGTGAGCGGCGGCTGGTACGACGCCGGCGACCACGGCAAGTACGTCGTCAACGGCGGCATCTCCGTCTGGCAGCTCCTCTCCACCTACGAGCGCGCCCGGCACGCCCGCACCGGCGACGCCGACGCGCTCGGCGACGACACCCTCGCCCTCCCCGAGAGCGGCAACGGCGTCCCCGACCTCCTCGACGAGGCCCGCTGGGAGCTGGACTTCCTCCTGAAGATGCAGGTCCCCGAAGGCGAACCGCTCGCCGGCATGGCCCACCACAAGATCCACGACGAGCAGTGGACCGGCCTGCCGCTGCTGCCCGCCGACGACCCGCAGAAGCGCGAGCTCCACCCGCCGACCACGGCCGCCACCCTCAACCTCGCCGCCACCGCCGCCCAGGCGGCCCGCGTCTACAAGAAGTTCGACTCCCGGTTCGCCGCCACCGCGCTGACCGCCGCCCGCAAGGCCTGGGCCGCCGCCCTCGCCCACCCCGACGTCCTCGCCTCCGAGAGCGACGGCGTCGGCGGCGGCGCCTACCCCGACGCCGACGTCTCCGACGAGTTCTACTGGGCCGCCGCCGAGCTCTACCTCACCACCGGGGAGAAGGCGTTCAAGGACCACGTCCTGGCCTCCCCCGTCCACACCGCCGACATCTTCGGCGCCGTCGGCTTCGACTGGGCCCGCACCGCCGTCCCCGCCCGCCTCGACCTCGCCACCGTCCCCAACCGCCTGCCCGGCCGCGACAAGGTCCGCGCCTCGGTCCGCGCCGGGGCCGACCGCTACCTGGCCACCCTCAGGGCCCACCCCTACGGCATGCCGTACGCCCCCGAGGGCCAGCGGTACGACTGGGGCTCCACCCACCAGATCCTCAACAACGCCGTCGTCCTCGCCACCGCCTATGACCTCACCGGCGCCGCCGCCTACCGCGACGGGGCGGTCCAGAGCATGGACTACCTCCTCGGCCGCAACGCCCTGAACCTCTCCTACGTCACCGGCTACGGCGAGGTCAGCGCCCGGAACCAGCACAGCCGCTGGTACGCCCACCAGCTCGACCCCAAACTGCCGCACCCGCCCGCCGGCTCGCTTTCCGGCGGCCCGAACTCCAGCATCCAGGACCCGGTGGCCCAGGCCAGACTCCAGGGCTGCACCGGCCAGTTCTGCTACATCGACGACATCCAGTCCTGGTCCACCAACGAACTGACCATCAACTGGAACTCCGCCCTGACCTGGATGGCGTCCTTCGTCGCCGACCAGGGCTAGGAACCGGCCGCCGCGTCCGCTCCCGCCGCTGCCCGCGCCCCCTCCGCCCGGAAGGCGCGCCGGTAGGCGGCGGGGGTGGTGCGCAGGGCCTCGTGGAAACGACGGCGGAGGTTGACGGCCGAGGACAGGCCCACCCGGCGGGCGATGGTCTCCACCGGCAGGTCCGTCTCCTCCAGGAGCGCCCGCGTCGCGGCGACGCGCCGGTCGAGGAGCCAACGGCCCGGGCTGATGCCCAGCTGCTCGCCGAAGCGCCGGGTCAGCGTCCGGGGCGAGACCCGCGCGCGAGCCGCCATGTCCGCGACCGACAGCGGCTGTTCGAGCCGCTCGCCCAGCCACTCCAGGAGCGGCGCCAGGGAGTCGGCCGCGGGCCCGGCGGCCGGCAGCTCCGCGTACTGCAGCTGGCATCCCTCCCGGTGCGGCGGCATCACCATCCGCCGCGCGAGCCGCGCCGCGTACCCGGCGCCCTGGTCAGCGCTGACCAGGTGCAGGCACAGGTCCACGCCCGCCGCGCCGCCCGCGCTGGTGGCCACGTCGCCGTGGTCCACGTACAGCACCGCCGGGTCGACCCGCACCCGGGGGAAGCGGGAGGCCAGTTCGGCGGCGCGGGCCCCGTGGGTGGCGGCCCGCCGCCCGTCCAGGAGCCCGGCGGCGGCCGGCACGAACGCCCCCGCGCACAGGCCGACGACCCGCGCCCCGCGCGCGTGCGCCCGCCGCACCGCCGCCACCACCGCGGGCGGCACCTCGCCCCCGGCGGACGGCCCCCAGCCCGGCACCAGCACCGTGTCCGCGCCCTCCAGCGCGTCGAGGCCGGCCGCGACCAGCAGGTCGTAGCCGGCATCGGTCCGGACCGTCCCCGGCCGCTCGGCGCAGACCCGGAAGGCGTACCGCACCGGCACCGCCGTCCCGTGGTCGCCGAACACCTCCGAGGCGCAGGCCAGCGGGAACGCGGGCTGCGGTGGCATCAGCAGCGCCACCACCCGGTGCGGGGCGGGGAGTTCGGGCCGGGGCGGCGGGGTCATGGCGCGAAAGTACCCCATCGCGTCGGTCGGGACACTGGGGGCCGCCGAAAGTCCGGACCAGCATCGTCGGGTGACCACCGAGCAGCCAGCACAGCAGACCCGCGCCCTCCCCGCCGACCCCGACGGCGCACCGGCCCCCTTGTGGGACCGCCGGTTCGGCCTCTACTTCACCGCCCGCGCCGTCTCCCTCCTCGGGGACGCGATGATGCCCGTGGCCGCCGCGCTCGCCGTCGGCGCGCTGTACGGCGTGACCGGCGTCGGCCTCGTCCTCGGGGCCTGGACCGGCACCTTCGTCCTCCTCGTCCTCTTCGGCGGGGTCCTCTCCGACCGCTTCGGCGCCCGCCGCATGATGGTCGGCGCCGACCTCGTACGCGTCGCCACCCAAGGGGTGCTGGCCGTCGCCTTCTTCACCGGGCGGCCCGCGTTCTGGCTGCTCGTCACCATGGCGGCGGTGGCCGGGGCGGCCGTCGCGATGTTCCTGCCCGGGGTGAACGGCATGGTCCCGCACGTCACCCGCGACCCGCACCGGGCCAACGCCACCCTCAAGGTCGCCGACGCGCTCGCCCACCTCCTCGGCCCCGCCCTCGCCGGCCTGCTGATCGCCGTCACCGACGCCGGCACGGTCTACGCCGTCGACGCGGCCACCTTCCTCGTCAGCGCCCTCTGCCTGGCCCTGCTGCGCCTCGCCCCGCGGCCTGCCGACTCACCTTCGGGCGGCGGGGGTTCACTCCGGCGCGACCTGCGTCAGGGATGGCGGGAGTTCCGCGCCCGCACCTGGATGTGGGCCGTCGTCCTCATCTGGGTCGTCCACGGCGTGCTCGTCTTCGGCCCCCTGGTGCCGCTCGGCTCCACCCTGATCGGCACCCGCCTCGGCCCGGACGCCTACGGCCTGGCGGTCTCCGCCCTCGGCGCGGGCACCGTCCTGGGCGGACTCCTGGCCCTCCGGCTGCGCCCCGCCCGCCCCCTCGCCGCCGGTGCCGGCGCGATGCTCCTCTACGGCGCGATGCCCCTCGCGATCGCCCTGGACGCCGGGCTGCCCGCCCTCCTCGCCGCACACGCCGTCGCGGGGGCGGCGCTCGCCTTCTGGTCAGTGATGTGGGCCACCAGCGTGCAGACCCACACCCCGCCCGAGGTCCTCAACCGCGTCAGCGCCTACGAACTCGCCGGCTCGGTCTCCGGGATCTCCGCCGGCCAGCTGCTCGCCGGTCCGGCCGCGGCCCTCACCACCCCCCACCACTTCCTCCTCCTCTCGGCGGCCACCTGCGTGGCGGCGAGCGCCGCCCTGCTGGCCGTCCCGGCGATCCGCACCCTCCGCCGCGCCCGGGCCGACTGAACGCGGGGCCTACTCCTCTCCGGCGGGCGGTTCGTCCCAGTCCCAGGCGCCCACATAGGCGGCCGTGCCGGTGCGCCGGGCCTCCGCGAAGGCGGTCAGACGGGCGAAGTCGCGTGGCGGCATCAGCGGCCGCCACCGGGGGAGCGGCAGGACGCGCACCTCGTCGTGCTCCTCCGGGTCGAGGACGAGCCCCTCGATCTGCCGGTCGGTGAGCCGCCCGCCGTCGAAGACGTACCCGGCCGTCGCCAGCGGCCACGCGGCGCCCGGCAGCCCGAAGACGGCGGCCAGGAGCCGGGGCGGGCCGGGCACCACGAGACCCGTCTCCTCCTCCGTCTCCCGCACGGCGGTCCGCCACGGCCGCTCCCCCGCCTCGGCGGTGCCGCCCGGCAGCTGCCAGGGGTGGTCCGGGCTGTACACGGCGTGGAGCTGCACGGGCCGGTCGTCCATGTCGGTGAAGTACACCGCACCGAAGAGGGTCGCCTTCGGCAGCGTCGCGACGAACTCGTCGACCGGGAGCATCGCCCGGCACCCCGCCGGGGCGGTGGCGGGAGCGGGGGAGGGCAGGGGGTGCATGTCGGGCCTCCGGGGTGGGGGAGTGTGGAGCGGCTTCACCGGGTCCAACGAGCCCGACCCCCTCGGAGTGCACAGCGGTTTCGGCCGCGCCGCCCGCCCGCCACCTGCGGATACCGAGGCGTAGGGTGGGACCGCGTCCGACCTCCTCGACTCCGAAAGGCCGCCCATGAGCGAGCAGACCGTCGCCCCCGTTGTCCGCCGCGTCGACGAGCGCCACCGCTACGAGATCCTCGTCGACGGCGCCCGCGCCGGGCTGACCGCCTACCGGGACCGCGACGACCGCCGCGTCTTCTTCCACACCGAGGTCGACGAGGCCTACGCGGGCCAGGGCCTGGCGGGGATCCTCGTCCAGCACGCCCTCGACGACGTACGCGCCTCCGGCATGCGGATCGTGCCGGTCTGCCCGTACGTCGCCAAGTTCCTCAAGAAGCACGAGGAGTTCGCCGACATCACCGACCCGGTCACCCCCGAGCTCCTCCAGTGGCTGGACGCCCACCTGGGCCGCTAGCGCACACATCCCGGGCCTCCGGAACCGAAGGCCCTCCGGGCGGGCGGGCCCCGCCCGGGCCGGGTCCCGGGGGCCAGCCGTGCACGTGCGCCACGCTCCTGGCCCAGGGGCCAGCCGCGGGCGGGCGCCGCCCTGCCGGCCCGGCCCGGGAACCAGCCGTACACATGCGCCGCGCTTCGGCCCGCCGCCGGCCAGTCGTCCGCGCGCGAGGGGCGGCCCGGGGACCAGCCGCGCGCACGAGGAGCAGCCCGCGCCGAGCCAGAATCCTCGCGCGTTTCCCGTCGTCGCCCCCCCGGCCGGCACGCGGTCCACGCCGTGCTCGGCGCGCGGGCGCCACCGCCCCGCGTCCCGCGAGTGCCCCGCCGAGCCGCCGCGCGCCCGTCGGCGACGACGCCGTGCCCGCCCCGTCCCCGGCGGCGGACCCTGGACGCCGGGCACGGCCCGCGTCCCGTTCCCCCCCCGACCACCACCGGGAGCCCCCACCAGGCCTCCTCGCGCGCGCCCGCCCCCGGCTCCCGGGCCGCGCGGCCCCGCCCCCTCGCGCGCGGGCGGGCGGGCGGGAGAAAGTAGCGCGCACCGCCTCAATACCGCCTCGGTGCGGCGTCCCCCCGTGGGACCGGGCGTCCGCCCGGCTCGGCGGGGCGTCCGCCGGGGCGACGGTGAGGACCCCTTCGAGGCGTCGAATCCGCGTTGACGTCCGCGGTTGACTTGTGTGACGGGGGTGGGCTGTCAAGAGGGCGCGGGCGGGGCCGAGATGGCCTGAACGCATGCCGTCCGATCGGGGCACCGGGGCTCCCCGACGCCCCCACCGGCCCACTTGTCGGTGCGGCCCCCGCGCCCGTGGCGGAAACGCGACCGGAGGGGCGGTAAACCGACCCGGGAGCAAGATCACCGCATCGAGGTAATGGCCCTCGGCTCCTCAGGCGCGGCGCGGTGACGGGCCGTTACTGTTCCCCGGGTCTGGACGGACGGCCTGACCACCTCCCCCAGGCCCCCTCCCTCCGTACCCCCATTCCTCCCCTCGACCGGTCCGGCGTGCCGCCGTGCCCGGTCACCCTCGCTAAGGAGAGACCGGTCCGATGACCGTCGACACCAGCCCGGAAGCCCAGGCGGCACCCCCGCAGCAGTCCCTCAGCACCCACGCCGCGCGGAACCTCGCCTCGACCACCAAGTCGGCGCCGCAGATGCAGGAGATCACCTCCCGCTGGCTGCTGCGGACGCTCCCCTGGGTGGAGACCAAGGGCGGCGCCTACCGGGTCAACCGCCGGCTCACCTACACCGTCGGGGACGGCCGCGTCGAGTTCGTCCAGGACGGCGCCACCGTCCGCGTCATCCCCCGCGAGCTCGGCGAACTCGCCCTGCTCCGCGGCTTCGACGACGTCGACGTGCTCACCGCGCTGGCCGATCGCTGCGTCCAGCGCGACTTCTCCGCCGGCGAGGTCCTCGTGACCCGCGGCAACCCGGCCGGCGAGATCCACCTCCTCGCGCACGGCCGGGTCACGCAGACCTCCGAGGGCCCCTACGACGAGGACATCGCCGTCGCCGTGCTCGGCGACGGCGACCGCTTCGGCGAGAACGCCCTCCTCGACGCCGACGCCACCTGGGACTACACGGCCACCGCCGACACCGCGGGCACCCTCCTCACCCTCTCCCGCGCCGACTTCGCCGCCGTCATGGCGAACGCGCCGGCCCTCCAGGCCCACATCCAGGCGTTCTCCAGCCTCCCCGAGCAGGCGCAGAACAAGCACGGCGAGGCCGAGATCGCCATGTCCTCCGGGCACGTCGGCGAGGCCGTCCTCCCCGGCGCGTTCGTGGACTACGAGCTCAAGCCGCGCGAGTACGAGCTCTCCGTCGCGCAGACCATCCTCAAGGTCCACACCCGCGTCGCCGACCTCTACAACGGCCCGCACAACCAGACGGAGGAGCAGCTCCGCCTGACCATCGAGGCGCTCCGCGAGCGGCAGGAGTACGAGCTCGTCAACAACCGCGAGTTCGGCCTCCTGCACAACGCCGACTTCAAGCAGCGGATCCAGACCCACTCCGGCCCGCCCACCCCGGACGACATGGACGAGCTGCTCAGCCGCCGCCGGGGCACCAAGCTGTTCCTCGCCCACCCGCGCACCATCGCCGCCATCGGACGCGAGTTCAACGCCCGCGGGCTCTACCCGGACCACGTCGACCTCGGCGGCCAGTCCGTGCCGGCCTGGCGCGGCGTCCCGATCCTGCCCTGCAACAAGATCCCGATCTCCAAGGAGCAGACCAGCTCCATCATCGCCATGCGCACCGGCGAGGAGAACCAGGGCGTCATCGGTCTGCGCCAGACCGGCATCCCGGAGGAGATCGAGCCCGGCCTCTCCGTCCGCTTCATGGGCATCAGCGAGCAGGCGATCATGTCGTACCTCGTCACCACGTACTACTCCGCCGCCGTCCTCGTGCCGGACGCGCTCGGCGTGATGGAGAACGTGCAGATCGCCCGCCGCCGCGACTGACACCCCGTCCGTCCCGGTTCCGGGACGGACCACCCCACCCCAGCAAGGAGCTGACGGATGCCCGACCCCGGGCTCTCCCCCCTGCCGGCGCACCCGCCCGCGGCGGCGGCCCGCCTCGGGGCCGCCGTCCTCGCCGCCGTCCTCGCCGGCCCGGCCGCAGAGGCGCCCGCGCCGGCCGCCGCGCCCCGCTGGATCCCCGGCGGGCCCAGCGGACTCGGCACGTCCACCCTCTCCCTGGCCCGCCCGGCGGCGGTCCCGGACGCGCTCGCGGCGCCGGCCCCGGCGCCGACCGGGCTCCCGGCGCCCGCCGGGCCGCCGTCCGCCGCCTCCTCGGCGGCGGAGGGCAGGCCCGTCCCCGGCCTCTACTTCCACCCCGTCCCCGACCCCGACCCCGTCCGCGTGGACGAGGTCAGCCGCCGGATCAAGGCCTGGGCCGTGGACGAGATCCAGCTCTACCCGGACGAGTGGGAAGGGCAGTTCGACGGCTTCCACGTCGGGCGCTACATGGTGGCCTGCCACCCCGACGCCCCCACCGTCGACCACCTGATGCTGGCCACCCGGCTCATGGTCGCGGAGAACGCCGTCGACGACTGCTACTGCGAGGACCACGGCGGCTCGCCCATCGGCCTCGGCGGGCGCCTCCTCATGGCGCACACCGCGCTCGACCCCGTCCACACCACACCGGAGTACGCGCCGGCGTGGGCGGAGTCGCTCGGCTCGGACGCCCCGCGCCGCGCCTACCGCTCCGCCATGGACTACTTCGTCCGCGCGGCCTCGCCCTCCCAGGCCGACCGCTTCCGGCACGACATGGCCCGGCTCCACATGGGGTACCTCGCCGAGGCGGCCTGGGCCGAGACCGGCCACGTGCCCGAGGTGTGGGAGTACCTGGCCATGCGCCAGTTCAACAACTTCCGCCCCTGCCCCACCATCACCGACACCGTCGGCGGCTACGAACTGCCGGCGGACCTGCACGCCCGGCCGGAGACGCAGCGGGTCATCGCGCTCGCGAGCAACGCGACGACCATCGTCAACGACCTGTACTCCTACACCAAGGAACTCTCCAGCCCCGGCGTCCACCTCAACCTGCCGGTGGTGCTCGCCGAGCGCGAGAAGCTCTCCGAGCGCGACGCCTACCTCAAGGCGATCGAGGTCCACAACGACCTCATGCACGCCTTCGAGGCCGCCGCCGCCGACCTGGCCGCCGCCTTCCCCGTCCCCACCGTGCTGCGCTTCCTCAAGGGCGTCGCCGCCTGGGTCGACGGCAACCACTACTGGCACCAGACCAACACGTTCCGCTACAGCCTGCCCGACTTCTGGTAACCACCGTCCCGTGAGAAAGGGAACTCCTCTGTGACCACCGAGCTGACCTCCACCGACGCCTCCGCGATGATCCCCGGCCCGGCGACGCCGTACCAGGGCGACATCGCCCGCTACTGGAACGCCGAGGCGCGGCCCGTCAACCTGCGCCTCGGTGACGTGGACGGCCTCTACCACCACCACTACGGCATCGGCGCCGTCGACCACGCCGCCCTCGGCACCCCCGAGGACAGCGAGTACGAGAAGAAGCTCATCGCCGAGCTGCACCGCCTTGAGTCCGCCCAGACCGAGGTGCTCCTCGACCACCTCGGCACCGTCACCCCCGCCGACACCCTCGTCGACGCCGGCTGCGGCCGCGGCGGCTCCAGCGTCATGGCCCACCAGCGCTTCGGCTGCAAGGTCGAGGGCGTCACCCTGTCCTCCACCCAGGCGGAGTTCGGCAACAAGCGCGCCCGCGAGCTCGGCATCGACGGCCACGTCCGCGCCCAGGTCTGCAACATGCTCGACACCCCGTTCGAGAAGGGCAGCATCACCGCCTCCTGGAACAACGAGTCCAGCATGTACGTCGACCTCGACGACCTGATGGCCGAGCACTCCCGCTTCCTCAAGGTCGGCGGCCGCTACGTCACCATCACCGGCTGCTGGAACCCGAAGTACGGCCAGCCCTCCAAGTGGGTCTCCCAGATCAACGCCCACTTCGAGTGCAACATCCACTCGCGCCGCGAGTACCTGAAGGCGATGGCCGACAACCGCCTGGTGCCCCAGGCCGTCATCGACCTGACCCCCGACACGCTGCCCTACTGGGAGCTGCGCGCCACCTCGTCGCTGGTCACCGGCATCGAAGAGGCGTTCATCGAGTCGTACAAGGACGGCTCCTTCCAGTACGTGCTGATCGCCGCCGACCGCGTCTGATCCCCTGCGCGGCCGGTCACCGGGCCGGGCCCGTCCCTCGCGACGGACCCGGCCCTCAGCGCTTCCCGGCCCGCGCCGCGTTCCACCCGGCCAGCTCCGTCGGCCGGTCCGTGATCACCCCGTCCACCCCCAGATCGGCGAGCGCACGCCAGCGCGCCGGCGCGTCGACCGTCCACACGTTCACCGCCACCCCCGCCGCGCGCAGCTCCGCCACCGCGCCCGGACGGGCCGCCAGACCCCGGTCGGAGACGTGGTACGCGGCCAGCCCCAGCTCCCTCGCCACCGCCACCGGATCCGCGTCGAGCCGGTCCCGCAGCAGCGCCCGCGGCAGCTCCGGCGCCGCCTCCCGCACATACCGCAGGGTCACCGGCTCGAAGCTCTGCACCACCACCCGCTCCGCCATCCGCTGCTCCCGCACGTCCCGCACGATCCGCGCCACCTCCGCCCGGGAGTGCGCGCCCTTCACCTCCAGGAGCAGCCGCCCGCCCCGCTCCCGCAGGTCCGCCAGCTGCGCGGCGAGCCTCGGGACCCGGGCACCGGCGAAGGACGGCGCGAACCAGGCGCCCGCGTCCAGCGAGTCCAGCTGCGTCGAGGTCAACTCCCGTACCGCGCCCGAACCGTCGGTCGTCCGGTCCACCGTCGCGTCGTGCACCACGTACGGCACCCCGTCCCGGCTCGGCCGGACGTCGTTCTC
This sequence comes from Streptomyces sp. NPDC007945, assembly GCF_042958885.1. NCBI lineage: Bacteria > Bacillati > Actinomycetota > Actinomycetes > Kitasatosporales > Streptomycetaceae > Streptomyces > Streptomyces sp. NPDC007945. Next base: position 439,536 of record NZ_JBIBJV010000006.1, read on the forward strand.
GATCCACTCTGCCCCGCCCCGGCGCGCCACCTCGCCGGCGACCAGCGTGTTCTCGGGCGCCGCAGAGGACGCGCCCCGGTGGGCGATCACCGTGAGGGTACGGGCCGGGGCCACCGGCGGCGCCGGGGCGGCCACCAGGAGCGCGGCCAGCGCGGCGCCCGCGGGCGCGGCGCGGCGGAGGAGGCGTACGGGAGTCACGGCCGGTGACGCTACCCGGGCCCCGGACGGACCGGGACGCGACGCACCGGCGCGGAACCCTTCGGTGGTTCGTCCGGGTCTGCGGCATCGTGGGAGGGTGCCCGGAGCCGTGCCATGGGGGACACCGGCCGGGCCGAGAGACGAGGGGAACGCCACCCATGGACCACGCGACACCACCGAGAGCCGTCGACGCGCGGCGGAACGGGACGACCGACGACCGGCCGGGACGCGGCCGGGGCGTGCTCGAAGGCGCCTTCGCCCTCCTCGACGCGCTGCGCCGGTGCGGCGACGAGGCCGGCGTCACCGAACTCGCCCTCGCCTGCGGGGTGCCCAAGGGCAGTGCCCACCGGCTGCTCGACCAGCTCGTCGCCGTCGGCGCGGTGGAGCGGTGCGGCTCCCGCTACCGCGTGGGACCGCAGCTCTACTGCCTCGGGCAGGCCTGGGAACCGCACCCGGGCCTCCGCCTCGCCGCCCGGCTGCCCGTGCAGCGGCTGCGGGCCGCGACCGGCGCCAGCGTCGTCCTCGCCGTGCTCCGCGAGGACCGGGCCCTCGTCGTCGCCTCCGCGCCGGGCGAGCTGGAACCGCTGGTGCCGGTGCGCAACGGCACCGCGTTCCGCCTCGACACCGCCGCCGGAACCGCGCTGCGCGGCCCCCTGCGGGGCGGTCCGGTCCTCGACCGGGAGGACGTGATGGACGGCGTCTGCTGCGCCGCCTTCCCCGTCCGGGGCCGGGACGGGCGGACCGTCGCCGCGCTCGCCGCGATGGTGCCGGCCGGACGGCGGCTCGACGCGCTCGCCGAGGCCGTCGCCGGAGCGGGGGCGGCCCTCGGCCGCGCGCTGGCCCGCGGGGTGCCGCGCCGCTCGATCCCGCCCGCCGCGCTCGCCCCCTGACGCCGGTTCCGTTGAGTGGAACGCGCGTACAACGAGGCCGGGGTCCGACGGCACAGTAGGGGACGTGCCGGGGGAACGGCACGGAAGAGAAGCGAACGAACACCTTCGGGGGAGACACACCATGCGCAAGAACCGGATCGCGCGTATCGCCGCCACCGCCCTCCTCGGACTCGGCAGCCTCGCGGCCTTCGCCGGCACCGCCCACGCCGAGCCGATCGACTACGTGCGGATCGAACTCGTCGAGCTGCACTGCCAGAAGAACAGCGAGGGCGACCACGACGAGGCCTACCTCAAGATCACCGACGCCAACGGCAACGCCGTCAAGGTCTGGCCGGGCAGCGGCCTCAAGTACCAGACCATGGGCACCGGTTACGTCCGCTCCATGGCCGACGGCAACGGCAACGCCGCCCTCATCCTCGGCAAGGAGCAGGCCCGCACCCTGACGCTGTGGGACTACGACTCCACCAGCGGCGACGACAAGCTGGGCGCCACCCTCGTCACCGGCAGCGAGGTCGGCGCCGAGACCCAGTGGCGCAGCGTGGAGGGTTCCGGCGGGATCTACGTCATCGGCTACCGGGTCGTCGACATCTGATCGTTCCTCAGGAACGCCTGATGGCCGTGCCGGTGAGGACCGGCACGGCCACCGGGTCGTGGGCTCAGACCGCGTCGGGTGCCGACAGTTCGCCCGAGCGGACCACGCCCGAGTACCAGCGGGCACTCGTCTTCGGGGTGCGCCGCAGGGTGTCGTAGTCGACGTGGACCATGCCGAACCGCTTAGCGTAGCCGTACGCCCACTCGAAGTTGTCCAGCAGCGACCACAGGTAGTAGCCGCGGACGTCGATGCCGTCGCCGATCGCCCGGTGCACCTCCGCGAGGTGGGCGTGCACGTAGGCGGTGCGCTCGGGGTCGTGCACCCCGCCGTCCTCGCCGACCACGTCCTCGTACGCGGCCCCGTTCTCGCTGATCACCAGCGGCAGGCCCGGGTACGCCTCCGAGGTCCGGCGCAGCAGGTCGTACAGGCCGGTCGGGTCCACCGGCCAGCCCATCGCCGTCCGCTCGCCGGGCGCACGGTGGAAGGCCACCGAGTCGGCGCCCGGCCACGGCGAGTGGGCGCTGTCGCCGTGCCCGTCGTCCTGCGGCTTCTCCTCGCCCTCGGCGACGTGCGCCACCAGGGTGGGCGCGTAGTAGTTGATGGCGAGGAAGTCCAGCGGCTGGTTCGCCGTCGCCGTGTCACCGGGCTGGACGAAGGACCAGTCGGTGAGGTGGCGGGTGTCGGCGATCAGGTCCTCCGGGTAGGCGCCCTCCAGCATCGGGCCGAGCCAGACGCGGTTGCCGACGGCGTCGATCCGGCGGGCCGCCTCCAGGTCCTCGGCGGAGGTGCTGCGCGCCCGCACCTCGTGCAGGTTGAGCGAGACCGCGATCTGGCGGTCCGCCGGCAGCGAGGCGCGCAGGGCCTGGACGGCGAGGCCGTGGCCGAGGTTGAGGTGGTGGGCGGCGCGCAGCGCGGCGACCGGGTCGGTGCGGCCCGGGGCGTGCACCCCGGAGCCGTATCCGAGGAAGGCGCTGCACCAGGGCTCGTTGAGGGTGGTCCACCGCTTGACGCGGTCGCCGACGGCGTCCGCGACGATTCCGGCGTACTCGGCGAACCGCTCGGCCGTGGCGCGCTCGGGCCAGCCGCCCGCGTCCTCCAGCTCCTGCGGGAGGTCCCAGTGGTAGAGGGTCAGGGCCGGCTCGATGCCGGCGGCGAGCAGCTCGTCGACGAGCGCCCGGTAGAAGTCCAGGCCCTTCTGGACGGCGGGGCCCCGCCCGGTGGGCTGGACGCGGGACCAGGAGACGGAGAACCGGTAGGCGTTCAGGCCGAGTTCGGCCATGAGCGCGACGTCCTCGCGGAAGCGGTGGTAGTGGTCGACGGCCACGTCGCCGGTGTGGCCCTCGAAGACCTTGCCGGGGGTGTGGGAGAAGGTGTCCCAGATGGACGGGGTGCGGCCGTCCTCACGGGCCGCCCCCTCGATCTGGTAGGCGGCGGTCGCCGCGCCCCAGAGGAAGTCGGACGGGAACGGGCGGGTGGCGGTGAGCGGCCGGGTCTCGGACGCGGTCATAGGAGGGCGCTCCCAACGCGGGGTACGGGTCGGCCGTGACGGGTCCGGCGACTGCGGCGGACCCGTGCGGCCGACGGGAAGGCGGTACGGACGGGGGTGGGCGGGCGGCCCGTGGCCGCGGCCCGGTCAGCTCTTGACCGCGCCGGCGGTGATGCCGCCCACGATGTGCTTGCCCAGGAAGGCGAAGACCAGCAGCAGCGGCACGGTCGATATCAGCGCGCCGGTCAGGACGATCGCGTGGTCGACGGTGTGGTTGCCGGCACCCAGGCCGGCGAGCGCGACCTGGAGGGTCGGGTTGCCGTCCGGGGTGAGCGCGATGAAGGGCCAGAAGAAGTCGTTCCAGGCCTGCACGAAGACGAGCATGCCGAGCACCGCCATCGCCGGACGGGCCACCGGGAAGACCACGTGCCAGATGATCCGCAGGCTGTGCGCCCCGTCCATGCGGGCCGCCTCGACCAGCTCCACGGGAAGCGCCTCGACGAGGAACTGGCGCATGAAGAAGACGCCGAAGGCGGCGACGAGCGAGGGCAGCACGACCGACTGGAGCTGGTCGAACCAGCCCAGGTCGGTGATGATCTGGTACAGCGGGATGACGCTGAGCTGCGGCGGGATGGTCATCGTGGCGACGACCAGCGAGAGCAGCATGCCGCGTCCCTTGAAGGGCAGCTTGGCGAAGGCGAAGCCGGCGAGGGTGGAGAAGAGGACGGTGGACGCGGCGACCAGGCTCGCCACGACCGTGGTGTTGATCAGCGCCTCGCCCATGTCGACCTGGTCCCAGGCGAAGGTGAGGTTGTCGAGGAGGCGGGAGCCGGGCAGCAGGGGCGCGGGGGCCTGGACGACCCGCTCGCCGGTGTGCGAGGCGGCGACCACGTTCCAGTACAGCGGGAAGAGCGAGACCACCGTGGCGATGACGAGCAGCACGTAGGTGAGCGGTCCCGCGTGGTGCTGCCGGCCCGCGGTCTGGCGGAAGCGGCGGCGGGTCGGGGGCTCCTCGGCCGTCTTCGGCTCGACGGCGGGCGTGGTGTCGAGGGTGCGGGCCATGGGTCAGTCCCCCAGCTTCTTGCGGTTCCGGCGGGAGACGAGGGCCTGGATGCCGCCGACGAGCAGCAGGAGCGCCAGCATGACCCAGGCGATCGCCGAGGCGGAGCCCAGCGCGCCGGTGATCCAGCCCTTTTCGTACATCAGGAGGCTCAGCGTCTGGAACTGGTGGCCGCTGCCGCCGCTGATGCCGACGCTGCCGCCGAAGAGCATCGGCTCGCCGAAGAGCTGGGTGGCGCCGATGGTGGAGACGATGATCGTGAAGAAGATCGTCGGCCGGATGGAGGGGATGGTGACGCTGAGGAACTGGCGCCAGCGGGAGGCGCCGTCGAGCGAGGCGGCCTCGTAGAGGTCCTGCGGCACGGCCTGCATGGCGGCCAGGTAGATCAGCGCGTTGTAGCCGGTCCAGCGCCAGGTGACGATGACCGAGATCGCGATCTGGGCCGGCCACTTGGAGGTGTTCCAGTCGATCGGTCCGATCCCCACCCAGTCGAGCAGGCTGTTGATCATGCCGTAGTCGGTGTTGAAGAGCTGGGCGAAGACCAGCGTCGCCGCGGCGATCGAGGTGGCGTAGGGGGCGAGGATGGCGACCCGGAAGAAGCCGCGGCCGCGGAGCTTGTAGTTCAGCAGGTGGGCGAGGCCGAGGGCCATCAGCAGCTGCGGGACGGTGGAGATGACACCGATGGTGAAGGTGTTGAGGAGCGCGTTCCAGAAGAACTCGCTGGTGGCGAGGTCGGTGTAGTTCTCCAGGCCCTTCCACTCGGGGGTGCCGCCGAGCTCGACCCGGTTGAGGGAGAGCCAGCCCGTGTAGATCAGCGGGAAGAGGCCGAAGGCGGCGAAGGTGAGGAAGAAGGGGGTGATGAAGACGTACGGGATCGCCTTGACGTCCCAGCGGTAGAGGGTGCTGCGCCAGCCGCCCGGGCCTCGGCGGCGGTGGCCGCGCGGGGCGGGCGGGGAGGGCGGTGCGGGAGGCGGCGGGGTGCCGCCCCGCTCCGCCCGTACGGAGGTGGCCACGGGTGGCGTCCTTCCAGGTCGATGCGTGCGGTGGTGCGGACGGCGCCGGCCCGCCGCCGGCAGGTGGCGGCGGGCCGGCACGCGGTCCCCGCTACTGGTCGATCTTGTCGTCGACCAGCTTCTTGACGTTCTCCCAGGCCTTGGCCGGGTCGGTGCCCCGCTGCTCGATGTCGAGGATGCCGTTGTCGGTGAGGAAGGTCTTCACCTGGCCGTCGTAGCGGCTGATGACAGCGGGCTTGATGCCGGCCGCCGCCGAGGAGAAGATCTTGCCGACCGGCGTGTCGCCGAAGTACGGCATCTTGGCGTTCTGCACCGCGGGGGAGAGCAGGGTGTCCTTGGTGGACGGGATGTTGCCGTTCACCCCGAAGACCTTGGCGTGCTGCTCGGGAGCGGTCAGCCAGGCGGCGAGCTCGGCGGCCTCCTTGGTGTGCTTGCCCGCCTTGGGCACGGCGAGGAAGGAGCCGCCCCAGTTGCCGGCGACCGGCGGCGCGGCGATGTCCCACTTGCCCTGGTTGGCGGGACCGGCCTGGTCCTTGATGATGCCGGTCATCCAGGAGGGGCAGGCGACGGTGGCGAACTTGGAGTTCTTGAAGGCGGCGTTCCAGGTGCCCTTCTCGTCGAACTGGCGCAGCTTGGCGGTGAGTCCGCCCTGGGCGGCCTTGACGCCGAGCTCCCAGGCCTTCCGCACGCCGGGGCTGTTCTCCCAGTCGAGCTTGCCGCTGGAGTCGGCGTACTGGACGGGGTCGCTGGAGAGCACCGCGTTGAAGAGGCCGCTGGCGGAGTCGTGGAAGGCGGTGCCGGCGGGGGCGTTCTTCTTGTATGTCTCGCCGGTCTCGACGAACTTCGACCAGTCGCCGGACCAGAGCTTGGCGACGTCCTCGCGGGCGGTGGGCAGCTTGGCCTGGGCGAAGAGGTCCTTGTTGTAGCAGATGGCCATCGGGCCGATGTCGGTGCCGAGGGCGATGATCCTGCCGTCGGCGGTGGAGGCCTGCTTGATCTTCCAGTCGAGGAACTTGGAGGTGTCGGCGCCGCCCTCCTTGCCGAGGTCCACCCACTTGTCGGCCATGCTGGTGCCGGTGGCCTCGGCGATGTAGCCGACCTCGATCGCCTGGATGTCGGCGACGCCGCTGTTCTGGGAGAGGCGGAGCTTCAGGGTGTCCCAGTACTTCTGACCGTCGGAGACGTTCGACTCCTCGATCTTGATGTTCGGGTGGAGCCGCTCGTACTCGGCGTAGAGCTTCGCGCCGGTCTTGTTGTCGTAGCCGAACGAGCCGAAGGTGCCGACGCGCAGGGTGATCTTCCCGCCGTCCTTCCCGGCCTCGTCGTCCTCGTCGCTTCCGCAACCGGTGAGCAGGACCGTCCCGGTCACCACTGCGGCGATCGCCGCGGCGGCCGTACGGCGTCCGCGTCTGCTGCTGGAAGTGCCCATTCCACTCTCCTCGTCCAAGGTGGTGCTCGTTGTAGCGCCAAGAGGTCCGGTCGGCTGCTCGCGGCTCGGCGGGCCCTGCCCGGACCTGATGCAGGCTGTGCCCGCCCGATGGGAGCGCTCCCACGTCGTTGCCGGAAGGTTGCCGCCGGGTGGGTGGGGGTGTCAAGACATGAACGCGGATTCGTTACCGGAAGGTGTTCGCCGGGTTTCCGGAGGCCTCGGCGCCGCTCTTCACGTCATCTCCTGAACGCGCGCGTGGCGGATTCGCGTCGCCGTGCTCTAGGGTGGGAGCGCTCCCATACCGGTGTGGCCGGCTCTGGCGAGCTGCACGAGTCCGACGAGGGGAGCACGGCGACGGTGAACGGACGGCAGAACAGCAGACCCACCCTGGAGCAGGTCGCGGCCCGCGCCGGAGTGGGCCGGGGCACCGTCTCGCGGGTCATCAACGGCTCCCCGCGCGTCAGCGAGCAGACCCGCGCCGCGGTGGCCCGGGCCGTCGCCGAGCTCGGGTACGTGCCCAACCAGGCCGCCCGCGCCCTCGCCGGCAGCCGTACGGACGCCGTCGCCCTCGTCATCCCCGAGGCCGAGGCGCGGCTCTTCGCCGAGCCGTACTTCCTCGACCTCATCCGCGGCGTCAGCGCCGAACTGGCCGACGCAGACAAGCAGTTGCTGCTCACCCTGGTCCGCAGTGAGCAGGAGCGGCAGCGCTTCGAGCAGTACCTCGCCGCCCAGCGCGTCGACGGCGTCCTGCTCGCCTCCGTGCACGGCGACGACCCGCTTCCCGACCGCGTCCGCGAGCTCGGCATCCCGGTCGTCATGAACGGACGCCGCTCCGAGGCCGAATCCGTCCCGTACGTCGACTCCGACAACATCGGCGCCGGCCGCGCCGCCGTCGCCCACCTCGTCGGCCGCGGCCGGCAGCGCATCGCCACCGTCACCGGCCCCCTGGACATGTACGTGGCACGGGCCCGCCTCGGCGGCTACCGCGCCGGACTGGCGGAGGCGGGCCACGCGCCCGACGAGGGCCTGGTGGCCGCCGGGGACTTCACCGAGGACGGCGGGCGCGCGGCCATGCGGGAGCTCCTGGAGCGCCGCCCCGGCCTGGACGCGGTCTTCGCCGCCTCCGACGTCATGGCCGCCGGAGCCCGGGCCGCCCTCCGCGAGGCGGGCCGCCGGGTCCCGGACGACGTGGCGCTCGTGGGCGTCGACGACTCCGCCGTCGCCCGGCTCATGGACCCGCCGCTCACCAGCGTCCGCCAGCCCATCGAGGAGATGGGCCGCACCATGGCCCGGATGCTCCTCGGCGGCGCCCCGGGCGGCCGCCAGGACACCCTGAAGCGCGTCCTGCCGACGGACCTGGTGGTGCGGGAGTCCTGCTGACGGGCCTCGTGCCGAGGTGCCCGCGGGTGGGCGGACCGGTGGACGGCACGCGTGAGGCCGGACGGGGTTCCCGGGCCCGTCCGGCCTTGGTCGCTCCCTCAGGGGGCGCCGTCCCGGCCCCGCCGGGCCGGCACGGCACCCCCGCGAGGGGTTACAGCGCGGGGTGCGCGTTCTTCATGAGCTCCTGGAACTGGGCCGAGAACCACTGCCCGGCGAGCGGGGCGTCGGGGAGGGCGCCGGACATGCTGTTGCCGTTGCGGACGTTGCCCGTGTACGTCGGGTCGCACATGCGGTCGAAGCCCTTGCCCTGGTCGTTCGGGATCTCCTTCGACGCGCCGTCGGACTCGCCCGGGGGCTTCATCCAGACGTACGCGTCGATGCCCGCGGCGGGAGCCGCCTGCGGCCGCTCGCCGAGGCCGGCGCCGGCCTGGTTGCACCAGTTGCCGAGGTGGAAGCGACGGTCGTACCGGCCGCCGTTCACGTAGGTGTCGACGCTGGTCAGGGCGCCCGGTCCGGTGGGCCGGGCGGTGCCGCCCCAGCCGTTGCGGGAGGTGTCGATCAGCATGCCCAGCTTGCTGTCGAAGCCGAGCGAGACGAGCTTGTCGCGCATCGCCTGGGCGTAGGACAGCTCGTCCGTGTACTGGTTCCAGTCGATCCACTTCGAGGTGCGCACGGAGGTGCCGTTGACGCTGTCGGTGACCTTGAAGTGGTCCTCCTTCAGGGCGCTGTAGTTGGCCGTGTTCACGATGAAGCCGTGGACGTTGGCGACCGTGGAGCCCTCGGCCGTCGCGGCCGTCTTGAACAGCTCCGCGGAGGGACCGAAGTTGGAGTCCCAGCCCAGCCAGCCGTGGTGGCCCGCGTCGACGTAGTTGTAGACGTTCGGGATCGCGCCGAGCTTGTTGAGCGCGTAGCCGACGCCCTTGATGTAGTTGCCGTTGGCCTTCATCACGTCGCAGTTCGCGGTCGCGGTGTCGCGGCCGGAGACGTTGGTGACGAGGTTCGGGAGCGAGTCGATCTCGACCGTGGTGACGATCCGCAGGCCCGCGTACTTCGGGTCGGCGAGGATCGCGGCGATCGGGTCGATGTACTGCGTCTTGTAGCGGTCGATCTCCGTCGGGCCGAGCTCGCCGTTGGAGGCGAGCGCGGCACAGTCACGGCCGGGCAGGTTGTAGATGACCAGCTGGACGACCAGCTCGCCGGTGCCCTTCTGCACCAGGGCCTCGTCGAGGTGGGCGCGCAGGCCCCGGGCGCCCGGCGTGCCGTTGATGGCGGCGATGCGGTCCAGCCAGACGCCGGTGGGCTGGTCGGCGATCCTGCTGCCGCCCGGCTCGGCCATGGCCTTGGCGCGCCAGTCCGGGTTGACGTACACCTTGGCCCCGGCGTAGGGGTTGTCGGCCTTCGCGCCCGGGGTGGTGGGCGGGGTCGTCGGCGGGGTGGTGGGCGGGGTGGTCGGCGGGTCGGTCGGCTGGGTGGCGGTGTTGCAGGTGACGCCGTTCAGCTTGAAGGTGGCGGGCACCGCGTTGGTGCCGCTGTAGGAACCGTTGAAGCCGAAGGAGGTCGAACCGCCGGTCGCGAGTGCCCCGTTGTAGGACATGCTCTTGGCGGTCACGGCGGAACCGGACTGGGTGAGGGTGGCGTTCCAGCCCTGGGTCACCTGCTGGTTGCCGGCGTAGGACCACTCCAGGGTCCACGAGGACGTCGGGTCACCGGTGTTGGTGACGACGACGTTGGCGCCGAAGCCGGTGCTCCACTGGTTGGTGACGGAGTAGTCCACCTTGCAGCCGGGGGTGGCTGCGCCGGCGGTGGAGCCGAAGACCGTGGCGGTCGCTCCGGACGCTGCGATGAGGCCGAGGGCCGCCAGGAGGGCGGTACGGCTGGTGCGGCTCATGGGGGTGGGTGTTCCTCTCTGGGGATTCTTCGGATGTGCGGGACCCGCGGGGGTCACGGGGCGAGGGCGCGCAGGTGGTCGCGCAGTCCGACGCCGAATGCGGTGGGGGTGCCGTCGTACGAGGTGATCAGCGCGGGACCCGAGTTGCAGTTCCAGGTGTTCCAGGTCCAGCCCAGGTACGAGAGGCCGCGGTCGTCGAACCACTTCATGACGCGGTCGATGAACGCGTGTCCGCAGGTGTTCTCACCGATCTCGCCCGCGAGGAGGGGCACGTGGGCGGCCACGGGGGCGAGGGTGTCGTTCCAGCACGTCTCGGTGGAGCAGGTGTTGAAGTTGTAGACGTGCCAGGCGGCGGCCAGATTGGCGGCCGGATCCGTGGGGCGGTAAGTGAGCCACTGGCTGAGGTCGTTGGAGTACGCGATGCCCGGGACGAGGATCAGGTTCTTCGCCCCGGTGGCGCGGACCGCGTCCACCAGGTCCTGCATGCCGGCGACCTCGTACCCGATGCCGGGACAGGTGCCGCCGTCGCGCCAGCAGGTCCATGCCTGGGTCGCGGTGGAGGTCGCCCGGTCCGGGTAGGGCTCGTTGAAGAGGTCGAGGACGACCCGCTTGTCGTTCTTGAAGGTGTTCGCCACCGAGGTCCAGAACGCCGGGGTGTAGCGGGCGTTCGGCATCGGCTTCTGGCAGCTGGCGTGCACGTCGGCGCAGCCGGAGGAGTTCCCGGTGTACTGGCCGTGCGTCCAGTGCAGTTCGAGGACCGGGGTCATGCCGTGGGCGAGGACCTTGGTCACCAGGTCTTCGACCGCGTCGATGTAGTTCGCGCCCCGGTACTCGGGCTTGATGTTGTCGAGGCCGAGCCAGCACTCCTCGTTGAGGGGGATGCGGACGGTGTTGGCCTTCCAGTCGGCGATCGCCTTGACGGACGCGTCGTCGACCGGACCGTCCCAGATGCCGTAGCCCTGCACGCACATGAACTCGCCGCCGGAGCGGTTGACGCCGAGCAGGCGGCGGACCGCGCCGTTCTGGTCGGTGAACTTGTTGCCGCTGACGGTGAGTTCGGGCGCGCCGGAGACCGGGGTCGGCGGCGGCGAGGTCGGCGGGGTGGTGGGTGGTGTGGTCGGCGGTGTGGTCGGAGGGTCGGTCGGGGGAGTCGTGGGCGGGGTGGTCGGAGGCGTCGTGGTGGGCGGGGTGGTCGGTCCGTCCACGGTGCAGGGCACGCCGCCGAGCGTGAACGCGGCCGGGGCCGTGTTGGTCCCCGTCCACGAGGCGATGAAGCCCGTCGTCACCTTCGCGCCGGGGTCGAGCCGGGCGTTCCAGCTCTCGTTGACGACGGTCACGGCGGCGCCGGACTGGGTCCACTTGCCGCCCCAGCCCTGGCTGACCACCTGGCCGGCCGGGAAGGAGAAGCCGAGGCTCCAGCCGTTCAGCGCCGTGCTGTTGTTGGTGACGGTGACGGCACCCTGGAAGCCTCCGGTCCACTGGCCGGAGACGGCGTACTCGACGGTGCAGACGGGTGCGGCCGCGGCTCCTGAGGCCGTACCCACGACGGCGAGCGCGGTGCTCGCCATCGTGACCGCTGCTCCTGCGAGCAGCGCGGTGAGACGTGGGGGTCTTCGCATGAGCGAGTCCTCGCAGCGAGGGCACGCCCCCTACGGCGTGCCGACTGGATGGAATCGCTCCCACTGGTCGGGCAGACCGTAGCGGCAACGGCGGCCAAGCAAAAGAGGAGTTGGGGAAATTGCTCGTCGTGTGCCTTCGACTCTTCACGCATCTTGACGTGGTTGCGTCACGCTTGCACAGTGGGAGCGCTCCCACTGGTTCACGGCTTGTTCACGCACCCCCCGTACGGCCCGTTCCCCCGCACCACCGGCGCGTTCCCGTACGGCCCGCTCTTCGCACCAACCGACCTTCCGAGCCGCGAGGAGACCCACCCGCATGCAACGCCTCAGACCACGCCGCCCACGCAGGCACCTGACCGCCCTGACCGCCGCGCTCGCCCTCCCCCTCGGCCTGCTGGCCGCCGGAGCCGGGGCCGGGACCGCGCAGGCCGCCGCCCTCGCGTGCAGCGTCGACTACAAGACCAACGACTGGGGTTCGGGCTTCACCGCCGAACTCACCCTCACCAACCGGGGAACCGCCGCCATCGACGGCTGGACCCTCACCTACTCCTACGCCGGTGACCAGAAGCTCACCAACGGCTGGAGCGGGGTCTGGTCCCAGTCCGGGAAGAACGTCACCGTCACCAACGCCGGCTGGAACGGCACGATCGCGGCCGGCGCCGCCGTCACCGCCGGCGGCCAGTTCACGTACAGCGGCGCCAACACCGCCCCGACGAACTTCGCCGTCAACGGCACCCTGTGCGCCGGGGCCCACCAGCCGCCGGTCGCCGTCCTCACCAGCCCCGCCGCCGGTGCGGTCTACGCCCAGGGCGACGCCGTCCCGCTCGCCGCCACCGCCGCGGCGGCCGACGGCGCGACCGTCGACAAGGTCGAGTTCTACAGCGACACGACCCTCCTCGGCACCGACACCACCGCCCCGTTCACGTACAGCGCCGCCGGCCTCGCCACCGGCGCCCACTCGCTCTACGCCAAGGCGTACGACAGCCAGGGCGCCTCCGGCGAGTCCGCGCCGGTCGGCATCACGGTCGCCGCGGGCCCCGCGCTCGTCGCCAGCCCCGGCCAACTGGCCGTCCGGCAGGGCTCCACCGGCACCTTCGACCTGAAGCTGTCGAAGGCCCCGACGGCGAACGTGACCGTCACCGTGGCCCGTACCTCCGGCAACACCAACCTGACGGCCTCCCCGGCCACGCTCACCTTCACCCCGGCGAACTGGAACACCGCCCAGAAGGTGACCGTCACCGCCGCCGCGACCGGCACCGGCGTCGCCGTCTTCACCGCGAGCGCCCCCGGCCACGCGAAGGCCGAGGTCCAGGCCACCCAGCTCGCCGCCGACTCCACCTACGACGCGCGCTTCCTCGACCTCTACGGGAAGATCACCAACCCGGCCAACGGCTACTTCTCGCCCGAGGGCATCCCGTACCACTCCGTCGAGACCCTGATCGTCGAGGCCCCCGACCACGGGCACGAGACGACCTCGGAGGCGTACAGCTACCTCATCTGGCTCCAGGCCATGTACGGCAAGATCACCGGCGACTGGACCAAGTTCAACGGCGCGTGGGACACCATGGAGAAATTCATGATCCCGACCCACGCCGACCAGCCGACGAACTCCTCCTACAACGCCTCGAAGCCCGCCACCTACGCCCCCGAGTGGGACCTCCCCTCGCAGTACCCGGCGCGCCTCGACTCCGGCGTCACCTCCGGCTCCGACCCGATCGCGGCCGAGCTGAAGAGCGCCTACGGCACCGACGACATCTACGGCATGCACTGGATCCAGGACGTCGACAACGTCTACGGCTTCGGCAACGAACCCGGCAAGTGCTCCGCGGGACCGACGGCGACCGGCCCCTCGTACATCAACACCTTCCAGCGCGGCCCGCAGGAGTCCGTCTGGGAGACCGTCACCCACCCGACCTGCGACAACTTCTCCTACGGCGGCAAGAACGGCTACCTGGACATCTTCACCGGGGACGCCTCCTACGCCAAGCAGTGGAAGTACACCAACGCCCCCGACGCCGACGCCCGCGCCGTCCAGGCCGCCTACTGGGCCGACCTCTGGGCCAAGGAGCAGGGCAAGGGCGCGCAGGTCTCGGCCACCGTCGGCAAGGCCGCCAAGATGGGCGACTACCTGCGGTACTCCATGTTCGACAAGTACTTCAAGAAGATCGGCAACTGCGTCGGCCCGACCGCCTGCCCGGCCGGCACCGGCAAGAACAGCGCCCACTACCTGATGTCCTGGTACTACGCCTGGGGCGGCGCCGTCGACACCTCCGCCGGCTGGTCCTGGCGGATCGGATCCAGCCACAACCACAGCGGCTACCAGAACCCGCTCGCCGCGTACGCGCTCAGCGAGTACGCCCCGCTCAAGCCCAAGTCGGCGACCGGCCAGGCGGACTGGGCGACCAGCCTCGACCGGCAGCTGGAGTTCTACCGCTGGCTCCAGTCCAGCGAGGGCGGCATCGCGGGCGGTGCCACCAACAGCTGGCAGGGCCGCTACGCCACCCCGCCGGCCGGCACCCCCACCTTCTACGGCATGTACTACGACGAGAAGCCCGTCTACCACGACCCGGCGTCGAACCAGTGGTTCGGCTTCCAGGCCTGGTCCATGGAGCGCGTCGCCGAGTACTACCAGCAGACCGGCAACGCCGAGGCGAAGACCGTCCTCGACAAGTGGGTCTCCTGGGCGCTGTCCAAGACGACCGTCAACCCCGACGGCACCTTCCGCATCCCGTCCACCCTCCAGTGGTCCGGCGCGCCCGACACCTGGAACGCGGCGAACCCCGGCGCCAACAACGGCCTGCACGTCACCGTCGCGGACTACACCAACGACGTCGGCGTCGCCGCCGCCTACGCCAAGACCCTCACCTACTACGCGGCCAAGTCCGGCCACGCCGAGGCCAAGCGGGTCGCCAAGGCCCTGCTCGACGGCATGTGGGAGCACCACCAGGACCCGCTCGGCATCGCCGTCGAGGAGACCCGCGCCGACTACAACCGCTTCGACGACCCCGTCTACGTCCCCAGCGGCTGGACCGGCGTCATGCCGAACGGCGACACCGTGAACTCCACCTCCACCTTCGCCTCGATCCGCTCCTTCTACCAGGACGACCCGGCCTGGCCGAAGATCGAGGCCTACCTGGCGGGCGGCGCCGCCCCCGTCTTCACCTACCACCGGTTCTGGGCCCAGGCGGACATCGCCCTGGCCATGGGCTCGTACGCGGAGCTGCTCGAATAACAGCCCGCCCCGCGAGAGCGGGCTCCGCGTACGACGAGGCCGGGCGGTCCCCCGAGGGGCCCGCCCGGCCTTCGGCCTGGGGCGGGTGGGCCCGGGAGCTCGGATCCGGGATCCCGGGCGATCCCGGGGCCGGACCGCCGGTGATCCATTGACCCGGCACGGACCCCGCTCTTACGTTCTCGTTCGGACATGCGGCCATCGGCCGAAATCTCGAACGAGAGGATGCACCGTGTCACTTCCCGAACGCACCGCCCGCTTCACCCTCGACCCCGACTTCACCGTCGGCCCCGTCGACCCCCGCCTCTTCGGCTCCTTCGTCGAGCACCTCGGGCGCTGCGTCTACACCGGCGTCTACGAGCCCGGCCATCCCGCCGCCGACGCCGACGGCCTGCGCACCGACGTCCTCGACCTCGTGCGGGAGCTGGGCGTGACCACCGTCCGCTACCCCGGCGGCAACTTCGTCTCGGGGTACCGCTGGGAGGACGGCGTGGGGCCGGCCGAGGCGCGGCCCCGGCGGCTGGACGTCGCGTGGCGCTCCACCGAGTCGAACCGGTTCGGGCTGAGCGAGTTCATGGGCTTCCTGCGGAAGCTGGGGCCGCAGGCCGAGCCGATGATGGCCGTGAACCTCGGCACCCGGGGCATCGCGGAGGCGATGGACCTCGTCGAGTACGCCAACCACCCCGGCGGCACCGCCCTCTCCGACCTGCGCGTGAGCCACGGCGACAAGGACCCCTTCGGCATCCGCCTGTGGTGCCTGGGCAACGAGATGGACGGCACGTGGCAGACGGGCCAGAAGACCGCCGAGGAGTACGGCAGGCTCGCCGCCCAGACCGCCCGCGCGCTGCGGCAGATCGACCCGGACCTGGAGCTCGTCGCCTGCGGCAGCTCCGCACGTGACCTGCCGACCTTCGCCGCCTGGGAGGCGACGGTGCTGGCGGAGACGTACGAGGTCGTCGACCACGTCTCCCTGCACGCCTACTACGAGGAGACCGACGGCGACCGGGACTCGTTCCTCGCCTCGGCCGTGCACATGGAGGCCTTCATCGAGGAGGTCCTCGCCACCTGCGACCACGTGGCGGCCCGGCTGAAGTCGCGGAAGCGGCTCACGCTCTCCTTCGACGAGTGGAACGTCTGGTACCAGCGCCGCCCCAACCCGCACCCGTTCGAGGACTGGCAGGAGGCGCCGCGGCTCCTGGAGGACGTCTACACGGTCACCGACGCGGTCGTCCTCGGCTCGCTCGTCATCACGCTGCTCCGCCACGCCGACCGGATCGCCGTGGCCTGCCTGGCGCAGCTCGTGAACGTGATCGCGCCGATCATGACCGAGCCCGGCGGCCCGGCGTGGCGGCAGACGACGTTCCACCCGTTCGCCCAGGCGTCGCGGTACGGCCGGGGGACCGTCCTCGACGTGCGGCCGGTCTCGCCGGCGTACCGCACCGAGAAGTACGGCGAGGTGCCGCTCCTGCACGCGACCGCGGTGCGGGCGGAGGACGGGAGCGTGACGGTCTTCGCGGTCAACCGCGACCGGCACCGGGCGCTGCCGCTCGACGTGACGCTGCGCGGCTTCGGCCTGGCGGAGGCGGTGGAGCACAGCGCGCTCGCCGACGCCGACCCCGAGGCCCGCAACACCCTGGCCGCGCCCGACCGGGTGGTGCCGCACGCGGTGGCCGGCACGGAGCTGGTGGACGGGGTGCTGAAGGCGGTCCTGGAGCCGATGTCCTGGAACGTCATCCGGCTGGTCTGACCGGCTTCCCTTTGAATCCTTTCACTGAGGTGGGGTGCGCCCCGGGTTCGAAGCGCTTCGAAAGATCCTGTCCGAAGCGTTGACGTGGCTGACGGGCAACCCTACGGTGACCCAGCAAGCGCTTTCCTGAAACGTTCTAATCACGCGCGGGAGGACGAACTGTGCGTACTCATGGCACTGTCGACCGTCGGAGTCTGCTGAAGATCACGGGTGGCTCGGTGGCGGCACTCGGCCTGACCGCGACGGGCTGCGGAGGCGGCTCCGACTCCGGCGACGGCACCGTCACCATCCGGTACACCTGGTGGGGCTCCGACGACCGCGCCAAGCGGATCAACCAGTCGATCGCCCTCTTCGAGAAGAAGTTCCCGAAGATCAAGGTGAAGACCGACTTCCAGCCGTACGCCGACTTCTGGAAGAAGTTCAACACCCAGGCGTCCGGCGGGAACACGCCCGACGTCTTCCAGAACGCCATCGGCTTCCTGCGCAAGTACGACGCCAAGAACGTCCTCCTCGACCTGCGCGAGCAGGTCGAGGCCGGGAACCTCCGCCTGGAGGGCTTCCGGGCCGGCCTGGAGAAGTTCGGCGAGGTCGACGGCAAGCTCGTCGGCGTCCCCGTCGGCTCCAACTCCATGGCCCTCGTCATCGACGAGACGGTCTTCGCCAAGGCCAAGGTCAGGCCCAAGCCCGGCTGGACCTGGGACGAGTACCACGACGCCCTGGCGAGGATCCGGCAGACGGCCGGCCGGGCCGGCGACGCCGGGCCCTACGGGATCATGTACCTGTACGACCTCTACCTGCGCCAGCAGGGCAAGGCCTTCTTCACCGACTCCGGACTCGGCTTCACCGAGGCCGACCTGACCGACTGGTGGAACAAGGCCGCCGACCGCGTCGGGTCCGGCGTCTACGCCGACCCCAAGAAGACCATCCAGGCCAAGCCGAAGTCCGCCGTCACCGCCGAGCTCGCCGGCTGCGAGTTCACCTGGGACAACTTCACCGTCCGCTACACCTCCGAGGGCAAGAGCCGGTACGGCCTCGCGCCCATCCCCACCACCGACGGCAAGCGCACCGGCCAGTACCTCGGCTCGCTCATGCTCAGCGCCTCCAAGCGCACCAAGCACCCCAAGGAGGTCGCCCAGTTCATCGACTTCATGGTCCACGACCCCGAGGTCGGCAAGATCATGGGATACGACCGGGGCGTCCCCGCCACCGAGGCGCAGAACGCGGCCTACGTCCCCACCGACGAGGTCGGCAAGCAGATCGCCGCATACGAGAAGCAGCTCGTCGAGAGCCGCGTCCTGGAGCCGATCACCCCGCACCCGTCCGGCGCCGACGTCTGCGAGGCGGCGTTCCTACGCCTCTCCGAGGAGATGTCCCTCGGCACCCGGACCGTCGCCGACGCGGTGAAGCAGTACTTCACCGAGGCGAAGACGGCCCTCTCGGCCTGATGGACGCCGCCGTGAGCACCGTACCGAACCCCGCCGCGCCGGAGAGCCCGGCGACGGCCCCGCCCGGCGAGGGCGCCGCACCCGCGGTCCCCGCCCCGCGGGGCGGGCGGCCCCGCCGGCCGGCGGGCAGCGCCCCCCGGCGCCGCGACCTGCGCGAGAACCTCGCCGGCTACCTCTTCATGTCCCCCTGGATCACCGGCTTCCTGCTGCTGACCGCGGGCCCCATGGCCGTCTCGCTCTACTTCGCCTTCACCGACTACAACCTCTTCGACGCGCCCCGCTGGATCGGGCTCGACAACTTCACCGAGATGTTCGGCGACCCCCGCTGGCGCACCTCCGTCGAGGTCACCGGCTGGTACGTGGTCCTCGGCACCCCGCTGAAGCTGGCCGCAGCCCTCGGCGTCGCCGTCCTCCTCAACCAGAGCCGGCGCGGACAGGGCTTCTACCGGGCCGCGTTCTACGCCCCCTCGCTCATCGGCGCCAGCGTCTCCATCGCCATCGTGTGGCGCGCCCTCTTCTCCGACGGCGCGCCCGTCGACCGGGCCCAGCAGCTGATCGGACTCGACCCGGGCGGCTGGATCGGCGACCCCGACAAGATCATCTACGCTCTGGTGGCGCTCACCGTCTGGCAGTTCGGCGCGCCCATGGTCATCTTCCTCGCCGGGCTCAAGCAGGTGCCCCGCGAACTGTACGAGGCCGCGCAGATGGACGGCGCGGGACCGTGGCGCAGGTTCTGGAACATCACCCTGCCGATGATCTCCCCGGTGCTCTTCTTCAACGTGCTCCTGGAGACCATCCACTCCTTCCAGATCTTCGGCTCCGCCTACATCATCGGCAGTCAGGGCAACGCCTGCGGGCCCGCCGACGGCACGCTCGTCTACACCTGCTACCTCTACGTCCAGGGCTTCGAGAACAGCCGGATGGGCCTCGCCTCCGCCATGGCCTGGATGCTGCTGCTCGCCGTCGGCCTGGTCACCGCGGTCCTGTTCTGGTCCCAGCGGCGCTGGGTGCACTACGAGGAGGGGGGCCGATGAGCCTCGTCCGTACCGGGGCGCGGGGCGTCCGCGCCGGGTCCCTCGCCTGGCACCTCGGCTCGCTCGCCGTCCTCGCGGTGGTGCTCTACCCGGTGATGTGGGTGATCGGCGGCTCGTTCAAGCCGAACGACGAGATCGTCGGCAGCCTGAACGTCCTGCCGACGGACCCCCTCACCGACAACTACCGGCGGCTCGCCGACGGCATCGCCGACATCCCCATCTCCACCTTCTTCGGCAACTCGCTGTTCCTGGCGCTCGCCTCGGTCGTCGGGGTGCTGGTCTCCAGCTCCCTCGCCGCCTACGCCTTCGCCAAGATCGGCTTCGCGGGCCGGAACCTGCTCTTCACCCTGATGATCGGCACCCTGCTCCTGCCGTACCACGTGCTGCTCATCCCGCAGTACGTACTGTTCCAGAAGCTCGAACTCATCAACACGTACACGCCGTTGCTGCTCGGCAAGTACCTCGCCACCGACGCCTTCTTCGTCTTCCTGATGGTCCAGTTCATGCGCGGGCTGCCCCGGGAGCTGGACGAGGCGGCCCGGCTCGACGGGTGCGGGCACCTGCGGACGTACTGGTCGATCGTGCTGCCGCTGTGCCGGCCGGCGCTGATCACCAGCGCGATCTTCACCTTCATCAACGCGTGGAACGACTTCATGGGCCCGCTGATCTACCTCAACGAACCCGAGAAGTACACCGTGTCGCTGGGCCTCAAGATGTTCGTCGACCAGGACGGCGTCGCCAACTACGGCGGCATGATCGCGATGTCGCTGGTGGCGCTGCTGCCCGTGGTCGCCTTCTTCCTCGCCTTCCAGCGGTACCTGATCGACGGCATGGCCACCTCGGGGCTCAAGTGACCGCCGCCGACGCCCCCGTGCGCGGCGCGCGCTTCTTCGCCCGTTTCGCCGTCTTCGCCGAGTGCCTGCTCACCGGGGTGTGGATCGCCGTCGCCGCGCTCCCGCTCGTCACCCTGCCGGCCGCGCTCGCCGCCGGCGCGGGGCACCTGCGGCGCACCGTCGCGGGCGACGGGACCGGGCTGCGCTCCTTCGCCGCCGAGCTGCGCGGCGCGCTGCGGGGCGGCGGGTGGGCGGTGGGCCTGGCATGGTGGGCGGCGCTCGCCCTGGTCCAGGCCGACCTCGCGCTCGTCCGGGCGCTGCCCGTGCCCGGCGGTCGGGCGGCCGGGGCCCTCGCGATCCTCGCGGCGCTCTGGGCGACCGTCACCCTGCTCCGGGCGGCCACCGCCTGGCGGCCGGGCGCGGCCTGGCGTGCCCTGCTCGCGGACGCCTGGCGCCGCTCGCTGCGGGACCCGGCCGGATCCCTGCTCGTCGTCTGCGGCCTGGCGGTCGTCGCCGCCTCCGCCTGGTTCTCCGCCCCGCTGGCCCTCCCCGCCCTGGGCCTCCTGACCGCCGGCACCCTGGCGGCCGAGCACCGCACGGCCGCCGTCGCCGCCACCTGAGCCCCGGGACGGTCCCCGACGGGTGCCGCCGCCCGAGCTGCGCCGTCCGTCGCCGTCCGTCACCCCGCCGGTCCGGGGACGCGGCCCCCACCCCACCCCACCCCGCCTCACCCCCTCCCTCGGGCGTGCCACAGGTGTGCCCTCGAAAGGAGTCCACGTGTCTTCGCTACCTCGTCGTTCCCTCCTCAAGGCGGCCGCCGTCGCCGGTGCCGCCGCGCAGTTCAGCTGGGTGCTCGGGCGGGGGGAGGCGCAGGCCGCGCCCGCCGCCGAGCAGGTCGCGGAGGAGCGGCCCGCGAGCATCGGGTGGCTGGAGCCGGGTGGGCTCGGGGCCGCCGGCGGGTCGACGTTCGGTGTCGCCTGGCCGAAGGGCGTGCACCCGGGGGACCGGGAGTTCGCGCTCACCACCGCCGACGGCGCCCCCGTGCCCGTACAGACGTGGACCACGGCCCGCTGGCCCGACGGTTCGCTGAAGTGGACCGCGCACGCGGTCGGACCCGAGGCGGCCGGGGCCGAGCGGTACTCGCTCGCGCCCGGCACGCCCGCGGCCGGCACGAAGAAGATCACCGTCACCGAGACGGGCCGGAGGATCACCGTCGACACCGGCGTCGTGAAGGCCGTGCTGTGGAAGGACGGCGGCAAGCTCGTCGAGTCCCTCACCCGCGACGGCGTGCGGATCGCCACCGACGGGCGGCTCGTGCTGCTGCGACAGAGCGACCTCGACGACGGCGACCAGGGCAACGCCAAGTGGGAACGGTTCGACGGGGAGATCTCCGGCGCCGTCGTCGAACAGGCCGGACCCGTCCGGGCCGTGGTCCGGATCGACGGCAAGCACCGTAAGGGCAGCAGGAGTTGGCTGCCGTTCTCCGTGCGGATGTACTTCTACGCCGGCTCCGAGGCCCTCCGGATGATCCACACGATCACCTACGACGGCGACCAGAACAAGGACTTCATCCGCGGCCTCGGCGTCCGCTTCACCGTCCCGATGCGGGACGCCTTCTACGACCGACACGTCCGCCTGGCCGGCGAGGGCGCCGGCTTCCTCACCGAGGCCGTCCAGGGCATCACCGGTTTGCGCCGCGACCCCGGCGCCGCCGTCCGCGCCGCGCAGGTCAAGGGCGAGAAGCTGCCCGACCCGGCCACCTGGGACCAGCGGGTCACCAGCCGGCTGCGGTACGTCCCCACGTGGGGCGACTACACGCTGTCGCAGCTCACCGCCGACGGCTTCGGCATCCGCAAGCGCACCAAGGAGGGGCACGGCTGGATCCCCGCCGGCGGCGGCCGCCGCGCCGGCGGCTTCGGCTACGTCGGCGGCGCGAGCGGCGGACTCTCCTTCGGACTCCGGGACTTCTGGCAGAAGCACCCGGCCCAGCTCGACGTCCGCGGCGCCGCCGGCGCCGAGGCCGAGGTCACCCTCTGGCTCTGGTCCCCCGAGGCGCAGCCCATGGACCTGCGCTTCTACCACGACGGCATGGGCCAGGACACCTTCCCCGAGCAGCTCGAAGGCCTCAACATCACCTACGAGGACTACGAGCCCGGCTTCGGCACCCCCTACGGCATCGCCCGCACCAGCGAGCTGATGTTCTGGGCCAACGCCGCCACCCCCACCGCCACCGCCCTCGTCGCCCAGGCCGCCGCCGTCCGCGTCCCGCCGCAACTCGCCGCCGGCCCCGAGGACCTGGTCCGCGCCCGCGTCTTCGGCGGACTGTTCTCGCCGGTCGACCGCTCCACCCCGGCGAAGGCGCGGATCGAGGACCGGCTCGACTACCTCTTCACCTACTACAAGGACCAGGCGGAGCAGCGCCGTTGGTACGGCTTCTGGGATTACGGCGACATCATGCACACGTACGACGAGGACCGGCACCAGTGGCGGTACGACGTCGGCGGCTACGCCTGGGACAACTCCGAGCTCTCGCCCGACCTGTGGCTCTGGTACGCCTACCTCCGCTCCGGCCGCGCCGACGTCTTCCGCTTCGCCGAGGCCATGACCCGGCACACCGGCGAGGTCGACGTCTACCACCTGGGGCAGTGGGCGGGACTCGGCACCCGCCACGGCGTCCAGCACTTCGCGTGCAGCGCCAAGCAGCAGCGGATCTCGACCGCCGTCTACCGCCGGCCCTACTACTTCCTCACCGCCGACGAACGCGTCGGCGACCTCATGCACGACCTGGTCGACTCCGACGAGACCTTCCTCGTCCTCGACCCCATCCGCAAGATCCGCACCGAGCCGTACACCCCCGACCGCCACGCCCTCTCCATCGGCTTCGGCACCGACTGGAGCGGTCTGGCCGCCGCCTGGCTCACCGAGTGGGAGCGCGGCGGGCCCAAGGCCGCGAAGGCGGAGGCGCGGCTCCGCTCCACCATGGAGACCATCGCCGCCCAGCCCAACGGCTTCGTCCAGGGCACCGGCCTCTACGACCTCGACACCGGCCGCTTCGCGGTCGCCACGGAGCCCGTCGTCGGCGTCTCCCACCTCTCCGCCATGTTCGGCCTCGTCGAGATGTGCGCCGAGCTCATCGACCTCGTCGACATGCCGGCCTTCCGGTCCGCCTGGCTCGACTACTGCCGCTACTTCAACGCCACCAAGACCGAACAGGCCGCCCGCTACGGGAAGAACTTCGGTACGCTGCTCCTCTTCCAGGGCCACTCCCGCCAGGACGCCTACGCCGCCGCCCAGCTGAACGACGCCAAGCTCGCCGAGCGCGCCTGGGCCAAGTTCGACAAGAGCGACGGCTACACGTCCGCGATGGTCTGGGACAAGACCCCGGTGCAGGGCCCCGCCGCCCTCGAACCCGGCTACGAGCACCTGTGGATCAGCACCAACACCACCGCCCTCTACGGCCTCGCCGCCATCCAGAACCTCGCCCTCGTCGGCGACCATCTCCCCAAGTGACGGACAGGAGACCCCGATGAAGAGGACCGTGGTCCTCGCGACGAGCCTGCTCGCGCTCCTCGCCGCCACCGCGCCCGCCACCGCCCGTGCCGGCTCGCCGTACGGCGAGGGCCTCGACCACTGCGCCCGGGTCGCCGAAAACGGCGCCCTCGCCTGCCACTTCGACCTACCGCCCGGCACGTACGACGTCACCGTCACCCTCGGCGGCGACACCGCGGGGGCGACCGCGATCAGCGGCGAGACCCGGCGCGCCCTGCTGGCCGAGACCCCGACCGGGGCCGGCGAGCGGCTGCGCCGCTCCTTCACCGTCGACGTCCGCGACCCCGAGGGCGAGCCCACCGGCGCCCCCGGCACCCCCGGCCTGGACCTGCTGCTCGGCGGTGCCGCCCCCAGGGTGGCGAGCCTCCGGGTGACCCCCGCCCCGGCGGCGACCCGCCTCTTCCTGATCGGCGACTCGACCGTCTGCGACCAGCCGGGCGACCCGTACACCGGCTGGGGCCAGCGGCTCCCCGTGCACCTGAAGCGGGGGGTGGCCGTCGCCAACCACGCCGACGGCGGCGAGAGCACCGTCACCTTCCTGTCCGACCCGGCCCTCTTCGACCGGGTGGAGACGGCGATCAGGCCCGGCGACCCGGTCCTGATCCAGCTCGCCCACAACGACAAGCAGACCGACGCCACGAGGTACCGGGCCAACCTCACCACCCTGGTGGAGCGGGTACGGGCCCGGGGCGGCGAACCCGTCCTCGTCACCCCGATCGTCCGTCGCTGGTTCAACGCGGACGGTACCCTGGACAACGGCGTCGCCCTGCTCGTCAACGGCCTCGGCGTCGATCATCCGGCCGAGATCCGGGCCCTCGCCGCCACCCTCTCCACCCCGCTGATCGACCTCACGGCCCTCACCAAGGCCCGCGTCGAACAACTGGGCCCCGAGGCCTCCAAGGCGCTCTACCTGACGGCCGAGAAGCGCGACAACACCCACACCTCGGTCCGCGGCGCCACCGAGTACGCGGCGCTCGTCGCCGCCGAACTGAAGGCCCGGGGCCTGCTGCCCGAGCGGATGCTCCGCTAGCCACCGGGCCGGTTCAGACGTCGCGGTGGCGGGGACCGCCGCCGCCGCGACGGCGATCCCCGCCACCGCCCGGGCGGCGAGGACGCGCGCGGTCCTCGCGCTCGCGGTGATCCGGCGGGTGACGTCCGGCCAGCCCGCCGGACCGCTGCCCTACTTCAACATGACCTGAGCGGCGGCGAAGGACAGCGAGAAGGACGCCGGGGCCGCCTCCAGGCGGTGTTCGGGGAGCACGCCCGGGCCGCAGGACTGGGACCCGATGCCGTGCAGCGCGTGGTCCAGGCCGACCCACAGCGTGTCGCCCGGCACGAGGTCCGGGCGGTGCGCGGCGGCGTCCAGCTCCGCGTGCGTCCAGCGGCGGGCGGTGAACCAGAACGACGGTTCGCCCTCGACCCGCAGCCCCGCGCCGCCGCCGGTCAGCTCCAGCCACCGGGTGTCGATCCGGGCGCCGTTCTCCTGCGGGCGCACGTACGGGGTCTGCAGGCCGGCCACCGTGGACCCCCAGATCCCGAGGCGGGCCGCGGCACGGGTGTCCGGGTACGCCTCGCCGGGGCCGCCGCCGTACCAGTCGGCCCGGTCGAGCACGGCCGGAAGGCCGAGCCGGACACCGAGCCGGGGGAGCGGCACCGGCCACGCTCCCTCGGGCACCACGTCCACGCCGAGCCGCACCGCCGTGCCGTCCGAGGTCCAGCGGTACGTGACGGCGAGCCCGACGTCACGGGCCGCGGGCGCCACCCGGACCCGCACCGTCACCCCCTCGCCGTCCACGCCCACCGCGTCCGTGCGGTGCCGCATCCGGTGCAGGCCCAGCTCCCGCCACAGCGGGCCGAAGCGGGCGTCGGGCTGCCAGGGCGCCCCCTCGTCGTTGTCCGTCGGCGCCCGCCACACGTCGAGGCCGAAGCCCGTGACCGGCTGTCCCGCCAGCAGCAGGGGCGCGCCGGTGCGGGCGTCGAGGACGACCGGACCGAGGGTGATCCGGCCCCCGTCCACGACGGCGGGAACCCGCGCGCCCGGGGTCCGGGACCGCGCCGGGGCGGTCGCCGGCAGCTGTCCCCAGGCGACCTCGTGTCCGGCCGGCGCCCAGGCGGCGGCCTCCGCGAGCAGCGCCCGTACCGTCCACACGCCCTCCGTGCCGGCCGGGTGCTCCGGCACCGCCGGCAGCGCCACCTCCGCGTGCCCGCCGGCCGCCACGGCCGGCACGTCCAGGTCCCCTTCCGCGACCACCACGCCGTCCGCCAGGAACTCCCAGACGAAGGCGTACCCGGAGAGGTCCGCCACGTCGTGGAGGTTGGTCACCCGGGCCGTGCCCGCGCGGCCGCCCGGCGCGATCCGCACCGGCTCGATCACCTTCTTGTACTCGGCCAGACCGGGCGACGGCGTGCGATCGGGGAAGAGGAGGCCGTCGCAGACGAAGTTCCCGTTGTGCTGCTCCTCACCGAAGTCGCCGCCGTAGCCGTACCCGTGGACCGGGTGGGCCAGGCCGTGGTCGATCCACTCCCACACGAAGCCGCCCTGGCAGCGCTCGTACCGCTCGAAGAGGCGCTGGTACTCGCTCAGCCCGCCCGGCCCGTTGCCCATCGCGTGCGCGTACTCACAGAGGAGGAAGGGGAGTCCGCCGCGGCGCTCCGGGCCGCCGTCGGCGCGCCGGCCGATCTCCTCGACCTCGGCGTGCGGCGGGTACATCCGGGAGTAGACGTCCACGTCGGCGCAGGAGCGGTCGCCCTCGTAGTGCACCGGCCGCGAGGGGTCCCGGTCGTGGATCCAGCGGGCCATCGCGCCGAGACCGGCGCCCGTGCCGCATTCGTTGCCGAGCGACCACAGCACCACCGACGGATGGTTCTTGTCCCGCTCGACCAGCCGGGCGGCCCGGTCGAGCAGCGCGGGCGTCCACCGCTCGTCGTCCACCGGATTGCCCCGCCAGCCCAGCTCCTCGAAGCCGTGCGTCTCCAGGTCGCCCTCGTCGATCACCCACAGCCCGTACGCGTCGCACAGGTCGAGGAAGGCCGGGTGCGGCGGATAGTGCGAGGCCCGTACGGCGTTGACGTTGTGACGCTTCATCAACACGACGTCGGCGCGCATCGTTTCGAGGTCCAGGGTCCGTCCCGTGTCGGGGTGGAACTCGTGCCGGTTCACGCCCCGGAAGAGGATTCGCCGTCCGTTCGCCTTCAGGACGCCGTCCTCGACGTACACCGAACGGAAGCCGATCCGCAGCGCGATCCGCTCCCCGCCGGCCGACAGCTCACCCTCGTACAGCCGCGGCACCTCGGCGCTCCACGGCTCCACCGGCACCGTGGCCGACTCCCCGGCCGCCAGGTCGAGCCCCAGCTCCGGCACCCGCACCCGGGCGGGCACGTCGCAGTCGACCCGCAGCTCGCCGGTCCCCGCCGCGTGGTCGTACGAGGCGTGCACGAAGAAGTCGCCGGGCGCGCCGGCCGGCCGGTGCAGCAGCGTCACCTCCCGGAAGATGCCGGGGAGCCACCACTGGTCCTGGTCCTCCAGGTACGAGCCCGAGGACCACTGGTGCACGCGGACCGCGAGCACGTTGTCCCGTTCCCTCAGCAGCTCCCCGACCGCGAACTCGTGCGGGAGGCGCGACCCCTTGAACCAGCCCAGCTCCGTGCCGTTCAGCCACACCCGGGCACAGGACTCGACCCCGTCGAAGCGGAGCACGGCGCCGCCGTCCGCGGGCCAGCCGTCCGGCAGGTCGAACCGGCGCAGGTGGTCCCCGGTCGGGTTCTCGTCGGGCACGTGGGGCGGGTCGACCGGGAAGGGGTAGAGGACGTTCGTGTACGCGGGCCCGCCGAACTCCCCGTCCTCGCCCTGGAGCACCCAGTGCCCCGGCACGGAGACGGTCCGCCAGCCGCCGGCGTCGAACCCCGGCTCGGCGAAGGAGGTGTCGGCCGCGTCGGCGGCGGGGGAGAGGCGGAACGCCCAGTCGCCGCCGAGCGGAAGGCGCGCGGCGTCCGAGCCCCCCGTCCAGGCGCGCGGCGGCAGGGTGCCCCGCTCGGGGGCGAAGGAGGTGTACCAGGGCAGATCGGTCATGGTGATCCCAACGGAAGGCGAGGGAGAGGGGGAAGGGGCGGGGAGAGGGCACCGCCAGAAAGCGCTTGCGCGACGGTGTCCATCCCACCGCCCCGCACGCTCCCGCACAACCCCGCCCGGCCCCCCGGTCCTTGGACTCTTCGCACCCCGCCTGGACAGTCCGACGAGCGGCCGCTTAGGGTCGGGGGTCCCCGTCGCCGACGGGCACCCCATCCGTCCCGGAGGTCACCCCGGAGATCCGCCCGGAACGCACACCGTCCCGGAGCCACCCCGGAGATCCACCCGGAACGCACACCGTCCCGGACCAGTCGAGGAGCGCGCACGTGGTCACCCTCGCCGACGTCGCCCGTCACGCCGGTGTGTCGGCCAGCACCGTCAGCTACGTCCTCAGCGGCAAGCGGTCCATCTCCGCCGCCACCCGCGAGCGCATCCAGCACTCCATCGACACGCTCGGCTACCGCCCGCACGCCGGGGCCCGCGCCCTCGCCGGCGGCCGGACCAGCATCCTCGCGCTGATGATGCCGCTCCGCACCGGCCTCTACGTGCCGGTGATGATGGAGATCGCCATGGCCGTCACCACCACGGCCCGCGCCCACGGCTACGACGTGCTGCTGCTCACCGGCGAGGAGGGGCCCGAGGCCGTCCGCCGCGTCGAGGGCAGCGCCGTCGCCGACGGCATGATCGTCATGGACGTCGAACTCGACGACCCGCGCCTGCCCCTGCTCCGCGAGGCCGAACGGCCCTCCGTCCTCATCGGCCTGCCCGCCGACACCGCCGGACTCGACTGCGTCGACCTCGACTTCGTCGCCGCCGGCGCCCGCTGCGTCGACCACCTCGCGGGGCTCGGCCACCGCGGCCTCGCCGTCCTCGGCGAACCCCCCGCCGTCTACGCCCGCGGCACGGGCTACGCCGAACGCACCCTCACCGGAGTCCGCGCCGCCGCCGCCGAGCACGGCCTCGACCTGCTCCACCGGCCCGTCGACGGCACCTACGCCGCCGTGTCCGCCGCCGTCACCCGGATCTTCGAGGAGCGCCCCGGCACCACCGCCCTCCTCGTGCAGAACGAGGCCGCCGTCGAACCCCTCCTCGCCGTCCTGCGCCACCAGGGCCGGGCCGTCCCCGAGGACGTCTCCGTCGCCGCCGTCTGCCCCGAGCAGGTCGCCGCCCACGCCTCCGTACCGCTCACCGCCGTCGCCGTGCCCGCCCAGGACCTGGGACGGATCGCCGTCGAGCGGCTCGTCGCCCGGCTGCGCGGCGAGCCCGCCCGCGGCACCGAACTCCTCGCGCCCCGCCTCACCGCCCGCGCCGCCACCGGCCCGGCCGCCACCGCACCGGGAGACGGCCGTGCCCGCCGCTGACCCCGGCGAGGAGCGCGACGGCACCGCCGAGTTCCGCGACTTCTTCGACCGCCACTACGCCGAACTCGCCCGCCTCGCCTACCTCCTGACCGGCGAGACCGACGCAGCCGACGACCTCGCCGCCGACGCCATGCTCGCCCTCTGGCACCGCTGGGACCGGGTCCGCGCCGCCGACCACCCCGCCGCCTACGCGCGGGGCGTCGTCGCGAACCTGGTCCGCACCCGCATCCGCGGCACCGTCCGCGAGCGCCGCCGCATCGCCGCCTTCTGGGACCGCCGCCCCGAGCACACCGAGGACCCGGACGTGCCCGCCGTCGTCGACGTGCGGACCGCGCTGCGCGCCCTGCCGTTCCGCAAGCGCGCCTGTGTGGTCCTGCGCCACGCCTTCGACCTCTCCGAGCGCGACACCGCCCTGGCCCTCGGTGTCTCCGTCGGCACGGTCAAGAGCCAGACCGCCAAGGGCATGGCCGAACTGCAGAGGCTGCTCGACGGACGGGCCGCCACCGAACTCGCCGCGGGAAGGCGCTGATGGACGAGACACGCCTGCGCGGCGAACTGCGCGAGGCGGCGGCCGCGCACCGCCCCGACCGTGCCCGGATGCTGGCCCGCGTCGAGCGGGGCATGGCCGGCCCACCGCCGGCCCGCGTCCGGCCGCCCCGGCGCCGCTGGACGGTCGCGGTCGCCGTGGCCGCCACCGTGGCCGGGGTCCTCGGGCTCGGCGGCGTCGCCGTCACCGCACTGCGGGACCGGCCCGCGCCCCCCTCGGGAGTCGCCCCCGTGCCCGGCCCGGCGGCCCGGGCGGCCGGCACCATCGACCCCGGCAGCAACCGCTGGTGGGCGCAGAGCGACCTCGCCGTCACCACGGAGGCCGAGGTCGCCGGCCTCACGGTCGAGCTGCGGGTCGCGCTCACCGGCGGGATCGTGAGCACCGGCCACTGGCAGACGCGTCCCGCCGACGACTTCACGGTCGCCGTCGCGGAGGAGGCCGGCGCCCTCGTCTACCGCTGGACCCTGAAGGAGGGCCGCTCGGTGCCTCCGGGGCCGCACACCTTCGCCGCCCAGTACAACCACGCGGAGGGCACCCGGGACGCCTCGGCCGACGCGTACACCGTCGTCCTCACCGCCCGCGACGGCGGCCGCACCACCCTCAGGGGCGCCTTCGGCTGAGGCGCCGGCCCGGCCGCGCGCCGGCGAGGCCCGCGCCCGAAGCGTGCGTGAAACGTTTCGATGGAGGGGCAACCCTTTCCCGCCCGGCGGCGACCTACGGCTACCCGCACCCACCAAGGAGCCGCCATGCGCACCCGTCCCGTCCGCCGCCGGACCGTCCTCGGCGCGGCCGTCGCCGCCGGCGCCCTCGCCGCCACCGCCACCGGAACCGCCCGAGCGGCCGGCTTCGGCTGGAGCGACGACGGCGCGCACTACGTCCTCGACACCGGCGCCGGCCTCGTCTTCAAGGTCTCCAAGACCAACGGCGACCTCACCTCCCTCGTGTACAAGGGCAAGGAGTACGAGGGCTACGGCGGCAAGCACTCCCACGTCGAGTCCGGCCTCGGCGCCTCCACCGTCACCCTCAGGCAGGTCGGCGCCACCCTTCTCGTCACCGTCGTCCACGGCACCCTGCGCCACTACTACGCGGCCCGCTCCGGCCACAACAACGTCTACCTGTGGACCGACAAGGCGGACACGTCCTTCACCGCGACCCGCTTCATCGCCCGCCTCAAGCCCGGCGTCTTCCCCGCCGAGGGCCCCGACTCCTGGGTCGAGGGCGCCGACACCGTCATCGAGGCCGGCGACGTCTGGCGGCGCGCCGACGGGCAGACCCGCTCCAAGCACTACTCGGGCGTCCGCGTCATGGACTACGACTACGTCGGCCACTCCACCGGGTCCGTCGGCCTCTGGATGGTCCGCTCCCGGCACGAGAAGGCCTCCGGCGGCCCCTTCTACCGCTCGCTGCTGCGCCACACCAACGAACTGGGCGTGGGACTCTACGAGATCCTCCACTACGACCAGGCGCAGACCGAGCCCATGCGCTTCGGTCTCCAGGGCCCGTACCTGCTCGCCTTCACCGACGGCGGCACCCCCGATCCCGCGCTCTTCGCCGCCGACCACGACACCGGCTGGGTGGACGCACTCGGCATCCCCGGCTGGGTCGGCGCCGCCGGACGCGGCCGGGTCGCCGGCGTCGGCCTCAGGAACATGGACCCGGCCCACCCGTACACCATCGGCTTCGCCAACGCCGACGCCCAGTACTGGACCCGGGCGGCCGCCGGAACCGGCGCCTACTCCTGCCGCGGCATGCTGCCCGGCACGTACACGCTCACCGTCTACAAGGGCGAACTGGCCGTCCACACCACGACGGTGACGGTCGCCGCCGGCGCCGCCACCGCCCTGCACACGCTCACCATCACCGGCGACCCGAGCACCGCGCCCGCCGTCTGGCGGCTCGGCGACTGGGACGGCACCCCCGCCGGCTTCAAGAACGCGCGGCTCATGACGTACGCCCACCCCGCCGACGTCCGGGCCGCCGCCTGGACGGGGAACGTCGTCGTCGACGGGGCGAACCCCGCCTCCGCCGTCCCCTGCTACCTCTGGAAGGGCGTCAACGACGGCTTCCTGGTGTACTTCCGGCTCACCGCGGCCCAGGCCGCCGCCGCGCACACCCTGCGGATCGGCGTCACCACCGCCTTCCTCAACGGCCGCCCCCGGGTCACCGTCAACGACACCTGGGTGTCCGCGATCCCCTCGCCGCCCGCCCAGCCGTCGACCCGCTCCCTCACCACCGGCTCGTACCGGGGCAACAACCACACGTTCACGTACAGCGTCCCCGCGAGCGCGTGGAGGGCGGACCCGTCCCAGTACAACGTGCTCCGGGTGAACGTCGTCAGTGGTTCGACCGGAACAGGCTTCCTGAGCCCGGGCACCGCCCTCGACTGCGTGGACCTGCTCGTCTGACCCCGTGGGCCGGGGCCGGGCCGTCCGGCGGCCCGGCCCCGGTCGCGTCGTGGTCGCGACGGCGGGAACTCACATGCCGCGCTCGTCGTCCTCACGGGCGACGATCGTGTCGTCCGCCTCGACCTCGATGCGCTCCTTGCGGACCTCGCCGGTGACCGTCTGCTCCTCGGCGACCTCGTCCGTCTCCAGGCGGACGCGTTCCACCGGCACCGCACGGGTCTCGACGACCGGGCGCTCCTCGTGGAGGGTCACCTCGTGCTCGGCCTCGGCGATCTCGGGGCCGGACAGGGCCTCGTCGCGGTTGGCCTCGGTGATCGGCTCGCGCACCACGCGCACCTCTTCGTGGCGGACCGGCACGGTCTGCTGGACCTCTTCCGTGACGACGTACTTGCGCAGCCGCACCCGTCCGGTCTCGACCTCCTCGGTGCCGACGTGCATCTGTTCCTCGGAGCGGGTCATCGCGTCCGGGGCGGTACCGAGGTCGTCCCTCGTGCCCGCGGTCCCGGTCATCCCGGTCATCCCGGCCTCGTCGCCGTACCCGCTCGTCCCGGCCGCACCGGCCGCCCCGGCCATGCCGGCGGTGCCCGCCGTGCCGGTCGTGCCCGTGGTGCCGCCGTGCGCCCAGCCTTCCTCACCGGGCTGGTTGGCGCGATGCCAGGCGTCGTCCCAGGCGAGCCCGTAGTACTCGTAGAGACGCTGTTCCTCGCGCTGGTCGAGGTGTCCGCGGTCGTCGACGTCGACGTCCGGCGCTCCCTTCACTCGGTCCTTGGGGTAGGGGACCTCGAGATGGTCGTGGACCACCGAAGCGTCCTTGATCGGCACGAAGGACTCGCTGCCGAACAGACCGGTCTTGACGGTGACCCATTCGGGACGGCCCGTGGCGTCGTCGAGATAGACGCTCTTGGCGTCACCGATCTTCTGCCCCTCGGTGTCGTACACGGGATGGTCCAGGACGGTCGGTATCTGTTCCTTGGCGATCATGTCCACCCTCCATGCGTTGTCGCGGTCTCCCGGGCGACTTTCCGGACTATCACGGAGAAAACACGCTCAAGCTGGAAGAAATTGGTTGATTTCTGACCTGTTGATCCTTGAATCGAACAGGCCGGGAGGAATCAGAGGCGGAGGGAGCCGGTCGGCGTCCAGTCCCCCAGGTACGCGGCCGGGGTCGCGGCGGCGGCCTGCGCGGCCGTCAGCCGGGGGCGGTTCTCCGGGACGGTGACCTCCGCGCCCCGGCCCGTGTTGCGGTACTCCGCGAAGCGCTGCCGCTGCCAGGGGTGTTCGGCCCGCATGTTCGCGTACGGGGCCACCGCGTCCACCCCCGCGGACAGCACGCTCTCCCGGACCACCAGCGAGGGCCAGGCCGTCGTGTCCGAGCCGGGCACCCAGGGGCGGGCCAGCTTGTAGTAGCCGTCCGGGGCCTCGCTGGTGACCCGGCAGCGGGTGGCGAGGAAGCCGTACGGGTTGGCGCGGGCCGTGGAGGGCGCGAAGACGAAGCCGTACGGGGCGCCGGCCAGGTCCGGGCGGACCAGCGTCCGGAAGTGGCAGTGCTCGAAGACCGCCGTGGCCCGCCCGAAGACGAAGTCCACGTCACCCTCGACGTAGCAGTGCGCGTAGTACTGCCGGGCGAAGGCCGCCAGGGACATCGAGTCCGCGTACAGGGTGTCCTGGTGGCCCAGGAAGCGGCAGTGGAAGAAGGCCGAGCGGTCGCCCTGCGCCTTCAGCGCCACCGCCTGCGTGCCCGGGTTCCCCGGCAGGTCGGCGCGGAGGAAGTCGTTGGCGAAGGTGACGGCATGCGCGGTGAAGTCCGCCGCCTGGAGGGTGACCGTCGCCGAACCCGTGGTGCCGTACGTGCCGGAGCCGTCCGGCTTCGGGGTGCCCGCGGCGTTGTCGTACACCACGGCCACGTCCTTCGCGTTCCCGCTCGCCCCGATCCACGTCATGCCCGTGCGGGCGGCGCTCACCACGACCGTCTCCCGGTACGTGCCCGGCGCCAGGACCAGCGTCCAGCCGGCCCCGGAGGCGGCGCTCACCGCGGCCTGGACGGAGGTGTGGTCGCCGAGGCCGCCGGGGTGGACGTACAGCGTCCTCGCGGAGAGCCGCGCGGCGGGCGAGCCGTACCGGCCGAACGGGCCGCCCGGCGCGGAGGCGGCGGCGGGCGCCGCCGGCAGGGCGAGGGCGGCGAGCGCCGCGCCGGCGCCGGCGAGGAAGGCACGGCGGCCGGGGGAGGTGCGGGGGTGGCGCGAGGACATGCGGAAGCTCCTTCGGGACGGACGGGGACGGACGGGGACGGGCGGGGGAAAAGGACCGGGCCGGGGCGGGCGCGACGGGACGGGGGTGCCGCGCTCCGCCCCGGCCCGGGGCAGGGGACGCGCTCAGCGCAGGCGGCCGGCGCCGGCGTGGAGGCCGACCAGGAAGGGGACGGCCCGCGGGTGGTCCACCCGGGTGCGCAGCGTCGGCGTCCAGCCCGCGTCGCCGCGGAGCGTCTCCTCGGGGAACTGCTCGTTGTGGACGGCCAGGAGGTCGACCGGGCGCCCGTCGACGTAGTTGCCGGTGGTGGTGACGGGCGCGTCCTTCCACTTCTTCAGGATCTTGCCGGCGGGCACCTCGGGGCCGAGCGTGAAGGCGTTCTTCTCCGCGTACAGCTGCGACTCCTGGCCGATGCCCAGGCTGTACACGTAGTTCGCGTCCGGCACCCTGAAGTGGTTGTTGTACGCGTCGACCTGGCCGAAGCGGACCCGGGGCGCCCGCTCCACCACGTCGTCGAAGAGGTTGTGGTGGAGGGTGACGCGGAGCCTGCCGCGGTCGGTGGCGCCCGCGCTGTCGCTGTTGCCGATCATCAGCGTCTTGTCGTGGTCGGTGAAGACGTTCCACGAGACGGTGACGAGGTCGGCGCCGCGCACCACGTCCAGTTCGCCGTCGTGCTGCTGGTACACCTCGCCGTAGTACTCCGGCAGCGAACTGTCGGGGTGGCGGCCGTCGGTGAAGGTGTTGTGGTCGATCCAGACGTGGGTGGAGCCGTACACGACGAGGCTGTCGTACTCCGAGTTCCAGGCGCCGGTGGCGCCGTCCGTCGGGTCCCACTGCGGGAAGCAGTCGAGCGGGCTCTCCAGCCTGAGGTTCCGGATCACCACGTTGTCGACCCCGGTGACCTGGAGGCTGCCGCCGAGGATCGTCGCGTTCCGACCGACGCCCACCAGGGTGGTGTTGGCGGGCACCTTGACCTTGACGGCCTGGCCCTGGGCGGCGGCGGAGGCGGCGCGCGCCTGCTCCTGCGGGCCGCTGACCTCGGTCTCGTACCCCCACACGGCGGGGTCGTAGTCGGCGAGGTACTGCTGGAAGGAGTAGCCGGGGGCCTCGAAGGCGGCGCAGCCGGCCTCGACGGCGTCCAGGGTGCCGACGACCTTGACGATCCGGGGCTCGGTGCCGGGGACGGCGAGCGCGGCCCGCAGCTCGGCCCAGGTGGTGACGGTGAAGACGCGGGAGGCGTCGGCGGCGGCGCCGCCGGTGGTGCCGGTGCCGAGGGAGGCCCAGCCGTCACCGGCCGGGAGGGTGACGCGGGTCGGGTCGGAGCCCGAGGGGTGGCCGGAGTGGGCGCCCGCGGCGGGCGCGGTGACGGTGAGGACGAGGGCGGCGGCGGCCACCGCCCCGAGCTTCGTGCTTCTGTTCACGCGCGGTTCTCCTCAGGATGCGGACGGAACGGCCGGGGGCCAGGTGATCCGGTCGGCGGGGATGTCGTCGTCGAGCCGGCGGGTCTCGCGCGGGGCGAGGACCCGGGTGCGGAGCAGTTCACGGGCCACGAGCCGGGCCACCTCGATCGCGCCGGGCGGGTTGAAGTGGGTGTTGTCCTGCTCGGTGGCGGTCCAGTTGAAGTACGTCTTGGTCGCCTCGGGGCCGAGCCGCTGCCACAGCTCCAGGGACAGCGCCTCGATGTCGAGGAGCGGTGTGCCGCAGGCGGCGGCGACCGCGCGGGCGGCGGCCGGGTGGTCGCCGAGCGAGCGCTGGGCGGTGCCGGCGGCGTCGAAGCGGCGCCGCTCGACGGAGGTCGCGATCACCGGGACCGCGCCCCGGGAGCGGGCGGCCTCGACGAAGACCCGCAGGTTGTCCTGGTAGGCGCCCCAGGGAGCGGCGTACCGGGCCGGGTCGGTGGACTTGGCGTCGTTGTGCCCGAACTGCACGAGGAGCACGTCGCCCGGGCGGAGCGCGGCCGTGATCGGGTCGAGCCGTCCCTCGTCGAGGAAGCTCTTGGTGGAGCGCCCGTTGACGGCGTGGTTGGAGACGGTGGTGTCCCGGTGCAGGAAGAACGGCAGGGCCATGCCCCAGCCGGTCTCGGGGGCCGCGTCGGCGTACTTCTGCGCGGCGGTGGAGTCCCCGGCGATGAACAGGGTGCGGGGGCGTCGGGGGGAGGACCCGGTGGCGGCGTCCTCGGTGCGGGCGGCGGCCGGCCCGGCGGCCAGGGCGAGCACCAGGCCCGCCCCGGCCGTGACCGCCTCACGGCGGCCGAGCGTCACTTCTGCTGCTGCTTCCACTCGGCCTGCGCCTCGTTGAGCTGCTCGGCGAGGCTGTCGGCGAACTCCTTCGCCGTCATCGAACCGAGCAGCACCTTCTGGAAGTCGGCCTCGTTGTCGGCCTTGGAGATGGTGTTCCAGTCGGGCAGGTAGTAGGGCAGCTGGACGATGGTCGCCTTGCCGCTGAAGAGGACCTCGGCGGCGAGCTTGGTCGGCTCCGCCTCCTTGATCCAGGGGTCCTGCGCGGCCTCGGTGTTGGCGGGGATGGCGCCGGCGGACTTGTTCCACTTGGAGTTGGACTGGTGGGAGGCCGCGAACTCGATGAACTTCCAGGCGGCGGCCTTGTTCTTGCTGCTGGAGAAGAGGCCGAGGCCGTCGACCGGGTTGGACACCATGACGCGGGTGCCGTCTTCGAGCGTCGGGTTCGGTATGCCGCGGAACTTCTCGGTGCCGAGGGCCTTCACGTGGTCCTGGTACGAGCCGAGGTTGTGGTTCAGCATGCCGATCCGGCCGCTGTCCCACTGGGCGACCATCTTGGTGAAGTCGTTGTTGACGTCGGCCGCGGGGGTGGTCTTCTTGAACAGGGCCGCGTACTTCTCCAGGGCGGCGACGTTCTTCGGGTCGTTGACGGTGGTCTTGTCGCCCTCCCAGAAGGTCTGGATGCCGCTCTGGCCGTACATGGCGTCGAGGGCCTGGGCGATGGAGCCGGCGCCGCCGCGGATGGTGTAGCCGAACTGGTTCTTGTCCTTCGCGGTGAGCTTCTCGGCCGCCTCGTAGAACGCCGACCAGGTGGACGGCTCCTTGAGGCCGGCCGCCTTGAAGAGGTCGGTGCGGTAGTAGAGGACGCCGTTGCTGGCGGAGGTCGGGACGGTGAAGAGCTTCTCCTGGCCGCCGGCCGCCCTGACGGACTCGACCATGCCGGGGTTCAGCTTGCCGAACAGGGAGCTCTTCTCGATCCGCTCGTCCAGCGGTTCGAGCGCGTTCTGCGCGGCGATCCCGGCGAGCATCGCCGCGCCGACGCCGCCGACGTCCGGCAGCGCGCCGCCCTGGATGGCGGTGTCGTACTTGGACTGCACCTCCTTGGAGGCGATGCCGACGTACTCGACGTCGATGTCCGGGTTGGCCTTCTCGAAGTCGGCGATGATCTCCTTCCAGACGTCGGTGCGGACACCGCCGTTGTTGTCCCAGAAGGTGATCTTGCCCTTGCCGGATCCCTCGGTGCCTCCGCCGCCGGCGGCGGAGCCGCCGTCGTCACCGCAGGCGGTGGCGGTCAGCGCGAGGACGCCGGAGACGGCGAGGGCGAGGGCGGCTCTGCGCCGTCCGGGGAAGATGGTCATCGTCGGCTCTCTTCTCTCGGGGTGGTGCGGGGGTCGGGGGTGGTGCGTGGGGGTGTACGGGGCCCGCCCGGGTGAGGCGGGCCGTGGCGGCGGCCGCTAGGCGGTCAGTGTGCGGAAGTCGGTGAACACGCCCGTCCCGGCGGGCCCTTCGCCCTCCGGTGCGGCGGCGAACAGTCCGAGCAGGGCGCCCACCCACCGCCAGGGGGTGGCCGCGAACTCGGGGCCGAGCCGGACGGGTCCCTCGCCGGCGTCGTAGGAGAAGCGGCAGCGGGCGTCGGCGGTGACCTCGACCCGCAGCAGGACCTCGTCGGAGGCGAGGGGCCGGGCGCGGGCCGCGTCCCGCTCCCGGTCGGCGTTGCCGGGGGCGAAGCGGTGGACGAGCAGCGGTCCGCCGTCGGTGCCTCGCTCCAGGCCGATCCAGGCGTACGCGTCGCCCAGGACGACCAGTCCGGCGTGGGCCCCGGGCGTCCCGGAGTCGAGCCGCAGCCGGACCTCGACGGTCCGGGCACCGGCCGGCAGCCGCTGCGTCAGCACGTGCGGTACGGTCCGCAGGTCGTCGGCGGCCCGCTCCGACCGCAGGCAGGCGAGGCGCAGCCCCCACCCCTCGTGCGTGCTCGTCCACCCGGTGCCGGGGTTGGCCGTCCACTGCCACTGCGGGCCGAAGGCGCCGCCGGGGAAGGCGTCGTCGACGGCCGGCCGGGACGGCGGCGCCTCCGGCAGGGCCGGCTTGCGGTGGACGCGTACGGGGGAGCCCTCGTCGCCGAGGACCGGCCAGCCGTCCGCGTCCCAGCGCATCGGCTGGAGGTGGACGAGCCGGCCGTGCGCGCAGGTCTGCTGGAAGTGCAGGAACCAGTCCTCGCCGGCGCCGGTTCGCACCCAGCCGCCCTGGTGGGGGCCGTTGACGTCGGTGTCGCCCTGGGAGAGGACGATCCGCTCCTCGTAGGGGCCGAAGAAGGAGTCCGCGCGGAAGGCGCCCTGCCAGCCGGTGGCGACGCCGCCGGCCGGGGCGAGGATCCAGTACCGGCCCTCGTGCCGGTAGAGCTTGGGGCCCTCCAGGGTGAACCAGCCGGGCAGGAGGTCGGCGTCGACGAGGGTCCGTCCCTCGTCGAGCACCTTGGTGCCGTCCGGGCTCATCCGGTGGCCGGTGAGCCGGTTGTTGAACCCGGCCCGGGACTTCGCCCAGCCGTGCGCCAGGTAGGCCTCGCCGGTCCCCTCGTCCCACAGCGGGCAGGCGTCGATGAGTCCCCGGCCCTCCTTCACCAGGTGCGGGAGGGTCCAAGGTCCTTCGATCGCGGGCGAGTTGACCTGGAAGATGCCGTGGTCGGGGTCGCCCCAGAAGATCCAGAACCGGCCGTCGTGGTGGCGGAACGAGGGCGCCCACACCCCGCGGTCGTGCCGGGGCCGGGTGAACGCCTCCTCCGGGGCGAGCCGTTCGAGGGCGTGTCCGACGAGCGTCCAGTTGACGAGGTCGCGGGAGTGCAGCAGCGGCAGTCCGGGGGCGCGGCCGAAGCTGGAGGCGGTGAGGTAGTGGTCCTCGCCGACCCGGACGACGTCCGGGTCCGACCAGTCGGCGTCGAGCACCGGGTTGCGGTACGTGCCGTCCCCCAGGTCGCCGGTGACCCGGGTCTCCGCTGTTCCGGTCACGACGCCACCGCCTTGCGGACCAGGGCGGCGGCCCCGTCCCGGTCGAGGCGGCCGTCGGCGACGACGGTGACCACGCGCCGTACGAAGGTCTCGCCGGCCGGGACGGCGAGCCGCTCCCCGTGTGCGAGGGAGGAGCCGACGCCCGGGTACTCGGCGGCCCGCACGAACCACGGGTCGCGCCGGGTCGTCCCGGTCGCCCCGGCGAAGACCAGCGTCCAGCCGTCGCCGCACATCGCCACCCAGTCGGCGCGGGCGCCGTGCACGGCCTCCTCGCCGGTCGCGTCGGGACCGAACACCCCGGGCGGCGCGGCCTCCATGGGGGCGCGCCAGAAGAAGCCGCCGTAGGCGGCGCCCGGGCGCCCGTTGGTGGCCGGGCTGCCGATGGACAGGTCGCGGCCGGAGACGTTGGCGACGGAGAAGGTCAGGTCGAGGGCCCAGGCCGTGTCGGTGAGGCCGAGGGCGGCGACCGTGCGGTGCTCGGCGAGCAGCCGCTCGCCGCCGGCGGTCCAGGTCAGTTCCTCGACGAAGCCGTCCGGGTCGCACAGTTTGAAGCCGTCGTGGCGCTGCGTGCCGTGGTTGTCGAGCGCGACCGGGCCGCGGCCCCGGACGAAGGTCCGCCCACCCCAGAAGTTGTGCCCGGCCACGTCCGGGACGGCGACGGAGACGCCCAGGTGGTGCACGTGGTCCTCGGGCAGCACCTCG
The DNA here is from genome assembly GCF_042958885.1 of Streptomyces sp. NPDC007945. Lineage (NCBI taxonomy): Bacteria > Bacillati > Actinomycetota > Actinomycetes > Kitasatosporales > Streptomycetaceae > Streptomyces > Streptomyces sp. NPDC007945. The sequence continues at coordinate 479,495 of NZ_JBIBJV010000006.1, forward strand.
GTGACGGCCCGCCCGGCGAGCGTGGTCACCGGGTGCAGGTAGGGGCGGGGGGAGTGGTCGGCGGCGAGCGGGGGCCGGGTCACGTACCGGGCGACGGTGCGCCCGGCGACCCGCAGAGCGGTGGTGGCCGTCGCGTCGGTGCTCATCGGACCTCCGCCGGTGCCGGGGCCGTCCAGGGGGCGCCGAGTTCGGAGTAGAGCCGCAGCTGTTCGGCGCTGGCGTCGACGAGCGCCTCGACGCCGGTCACGATCCGCCGGCCGGCGGTCGCGTCCTCCCCGCCGGGGGCCGTGCGCCAGTGGGCGGCGTCCATCGGCAGCGGGTCGGGCGCGGTGCGGACCGCCTCGACCACCCGCATGAAGGCGCCGGTCGCGTCCGGCGGGACGAGCAGTCCGGTGCCGTCGGTGACGTGGGCGAGGAGGTTCTCCAGGAGGTCGGTGCGGCCGTACACAATCTCCTCCGGGCCGCGGCCGGCGCGCTGGAGGAGGATCCGGTCCTCGCGGTACCAGAAGGTGACGCGGCCGCGGGTGCCGTGCACGACCACGTACGGCTCCCCGTTCGTCTCGGCGCAGAGCGTCGCCGCGACGGTCACCGGGAGGCCGGCGGTGGTGGTGACGCGGACGGCGGAGGTGTCGTCCGACTCGATGGCGTGGGCGTGGTAGAGCTCCGTCTCGATGCCGGTGACGTCCTCGGCGCGGGTGGTGCCGGCGAGGGCGAGGGCGGTGGCGACGGCGTGGGCGAGCGGGTTGGTCAGTGCGCCGTCGACGACGTCGAGGCCGCCGAGGCGGCGCCTGCCGGCCCAGGGAGCGCGCCGGAAGTACGCCTCGTCGCGGACCCAGGCGCCGGCCGCGCCGACGCCCCGGACCTCGCCGATCGCCCCGTCCGCGATGAGTCCGCGGATGGCGGGGACGGCGTGCGAGCCGAGCGACTGGAAGCCGATCTGGCAGGCGCGGCCGGCCGCCGCGACCCCGTCGGCCATCCGCCGGAACTCCGCGTAGGAGGGGGCCGGGGGCTTCTCCAGGAGGATGTCGGCGCCGTGCCGGGCGGCCGCGAGCGTCATGTCGGTGTGGGTCTGGATGGGGGTGCTGAGCACCGCCAGCTTCGCGCCGGTGGCGGCGAGGAGCGCCTCGAAGTCGTCGGACTGGGCGGGCTCGCCGATCCCGTCGAGCTCGGCGGCGTCGAGCGGGCGGAGCTCGCAGACCCCGGCGAGGCGGACCAGGCCGAGCCGTTCGAGCCGGTGGATGTTGAGGAGGTGGCTGCGGCCGTGGCCGCGGGCCCCGGCGAGGACGACCGGCAGCGGTTCGCGGGTGGACGGGGGTGTGGGCATGGGGCTCATCCCTTCACCGCCCCGGCGCTGAAGCCGGTGACGAGCCACTTCTGGATGAAGGCGAAGACGATCACGACGGGGACGGCGGCGATGACACCGCCCGCGGCGAGCGCGCCGAGGTCGACGCTGTCCGCGCCCATCAGGGTGTTGAGGCCGACCGGGATGGTCTGCTTGTCCTGGCTGCTGAGGAACATCAGGGCGAAGAGGAAGTGGTTCCAGGCGTGCACGAAGGCGAAGGAGCCGACGGCGACGAGACCGGGCCGCAGCAGCGGCAGCACCACGATGAGGAAGCCCCGGAAGCGCCCGCAGCCGTCGACCCAGGCGGCCTCCTCCAGGGAGGGCGGCACGTTCCTGATGAAGCCGCTGATGAGGATCATCGACAGCGGCAGCTGGAAGACCGTCTCGGCGAGGATGACGCTGCCGATCGAGTTGATCAGCTTCAGCTCGGCGAAGATCTGGAAGAGCGGCACCAGGAGCAGGGCGCCCGGCACGAACTGGGAGCAGAGCAGGGCCAGCATGAAGCCCTTCTTGATCCGGAAGTCGAAGCGGGCCAGGGCGTATCCGCCGGCCAGCGCGACCACCGTGGTGCTGATGAGCACCGCGATCCCGATGAGCAGGCTGTTCTGGAAGAAGACCCCGAAGCTGCGCTCGGTCCACACCTTCTCGAAGTGCTCCGTCGTCATCGGCCAGGGCAGCAGCGAGGTCGAGCCGGCCGGGCGGACGGAGAAGAGGAAGATCCAGTAGAAGGGGACCAGGGTGAAGACGAGGTAGACGCCGAGCGGCAGGTAGATCTGCCAGCGGGGCACTTCGTCCCAGGCCCGGTGCCGGGTGCGGGCGGTGGCGGGCGGGGTGCCCTCCGGCGGGTCGGCGGGGGGCGGGGCCTCGCCGGCGGGAGCGGTGCGGGTGCGGGTGGCTGCGGCGGTCACTTGCTGTCGCCTCCGAACTTGCTCAGGCGCAGATAGACGATCGAGCAGAAGAGAAGGATCACGAACGCCACCGTGGTGAGGGCGGAGGCGTAACCGAAGTTGTGCGCGTCGACGCTGGTCTCGGCGACGTACAGCGGCAGGGTCGTGGTGACGCCCGCGGGCCCGCCGCCGGTCAGCGTGTAGAGCAGGTCGACGTTGTTGAACTCCCACACCGCGCGCAGCAGCGTGGAGAGCACGATCGCGTCCCGGATGTGCGGGAGCGTGATGTGGAAGAACTGGCGGAGCCGGCCCGCCCCGTCGACCTCGGCGGCCTCGTACAGGTCGCCGGGGATCGACTGGAGGTCGGCGAGGATGAGGATGGCGAAGAAGGGCACGCCCCGCCAGAGGTCCGCGACGATCGCCGCCCAGAAGACGGTGCCGGTGTCGGAGAGCAGCGAGGTGCCGTACTCGCCGATGCCGAGGTCCGCCAGGTAACGGGTGATGCCGGTCTGCGAGTTGTAGAGCAGCACCCAGATCGCCGAGGTCAGCACGCCGGAGACGGCCCAGGGCGAGAAGACCAGGGCCCGGCCGAGCGCCCGGCCGAAGAAGGTCTGGTTGACGATGAGGGCGAGCGCCAGGCCGAAGAGCAGCTGGAGGGTCACCTCCACCACGACCCACTTCAGGCTGAAGGTGAGCGTGCCCCAGAAGTGCGGGTCGTCGGTGAAGATCTTCGTGAAGTTGTCGAAGCCGGCGAAGCCGTTCCGCCACGGCTTGGTCGGGTTGTAGTGCTGGAGGCTGTAGTAGAAGACGCTCAGCACGGGGTAGGCGATGAAGCCCAGCATCAGCAGGCCTGCGGGGGCGATCAGCAGATACGGCAGCCGGCGGGGGGTCGCTCCCGTGCGGCGGCGCCCCCGTGCCGTGGCGGCTCGGGGCGGTTTGGTCACAGCTGTGGCCATGACGGCGGCTCCGTTCTCGGGCGGGCGGTGCGGGGTCCGCGCACGCTCCACCTGTGGTGAAGCGCTTCGCGAACGGCGTTCGATATACCGAACAAGAGGGTCGGTGGTGAGGTGGGGCGGTGCTCAGCCCGCGTACGGATCCGGGGTCGTCCCCGGCCGGGCCAGGAACTCGAAGTCGCAGCCGGTGTCGGCCTGCGAGATCTGCTCCATGTACAGCGCGCCGTAACCGCGCTCGTACCGGGCCGGCGGCGGGGTCCACTCCGCCCCGCGGCGCGCCAGCTCCTCGTCCGTGACGTGCAGGTGGAGGGAGCGGGCCGCGACGTCGAGGGTGATCGTATCGCCCGTGCGGACCAGGGCAAGAGGTCCGCCGACATGCGATTCGGGCGCCACGTGCAGCACGCACGCCCCGTAGCTCGTGCCGCTCATCCGGGCGTCCGAGATCCGGACCATGTCCCGCACCCCCTGCTCCAGGAGGTACTTGGGGATCGGCAGCATCCCGTACTCCGGCATGCCGGGACCGCCCTTGGGGCCCGCCCCGCGCAGCACGAGGACGTGGTCGGCGGTGATCCCGAGCGCCGGGTCGTCGATCGTCCGCTGCATCGTCCGGTAGTCGTCGAAGACGACCGCGGGACCGGTGTGCTGGAGGAACCTCTGCTCCATGGCGACGTGCTTGATGACGGCGCCGTCCGGACAGAGGTTGCCCCGCAGCACCGCCAGTCCGCCCTCGGCGGCCAGCGGCCGGTGCCGCTCCCGGATCACGTCGTCGTCGTGGACGAGCGCCCCGGCCAACTGCTCGCGCAGGGTGGCGTGGGCGACCGTCGGCCGGTCCAGGTGGAGCACGTCGGCGATCCGGGACAGGAAGCCCGGCATCCCGCCGGCGAAGTGGAAGTCCTCCATGAGGTACGCCCCGCCGGGCCGCAGGTTCGCGAGCACCGGCACCGTCCGCGCGATCCGGTCGAAGTCGTCGAGGGTCAGCCTCACCCCCGAGCGCCCCGCCATCGCGATCAGGTGGATCACCGCGTTGGTGGAGCCGCCGAGCGCCAGGACGGCGGCGACCGCGTCCTCGTACGCCTCCCGGGTCAGCAACCGCGACAGCCGCAGGTCCCGGCGGACCAGCTCCACGATCCGCAACCCGGACGCGGCCGCCATCCGGTCGTGCCCCGACTCCACCGCCGGCACCGAGGACGCGCCCGGCACGGTCACGCCCAGGGTCTCCGCCGCCGCCGTCAGCGTCGACGCCGTGCCCATCGTCATGCAGTGGCCGGGGGAGCGGGCGAGCCCGTTCTCCAGCTCGGCCATCTCGCAGTCGCCGATGGTGCCGGCCCGCCGCTCGTCCCAGTACTTCCACATGTCGGTGCCGGAGCCGAGGGTCTCCCCGCGCCAGTGCCCCGGCAGCATCGGACCGGCCGGCACGAAGACCGTCGGCAGGTCCACCGAGGCCGCCCCCATCAGCAGCGCGGGCGTCGTCTTGTCGCAGCCGCCCATCAGCACCGCCCCGTCCACCGGGTACGAGCGCAGCAGCTCCTCCGTCTCCATCGCGAGGAGGTTGCGGTAGAGCATGGGCGTCGGCTTCTGGAAGGTCTCCGACAGCGTGGACACCGGGAATTCGAGCGGGAAGCCGCCCGCCTGCCACACGCCCCGCTTCACGGCCTGCGCGCGGTCGCGCAGGTGGACGTGGCAGGGGTTGATGTCCGACCAGGTGTTGAGGATGGCGATCACCGGCTTGCCGAGGTGCTCCTCCGGCAGATAGCCGAGCTGCCGCGTCCGCGCCCGGTGGCTGAATGACCGCAGCCCGTCGGTGCCGTACCACTGGTGGCTGCGCAGCTCGTGCGGCTGCTTCTCCGGGCGGCCGTCCGGCTCCCCGGTCCCCGCCCCGCGGTCCTCGCTCATATCGGCCACCCGCCGGCGATCGCCGCGACCTCGGCCCGCGCGTCCTCGGGGAGTTCGCGGCTGGGCGGCCGGATGTCCCGGCGGCACAGCCCGAGCGAGGCCAGCGCCTCCTTCACCACGGTCACGTTGTCGGCGCTGCCGTTGGCGGCGCGCAGCTCCTCGAAGCGGCGGATCCGCTCCCACACCTTCATCGCCGCGCCGTAGTCGCCGGCCCGCAGCGCCCCCAGCATCTCCAGGGAGAGCGCGGGCGCCACGTTGACGAGGCCGGAGGTGAAGCCGGTGGCGCCGGCCGAGAAGTAGGAGGGGGCGTACGGCTCCGCGAGCCCGGCCACCCACACGAACCGGTCGAGGCCCGCGTCCCGGGCGAAGCCCGCGAACCGAGCCGCGTCCGGCACCGCGTACTTGACGCCCACCACGTTCGGGCAGTCCTCGCCTAGCTCGGCGAGCCGCTCCCCGCTCAGCAGCGGGTTGCGGATGTAGGGGACGACGCCGAGCTCCGGCACCGCCTCGGCGATGGCCCGGTGGTAGTCGACCCAGCCGCTCTCGGCGACGTACGGGTGCACCGGCTGGTGGACCATCACCATGTGCGCCCCGGCGTCCCGGGCGTGCCGGGCCGCGCCGACGGCGGTCGGCAGGTCGTGCCCGACGCCGACCAGGATCGTCGCGCGCCCGGCGGCCTCCGCGACCGTCGCCTCGGTGAGCGAGCGGCGCTCCTCGGGGGTCAGGGCGTAGAACTCGCCGGTGTTGCCGTTGGGGGTGAGGGTCCGCACCCCGCCGTCGAGCAGCCGGCGCAGCAGCGCCCGGTGGGCGGCGGAGTCCACCCGGCCGTCCTCGGCGAACGGCGTGACCGGGATGGCTACGACGTCGGCGAGGGCGGCCCGAAGGGTCTGATGAGTCATCGTCACTCACTGTTCAGGGGTTCAGAGGTACGGGGGTTCGCGGGGAAGGCCCGGTCCACGAACGAGGCGATGTGGGCGTGCACCGCGCGGCGCGCCCCGTCGGCGTCGCCGGCGGCGGCGAGCCGCAGGATCTCGTCGTGCTCGGCGGCCTCCCGCTCCCAGGAGGGGACGGCGGCCCAGGCGACCGTGGAGACCAGCGCCGCCTGGTCGCGCACCTCGTCGAGCATCCGCCCGAGCAGCGGGTTGCCGCACGGGAGGTAGAGCGCGCGGTGGAACGCCCGGTTGGCGAGGGACCGTTGAGCGGGGTCCTCGGCCTCGGCGGCCAGGGCGAGCGCCTCGTGCGCCGCGTCGAGGGAGGCCCCGGAGGCGACCGTCCGGCGGACGGCCTCGGGCTCCAGGAGCAGCCTGACGTCGTACACGGCCCTGGCCATGTCCGCGTCCACCATCCGTACGGTGACGCCCTTGTACTGGTTCATCACCACGAGGCCGCTGCCCGCGAGGGTCTTCAGCGCTTCGCGCACCGGCGTCTTGGACACCCCGAAGCGGGCCGCGAGTTCGGCCTCCACGAGGGCCTGCCCGGGTCTGAGGCCCCCGGTGAGGATGTCGTGCTTGATCGCCTCCAGGACGTACTGGGTCCGGGAGGGGATGGGGCTGGGGGCATAGGGCATGGAGCACTCTCAGATCTCGTGTACGACGTCTCGTGTATCGCGTCTCATATATGACGTACGAAGTGCAACGGCCATGAAGCTAAGGGGACGCCGATGTTTCGTCAATGCTTCGCGCAGGGTTGATAGAAAGCGGTTTCCCCGCGGCCGACACCCTCCACCGCCACTCCTCGTCGCCCCCGGTGCCTCCGTCGGCACCGCGATCACGGTCACCGTCCCTGACCACCGGGGCGCCCCGGCCGCGATGTACACGGAGACGGGACCGGAAACGACGGCCACCGGCACGGACCTGCTGTACCGCCCGCGCGTGCTGACGGGGGAGGACCTGGACATCTGAGGCGCTCTCGACAGCGAACTCTGGCTTGAGCAGGACGAGTTCATACGCACGGGCGACCACGACCGCACCGGCTATCATCCCGCCATGGATCAGGGCGACCCCGGTGACTCAGGCGACCAGACGGCCTTCTTCGCGGCGTACGACGCCCTGTTGCGGCGCTGGCCCGCGGACGTCACCGCCGTCGACGTGGAGTCGCCGTACGGCAGGACGCGGGTCCACGTCTGCGGGCCGGAGTCAGGCGCCCCGCTCGTGCTGCTGCCCGGCGGCGGAACCACGTCCATGGCGTGGTTCGGAAACATCGAGGCCCTCGGCCGCGACCACCGGGTGTACGCGGTCGACCTCATGGGCGACTTCGGCCGCAGCGTCAACGACGGGGCGCCGCTGCGCGGCCCGGAGGACCTGACGGCCTGGCTGGACGCCGTTCTGGACGGCCTCGGCCTGGAGCAGGTGCGGCTGTGCGGCCACTCCTACGGCGCCGCCATCGCCCTGCGCCACGCGCTGCGCCACCCCCACCGCGTCAGCAGGCTGGCCCTCCTCGACCCCACCAACTGCTTCGCCGGGATGGACCCCCGCTATCTGCTGCGCGCCCTTCCCACGCTCCTGCGTCCCACCGTCGCGCGACAGCGGGCCTTCCTGCTGTGGGAGACAGGCCGGCCCCCCGAGGACCCCGCCTGGCAGGCCTTCCTCGACGCCACCACGACGGCGGTGCGCTCCAAGGTCGTCGCCCTGCGCCGTCCCCGGCCCGAGGAGCTCAGGGCCTGCGCCGTTCCGACCCTGGTCGTCCTGGCCGGACGCAGCCGGACCCACGACGCACGGCGCGTCGCGGCCAAGGCCCGTGACCTCCTGCCCGCGGCCGAGGTCGCCGTCCTGCCGGACGCCGGCCACCACACGCTCCCCACGGAGCGGCCCGCCGAACTCAACCGGCTGCTGGTGCGGTTCCTGACCTGAGAAGAGCGCCCGGCACGCCACGACGCCCGCCCGGAGGCCCGGGCGGACGTCTGCGTGCGGTGGCGCGGATCAGCAGTTCTTGATCTTCCAGATCGGGTCCCAGCTCCACCAGGAGGGAGCGATGTCGGGCGCGGTCGAGCTGTGGGCGACGGCCCCGGAGGAGTTGTAGAACCGGGCGACCGTCCCATTGGTCTGGGAGTTCTTGAAGCCGCCGCCGTCCCCGCCGCCGCCCCAGTAGGACAGCGAGTAGGTGTTGCAGTAGTACAGGTCGAAGACCTTGTACGAGCCCTGGGTGGGATCCCACACGCGGGCGCACAGGCGCCCGCTCGGGCAGGTGTAGGTGCCGTCGCTGACGTAGCGGACGCGCTCGGCGGCCGGCGAGATCGTCGGCGCCGACGCCATCACGCGCGCCCCGGCCGGGGCGTCGGCCGGAACGACGGTGACGGCCGGCGCGCGGTCGCCCGCCGGCCCATCGGCGGGAGCGGCGGCCTGGGCCGGCGAGGTGGCCAGAAGGCCGGCGACGACCAGCCCCATCCCTGCGATGAGCGCCGCGGCCTTTCGACGTAGCTGCATGCGTGGTCCTCCGTGTCATTGTCGGAACAAGATGCGTACGCGGTTCAGTATGTGGCGAAGCCGCCCGATCACAGGGCAAGTCGGGAGTTATGGCGAGAAGGCGCCAGCCGGCCTCGTCGGTCGGGTCTTTCCGGCGCTGCCTCGGATGACCACCCGGTCCCCGGCCCGGCTTTCGGAGGCTGGTCGGCGCGAGCGGCGGCGACGATGTCGCTCCGGCTTCGACCGCCGCCCGTCCCGAACGGCGCCCGGCGCCCGACCGGCCCCGCTCAGCGGCCGCCCTCCGCTGTGACCAGCGCGATGTACTCCACGCACACGGCGAACGTCCTGTGCCCCGAGGCCGCCGCGTGCGCCTCGCACCCCGTGGCCGTGCTCGCCGGCACGGGCTCGGACTCCCACGCGCACCCGCCGTCCATGCAGCACGCCGTCACCGTCACCTCGGACTCCGGCCCGGGGTGCGGCCGCAGCCGGTGCAGCGGCAGGCTCGTCACGGCCGTCCGTCCGGCAGCCTCAACTTCGGTGTGCCGTGCGGATGGTTGCGGATCTCGACCCGGCAGTCGGCCGCCGCGGAGTGGTCCTCCCGGTGGCGGTGGTGCCGCTCCCAGTCGGCGGCCAGGGCGCACGGAGCACAGCCCGGTGCGGGAACGGCGGGAGGTACGGGCTCCACGGAGAGCACGACCGGCGGCTCCTGCCACGTCTGCGGGACGGGTGGCGGCGCCATGGCCGTGACGGGGCGGGTGAGGATCCGGATCAGCGCGCGCTCCCGCTCGTCCGGCCGCCGCAGGTCCGCCGGCGCGGCCGTCCACACGGTGCCGCCGCCGGGCGGCTGGAGGTGGAGGAGGGAGCCGTCCCAGGCGGTGACTCTGCCGAGCCGAGGGGTCCCCTCGGTGGTGTCTTCCGCCATGTAGGTGCCGAGGTCGGGGAGGGGGGTCGGGGGGTCGTCTGCGGGCATGGGCACGCTCCTCTCTGTAGCGGTTTCACTACCGGGAGCCATCAGCGTGGCCTAGAGTCAAAGCTCCTTCAACGTACGAGATTTGGAGGGAGAGTCGTGGTCAACCGCAAGGACCTCGACCCGGACGATGGGCTCATGGCCGCGTATGGGGCGCGAGTGCGCAGGTTGCGCGAAGATCGGGGCTGGACACAAGAGGAACTGGCCACTCGGACCCGGTACTCCAGCAAGCACATTTCGGCCGTCGAAACCGGGAGCAGACGCTCAACTCTCAAGTTTTCGGGAGCCCTGGATGTGGCGTTCGGGCTGGTAGGTACGGACCAGTCGTTCAACCGGGAGTGCCAGAAGCTGAGGAACGGGCTTCTCCTGGAAGGTTTCCCGGAGTACGTCGTCCAGGAGCGCAAGGCCGTCGAGATCCGCCTGTTCATGATCGGAATCGTCCCCGGGCTCCTTCAGACGCCCGAGTACGCTCGGACGGTGGCGAGGAGCTTCGTCTCGCGCGGAGCGGCGACGGCGGACCAGGCAGCCGAGCGGGTCGCATACCTGCTGAAGCGCCAGCAGCTCTTGGAGCAAGAGAACCCTCCCATGCTCTTCGTCGTGATGGACGAGAGCTGTCTGCGCCGTCCTGTCGGTGGCCCCGACGTCATGGCCGCCCAGCTCGACCGACTGATCGAGTTTGCGGAGCGGCCGAATACGGTCGTCCAAGTGGCGCCGTTCGCCATAGGAGAGCGGCGACCGCTCGACCTTCCCCTCTATCTGCTGACCCTGCCGGACAGATCCGTGATCTCGTACGCCGAATCGCAGTCCAGGGGCCATTTGGAGCGGGAAAACGGAGCCGTATCGTCCATGCTCACGGCCTATCATCAGCTCGCGGCTGAATCGCTGTCGCAGGCGGACACCGTGACCATGATGAAGGACGTACGAAAGGGCCTGCTGTGACCAACGAGTACCCCCTCTGGTTCAAGTCGTCCTACAGCGGCAACGGCGGCGCCGACTGCGTCGAGGTCGCCCACAACCTCGTCCCCGCGCACGGCGTCGTCCCCGTCCGTGACTCCAAGGTGCCCGCCGGCCCGAGCCTCATCCTCTCCGCCTCCGCCTTCACCGCCTTCCTCGCCTCCGTCAAGCGGTGATACGCGACAGCGCGCGGCGCGTCCGCGACGTGCGGGAGCGGCTGACCCGCGAGAAGGACGTGTGGGTCGCCTCCGCAGGGGACGGCGGCGTGCCGTATCTCGTGCCGTTGTCGTTCTTCTGGGACGGGCGTGACGTGTGGCTCGTGACCCGGCTGTCCAACCCGACCGGGCGGAACCTCGTCGCCCGCCCCCGTACCCGCCTCGCCCTCGGGGACACCAGGGACGTCGTTCTCCTCGACGGCGAGGTCACGGCGTACCCGCATGACGAGGTTCCGGCGGAGGCCGCCGAGGGCTTCCGTGCCAAGACCGGCTGGCACGCGCGCGAGGCCGGGCCCGCGTACCGGTGGTTCCGGGTGCGGCCGGTGGAGGTGCAGGCGTGGCACGAGGAGCCGGAGCTCGCGGGGCGGCAGCTGATGAAGGACGGGGAATGGGCCGTGGAGTGAGGTCCCGACAGGCCTGGTAGAACAGGCGTATGAGCTACAGGTTCGTGGCGACCATCGCCTACGGATGGCACGAGGAGATTCCGCCGGGCGCGTACGTCCCGGCGGCCGGTGTCATCGAGTCGGAGGACGAGGAGAGCTTCGCGCTCGAATTCCAGGGCGGCATCGAGGAGCCGGACGAGCAGGACGTTCGGCTCGGGATGGACTCCTACTGCGTCGTCACCCCCGACCAGAACACGGCGTACGGATGCCTGCGCGCGGTCGAGCTGGAGGGCGACCTGCTGCGGGTCACGTTCGACCCCGCGCGGCTGGACGACCTGGGCCTGGAGGATCCCGTGGTCGAGGTGGTCCTGGACGCGCCGGCCGAGGACGTGGTGCGCATGCGGGAGGCCCTCCAGCGCATCCTTGCTTATGGCCGTCCGGACGCGCTGCCCGTCGTGACGTGGTGACGCGGCCCCGGTCACGATCGGGGAAACGGCCATGACCGCCGCGCACCCGTGGTGCACGCTGCGATCATGGCGAGACGACCACAGGTCCGGACGGGTACGCCGGGCGGCTGCCTGTTCAACGGCTGCCTGACCGTTCTGGTGTTGCTGCTCACGGCTGCCTTCGGCGGCCTGGTCTGGCTGGAGACGCAGCCGGCGCGTGCCGAGGACCGGGCGCGTCAGGACCTGCGGGCGAACGTCGCGACGCACCGCGAGCGGTTGGGCGAGGCGGCGGCCAACGGCAGCCTTCCCGACGGGGAGATCGCCGAGGTCTTCCGCCCCGCGAAGCCCGCGGGGGGCTTCGTCGGCGCCACGCGCCAGGGCGGGGTGGTCACCGTGGTCGCGGAACTGGTCGGTCAGGGCCAGGCGGCCGGCATCCCTTTCCCGACGAGTCGGTGGGTGACCGGCTGTTACGCGTTCGAGGTGCCGCCGCCGGACTCGGGGCACTCGCGGCCCTCCCTCCGGGACCTCCCGCCCGAGGCGTGTGGGGCGCGGGCGACCACGCCCCCCGCACCCGGCCGCCCGGACCAGGCCGGCGCGGGCGGGAAGCCCTTCGCGAAGGTCCTCACCCGCGGCGCGGGCGACACGCCGCCCGGCCGCTCCGCGCACCTCTCGGGAATGCTCGTGGTCACCGACGACCGCTGCGTCGCGGTGAGGACCCACGCGGGCGCCGTGCCGACGGCCGTCGCCTGGGGCCATGGCTGGTCGGTCCGGGAGGAGGACGGCGAGGCCGCCGTGTACGGCCCGAAGGGCGGGCTCTACGTCCGGGAGGGCGACCGGGTCGGGCTGGACGGCGCGGCCTCCGAGCGGTTCGCCGGCAGGCCGTGCGCCGACGGCACGGTCTTCGAAGCCCACGACGAACAGGCCGGCTCCTAGGGCCTGTCGTCAAACTCCCGCCTGCCCCACGACGCCCTGCACGCACTCTCGCCGCACCGGGCACAAGGCCAAGTACGTCCCGTACGAGGCCTCGCGCCCGGCACGCCGAGAGCACGCACCTGACGCCGCGGGGCCGCCCTCCGGGCGACGGCGGGATTTGACGACAGTCCCTAGGCCCGGAAACCGGGTGCGGGGAGCGGGGCCGAGAGGTACCGTGCCCACCATGTCCAGCCCCGAGGCGTCCAGAGCGGGGGGCTTTCGGTCACGCCGTCAGCCCCTGAGCCTCCGTACTCCCTGAGCCGCACCCGGCCACCGACCACCGCAGCGCCCCGCGCCGTGCGGCCGTTCCGGTGTGCCCGTGCGCTCCCGAGGGGTCGGTGAGGTGGGGCCGCGGTGGTGACGCGACGACGTCCTTCGTCCCTCCCGCCTCACCCTCGGAGCCTTCCGTGTCCCTCCCGCCTCCCGCGCGCGCTCTGCCGCGCCCGCCGTCCCTGCCCTTCGCCCTCTTCCCCCTCGCCCTCGCCGTCTTCGCGATGGGCACCTCGGAGTTCATGCTCGCCGGTCTGCTGCCGGACCTCGCCCGCGACCTCGGGGTGAGCGTCGGTGCCGCCGGTGCGCTCACCTCCGCCTTCGCCGTCGGCATGGTGGTCGGCGCGCCCCTCATGGCCGTGCTGACCCGAGGGCGGTCCGCGCGCGGCGGGCTGCTCCTGTTCGTCCTCGTCTTCCTCGCCGCGCACCTCGTCGGGGCGGTGACGGACGGCTTCGCCGTCCTGCTGCTCAGCCGGGTCGCCGCCGCCCTCGCCAACGCCGGGTTCCTCGCGCTCGCGCTCACCACCGCCACCGCCATGGTCCCGGCGGACCGCAAGGCGCGGGCGCTCGCGGTGCTGCTGGGCGGCACGACCGTCGCGACCGTCGTCGGGGTGCCCGGGGGCGCGCTGCTCGGAGCCGTCGCCGGATGGCGGGCCGCGTTCTGGGCGGTCGCCGCGCTGTGTGTGCCCGCGGCCTTCGGGATCCTGTGGGGCGTGCCCGGCGTCCGGGGCGAACGCCTCTCCCTGCGAGCCGAGTTCGGGGTGCTGCGGTCGCCCCGGCTGCTCCGTGTCCTGGTGCCGGCCGCGCTGGTGAACGCCGCCACCTTCGGCGCGTTCACCTTCCTCGCGCCGGTGGTGACCGGCCCGGCCGGGCTCGGCGCCGCCTGGGTGTCCGTCGCCCTGGTGCTGTTCGGCGCGGGTTCCTTCGCCGGGGTCACGGCGGCCGGGCGGCTGGCCGACCGTCACGCCGCCCGGGTCCTCGCCGTCGGCGGGCCGCTGCTCCTCGCCGGCTGGGTCGGCCTCGCCGCGCTCGCGGAGCGACCGGCCGCGCTGCTCGGGCTGCTCCTCGTCCAGGGCGCCCTGGCGTTCGCCCTCGGGGGCACGCTCATCGCCCGCATCCTGTACGAGGCCGCCGGCGCGCCCGCGCTCGCGGGGGCGTACGCGACGGCGGCGCTCAACGTGGGCGCGGTGGCCGGGCCGCTGCTCGCCGCGACCGTCCTGGAGCGGGCGACGGGACCGTTCCTGCTGAGCGCGGGGCTCGTCGCCGCCGCGCTGGCCGTCGTGGCCGTCAGCGGTAGTCGTCCGGATGGTCCTGCATCCAGGTGTTGATGAAGTCGCGGGTGCCGATGAGCTCCTTCTGGTGCTTCTTCAGGTTCGGGTAGGACGCGTCCCCGCCGAGGGTCTCGTTCAGCTCCGCCATCCGCGCGATCGGCTCCGGGAAGTGGCCGGGGCCCTTCGGATCGGCCTTCATCGCCATGTCGAGCTCCTGGAGCTCCTTGTGGACGCGGCCGAGGAAGTAGGAGCAGTCCGTCGCGCAGGAGTCGCCGAGCGTGGCCTGGAGGGTCGCGAAGGCGTCGCGGACCTTCTCGCCCGGGGCGGGGGCGGACGGGTCGTACGTGGTGGGCGCGGGGGGCGGCGTGGAGTCGTCGGGCAGGGCGTCGGCGCCGTCGGGCGCGGACGTCGTCCCGGCGGCCCCGGTCGCCTCCGGTGCCGCCGTGGTCGCGGTCGTCGCCCGGCCCCTCGCCGGGGCGTCCGGCTCCGGGGTGGTGCCGCAGGAGACGGCCAGGGCCGCCAGCGCGGCGGCCACCAGCGCGGCCCGCCGCAGGGGCTTCGTGCGGATCATGTGGGTTCCCTCCCCTGTGTCATGGACCGGGTGAGCCTAACCGGCCGTGACACGGGGGAGCCGCGCCCCGGTCCTCAGCCGGGGAAGGCGAGGTGGGCGAGCCGCAGCGGGCCGCGCAGTTCGACCCGCAGATCCGTCACGTCGCGGATGTGACAGGGGGCGCCGACGGTCGTGTACGCGTACCGGCCGCCGGTGCGCGGCAGCGTCACGCGGGCCAGTTCCCGGGAGCCCGCGGAGAGGACCAGTTCGCCCTCCCCGGCCGCCGTCACGGCCACCTCCGTGACCCCGTCGCCGAAGTCGCACGCCCGGTAGAGGAGCGTGCCCGGCACGGCCGGGTCCGCCGGGGCGACCGCGTCGCCGGAGACGCGGGTGCGGTCGACGATCGCCGTGCCGGTCTGCTCGTCGTAGTCGACGGCCTCCAGACCCGCCTCCGGAACCGGGCGCGGGCCCGGCGCCTCGCCGGCCAGTTCCACCAGGACGGTGCGGCGGGCGTCCGCCGACGACGGGCCGGCCAGGAACGCGTACGCCCCCGGCTCCACCGCCCACCGGCCGTGTGCCACGTCCCAGTACGCGAGCGCCGACAGCGGCACCGTGAAGGCGAGCGCGGCGGTGGCGCCGGGCGCCAGGTGGACGCGTTCGTGGGCGACGAGCGCGCGGTGCGGGCGGGGGACCGAGGGGGCGACGGGCCGCGCGTACACCTGGACCACCTCGTCCGAGGCGACGGCGCCCGTGTTCGTGACGGTGCAGGAGACCCGTACCCCGTCCGCGTCCACCGCCGCCGTCAGGTCCTCGTAGGCGAAGCTCGTGTACGTCAGCCCGTGGCCGAAGGGGAAGAGCGGCGTCCCGTCGAAGTACAGGTACGTCTGCCGGCCGCCGATGACGTCGTAGTCGAGCAGGTCCGGCAGGTCGGCGTCGGAGGCGTACCAGGTCTGGGGCAGCCGTCCGGCGGGGGAGACGTCCCCGGCGAGGACCCGCGCGAGCGCCGTGCCCGCGGCCTGGCCGCCGTGCGCGGTCCACAGGAGCGCCGGGAGCGCGGCGGCCGCGTCGGGGACCGCGTACGGGTAGGAGGAGACGAGGACGAGCGCGGTGCGCGGGTTGGCCGCGTGCGCGGCCCGCCACAGGCGGTCCTGGTGGGGCGGGAGCGCGAGGGTCGTGCGGTCCTCGGTCTCCCGGCCGTTGATGTGCGGGTCGTTCCCGGCGACGACGACCACCGCGTCCGACCCGGCGGCCACCCGCGCCACCGCGTCCTCGCCCCGCTCGACCGTCTCCACCGCGAAGACGTCGGCCGTCTCCCGATCGGCGGCAACCTTCGCGCCGTCGGCGGCGACAGAGACGTAGCCCCCCGTCCCGAGGTGCCGAAGGAGGTGACCGTCCCCGTGGGTCTCGAAGCGGAACGTCTCCTGGACGACCCAGCCGCCCGGCTCGTCCGCGGAGGCGCGCACCAGGCCGTCCTCGGCCACCGACAGGTACCGGCCGTCGGGGGCGCGCAGCGTCAGCACCCCGCCGCCCCAGTCCATCAGGTCGAGGACCGAACCCTCGGTGTCCGCGGTCAGCGGTGGCAGGTCGGTGCGGCCGGCGAGCAGGGCCGGGTCGAGCGCGATCTGCGCGTCGCGTGCGGACCCGCCGTCCGCCGGCTCGGGCACGCGCAGCGCGCGCCCGTCGGCGGTGCGCAGCCGGATCCGGTCCACGCCCTCCGCGAAGTCCACCCGGTCCGCGCCGAACCGCTCCCGCACGCCGTCGAGCGGGGAGGAGCGGTGGAGCAGCGCGCCGCTGTACCAGTCGAGCTTGACGGCGTCGGCCAGCAGCCCGACGACCGCGATCCGCCCGCCCTCCCGCAGCGGCAGCAGGGGCGCGTCGCCGACGGGTTCGTTGCGCAGCAGGACGAGCGCCGCCTCCGCCGCCTCGCGCGCCAGCTCCCGGTGGTCGGCCGTGTCGTACGCCGACTCCCGGGCATACGGGTCGTGTTCGGGGTCGAACTCGCCGAGCAGCATCCGCACGGTGAGCTGCCGGCGGACCGCGCGGTCCACGTCCTCCTGGCCGATCAGTCCCCGCTCCAGGGCCCGTTGCAGCCGCCCCAGGACGATCGTGCTGTCCGTGCCGTGGTCGGTGAAGGAGTCGACGCCCGCCCGCAGGGCCGCCGCGACGGCCTCCTCGTGGGTGTCGAAGTAGGCCTGGGAGTCGCCGAGGTTGCTGGGCGCGCCCGCGTCGGAGCAGACGAGCAGTTCCTGCTCGGTCCAGGTCCGCAGCTCCGATTCCAGGTACGGGGACAGGTGGTTGGGGCGGCCGTTGACCAGGTTGTACGCGGGCATGACGCCGGCCACCGCGCCCGCCTCGACGGCGCCCCGGAAGGCCCGGAGGTCGTATTCGTGGAGCACGCGCGGGCGGACGGAGGCCGAGGAGGTGTCGCGGGCCGTCTCGTTGTTGTGCGCGAGCCAGTGCTTGAGGACCGGCGCCGTGCGCCAGTACGCGGGGTGGTCGCCGCGCAGGCCGCGCGTGAAGGCGACGGCGAGGGCGGAGGTGAGCACCGGGTCCTCCGCGTAGCCCTCCTCGCCGCGCCCCCACAGCGGGTTGCGCAGCAGGTTCACGGTGGGTGCCCATACGTTGAGGCCGACCCGGTCGTCCTTGGCGCGCATCACCCGCGCCTCGCGGGAGACGGCCTCGCCGACCCGGCGCACCAGCTCCGGGTGCCAGCTCGCGCCGAGGCCCACGGCCTGTGGGAAGACGGTGGCCGGGCCCATCCAGGCGACGCCGTGCAGCGCCTCCTGTCCGGTGCGGAAGGCGGCGAGTCCGAGGCGGTCGACGCCGGGCGCGAACTGGTGCAGGAGGGCGAGGCGTTCGGCGGGGGTGAGGCGGCCGACGAGGTCGGCGACGCGCGTGTCGACGGGGAGGGAGGGGTCACGGAAGGGCGGCCGGTCTGCGGTCACGTACGAGTCCCTTGGACGGCGGCCACCGTCCGGCGGCCGGAGATTTCGAAGCGCTTCGATGCTTCAGTCCCGCCGGGTGGGTGTCAAGACGTAGGGCCCCTTCACCTTCCCTCCCGGTCGCCGGGGTTGAGCGCAAGCGACCCACGGGAGCGCCGACGCGAGAATCGGCTGAACGGCCCTTGCCGCGCCCCTGGTCGTGATTTGACCTCGCAGCGACGTCGAAGCGCTTCGACTACCATGTCCCGGCGCCGCCGCTTCGGACCCCCCGACGGCGTCGAGGCCGTCCGCCGCGGCGGCCTCCTCTGCCCGCTCCACCACGGCCGCGAGCCCGGCACCGTCACCGTCCCCGGCCGCCACCGCGACCTGCTCACCGGCACCACCCCCGACTCCGCCCTCACCCCCGACCGCTTCGGCGCCGCCGTCCTGGAGGAGCAGCCATGACCGGAGGAGCACTCCCGACCGGACCCGTCCACGGCACCTGGGAACCCGCCCCCGCCGCCCGCTGGGAGGACGCCTTCCTCACCGGGAACGGCCGGCACGGGGCCCTGGTGTACGGCGACCCCGCCGACGACCGGGTGATCGTCACCCACCACACCCTCGTACGCCCCCACCACCGGCCCGGCGACACCGACCCGCCCCGCCTCGCCGACCGGCTCCCCGCCCTCCAGGACGCCCTCCTCGCCGGCGACCACACCGCCGCCGACGCCTTCACCGACGGCCGCCCGCTCCGCTGGATCCAACCCTTCCACCCGGGCTTCCTCACCCGCCTGCGGGCCGAGCCCCCCGGAGACCGCACCGGCACGCGGCGCGCGATCGACTTCACCACCGGCGTCGCCACCGCCACCGCCGGGACCCGCGTCAGCCGGGTGTTCGCCTCCCGCGCCGACGACGTCCTCGTCCAGTACGTGACGGAACCCGGCCCCCGCGTCGCCGCCGAACTCGACCACCGCCTCGACGGCGTCCCGCCCGGCCTCGCCACCGGCCGAGGCGCCGCCACCTCCCACGGCGAGACCCTCCTCACCCTCCACGCCCGCTACCCCGACTCCCCCCTCGGCTACACCGGCCTCACCCTCGTCCTCGCCGACACCGGCCGCACCACCCTCACCGACCGCGGCATCCGCGTCGACGGCGCCGGGGAGCTCCTGCTGCTCACCCGGGTCCACCGCCACGCCCTCCCGCACGACCCCGTCGACGAGACCGCCGCCCTGCGCGCCCTCACCGGGGAGGACGGACCCGCCGCCGCGTACGCCCGCCTCCTCGACCGGCACACCGCGCTCCACGGCGCCGCCTACCGCCGGGTCGCCCTCGACCTCGACGCCCACCCCGACGAACGGGCCCTGCCCGGCTCGGAGCTGCTCGCCAGGCCCGCCGGTCCCGCGCTCCTCGAACGGCTCTTCGCCGCCGGCCGCCACCACCTGCTCTCCTCCTCCGGCCTCTACCCGCCCCGGCTCTGCGGACTGTGGACCGGGGACTGGGACACCGCCTGGTCCGGCGGGTTCACCACCGACGCCAACCTCCCCCTCCAGACCGCCTCCGCCGTCGCCGCCGACCTGCCCGAGGTCCTCGACGCCCACCGCCGTCTCATCCGGGGCCAGCTCGCCGACTGGCGGGACAACGCCCGGGCCGTCTTCGGCGCCCGGGGCGTCGTGGCCCCCGCCCACACCGACGGCGAGAGCGGCCACGCGTACCACTTCGACCGCGCGTACCCCCTCCACCTGCGGACCGCCGCCGCCGACTGGCTCCTCCTCCCGCTCCTCGAAGCGGACGAGGCCGACGGCCGCCACGACCCCTGGCTCACCGGTCTCCTCCTCGAACTCGCCGACTTCTACGAGGACTTCCTCACCCGCACCGGCCCCGACGGGCAGCTCGCCGTCGTCCCCTCCTACTCCCCGGAGAACCGCCCGCGCGGCGGCGGCTGGGGCGCCGTCAACGCCACCATGGACCTCGCCGCCGCCCGCCACGCCCTCACCGCCGCCGCCGACCGCGCCCCCGGCGAACGCGCCGCCCGGCTGCGGGCCCTCGCCGAACGGATCCCGCCCTACCGCGTCAACGCCGACGGAGCCCTCGCCGAATGGGCCTGGCCCGGCCTCGAAGACCGCTACGACCACCGGCACCTCAGCCACCTCTACCCCGTCTGGCCGCTCGACGCCGTCACCCCGTACGACACCCCCGGCCTCGCCCGCGCCGCCGCCCGCGCCCTCGCCCTGCGCGGCAGCGAGAACGACTCCGCCCACGGCCACCTCCACCAAGGTCTCGTCGCCGCCCGGCTCGGCGACCCCGGCCGCACCGGCGACGCCCTCCGCCGGGTCCTCGACGGCGACTACTTCCACGCCTCCCTGATGAGCGCGCACTACCCGAAGCGGCACGTCTACAACGCCGACGCCGCCCACGCCCTGCCCGCGCTGCTCGTCGAGGCACTCGTCCGCTCCACCCCGGGGCGGCTCGTCCTGCTGCCCGCGCCGCCGCCCGGACTCTGCGCCCGCGGCCGGCTCACCGGGGTCCGCACCCGCTTCGGCGCCCGGATCGACCTGGCCTGGGCGCCGGGCAGGTACCGGGCCGTGCTCCGCCCCGCCCGCGACGCCTCGATCGAACTGTGCGCCCCCGACGGGAGGCGACGGCTCGCGCTGCGGGCGGGCGAGGAACACGTCCTCGTCAGTCCGTGAACCCGCGGACCGGCGGCGGCCCCGAACCCCGCACCGTGAGCACCGGGGCGAGGAACACCTGGACCGCATCGAACCCCTCGGCGGTCCGTGACGGGGAAGCGGGGCGGGGGGTACGGCGGTGCTCAGGGCCGCAGCAGGACCTTGCCGACCTCCGGGGCGCCGCCGCCGACCAGGGCCAGCGCCTCGCCGAAGCCGTCGAGCGGGAACTCGTGGGTGATCAGCGGCGCCGGGTCGAGCAGCCCGCTCGCGAAGGCCCCCACCGCGTCCGCCCAGGCGGCCGAGGAGGCGCCGAAGACGCTCCGCAGCTCCAGCTGGCTCACCGACAGGTGCACCGGGTCGATGCCCGTGGCGCCCTCCGCGAACATCCCGGTGAGCACCACCCTGCCGCCCCGGCGGGCCAGCAGGCAGGACGAGGCGGCCGTCTGCGGCGCCCCCGCCGTCTCCACCACCAGGTCGAACTCCCCGTCCGCGGCCGAGGCCGCCGCCGGGTCCAGGGCGCGGCTCGCGCCGAACGCCCGGGCCCGGTCGGTCCGGGCGGCGCGCGGGTCGACCACGGCCAGTTCGGCGGGGGAGTGGGCGGCCAGCCACTGCACGGCGAGCAGCCCCAGCGTCCCGGCGCCGACGACCGCGATCCGCTCCCCGGGGCGGGGCCGACCGGCCCGTACCGCGGCGGCGACCACCGCCGCCGGTTCGAGCAGCGCCGCCGCCCGCAGGTCCGCGTCCGCCGGCAGGAGGTGCAGGAGCCGCGCGGGCACCAGCAGCCGGTCGGCGAAGGCGCCCGGTTCGGTGAAGCCGGTCTCCGCGTACCCGGCCGTGCACAGGCTCGTCTCCCCGCACCGGCAGCGCTCGCAGGTCCCGCAGTGGCGGAAGCCCTCGGCGACGCACGGCCGGCCGGTCAGCGCGGGGTCCACGCCGGGACCGACCGCCTCCACGGTGCCGGACCACTCGTGCCCCGGCACCACCGGATAGCGCACGTAGCCGGGCGCCCGCCTCCCCTCGTACAACTCCCGGTCGCTGAGGCAGATCCCGGCGGCGGCGACCCGCACCAGGACCTCGCCCCGGCCCGGTTCGGGGCACGGGCGCGCCACGAGCCGGTGGACCCCCGGCCGTTCGACGAGGACCGCCCGGCCGGGTGGACCGCCGCTCACTCCGGACGCCTCTTCTCCCAGCCGTCGGCCCACAGGTCGAACCTCGCCCGCTGCTGCGGGAACTCCGCCGCCGCGTCCACGTCCAGCTCGACGCCGAGGCCCGGGGCGTACGAGACGGGGAAGCAGCCGGTCGCCGGGTCGATCTCCGGGGCCCCGCGCACGACCTTCTTGATCTCCGCGTCGGCGAAGTCGTTGAAGTGCTCCAGGGTCTTGAAGTTCGGTGTGCACGCCGCGAGTTGGAGGGAGGCGGCGGTGAGGACCGAGCCGCCGACGTTGTGCGGGGCGACGGTCACGTAGTGGGTCTCGGCGGTCGCGGCGAGCTTCCGGGCCTCCAGGATGCCGCCGATGTGCCCCACGTCCGGCTGGATGACGTCGGCGGCCTGGGACTCGAACAGCTCGCGGAACTCGATCCGGTCGTGGATCCGCTCCCCGGTGGCGATCGGCAGCTCGGTCTTCCCGGCCACCTTCGCCAGCGCCTTCAGGTTCTCCGGCGGCACCGGCTCCTCCAGCCACGCCGGGCGGAACGGGGCCAGGTCGCGGGCGAGCCGGACGGCCGTCGCGGGGGAGAAGCGGCCATGCATCTCCACCATGAGCTCCGTGTCCGGACCGATCGCGTCCCGCACCGCCTCGACCAGTGAGATCGCGTACCGCGAGGCGGCCGGGTCGAGTTCGAGCCGGCCCGCGCCGAACGGGTCGAGCTTCAGGGCCCGGTAGCCGCGCGCCACGACCGCGCGGGCCGCCTCGTGGTAGGCCTCCGGCGTCCGCTCGGTCGTGTACCAGCCGTTCGCGTACGCGGGCACCCGCTCCGTCACCCGTCCGCCGAGCAACTGCCAGACCGGCACGCCCAGCGCCTTGCCCTTGATGTCCCAGCAGGCCGTCTCCACGACCGCGATCCCGGACATCACGATCTCACCGGCCCGCCCGAAGTCCCCGTACTTCATCCGCCGGACGAGGTCCTCGACGGCGAACGGGTCCGAGCCCGCGATGTGGTTCGCCTCGGCCTCGCGGAGGTAGCCGAGCAGCGCGTCGGTGTGACCGAGCATCCGGGTCTCGCCGACGCCCGTCAGCCCTTCGTCCGTGTGCACCAGGACATAGGTGAGGTTGCGCCAGGGAGTGCCGACGACATGAGTGGTGATGCCCGTGATGCGCACGGTGGAGGCTCCCAGGATGTTCATCATGCCGAACGCTGTCCGGCGGGTTGGCGTGACCGTAGGCAGCGGCGCTCCGGGGCGTCAAGCGTCCTCGAGGCGCCCCCGCGCCGGGGCCGTTGCCCGGCTTCCGGTCCGGGACTAGTCTCTGTCCGCGATTTCGGTCGCGGTACGGCATATCGAACGGCGTGAGGGTGAGGTGGGGGCCATGGGACGACTCGTGCCCGCGGTGACCAGGGCATTCGACATTCTGGAGCTCTTCCTCCACGGGGACGGCACGCTCTCCGCGCCCGAGATCACCCGCCGGCTCCAACTGCCCCGCACCACCACCCACGAGCTCGTCTCCACGCTCGCCGCCCGCCACTACCTCGTGCCGGTGCCGGAACAACCCGGCCGCTACCGGCTCGGGGTGCGCACGTACCAGCTCGGCAGCCGGTACGCCGAGCAGCTCGACCTCGCGGCTGAGGGGCGCCAGGTCGCCCACGAGATCGCCGAGACCTGCGGCGAGACCGTCCATGTGGCGCTCCTGGAGGACGCGGACGTCATCTACATCGCCAAGGTGGACTCCACCCACGCCGTCCGCATGGTCTCGGCGACCGGCCGACGGCTCCCCGCCCACTGCACGGCCGTCGGCAAGATGCTCCTCGCGATGCTGCCGGCCGACGAGCTCGACGCGCTCCTCGACGGGCGCGAGCTGGCGCGCATGACCCCCCACAGCATCACCGACCCGGACGTGCTGCGCGCCGCGCTCGCCGAGATCGCCATCCTCGGCGTCGCCGTCGAACAGCGGGAGTCCAACCCGGACGTCTCCTGCGTCGCCGCCCCCGTCCGCGACCGTACGGGCCGCGTCGTCGCCGCGCTCTCCATCTCCGTCCCGGTCATCCGCTGGGACGAGGCCCGCGAGAACGAACTCACCGCCCTCGCCGTCCACGGCGCCACCGACCTCTCCACCCGCCTCGGCCACCGCACCGGCCCCCGCTGACACCCGGACGGGCGAAGGTCACCGCGTCCCGGGCCACCGGTTCGTGCGCGTCGGCCGACCGGGCCGACGCCGCGACCGTCGCCGCGTCGTCGGCCCGGCCGGTGCCGTGCGCCCTACCGGTGGGCGAACCAGCCCGCCGCCGGAAGCAGCCGGCTGTCGTAGTCGAACAGGGCCTGGTTCTCCCAGGCGTTGCCCGACGACGGGTCCGTCGGGTCCCAGCCGTTGCCGCCGACCGCGGTCCAGGCCGGCTCCCAGTAGACGACGCCGAGGCCGCGGCCGCTCGGGACGGCCTCCACCACGTTCATCACGTCACGCAGCCACGCCGACTGGCCCGCCGCCGACGCCGGGTAGCCGGGGACCAGTTCCGAGGGCAGGTCGATGATGTTCTCGTGCGCGTCCTCGCTGTCCAGGCGGAAGGGATACGCCGTCTCCGCGACCATCACCTTCTTGCGGTAACGCGCCGAGATGTCGTCCATGTTGGCCTGGAGCGAGGCCAGTGAGCCGTGCCAGTACCCGTAGAAGGACAGCGCGATCACGTCGTAACTCACGCCCTGCGCCCTGGCGTTGTCGAACCACGTGCGGTACAGCGCGTTGTCGCCGCCGTTCGCCAGGTGCAGGGCGATCTGGGTCGAGGACGACACCGCCTTCGCCGCCGAGATGCCGGAGCCGAGCAGCCCCGCGAGCTGTGTCCAGTTGCTCGTCGACCCCTCGGGCCACAGCATGCCCGTGTTGATCTCGTTGCCGATCTGCACCATGTCGGCCGTGGTGCCCTGCGCCTTCAGCGCGGCGAGGACGTCGTACGTGTGGTTGTACACGTCCGTCCTGAGCTGCGCGTACGAGTGCCCCGCCCACGCGGCCGGCTTCGTCTGGGCGCCGGGATCCGCCCAGATGTCCGAGTAGTGGAAGTCCACGAGCAGTTTCATGCCCTGCGCCTTGATCCGCTTCGCGGTGGCGAGGACCCGGGCCTTGGTGTTGTATCCGTCGGCCGGGTCCACCCACACCTTCAGCCGGCCGTAGTTGGCGCCCGCCCCCTTGAGCAGTGCGACCGGGTCGCCGGCCGTCCCCGCGGCGTTCTTGTACGTGGCGCCGAAGTCCTCGTTCTTCTTGAGGGCCGACAGGTCCACGCCCTTCACGATGAGCCCGGTCGAACCCGGGGTGAAGGAGAGGTCGTCGACGTTCAGCCAGTTCCCGGCGCCGGCATCGGAGTTGACGCTCACGGTGCAGCCGCCGCCGACGACCTTGACGGAGGTCACCACGCGTATCCAGGAGCCGGCGGTCACCGGCAGGTCGGTGCGCTGCTCGGCGGACCCGCAGTTGCGCAGGGCGAGGTACGCGGACTTCTGGCCACCGCCGGAACGTACCCACGCCGTCAGCGTGTACGTGCCGTCGGCGAGCCCGCTGAGGTACTGGTACGTCTCGACCTTGTACGCCGACGACGACCAGTGCGAGAGGCGGTGGCCGCCGCTGCGGCCGCCGGCCTCCGTGAAGGAGGCGGCGTTCTGCCCGGTGGCCGAGTAGGTCGACCAGCCGGACGGCGTCGCCGTACCGGTGCCGTCGGCCTCGAACCCGGTGTTGGTGAGCGTGCTCGCGGCCACGGCCTTCTCCGTGGGCAGCGGGGCGAGCAGCAGCCCCGCGCCGAGCGCGGTGGCGAGAACGGCGGAACGAAGCCGGAAACGGCCTCTGGTGGTGCGCATCGTCGAGTCCCTTCGACGGTGACGGACGGGGGAGTGGTGGTGCGGTGGCGCTGTTCCTCGGGGACGGGGGATCGGGGTGGGTACGGCTCACCCGGGAGCGGCGCGGCGACTGCGGCCGCCCCCGGGGAGATCGGGGACCGGCCCCGCGACGGGACCGGTGGGAGGCGGCGCCGTCAGGTGGCCAGGCGGACGACCCGGACGGCGCCCGCCGGGACGGTGAGCACGCCGTTCACCTCGCCGCCGGCGAGCAGTTCCGTGCCCGGGCCGTCGAGGGGGACCTTCGCCTCCGCGTCCGTGTGGTTGAGGACGAAGACGTGGTGGCCGTGGGCGCCCGCCCGGCGGACGACCTCGACGTCGCGCGGGAGCGAGGGGCGGCTCGGGACGCCGGCGTCCTCCGCGGCGGCCGCCACGATCGCGTCCAGCGAGGCCGCGTCGAGGCGGGTGGAGACGTACCAGGCGGTGCCGCGCCCCAGCCGGTGGCGGGTGACGGCGGGTCCGCCGGCGGCGGGGCCGTCCGCGTACGTCCACACGGTCTCGGCGCCGCGCGGGCGGACGAACTCGGTCCACACGTCACCGGTGAGCGCCGCGCCGCCGGGCCCGGCGAGCCCGACCCGCTGGTGGTCGAGGAGCGGCGACCACTCCTCGACGGTGAGCCCCAGGACGTCCCGCAGGGCGCCCGGGTACGCGCCGGGGTGGACGGCGTCGTGCTCGTCGACGATCCCGGAGAAGTACGAGACGACGAGCGTGCCGCCGTTCTCCACGTACTCCCGCAGGTTCTGCCCGGCCGCCTCCGTCATCAGGTACAGCGCGGGGACGACGACCAGCGGGTAGGCCGACAGGTCGGCCTCGGGGTGGGCGAAGTCCACCGTGAGGTGCCGGTCGTAGAGGGTCTCGTAGAAGCTGTCGGCGCGCTCGCGGGCGTCGTGCGCCTCGTTCGGCCGCCACTCCAGCCTCTGCGCCCACCAGGACTGCCAGTCCCACAGCATCGCGACGTCCGGGACGGTCCGGCTGCCGCGGACCTCCTCCAGGGCGCCGAGCCCGGCGCCGAGTTCGACGACCTCGCGCCAGATCCGGGTGTCGGTGCCGCCGTGCGGGACCATCGACGAGTGGAACTTCTCGGCGCCGCGCCGGGACTGCCGCCACTGGAAGAACATCGCGCCCTCGGAGCCGCGGGCGACGTGCGCGAGGGAGTTGCGGGCCATCTCGCCGGGCCGCTTCGCCGGGTTGCGCGGCTGCCAGTTGACGCCCGAGGTGGAGTGCTCCAGGAGCAGCCAGGGCGCGCCGTCGGCGACGGAGCGGGTCAGGTCGGCGGCCATCGCGAGGTTGACGTGGGTGCGGCGGCCGTCGGTGATCAGGTAGTGGTCGTTGGTGACGAGGTCGACCTCGCGGCCCCACGCCCAGTAGTCGATCGAGTCGCACTGGCTGAGCGCGGTCATGAAGTTGGTGGTGACCGGGATCCCCGGGGACAGCTCGTGGAGGATGTCCCGCTCCGCGCGGAAGTTCTCGCGGATCGTGGCGTCGGCGAAGCGCCGGTAGTCCAGCCGCTGGGCCGGGTTGCCGACGGTCGGGGTGGTGCGGGGCGGCAGGATCTCCTCGTACGTGCCGTACCGTTGGCCCCAGAAGGCGGTGCCCCAGGCCTCGTTGACGGCCTCGACGGAGCCGTACGCGCTGTTCAGCCAGCGCCGGAAGTGCGCGGCGCAGCCGTCGCAGTAGCAGGCGCTGACGGGGACGCCGTACTCGTTGTGGACGTGCCAGAGCGCGAGCGCCGGGTGGTCGGCGTACCGGCGGGCCAGCTCGGTGGTGATCCGGGCGGCGGCCTCCCGGTAGGCGGGGGAGCTGTGGCAGATCGCCCCGCGGGAGCCGTACGTGAGGCGGGCGCCGTCCGCCGTGACGGGGAGCGCCTCGGGGTGCGCGCGGTAGAACCAGGCGGGCGGGGCGACGGTCGGGGTGCCGAGGTCGACGCGGACGCCGTTCGCGTGCAGCAGGTCGAGGACGCGGTCCAGCCAGCCGAAGTCGTACCGGCCCGGCTCGGGCTCCAGGAGGGCCCAGGAGAAGATCCCGACGCTCACCATGGTGACGCCGGCCTCCCGCATCAGCCGCACGTCCTCCTGCCAGACGCTTTCCGGCCATTGTTCGGGGTTGTAGTCCCCGCCGAACGCGAGCCGGGTCAGGCCCTTGGGGGTCGTGGCAGACATGAGTCTCTCCTGAGCACCTGTGAAACGGAAGGGGGTGTTCGAGCGCCGTGGCTGTGAACGTACACACATCAGATGTCGAAGTGGCAACGCAACATAACCGCACAGGAACAACCATTGACAAGTGTCCGGAACGTTTCTCTACTGTGAACGCTCACAGATGCATGGTCGGCCTCTCCGTCCGATGGAGAGGCCCCTTTCGGTCAGGGAGAACCCCCATGCCCCAGCTCAAGCGCCGCAGCCTCGCCGCCGCCACCGCCGTGCTCGTCGGCGCCACCGCGCTCACCGCCTGTGGATCCGACTCCGGCGACGAGGCGGGCGCCGGATCCGGCCCCGTCAAGCTCACCTACTGGGCCTGGGCGCCCGGCATGGACAAGGTCGCCGCCCTCTGGAACGCCAAGCACCCCGACATCCAGGTCACGGTGCAGAAGCAGGCCTCCGGAGACGATCTCGTCACCAAGATCATCACCGCCGCCAAGGCCCGCAAGGGCCCCGACCTGGTCCAGGCCGAGTACCAGGCCCTGCCCACCCTCGTCACCAACGACGCGCTCGCCGACATAGGCCCCGAGGTCCAGGGCGTCGAGAAGAAGTTCGCCCCCGGCATCTGGCAGCAGACCACCCTCGGCGGCGACGCGGTCTACGCCCTCCCGCAGGACTCCGGCCCGCTGATGTTCTTCTACCGCGAGGACCTCTTCAAGGAGTACGGCCTCACCGTCCCCACCACCTGGGACGCCTTCGCCGAGACCGCCCGCGCGCTGAAGAAGAAGGCCCCGAAGAAGGCCCTCACCACCTTCTCCGCCAACGACGCCGGCCTCTTCGCCGGCCTCTCCCAGCAGGCCGGCGCCGCGTGGTGGACCTTCGAGGGCGACACCTGGAAGGTCGGCATCGACGACGCCGCCACCAAGAAGGTCACCGACTTCTGGGGCGGCCTGGTCGCCGAGGGCGCCATCGACAACCAGCCCATGTACACGCCCGCCTGGAACAAGGCCCTCGACACCGGCGAGCAGATCGCCTGGGTCTCCGCCGTCTGGGCCCCCGGCACCCTGACCACCGCCGCCCCCGCCACCAAGGGCAAGTGGGCCATGGCCCCCCTCCCGCAGTGGAGCGAGGGCCAGAACGCCACCGGCAGCTGGGGCGGCTCCTCCACCGCCGTCACCAGCGACTCCCGGCACAAGGAGGCCGCCGCGAAGTTCGCCGTCTGGCTGAACACCGACCCCGAGGCGCTCGCCGCCCTCGTCAAGGAGAGCGGCATCTACCCCGCCGCCACCGCCGCCCAGACCAGCGGCGCCCTCGCCAAGGCCCCCGACTACTTCGCCAACCAGCCCGACTTCTACACGAAGGCCGCCGAGATCGCGAAGACCACCGCCCCCGCCGCCTGGGGCCCCAACGTGAACGTCGCCTACACCGCCTTCAAGGACGAGTTCGGCAAGGCCGCCAAGGCCAAGACCGCCGCCGCCTTCGCCCAGGCCCTCACCGCCGTCCGCGACACCACGGTGAACGACCTCGCCAAGCAGGGCTTCGAGGTCGCCAAGTGACGCAGCCCCCCAAGGGCACGCGCCGGTCGTACGGGGTCAAGACGGCCCCGTACGGCTTCCTCCTCCCGGCCGCCGTCCTCTTCGCCCTCTTCTTCGCGCTGCCCATCGGCTACGCGGTCTGGCTCAGCTTCCACAAGATCGAGATAAAGGGTCTCGGCCTCGGCAAGGGCGCCAGGTCCGAGGTCTGGGCCGGCCTGGAGAACTACGCCTCCGCCCTCACCGACTCCGAGTTCCTCGCGAGCGCCCTGCGCGTCCTCGGCTACGGCGCCCTCGTCGTCCCCGTCATGCTCGGCCTCGCCCTCCTCTTCGCGCTCCTGCTCGACTCCGAGCGCGTCCGGGGCCGTTCCTTCGCCCGGCTCGCGATCTTCCTGCCGTACGCCGTCCCCGGCGTCATCGCCGCCGTCCTCTGGGGGTTCCTCTACCTCCCCGCCGTCAGCCCCTTCCACCACCTCCTGGAGAAGGCCGGCCTCCCGCAGCCCGACCTCATGGACGGCGGCCCGCTCTACCTCGCGATGTCCAACATCGCCGTCTGGGGCGGCACCGGCTTCAACATGATCGTCATCTACACCGCGCTGCGCGCCCTGCCCGCGGAGGTGTACGAGGCCGCCAAGCTCGACGGCTGCTCCGAACTCCAGATCGCGCTCCGCGTCAAGATCCCGATGGTGGTGCCCTCCCTCGTCCTCACCTTCTTCTTCTCCGTCATCGCCACCCTCCAGGTCTTCAACGAGCCCATGACGCTCAAGCCGCTCACCAACGGCATCCCCTCCACCTGGAGCCCCCTGATGAAGGTCTACAACGACGCGTTCACCGGCGGGAACATCCACGCGGCCTCCGCCACGGCCGTCGTCCTCGCCCTGGCCACCTTCGCGCTCTCCTTCGCCCTCCTCAGGATCTCCAACCGCCGCACCACGCAAGGAGCCAGCCGATGACCGGGCTCGCCTCCCCGACGCTCCGCAAGGCGCACCCCGCGCCCGGCACCACCCCCGGCGTCCCCCAGGGGCCGCCGCGGCCGCGCCGCACCGCCCTGCTGCCCACCGCGGCCCTCGTCCTCGGCGCCCTCTACTGCCTGCTCCCCGTCGCCTGGGTCGTCGTCGCCGCCACCAAGGCCGACGACGAACTCTTCTCCACCTTCACCTTCCTCCCCGGCAGCGGCTTCGCCGACAACCTCGGCGAACTCACCTCCTACCGCGACGGCATCTACTGGACGTGGATGGGCAACTCCGTCCTCTACGCAGGACTCGGCGCCCTCCTGTCGACCGTCGTCTCCGCCTTCGCCGGCTACGCCCTCGCCGTCTACCGCTTCCGCGGCCGCGAGCTCTTCTTCAACGTCATGCTCACCGGCGTCCTCATGCCGCCGGTCATCCTCGCCATCCCCCAGTACCTGCTGATGGCCGAGGCCGACCTCACCGACAGCCACGCCTCCGTGCTGCTGCCCCTGATCCTCTCCCCGTACGGCGTCTACCTCGGCCGCATCTACGCCGAGGCCGCCATCCCGATGGAGCTCGTCGAGGCCGCCCGCGTCGACGGCGCCGGCGAATGGCGCATCTTCAGCCGGATCGCCGTGCCGATGCTCGCCCCCGGCCTGGTGACGATCTTCCTGTTCCAGTTCGTCGCCATCTGGAACAACTTCCTGCTCCCGTTCATCATGCTCGGCGACGACGAGAAGTTCCCCATGACCGTCGGCCTGTTCACCCTCCTCAAGCAGGGCGCCAGCCAGCCCGCCCTCTACACCCTCGTCATCACCGGCGCGCTGCTCGCCGTCGTTCCGCTGATCGCGCTCTTCCTCGTCATCCAGCGGTTCTGGAGCCTCGATCTGCTGTCCGGCGCCGTAAAGTCCTGAGCACAGGGGATCGAGGGGAAACACACAGCATGAGCACAGCAGCGAGCAGGCGCCGTCCCGCGACGATCCACGACGTGGCCCGCGAGGCCGGCGTCTCGCGCGGCACCGTCTCCCGCGTCCTCAACGGCGGCCACTACGTCAGCCCCGCGGCCAAGGCGGCCGTCGACGCCGCGATCCGCAGAACGGGGTACGTCGTCAACCGGCACGCCCGCTCGCTGATCACCGGCAAGTCCGACTCGGTCGCCTTCCTCCTCACCGAGCCGCAGGAGCGCTTCTTCGAGGACCCCAACTTCAACGTCCTCCTGCGCGCCTGCACCCAGGCCCTCGCCGACCGTGACATCCCCCTGATCCTGATGATCGCGGGCACCGAGGACGAACGCCGCCGCAACCTCCGCTACATCGAGGCGGGCCACGTCGACGGCGTCCTCCTCGTCTCCAGCCACTCCGGCGACCCCGTCGTGGCCCGGCTCCACGAGGCCGGCGTCCCCGTCGTC
This sequence comes from Streptomyces sp. NPDC007945, assembly GCF_042958885.1. Taxonomy (NCBI): domain Bacteria; kingdom Bacillati; phylum Actinomycetota; class Actinomycetes; order Kitasatosporales; family Streptomycetaceae; genus Streptomyces; species Streptomyces sp. NPDC007945. The sequence goes on from NZ_JBIBJV010000006.1 coordinate 510,640, forward strand.
GCCTGCGGGAAACCGCTCGGCCAGACCACCCGCGTCGGGTACGTCGCCGCCGACGACCGCGACGGCGCCCGCGAGATGGTCCGCCACCTGCACGCCACCGGGCGCCGCCGCATCGCCACCGTCACCGGCCCGCTCGACACCCCCGGCGGCGTCGAGCGGCTCGCCGGCTACCGCGAGACCCTCGCCGAGTGCGGCCTCCCCGTCGACGAGGACCTGATCGTCACCGGCGACTACAGCCGCGCCAGCGGCGCCGAGGGGGCCCGCGTCCTCCTGGAGCGGGCGCCCGACGTCGACGCGGTCTTCGTCGCCTCCGACCTCATGGCCCAGGGCGTCCTCGACACCCTCGCCCGCGCCGGGAAGCGGGTCCCCGAGGACATCGCCGTCGGCGGCTTCGACGACTCCCCGGCCGCGCACGACGCCCAGCCGCCGCTGACCACCATCCGGCAGCCCTGGGACCGGATCAGCGCGGAGATGGTCCGCACCCTCCTCGCCCGGATAGCGGGCGAGGACCCGGCGACCGTCATCCTCCCCACGGAACTGGTGATCCGCGCGTCCGCCTGATCACCCCGCCGCGGACCGCGCGCCCCGGACCAGGATCACCTCCAGGGTCCGGGGCCCGTGGACGCCCTCGACCCGGTCCAGCTCGATGTCGCTCGTCGCCGACGGCCCCGAGATCCACGTGAGCGGCCGCCGCGGGTCGAGCCGCGGCAGCGCCTCCGGCACGGAGGCGACGACCTGTTCCTCGCGGACGACGCACACGTGCAGATCCGGTACGAGGCTGAGCGCCCGCCGTCCCTGCCCGGGCCCGCCGTCGAGCACGAGCGTGCCGGTCTCGGCGACGGCGAGCGCGCACCCCGTGACCACGGCGTCGACCGCGTCCAGGGCCGCCGGACCGAGCCGGGCGTCCGGGACCCGCTCAGCCGCCGTGCCGGCGAGCCACCGGGCCGGCAGCCCGTCCGGTACCACCACCGTCCGCGCGCCGCGCTCCTCCAGCCGCCGTGCGATCAGCGCGGACAGCCCGGCCCCGTCGGTGCGGTGCACGTGGGCCCGGTAGTCGGCGAGGTTCTCGTGCAGCAGGTCGAGCACCGCGTCCGGGTCGTCCGGGGCGTGCCGGACGAGGTACGCGCGCGGCACCTCCGGTGCCTCGGGGGCGTCGGCGACGGCGGACCGGATCCGGGCGAGGATCCGGTCGCGGGAGTTCCGGCTCACGGGCGGTCTCCTGTGCGGTCTCCGGCGCGGTCCTCCGGGCGGTCTTCCGGGCGGTTCTTCCTCCACCAGTCCCGGAAGGGCTCGGCGGGCAGGTCGGGCAGGTCCCGGTGGTCCGTCCACTGGCGGGCACCGGGGCCCGGCAGCCTCTCGGGGAGCAGCCCGCGCGTCCTCGACGCGACGCGTTCGCCCGCCGCGAGGACACCGGGGTGGTCGAGGACCCACCCGGCGGCCCTCATCGCCGCCTTCTCCAGCCGGTGGCCCTTTCCGCCCCGGTCGGCGACCTTCTCGCGCAGGTGCACCAGCACCTCCGGGATGTCGATGGCGACCGGGCACACCTCGTAGCAGGCCCCGCAGAGCGAGGAGGCGTACGGCAGGGAGGCGTCGACCTCGCTCGTGGTGCCGCGCAGCTGCGGGGTGAGGATCGCGCCGATCGGGCCGGGGTAGACGGAGCCGTACGCGTGCCCGCCGGCCCGCTCGTACACCGGGCACACGTTCAGGCAGGCCGAGCAGCGGATGCAGCGCAGCGCCTGCCGGCCGACCTCGTCGGCCAGGGCGTCGGTGCGGCCGTTGTCGAGCAGCACCAGATGGAAGGTCCGCGGCCCGTCGGCGTCCGTCGTCCCCGTCCACATGCTCGTGTACGGGTTCATCCGCTCGGCCGTCGAGGAGCGGGGGAGCGTCTGGAGGAACACCTCCAGGTCCCGCCACTCCGGCACCACCTTCTCCACGCCCACGACCGAGATCAGCGTCTCGGGGAGGGTCAGGCACATCCGGCCGTTGCCCTCCGACTCCACGACGACGAGCGTGCCGGTCTCGGCGACCATGAAGTTCGCCCCGGAGATCCCGACCTTCGCCCGCAGGAACTTCTCCCGCAGGTGCAGCCGGGCCGCCTCCGCCAGCTCGGCGGGCGAGTCGGACAGCCCCTCCGGTGCGGGCCGGCCCCAACTCCCCATGGTGTCACGGAAGATGTCGCGGATCTCGCCCCGGTTGCGGTGGATCGCGGGGACCAGGATGTGCGAGGGCCGGTCCTCGCCGAGCTGCACGATCAGCTCGGCCAGATCCGTCTCGTAGGCGCGGATCCCCTCCGCCTCCAGGGCCTCGTTGAGCCCGATCTCCTGGGTGGCCATCGACTTGACCTTGACGACCTCCGTCTCGCCGGTCGCCTTCACCAGATCGGTGACGATCCGGTTCGCCTCGGCCGCGTCCGCCGCCCAGTGCACCGTGCCGCCCGCCGCCGTCACCGCCTCCTCCAACCGCAGGAGGTACGTGTCGAGGTGACGGAGCGTCCGGTCCTTGATGAGCTTCCCGGCCTCCCGCAGCTCGGCCCAGTCGGCCAGCTCCGCGACCGCCCGCGCCCGCTTGTCGCGGATGGTGTGCGTAGCGTGCCGCAGATTGCGCCGCAACCGCTCGTCCCGCACCGCCGACCGCGCGGCCTCGGGAAAGGCCGGCATTCCGACGAACACTCCGCTCACCGCCAGGGCTCCTCTTCCGTGCTCGCCAGGATCTCCGCCAGGTGCACCGCCCGCAGCGGCGCCCCCTGCCGGCTCAGCATGCCGCCGAGGTGCAGCAGACACGAGTTGTCCGCGCCGCACAGCACCCCGGCGCCGGTCGACACCGCGTGCGCCACCTTGTCCGCGCCCATCGCCGCCGACACGTCCGGGTTCTTCACCGCGAAGGTGCCGCCGAATCCGCAGCACTCCTCCGCCCCCGGCAGCTCCACAAGGTCCAGTCCCCGCACCGCCTCCAGGAGGCGGCGCGGCCGATCGCCCAGGCCCAGCATCCGCAGGCCGTGGCACGACGGGTGGTACGTGACCCTGTGCGGGAACCACGCGCCCACGTCGGTCACGCCCAGCACGTCGACCAGGAACTCCGTCAGCTCGTGGGTGCGCGGCCCGAGCGCCGCCGCCTCCGGCCCGAAGGCCGGGTAGTGGTGGCGGACCATCGCCGCGCACGAACCCGACGGGACGACGACGTGGTCGTACCCGTCGAAGGCGCGGACCGTGCGCCGCACCAGCGGCTCGGTCTCCCGCCGGTAGCCGGTGTTGAACTGGGGCTGCCCGCAGCAGGTCTGCGCCGCCGGGAAGTCCACCTCCACCCCCAGCCGTTCGAGCAGCCGGACCGTGGCCACCCCCGTCGAAGGGAAGACGGCGTCGTTGACGCAGGTGACGAAGAGGGCGACGCGCATCAGCAGTTCCTCGGGGACGGTTCGAATCGTGCGGCGGCCCGGTCCCAGGCGGAACCGTCGCCCTGCGGCTCGTAGTGTCGCAGGGGCTGCGTCCCGGCGACCAGGCGGCGCCCGGCGGCCAGGTCGCCCACGAGCCCCGCGGCCCGCGCCTGCACCAGCACGTTCCCCAGCGCCGTGGCCTCCACCGGGCCCGCCGTCACCGGCAGGCCCGTCGCGTCCGCCGTCCACTGGCACAGCAGCGGGTTCCGGGCCCCGCCGCCCACCAGATGGATCCGCCGGAGCTCCCGCCCGGACAGCCCCGCGGCCTCCCGCAGGGTGCGCCGGTGCGCCAGGGCCAGCGACTCCAGGACGCACCGCAGCACCGCCGCCGGGGTCTCCGGCACCGGTTGCCCGGTGCGCCGGCAGTACGCCGAGATCCGCGCGGGCATGTCCCCGGGCGCCAGGAAGTCCGGCGCGTCCGGATCGACCAGCGACCGGAACGGCCGCTCCCGCCCCGCCCGTACGAGCAGCGCGGGCAGGTCCACCACCCGCCCCCGTCCCTCCCAGGTCCTGCGGCACTCCTCCCACAGCCACAGCCCCATCACGTTCCGCAGGAACCGCACCGTGCCGTCGACACCCCGCTCGTTGGTGAAGTTCGCCGCCCGGGCCTCCTCCGACAGGACCGGGCCGGGCAGTTCGAGCCCGGCGAGCGACCACGTGCCGCACGACACGAACGCGACGGCGCCGCCCTCGGCCCCGCTCGCGGGAACGGCCACCACCGCCGACGCCGTGTCGTGCGAGGCGACCGCCGTCACCGGCGTGCCCGCCGGCAGCCCGGTGTACTCCGTCACGTGCGGCAGCAGCGTCCCCGCCGGATCGCCGGGCGCCCGCAGCGGCGGCAGCAACGCCGGATCGACGCCGAGCGCGTCGAGCAGCTCCCCGGCCCACGTGCCGGCCCGGACGTCGAACAGCCCGGTCGTCGAGGCGTTCGTCTCCTCCGCCCCGACCGTCCCCGTCAGCCAGTACGCGAACAGGTCGGGCATGAGCAACAGGGTCCGGGCCGCCGCGAACTGGGCGGAGCCGGCGGAAGCGGCCAGCTGGAAGACCGTGTTGAACGGCAGGTGCTGCAGCCCGGTCGTCCGGTACAGCGCCGCCGCGCCCCCGACCCGCTCCCACACCCCCGCCGCGACCCCGTCGGTCCGCGCGTCCCGGTAGTGGAACGGGGCGCCGAGCAGCGCCCCGTCGGCGTCGAGCAGCCCGTGGTCGACCGCCCAGGTGTCCACCCCGACGGAGTCCACCGGACCGGACCGGGCCGCCGTCCGCAGCCCGTCCAGGATCCCCTGGAACAGACCGAGCGCGTCCCAGCGGAGCCCGTCCGGCAGCCGCACCGGCACGTTGGGGAAGCGGTGGGTCTCGGCCAGTTCCAGGGTGCCGGGCCCGATCCGGCCGACCATGACCCGCCCGCTGGTGGCCCCCAGATCGGCCGCAGCGAACGTCCCGGTGCGCCCGCTCGGCGCGGGAAGGCCGCGGCGCGCCGGGGGAAGCGCGCTCATCGCAGGAAGGCCGCGGCGACGCCCGCGTCGACGGGCACGTGGAGGCCGGTGGTGTGCGTGAGGTCCCCGCCGGTGAGCGCGAAGACCGCGTTCGCCACGTGCTCCGGCAGCACCTCCCGCTTCAGCAGCGTCCGCCGCGCGTAGAACTCGCCCAGCTCCTCCTCCTCGATGCCGTACGTCGCCGCCCGCTGCGCTCCCCAGCCGCCGGCGAAGATCCCCGAACCGCGCACCACGCCGTCCGGGTTCACGCCGTTCACGCGGATCCCGTGCTCGCCCAGCTCGGCGGCGAGCAGCCGCACCTGATGGGCCTGGTCGGCCTTGGTCGCCGAGTAGGCGATGTTGTTCGGGCCGGCGAAGACCGCGTTCTTCGACGCGATGTACACGATGTCGCCGCCCAGTCCCTGTGCGGTCATCACCCGGGCCGCCTCGCGGGAGACCAGGAAGGAGCCCCGGGCCATGATGGCGTGCTGGAGGTCCCAGTCCTCGGCCGTGGTCTCCAGGAGCGGCCTGGAGATCGAGATCCCGGCGTTGTTGACCACCAGGTCGACTCCGCCGAACGCCAGGACCGCCTCCCGGAAGGCGGCTTCGATCGCCGCCTCGTCCGTCACGTCCACCGTCACGGCCACCGCCCGGTCGGGGCCGCCGAGTTCGGCCGCGACCTCCGCCGCGCTCCCGGCGTTCACGTCCGCCACCACGACGCACGCGCCCTCGGCGGCGAGCCGCGCCGCGATCGCCCGCCCGATGCCGCTGCCCGCGCCGGTCACCAGCGCCACCCGGGTCGCCAGCGGCTTCGGCCTCGGCAGCCGCCGCAGCTTCGCCTCCTCCAGCTCCCAGTACTCGATGCGGAACTTCTCGGCCTCATCGATGGGGGCGTACTCCGACACCGCCTCGGCACCGCGCATCACGTTGATCGCGTTGACGTAGAACTCGCCCGCCACGCGCGCCGTCTGCTTGTCCTTGCCGAAGGAGAACATCCCGACGCCGGGCACGAGGACGATCGCCGGGTCGGCGCCCCTCATCGGCGGCGAGTCCGGCAGCGCGTGCCGGTGGTAGTAGGCGGCGTACTCCTCGCGGTAGGCGGCGTGCAGCTCCCGCAGCCGGGCCACCGTCTCGTCGAGGGGCGCGTCGGGCGGCAGGTCGAGGACGAGCGGCCGCACCTTGGTGCGCAGGAAGTGGTCAGGACAGGAGGTGCCGAGCGCGGCGAGGCGGGGGTGCCCGGAGCGGGACACGAAGTCGAGGACGGTCCCGGAGTCGGTGAAGTGGCCGACCTGCGGCCGGTCCTGGGAGGCGAGGGCGCGGACGTAGGGCGCGAGCGCGGCGGCCCGTTCCCGGCGCAGCCGCTCCGGCAGGGGCTCGTACCCGTCGACGACCGGGCCGAACGGCTCGGGGCGTCCGCGCTCGGCGAGGAAGGCCTCGGCGGTGCGGACGATGTGCAGCGCGTTGCGCTCGCACTCCTCGGAGGTGGCGCCCCAGGCGGTGATGCCGTGCCCGCCCAGGACGCAGCCGACGGCCCGCGGGTGGGCGGCCCGGACGGCCGCGATGTCGAGCCCGAGCTGGAAGCCGGGCCGCCGCCACGGCACCCAGGCCACCGTGGGGCCGAAGCATTCCGCCGTCAGCTTCTCGCCGTCGGCGGCGCAGGCCAGCGCGATGCCCGCGTCCGGGTGCAGGTGGTCGACGTGGGGCGCGTCGACCAGGCCGTGCATGGCGGTGTCGATGGAGGGGGCCGCGCCGCCCTTCCCGTACAGGCAGTGGTCGAAGGCGGCGACCATCTCGTCCTCGCGCTCCACCCCCGGGTAGACGGAGGCGAGGGCGCGCAGCCGGTCGAGCCGGAGGACGGCGAGCCCGTCCTCGGTGAGGGTGCCGAGGTCGCCCCCGGAGCCCTTCACCCACATCAGCTCCACCTCCCCGCCGGTGACCGGGTCGGGGGCGGAGCCCTTCGCGGAGGCGTTGCCGCCCGCGTAGTTGGTGACGGTCGGATCGGCGCCGAGTCGGTGGGCGCGCGCGAGGAGGGCGGCGACCTCGGGGTGGGTGCCGGAAGTCATGGCGGTCTTCTCTCCTGATGGCCGGGAAGGGGGACGGGGCAGGGGGAAGCGGAGTCGGGGGAGGCGGGGTTACGCGCCCCAGCCGGCCTGGGCGCCGCCGACGCGCTCGGCGGCGACGCGCTCCAGGCGTCCGGAGCGGAGGGTGGCGGCCACCGGGTCGGGGTCGAGGCCCTGCTCCTCGCGGAGTTCGCGCAGGAGGGGACGGACGTCGGTGGCGTAGGCGTCCATGAGGACGGCGTGGGCGGCGAGCACGTCACCGGAGCGCTGGGCGGCGGCGAGCGCGGCGGCGTCGACGAGGAGGGCCTTGGCGGTGGCTTCCTGCACGTTCATCATGGAGCGGATGACGGCCGGGACCTTGGCCTCGATGTTGTGGCACTGGTCGAGCATGAAGGCCACGTCCGCGGCGGCGTCCAGGCCGCCGTTCCGGACGACCTCGTGCATGATCCGGAAGAGCTGGAAGGGGTCGGAGGAGCCGACCATCAGGTCGTCGTCGGCGTAGAAGCGGGAGTTGAAGTCGAACCCGCCGAGCTTCCCCTCGCGCAGGAGGAGGGCGACGATGAACTCGATGTTGGTGCCCGGGGCGTGGTGCCCGGTGTCGACCACGACCTTCGCCTTGGGGCCGAGCTTGAGGCAGTGGGCGTACGCGGTGCCCCAGTCCGGGACGTCGGTGGTGTAGAAGGCCGGCTCGAAGAGCTTGTACTCCAGGAGCATCCGCTGGTCGTCGCCGAGTCGCGCGTACACCTCGGCGAGGCACTCGGCGAGCCGGTCCTGGCGGGCGGTGACGTCGTCCTGGCCGGGGTAGTTGGTGCCGTCGGCGAACCACAGCTTCAGGTCCGTCGACCCGGTGGCGTCCATGATGTCGACGCACTCCAGGAGGTGGCCGACGGCCTTGCGGCGCACCTTCGGGTCCGGGTGGCAGACGCTGCCGAGGCGGTAGTCGTCCTCCTGGAAGGTGTTGGAGTTGATCGCCCCGAGCTCCAGGCCGCGCTCCTTCGCGTACGCGCCGAGAGCGGCGTAGTCGTCGACCCGGTCCCACGGGATGTGCAGCGACACCTTGGGGGCGACGCCGGTGCGGGCGTGCACCTCGGCGGCGTCGTCGAGCTTCTCGTACGGGTCGCGGGGGACGCCGGGCTGCGCGAACACCTTGAAGCGGGTGCCGGAGTTCCCGTAGCCCCAGGAGGGGGTCTCGATCCGCTGGGCGGCGAGGGCGGCCTTCACGGCGGCGATGTCGGGCATGTCCACCTCGGTGCGTTCGGTCGAATTCAATGAATCGATTCAGTCGTCTGGGAAGCTAGCCTTCGCCCAAGGTGTCGTCAAGGTTCTTGACCGCGGTGGCGACGGGGACCTAGCGTCCGGGACGGGAGAATCTGAAACATTTCAAGTCGAGGAGCCGCCGTGCAGAGGGTCTGCTTCCTGCTGAAGGTCCGCGCCGGGCGGACGGAGGAGTACCGGGCGCGCCACGCGGAGGTCTGGCAGGAGATGCGCGAGGCGCTCACCGCCTCCGGCTGGCGCAACTACTCGCTCTTCCTCCGCGAGGACGGCCTCCTCGTCGGCTACCTGGAGACCGAGGACTTCGAGCGCGCGAGGAGCGCCATGGAGGCCACCGAGGTGAACGCCCGCTGGCAGGCCGAGATGGGCGGCTTCTTCGAGGAGCTCGACGGCCGGCGGCCGGACGAGGCGATGCGCCCCCTGACCGAGGTCTTCCACCTCGCGTGAGCGGAGCCGCATAGGATGCGACAGGTGGCGGCGACCCCGCGCGGACGGGGCGGAACGGGCAGGACGGACGACCAGGTGGCAGCACGCAGGTGGAACGGGTGACGGGCCCCGCACGCGGCGCCGCGAGCACCCCGAACGGCACGACCGAAGCCCGAAGGACGACGGCCGACCGGCCGCCCGCCGACCGGGCATCCGGTGCGCACGCCGCGACCGGTGCCTCCGTCGAGCCCTCCTCCGGCGCCCCGCACGCCGGGGGGCGGACCGTCGGGATCAAGGACGTGGCGCGGGAGGCCGGGGTCTCCGTCGGCACCGTGTCCAACGTGATCAACCAGCCGGACCGGGTCTCCCCGTCCACCCTGGAGCACGTCCGGCGGGTCATCGACCGGCTCGGCTACGTCCGCAGCGAGTCCGCGCGCCAGCTCCGGGCGGGCCGCAGCCGGATCGTGGCGCTGCTCGTCCTCGACATGGGCAACCCCTTCTTCGTCGACATCGCGCGCGGCGCCGAACGCACCGCGCGCGCCGCCGGGCTCGGCGTCATGGTCTGCAACAGCGACCAGAACCCCCGCGACGAGGCCGACTACCTCTCCCTCTTCGCCGAACAGCGGGTCCGCGGCGTCCTCGTCACCCCCGCCGACGCCGGCGGCGGCAACCTCCGCGACTTCCGCCGCCACGGCATCCCTTACGTGCTCGTCGACCGGGTCGGCGGGGACGGCGGCGGCTGCTCGGTGTCCGTCGACGACGTCGTCGGCGGATCGCTCGCGATCCGCCACCTCGTCGCCACCGGCCACCGCACCTTCGCGTACGTCAGCGGCCCCGCCCACCTCCAGCAGGTGCGGGACCGCCGGGAGGGCGCGCTGCTCGCCCTGGCCGAGGCCGGACTGCCCGCGAGCGCGCTCCGGGAGCTCCCGGCGGAGCGGCTCGACGTGGCCTCGGGCCGCGACGCCGGCTCCCGCCTCCTCGGCCTCGCCGACCGCCCCACCGCCGTCTTCTGCGCCAACGACCTGCTGGCCCTCGGTGTCCTCCAGGCGCTGTACGCGGCCGGGGTGCGGGTCCCGGAGGACATGGCGATCGTCGGCTACGACGACATCGAGTTCGCGGCGGCCGCGACCGTGCCGCTCACCTCCGTGCGCCAGCCGGCCCTGACCCTGGGGGCCAAGGCCGCCGAACTGCTCCTGGAGGAGACCGGCGAGGCGGCGGCGGACCACCGGCACCAGCAGGTGGTGCTCCAGCCGGAGCTGGTCGTCCGCCGCTCCACCCTCGCCCCCCGCTGACGCCGCTCGGGGGGGCGCGGGCTCAGGGCCGTACGCCGAGCAGGTGCTCCAGGGCGAGCTGGTCGAGCCGCTCGAAGGCCATCGAACGGCTCGCGGCCGCGTCGACGTCGAAGGTCTCGTACGCGGTCGGATCGGCCAGCAGCTCCGCCAGGCCCTCCGGCGCGGTCGGCACGGCGAGCTCCGGCAGCCGGGAGGCGGCGAGCGCCTCCCGCACCTCGGCGTCGGCGCGGAAGGCGGCTGCCCGCTCCTTGAGGATCAGGTAGTTCCGCATGCAGTTCTTCGCCGACTCCCAGACCCCGTCGAAGCCGTCCGTGCGGACCGGCTTGAAGTCGAAGTGGCGGGGCCCGGCGTAGCCGGCGGATTCGAGCAGGTCGACCAGCCAGAACGCCTGCCGCAGGTCACCCGCGCCGAAGCGGAAGTCCTGGTCGTACTTGATGCCGGACTGGCCGTTGAGGTCGATGTGGAAGAGCTTGCCCGCCCACAGCGCCTGCGCGATCCCGTGCGGGAAGTTGAGCCCGGCCATCTGCTCGTGGCCCGTCTCCGGGTTCACGCCGACGAGTTCGGGCCGTTCGAGGCGCTCGATGAAGGCGAGGGCGTGCCCGACGGTGGGCAGCAGGATGTCGCCGCGCGGCTCGTTCGGCTTGGGCTCGATCGCGAACCGGAGGTCGTACCCCTGCTCGACGACGTACTGGCCGAGCAGGTCGAAGGCCTCCTTCATCCGGTCCAGGGCCACCCGCACGTCCTTGGCCGCGCCCGACTCGGCGCCCTCGCGCCCGCCCCAGGCGACGTAGGTGGTGGCGCCGAGCTCCACGGCCAGGTCGATGTTCCGGATCGTCTTGCGGAGCGCGTAACGGCGGACGTCCCGGTCGTTGGAGGTGAAGGCGCCGTCCTTGAAGACCGGGTGGGTGAAGAGGTTGGTGGTCGCCATGGGGACCTTGAGGCCGGTGCGGTCGAGGGCGTCCCGGAACCGCTTCACGACGGCCTCGCGCTCCGCGTCCGACGCGCCGAACGGGATCAGGTCGTCGTCGTGGAAGGTGACGCCGTACGCCCCGAGCCCGGCCAGCCGCTCCACCGACTCGACCGGGTCGAGCGCCGGCCGGGTGGCGTCGCCGAAGGGATCGCGGCCCTGCCAGCCGACGGTCCACAGTCCGAAGGTGAAACGGTCCTCGGGGGTGGGGGAGAAACGCTCGGGCATGGGCGGATCCTTCTCTGGCGGGCTGCCACCGGAAGCTGGCGGCCGGATTTGTTTTCTGAGATAACTAATACGCCACGGGTGCCTGGGCACGCCAGCCCCCACCGGGCGACAGAGACAGACGGAGAGAAGAGGTGCGCGCATGCCCGCCAACCGCCCGGCCGAGAGCGGCCCGACGGAGAACGGTTCGATGGGGAGTGGTTCGAGGGGGAGCGGTCCGATCGTGGACCGCTCGGCCGTGAACGGCCCGACGGAGAACGGTTCGAGGGAGAACGGTCCGACGGGGAGGGGCCCGGCGGGGAACGGTCCGGCGGGGAACGGCCCGAGGGGGAGCCGGCCGATCGCGAGCCGCTCGGCCGCGCACCGCTCGGCTGCGAACGGCCCGATCGTGATCGGCGTGGACAGCTCCACGCAGTCCACCAAGGCCGTCGCCGTCGACGTCGCCACCGGTGACGTCCTGGGCCTCGGCCGCGCGCCCCACACCGTCACCGGCACGAACGGCGCCCGCGAGAGCGACCCCGAGGAGTGGTGGACCGCCCTGGTCACCGCCGTCCGCGAGGCCGTACGCGCGGCGGGCGTCGCCCCCGCGCAGGTCACCGCCATCGCCGTCGCGGGACAGCAGCACGGCCTCGTCGCCCTCGGCGCCGACCACCGGCCGCTACGCCCCGCCCTCCTCTGGAACGACACCCGCTCCGCCCCCCAGGCCGTGGCCCTCACCGACGCCCTGGGCGGCCCGAAGGCATGGCTCGCACGCACGGGATCCGTCCCCGTCGCCTCGATGACCGCCGCCAAGTGGCAGTGGCTGCGCGAGCACGAACCCCACCACGCGGAGGCCGCCGCCGCCGTCCGCCTCCCGCACGACCTGCTCACCGAACGCCTCTCCGGCGAGGCCGTGACGGACCCCGGAGACGCCTCGGGCACCTGCTGGTACGCCCCCGCCGACGCCGCCTACGCCCCCGAGCTCCTCGACCTCCTCGGCCTCACCCCCGCGCACCTGCCCGTCGTGGCCCCCACCGGCGCCACCCGCGCGGGAACCCTCACGGCGGCGGCCGCCGACGCCCTCGGCCTGCCCCGCACGGTGGCCGTCGCGGCCGGCACCGGGGACAACATGGCCGCCGCCGTCGGCCTCGGCCTCGGCGCCGCCGGCCTCCTCGACCACCCCGTCGTCAGCCTCGGCACCTCCGGCACCGTCTTCGCCGCCACCCGCGCCCTGCCCGCCGACCCCGCGCTCGCCGGCTTCGCCGCCACCGACGGCACCCGCCTCCCCCTGGGCTGCACCCTCAACTGCACCCTCGCCGTCGACCGCTTCGCCACCCTCCTCGGCCTCGACCGGGAGGACGCCCTCCCCGGCGGCGGGACCGTCGTCCTCCCGTACCTCGACGGCGAACGCACCCCCGACCTCCCCGCCGCCTCGGGCCTCGTCACCGGCCTGCGCCACGCCACCGACCCCCGCGCCGTCCTCGGCGCCGCCTACGAAGGCGCCGCCTTCACCGTCCTGCGCGCCCTCGACGGCCTCCTCGCCGCCTGCGGCCTCGACCCCACCGACCCCGCCGTCCGCGCCCGCCCCCTCCGCCTCATCGGCGGCGGCGCCCGGGGCCGCACCTGGACCGACACGGTCCGCCGCCTCTCCGGCCGCCCCCTCGTCCTCCCCGCCGCCACCGAACTCGTCGCCCTGGGCGCCGCCGCCCTCGCCGCGGCCACCAGCACCGGCGAGGACCCCGTCGCCCTCGCCACCGCCTGGGGCACCGGAGCGGGCGACACCCTGGAGGCGCTGCCCAGGGACACGGAGACGTGGGACCGGATCGAGGGAGTGCTGGAGGCGGCGAGGGCGGGGCTGCTGGCCTGAGCCCGGGCGCGGTCCGAAAGGGACGGCCTAGAGTACGGCGGCGTGGACCCATTGAGACCCGGTCAGGACCCCGCGCGGATAGGCGACCACCTCCTGCTCGGCCGCCTCGGCGCGGGCGGCATGGGCCAGGTGTACCTGGCGCGGTCGCCGGGCGGGGCGATGGTCGCGCTGAAGGTGATCCGGGAGGAGATCACCGGGCACCGGGAGGCGCTGGCCCGGTTCCGGCGCGAGGTCGCCACGGTGCGCGCCGTCCGCAGTCCGCACAGCGCGCGCCTGGTGGACGCGTCGCTCGACGAGCCGCCGTACTGGCTGGCCACCGAGTACGTCCCCGGCCCGACGCTCCGTCAGGCGGTGGCCGCCGAAGGGACGTTCCCGCCGGAGGCCGGCCGCCGGCTGTTCGAGGCCCTCGCGGTCGCCCTGGCGGACGTCCACGCCCACGGGGTGACCCACCGGGACCTCAAGCCGCAGAACGTGATCCTGGCGCCCGAGGGGCCCCGGCTCATCGACTTCGGGATCGCGCGCGGCCTCGACGACACCGCCCTGACACGGACCGGCGCCGCGCCCGGCACCCCGGGCTTCACCGCCCCGGAGGTGCTGCTGCGCAACGAGACCTCCGCCGCCGCCGACGTCTTCGCGCTGGGCGCCACCATGGCGTACGTGACGACGGGCCGGCCTCCCTTCGGCGACGGCCCCGCCGAGGCCGTCTCCTACCGGGCCGTGCACGAGGACATCGACCTGACGGGGGCGGCGGACCCGGACCCCGGGCTGCTCGCGCTGATCCGGGACTGCGTGGCGAAGGACCCCGTCGACCGCCCGGCCCTGACGGAGGTGATCGCCCGCTCCACCGCCCCGGCCCTCCCGCCGACCCGCCTCGCCCCGGACACCACCGGAAACCCGGAACCGGACGCCCCCGGAGCCCTGGAACCGGACGCCCCCGGAGACTTGAAACCGGGCGCCCCCGGAGAGCCTGAACCGGACGAGAGCCGGGGCGAGCGGCCGGGGACGCGGACGGGAGGCGTGGGCACGGGCCGCCGCCCGCGCGGCGGGTGGGGCGCGCTGGCCCTGCTCCTGGTGCTGGCGGGTGTGGCGGGCACCACCGCCTGGCAGGCGTGGCACGACGACGGGAGGAACGGCGGCTCCGGAACCGGCACCGGCACCGGCACCGGCGCCGTCGGCGGGCCGACACCGTCGGGCGCGCCCGGACGGACGACCGCCCCGACCCGCACGTCCCCCGAGCCCGTCGAGCCCGTCGAGTCCGACCCGCCGGCGGAGTCCGCCTCCGAGGTCCGCTGGGCCCTCTCCACGAACCCGAAGCAGGCGCGGCTGGGCATCGGGCAGTGCGACCGGCTCGCCGAGGGCGGCGCGTCCGGCGGTTCCACCTCGACCTCGGTCACGTACACCTCCGGCGCCTCCACGGCCGAGGTGGGCTTCTCCTACACCGGCGAGGGGACCCTCCGCCTGGTGGCCGGCGTGAAGCCGCCCGGCGGAAAGGGATTCGGCCACACCACGCGCCCGATGCGGGTCGGCCCGGCCGGGAAGACCCTGAGGTATCCCCGGGACTTCCCCGGAGCGCCGCCCGTGACCTCCAGGAGCGGCGACTGGACGGTCGTCGTCTACCGCGCCGGCACCGACGACCGGACCACGTGGAAACGCTTCGGTTGCACGGGCTTCCGCGCCCCCGGCTCCAGCGACTGACCGGCCGGCTCCCGGTTGCGGGGGCGACGGCGGAGCCTTGTCGCGCGCGCCGGGCTCGGGCGCGCCTCGGGGTTCGTACGTTTGCCCGCGAGGAGCGGTGGAAGAGTTGACTCCGACGACCGGCCGACCGGGTCGAGTTCGGGGCGGCCGGGCGTCCTCGCCGCCACGACCCGAACGGAGCCCTCCGTTGCGCTTCTACGCCCAGACGCCCGCGCGCCGGAACCGCCAGGTGCTCGCGGACCTGATCGCCGTGGCCCTGATCGCCGTGGCGGTGTGGGTGGCCCTCGCCGTCCGCGGGGCGATCGAGCTGCTGGCCGAACCGGGGCGGAAGGTGGAGAGTTCCGGCGACGGTCTCGCCAGGGAGCTCGGGCGGGCGGGGGACGCGGCGTCGGACGTGCCGTTGGTCGGTGACGTCCTGGAGAAGCCGCTGCGGTCCGCGGCCGATGCCGGGTCGGGGTTCGCCGACGCGGGCGCGGCGTTCCAGGAGACGGTCGCTCAGGTCGCCGATGTCGTGACGGCCGCCCTCATCGTCGTCCCGGTGCTCTTCGTCCTGGCGCTGTGGCTCCCGCCGCGCCTGCGCTGGATCCGCCGGAGCGCCGCCCTGCGCCGCCTCGCCGAGGCTCCCGGGGGCGCCGACCTGCTCGCCCTGCGCGCCCTCACCGGCCCCCCGGCCGCCCTGAACCGGCTGCCCGTGCCGTCCGGCGGATGGGCCGACGCCTGGCGGCGGGCGGACCCGCGGGCGATCGCCGACCTCAGCGCGGTCGCGCTCGACCACGTAGGGCTCCGGCCCTGAAACGGTCGGCCGCCGGTCGGTGAAGTGCGGCGGCGGCCTCGTTCCGCCGCCCCGGTGGCGGCGATACTGATCGTGGTGGGCGCCCCGCCGTCGTGCCGGTCGCGGGACCGGCCGGCGGGGACCGCCCGGTCGATCTCTTCGAGGGGAGCCGTACATGAGCACGGCGAAAGACCTGTTCCTCATCTCCGTGGATCCGGGGCCGGGGCCCGACGTGGGGCAGGGCGACCTGTCGCTGGCGCTCGCGGGAGCCGAACTGATCGATCTCGTCGGCGCTGGAGCCGTCGCCGTGGACGACGATCTCATCGTGCCGGGCGACCCGTCGGGGTCTGACGACCGGCTTCTGGCCGGGGCCGAGGCTGAGCTCGTCCGGCAGCCGCCCCACGAGCGGGTCGAGGACTGGCTGTGGCGCCGGGGCCGGGACCTCGCGGCCGCGTACCGCACCGCCCTTGAGGAGGACGGCGAACTGCGGCGGCGGCGGAGCGGCCGGTTGCCCTTCGGCCCGGAACGGGTCGAGCCGGTCGACACGCCCGCCCTCCGCCGGGCGGTCGGCCGCCGGGACGAGGGGGAGCCCGTCCTGGCCGCGCTCGCCTCGGCCGTGGGGATCGGCGACGGGCGGCCCGACGAGGAGCCCGGTTTCGGCGACGAGGCGGTGACGAGCGTGGTGGCCGCCGTCCACGACGCGGTCATGGAGCTGGAGGCCGTGCGGCAGCGGCGGACCATCGAGAACACGGCCTTCGCCAACGTCTGGCGCGGGCCGTGAGCCGGTCGCCCGACCGGAACCGGTGACACCGGCTCTCCTCCGTCCGCACCGGAGGGGGGTCGCTCAGTCCCCGTACACCAGGAGCAAGCACAGGGCCGCGAACGGCACCACGGACCCGGCGAGCAGCGCCAGCGCGGTCGGGACCGCCGCCGTCAGCCGTGCCCGTCCCTTGCGGCGGCCCGACCGGTACACCGCGCGGGCCGGAACGAACGGCAGCGCGAGAAGGGCGAGGAGGAGCACCGGCACCAGGAACCGGCTGAACGCGGTGGTCCCGGTGCCGGTGGCCAGGTGCCATACGGTCGTACCGAAGACCGTCACGGGCCAGGCGAGGAGGCCGAGGGCGAGAGCCGAGGCCGCCACGACGGCCAGCCCCTCGGTCAGCCGTTCGGAGCGCGTGCGCTCCCCCCGTGTTTCCCCTGCCCGACCGTGTTCCATGTCCGCCCCCCGGCGCCGCGGCCCGACATCGGAGGCACTCCGGGGCCGCAGGTGCGATGATCTCACGCCCCGCCGCCCCACTGCCGACCGGCGGGATCCCCCGCGCCCTCGGATCGGTCCGCCCCTCCTCGGCCCAGGTGTACGCCCGCCTTGCGAGCGGCCACGCGGCCGTCGGGATGACGCGGAGCCCCCAGTCGAGTGTGGCGCCCGACCCGAAGCCGAGCGCGGCGTCGAGCGTGGGGGCCGAGCGCGGTGCCCGGCGCCCGCGCCCGCCCCGCCGGTCACGCCCGTCTCGCCGGCTCCCGCCGTCCCGCCCGCCCCGGTCGTCTAGCCCGCCGCGTCCTTCTCGCCCGGTGCGTCCTTCTCGTCCTCGTCCCCGTCGGCGGGCCGCTGTTCGGCCTTCGCCGTGGCGAGTTCCGCCGCTGCGGAGTAGGTCTCCGGGACCGACAGGAGTGCGGTCACGCCGCGCGCCGCCGCGCCCGCCGCACGCACCACGGCCTCCGCCAGTTCCTCCACCATCACGGCCCCCTTGTTCTCGGCGTTCCATGGTCGTACTCGGTAGTACGACCTGCTTCACCCCTACTGACGTGCGGAGACGTCGGAAGGTTGAGCGGACGCCGCGGATTTCGAGGCGGTCACGAAGGCGCGGACCAGGGCGTGGTCCTTCACGCCGGGCGCGGACTCGACGCCGCTGGAGACGTCCACCCCCCAGGGGCGGGCGGTGGCGATGGCCTCGGCGACGTTCCCGGGCGCGAGGCCGCCCGCGAGGAGCCAGTGGCCCTCGGGGCGGGCGGTGTCCAGGAGCGACAGGTCCCAGCGCGAACCCGAGCCCGCCTTCGGCGAGTCGAGCAGCAGGACCTCCTCGCCCAGCGCGCCCACGCGCGTGTCGGGCCCGTCGGCGAGCGCGGTCGCCCGCCACAGGCGCGGGTGGACGGCCGCGGCCGCCTCGAACTCCGCGGGCCCGTAGGCGCGGCCGTGCAGCTGGAGCGCGTCGAAGCCGAGGTCGGCGGCGATCCGGGCGGCTTCGGCGGCCGGTGTGTCGTTGACGACGAGGACCGACACCACCCCGTCCGGGACCCGTCCCACGAGGCCCGGCACCCGGTCCCGGTCCAGGCCCCGGACGCTGGTGCCGCTGATGACGAGGCCGATCGCGTCCGCGCCCGCCTCGGCGGCCACGTCGATGTCGGCGGTCGTGGCGAGCCCGCACACCTTGACGAACACTCTGTCGCTCCTCTGCTTCGGTCCCGGCGCCGCCGAGCCTACTGACCGCGTCCGGCGGCGTCGATCCGCCGCTGGTGGACCCGCAGATGGAGGGTGGCCAGGTCGAGCAGCGGAGTCGGTACGTCCAGGGCGCGGGCCCGCGCGGTCAGGTCGCCGAAGAGGTGCTCGACCTCCGTGGGCCGTCCCGCCACCAGGTCCCGGTAGAGGGAGGGCACCATCGGGGAGCCGGGGGCCGCCACGACGGCGAGGGTCGCCGCGCGCTCGGCCTCCGGCAGCGGGTGCCCGGCCGCCGCGGCGACCGCCGCGCCCTCGGCGAGGACCGCGGGGCCGAGGTCGGGGCCGCCGGGGGAGTCGTACACCTCGCCGACGGTGCCGCGCATCAGGCTCGTCACGGCGCCGATCGTGGTGATGAAGACCCACTTGTGCCACATCGCGGTGACGATCGACGCGGGCACGGGCGCGTCGATGCCGGCGCCCTCCAGGACCGTACGTATCTCCTTCACGCGCGACGAGACCGTGCCGTCGCGTTCGCCGAGCGCGAGGTGCGCCAGCGGCGCGAGCCGCCGGATGGTCCCCGCGTCGTCGAGCGTCGTCACCACCTTCGCGACCCCGCCGAGGACGGCGCCGGCGCCGAAGCGGGCGTCGAGGGCGTCGAGATGGGCCATGCCGTTCAGCAGCGGCAGCACCGCCGTGCCCGGGGAGACGAAGGGGGCCAGGTCCGCCAGGGCGGCGTCGAGGGCGGTCGACTTCACGCCGAGCAGGACGAGGTCGTACGGGCCTCCCGCCGGTGCCTCGCCGGCCGTGACGAGCCGGGGCGCGTCGAGGACCCACTCCTCGTCCCGCCCGGCCACCCGCAGCCCGCCCGCGCGGAGCGCCGCCGCGCGGCCGGGCCGCACCAGGAAGGTGACGTCCCGCCCGGCGCGGGCCAGCATCGTGCCGAAGTAACCACCGGTGGCGCCGGCGCCGACGACCAGGATCTTCATGAGGTTCCTCTCGTGGAGAGCATCGTGGGGAGCAGCGGGGTGAGCAGACGGTGCGGGCGGGCCAGGGCCGCCGTGACCGGGTCGGCGTCGTCGCCGGGCGGGGGGAGCCCGGGGCCGGGCGCGACCAGGAGGTCACCGGGCGGGACGGCGGCCCCGCAGCCGGAGCAGCGGCCGTCGGGGCCGGTCGGCGCTCCGTCGGCGTGGTGCAGGAAGACCCGGCGGGGACCCTCGCCGTTGGCCGGGTAGTGCTCCTCGCCCCAGTCGGTGAGGGCCCGGACGGCAGGCCACAGCCCGAGGCCCTTCTCCGTGAGGACGTACACCTCGCGCCGGCCGCCGCCCGGATCCCGGTGCCGGTCGAGGACACCGGCGCCGGTCAGCCAGGCCAGCCGCTCGGTGAGCACGGACCGGGGTACGGCGAGGTGCGCGGCGAACTCGCCGAACCTGCGCACGCCGTAGAAGGCGTCCCGCAGGATCAGCAGCGTCCAGCGCTCGCCGACGACCTCCATGGCACGGGCGAGGGAGCAGCTCTGGCCGCGGTAGTCGCGTGGAAGGGTCATGGGGAGCAGCCTAGTCGGAAGAGTTCGGTCACCGAACTCTTTTTCCTGGGCCTGAAGCGCCGTGGTCGGGTCCCCCCCCCGGGGTGCGAGGCCGTCGTCGTCGGCGGCGTCGGGCCCGCGGGCGACGGCTTCACCGCCGCGGAGCCCGCCCCACGACGGCCGGGCCGCCGCCCGAGGACGGTCGGGCCGCCGCCCGAGGACGGTCGGGCCGTCCCACGACGGTCGGGCCTCCGTCCCGCGACGACGACCGGGCCTCCGCGATGGCCAGGGCTCCGCCCCGCGACGCCCGGGCCTCCGCCCCACGACGGCCGGGCCTCCGCCCCGCGACGGTCGGGGGTTCGTCGCCGGGCGGTCAGGCCTTCGCCCCGCGACGGTCAGGCCTTCGCCCCGCGACGCCCGGGCCTCCGCCCCGCGACGGTCGGGCCTTCGCCCCGTGACGGCTCGACCGGCCCGCGTTTCCGCTTCCCGGCGGCCGTTTCGGTCCCCGGACGGGGTATTTCTGTTCGAGTGAAAGGGCCGACTAGGCTCTCGCTCACGATGAACCAGCCCACGGAACCCAAGGCCGACAAGTCGGGCGTGCGCCGGCACAACCTGAGTCTCGTCCTCAGGACCGTCCACGACGCCGGCGAGACCACCCGGGCCGCCGTCGCCGCCCGCGTCGGCCTCACCCGGCCCGCCGTCTCCTCGCTCGTCGAGCAGCTCCTCGACCTCGGGTTCCTGGTCGAGTCCGGGAAGACCTTCAGCGGCCAGGCGGGCCGTCCCGGCACCGTCCTCAAGCCGGCCGGGACCGGGCCCGCGGGGCTCGGCGTCGAGATCAACGTCGCGTACGTCTCCGTCTGCCTCGTGGACCTCACCGGCACCGACCGCATCCGCCGCACCGAGCGGCTGGACAACCGCTCCGACGCCCCCGCCGTCCTCGCCCGCGCGGCCGGGGTCGCCGCCGACGCCCTCGCCGAGGCCGACGCCCTCGGCCTCGCCCCGGCGGGCGCCGCGCTCGCCCTGCCCGGCCTGATCTCCGGCGGCACCGTCCGCCAGGCCCCCAACCTCGGCTGGCACGACACCCCCGCCGAGCGCCTCTTCGGCGAAGCGCTCGCCGCGCTGCGCCCCGCCGCGGGCCCGCTGCCCGTCGCCTCCGACAACGAGGCCAACATGGCGGCCCTCGCCGAGCTCCGCTTCGGCACCCCCGGCACGCCCCGCACCTTCCTCCACCTCACCGGCGAGACCGGCGTCGGCGGCGCCGTCGTCGTCCACGGCGAACTCCTGCGCGGCGCCCACGGGTTCGCCGGTGAGATCGGCCACCTCGTCGTCGACGCCACCGGCCCCCGCTGCCGCTGCGGCTCGCGCGGCTGCCTGGAGCAGTACGCCGGCCAGACCGCGCTGCTGCGCGCCGCGGACGCCGCCGACGTGGACGAACTCGCCGGGTGCGCCGAGCGCGGCGACGCCCGCGCGCTCGCGGCCCTCGCCGAGGCCGGCCGGATGCTCGGCCGGGCCCTCTCCGGCGCGGTGAACCTCCTCGATCCCGAGGCCGTCGTCCTCGGCGGCATCTATCCGCGCCTGATGCCGTGGCTGGCCCCCGCCGTCACCGCGGAACTCGCCGAACGGGTCGTCTCGGGCCTCTGGCCGGCCGACGCCGGCCGGCTGCGCGCCGCCTCCCCGGCCGCCGACGCGGCCCGCGGCGCCGCCGCCCTCGTCCTCCACGACATCCTCGCGGACCCCCTCGCCCACACCCTCTGAGCCCCCCTCCACTCGGGGGACGGGCCGGCCGCCCGCCACGCGCGCGTGTGCGGGGGAAGCGCGGTGATGGTCGGGCTCAGGATCCTCCAGCACCCGCCACGCGCGCGAGCGCGGGGGAAACCTTCGGCATCCGCGGCTTCGTCCGAGCCCGCCACGCGCGCGTGCGCCGGGGACGGAGAAATGGCCGGGCGGGCGCGGCCGGAGCCCGGCTAGGGTGCGGAGATGTCGCAGATCGTCCTACCGCCCAAGCCGCGCCCCGGCGACCGGATCGCCGTGCTGTCGCCCGCTGCCGGACTGCCCGAAGTGCTGCCGCTCCCCTTCGACCTCGGCGTGCGGCGGCTGTCCGAGGAGTACGGACTCGTGCCCGTCGAGTACCCGACCACGCGCAAGCTCGGCGCGTCCGCCGAGGACCGGGCCGCCGATCTGCACGCGGCCTTCGCCGACCCGTCGGTCGCGGCGATCGTCGCCAGCATCGGCGGCGACGACCAGATCACCGTCCTGCCGCACCTCGACGACGCGTTGATCCGCGCCCATCCGAAGCCGTTCTTCGGCTTCAGCGACAACACCAACCTCCTGATGCGGCTGTGGAACCTCGGCGTGGTCGGCTACCACGGGGCCGCGGTGATGACCCAGTTCGGGCGGCCCGGAGCCGTCCACCCCGTCACCGACGCCTCCGTCCGGGCCGCGCTCTTCGGATCGGGTCCGTACGAACTCCCCGCCCCCTCCGACACCAACGACGTCGAACGGCCCTGGGAGGACCCCCGCACCTTCGACTCCGCGCCCGCCATGGAACCGGCCGGCCCCTGGCACTGGCACCGTGCCGGGCGGGTCGTCGAGGGCCGCTCCTGGGGCGGCTGCCTGGAGATCGTCGCGCAGCTCCTCATGGCCGGGCGGGAGATCGCGGAGCCGGAGGCCTACGAGGGCGGGGTGCTGTTCCTGGAGACCTCCGAGCTGCTGCCCTCCGCCGACGAGGTCTTCCGGATCCTGCGGGCCATGGGGGAGCGAGGGCTGCTCGCCCGCTTCCCCGCGCTGCTCATGGGCCGGGCCCGCGCCTGGTCCTTCGAGACGCCGAACGACGCCGCCGCCCGGGCCGCCTACCGGGAGGCCCAGCGCGCCGCCGTGCTGCGCGCGCTCGACGCGTACGCCCCCGAGACGATGGCCGTCTTCGACGTGGACCTGGGGCACACCGACCCGCAGGTGGTGATCCCGTACGGCGGCACCGTCCGCGTCGACGGCCCCGCCCGCCGGATCACCGTCACCTACTGACCGTCTCGCGCCCCGGTGCCGGCTCCTCGCCCGCCCGACACCCCGTCCGCCCGCTGCCGGTCCGCCGTCTCGTGCCGCACCAGATGGTCCCGGACCAGCGCCACGTGCGGGTGGGCCGGCGGGCCCGGCCGGTGCACCAGGAAACCGGTGTTGATCGGCGGGTCCTCCGGCAGGTGGAGCGGTACGAGGGCACCCGAGGCGAGCTCCGCCGCGCACAGGTAGCGGGGCAGCACGCTCACCCCGGCGCCGCCCGCCACCGCCGCCCGTACCGCGCGCAGGTCCGGGACGGTGACCGCGGGCACGGCCGTCAGACGGCGGCCGAAGACGTGGCGCCAGTAGCGGCGCAGGATCGGCAGGTCCTCGGCGTACGCGACGAGGGGGACGCCGTGCAGCGCGGCGGGCCCCTCCGCGGCGATCCGGTCGCCGAGCCGCTCCGCCCAGACGGGGGCGCCGACGAGGACGAACTCCTCGTCGGAGAGCGGCAGCCAGGCGAGGCTGCGGCCCCGGGGCCGTACCGTCGCCACCACCAGGTCGTGCCGTCCGGCCCGCAGCTCGTCGAGCAGCCCGTCGGTGAGGCCGAAGGAGACCCGCAGCCGCACCCCGCGCTCGACCAGCGGCGCGAGCGTCGGCAGCACGCTGTGCGCGAGGAACTCGGCCGGGCCCGCCAGGTGGACCGGCTCGGCGGGCCCCTCCTCGCCGGGCCGGCCGGTCGCCGCCCCGGCGGCGATCCCCAGCGCGTCCAGCGGGCCCATGATCCGCGCGGCGAGGTCGTCCGCGAACGGTGTGGGCGCCGCCCCGCGCGGCCCCCGCTCGAACAACTCCCGCCCGAGCCGTCCCTCCAGCGCCCTGATCTGCGCGGTCACCGTCGGCTGCGAAACCCCCAGGATCCGTGCCCCCGCGGTGAAGGCCCCGGCCCGGTACACGGCGAGAAAGGTGCGCAGCTGGTTGAGGTCCGGCAGCCCGCCGTTCCCCGCCCCCGGCCCGGACCCGCTTCCGGGGCCGAACCCCGCCCCGGACTCAGGTCCGGACCCGCTTCCAGGGCCGGAGTCCGGCCCGAACCCCGGCCCGGACTCCGGGCCGCTCACCCGCCCGGGGCCGCCGCCCGAGCCCGCCGCGTTCCGTGAGCCATCGGAATTTCTATCGTCCACATGCCCGAGCCTATTGGATTCCCATGGGTCGTCGCGCCTACGGTCGAACCCTCGCCGGTCCGGCGGTCCCCGTGAGGGGCCCGGGCCGGACCGCTCCCACGAACGAGAGGCCCGCAGACCCATGTCGAAGATCCTTTTCGTACTGACCGGTGCCGACCACTGGACCCTCGCCGACGGCACGAAGCACCCCACCGGCTTCTGGGCCGAGGAGGTCGTCGCGCCGTACGAGGCGTTCGCCGCGGCCGGCCACGAGGTCGTCGTCGCCACCCCCGGCGGCGTCGTTCCCACCGTCGACCGGGGCAGCCTGGCCCCCGAGGTCAACGGCGGCCCCGAGGGCGCCGACCGCGTCGCCGCCGCCCTCGACGCCTTCGCGGCGCTGCGGGAGCCGCTCCGCCTGGCGGACGTGGAACTCGCCGAGTACGACGCCGTCTTCTACCCCGGCGGCCACGGCCCCATGGAGGACCTCTCCGTGAGCGCCGAATCGGGGCGGCTGCTGATCGACGTCCTGGACTCCGGCAAGCCGCTCGCGGTCGTCTGCCACGGCGCGGCCGCGCTCCTCGCCGCCGTGGGCGAGGACGGCGCCAACGCCTTCGCCGGCCGCCGCGTCGCGGCCTTCACCGACGCCGAGGAGACCCAGGCCGGGCTGGCCGCGAGGGCGAAGTGGCTCCTGGAGACCCGGCTCCGCGAGGCCGGCGTCGACGTGGACGCCGGTGAGCCCTGGGCCCCGCACGTGGTCGTCGACGGCGCCCTCGTCACCGGCCAGAACCCCGCTTCCTCCGCCGCCCTCGCGGACGAGGTCCTGAAGAAGCTGGCCTGACGCCCGCCCGGGCGCCCGCTCAGGCCCCGGCCGCCTCCCGGGCGATCCGGTCGAACTGGGCGCCCATCGCGGCGGCGAGGGCCTGGGCGGCGGAGAGCGGGCGGACCATGACGGTGAAGTCGTCGATCAGCCCGTCCTCGTCGAAGTGCAGGAAGTCGCAGCCCTGGATCCGCTTGCCGTCGACGGTGGCGGTGAAGACGAAGGCGTGGTCCCGCCCGTCCGGATTCGCGATCTCGCGGACGTAGGTGAAGTCCTCGAAGACGCGCAGGACGCCGCGGAGGATCGCCGCGGTGATCGCCTTGCCGGTGTACGGCTTGAAGGCGATCGGGCTGGTGAAGAGGACGTCCTCGGCGAGCAGCGCCTCGACGGCGGCCTCGTCGCGGTTCTCGACGGCGGTACGGAAGGGGTGCACGGGACCTCCACGGCGTCCAAAGCGATACGTCGACACTCAACGAACGATATTCAACGAATTGAATAGGTGTACCGGAGGGTAAGTTCCCGGTGAGCACTTGTCCAGGGGGCGGCCGGGGCACTCTCCTCCCGCTCCCACGGGCGTTGTCAGTGGCAGCGCCTACCGTTCGGATCATGACGACGACGACCTATCTGGAGCTGTCGCAGGACGGCGGCGGTGCCCACAAGTTCTACGAAGTGACCGTCGACGGCCTGGAGGTGTCGGTCCGTTACGGCCGCATCGGCACGGCCGGCCAGGCCCAGCGCTCCACCTTCGCCACCGCCGACAAGGCGCGCGCCGCCGCGGCCAAGAAGATCGGCGAGAAGGTCCGCAAGGGGTACGCCCCCGCCGTGCCCGGTCAGCGGGCGGCCCGCGCCGTCACCCGCCGGGCGGTCGGCTCCGCCCCCTCCACGGCCCGCGCCGTCGCGCCCGTCCTCTGGCGCTTCCGGACCGGCTCCGCCGCCTTCGGCATCCACGTCGACGAGGAGCGGATCTGGGTCGGCAACCAGGCGGGGGACGTCTTCACCCTGGACCACGGCGGCGAGGTGCTGGCCCGCTTCGGTCTGCCCGACGGCGTGAAGTGCCTGGTCGCCGACGACTTCTGGATCTACGCGGGCTGCGACGACGGCAAGGTCTACGACCTCTCCTCCAAACTGCCCTTCGCCGCCTACGAGATCGGCGCCGACGTCGACATCTTCTGGCTCGACATCCACGAGGGCGTCCTCGACGTCGCCGACCGCTCAGGCCGGCTCACCGTCATCGACCACGAGGACGAGCACCAGTGGTCCCGCTCCGGCCGCGGCGAGTACGCCTGGATGGTCCGGGCGGACGGCCGCGCCGTCTACTACGGCGACACCAGCGGCGTCACCGCCTATGCGGCGGACGGCACCGGCGAGCTGTGGCGGACCGCCACCGACGGCGCGGTCCTCTTCGGCTGGCAGGAGACCGGCTCCGTCTACGCGGGCACCGGCCACCGCAAGGTGCAGCGGCTGGCCAAGGCCGACGGCCGCGTCGAGGCCGTCTACGCCTGCGACGCGAGCGTGTACTCCTGCGCCACCTCGCCCGGCGGCCGGTTCGTCTTCGCCGGCGACTCCGCCTCCTCCGTCTACTGCTTCGCCGAGGACGGCACCCGGCTGTGGAAGCTGTCCACCGGCGGCGGCTCCGCGCTCTCCATGCAGTACCGCGACGAGCGGCTCTACCTCGTCACCACCGACGGTTCGCTGGTCTGCGTGGACGCGAGCGAGGGCGCGATCGAGGCCGCCCAGCAGGGCAGCGTGCCCGTCGTACGGGACGTCAAGCTGGCCGCCGCCCTGCCCACCTACACCCCGGCCACCACCGCCGCGGCCGTTGCCACCGTCGTCTCCGTGCAGGAGGCGCCGAGCGGCTCCATCGTCGTCGAGTGCGTCCGCGAGGGCGGCCGCAGCCGCGTCCGGGTGGTCAGCCACGGCTACGAGCCGTCGTGGAACGTGCAGTTCCCGCGGGCCATCCGCGAGCCCGGCGCCCGGTACGTCGTCGAGGCGCTGCACCCGGCGGCCGGCGGCTTCTACCGGGTGCGCGGCGAGATCCGGCGGCTGCTGTGAGCCGGGACCCGGGCGGCAAGGGCGCCTTCGAGGCGGCGACGGGCGACGGTCCGCCGCTCGCCGGCGATGCCGAGCAGCGCTCCCGCGAGGTCAGGTCCGCGCTCGACGGACTCCGGCAGATCCGGCGTCTGACCGCCGGCCGGGACGGCGCGGGCGGAGCCGTCCCCGCCGAGTGGGAGCGGCGGCAGCCGGTGCGGGCCGTGGCCCTGGCCCTGGAGGCCGGCGGGCTCGCGCCCTCGGCGGCGGACGCGGACGGGTCCAGGACGGCGACCGGCTACCGGGTGAGGGCGGGGGAGCGGCCGGCCACCGCCGTCGTCGAGTGGCTGGGGCCGCCCGGCTCCGGCGCCGCCGGGCAGGAGACCACCGCCCTGGCGGAGTGCGCCGACGCCCTCGCCCGGCTCGGCTGGGAGGCCCTGCTCTACAAGGGCCCGCGCGGCCGCCGCTTCCTGGAGGTGGAACCGGCCGCGACGGCCCCCGGCCCGGCCCCGTCCTGAAGGGACGGGCACCGGGCCGGGACGGGGCGCGTGCGGGCGGGGCGCGTCAGGCGATCGAGGCCGAGACGATCGCGGAGACGGCGATGTTGCAGGACGCGGTCACCCAGACCGCCGGGTGCGGCTCCGGGTCCACCAGCGTGGCGCCCAGCTTGCCGGGCGTCACCAGGTCCACCACGAGGAAGGCGACCGCCATCATCACCAGGCCGAGGAGGCCGAAGGCGGCCGTGGAGGCGAGGCCCTTGCCGAAGTTGTCGTAGGTGGTCCAGATGGAGGTGAAGACGATCCCGCCGATGCCGAGCAGCGCGGAGCTGAGCAGGACGGCCGCGTTGCGGTTGCGGTCCTCCCATATCTGCCGGCCCAGCTT
This sequence comes from Streptomyces sp. NPDC007945, assembly GCF_042958885.1. NCBI lineage: Bacteria > Bacillati > Actinomycetota > Actinomycetes > Kitasatosporales > Streptomycetaceae > Streptomyces > Streptomyces sp. NPDC007945. The sequence continues at coordinate 537,928 of NZ_JBIBJV010000006.1, forward strand.
GCCGGGGGTCAGGATGTCCACCAGGACGATGCCGAGGATCAGCAGGACCACGCCGAGGGCGCCGTAGGCGGTGGCGCGGCCGAGGCCGTTGACGATGTCGGTCATGGGAAGCCGGCTCCGGAGAGTGGTGATCGCGAGCGATCGACGGTCGAGGACCGGCAAAATCTAGCGCACGGAACGCGCCGGTCCGCCGTCCGCCCGGAGATCGGGCCGACGGCGGACCGGAGGAGCCGCCGGAGACCGGCCGGCCGCTCCGGACGGGCCGGACCGGCCGGGACGGATCAGGTGCCAGGCGGCAGGCGCCCGGCCCGCGAACGGATCTGGAACGCGGTGACGATCTCCGCCGCCCCGACCGCGATCAGCCAGATCCCGCCGAGCAGGGTCAGCACCGCGACCGACTCCAGCGGGGAGACGATCAGCACCACCCCGGCCACGGCGCTCACGATCCCGAGGAACACCTGCCAGCCCCGGGCCGGCATCGCCGGGTCGGACGCCGCCGCCACGGTGTGGGTGATGCCGCGGAACAGCCAGCCGATGCCGATCCACAGCGCGAGCAGCAGGATCGACTGCGTCGCGCCCCGGAAGCAGAACAGACCGAGCAGGATCGACAGGGCGCCGCTGATGAAGGCCAGCACCCGCAGCGAGGTCGTGGCGTGCGTGCCGAACGCGGCGATCAACTGCGTCACACCGCTGAAGAGCAGGTAGAGGCCGAAGAGCACCCCGGCCGCCACCAGCGAGGCGCCCGGCCACACCAGCACGAGCACGCCGAGGACGAGTGCCACCACCCCGGCGAGCAGCAGGGCCTGCCAGGCCGCGCCGGCGAGCATCCGCAGCGGGCCCTGCGGCAGATCGGTCCCGGTGCGGCCGTCGTGCGGCCGTTCATGCGTGTGTGTCATGGGTTCCGTCTCCTCTCTCACGTGTCGGCCGGGGGTCACGTGCCCGCCGAGCGGGCGAACACCCCGGCGTAGGAGCGGAGGAAGAGCGCCTCGGCCAGCGCCATCCGCTCGATCTCCGTCGGGTCGACGCTCTCGTTGGGGGCGTGGATGAGGCAGCCCGGCTCCTCCACGCCGATCAGCGCGATCTCCGCCGAGGGGAAGTGGTCCGCGAGCACGTTGCACAGCGGGATCGAACCGCCCTGCCCCGACTGCACCATGTCCTTCCCGTACGCCTCGCGCAGCGCCGCGCCGAGCGCCGTGTACGCGGGCCCGTCGGTGCGGGCCCGGAACGGCTGCCCGGCGCTCTCCGCCTCCACCTCGACCCGCGCGCCCCACGGCGCCGCCGCCACCAGGTGGTCCGTGAGCGCCTTCCGGGCCTCCTCGGCGTCGGTCCCCGGCGGGACCCGGAGGCTGACCCGGGCCCGTACCCTCGCCTGCACGGCGGCGGAGGAGCCGACCACCGGCGGGCAGTCGATGCCGAGGACGGTGACGGCGGGCCGCGCCCACAGCTCGTCGGCGACCGACCCGGTGCCCACCAGCTGCACCCCGTCCAGGACCCCCGCGTCGGCGCGGAACTGCTCGGCCGGATAGGACACCCCGTCCCACAGGCCGTCGCCCGGGAGTCCCTGGATCGCGGTGTTGCCGTGCTCGTCGCGCAGGCTGTCCAGGATCCGCACCAGCGCGGCCAGCGCGTCGGGCGCCGGTCCGCCGAACATGCCGGAGTGCATCTCGCCCCGGAGCGTGGACACCGTCACCACCACGTTGGTGAGACCGCGCAGCGAGGTCGTGGTGGTGGGCAGCCCGAGGGCGAAGTTGCCGGTGTCGCAGATCAATAGCGCGTCGGCGTCGAAGAGTTCGGGTTGCAGCGGCACCAGCTGCTCCAGGCCGCCGGTGCCCTGCTCCTCCGAACCCTCGGCCACGAACTTGAGGTTGACCGGGAAGCCCGTGCCGTCCGGGCCGCCGAGCGCCCGCAGCGCCGTGAGGTGCATGGCGATGTTGCCCTTGCAGTCGGCGGCGCCGCGCCCGTACCAGCGCCCGTCCCGGGCGGTCAGTTCGAACGGCGGGGTCCGCCAGGCGGCGTCGTCGAGCGGCGGCTGCACGTCGTAGTGGCAGTAGAGGAGGACGGTCGGCGCGCCCTCCGGGCCCCGCCCGTGCCCCACGACCGCGTCCGTGCCGTCCGGGGTGGTGACCCGCCGCATGTCGCTCAACCCCGCCTCGGTGAAGGCCCGCACCAGGTAGTCGGCGGCCTCGTCGCACTCCTCGGGCGGGAACTGGCGGGGGTCGGCCACGGAGCGCATCGCGACCAGCGCGGCCAGATCCTCCTCGGCGCGCGGCATCAGGGCCCGTACGCGCTCCCGCAGCGCGGCGGTGTCGGTGGAATCGGCGGTCATGCGTACCCACTTCCCTCGGGGCCGCTCCCCGGTGGCGGGGCGGCGACAGCCACCCCAGTCAAGCAACGCGGGGTAAACGCCGCAAAACGTGACACGTGTGGAGTATTCGGTGGGCTCCCCGGCGGCGGCGGGCGACGGACCCGCCGACAGTGGAGGCGTACACGCTCCCTTCCCGCACCAGGAGAACCCCATGAACCGACGCGACCTCGGGCTGCTCGTGCTGAGGGTCGGCACCGGCGCCGTGCTCGCCGCGCACGGCACCCAGAAGCTCCTCGGCTGGTTCGGCGGCGGAGGGATCGAGGGCACCGCCCACGCCATGGAGGCCATGGGCTTCCACCCGCCCCGCGAGTCCGCCATCGCCGCCGGGCTCGGCGAGGCCGGCGGCGGCGTCCTGCTCGCCCTCGGCCTGGCCACCCCCGCCGCCGGCGCGGCCGCCGCCGGAGCGATGGCGGGCGCCGTCTCCGTGCACGCCCCCGCCGGCTTCTTCGCCCAGGCGGGAGGCTACGAGTACCCGGCCTTCCTCGGCTTCACCGCCGCCGCCCTCGGCCTCACCGGCGCGGGCCGCTACTCCCTCGACCACGCCACCGGACACGTCCTCGACCGCCCGTGGGTGGTGGCCACCGCCTTCCTCGGCTCCGCGGCCGCCGCCGCGGCCGTCGTCGGCCGACGCGCCCAGGCCAGGGCCGCCGCGACCGCGGGCGCCGGGGAGCCGGGCGACGACCACTGAACCCCGCGCGGGGCGTTAGGCTCGCCGCAGAGGAAGGGACGGACTCCGGGCAATGAAGATCGATCTCACGGACACCAACTCCAGCGCGATCAACAAGGCGATCCTGGAGGGCCGGAGAGCCGTCGGCACCCCCGCCGTCGGCGTGGTCCTCACCCTGGTGATCGTCACCGACGAGGAGAACGCCTACGACGCGGTGAAGGCGGCCAACGACGCGTCGAAGGAACACCCTTCGCGCATCCTCGTCGTCATCCGCCGCCGCGCGCTCTCCCCGCGCGAGCGGAACGTGACCCGGCTCGACGCCGAGGTCCGGCTCGGCACCGACGCCGGCTCGGGCGAGACGGTGCTGCTCCGCCTGCACGGCGAACTCGGCGCCCGCGCCGACTCGGTGGTGCTGCCGCTGCTGCTGCCCGACGCCCCCGTCGTCGTCTGGTGGCCGGTCGACGCCCCGGCGGTCCCCTCCAAGGACCCGCTGGGCGCGCTCGCCCAGCGGCGGATCACCGACGCGTTCGCGGTCGAGGACCCGCTCGGCGCACTGGCGGCGCGGGCCGCCTCGTACGCCCCCGGCGACACGGACCTGGCCTGGACCCGGCTCACCCCCTGGCGTTCGATGCTGGCCGCCGCCCTCGACCAGGCCGGCACGGACGTCCTCTCGGCGGCGGTGGAGGCCGAGGAGGCCAACCCCAGCGCCGAGCTGCTGGCCCGCTGGTTCGAGGTCCGGCTCGGCGTCCCCGTCGACCGGATCGTCTCCGAGGGCCCCGTCGTGACCGCCGTCCGCATGGGCACCCCGCAGGGCGAGGTCCGGATCGACCGCCCCGAGGGCCCGGTCGCCCGGCTCGCCATCCCCGGCCAGCCCAGCCGCGTCATGGCCCTCAAGGTCCGCTCGACCGCGGAGCTGATCGCCGAGGAACTGCGCCACCTCGACCCCGACGACGCCTACGCGGCGGTCCTGGAGGGCCGCCCCTTCTGAACCGCCGCGCCCGGCCGTGCGCCGGGAACGCCGAAGCGCCACCCGCCCGGCGGGAACGGGTGGCGCCGTCGTGGTCGGCCGTGGCCGTCAGACCCGCTGCCAGAGCGCCGGCACGTTCGGCGGCTCCCAGCCGGCCTGCGCCTGGTGGCCCTGGAGGCACCGGTAGGTGGAACCGCCGTACGTGACCGTGGCGCCGGCCGCGTAGACCGTCCCCGCCTTCCACGTGCCGCCCGGCTCCGGCTCGCCCGGGCCCGGGCCGGGGCCCGGGTCGGTGCCGCCGGTCCTCAGGGTCAGGCCGTAGGCCGACAGGATCGGGTTCAGCGGCTGGAAGTACGTGGTGCCGCCGCTGGAGCAGTTGCCGGAGCCGCCCGAGGTGACGCCCTGGGCCTGGCTGCCGGAGATGTACGAGCCGCCCGAGTCGCCGGGCTCGGCGCAGACCGTCGTCCGGGTCACGCCGGAGATCGTGCCCTCCGGGTACGTCACGCTCGTGTTGTGCTGCTGGACGGTGCCGCAGTGCCAGCCGGTGGTGGAGCCCGAGCGGCAGACGGAGGCGCCCACGGGCTGCAGGACGGAACCGGTGACCTGCACGTTCGCGCCGCCCGCCCCCTTCACGTACGGGGTGGCGGTCCAGCTGCTGTTGGCCGCGACCCACGCCATGTCGCTGCCGGGGAAGACCGAGGCCTGGAAGCTGCCCTGCGCGACCTGGTTGTAGCCGCTGGTGGTCTGGCCGGCGCGGCCGCAGTGCCCGGCCGTCGCGAAGCCCTGCGTCGTGCCCCGGGTCACCGGGAAGCCGACCGAGCAGCGCCCGCCGCCGCCCATGTAGTACGCGTCACCGCCCCGGAGGTCGTACAGCGGACGCGGCGCCTCGGCGCTCCGCTCCACCCGCACCAGCTCCCGCGGCACCCCGGTGGCCGCCGCCAGGCGGGCTCCGGCACCGGCCCGGACCTCCTCGACCACCAGCTGGTTGGCGCGCACGTCCACGTACCGCACCGGCGCGTCGGCGCCCGCGACGCGGTCGAGGGAGGCCTTCGCCCGCTCCAGGGAGGCCAGGTCGTGCCGGACGAGCCGGGCCGTCGCCCCGGCCGCCCGGATCGCGTCGAGGTCGGCGGCGCGGGTGGTGGCCACGGTCAGGGAGCCGGACTCGGCGCCCTCGACCCAGGCTCCCGCGAAGGAGCCGCCGATCCGGTCGCGGAGCCGGGCGGCGGTGGCGCCCGCCTCCGCCTCGTTGACGAGCCGGCGCTCTGCCTGGGCCCGGGTCAGGCCCAGGTCGCGGCCCATCGCGGCGAGCAGCTCGGGCTGCGCCTCGGCGGTGCCGAGCGCCCGCGCGGCGCCCTGCGCGGCGGGCGCGGTCCCGGGGGAGGGCTGCGCGGCGGTGGCGGACCCGGCCTGTAGCCCGGCCAGCACCATCCCGGCGGCGGCCAGCGCGGTACACGCCGCACGGGCGTGTCGTCGGAGCATGGGGAGTCTCCTCGGTTCTCGGTGGGGGATCTGCCGAGAACCGTAGGAACCGCCCCGGGACCCCGGGCACCCTCCGGCCCGCCCCCTCCCCGGAGTTATGGCCCCCAGGCGCCCGCCGGGACCCCGCCGTCAGGCCCCTGCGGCCTCCGTCCGGCCGGCGCTGCGGGCCAGGGCCTCCGCGTGGGCCTCGCGGGTGTGGGCGAGGACGGCGGGGGCGTGGGCGGCGGCGCGGCCCTCGGGGTGCCAGCCGAGGAGGTGGCGCCAGACGAGGGGGGTGCCGGTGAGGGGGCGGGTGACGATGCCGGGGGTGGCGGGGAAGGACGCCCGGCAGAGGCCCACGGCGCGGCCCACCTGGACCAGGTGGACGCAGGAGGCGGTGTCCGTCTCGTACACCCGGGCCGGGGTGAAGCCGGCCCGGACGCACGCGGCGGCGAAGCAGTCGCCGAAGCAGCCGTCGCCGGGCACGTCCGTCCAGTCCTCGGTGGCCAGTTCGGCGAGCGCGACCTGCGGGCGGGCGGCCAGCGGGTGGCCGGTCGCCAGCATCACGTACACGGGGTCACGGGCCACCTCCGTCCAGGCCAGGCGTCCCGCCTCCGGCGGGGGGCTCTCGCCGCAGACGCCGACGAGCGCGAAGTCGAGCCGTCCGGCGGCCACTCCGCGGGCGACCTCCCGCTCCGACCAGGAGGTGTACGTGGTCACCGGCGCGTCCGGCTCCGCCCGCGCGAGCCGGTCCACGAGGCCGCCGAGCAGCGGGCCGTGGGTGCCGCCGAGCCGGTGGCCGGCGGCGCCGTCGCGGGCGAACCGGACCGCCTCCTCCTGGAGTCCGCAGACGGCGGGCAGCACCACCCGCGCGCGTTCGAGGACCAGGTCGCCGAGCGCGGTGGCCCGCACGCCCTCCCGTCCGCGGACGAACAGGGCGCCGCCCAGGGCCCGTTCGATCCGTTTGAGCTGGGCGCTCAGCGCGGGCTGCGCCAGTCCGAGGGCGGTCGCCGCGCGCGTGAGGCTGCCGGCCTCGGCGATCGCCCGGACCGTCTTCAGGTGTCGCAACTCCAAGTCCATGCCGCCAGCTTGACGTCCGGCGGCTGGCAGGTCCAGACCAAGGACGGGGGTATTCGGGCTACCGGGCGCGGAGGCGCTCCGGCAGCCAGGCCAGCTGCGCGGCCTGCTGGAACACGCCGCCGCCCTCGTGGTCGTTGAAGTCGTAGACCTCGATCGCCTTGTCCTCGTGCGCGTACGCGTTGAACGCGGCGAACACCGTCGACGGCGGGCACGTCAGGTCCTCCAGGGCGGTGGAGAACAGCGCCGGAGCCGTCGCGCGGGCCGCGAAGTGTACCCCGTCGAAGTAGGCGAGGGTCTTCCGCACCCGCTCCGTCCGACCCCGGTGCGTCTTCAGGTAGTTGCCGATCTCCCGGTACGGCATCCGGTCCGTGACCGTCGTCGCGCGCGGGAAGTCGCACAGGAACGGAACGTCGGGCGCCACCGCCACCAGGTCCGGCACCAGCCCCGACACGGCGACGGTGATGCCGCCGCCCTGGCTGATCCCGGTCACCGCGGTACGCGCCGCGTCCACGAGCGGATGCGACCTGGCCGCCTCCACCGCGCGCACCGCGTCGGTGTAGACCCGCCGGTAGTAGTACGTCTCCGGGTCCTCGACGCCCCGCGTCATGAACCCCGGGACGGAGGGCGCGCTGCCCACCGGGTCCGCGGTGTCGCCCGGCGCCCAACCGCTGCCCTGACCCCGGGTGTCCATCACGAAGTGCGCGAACCCGGCCGAGGCCCACAGCAGATGGCTGTGCGCGAGCCCGCGACCCCCGCCGTACCCGAGGAACTCCACGACGACCGGCAGCGGCTCGGTGGTGCCCGCGGGTATCACGAACCAGCCCTTGACCGGCTGCCCGTCGAAGCCGGAGTACGTCACGTCGTACGTCTCCACCGTCGCGAGGCCCGTCGCCACCCGCTCGAAGCGGGCGGCCAGCTCGTGCTTGCGCGCCTCGCCGAGCGTCCCCGCCCAGAACGCCTCGAAGTCCTCCGGCTCGACCGACGCGCCCCGGTACTCGCGGAGCTGTTCGAGGGGCAGGTCGAAGAGGGTCATGCACACCACCTGATCGGTCGTCACGTTCGAAATGTCGACCGGTCGGACCCGGCCCGACCCACCCTAACCTCCACATACGCCAGGCCGATCCTCGATCTTCTGTCCAGACCCGAGCGAGCCTTGTTCCCAGCGGGCGCCCCGGGGGGTCAAGGTGGGGGCCGAACAGCGAAGAACGGAGGGGTGTGGTGATTGTCGGAGTCCTCAAGGAGGCCCGGGACGGCGAGCGGCGGGTGGCCGCGACGCCCGTCACCGTCGAGAAGATCCGGGGGCTGGGATACGAGGTCGTCGTCGACCCGGGCGCGGGTGCCGCGGCCGGCTTCGCCGACGCCGCGTACGAAGAGGCCGGCGCCCGCGTCGGCGAGGCGGTCGAGGCGGACATCGTCCTGGGGGTGAACGCCCCGCCGCCGGAACGGCTCGACCGGGCGCGCCCCGGGGCCACCGTCATCGCCCTCTTCGCCCCCGCGATCTCCCCGGAGACGGTCGAGGACCTGGGCCGGCGCCCCCTCACCGTCCTCTCCATGGACGCCGTGCCCCGCATCAGCCGGGCCCAGTCCATGGACGTCCTGTCCTCGATGGCGAACATCGCCGGATACCGCGCCGTCGTCGAGGCGGCCCACGAGTTCGGCCGCTTCTTCACCGGTCAGGTGACCGCGGCCGGCAAGGTGCCGCCGGCCCGGGTCCTCGTCGCCGGCGCGGGCGTCGCCGGCCTGGCCGCCATCGGCACCGCGGGCTCGCTCGGCGCGATCGTCCGCGCCACCGACCCGCGCCCCGAGGTCGCCGACCAGGTCCGCTCGATGGGCGGCGAGTACCTGTCCATCGAGTCGGCCGAGGCGGAGGTCTCGGCGACCGGCTACGCCAAGGAGATGGGCGACGACTACAAGGCCCGCGAGGCCGCCCTCTACGCCGCCCAGTGCCGCGAGGCCGACATCGTCATCACCACCGCGCTGATCCCCGGCCGCCCCGCGCCCCGGCTGATCACCGCGGAGATGGTCGCCACCATGAAGCCCGGCTCGGTCATCGTGGACATGGCCGCGTCCAACGGCGGCAACGTCGAGGGCTCCGTCGCCGGCGAGCGCACCGTCACCGCCAACGGCGTCACCATCCTCGGCTACACCGACCTGGCCGGCCGCCTCCCCGCCCAGGCCTCCCAGCTCTACGGCACCAACCTGCTCAACCTCCTGAAGCTCATGACCCCCGGGAAGGACGGCACGCTCGTCCTCGACTGGGACGACCCGGTGCAGCGCTCCGTCACCATCGTGCGCGACGGCGAGACGACCTGGCCGCCGCCGCCCGTCCAGGTCTCGGCCGCCCCCGCGGCGGCGGCCGCCGCCGCGCCGGCCCCCGTGTCGCCGGTGAAGACCCCGATGAGCCAGGGACGCCGCTTCACCGCGGTCGCCCTCTCGGCCCTCGCGCTCTTCCTCGTCGTCGGCTTCGCGCCCGCCGCACTCCTGCCGCACGTGACCGTCTTCGTGCTCGCGATCGTGATCGGCTACTACGTGATCGGGCACGTCCACCACGCCCTGCACACTCCGCTGATGTCCGTCACGAACGCGATCTCCGGGATCATCGTCGTCGGCGCGCTGCTGCAGATCGGACACGGCGGCACCGTCGTCACCGTGCTCTCCGCCGCGGCCATCCTGCTGGCGAGCATCAACGTCTTCGGTGGTTTCGCGGTGACGCGCCGCATGCTTGCAATGTTCAACAGGAGCTGACATGTCCGCCACACACGCTGCGCAGGCGGCCTACCTCATCGCCGCCGTCCTCTTCATCCTCGCCCTCGCCGGACTCTCCAAGCACGAGTCGGCCCGGCTCGGCAACGCGTTCGGCATGCTCGGCATGGGCGTCGCGCTCGTCGCCACCGTCGTCCTCGCCGCCGACCGGGGCATCGCCGCCGGCGCCGCCGGACTCCTCGCCGCCGCGATGCTCGCCGGAGCGGTCATCGGCATCTGGCGCGCCCGCGGCGTCGAGATGACCGGCATGCCCGAACTCATCGCCCTGCTCCACTCCTTCGTCGGTCTCGCCGCCGTCCTCGTCGGCTGGAACGGCTACCTGGAGGTGGAGCACCACCCGAGCGGCGCCGAGGCCAAGGCCCTCGACGCGCTCGGCACCCTCGGCATCCACCACGCCGAGGTCCTCATCGGCGTCTTCATCGGCGCCGTCACCTTCACCGGCTCCGTCGTCGCCTACCTCAAGCTCGCGGCCCGCATCAACTCCAAGCCGCTCGTGCTCCCCGGCAAGAACGCCCTCAACGTCGGCGCGCTCGTCGTCCTCCTCGTCCTCACCGTCCTCTTCACCATCGAGCCCAACCTCTGGCTGCTCGTCGCCGCCACCGCCGTGGCCCTGGCCCTCGGCTGGCACCTCGTCGCCTCCATCGGCGGCGGCGACATGCCGGTCGTCGTCTCGATGCTCAACAGCTACTCCGGCTGGGCCGCCGCCGCCTCCGGCTTCCTCCTCGGCAACGACCTGCTGATCGTCACCGGCGCCCTCGTCGGCTCCTCCGGTGCCTACCTCAGCTACATCATGTGCAAGGCGATGAACCGGTCGTTCCTGTCCGTGATCGCCGGCGGCTTCGGCATCGAGGCCCCGTCGAGCTCGGACGTCGACTACGGCGAGCACCAGGAGATCACCGCCCAGGCCGCCGCCGAGGCCCTCGCCAACGCCCGCTCCGTCGTCATCACCCCCGGCTACGGCATGGCCGTCGCCCAGGCCCAGTACCCGGTCGCGGAACTCGCCTCCAAGCTGCGCGCCCGGGGCGTCGAGGTCCGCTTCGGCATCCACCCCGTCGCCGGCCGGCTCCCCGGACACATGAACGTCCTGCTGGCCGAGGCCAAGGTCCCGTACGACGTCGTCCTGGAGATGGACGAGATCAACGACGACTTCGCCGACACCGACGTCGTCCTCGTCATCGGCGCCAACGACACCGTGAACCCGGCGGGCGCCGAGGACCCTTCCAGCCCGATCGCCGGCATGCCGGTGCTCACCGTCTGGGAGGCCGGCCAGGTCATCGTGTTCAAGCGCTCCATGGCCTCCGGCTACGCGGGCGTGCAGAACCCGCTGTTCTTCCGGGAGAACACCTCCATGCTCTTCGGCGACGCCAAGGACCGGGTCGAGGCCATCGTCAGCGCCCTCTGACACCGCCGCACACCGTCGCACCCTGCCGCCGCCCGCTGTCAGCGGGCGGCGGTATCGTCGTCCCGGCCGAGGGGACGGCGAGGGGGAGGGGCGGCATGGGCGTACGGACGGTGGGCCCCGCGTGGGCCGGGCAAGGACCGGGGCACGGCAGCGTCGAAGGCCCCGCCCGGAGACGGGTCGACCGGCTGGTGCCGGGCGTCACCGGCGTCACCACGTACGGGCCGCTTCGCCGACGACGGCACCCGGGGCGGCGCCCCGACCCTGACGGACCACGCACGCACGAGCCTGGACGTGATGCCATGACCACAGCGGTGCACACCGGATTCGCCTCGCCCCTCTCCCTCCTCGGGGACTGGGAGAAGCAGGTCGAAGGACCCCTGAGGGAGTTCCTCGTCCTCGGCCACACCATCGACCTCCCCTTCCTCGAAGCCGTCGCCGTGCCCAGGGCCCGCACGCTCGGCGCCCGCGTCGCGATCCTCGGCGACGCCGGACCCGCCCCGCACGAGACCGCCGACGTCCAGCTCGCCGGGCGCGGTTACCTCCACGGAGTCGCCGCCTGCCACGGCGCCTTCCGCCCCGAACTCGCCCTGCTCCTCGGCGACGACGCCTGCCGCGTCGCCATCGGCTCCGGCTCCGGCGACCCCACCCGGTCCGGCTGGGACACCGACGACGAACCGTGGACGATCGTCACCACCGACGACGGCGCCTCCCATCCACTCCTCGCCGACCTCGCCGACTGGCTGGAGGCCCTGCCGGACGCCGTCGCCATGACCCCGTGGTGGGCGGACCACCTGCGCCACCTCGCCGAGCTGCTCACCGTCCTGCACTGCGAGGCCCCGCCCACCGCCACCGCAGGGCCGGAGGTGGAACTGGCGCACAACCTGCGCGAGCCCCTGATCACCCGCCTTCCCGAAGGGCCGGTGGACGAACTCCGCCTGTACGCCCCCTTCGTGGGCCCCTCCGGAGAGCTCCTGCGCCTCCTGCGCGAGCGGCTGTCCCCCGGGGAGATCACCCTCGGCGTCCAGCCCCGTCGTACCGGCTACGACTTCGCCGGCGTGCGCGAGGCCCTCGACGGGCACCCCGCCGCCCGGGTGCGCGAACTCACGGAGAACCGCGGGCGCCAGGGCAGGCTCGTCGAATGGCGCGTCGGCGACACCTGGCACGCCCTCACCGGCAGCCCGGACCTCACCAGGGCCGCCCTCGCCCGCGCCGTCGGCGACGCCACCGGCGGCACGGTGGAAGGGGCCGCCCGGAACTGCGAACTCGCCGTCATCGCCCACGGCACCACCCCGTTGCTTCCGGACGAGGGCCCCGTCCGCCCCGTCCCGGAACTCACCGGGTCCACCGTGGCGCCCCGGGACGCGACGGAGGCGCCCCCGGCGCTCGTCCTCCTCGGCGTCCGCGCGCACGGCCTCCTCCTGGAAGCCGTCCTCGGCCGCCGACCCGTAGGGGCGGAGGTCACCGTCGAGATATCCACGGACGGCGGGGCCCCCGGCTCGTGGCACCCCCTCGGGACGATCCCGGCCGACCGGAACACCGGCGCCTTCCGGTGGACCGTGGCCCCGGGAGCGGCCGTGCGGGCGAGCTGCCGGCCGGCCGACGGGACGCACGTCGAATCCGCCGCGGCCTTCCTCTACGACGCCGAGGGCTGCGCACCGCGCGGCGCCGCCGACACCGCGCCGCGCCTCTCCGGCGGCTACGCGGTCGACGACCTGTTCCGGGACCCGGCCGCCGCGCGCCGCTTCGAGCAGGAGATCGCGAGGCTGCGCGAGCTCGTCGTCACGGACGCGGCCACGGGCACGGGCGCCCCGGGCGCGCCGGTGCCCGGCACCGCGTCCCCGACGATGGCCGAGTGCGTCCGGGCACTGGGACCGGAGCTCACCGAGGTGGCCTACGGCCCGCTCGCGACGGACCTCCCCGGCCTGCCGCGGATCCCGGCACAGCGCCGCCGGCAGCACTCGGAGCACGTCCCGACCGACGCGGACGCGGCGGCCGAGGCGGAGGACGACACGGAGGAAGCCGCCCCCGAGGCGGGGGAGGGCCCGCTGCCCGAGAGCGCCCGCGAACAGGCCCGCGCCTGGATGGCCCGGCTGGCCCGGCGCCTGGCGACCGAGGCGGCGCAGGCGTCGGAGGCCACCGGCGGGGCGGAGCGGCCCGCGGCCGTACGTCCCTGGTCGCCGCCGACGACGCTGCTGGTCACCGCCCTCCACCTCCAGCTGCTCGCCGCCGGCGCCTGGGACGAGGACGACTACGGCTGGCGCGCCGTCACCGCAGACCTCCTGCGCGCCCTCGACGCGGCGGACGAGGCCGCGTCCGGACCCCACCGGCAGCGGATCGACGCGGTGACCGCCGTCTGCGTGTCCCTCCTCGGGCTGCACGGCGAGTTCGAGGGGCCGGAGGCCGAGCCGGTCGCGGCGGCCGCGTGGCGGACCGCCCGGGCCGCGGTCGCCCGCGCCGAACCGGAGGACGCGGCGGACCTCTGCCTCCCGGCGGGCCGCCGGGGCGCCCCCGTGGCCCCCGTGGCCGACGTCGAGGCCCTCACCAAGCGGGCCCGGGCCGTGCCCGACCCGATGGCCGAGGCGCACCGCGCCCTCGCCGCCGCCCACCTCGCCGCGCGCCACGAGTCGGGGGTCTGGGAGCTCACGGGCGAGTTCAGCAACCCGCAGGCGGCCTGCGCGAAGGCGGTCACGGTCCTGGCCGGCCTGCCCGACGGGCTGTGGCCCGGGCCGGTCCTGGTCCGCGCCCATGCCCGGGGCACCGGCGTCCCCTGCTTCATGGCCTGGAGCCGCCCGCTCCTCGTCCGCCGGCGGGGCAGGGCGTGGAGCAGCTTCCGCATCCTCGCCCCGGCGACCCCGCTCGCCACCTTCCAGAACGGCGCCCCCCGCCCCACCGCCCAGGGCGCCCGGTCCGAGCGCGACCTCGGAGACCTCCTTGCGGCCGCCGGCCTGGACCCCGTCCCGCTCTTCGTCCACCTCCAGAGCTGACCACCCCGCCCCCGTCCCGCCGGCTTCCGGGCGGGACGGGGGCGGGACGCGGCGGGCCCTCGGACCCGCCTACGCCAGAAACTCCCGTGCCCCTCGGAGCCGGGTCCTCAGCCGCTGCCGGGTGGCCCGGCCGTCAAGTCGCACGTCCAGCGCACCGGGCAGTCCGCTCTCGGCCCGGAGGCCGGTGGGCAGCGCGGCGGGATCGAGCCCGTCCCGGCGCGCGACGAGCACGCCGAGCGCGTGGCGGCTGACGCAGTCCGGGCCGGCCAGGTGGAAGACGCCGCGGTGGCCGGACAGGGCGAGCTCCCAGAGGGCCGACGCCAGATCCGTGACGTGGACGGGGCAGCGCACGTCGTCCGTGAACAGCGCACCGACCCGCGTCCCCGCCGCGAGCTCGTGGACGACCCGTTCGTGCGGGGAGGCGCCGTCGCCGATGATCAGGGAGGTCCGGGCGACGGCGGAATCGGGGTGGAGCAGCCGTACGGCGCTCTCCGCGGCCGCCTTGGCGGCACCGTACGGGGTGACCGGGTCCGGAAGCGCCGTCTCGTCGTAGCGGACGGCCGCCCCGGAGAAGACCGCGTCGCTGGACACGTGCACCAGTCGGACGCCCCGCCGCGCCGTCGCCACGGCGAGGCGGATTGCGCCGTCGGCGGTCACGGCCCAATCCGCGTCGCCACTGGAGGCGTTGACGACGACGCTCGGAGCCACGTGGTCGAGCACCGCCTCGATCCCGCGGGCGTCCCGCAGGTCGAGCCGCCGCCAGCCGTCGCCGGCGCCCTGCGGCGCGCGGGAGTGGAACGTCGCGACCACGGCGCGCCCCGTGGAGGCCGCCTGTCGTACCAGCTCCGAGCCGAGGAAGCCGTTGCCGCCGATCACCAGGGCCGTCATGGGGCCACGGTACGGCCCCGGGAGGCCGGTGTACCGAGGGTGTGGCCCCTGGGGCGCATGGCTCGGCGCGGGGTGCGAAGTTGCACGATGGACGACCGGCGTTGCGGCGGAACGACGCGGGCCGGTGCCCGAAGAGGTGACGTCAGGATCCCGCTTCTGCTCGTACTGCTTCTGATCCTCGTGCTCTTCGGAGCCGGCTTCGCGGTCGAAGTCCTGTGGTACATCGCCCTCGCCGTCCCGGTGATCTGGGTGCTGGGCTACTTCGTCCGCGGCTCGCAGGGACGCCGGTACCGCTGGTGACACGGTCGATCCGCCCGCCTCAGCCCTCCACACCGGTGGCCGAGTGGGAGGATCCGACCGGCTTGGACTCCGGGGAGCCCCGCTGGCGCAGGTACACGGAGAGGATGGCCATCGCGCAGACGGCGAGGAGCTCCGACTGCCAGTTCTGGAGCGAGCGGCTCCAGAAATCGGACGACGCGAGATAGGTGGTCCAGTCGAGGGGCGCCTGGAGTTGCCGCAGGCGCTGCCCGTTGTACGCGGCGACGCCGGCGACGGACTGGGCGAACCACGACAGGAAGAAGAAGACGGCCATCGTCAGGCCCAGGGACCGGGAGTAGAGGCCCTGACGCCAGTCCTTCGTGCCGGCCCAGCGCGGCGAGTCGGAGCGGGCGTGATCGCCCATCTTCTGGTCGCGGTCGCTCTCCGTGCCCGCCCGTTCGAGCGGCTTCGACTCGGGCGAGCCGCGCTGGACGAGGTGCACGGTGCCGAACACGTACAGGAAGAACTGCAGGAACTCGGACTGCCAGTTCTCCGTGACGTCGACGGCGAAGTCCGAGGACATCAGGTAGGCGCCGAACCCGACCTGCTGGAGACCGTCGACGGCCAGCTGCTCGTTGAACTCGGCCCGTCCGGCGACCGCCTGCGCGGCGAGCACCACCAGGAAGGCGCCGCCGAAGACCAGCGTCAGGCTGTTCGCACGCCAGAACCCCGGCCCCTCGGTCCGGACGCCCGGGACGCTCGTGCTGCTCATCGGTGCATCGCCCCGATCACCGTGAAGTAGGCGAGGCCGCCCAGGATCGTCAGCACGACGCCGAGGAACATGGTCCTCATCCCGTCATCCTCCCTTCAGCGAGCACCGGTACGGCTCGTCCGTGGACTGCGCGGCGCAGCCCGCCGCGGTGACCTTCCATCCGTCGTCGAACCGCGACAGGAAGACCGTGTCGCCCGCCGTGCGCAGCAGGGCGTCGTTCCCGTACACGTCGACGCCGTGCGCGGGCCCGGCCGGCGGCAGGCCGAGTTCGCGCAGGGCAGGGCCGCACGGCCCCTTGGCGTCCTCCTCCACCTCGTCGCGGGTCTCTGGGGCGAGCAGTTCGCAGGCGGCGCGGTAGTCCCCGGCGGCCAGCGACGCGGCGAAGCGGCGCCCCGCGGAGGCGGCGCCGTCCTCGCGTGCCGGGGACGCTCCGCAGCCGGAGAGGGAGGCGGCGACCAGCAGCACGGCGGCCGCACGCAGAGCCAGCGACATGCCCTCACTGTGCCCGGGGGTCGGCCGGGTGCCGCGCCGCGCCGCCGTCGGCGCCGCGGCCTTCACCCGTTCGCGCTCTCCCGCGCCGCGCCGTCGCCCGCGCCGAGCCCCGCCGTCACGCGGATCAGTCCGCCGGGGCCGTGGAGGGGGAGGAGGTCGGCGGCCTGGAAGACGTTGGTCAGGGCGGTCTCCAGGGCGGTGTGCAGGCCGGGGATCCCGGCCGCGGTGCAGACGTCGGGATCGGCGGCGTGGGCCGTGATGATGGGACGGATGAGGGGGTCGGCGTGCCAGGAGACGACGACCGCCCGGCCGTCACGGGTGGTGGTCAGACCGCTGTCCGGCCCGAACCCGGCCTCGGCGAGCAGGAAGTGGACCTGGCGGAGGAGGTCATGGGGCACGATCGTCTCCGTGGGGGGCGGCCGGGAACTCCAGGAGGCCACCGGTGTGCGTCCGGGCGAGCAGACGGGCGACCTGGGCGCTTGCCGCGACGACCGACAGTCGGCTGCGCCGGGCCGTGGCGAGCAGCCGGGCGTGCAGCAGCGCGTTCAGCCCGGAGGAGTCGCAGAAGGAGACGCCCGACATGTCCAGCGTGACGGGGGCACCGCGGCCTCCGAGGGACAGGGCGGCCGTGAGGACGGTCTCCAGCTCCTCGGCGGTGTCCAGGTCGATCTCGCCGCTCAGCCGCACGGCCATCCCGGACCCGGTGGGCTCCGTCCGGTGGCGCAGCCGTTCGGGGGCGCGGCCTCCCGGGGACGCGGGGGGTGGTGGGGCGGGAGAGCGGGTCATGCCTCCTCCTGGGGCGGAGGGCCTGTCCTCCGAGTCTGCGCCTCCGCCGCATACCGGTCAACAGTTACGTGAAATGCCCTTCGCATGATCCGTGGGGCAGGGGGAAGAAGCCCGTCATGCAGGGCAAGGGAACAGGCCCGGGGTGGACCTTCCTCACCAGCCACGCACGGGTGTTGCTGGCGATCGCCAGGGACCCCGGGATCCGGCTGCGGGACGTCGCGTCGCACTGCGGCGTCACCGAACGCACCGTGCAGAACATCGTCGCCGACCTCGAAGCGGGCGGGTACCTCACCCGGAGCCGGGCCGCCGACGGCCGCCGCAACGTCTACCACATCGACCCGGCCGCGCCCTTCCGGCACCCGGCCGAGTCCGACCACGAGATCGCGGGGCTCCTCGCACTCCTCGGACCCGGGCCGGACCACGCGCCGCGCCACGACGATGAGCGGCAGGACCCTCGGGGCCGGTGACGGGCCGGCGGGGCCTCAGGCGAGGCCCCGCCGCGTGGCGTCGCCGAGGGCCGCGCGGAGGCACGGCAGGGTGTCGCGGTCGAACTCGCCCCGGGACGGCCGGCAGCCACGCGCCCGGGGGAGCGGAGGGATCACGGGAGACCGAGGAGGCCGGCGTCAGACCGACGGACGTTCGGCGTCGACGCGGACCCGGACGACGGCGGCCGAGGAGGGCGTGCGGCGGACGGTGACCTCCTGGGCGAGCAGCGTCACGAGATCCCACCAGAAGACGTACGGACCGCGCCCGGCCGGCGCGGGGAACGGCGGTCGGGCGTCCCTGACCAGGATGTCGAGTCCTTCGGCGGCGAGCCGCAGCTCCAGCACGCAGCCGCCGCCGACGTGGGCGACGAGCTCGCTGGCGATCAGCGCCGCGTCGTCCTCCGACGTCCGGCTGACGACGTGGCCGACGAGCAGGGCCTGGTCGGCCAGCCGGTGCACCTCGCGCCGGGCCTCCGCCGCAGCCCCGGGGCCCGGCGCGGGACGGCACCACCGCCGCAACCAGAACTCCACCCTCAGCACCTCCTCGACCGTCGTTCCGTCCCCTGCGTCTGCCCCGCACCCGGACGGCGACGCGCCCCGCCCCCGGCGTCTTCCCGTCAGGGGAGGGGGGTTCCGCCGGTGGCGTTGACGATCTCGCCGGTGATGTAGGAGGCCCGGTCGGAGGCGAGGAAGACGTAGGCGGGCGCCATCTCCGCGGGCTGGGCGGGCCGGCCCAGCGGCGACTGCTCGCCGAACGTCGACGGGTCCGGCATCGTCGACGGGATCAACGGTGTCCAGACGGGGCCGGGGGCGACGGCGTTGACCCTGATGCCGCGTTCGGCGAGCATCTGCGCGAGGTTGTGGGTGAAGGAGACGATCGCGGCCTTCGTCATCGCGTAGTCCAGGAGGTGCGGGCTCGGCTGGTAGCCCTGCACCGACGTGGTGTTGATCACCGATCCGCCGCGCGGCATGTGCGCCAGCGCGGCCTTGGTGAGCCAGAACATCCCGTACAGGTTGGTCCTCATCACCCGGTCGAACTGCTCGGTGGTGATCGCCTCGATCCCGTCGGGCTGCGCCATCTGGTACGCGGCGTTGTTGACGAGCAGGTCGATGCCGCCCAGTTCGTCCACCGTCCGGTCGACGAGGGCCGTGCACTCGTCCTCGTTCCGGATGTCGCACGCGACGGCCACGGCCTTGCGGCCGGCCTCGCGGACCAGGCGGACGGTCTCCGCCGCGTCCTCCGCCTCCTCGGCCAGGTGGGTGAGGACGACGTCCGCCCCCTCCCGGGCGAAGGCCAGGCAGACGGCCCGCCCGATCCCCGAGTCGCCGCCGGTGACCAGCGCCTTGCGGCCGCGCAGCAGGTCGTGGCCCTCGTAGGTGTCCTCGCCGTGGTCGGGACGGGGGTCCATGGCTTCGGTCGAGCCGGGAGGGTCCTGCTGCTGATCCGGGAACGGGGGACGGGCGTGGAGGGACACGGGGTCGGTGAGGTGGCTCTGGTCACGGGACGGCATGGGGTGACTCCTTCGGGGTCGTGGTCGTCGACGGTGCGTCAGGAAGGGGGGTAGGGAGTGGACTTGAGGAGCCGCGCCAGGTGGGCGGTGTTCGCCGCGAGGGTCTTGGTGGCGGCCGCGGTCTTCTCGGGCGTCTTCTCCAGGTCCTGGTAGTCGGTCCCCTGCATGGCCTCGCCGACCCAGTAGGTGACGGCGTTCGGGGCGAGGGAGAAGCCGACGTCGTTGAGGCCCTGGAAGAGGTCGGCGCTCACGTTGTGGGCACCGTCCTCGTTGCCGACGACGCACACCGCGGCCGCCTTGCCGTAGGTGAGCATGCGGCCTTCGTCGTCGCTCTCGCCCAGCTCGGCGTCGAGCCGTTCGAGCACGCGCTGGGCGACGCTGGAGGGGTGGCCCAGCCAGATGGGCGTCGAGAGCACCAGGATGTCGCTGTCCAGGATCTTGTCGCGGATCGCCGGCCACGCGTCGCCGTCCCCCATGTCGACCTCGACGCCCGGTTTGACGTCGTGGTCGGCGATCCGGATCACGCTTCCGGTGACGCCGTGATCGGCGAGAGCGGCCATGGTCTGCTCGGCCAGCAACTGGGAGCTGGACGGCTTGGGGGACGGGGAGAGCGTGCAGACCAGCGCGAGGGCGCGCAGGGGCGTGGTGTCGGTCGTGGTGTCCATGGCGTGCGGCTACCCGGAAGCCCGCCGCACATCCCCGCGCCTGCTCCATCCGGCGGAACGCCCCGACGGGCCCGAAGTCTTCCGCCGGGGGCTCCGCCGGACGGGTCGGTACGCAGGCCACGGAGGGGGTACCGGTCGAAGCGCCCAGGGCCCGCGTCGGGCCTACAGCTCGCGGAGCGCGGGCAGCAGGGTCGACTCGGCCCAGCGGAGGAAGGGCAGTTGGTGGTCGCCGCCGATCTGGACGAGGGCGAGGTCGGTGAAGCCGGCCTCGGCGTACGCGCGGGCCGCCTCGACGACGGCGTCGACGTCGTCCCCGCAGGGGATGCTCTCCGCCACGTCCTCCGGCCGGACGTGCGCCGTGGCCTGGGCGAAACCGGCCGGCAGGGGGAGTTCGGCGTTGACGCGCCAGCCGCCCAGCGACCATCGGAACTGCTCGTGCGCGCGGGCCCTGGCGGCCTCCGGATCGGGGTCGTAGCAGACGGGGAGCTGGCCGACCCGGGGCTTTCCCGACCCGCCGGCGGCGTCGAAGGCGTCGAGCAGTTCGCGTTTCGGCTCCGTGGCGATCACCAGGTCGGCGCGGCGTCCGGCGAGCTCGCAGGAGCGGGGGCCGGAGACGGCGATGCCGACGGGCGGCGGGGTGTCGGGGACGTCCCAGAGCCGGGCGTCGTCGACCTGGAAGTAGCGGCCGTGCCGGGTCACGTACTCGCCCGTGAACAGGGCCTCGATGATCTCCGCCGCCTCGTCGAGCATGGCGAGGCGCACCCGGGCCGAGGGCCAGCCGCGTCCGACGACGTGTTCGTTGAGGTTCTCGCCCGAGCCGAGGCCGAGCCGGAACCGGCCTTCGGACAGCAGTTGGAGCGTCGCCGCCTTCTGGGCGACGACCACGGGGTGGTAGCGGAAGGTGGGACAGGTCACGTACGTCATCAGGGGGATGCGCGAGGTGGCCTGCGCCGCCGCTCCGAGGACGCTCCACGCGTAGGGGGCGTGTCCCTGGGAGGGCAGCCACGGGAAGGAGTGGTCCGAGATGACGGAGAAGTCGAACCCGGCCCGTTCCGCCTCGACGACGTGTCCGACGAGCTCACGGGGGCCTGCCTGCTCGGTCATCATCGTGTAGCCGATGTGCATCATGACCCGCGACTTGCCGGGACCCGGGGGGTCGAAACGGAAGAAATCCCCCTCATCGGCTCCGTGGGCCGACGAGGGGGACGTTCGAAGGGGGCCGTCGGGGGCTGCCGCAGCCCCGCCTGCGATCTCAGGACGGCGTTCCGTCGCCGAAGGTGATCTCGTCGCTCTTGCACAGCAGTGCCGACATGTTCCGCTCCATCATGCGCAGGGCCGCGTCCGACAGCTCGGCGTCGATGTGGGCGACCGCGTCGACGGGGACGACGACCTCGTAGTGCCGGATGTGCGCGTCCAGCGCCGAGTACAGCACGCACTGCTCGGTCACCTGCCCGCAGAGCACCACCCGGCCCACCCCGAGCTGCCCGAGCAGATAGGCCAGGGGGGTCTCGTAGAAGGCGGAGTGCCGCGCCTTGACCACGAAGAGGGCTTCCTCGTCGGGCGCGATCGGCTCGACGAGGTCGCGGTGGCGGCCCGACAGGGCCGCCTGGAGGATCTCGCCGTGGTGGGAGCGCCACCGGCCGAAGTTGTCGTTCACGTAGATCACCGGTGCCTCGCCGGCCCCCGCCCGCTCCAGCAGCGAGCGCAGCCCGGGCAGGGCCGCGCGCACGGACGGCACCAGCTTCTCGGCGTCGTCGTGCTCGTAGGTGTTGAGCATGTCGATGACGATGAGTGCCGTGGCCTTGGCCGTACCGTCCATGTCGATGGCTCCGTTCCGCGGCCCGCCTGCCCGCAGGGGCGGGCTCTCCGGGGTCGAGTGCGGCGGGCGGGCCCCCGGCGGAAGGGGATCGCCGGGGGCCCTGAGGTGTCCGGGGAGGGGCGCGGCCCTCGTGGTGACGAGCGCGGGCCCGTTCCCCGGGCCGGCTAGTGGGAGTGTCGCTTCATCGCGTCGCGGGCCTCGGCGGCCGACTCCCGGACCTTGCCCTCGGCCTGGTCCGCCTTGCCCTCCGCTTCCATGCGCTTGTTGCCCGTGGTCTTGCCCAGGGCCTCCTTGACCTTGCCCTTGCCCTTCTGCATCCCGCTCCTGCCCATGGCCCGGCTCCTTTCCGTCATGCGTGGTTCCCGCCGCCGTCGAGGGCGTCGACGATCGCCGCGGAGAAGGCGGCGAGGTCGTCCGGCTTGCGGGAGGTGATCAGGCGATGCGGCCCCGAGGTGTCGACGACGACCGCGTGGTCCGTCCAGGTGCCCCCGGCGTTCTCCAGGTCGGGACGGAGCGAGGGGTACGAGGTCAGTTCACGGCCCTTGGCGAGCCCGGTGTCGACGAGCAGCCACGGCCCGTGGCAGATGGCCGCCACCGGCTTTCCGGCGTCCGCGAAGGCCGAGACGAGGCGTCGCGCGTCGGCGTCCGTCCGCAGCTGGTCGGCGTTGACCGTGCCGCCCGGCACGACCACGGCGTCGTACCCGTCCGCGGTCTCCCGTCCGAGCGTCGTGTCCGGCCGGATCGTTTCGCCGGGATCCCGGTCGGACACGAGGGTCTGTACGGGCTCGTCCTCCTGCGCGGCGATCACCACGCGGGCCCCGTTCTCGCGGAGGACGGCGACAGGCTTCTTCAGCTCGTCCTGTTCCGTTCCGTAGTTGGTCGTGAGGACCAGCACGCTGCGTCCATCGAGCGACACGATTCGACTCCTCTTCGGTATGTATGTCCTGGTTCGGCACCTCACCGCGCGAGCGGGTCCTCAAACGTTTCGGGGTCGCCCGATGCGGACAGGCCCGCCGTACGGCCGCCGCGCGCACCGCTCCGGTCGCGCCGCCCGGCACGGCGGCAGAGGGTGGAGGGCGCGGGGACGGCCACCGGCAGGGCAACGAAGGGGTGAGGAGACGTCGTGACGGGATTCCCGGGCTTCACGGACGCGTTGGACGGACCGATGTACGTGGTCACCGTGGCGTCCGGAGGGGAGCGGGGCGGCTGCCTGGTGGGCTTCGCGTCCCAGTGCTCCATCGACCCGCCCAGGTTCGTGGTGTGGCTGTCCACCGCCAACCGCACCTACCGCCTCGCCCGGACGGCCGACCACCTCACCGTGCACCTGCTCCAGCAGGGCGAACGGGCGGCGGCCGAGTGGTTCGGCGGGCGGACGGGCGACGAGGTGGACAAGTTCGCCGAGGTGGCCTGGCACGAGGGGGAGGGGGGAAGCCCCGTCCTCGACGGGCTCTCCACCTGGTTCACCGGCCGGATCGAAGCGCGGATCGAGGGCGGTGACCACGTCGGCTTCCTGCTCGCCCCCGTCGCGGAGGCCCCGCCGTCGGCGGGCCCCCCTCCCGCGCTGCTCCGGTACCGCGAAGTGCGCGACCTCGACCCCGGCCACCCCGCCTGAGGCGGCCTCGCCCGGTGCCCGCGGAAGCCGCGCGCACCCGGAGCGGTTCGAGCCCGGCGGGGCGGGCACTCGCGGCGTACGACGCTGTCGAGCGACGGAGGGTCTGCGATGTCGGCTTCCCCGAGCGAGAACGGCCCGCCGGAACGTTCCCGGACGGACGGCGGAGCGGAGCTCCGCCCCTATGGACGGGCCTCCGCGGACCCGCCCCGTCTCCGGCCGCTCCCGGAGGGGCCGCTCCTCGTCGAGGGGCCCGCGGAGATCGTCATGCCGGACGGACGGGTGATCCGCTGCGAGCGGCCCGTCCTGGCCCTCTGCACCTGTCGGCGGACCCTGCGCGCTCCGTTCTGCGACACCAGCCACCGGTACCGCGAGCGGCGCCCGGCACGCCGGGCGGTCGAGAGGACGCCCGAACCGGTGAGGAACCTCCCGTACGGGGCCGCGGCGTGAGGGCCGAGGCGCGACCGCCCCGCGCCCCCGGCCGCCGGTCCGGTGCGACGCCGTACCGGCGCGGGGGTGCGTGGGGCCGACGGGACGGGGTAGGCGCACCGTCCGGAACGGGTCGCCCGTACGCGTGGAGGGAGACGTCATGTCCCTGGAGTCCGGATCCCGGCGGGCCTCGCCGCCCGACGACACGGCGGCCGGGTGCCGGCTGGTGCTGGTGCGTCACGCGAAGGCCGTGCGCAAGGACCGGCGGGTCGACGACTTCGACCGCGAGCTGAGCGGGCGGGGCAGGCACGACGCGCCCCGGACCGGCCGTCGGCTCGCGGAATCCGGGCCCGCGCCCGACTTCGTGCTCTGCTCACCCTCGCTCAGGACCCGTGAGACCTGGCAGCTCGCCGCCCCCGCGCTGGGGGACCCGCCGCCCGTCGTCTACGACGAGCGCCTCTACAACACCCCGCCGAACGCGCTGGTCTCCGTCCTGGCCGAGCGGGGCCCGGGCCTTCGCACCGTGGTTCTCGTCGGGCACAACCCGGGGATCCACGAACTGGCCGTCGCCCTGTGCGGGAGCGGCCCGCCGGACCTCCTGGAGCGGGTGAGGGCGGGCTTCCCGACCTCGGGGGTGGTGGTGATCGAGGTGCCGGACGGCTGGGAGCGGCTGTCCCCCGGTAGCGGACGGGTCACCGCCTTCTGGTCACCGGCCGACTGATCCGCCGGTCCCGGACCGAGGAGGAGCGTGACGATGACCGATGACGGCTCGTACGAGCGGGACCGCGCGTACCTCACCACCCGAATCACGGCCGACGGACGGGACGGCCACCCGGTGGAGCCCGGGCGCTACCGTCTGATCATCGCCCGCGCCTGCCCGTGGGCGAACCGGAGCGCGATCGTACGGCGCCTGATGGGCCTGGAGTCCGCCCTCCCCATGGGCATCGCCGGACCCCTGCACGACGAGCGGAGCTGGTGCTTCCACCTCGACCCCGGGGGCCGGGACCCGGTCCTCGGGATCCAGTGGCTGAGGGAGGCGTACGAGGCGCGCGAGCCCGGCTACGCGAAGGGCGTCACCGTGCCCGCCCTCGTGGACGTCCCCACCGGCCGCGTCGTGACCAACGACTTCGAGCGGATCACGCTGGACCTGGGCGCCGAGTGGACGGCCCATCAGCGCGACGGGGCGCCGGAGCTGTACCCGGAGAGGTGGCGGGACGAGATCGACGACGTGGCCGCCAAGGTGTACCGGGACGTCAACAACGGCGTCTACCGATGCGGCTTCGCCGGAACGCAGGCGGCGTACGACCGGGCGTACCGACGGCTGTGGGAACGGCTGGACTGGCTGGAGGAGCGGCTGGGACGCCGGCGTTACCTCGTCGGCGACACCCTCACCGAGGCCGACGTCCGCCTCTTCCCGACCCTCGTGCGCTTCGACGCCGTCTACCACGGCCACTTCAAATGCAACCGGCACAAGCTGAGCGAACTGCCGGCCCTCTGGGCTTATGCGCGGGATCTTTTCCAGACGCCCGGTTTCGGGGACACGATCGACTTCGCGCAGATCAAGGCGCACTACTACGTCGTCCATCACGACATCAATCCGACGGGCATCGTCCCGCGCGGTCCGGACACGCGGGCCTGGCTCACCCCGCACCACCGGGAGGAACTCGGCGGTCGGCCGTTCGGCGACGGCACCCCGCCCGGCCCGCCGCCCCCGGCGGAGCGCGTGCCGCCGCTCGGCCCGGAATTCGACGGGGACTTCCACGTTTGAGTGCGCGCCGATCGCGTAGAAGCACCTGCAGAAGACGCAGAGAGGCACATCGGGTTTTCGCTTCTCGTTCCGGCGGGCTCGGAGCCGGGCCCATATGCCGGTACGCATACGGCGCGATTCACGACACGGAATGGAAGAATCATGGGAATAATCGCCTGGATCATCCTGGGGCTTCTCGCGGGCATCATCGCCAAGATGGTGATGCCCGGAAGAGACCCGGGCGGCTTCATCGTCACCACGCTGATCGGCATCGTCGGAGCCCTGCTCGGCGGTTGGCTCGGCAAGGTCATCTTCGGCGTTGACTCCGTCGACGGGTTCTTCGAGCTCTCCACCTGGATCGCCGCCATCATCGGTTCGCTCATCCTCCTGGCGCTCTACCGGCTCGTCACCGGCTCCCGGAGGACGTGACCGGGGTGACGGGCGCCCCGGGGCCGCGTCCGGCCGCCGGGGCGCGCGGGCGTCGGACGGCACCTCCGGCGCGGTGCTCGCCGTGATTGCCCCGCTGAAGTCGGGGTAGCAGCGCCGACGGAACGATTTGTGCCGTTTTCGTCTCTCGGCAGGAAGGCTTGTACATGTCCCTCTCCCTGGTCGACGCCTCCGGACTCGCCGCTTCGGGATCCTCCTCACTGTTCCTGATCATGGTGGGAGTGGTGCTGGTGGCCGTGTTGCTCGCCGCGTTCTGGTGGGGATCCCGGCGGGTCGCCCGCAGGCGGCGGCAGTCCGGTGTCACCCAGCCGGCGCCCGCGGCAGCACGGCGCGATTCCTGGTCCGCCCCGGACGAGGGGCCGGAACGATGACAAGGGACGGTCACGTCCCTCGATCGGACGGAGGAGCCATGGGCGAGAAGGAACGGCGCGGGACCGACGAGAGCCGCGGCGGACGGCCGCGCACGACGCCCGCCGACGCGCCGGGCGAGAGCGGCGACCAGGAGGCCCGGAGGGAGGCCGAGGAGGCCGTGACCTCCGGAGGACCCTCCGGCGAGCGCCGCGGACCCGCCGGCCGGGAGGTCACCGACCCCGAGGGCGCCGACGGTCACACCGCGAAGGGCCAGCGCCCCGGACTCGGCCGCGAGGAGCAGACGCGGGAGCACGGCGGCTGAGCGCCCCGACGGCGGACGGCGCCCCGGGTGCCGGTGATCACCACCGGCACCCGGGGCGCCGTCGCGCGCGTCGGTGAAGGGCGGCAGCCGGTCGCCGGGTGGAGGCCGGGCCGGGCCGGGTGACGGGCGGGGCCGATGCCGTAGCCGGTCCGGGGGAGGGTGGGTCGGGGTTCTGAGGAGCACGTCGGGCGCGATGCTCCGGTGGTGGCTCAGCGGCAGCGGCAGCGACAGCGGCGGTGGGGCGGGTGAGGGGGTTGCGGGCGGCCCCGGCAGTCGGCCGGAGGCGTGTGGGGGCCGCCGATCACGCAGGTCGGTGGCCTTTTGGGGATCCGGGGCTTACGCAGGTGGTCGAAGTCCCCCGTGCCGGCGAGGTGAAGTCCGCCCGTGTCGACGAGGTGAAGTTCGCCCGTGCTGGTGAGGCGAGGTCCGTCCGTGCCTGCCGGGTTAAGTCCGCCCGTGCCTGCGAGGTTAGGTCCGCCCGTGCCGGTGAGACGAGGTCCGTCCGTGCCTGCGAGGCCGAGTCCGCCCGTCCTGACGAGGTGAAGCCCGCCCGTATCGGCGCGGCGTCCGCCGGGAGCGGCGGCGTCCTGCGGTAGCGAGCGCCCGGCACGGGCACGGGCGGGGCGCGCGGCGTGTCGCCGTCCATGGGTGCCGGGCGCGGGCCCCTGCACGGGGCTGCGCTCGGTGTGTCGCTGTCCGCGGGGGCCGCGCTCGGTGTGTCGCCGTCCACGGGTGCTCGGCGCGGGCGGGGCCGCCGCCGGCGGCGGGGTCTATGTCGCCGGGCGCCGACGGTCTGCGCCGCACGTCACCCGCGGGCCCACGCGACCTTCCCCGCGTGGGTAGGGGCGTGCTCGGAGGCCGTCCCCTCGTCGAGGGCGATACGGGCCGTCACCCGCTTGCCGACGGATTCGCGCCGCACCTCGAAGTGCCGGGCGAGGGACTTCACGACCTCCAGGCCGTGTCGTCCGACGCGGGCGGGGTCGGCCTCGCCGACCACCGGGAGGGCGGGCGCGCTGTCCCAGACGGTGATGGCGGCGAGCCCGCCCTCCAGCCGCAGCTCCAGCCGCACGGGTCCCGGGGCGTGCCTGAAGGCGTTGGTGACCAGCTCGCTGGTGACGAGCCGGGCGGTCTCCACCGCGGCGGGCGGCACGGGTCGGCCCTGCCGGGCGAGGCCGTGCAGGAAGTCCACGGCGAGCCGACGGGCCCGGGAGGGCGAGAGCTCGCCCCGGGCGAAGGCATGAGTGGCATGGGTGTCATGGGTGTCATGGGTCTTCCGCATCGTTCGCTCTCCGTCTCGCCGGTCGGTCCCCCGAAAGCCGGGCGTGTTCTGCCCTGGCTCGTCCTTATGCCCTGATATCTCCGCTTCTCTCCATTTCTGGCCCTCGGATGCGGCCTTCGACCGAACCCCGCCCCCGGGATCGGTCGACTTTCCGCTCCGGCCCCTCCCGTCCCGGATGCCCGGTTTGCCTTCCGGGGGCAGGGGCACGCGGAGCTCCATGAGTCCCGGGCCTGAAGGCCGGGACGGAGGAGCGCGACTCCGAGAGAGAACGCGAAGGGGTGAGAGCCGATGTCGATCGGAATCGTCCTGGTCGTCGTCGCGGCTGTCGTCGTGGTCGGGTTCGCCGCCGGTGTGGCGGTGGACCGCCGACGGCGCATGCGACTGCGCGACCGCTTCGGGTCCGAGTACGAACGGGCCGTCGAGGCGACCGGCAGCAGACGGGCCGCGGAGCAGGAGCTGGACGCCCGCGAACGCCGCGTCGCCGACCTGGAGATCAAGCCGCTCCCCGGCGAGGTGCGGGAGCGGTACGCGCGGCGGTGGATGCGCGTCCAGGAGGAGTTCGTGGACCGGCCCGAGGCCGCCGTCCAGGAGGCCGACGAGCTGGTGACGGCCCTGATGCGCGACCGGGGGTACCCCGACGAGGGGTACGAGCAGCGACTGCGCGACCTGTCGGTGCGGCACGGCCGCACCCTCGACCAGTACCGGGCGGCCCTGGAGGTCCACGCCATGAGCACCCACGCCGCCGCCACCACCGAACAGCTGAGGGGCGCGATGATGCACTACCGCACCCTCTTCGACGACCTGCTCGCCGACGGCGAGCCGACCGGCACCCGCCGGTCCTGACGCGGAAGCAGGAGAGATGCGACACCACGAGACGTCCGAGCGCACGACCCAGGCACCGGTTCAGCGACACCACGCGGACCCGACGGGCGAGTACCCCGAGAGGTCGGAGGGCCGCCGCGAGGCGGCGGACCGCCCCGGCCCCCGCACCGGGCAGGACCGACCCGACCCGCGGACCGTGCAGGGCCGGCCGGACCCCGCCCGTCCGGGATCGGCGGCGGGCGGGGACGAGGCGGCAGGCCCGCCGCCGCACAGCCCGACGGTCGCGCCGACCCCGCCGCGCCGGCCCGGTGAGGAGGAGGACGGAGGACGGCCCACCGCGCCCCGGGCGCCCTCCTCCACCCCGCCCGAGCCGCCGAGCCCCACGACCGGTCCGGGCGACACGGGCAGCCCGACGGTCGCGCCGACCCCGCCCCAGGCCGACCGGCCCCGGCCGGGCGGGCCTCGGCACGACCAGCCACAGCCGCAGACCGGCCGGCCCGCGCGCGATCAGGACCGGCCCGCCGGCCCCGACGGGGCCGTGCCGCCGCACCCGACCCCGCACGTACCGCCGCACCCGACCCCGCGCGTACCGGCGCAGCGGACGCCGGGCGCGTACCCGCCGGTCATGCCCCAGACCCCGCCCTCCGCGCCCCCGGGCCCGGGGGCCGCGGCCCCCGGCGGGCACGGTCGGCACGCCGCCCCCGTCCCGCCGGCGCGGCCGCAGGGTCCGGACGGCGGCCGCGCCGGACGTCCCGACGCCGTCGGGGCGGACGGGGACGGGATGCCCGAGCTTCTCGGTCCGGCCGAGGAGGAGGAGTTCCTCCGCCGCTGGCACGAGGTCCAGGGCCGCTTCGTCGACGACCCCCGCCAGGCGGTCCACGCGGCCGACGTCCTCGTGGGGGACGTGATGAGGACCCTCGCGGCCACCTTCGCCCAGCACCGGCAGGCCCTGGAGGGACAGTGGAGCCAGGGGCTGGAGGCCGACACCGAGAGCCTGCGCCTCGCGCTCCGTCAGTACCGCGCCCTGTTCCAGCGCCTGTTGTCCACCTGACGCCCCGGGAGCACCGGTACCGGCCCGGTGGTGCGCACGGCCTCGCGGCCCGCACCGCCGGGCCGGCGGCATGTCCGGCACCGGCCGCTCGTGCGCGGGCCCAGGCCTGTCGTACGCACACCGACGCCCCGCGCGGTACGTCGCGCGGGGCGTCGGGGGTCGGGCCGTGAGGGCCGGGCGAGCGGGCGTCAGCGGTGGCGCAGCCGGCCGAACAGGCGGCGGGCCCGGGCGCGCGTGCGCGGGTCGCTCGCGGCGCGGCGAAGGGACGCCGCCGCGTCACGGCCCTGCGGGCTGCGCGCGAAGCGCTTGATGCGGTTCAGCAGTGCGGTCATGGGATTCTCCTCCGGTGTCGGACGCGGAAGGACCGAGGGAGGCCGGTGAACGGCCTCCGGTCCCCGCCTGCCTTCCGTGTTCTGGAAGTTCGTGTTGCCCCGCGAGGCCGCCTCACACCTGCGGAATTCTGAAAGATCGTCACATGACGCGCCAGGGCGTCAAGTTCGAGGCGGAGGGTGGCGGGGCCGGTGCGCTCGTCCGGGTTCCGGCGCCCGCTCCGTCCCGCACCGGTGCCGCCGCCTCGCCGGCGGTCGCGCCGCCCAGCGAACCGGTCAGCGTGAGCCCGAGCGTGACGAGGGTCGCCGCCACGGCGCGTCCGCCGACGGGCCGCGGCGCCCGCGGCGACCGGTGCGACCGGTGTGGACGGTGCGCCACCGCTTCGCGGGAGCCGGATCCGGCCCGGGACTTCGGGGCCCGTCCCGCGGTCCGCGGGTCGGCGAGGATCCGGGCGCAGACGGCGGCCGCCGGACGGGCATCGGGGGAGCGGTCGGTCATCGCCGCGAGCAGGCGGGCGAGTTCCGGCGGAAGGCCGGGCGGCAGCGCCGGGGGCCGGTGCAGGTGCGCGAGGGCGGCCTCCAGCGGCGCTCCGCCGTACTCCGCCTCGCCCTTGAGCGTTTCGAGCAGGACCAGGCCGAGGCTGTACACGTCGGCGGCGGGCCCCGTCTCGCGGCCCAGGGCCTGCTCGGGCGCCATGTAGGAGGCGGTGCCGACGAGGGCGCCCGCGCCCTCCGGGGCGTCGTCCGCGGCCTCGACGCTCCGGGAGATGCCGAAGTCCGTGAGGCACGGGGTGTCTGCCGCGTCCAGCAGGATGTTCGACGGCTTGACGTCCCGGTGGACGACGCCGCGGGCGTGCACATGCGCGAGGGCCGAGGCCAGGGCGGCGCCGGTGCGGCAGGTCTCGGCGGGCGTGAGGACCTCGCGGGCCAGCCGCTGCCGCAGTGTCGCCCCCCGGACCAGCTGGAGCACCAGGAAGGACCGGTCCCCGTCGCGGCCCGCGTCGTAGAGGGTGACCAGGCCGGGATGGTGCATGCGGGCCAGGATCCGGGCCTCCTCGCCGCATTGGGCGTCGCTCCGGCGGCCGTCCGAGGGGCGGAAGACCTTCACCGCCACCGGGCGCCGCAGCCGCAGGTCCAGCGCCTCGTACACGTCGGCCGCGCCGCCGCGGCCCAGGAGGCGGTCGAGCCGGTAGCGCCCGGCGACGGCACGGGCCGTCCGCGGGACGTCGGGACGTACGGGCCGCGCTCGGAGCTGCATCGGGGGCTCCCTGGGAGTGTGGCCGGCCCTCTGCCGACGGGCCGGGTGTCGGGTGCGTCGCCCGCCGGTGCCTGCGCGGGCCCGCGGCTGACCGCGTGCCCCGTCCGTCCATGAACATCCCCCGGAGGAAAGGGGATCGGCGGGTCCGCGGCCCGCCCGGGGGCCGCGCGGGCCGGTTCCGAACGTCTGCGACGGCGGGGGAATGATCCCGGAGGACCCGGGTACGCGGACGCTGTCCGACCCGCAGGGAGGAGCGACCCACCATGGGTATGGGACTTTTCATCATCATGATCGCCGTCGGCGCCATCCTCACGTTCGCGACCGACTGGGAGCTGGAAGCGGTCGACCTCGATCTGGTCGGCCTGATCCTGATGGGCGTCGGCCTGCTCGGGACCGCCGTCTACACCAGCGTTCTGCGCCGCCGCCGCATGGTGGTCCCGCCGGTGGCCCCGACGGTCACCGACGACGACCGTCGGGACCTGCTCTGAGGCGGCCCGCACGTCCGGCGCCGCACCCTGCTCGA
Organism: Streptomyces sp. NPDC007945; assembly: GCF_042958885.1. Taxonomy (NCBI): domain Bacteria; kingdom Bacillati; phylum Actinomycetota; class Actinomycetes; order Kitasatosporales; family Streptomycetaceae; genus Streptomyces; species Streptomyces sp. NPDC007945. The sequence goes on from NZ_JBIBJV010000006.1 coordinate 569,457, forward strand.
ACAGCGACAAGTGACAGAGGAGTGACAGCGATGACCGACCATCTGTGGTCCTACACCACCGAGTCCGGCCACCTGGCGGGTACCGACCTCACCGGCTGGCGGGTCGAGGCCGCCGACGGCCACATCGGCAAGGTGGACAAGCACTCCGACGAGGTCGACGACTCCTACCTCGTCGTCGACACGGGCGTCTGGATCTTCGGGAAGGAGGTGCTCATCCCGGCCCGCGCGGTGACCCGCGTCGACCTGGAGGAGCAGACCCTCCACCTCGCCCTGACGAAGGAACAGGTCAAGGACTCGCCGGAGTTCGTCTCCGACAAGCACCTCGCGGACCGGCAGTACCGCGAGGAGATCGGCCAGTACTACCGCACGTCCTGGCCCTTCCCGGGGGGCATGGGCGGCATCTGACGGGCCGCCGGTCACCCCGGTACGTACGACAGCGCAGCAGCAACGTCCCCGACGGGGAGAAGCTCCCCGTCCGAGAGAAAGGTGTCGCCATGTCCAAGGTGGAGGAGTCGGTCGAGGTCGAGGTTCCGGTGCGTGCCGCCTACGACCAGTGGACCCAGTTCGAGACGTTCCCGCGCTTCATGGACGGAGTGGAGCGGATCGAGCAGCGCACGGACACGCTCACCCACTGGGTCACGGAGATCGGCGGGGTGCGGCGCGAGTTCGACGCGGTCATCACCGAGCAGATCCCGGACGAACGCGTCGCGTGGACGACGGTCGAGGGCGAGGCCCGGCAGGCGGGCGTCGTCACGTTCCACCGCCTCGACGCGAACCGCACGAAGGTCATGCTCCAGATGGACTTCGCCCCCGAGGGGCTGACGGAACAGGCGGGCGACAAGCTCGGGTTCGTCAAGCGCAAGGTGGCCGGCGACCTGGAGAGGTTCAAGTCGTTCATCGAGGAGCGCGGCGGCGTGCAGACGGGCGGCTGGCGCGGATCCGTGTGAGGATCCGGCGCCCGCGCGCCCTCGGCAGGGGTGACAGGAGTCGAACCTGCGGCATCCGGTTTTGGAGACCGGCGCTCTGGCCGGCTGAGCTACACCCCTTCGGCGTGAGGGAAGCGTGCCACACCGACGTGAGCCGGCGCCAACGGATAAAGCGGCGGGGAACGGACGGCACCGCGCCCCCGGCATCCGCCGGGAGGACCGAGCGGCGGGCGACCGTCCGCCGGATCCGGGACGCGCGCCGGGTGTGGAAGAAGGGTGGCATGGCCGCCCGAGGGGCGGGTAGGCGGATCACGGCACCGCCACAGGACCACCTCTTCCCGCCGTCGGCCCATGGCCTCCCCCCTCGGCCACCCGCCGACGGCCCCACGACCGCCCCGCTCGGGCCCCCCTCCCGAGCGGGGCGGTCGCATGCCCGGCCCGTTCGGGAGGGGGCCGTTCGAAAGGGCCCGATCGGAGGCGGACCCGGGGGCATGGATCCCGGAAGGCGGGGCATGCGGAGATCGAGCGAAGGGACACGCTCACGCCGGACGATCCGCGGTTTCCCCCCTTGCCGCGGGTCGAAGGCACTGACGAGCGGCCCGCACCCTGGTGGAGGTGCGGGCCGCTCGCATGTCGGCGCGGACGCACGAGGGCGACGCCCCTCGAGCCGACCGGGCCGGAGGGACGGCCCCTCGCGGATGACCACCCGAGGGCGGCCGGTCGGGGACGACCACCCGGGGGTGGCGCACTCCGGAACGACGATCCGGGGACGACCCCCCGGGGTGACCGGCCGGGGTCGTCAGGCGAGGTCGACGGGCCGGGTCGATGGCCCGGGTCGATCGGCCCGAGCGGCCGGCCCAGGTGCCACCCCGCCAGCACGCCTCCCCGCCCCCCGTCCCGCCGCTGCCCGCCGCCAACTCCCCACATTCGCCTCCCCGATCACCTCTCCGTCCCGCCCGCGTTTGGCTTCGGGAAGAGTGGCAAGTCGAACACATAGGCGCAGGAAGTCGGGTGACGGTCAGTCGGCCCGCGGAACCCCTTCAGGAGGCACTCATGTCGCACCCGACCCGAGTCCTCCTGCGCGTGGCGCCGTGTGCCGCGCCGGTGGGAGCGCGGACGGCCCCCGGGACCCCCGGGCAGCGGTGCGAGCCGCCGCTCCCGGGGATCCCGACGCCCGGCCTTCCGGTGCCGGGCGTCCGCTCGCGCCGCGCCCCCACCCGGGGGCTTCCCGCGGGCACGACGCCCGGGCCCGCGCACGGGGGCCGGACCGCCGGGGCGGAGCCCTCCGCACCGGTACGCCGGCCCCGCCGCCCGACCCGCCCTCCGGTGACGCGATCGTCAAGGCCGCCGGAGGCCGCAGTCCCGTCCGAGGACCCCAGTGCCTCGGGCCGGAGCGGGGAGAGCCGCACGTACGCTCCCGCCGTGACCCCCGACGCGCCGCGCGGACGGGACGGGCAGGAGGGGCCGCACGGGCGGGCCGAAGGTGAACGAGGGCGGCCGCACCGCGACGGACGGGCAGCCCGTCCCGGACGGTGGCGGCAGCACACGCCCCCACGAACGGGCGGTACGCCGCGGTCCTGACTCCGCACCGTGCCGCGCCGGACGGAAGCCCCCACGCTCGACGGGGGCTTCCGCCGTGTCGCCCCCGCTCCGACCCGCCGCGCGTCGGCGCCGTCCACGACCGATCATGGGCGGAGCGCCACCGGAACCCGGATGGTGCCGGTCCGCTCCCGCCCCGTGCTTCAGAGGAGGATCTTCATGAACGACCGAGACGGCGGTACCCCGGAGGACGAGCCGAGGGAGCCGCACCACGCCGGGACGGGCCGGGAGCCGGGCAAGGGCACCGAGGCCGACGGCGGAGCCGGCACCGGCCGGCGCGAGGGACGCGGCGAGACCGCGGAGGAGCGCGCGGACCGCCGCTGGCAGGAGCTCCTCCAGGAGATCAGGGTCGCCCAGACCGGCGTCCAGATCCTCCTCGGCTTCCTCCTCACCGTGGTGTTCACCCCGCTCTTCCACGACCTGGAGCAGACCGACAAGACGATCTACCTGGTCACGGTCGTCCTGGGGTCGCTGGCGACGGGCGCGCTGATCGGGCCCGTCTCCTTCCACCGGATCGTCTCCGGGCACCGGGTCAAGCCGCAGGCCGTCGTCTGGGCCTCCCGGCTGACCTTCACCGGCATCCTGCTGCTGCTCGCGACGCTGACGTCCGCCCTGTTCCTCATCCTGCGGGTGGCGACGCACGACCCGTACGTGCCCTGGCTGGTCTCCGGCGTCCTCGCCTGGTACCTGCTCTGCTGGTTCGCCCTGCCGCTGTGGGTCCGCACCCACTACGCCAACGGAAAGTGACCTCGGCGCCCTCCCGGGAGCACGACGGAGAGGGGCGGGGCCCCCGGGGGGGGGGGGCCCCCCCCGGCCCCCCGCCCCCCGGGCCCCGGCCCCGGGGACCACGGGGTGGGCGGGGGACTGGGTGTGTTAAGAGGGAGCCGTCGCCGGCGCCCCGCCCCCG